>DAHUXH010000013.1 GCA_027307235.1 Vulcanimicrobiota bacterium | reverse complement strand
GCATGAGCCAGTATCTTGTGCGAGGTCGTCAAGCCGATCCCGTAAATGTACGTCAAGGCGATCTCAACGCGCTTCTCGCGCGGCAGATCGATACCAGCGATACGAGCCACTACAGCAACACCTTTCCTAACCCTGAACCTGTTTGTGTTTCGGGTTGACGTCGCAGATCACGCGCACCTTGCCGTGGCGGCGAATGATCTTGCATTTTTCACAAATTTTCTTGACTGAAGGTCTGACTTTCATTCTGTTGCGCTCCGCCCGGTCTATGGGCGCCTTTCAACCATCGCTAGTGTCAATGATTATGCTGCTGCGCCGGTCTCGGCCGCCGGCCGGTACCGGTCGACGTCCGGATGCTCCCCAATCTCGCGGAGCGTCAGGATTTTCGGACCGTCCTCGGTCACGGCGATCGTATGCTCGAAGTGCGCTGCGAGTTTACCATCCGCCGTTACGACTGTCCAGCCGTCTTTCAAGGTGCGAACCCGGTGATCGCCGCCGGTGATCATCGGCTCGATCGCCAGAACCAGCCCCGGCCGGAACTCCATGCCGGTGCCCGCAACGCCGTAGTTGGGGACCTGCGGCTCTTCGTGCATCGCGGTCCCGACGCCGTGTCCGACCAGTTCTCGCACCACGCCGTAGCCGTGTTTTTCCGCATGCGCGGCGACCGCCGCGCCGATGTCGCCGACGTGGCCGCCGACCTGCATCTGCGCGATACCGAGCATCAGACATTCCTGCGTCACCGTCATCAGACGGCGTGCTTCTTCCGATATTTCACCGACCGGCACGGTCACCGCGCTGTCGGTAACGAAGCCTTCGAAGGTCGCTCCGATGTCGATCGAGAGCAAGTCGCCGTCGTGCAGCGTTCGCTTTCCGGGAATGCCGTGAACGACTTCCTCATTGACCGACGCGCAGATCGACGCGGTGAACCCGTGGTAGCCCTTGAACGTCGGGATCGCGCCGAGTTCGCGAATGCGCCGCTCGGCGATTTCATCGAGGTGCATGGTGGTCACGCCGGGCTTGGCGGCCTGCATGAGTTCGCCCAACACGCGCGCGGTGATCTTCCCCCCGCGACGCATGGTCTCGATCTCACGCGGCGACTTCAGCGTGATCATCTAATGTGCGTGCTCCATGCCGATCACGTGCAGCAATGCGTGCGCGACCTCGTCGACCGATCGCGTCGCGTCGATGGCCGCGAGGCGATGCGCGTGATCGTAGTACTCGACGAGCGGAAGCGTCTGCGCTTCGAAGACGTCGAGCCGGCGTTTGATCGTCTCGGGCTTGTCGTCTTCGCGCTGAATCAGCGGACCGCCGTCTTCGTCGTCGATGCCCGGCCGGCGCGGCGGATTGAAGCGTTCGTGATAGACGCGCCCGGTGCGCGGGTTCGTCCATCGTCCGAGCAAGCGCTCTTCGAGCAACGGGCGATCGATCTGGAAGAACACCGCCTCGGGAAGTCCGCGGCCGCGCGCGTCGAGCGCCGCGTCAAGTGCTTGCGCCTGCGCTACCGTGCGCGGAAAACCATCGAAGAGCACCGCCTCGTCGCCGTGCAGTTCGCCTTCGACCATCTTGATGATGAGATCGTCGGGGACGAGTGCGCCGCGCTTCATGAAGTCTTCTGCGGCAACGCCCAATTCCGTCCCGCGCGCGCTGTTATCGCGCAGCAGATCGCCGGTCGATATCTGACGATAGCCGAACTGCTTGCAGAGCAACTGCGCCTGCGTTCCCTTGCCTGCGCCGGGAGCGCCGAGCAGCACGATGTCCAGGGCCATTACCGTTTGATGAACCCGCGGTAGTCGCGCATTGCCAGACGCGCTTCGATCTGCGTGATCGTGTCGAGCGCCACGCCGACGACGATCAGCAGCGACGTCGAGCCGAGATAAAATGTCGTCACCGAGAGGCCGCGCTGCATCGCACCCGGCAAGACCGCGAGCAATCCGAGGTAGATCGCGGTTGCCGTGGTGATGCGCATCAGAATCTTGTTGAGGTAGTCGACCGTCGGCTGGCCCGGGCGAATACCGGGAATATACGAGCCCGACTTCTTCAGGTTGTCGGCCACGTCGCGCGTGTTGAGCACGATCGAGCTGTAGAAGAACGTGAAGATCACGACCAGCAAGAAGTAGACGACGTTATAGAGCCAACCACTCGGGCTGAACCACACGTTGAGGAACTGCGCCACGCTTGCGATCGGTCCGGTCGCGCCGGGGTGGTTGAACCACGACAGCGCCTGCTGCGGCAGCAGCAATAGCGAGATCGCGAAGATGATCGAGATGACGCCCGCGTTGTTCAAGCGCAACGGAATGTAGGTCGAGCGCCCGGCGTACATCTTGCGTCCGACGACGCGCCGAGCCTGTTGCACCGGAACGCGGCGCTGGCCTTGATACAGGAACACGATCGAGATGATCACGATGATCGCGACCGCGATGTACAGCACGAGATTGAGCAAGCTTTCGCCGCCCTGGCTCGTCGACGAGTACGTCTGCACGACGTACTGCGGAAAGCGCAGCACGATACCGATGAAGATAATCAGCGAGACGCCGTTTCCGATGCCTTTGTCGGTGATCTGCTCGCCGAGCCACATGAGAAAGAGCGTTCCGGCCACCATCGCGATGATCGCGAAGAGCAGATACCAGATGCTGGTGTCGTAGAAGACGTTGGCGCTGCGCATGGCGTTGGCCATGAACGTCGCTTGGAAACCGGCCAGGACGATCGTCATCCAGCGCGTGTACTGACTGATGCGCTTACGGCCTTCCTCGCCGCCCTTCTTCGCCAGGTCTTCGAGCTGGGGCAAGACCACCGTCATCAGTTGCATGATGATCGAGGCGTTGATGTAGGGCGTGATGCCCATCGCGATGATCGAGAGTTTTTGCAGCGCGCCGCCCGACAGGAAGCCGAGCAAGTTGTAGAATGCGCCGCTTTGCAGCACGCGCTGCCAATTGGCTTCGTTCACGTTGGGCAGTTGGACGTGGATCATGAAGACGAACCACGCGAACGCGAACAGCACGAAGAGCACGCGCTGCCGGATCTCCGGCACGAGGACTGCGGCGCGAAGATTGCTCAGCACGCGGCTATTCGCCCTCGAACGTTGCGCCGGCGGCAGCCAGCGCTTCGCGAGCGCTCTGCGAGAACACCACGCCGCGGAACTTCAATCCCGGCGGAACCGTCTTTCCGGTCTTTGCGCCGCCCAAAATCTTCACGCCGTCGGGCGCGACTTTGATGATGCCGCTCTCGCGCAGCGTCTGCGGATTGATCTCGACCGCAACGTCCCATGCCGCAAGCTGGTGCAGGTTGACGACGGTGAACGACGTACGGAAATGTCCGATGTCGCGCGCCTTCTGCGAGTAGCCGCGGCGATGCGGAAGACGGCGTGCCCACGGCGTCTGGCCGCCTTCGAACGCCGGGCCTTTGCCGCCGCCCGAACGCACGGTCTGACCCTTGCCGCCTTCGCCGCCGGTCTTCACCATGCCCGAGCCGTGGCCGCGACCCACGCGCGTGCGCTTGGGCCACGATCCCTTGGCCGGCTTGATCGCCCCAAGCGTCAAGCCCGGCGCGGACGGCGATGCGATCGCTGACGCGCCCGTGGTCTTCTTGGCGACCCGCTTCGCGCTGGACTTTGCGCTACCGGTCGCTTTGGTGGTCTTCTTCTCCGCCATACTCTCTCTCAGTTCGACTGTTTACGCTGCGAAAATATCTTTGACGGTCTTGCCGCGAAGTTCCGCGACCTTCTGCGCCGTCTTCAGGGACTTGAGACCTTCGACCGTCGCCATCACCACGTTGATGGGATTGTTGGTTCCCAAACACTTCGTGAGGATGTCGTGGATGCCGGCCAGTTCGAGCACGGCGCGCATCGAGCCCCCGGCGATCACGCCGGTACCCGGAGCCGCTGGCTTGAGCAGCACGCGCGCGGCGCCGATCTCGTGGGTGACCATGTGCGGAATCGTCTTGTCGACCATCGGCACGGTGATCAGGTTTTTCTTGGCTTGCTCGACGCCTTTGCGAATCGCCTCCGGCACTTCGCCGGCTTTGCCGATCGCATAACCGACCCGGCCCTTGCGATCGCCGACGACCACGAGCGCGCTAAACGAAAAGCGCTTACCGCCCTTGACGACTTTCGCCACGCGATTGACGCGGACGACGGTTTCTTCCAGGCCGCTGCTGTCGCGCTCGCGACCACCACGATAGTTCATCAGAACTCCAATCCCGCTTCACGAGCTGCATCGGCGAGCGCCTGAACGCGCCCGTGATATTTGTAACCGCCCCGATCGAACACGACCGCGCTGACGCCGAGCGCCTTGGCTTTGGCCGCGATCGCCTGACCGACTTTCTTGGCCGCATCGGTTGCCTTGGTGGACTCCAACCCGTCGGCCAGCGACTTCTCGCGCGTCGACGCCGCGGCAAGCGTGTGCCCCTTGGTGTCGTCGATCACCGTGGCGTAGATGTGATGCAGCGTGCGGCGAACCATCAAGCGCGGACGCTCGGGCGTACCGGAAACCGTGTTGCGCGCGCGTCCGTGACGTTTGCGGCGCGACTGATCTTTCGATAGCGCCATTACTTCTTACCAGCCTTTCCGGCCTTACCCAATTTCTTGCGCACGAACTCACCCTCGTAGCGAATGCCCTTCCCCTTGTACGGCTCGGGCGGACGCAACGAACGGATC
The DNA here is from genome assembly GCA_027307235.1 of Vulcanimicrobiota bacterium. Taxonomy (GTDB): domain Bacteria; phylum Vulcanimicrobiota; class Vulcanimicrobiia; order Vulcanimicrobiales; family Vulcanimicrobiaceae; genus DAHUXH01. The sequence goes on along the minus strand of DAHUXH010000013.1, from coordinate 340,068 downwards.
TCCGCCGCGACTTGACCGACCTTCTGCTTGTCGATCCCGTCCACGTGAATCTTGTTCTGGCCCTCGACGGAGAGCGTGATGCCGGTCGGCGGTTCGAAGACCACCGGATGCGAATACCCAAGACTCAGGTTCAGCTTCTCGCCCGCTTTCGCGGCGCGATAGCCGACGCCCTGAATCTCCAAGCTTCGGCGATAGCCCTTGCTGACGCCCTCGACCATGTTCGCGATCAGCGTGCGCGTCAGACCGTGCGCGGCGCGATGTGCCTTGGCTTCACCGCGACGAGCGACCACGACGTGATTGCTCTCCATGCTGACGGCGACGACGTCGGCGAGAATATGTTGCGTCAATTCACCCTTGGGGCCTTTGACGTGGACCTCGCCGTCGCCGAGGGTCACGTTGACGCCGGCGGGGACGACAACCGGAAGTTTTCCAATGCGAGACATCTCTAGCGTTCCTCGACTACCACACGTACGCCAGGACTTCACCGCCGACACCAAGCTTTTTCGCTTTCTTGCCGGACATGATGCCCTTCGACGTCGAGATGATGACCAAACCGAGACCACCGAGCACGCGCGGAATCTCCGTCTTGCCCGTGTACACGCGCAAGCCCGGACGCGAGATGCGCCGCAGTCCCGTGATGACTTTTTCTTTTTCTGGACCGTACTTGAGCTGCACGCGAAGGCGGCCTTGCGGGCCCTCGTTCACGCGCTCGAAATCCTCGATGAAGCCTTCATCCTTGAGGATCTGCACGATCGAAAGCTTCTCGCGCGACGCCGGAATATCGACCACTTTCATGTTGGCCGTATTCGCGTTGCGGATGCGCGTGAGCAAATCGGCGATCGGATCGCTAATCACTGCCATTTCGTGCTCTCCTTACCACGACGCCTTTGTGACGCCGGGTACGACGCCGCGGTGGGCATGTTCGCGGAAGCAAATGCGGCACATCGCGAACTTGCGAAGGTAGCCGCGCGGCCGGCCGCACACTTTGCAGCGATTGTGCGCACGCGCCGAAAACTTCGGCGCACGTTGCGATTTGACGATCATACTCGTCTTCGCCATTAGTTGCGTCCCTTCTGAAGCGGCAGACCCATTGCGACGAGAAACTCTGAAGCTTCTTCGTCGGTCTTCGCGCTCGTCACGATGGTGATGTCCATGCCACGCGCCTTGTCGACCTTGTCGAAGTTGATCTCAGGAAAAACCAGCTGCTCTTTGAGGCCCATGTTGTAGTTGCCGCGGCCGTCGAACGACTTGGTCGGCAGACCACGGAAATCGCGAATACGCGGCAGCACGACCGAGAACAGCTTATCCAAGAAGACATACATCCGCTCGCCGCGCAGGGTCACCTTCGCGCCGATGTTCATGCCTTCGCGCAGCTTGAACGCCGCGATCGACTTCTTGGCCTTGGCGACGATCGGCTTCTGACCGGTGATCGCGACAAGCTCGGCAACGGCCGCATCGAGCGCCTTCGGATTGCTGATCGCTTCCCCGACGCTCATGTTCACGACGACTTTTTCGAGTTTCGGGATCTGGTTGACGTTCGCATATCCGAACTTTTCGCGCAGATGGCCCTTGACGGTTTGCTCGTATTTCTCTTTCAAACGGACGGCCATCGTTACGCTCCCTTCGCCGATTCGCGCGCGGGTTCGCCGCACTTCACGCACACGCGGTGACGCAGGCCGTCGGCGGTGATGCCGCGGCGCAGACGCGTCGGCGTCTTGCATTTCTCGCACACGTACTGCAGCACCGAGAGCGGCAACGCTGCCTCTTTTTCGACGATGCCGCCGCCCTGCGGACTGCTCGGACCTTGCGCGCCTTGCTTGGTGTGGCGCTTCACGACGTTGAGGCCCTCAACCGTCGCTTTGCCGGCGTCCGCGAAGATCGCTTTGACGACGCCCGACTTGCCCTTTTCCTTGCCGCGGCGAATCACGACGGTGTCGCCTTTGATCACATGCGTTTTCACTTCACAGCACCTCCGGCGCGAGCGAAGCGATCTTGAGGAAGCCCCGATCGCGCAGTTCACGCATCACCGGACCGAACACGCGCGTGCCGCGCGGGTCGAGATTGTCTTTCTCGCCTTTGATGATGACGCACGCATTGTCGTCGCAGCGGACAACCGAGCCGTCGGTGCGCCGAATCGGCGCCGTCGTGCGCACGACCACGGCCTTCACGACTTGGCCCTTCTTGACGGCCGCGCCGGGGATCGCGCTCTTGACGGTGCCGACGATCACATCGCCGACATGAGCGTATGCGTGGCGACTGCCGCCGGAGATGTGAATCACCAGCAACTCGCGCGCACCGGAATTATCTGCGACTTTCAGTCGCGTCTCTTGTTGAATCATCGCGAACCCGCCTTACTTCGCCCTTTCCACGATCTCGACCAAACGCCAGCGTTTGTCACGCGAGAGCGGCCGGCATTCCATGATCCGCACCACGTCGCCGATCTGCGCTTCGTTCTTCTCGTCATGCGCTTTGAAGCGCACCGACTTGCGAATGATCTTGCCGTACATCGGGTGCGGAACGCGCGTCTCGGTCACGACGACGATCGTCTTGTCCATCTTGTTGGACGCGACGCGTCCTTGTTTGACGCGACGCCCCGAGACTCGACCGGGCTGTGCCTGCTCGCTCGACGACGCCACGTTATGCTGCTCCATGCTGCTCCTGTGCGATCCGCTTCTCGGAAATCACGGTTTGAATCTGGGCATAGGTCCGGCGCATCGCACGGATCTTGCTGAAGTCCGTCAGATGACCGGTGCGCAATGCGAACCGAAGGTTGAACAGTTCTTCCTTCGTTTCGCGCGCTTTGGTCTTGAGTTCGTCGACCGTCAGCGTCCGCAGTTCGTTCAGCTCGGCTTGCTTCATGCGTGCGCCTCCTCGCGTGACACGATCTTGGTGTCGATCGGCAGCTTCGAAGCCGCCAAACGCAACGCTTCGCGCGCGATGGTCGCCTCGACGCCGGACAGCTCGAAGAGCACGCGTCCGGGCCGCACCACGGCCACCCAGAACTCGGGATTACCTTTACCGGAACCCATGCGAACTTCGGCCGGCTTCTTCGTCACCGGTTTGTCGGGAAACACTTTGATCCAGACCTTGCCGCCGCGTTTGATATGGCGCGTCATCGCGATACGGGCGGCTTCGATCTGGCGATTGGTCATCCAGCACGGCTCCATCGCCTGCAGTCCGTACTCGCCGAACGTCAGCGTGCTGCCGCGCAGCGCGCGACCGGTCATCCGGCCGCGCTGCACCTTGCGCCACTTGACGCGCTTTGGTGTCAGCATTATTCGGAAACCTCCGTGATGTCGACGGGATCGGCAACAACGAACTCTGCCGGTGCGACCGGCGCAGGCATCGCTACCGGATCCGCCGCTAGCGGTGCGGCATCGGTTGCGGGGGCTTCCACCGGACGCGCGCCTTCGCGCGGACCATTGCCGCCGCGGGCTCGTCCGCCGCGTCCACCGCGTTCACGGCGGTCACGGAACGCCGGACGGTCCGAACGCTCGCCACGGCCGCCTTGCTCGCCGCGCACTTGATCGGGCAGCACTTCGCCGCGATAGATCCACACTTTGACGCCGATGCGGCCGAAGGTCGTGAAGGCCTCGACGTGCGCGTAGTCGATATCGGCGCGCAGCGTGTGCAGCGGCACCTTGCCGTCGGCATTTCGCTCCGTGCGCGCGATCTCGGCGCCGCCCAGGCGACCCGAAACTTGCACCTTGACGCCGCGTGCGCCGGCTTTCATCGTCCGCATGATCGCCTGCTTCATCGCGCGGCGAAACGCGATGCGCTTCTCGAGTTGATCGACGATGTTCTGGGCGACGAGGCGCGCGTCGAGTTCGGCGACCTTGATCTCCATGACGTTAACCTGAATGCTCTTGCCGGTCAGCTTTTCGAGGCCTTTGCGGATGTCTTCGATTCCCGCGCCGCGTTTGCCGATGATGATACCCGGCTTGCCGGTGTTGACGATGACGCGCGCTTGATTAGCGCGACGCTCGATCTCGACTTTGCTGATCGCCGCCGAACGCTGCCATTTGTTGAAGAACTTGCGAATCGCAACGTCTTCGTGCAGCCATTCGACGTAGTGTTTGGTCTCAAACCACCGGCTGTCCCACGTGCGCGTGATGCCCAACCGCAGGCCGACCGGATGAATCTTCTGCCCCATGGTTACTCCGTTGCTCCAGCGGCTGCGGTGCGTTTGCGCGCGCTCTGCTTCTTCGGCGCGCTCGTCGTGGCGGCAGCGGCGACGCGCCGCGTTGGCTGCTTCTTCAGACCGATTGCCGCACCACCGCGGCGCTTGGGCTGCGTCTTCGGCGGCTGCTCGCTGACGACGACGGTAACGTGCGAGAGACGCTTGCGCTTGAAGTACGCACGCCCTTGCGCGCGCGGGTCCAAGCGCTTGGTGATGCCGCCGCCCGGCCCGCCGTCGACGGTAACGCGCGTGATGAACAGCTCGTCGCTGTTCATGTTGTGATTGTTTCCGGCATTGGCGGCGGCGCTGCGCACGAGTTTCGCGAGCGGCTCCGCGGCGTACACGTCGGCGAACTTCAGGAGCACGAGCGCTTCGCGCACGCTCTTGCCGCGAATCGCGTCGGCGACACGACGCAGCTTGCGCGGCGCCATGCGCGCAAAGCGCAGATGCGCCTTGGCTTCAAGACGCTGTTCGGCGATCTGATCGCTCATGATTTCACCGCCGCTTTGTCGCCGCCGTGACCGCGGAAGTTCCGCGTCGGCGCGAACTCACCGAGTTTGTGACCGACCATGTTTTCGGTGACGTAGACCGGGACGTGCGCTTTACCGTTGTGCACGCCGATCGTATGGCCGACCATCGACGGAACGATCGTCGAGGAACGGCTCCACGTCTTGATCACGCGCTTGTCGCGCGTATCGTTCATCTTCTCGACCTTCTTGAGCAGATGCTCTGCCACAAACGGTCCTTTTTTCAGGGAACGTCCCATCGTTACGCCTTCCGCTTCCGAACGATCATCGATTGCGTCCGCTTGTTGCGGCGCGTCTTCTTACCCATCGTCATCTGGCCCCACGGCGTCGTCGGCGGACGGCCCGACGTCGAACGCGCTTCACCGCCGCCGTGCGGGTGGTCGACCGGGTTCATCGCGATACCGCGAACCGACGGGCGCTTGCCGAGGTGGCGCGAGCGTCCGGCTTTTCCGATCACTTGATTTTCATGCTCGATGTTGCCGAGCTGGCCGATCGACGCGCGACAGTTGATGTGGATCTTGCGCACTTCGCCCGACGGCATACGCACCTGCGCGTATTCGTCTTCCTTGGCCATCAACTGAGCCGACACGCCGGCGCTGCGTACGAGCTTGCCGCCTTGACCCGGGCGAAGCTCGACGTTGTGAATGACGGTACCGACCGGGATGTTCTTGATCGGCAAGCAGTTGCCGGGCTTGATGTCGGCAGCCGGTCCCGATTCGATCACGTCGCCGACCTTCAGACCCAAGGGCGCCAAAATGTAGCGCTTCTCGCCGTCCTTGTAGTTGACGAGCGCAATGCGCGCCGAGCGATTCGGATCGTATTCGATCGTGGCGACCTTCGCCGGAATCGCATCCTTGGTGCGCTTGAAGTCGATCAGCCGGTACATCTTGCGCGTGCCGCCGCCTTTGTGGCGCACCGTGATGTGTCCGTTGAAATTCCGGCCGGCGTGCTTCTGACGAACTTCGATCAGCGACTTCTCGGGTTCAACCTTCGAGAGTTCGGAGAAATCCATCGTCGTGATGAAGCGACGTCCGGGGCTGGTCGGATTGTATTTCTTAACCGGCATGTTGCGTACCGAATCCCATATTACTGTTCAAAGTAGTTCACCCCGCCGAGTTCGATCTTCTGGCCGGGCTTGAGCGTGACGATCGCCTTCTTGAAATCGCTCTGATGGCCGCTCGTGCGAACACCGCGTCGCGCGAAGGTGCGAGACTTTCCGCGAACGTTCACCGTGTTGACGGCGAGCACGTTCACCTTGAAGATCTCTTCGATCGCATGGCGGATCTGCGTCTTGGTCGCATCGGGGTGCACGGTGAACGTGTACTGCGAGCCGATCGCGTTGGCCATCGACTTCTCGGTGATGCGCGGCGAGACAATAACGTCGCGTGCGTCCATTACTTGCTTCCCTCCGCGTAGGCGGACACGAGCTGCTTGTAGGCTTCGTCGGTGAAGACGATGCGCGCGTAACGCAGCACGTCTTTCACGTCGAGCGCGCCGACGTGCGTGACGCCGACGCGGCGCAGGTTGCGGCCGACGCGCTGCATGGCCTCTCCGGCCTCCTCGTGGCGACCGTAGACGACCAGCGTGTGCGCCCCGGTCTTCGCAGCTTTCGCGTTGCCGAAGAGCAGCGCCGCGAAATCGGCGGTCTTGTCGAGCGCGAACTTCTGCGCGTCGAGAATCGTGATCGCACCGTTGGCGAAACGCTCCGAGAGCGCGGCCACGAACGCCAAGCGCCGTTCCTTCTTATTGAGGTCCTCGGCATACGAGCGCGGCTTGGGGCCGAAGACGACGCCGCCGTGACGCCACTGCGGCGAACGAATCGAACCTTGACGCGCGCGGCCGGTGCCTTTTTGCTTCCACGGCTTCTTGCCGCCGCCCGAGACTTCGTCGCGGCGCAGCGTCGATGCGGTGCCCGCGCGCGGGTTGGCCTGCTCGCGGTGCACGGCGCGGTAGATGGTATGCGCTTTCGAGGAATGGTCGGCGGTGAAGACGGCGGGGGTCGCCTCTTCGCGGACGACCGCGCCGTTGACGTCGATAACGTTCGGCATGCTACTTGGCCTCCGCCGCCGCGGACGCGGCCTTGACGCTCTTGCGAACGACCACGAGCGCGCCCTTGGCTCCCGGAACCGGACCGCGCACGAGCAGCAGATTGCGCTCGGCGTCGGCGCGGACGACCTCAAGGTTCTGGTGGGTGGTGCGATCGACGCCGAAGTGCCCCGGACGCCGCGAGCCGCGCACGACGCGCCCGGCGTTGGTGTCGCCGTTCGAAGCGGGCTGGCGATGGATCATCGAGCCGTGGCTCGCGCCGCCGCCGCTGAAATTGTGACGCTTGATGCCGCCGGCGAAGCCGTGGCCCTTGGAGATGCCGACGATGTCCACGCGATCGCCCGGCTCGAACCCGGCGACGGTCACCGTCTGCCCGACCTCGACACCGTCGATGCCGCTACGGAACTCGCGCACGAAGCGGGTGGCTTCGACGCCTTGTTTCTTGAAATGTCCGGCAAGGGCACGGGTCACGCGGGTCTTCTTGATCGCGCCGAAACCGAGGGCGACGGCATCGTAGCCGTGACTCTCCTTGGTTCGACGCTCGACCACCGTGCAGGGACCGGCTTCGATCACCGTGACCGGCACGTGCCGGCCGTCGTCGGTGAAGACGCTCGTCATCCCAACCTTGCGGCCAAGGATGTTCTTCATGTCTATCCTCGTCCTACTGTAATACAACGGGCCCTGGCGTACTGTATTGTACTTTTCACCGGCGCGCACAAAGATACGCTGCCGGTGTGGACCACAACCTGGGAACTATATCAAGCGGTGCGGGGCCCGTCAAGCGAGGGAAGCGCACGCCGCGTGTGGCCACGCCCCTAAAGCGATAGAATGAAGGTGAGGAGACCTCAAAACCATGACTCTACCGAACCGCGCTCCCTGGATTAACGTCGCCGTCGGCATCTTGGCGATCGCCGCACCCTTCCTGGTCCGGCCGACGACGGTCGCGGCAACCTGGATCTCAGTGATCACCGGCATCGTCATCGCCGTCGTCGCGATCATCGAACTCAGCGTCTACGTGCGCAGCACACACATGAACTACTGGGCGGTCATCAGCTTGCTCGCTGGCGTCTGGCTGCTGATCTCGACCACGTTCGCCCGCGGCAACACCGCCTTGCTCTGGAGCGATATTACCCTCGGCATCATCGCGATCGTAACCTCGCTAGTCGCGTTGTCCTACGAACGCCTCCACGCCGAAGCCGCCATCCACTCCGCGCAACACTAATCCCCCGACCGCGACATCTCACGACGGCATTGGCTGCGATTTTCGTCAGGCCGAGGCGCGAAGCGGCGAAGTGTACTCTCGGTACACGAGCCGCTTCGCAACGACGGCCTGGCGGAAATCCCAGCCAATCCCTCACGAGACGGCGTCGATGCCGGTGATGGCTTGGCCGAGGATGAGGGTGTGGATTTCGCTCGTGCCTTCGTAGGTGAGGATCGATTCCAGGTTGTTCATGTGGCGGATGATCGGGTATTCGAGCGTGACGCCGTTGGCGCCGAGGATGGTGCGGGCTTCGCGGGCAATCGCCAGCGCCTCGCGCACGTTGTTGAGTTTGCCGAAGCTGACGTGCGAGGAGTGCAGTTCGCCGGCGTCCTTCTTGCGGCTCAGGTGCAGCGCGAGCAACGTGCCCTTGTTGAGTTCGAGCAGCATATTGACGAGCTTCTCTTGCGTCAGTTGAAACGCGGCGATCGGCTTGTTGAACTGCACGCGTGTCTTGGCGTATTCCAGCGCCGTTTCGTAACAGGTGCGCGCCGAGCCCATCGAACCCCAGACGATTCCCAGACGCGCTTCCGTCAAACATTCCAGCGGCCCCCGCAGACCGCGCGCGTGCGGCAACATCGCATCGGCGGGGAGTCGGCAATCGTCGAGCACCAGTTCGCTGGTCACACTTGCACGCAATGACAGCTTGCGGTGAATGTCGTTGGCGGTGAAGCCGGCCGTCGTAGCCGGCACGACGAACCCGCGAATGCCGTCGTCGGTGTTGGCCCACACGACGGCGACGTCGGCGATGCTGCCGTTGGTGATCCACATCTTGGTACCGCGCACGACCCAGTCGTCGCCGTCGCGGCGCGCGAAGGTGCGCATGCCGCCGGGATTGCTGCCGAAGTCGGGCTCGGTCAAACCGAAACACCCGATCGCTTCGCCGCGCGCCATCGCGGGCAACCACGCATTCTTCTGCTCTTCGCTGCCCCAGCGGTGAATCGCGAACATGGCGAGCGATCCTTGCACCGATGCGAACGAGCGCACGCCCGCATCACCGGCCTCGAGTTCGCGGCATGCGACACCATAGGCGACGGCGCTCGCACCCGGACATCCGTAGCCGTGCAGATGCATGCCGAGCACGCCGAGTTTCCCGAGTTCACGACCGATCTCGCGCGGAAGGATGCCGCGTTCGAACCAGTCGGCAACGTCGGGATCGACGCGTGCGCGCACGAACGCACGCACGGTGTCGCGCACCATGCGCTCTTCGTCGGAGAGCATCGCGTCGATCGAGAGAAAGTCGACCGCGTCAGGTAACGGGACGCGAACCCCAGATGCCGTCGTCATCGATTCACAAAGCTCATATCGGTGTAGCGCGGACCGCTGGCGGCGTCGATCGGAAAAACCGCGTCGATCGCACGCATCTCATCGTCGCTCAACCGCACATCGAGCGCGCCGAGATTCTCTTCGAGCGTCGCGATGCGCTTGGTGCCCGGTATCGCAATCACGTCGTCACCGTGCGCGAGTACCCACGCGAGCGCGAGCTGCGCCGGCGTGCAGCCCTTGCCCGCCGCGAGTTCGCGAATGTGCGCGACCAATGCCAGGTTTTTCCGGAAATGCTCACCTTGAAAGCGCGGTGAGTGGCGGCGGAAATCGCTCTCGTCGAAATCTTCGGGTGACGTCAGCGCGCCCGTGAGAAAGCCGCGCCCAAGCGGGCTGTACGCGACGGTCGCGATGCCGCACCTGCGAGCGGCCTGCAACTGACCGGTGCTTTCGAGATCACGGCTCCACAGCGACCATTCGTTCTGCACGGCGGCGATGGGATGGACGGCGCTGGCACGGACGATGTTGTCGCCGCTCGCCTCGGAGAGGCCGAGAAAGCGAACCTTTCCGGCCGACACCAACTGCGCCATCGCACCGACGGTCTCTTCGATCGGCACGTTGACGTCGACGCGATGCTGGTAGTAGAGATCGATGTAATCGACACCCAGGCGCCGCAGCGATGCGTCGCATGCGGAAGCGACGTACGCGGGGTCGCCTTTGATCATCCGTTTGCTCGCATCGAGCGGATCGCGCGAGATGCCGAACTTCGTCGCGAGAAAGACACGATCGCGCCGTCCCGCAATCGCCGCGCCGACCAGTTCCTCATTGATGAACGGTCCGTACATATCGGCCGTGTCGAACATCGTCACGCCGAGATCGAGCGCACGATGAATCACACGCGTCGATTGCGCGTCGTCGCGCGCCCCGTAGAACTCCGACATTCCCATGCAACCTAGTCCCAGAGCGGAGACCTCCGGACCGTTTGTACCCAAGCGTCGCTTTTTCACGGTTCCCCTAGAGCGGAAAATGGAGTCAGCGCTTCAACACACGTTCGATCTTGTCGAACAGCGCATCGATCGCGCGATCGTGCGCGTCTTCAACGCGCCGCCACAGCAAACGGCCTTCGAGATCGCTCAGTTCGCCGTCAAAACGGTGTTCGAGCGTCGTCTCTTTGCCGGCGCTGGTCAGGATGAAGGCGTGCGTGCCGTCCACCCCGTCGTTCTTGATGCGCCAAACGAGGCGTTCTTCCGGAACGACCTCATCGAGCACGGCGTGCAGTCCAAGGTGCCATTCTTCGGTGCGATGCGGCGTCAACGGCCCGGGCGAACGCATAAACGGCTGCGAGGCGAACGGCCAAACCTGATCGTTGGACGTGCCCATCTCTTCCAGCAGATGATAGATGCGGCGCTTTGTTCCATGGAACGTCCGCGCCTTCGCGTGACGGAGCGGAATCGACATACGCGGTGATTCGCGCTAGCCCGACCGCTTCCTCATGCGCACAAAGCGCGGTGTCCGCGCCGCTAGGACTTCGGGCCGGTCTCCCGCTGCGCCAGCTTCCCGAGATTGCTCACCACCACGATGGCGAGAATCGTCACGAGCACGGCGTAGATCACTTCGGCCACAACGCCCGAGCCGGGTTTGAGCACTAATCCGATGATGTCGGCGATCGCCTTATTCCACGCCCCAGCCGCGATCAACCCGAACGCAACCGTCGCAAGCGATAGCATGGTGCCCGTGTAGGTAGGTTTCACATCCATCGTCCCATCCTCCGAACCTCACCCCATTCGCACCCAACAAAAAAAGCACTGCGACCACAGTGCCTCTATAGGTAGGAAAGCTCTCTAATGGGGAAAGCTCGGTTTTTCGTCAGGCCGAGGCGCGGGGAGGCGACGTGTACTATGGTACACGAGCCTTCCCGCAACGAAGGCATGGCGAAAAACCGAGCTTTCCTAGGCCTTGAGTTCGATGTCGACGCCGGCTGGCAAGTCCAAATGCATCAACGCATCCATCGTCTTGGGCGATGCCTGGAGAATGTCGATGAGCCGCTTGTGCGTGCGCATCTCAAAATGTTCGCGCGATTTCTTGTCGTTGTTCGTCGAGCGCTGCACACAATAGCGATTGATCTCGGTCGGAAGCGGAATCGGTCCGCTCACGAACGCACCGGTGCGCTTCGCCGTATCGACGATACGCTCCGCGGATTGATCGAGCACCTTATGATCATACGCCTTCAGGCGGATCCGAATTTTCTGCTTCGCCATTTCTTTCCTAACTCTCAGTTTTCAAAGACCACATGCATTGCCGGAACGTCCGACCCATCATACCACCCCAGACAACCCCCCACGCGCGAACCAAGAACCAGTCCGCACGCGGGCTAGGATTTTCGTCTCCAGTGAGGCGCGGGTAGGGTGAAGCGTACTGAAGGTACGCGATCCCTACCCGCAACGAAGCTGGAGGCGAAAAGCCGAGGAGCCTATCGGAGTATGCCCATTTCCGTCTTCGGGCCGCCTTTTGTCCGAATACTTCGTTGCTCTTCGGTCACGAAGCTACGGCTTCGCTCCCTCATCGCGCCTCGTGTTCGAACAAAACTCGGCGCCGAATCCGAAAACGGCCATACTCCGACAGGCTCCTAGTCCGCGACAGTAGTGACGACGCCGGCGCCGACGGTACGGCCACCCTCGCGGATGGCGAAACGTAGGCCTTCTTCGCAGGCGATCGGTGTGATCAGTTCGACGTCCATCGTGACGTTGTCGCCGGGCATGACCATCTCCACGCCTTCGGGTAGTTTGATCGTTCCGGTCACGTCGGTCGTACGGAAATAGAACTGCGGGCGATAGTTGCCGAAGAACGGCGTGTGACGGCCGCCCTCGTCCTTCGAAAGGACGTAGACTTCGGCTTTGAATTTCTTGTGCGGCTTCACCGAACCCGGTTTGGCAAGCACCTGGCCGCGCTCGATCTCGGTGCGATCGATACCGCGCAGCAGCACGCCGATGTTATCGCCGGCGATGCCCATGTCGAGCAGCTTGCGGAACATCTCGATGCCGGTGACGACGGTCTTCTTGGCTGCTTCTTGCAGACCGACGATCTCGATTTCTTCTCCGACCTTCACTTGGCCGCGTTCAACGCGACCCGTGCCGACCGTGCCGCGGCCGGTGATCGTGAAGACGTCTTCAACCGGCATTAGGAACGGCTTGTCGGTCTGACGCACCGGCTCGGGGATGTACTCGTCGATCGTGTCCATCAGTTTGAAGATCGGCTCGGCATCCTTGTCGGTACGGCGGCCCGACGACTGCAGCGCCTTGAGCGCCGAGCCGCGGATGATCGGCGTGTCATCGCCGGGGAAGTCGTTCTTGGTGAGGAGTTCGCGAATCTCCATCTCGACGAGTTCGAGCAGCTCTTCGTCATCGACCATGTCGCACTTGTTGAGGAAGACGACGATCTTCGGCACGCCGACTTGGCGCATGAGCAGAATGTGCTCGCGCGTCTGCGGCATCGGTCCGTCGGTCGCGGAGACGACGAGAATCGCGCCGTCCATCTGCGCCGCACCGGTGATCATGTTCTTGATGTAGTCGGCGTGGCCCGGGCAATCGACGTGCGCGTAGTGGCGCTTCGGCGTCTCGTACTCCTGGTGCGAGATCGCGATCGTGATACCGCGCTCTTTTTCTTCAGGCGCGTTGTCGATCTCGTCGACGCCGCGTGCTTGCGCGAGGCCTTCGGTCGAGAGGCAGTGCGTGATCGCAGCCGTCAGCGTGGTCTTGCCGTGGTCGACGTGACCCGTGGTGCCGATGTTGACGTGCGGCTTCGTACGTTCGAATTTTGCCTTAGCCATGTTGTGCTTATTCCCTCAATGATGTGCCCGTCGAGTTCTCGACGGCTGACGTTAGCTGATGTTGGTGGGATGGTTCCTCAAGCTTATGCCGCCGAGGTCTTCTTGCCGGCCGCCTTGGCGATGATTTCCTCTTCGACCGACTTCGGAGCTTTCTCATAGTGCGAAAACTCCATCGTGTACGTCGCACGACCTTGCGTTGCTGAACGCATGTCGGTGGCGTACCCGAACATCTCCGAGAGCGGCACGTTCGCAGTGATCACCTGCGCGCCGCCCGGCGCCTCTTCCGTCGCCTGAATCATGCCGCGACGACGATTGATATCGCCCGTGATCGCGCCCATGTAATCCTTGGGCGTGGTCACTTCGACTTTCATGATGGGCTCGAGCAGAATCGGGCCCGCCGCGCGATTGGCTTCTTTCCAGCCCATCGACGCGGCAATCTTGAACGCCATTTCCGACGAGTCGACGTCGTGATACGAACCATCGAACGCCGTGACCTTGAAGTCGAGCACCGGATAGCCCGCGAGCACGCCGCTCTGCGAGGACTCTTCGATGCCTTGCTGCACGGCCTTCTGATATTCTTTGGGAACCGCACCGCCGACGATCGCCCAAACGAACTGGAATCCGCTGCCGGGCTCGAGCGGTTCGACGCGCAGCCACACGTCGCCGTACTGGCCTTTGCCGCCGGACTGACGCACGAACTTGCCTTGCTTCTCAACCGTCTTCGTGATCGCTTCTTTGTATGCGACCTGCGGTTTGCCGACGTTCGCTTCGACTTTGAACTCGCGGCGCAAGCGATCGAGAATGATCTCGAGATGCAGCTCGCCCATGCCCGAGATGATCGTCTGCTGCGTCTCTTCGTCGGTACGCATGCGGAACGTCGGGTCTTCCTGCGCCAAACGCGCGAGGCCCTTGCCGAGCTGATCCTGATCGCCCTTGGTCTTCGGTTCGATCGCCTGCGAGATCACGGGTTCGGGGAACGTGATCGACTCGAGCATGATCGGCGTCTTTTCGTCGCAGAGCGTATCGCCGGTGCGCGTGTCGGAGAGACCGACCGCGGCGGCAATGTCGCCCGCGCCGATCGAGTCGATGTCTTCGCGATGGTTCGCGTGCATACGCAAGATGCGCCCGATACGCTCTTTGCGTCCCGAACGCGCGTTGTACACGTACGAGCCTTTTTCGAGCGTGCCGCTATAGACGCGGAAATACGTCAGGTTGCCGTAGGGATCGGTCGCGATCTTGAACGCGAGCGCGGCGAACGGCTCGTCGTCATCGGCCTTGCGCACGATCTCTTCACCGTTTTTGGGATCCTTGCCGAGAATCGGCTTGGCTTCCAACGGTGAGGGCAAATATTCGACGATCGCGTCGAGCAGCGGCTGCACGCCCTTGTTCTTGAACGCCGACCCGCAGAGCATCGGCAGCACGGTGCCGTCGATGGTCGCCTTGCGCAGCGCAAGCTTCATGCGATCGATCGGCAACTCTTTGCCGTCGAAGAACATTTCGAGCAGCTCTTCGTCCTGCTCGGCGATCGCCTCGACCAGCTCCTGACGCCACTTCAGCGCGACCTCTTTGAGATCGCCTTCGACGTCGGTTTGCTCCATCGTCGAACCGAGGTCGTCGGTGTAGATGGTCTTCTTCATCGTGAAGAGATCGACGACGCCCTGGAAATGATCTTCGGCGCCGATCGGCACCTGAATCGGAACCGCCTTGGCTCCCAGGCGCTCGCGAATCTTGGCGACGCAATTGAAGAAATCTGCGCCCATGCGGTCCATCTTGTTGACGAAGATGATGCGGGGAACGCGGTACTTATTCGCCTGACGCCAGACCGTCTCGGATTGGGGTTGAACGGCCGCCACCGAGTCGAAGAGGGCGACCAAGCCATCGAGAACGCGAAGCGAGCGCTCGACCTCGACCGTGAAGTCCACGTGCCCAGGCGTATCAATGATGTTGATACGCGTGTCGCGCCACGTGGTCGCGGTGGCCGCCGACGTGATCGTGATGCCGCGCTCTTGCTCCTGGACCATCCAGTCCATCGTCGCGGCGCCGTCGTGAACCTCGCCGATCTTGTGGACCCGGCCGGTGTAAAACAGAATGCGCTCGGTGCAGGTGGTCTTCCCGGCATCGATGTGCGCGGCGATACCGATGTTACGCGTCCGTTCGAGCGGATATTCCCGTGTAGCCATCTGTCGTTGAAATCCCTACCAGCGGTAGTGCGCGAAAGCTTTGTTGGCCTCGGCCATCTTGTGCGTGTCTTCACGCTTCTTGATCGTCGAGCCGGTGTTGTTGGCGGCGTCGAGCAGCTCGTACGCGAGCTTCTCTTCCATCGACTTGCCGGCGCGCAGACGCGCGTAGCCGATCAGCCAGCGCATCGCCAGCGCCTGACGGCGATCCGGGCGCACGTCCATCGGCACCTGATAGGTGGCGCCGCCGACGCGGCGCGGCCGCACTTCGACCAACGGCATCGCGTTGGAGAGCGCCTGCGAGAAGACGTCCATCGCCTCGCGGCCCGTCTTCTCCGCGAGGATGTCGAGCGCGCCGTACATGATCCGTTCCGCGGTCGACTTCTTGCCGTCGAGCATCACCTTGTTGATGAAGCGCGCCAGCACTTTGCTCTGGAACTTCGGATCCGGAAGAATTTGGCGCTTGGGCGCCGGACCTTTACGTGGCATCTATTCCCTTACTTCTTCTTGTCGCGCTTGGCGCCGTATTTCGAGCGCCCTTGCTTGCGATTGGCCGTGCCGGCGGTGTCGAGCGTGCCGCGGATGATGTGGTAGCGCACGCCCGGGAGATCTTTCACACGGCCGCCGCGCACGAGGACGACGGAGTGCTCTTGCAGATTGTGGCCGATGCCCGGAATGTACGCCGTGACCTCTTCGCCGTTGGTCAAGCGTACGCGCGCGACCTTACGGAGCGCCGAGTTCGGCTTCTTCGGAGTGACCGTCTTCACTTGGGTGCAGACGCCGCGACGCTGCGGATTCCCCTTCACCTCGAACGAACGCGCGGGGAGATCCGGGTGGCCTGGCTTGGGCCCCGTCAGGATGACGCGAAACGCACGCGTCTTGACCTTCTTTTCGGTTTTTTCGCGGCCCCTACGAACCAGCTGATTGATGGTCGGCATCAAACTCCTTCAACCGCACACAAAGTTGGCCGCACCGCTCGGTGGGCCTAGACTACGGGAGTATATCAGGGCAGTGGTACCCAGTCAACGACCGGAGGTACCGCTCGATCGCATGGCCTCATCACACGCCGACCGCCGAATGCGACCACACAGCGATGCGTGCGAGATCGGCGACGATCTCTCCGAACTCATCGAAGGGCAGCGCCTGATCCTTGTCGCTCTTGGCTTCGGGCGGGTTGGGGTGGACTTCGACCAGCAAGCCGTGCGCACCGACCGCTTTGGCGGCGCGGCAGAGCGGGCGAATCCAGCGCCGCACCCCGACCCCGTGACTGGGATCGACGAAGACCGGCAGGTGCGTGCGCTCGCGCAGCACCGGCACGGCGGAGAGATCGAGCGTATTGCGCGTCGCCGGTTCAAACGTGCGAATCCCGCGCTCGCACAGGATGACGTTGGGGTTGCCTTCGGCGAGGATGTACTCGGCGGCGGCCAGCAGTTCGTCGAGGGTGGCCGAGAGGCCGCGCTTGAGGAGCACCGGGCGGCCGATGCGGCCGACCGCTTTGAGCAGGTCGAAGTTCTGCATGTTGCGCGCTCCGATCTGCAGCACGTCGATCTGTTCGGCCATGCGCTCGACTTGGTCGATGGTCATCACTTCGCTCACGGTGGGCAGGCCGGTCGCCCGCCCGGCCTCGGCGAGCAGCGCAACGCCTTCCCATCCCAACCCTTGGAACGCATACGGACTCGTGCGCGGCTTGAACGCGCCGCCGCGCAGCATGGTGGCCCCGCGCTCGCGGACGGCGTGCGCGGTGTCAATGATCTGCTCGCGCGACTCGACCGAGCACGGACCGCCGACGATGACGAACTCTCCGTCACCGATGCGAACGCCGCCGATGCGCAGCGTGCTTCCCTCCGGACGCGAGATGCGCGAGACACGCGGAAACGGCGTCTCGATGTGCGCCGAGATTGCCTGCGCCTGACGAATCTCGCGCGGAACGTGGCGCGCGGCCGGCGGCGCGCTGATCCCGGCGCCGGCCGGCGCCCCGACGTGCGCATTGTAACTGCCGAGCACGATCAGCGTCTTGCACGTGCGTTTGAATTCCGCGATCGCATCGGCCACGTTGCCGTCCTCGACGTCGCCTTCAAAATCGACGTAGAAGACACGCTCGGTGCCATGTCCGAGGAAGGGCTTGGACTCGAGCTTGTCGCCGTTGATCTTGCGATCGGCGAGAATCGAGAGACAGCGCGCGAGCGAGCCGGTGCGCTCGTCCACGGAGAACGCAAGCGATGTCTTGCGCCGCGCGCTCTTCGTGATGGCGAGGAGCGGGTTATCCGCAGTCGCGTGAGCCGGACGGATGATCAAGAAGCGCGAGTAGGTCTGCGGATCGTCGCTGCAATGTTCGGCCAGCTCGACGAGATCGTAGAGCGCGGCCGTCGCCGGAGGACCAAGCGCGGCGATGGCCGGGTTCCCGCCGCGCGCGACTTCGCGCGCAGCGACGCCGGTATCTTCACACGGGATGGCGCGCACGTGCTGCAAGCCGGAGAGAAAGCGCCCGCATTCCGTGATGACCAGCGGGTGGGCGAGGATTTCGCGCACGTGGCGCAGCTCCGCACCCGGCAAACCGAGCAGCCGATGATCGGTCCGCCAGTGGATTTCAGCGACCGGCGCGACGCCGAACTCGGCCAGGAGATCGTAGCTTTCGCGCACCGTGCCGGCCAGAGCGCTCTCGATCGGCATCACGCCGGCGCCGGCGCGCAGTCCGGCGACCGTCGTCGCCATCTCGCGATACGACGGCACGCCGAGCGTGGTCGCCTCGATCCCGTGCTCGCGCAAATAGTGCGTGAGCACGAGCTGCGAATAGGCTCCGTCGACACCCTGATAGGCCGCTATGGTCATCTGCTCAATCCGTTCTCGGTTTCGATGAAAAAAACGAGCCCCCGCCGGATCGGCGGAGGCTCGCGCGAGATTCGTCCTACTGCTCTACTCTTCGCGCAAACGCCAACCGCGCCGATCCGGCAAACGGCCCCAGCCGTGCCAATAGGCGTATGCGCAAACGTTCAACATGTGGCGCTATGCAATCATGCCGAAGCGGCCGATGTCAAGCCGTTTCGCCTCACGTTCGTTTGGGACGGATGCGTCGCCCGCGGATGCGGCGAACGACCGCTCGTGACGGAAAAGCGGCTCGACGTGCTCGATGGCCTGCGCGGCATCGCCGTGCTGCTGGTGCTGTGGTACCACGTCTGGGAGATCACCTGGTTGCCGGCGCCGCTGCCGCAACTCGAGTTCATCCCGCAGACCGGTTTCATTGGCGTTCACCTGTTCTTCTTTTTGAGCGGCTTGGTCATCGTCTATCCGTTTGCGCGCAGTGCCTGGGCCGCGGCTCCTCCCCCAACGTGGCGGCACTTCGCCTGGCGGCGTTTCGTGAAGATCGTCCCGTCGTACGTGCTCTCGATCGCGGGCGCGTTCGCGATCGGCTATGCGGCGACGCAGTCGTCGGGAAACGTGGTCGCTGATTTCAGCACCCATCTGCTGTTCATCCACACGTGGTTCAACGCGACCTACGGCACGATCAACGGCGTGTTGTGGACGCTCGCCGTCGAGATTCAGTTCTACTTGTGCTTTCCGTTGATTTGGCAAGCGTTCAAGCGGCGGCCGTGGCTGACCGCAATCGCGATGGTGTCGATCGCATGGATCTGGCGCGCGTGGGCGGCGGCCGTCTACCTCAACACCAACTTCGAACATCTCGAAGAGAATCTGCCGGGTTACCTCGATCTGTTCGCATGCGGGATGCTGACCGCATACGTGTACGTGCGTCACGCCGCTCGCGGCGTAGCGCCGCTCGTGCGCACGACCGCGCCGCTGGTCGCGATCGCTGCCGGCGCCGTGCTCGTGTTCTTGTTGCAAGATATGTTCAACTTTCGTTCCGTGCCGCAATGGTCGTACGTGTGGCAGATCGACAAACGCCCGCTGCTTGGCCTAGCATTCGCACTCTTCGCGCTCGCATCGCTGGTTGCACCCGCATGGTGGCGCCGCGCGATCGGCAACCCGGTGCTGATCCTGTGCGGGACGATCTCCTACAATCTCTACCTCTGCAACCAGATCGTCGCGCGCGAACTCCTGTGGCATCATATTCCGCCGTATAGCGGCGACCCGCATCTCGACCACTCCTGGCAACTCGCGTACACGGCAACGGCGATCGCGGCGTCGATCGCCGTTGCCGCTGCGATCACCTACGCGGTGGAGCGGCCGCTCCTGACCGCGACGCCGCGCTTTCTGATCGCGCCGATGGCGCGCCGGAACGAAGCACGGGAATAACTCTAAGAGATGAATTCAGACGCGCAGCGTGGCTTCACCCTGGTCGAGACAGCGGTCTCGGTCTGCATCTTCGCCCTCGTCGCGGTCGCCCTCGCGACTGCGAGCTTAGCCGCCGCGCGTCACCTCGCACCCGATCCCGTCGAGCAGGCCGTGCGCGACCAAACCGCCGCGGAACTCCACATCGCGGTAGCCGTCGCAAAATACCAAGGGACGCATCTGGTTCCGGCTTCGGTCGCGACCACCGTGCCGCTGCCCAACGCCTCGCCGTTACCGGTCACGCTCGCGCTCTCGACGTCGAGCGCGAACGATGGGACGACGGTGACGATCACCACCACATGGTCACAAGACGGCGCAACGCGGACGGTCTCGCAGAGCGTGCTCGTCGCGTCGCCCCAACCGCTGCCGTCGTCGACCGTGCTCGTGCCGGGCGCTTTTGCCGCGCCGACCGGTGCGCCGTAAGGACATGCTCCTACGCACGCTCTTCGTGTTGCTGATGCTCGGCGTCGTCGGCGAAACGATCGTGCAATCGGCCTTCGCACTGACACGCACGCTGATCGCGCGGCGCGCCGAGCGCGCCGTGGATGCAGGCTATCAACGCGCGCTCGCATCTTTGGAAAACGCCGCTGCAAGCGCGCTTGCCTCCGGAGCTGATCCGCGCGCGCTGGTCGTTCCATCTCCCTCGCCGGCGGCGACGTGTTTGCCGAAGGCCGGTGCGCAGAACGGCTGCGCTCTCACCGTCGTCGCGACCGTACATGTTGCAACCGCGACGCCCGATCCAGTCGGCACGCCCGCGGCGCCGGTGTGCGGCGAGCAGAATGCGTGCGTACTCAACGCACAGAGGAACGATCTGGTGAGCGAAGGCCGCATCCTCGCTTCGATCGAGATCACGGCCACCGATGCAAACGGAGCGCGCGTCCTGGATCGCACGCGCGCGGTGCGCTTGCGCACCTTCCGTCAAGCGCCGTACGTCGTCGTCGCGGGCGCGCGCGACCTCACGAATGCGACCATCGCAAACGACGCCGTCGAAGGCGATGACGGCGGCCGCGTTGATTCGGGCTCGACGTTGATCAACGTCGAGTACCGCTCGTCAGCCTGCCCGGCGTGCCCACCCATTTCGGCCAACGTATGGAAGAACGCCGCGGCAAACACCACTGACGCGCCCGACCCCAACTGGCCCCATTAGGAGAACGCTCTCACAGCATCGAGCCGAAGAAGCGTGTCGTCCAATCGGCGACAACCGGCAGGCGTACTTCCTTTCCTTGAAACGCGGTGATGAACGTGTACAGCCATGCGATGAGCATGAGCAGACCGATCAGCATGGTGAGCGGAAAGTAGAGAAGCACGAACACGCCGAGGTGGAGCAGCGAGAGCATCGACAGGACGATGTTGATGACGATCATCAACGCGATGTATCCGCCCCAGAGCGTGATCGATTGCGCCGCGGCCCATCGCACAAACTTATTGGTCCCACCGCCCAGAAGCATGACGACGCCGCCGACGAGACCGAGCAGATAGGCAAGCCCCGCGGCGACGTTCGCGTCGAGTCCAAAAGGGGTGTCGGTAGTCGGTTGCGTCTGCATGGTGATCCTCACGAGGTCACGTGACGAGTGCTGTGCCGTCCAGTTCCCGCAAGAGGCAGGACTTACCTTTCATCCCCTGTCGTAAACCGCAGGATCGCCTCGCCCACGTCCTCGGCCGCCTCGACCGGAAGATTGTGACCGCAGCCGCGCAGCAGGACGAACAGCGCACCGGGGATCGCGCCCGCGACCTCGCGCTTGACCCGGCTGGGCGGCGCCAGTTGGTCGCGCTCACCCGCCAGCACCAGGGTCGGCACGTCGATCGCGCCGACACGGCCGGCGATGTCGACCGGCCGGCCCCGTTCGTACCAGCCGATCCAGTGCTCGCGCTGCGCCAGCAGAGCATCGTCCACGATCCGCTCGAACACCTCCGGCGCGACGCGGCGCGTCATCGCCGCCGAGACAAACGCCGCGATACGCTCGCGCGAGCCATACGCATCCAGCGTGAGCGCGCGATGCTTGGGCGGAAACTGCGATGCGCGCGGCGTGCCGGGCGCGACCAAGATCAAGCGCCGCAACCGTTCCGGCCGCTCGGACGCGATCAGTTGCGCCAGCTTGCCGCCCATCGAGTGCCCGACGAGCGTGAGCGGCGCGTCGATCGACGCGAACGCCGCGCGCACGTCGCCAGCATACCCATCGAGATCGTGACCGTCGAGGGGGCGATCCGACAACCCGCAGCCGCGAACGTCGAGCAGGTGCAGTGTGAATTCGCGATGATCCAAGCGCTGCGCGACGTCGTACCACATGCGCCGCGAACTGATCCATCCGTGAACGAAGAGGACGTGGCGCGGACCGCTGCCATAGCGTTCGAGACAGAGGCGCACGTCGCCGCTTGCAACCAATGCTCGCTCGAGTCCGGTCATTGCTCCTCGAATGCGTCGCATCGTTTCATCGCGCCTGCTCATGTCGCTGGGCCTCATCTATGTTGCCGTGTGTTGGGGGCTCAACACGGTGCTGGTGAAGGTCGCGGTCACCGCCGTTCCGCCGATGGCGTTCACGCTGTTGCGCTTTGCGGCGATGACGCCGCTGGTCTTCGCGCTGGTCGCGGCGACCGGCAAACGCATTCACATCCACAAGCGCGACATTCCGCTGCTCGTGACGTGTGGCGCGTGCGGCTTCGGCGTGTATCAATATCTGTGGGTGATCGGACTATCGCACACGACGGCATTCGCATCGGCGCTCTTGGGTACGACGACGCCGGTGTGGACGCTCGCGATCCTCGCGGCGACACGCCACGAACGCATCCGCTCGGGCAGATGGATCGGCGCGCTCGTCGCGCTGCTCGGCATCGCGATCTTTGAAGGCGCCTTCGCCGGAAAAGCGCAGTTTCGCCTGGGTGACGTGCTCACCGTGTTCGCGGCTATCTCTTTTGGAGCTTATAACGTCGTCACCGCGCGATTGCTCGATCGCTACGGTCCGCTGGAACTGGTCGCGATTGCGATGGCCATAGGCACTATTGCGATCGTACCCGGCGGCGTGATCGCGATGACCCACACCGACTGGTCGGCGACGACACCCTCGTTCTGGGGCATCTATCTCTACGCCGTCTTTTTTCCGATCGTGCTGACGTATCCGGTCTTCAGCGCGGGCATCAACCTGTTCGGCGCCGCGCATACGTCGCTGTTCGGATTTCTCGTACCGATCATCGCCGGCATCGCGAGCAGCCTGCTCTTCCATGCCTTCTTCGCACCGTACGAGATCATCGGCACCGCCGTCTGCCTTGGCGGAATGGTGGCGGCGCAACTCTTCGGCACGATGTCGCTGCGCTCGATGTGGGCGGCGCGCACGCTACCCAGCGCCGATACATAGGAAATGCGCGCGGCGCGCGCAACTCGATCCCGATGCGCAAGAACTGGTGGTACGCACTTCTGCTCGCCCCGTTTCTCGGTTTGCTCTACCCGCCGCTCTACGACCGCGCCGACCCGGCGCTTGGCGGACTTCCCTTCTTCTATTGGTATCAACTCGCGTGGGTGATCGTCACGTCGCTGCTGCTCGGCATCGTCTATTTGGCTACACGAGAGCGCACACGTGAATAGCGGCGCGATCGTCTTTCTGGTTTTGGTCGCAGGTGTGACCGTGCTCGGCTTTCTCGCGGCGGGGTGGGGACGCGCCGATCTCACGAAGTTCGAGGAGTGGGCGCTCTCCGGGCGCCGCTTCGGCACCGTCGTCTCCTGGTTCTTGCTCGGCGGAGACCTCTACACGGCATACACATTCGTTGCCGTGCCGGCGCTCATCTACGGCGCCGGAGCGATCGGCTTTTTCGCGGTGCCCTATGCGACGATCGCGTATCCGATCGTCTTCGTCGTGCTGGCGCGCTTCTGGGAAGTGTCGCGCGCGCGCGGATACATGACGTCCGCGGATTTCATTCGCGATCGCTTCGGTAGCCGCTCCCTTGAAATCGCGGTCGCGATCACGGGCATCCTGGCAGCGATGCCATACATCGCATTGCAGCTCGTCGGCTTGCGCACCGTCTTCTTCCAACTCGGCGGCATCTTCGCATACGGTACCGGCGCGGCAGCGTTGATCGTCGCGTTCGCGGTGCTGGCCGCGTATACATGGACCAGCGGCCTGCGCGCACCGGCGTTGATCGCGTTCGTCAAAGACACGCTGATCTACGTCGCCGTCATCGCGGCGGTCATCGTCATCCCCGCCAAACTCGGCGGATGGGCGCACATCTTCGCCGTGTCGAGCGCCGCGTTTGCGGCCGCTCCCAAACCTGGACATATTCTGCTCCCGCCGGGACTCTCGTTCGCGTATGCGACGATGGCGCTCGGATCGGCGTGCTCGTTGTTCCTCTATCCGCATTCGATCACGAGTCTGCTCGCCGCCAAGAGCGCGAACGTCGTGCGCCGCAACGCCGCGCTGCTGCCCGCCTATTCGCTGCTCCTCGGACTCATGGCGCTGCTCGGTTTGTGCGCGGTTGCGGCCGGCTTTCACCTCACCGATCCGAATCTCGCCGTGCCGTTGCTCTTCGCCACATATTTCCCGGATTGGTTCGCGGGTATGGCAAATGCGGCGATCGCGATCGGCGCGCTCGTGCCGGCGGCGATCATGGCGATCGGCAGCGCCAACCTGTTCGCATCCAACATCTTCGGAGAGTTCAGCAGCACGCGCGCTCCGGGCGCGATCCACGTCGCAAAATGGCTGTGCATGGCGATGTGCGCCTTCGGCTTGATCTTCGTGCTCGCTTTTCCGGTGAAGTACGCGATTTACTTCCAATTGCTCGGCGGAGCGTGGATGCTGCAGATATTCCCGTCGTTCGTGCTGGGATTGTTCACCAAACGCTTCCATCCGGCAGCGCTTCTGGCCGGATGGGCGACCGGCATGGCGGCAGCGACGTGGATGGCAATCGCCACCTACACGCCCGCAACGGGCATGTCGCCGAACGTCACGCTGACGGTCTTCGGGTCATCCCTCACCGGCTTCATCGCCTTCTACGCCCTCATCGCCAACGCCATCGCCCTTCTACTAGCCTCAATCGTCATCAACCGCCGCCCCCTTCAAACAACTCCATCGGGATGAAGGCCTGATTTTCGCCAGCAGGAGGGAACGATTTCCGTTAGCGGGATGAGGGTCTGATTTTCGTCAGGCCGAGGCGCGGAAGGGTGAAGTGTACTACGGTACACGATCCCTTCCGCAACGAAGGCCTGGCGGAAATCAGACCCTCATCCCCCCGGGAACGATGATGCTTTCGCCGGTGCGATCACTGGTGAGCAAGGCCATCACGACGTCGGCGACCTCCTCAACAGTCGCGATGCGCCCTTCAGGATTCATCTGTGCCAAGCGTTGGCGCGCCGCATCGCCGGGCATCCCGGTATGCTTGACGATACTCGCGATGGCTTGAGCCATCATGTCGGTCTCGGTGTATCCGGGACAGACGTCGTTCACTGTGATGCCCGTGCCGGCCGTCTCGGCGGCGAGCGCGCGCGTCAGACCGACAACGCCATGCTTGCTCGCGCAATACGCGGCAATGTACGGCGCGCCGTAGAGACCGGCAATGCTCGCGATGTTCACGATACGACCGTATCGCTCGGCGAGCATGTCGCCGAGCACTTCGCGCGTGCAGAGAAACGTGCCGGTCAGATTCGTTGCGATGACACGATCCCACATGGTCTTCCCGGTGCGGATCAAGGGCGCCGATTCGGAGATTCCCGAGTTGTTGATGAGGATCGCGACCGGACCGTTCACGTCGCGGCACTGCGCGATCGCGCGCGCAACGTCGCCTTCATCGCTGACGTCGGCACGCGCGCGAAAGAATGCGGCATCTCCCGGCGCGCAGAGCGCCGAGCGGCTGATCACGCTGACCTTCGCGCCGCTGCGCACCAAGTGCTGCGCGATCGCTAATCCGATACCGCGCGCACCACCCGTGACAACCGCGTGCTTTCCCGCCAAGACATCAGATGAACGATCCATAACCATCCTTCAGCGAACGTGCGTGTGCATCGGCGGAACTATCGTTTCCTGACCATGAGGATTCCGTCGCAGATGGGCAACAAGGTCGCGTCGACGCGATCGTCCTTGCCCGCCTTCGCATTGATGGCACGCAGCGCCGTCGTGTCGGCATCGTTCACCGATGCGTCCAGAATCTTGCCTGACCAAAAGACGTTGTCCACCAGCAGCACACCGTTTGACCGAAGCAGCCGCAGGCATCGCTCGTAGTAGAGGTCGGCGTTGGCTTTGTCGGCATCGACAAAGGCGAGATCGAACGTTTCTTGCTCACCGTGCGCGAGCAGGTCGTCGAGCGTGTCGAGCGCAGGCCCCAGCCGCAGATCGATCTTGCCGGCAACGCCCGCTCTCTCCCAATAGCGTCGCGCGATCGCCGTGTACTCCGGGCTCACGTCGCAAGCCACGACGCGCCCGCCAGCGGGCAAGGCTTGTGCCAGGGCGAGCGAGCTATAGCCCGTGAAGACGCCGATCTCCAAATACTTCTTGGCGTGCATCACGCGCGCGAGCATCTGCATGAATTGACCCTGCTCGGGTCCGATCTGCATCTGCGCATCGGGCATGCGGGCGGTCTCCTCGCGCAATGCGCGCAAGATCGGGTCCTCGCGCAACATGGTGTCGAGCATGTACGCGTGCAGACGCTCGTCGAGTCCGACGTTCTTGGCGGTCATCGCGCACCGACCAGATCGCGCGCCACCGCGTCGGCGGCGCGCCTGCCGGGAAACCCGCTGACACAGCCGCCCGGATGCGCGCCCGAACCGCACAGATAGAGTCCGCGCACGGGGGTTCGCGTCGCGAATCGCCCGTCGAAGATCTGCCCGGGCAACAGCTCGCCGTGAAAGATGTTTCCTCCGATCAGGCCGAACCGCGATTCGAGATCGGGCGCGGCCAGCACCTGACGCGCTTCGATGACATTGGGCAGGTTGGGCGCGAAGCGCGCGAGCATGCCGATGACGCGCTCGGCCGCACGTTCGCGCGCCGTCTCGCTCCATCCCCCGGAACGATCATAGGGAAAATACTGCGCGAAGATCGACAGGATGTGTTTCCCGGAGGGCGCGAGTGAGGGATCGGTGGGAGTCTGCACAAAGCATTCCAGCATCGGCTCTCTGCTTTCGCCCTCGCGACGCGCGTCGTCGCAAGCCTGCTGCAAGAAATCCAGCGACGGAGCTACGTGGATGGTCGCGCGATGGTGCGGCTGCAGATGCAGGCCTGGGCGCGCCGTGAAGTCTGGCAACTCGCCGAGCGCGAGATTGAGCTTCAGCGAGGGACCGACGGTTTTCCACGAGCGCAGCTTCGCGACCAGCGCGTCGCCGCCGGGAACCTGGTCACGCAGATAGTCGTCGCCGATCAAGCGTGAAAACGTGATCTGCGGATGCGCGTTGGAGATGACCGTCCGCGCGAACAGTTCGCGCCCGTCGGCGAGCGCGACGCCGATTGCGCGATCGCCGCGCATCAGCACTTCAATGACGTCGGCGCCGCTGAAGATGTGAGCGCCGTGTGCGCGCGCGGCCGATGCCAGCGCTTGTGAGATCGCACCCATACCTCCGCGCACGAAACCCCACGCGCCCTGCGTGCCGAGCGCGCGGCCGGCATAATGGTGCGCGAGCACGTACCCTGTGCCGTCGTCGCGCGGCCCCGCGTAGGTGCCGATCAGTCCATCGGTGGCAAGCGTCGCCTGCAGTACCGGCGTGCGCACGTACCGCTCGACGAGGTGTGCCGCCGATCCCTCCAACGTCGCGCGCGTGTCCGCATCGAAGCGCGCCCATGACGGATATTCGTCTGAGAACGCCTCAAAAAGCGCGCTTCCCAATCGGGCCGACTCGGCCTCAAAGGCATGAAATCCGGGCACGTCGGCGGCGTCAAACACCGCGATCTCACGCTCGTTGGCGGCATCATCGGACCCAAGCAGCAATGAGCGCCCGTCCTCCAACGGCGTGAAGGACGACGGGTGTTTTCGATAGGCGCTATAGCCGTGTGCTCCGAGGTCCAAGGTCTGCACGATCCACGGGTCGAGCAGACTGCAGACATACGATGCGGTCGAGAGTATGTAGCCCGGCCACACGCCGGTTTCGCTGACGGCTGCACCCCCAAGCACGTCACGCCGTTCGAAAACGGCGACGCTCAGACCGCGCTTCGCTAGAAGGGCGGCGCAGGCAAGACCGTTATGGCCGCCACCGACGACGATGGCATCGAACTCCCGCATGAACCCGCTCTACGCGAACGGGCCGAGCGAACCTGCGTCGGCCCGTTTCTTGCGCGTTATCGGTAGCTGGGACGCGACGCGAAACAGTCGCGGCAGAACACCGGTTTGTCGCCGCGCGGGTTGAACGGTACCTCGGCGACGCCGCCGCAGTTACTGCACGTCGCGGTGAACATCTCGCGAATGCGTTGGCCGCCGGCCGCTCCGCCTTCCGAATTTTGCGCACGCGACTGCTTGCGCGCAGCGCGGCACGACTGGCAGCGGTTGGGTTTGTTTTGGAATCCCTTCGTCTCGTAGAAGCGCTTCTCGCCGCCACTGAAGACAAACTGCTGCCCGCAGTCCACGCAATCCAACATTTCATCACCGTACATGCGGTGTCAAACTCCTTCAAAAACAACGGCGTGGCGGGTCAAACATGCGAATGCCGGCCACGCAACACGTGAATCCGTTTAGGGTAGTATCCGCGCCCGCCGCACCAGCGCCGAGGCAAGCTCTTCGAACACGTAGAGTGGACCGATCAACAGGTACACCAGGTTCTCCAAGAACTTCGGCTTCGTGCCTTCGAAGCGATGACCGACCAACTGGAACACCCATCCGAAGATGAAAATGCCAGTTCCGAGCGGCCATGCCAACTGACGTCCGACGACATACGCTATCGCGAAGATCACCGCGCACAGCACAGCGCCGCGAAGGTCGATCGCGGCGTAGTAGACGAGCACGGCGAGTGCAATGACGAACGCCGCGTCCAAAGACCCGGCGTGTACCGTTGCGAGCATGCTCATTAGCCCGAGAACAATTGCCGGAATCCCGATCGCATGACAAACCCGATTGCGCGTATCGCGATGATACGACGCATATTCTCTGAACATCTCGGACTTGGTCATGAATGCGAAAGCGGGCCCCCGGAAACCGTGTGCCCGCTTCTGCTTCTGTCGCGCCCCGATATCCTGCTGCCTATTGTCCCCGTGCGGGCGCACCGGCCGGCGGCATGCGGCGCAGGATGTAGAGACCGAGCGAAGGCGTGTAATTCAGCGAGGGCGGC
The DNA here is from genome assembly GCA_027307235.1 of Vulcanimicrobiota bacterium. GTDB lineage: Bacteria > Vulcanimicrobiota > Vulcanimicrobiia > Vulcanimicrobiales > Vulcanimicrobiaceae > DAHUXH01. The sequence goes on along the minus strand of DAHUXH010000013.1, from coordinate 311,281 downwards.
GCCGCGCCGTCAAAGCCGCGTTGCTGCAGATCGGCCGCCGCTGCGGCGGCAACCCGCCCGCAGCTCAGCACCGCGCCGAGCGTCGACGGATCGCGCGGCGCCAGCTCGTACCAGGTGCCGGCTTTCCCGGCGTGAGCCGTGATCGTCCACGACGGTACCGCCGCTCCCGGGCTTGCGAAGTAGGCTTGCAGTTCAGCGAGGGCCGTCTGCGCCGACGCATGCATGTCCGCGTCGCATGCCGCACCCGCGTGCAGCGCGAACGGCGCTGCCGGCGGCGATGACGGCAGCGCGTAGATACGAAACTGCTCCTGGCCTGCCTGCGGCGGACGCGGCACGATGTACAGCCCGACCGACGGCATGAACGCGACTTCCAAACGGAAGAACGCGGCCTGCTTGGGCTCGTAGAGGTTGCGCGCCTTCACGTCATCTTCGGTCGCACGATGCAACGCGACGCATGGGAACAGGGAGCGTAAGATCGTGAAGTCGCTCGGGACGATCGAGAGCGCGTAGGAATCGCCCATCTTGTGATAACTGACCGCGATGCCGCCGATCTGCGGCGCGGCCATGCTCTCCGGGTAGCCGGTGCCCGTCTTCGCCGCTTCGATCTGCGCGACATAGGCTTTGAGCCCGTCCAGAACCGGTTTGGCCTTCCCCGACGCGTTCGCGTCGCACCGTGCGGACGCGACCAGCGCGAGCGGGTCAGCCGGCGGCGTCGAGGGCAGCGGCAGCGGAGCGTTGCGCGGACCGCCGCCGCCACGCCGGTTCTGCGCGAGCAACGACGGGGCGGAGAGCGCTGCCGCGCCGGCCCCGAAGCGAACCGTGTAGCTCACGTTGTACGAACGCGGCGCGAGCGGCCGCGCGATGTTCGCGATCAAGGTGCCGTTGGCCGTCTGGTAAGGAACCTGATTCTGCGGCGATGCGAAGATGCCGGCGAATCGGTTGCTCAGGTTGTTCACCGAAAACGTCAGCGCACCGCGTGCGAAGAGCGTGCTGATCGCGCCATCGTAGGTCGTGTACGCCGGAAGGTTGTTAGGATTGTTCGCTCCGACGTATTGCGCGTCGAAGAGATATTCCACCGATGAACGCGGCGCTTTGTAGTCTACGGTCACACCCGCGCGGTGGAGCGGCACGTTCGGCACCTGGGCATTGGGCAATTCGAACGAAAACGGGTTATCGATACGCGGGTCGCTGCTCGCGATCGAGGTGGAATTTACGTTGATGTACGGCTGCGCGATCAGATTGCCCAGCGAGAAGAATCCGCTGATGCTTCCGCCTTGGTAGATGCGCCGAACGCCGGCGATCTGTTCGTTGAAATATAGGTTTTGCAGACCGAACGGCTGCGCTCCGTTACATCCCGCCGGTGAGTTGTACAGTTGCTGTACGCTCGCGAGATAGCCCACGGGCAGCGCGCCGCCCAACAGCGTGGCGTTGACCTCAACCGGCAGCAGCACGCCGTTTTGCGTTTGCCGGTAGAGCGAGAGCGAGACATTGCCCCCCGTCCAGCTGCGCGAATAGCCGGCCCGCGCCGACGTCGACGAGGTCGCGGTCGCCTGATCTCCCGGCGCGTTGCCGAACGCGACGTTGGCGTTGCAATCGAATGTCAAGGATTGCGGATCGGACAGGATCTGCGCGCGCGGGAACTGCGCCGCGACGCCGCCGATCGAGTAGGACGCTGAATAGGCGTCGTGCGACGTCGGCCGCCAGCCGATCCCGACGCTGCCGAGCAGCCCGGCCGAGGAGTTGGTCGCGATACTGCCGCCGAGCGTGTCCGTCAACGACAGCTTCGCGTTGGAATGCATCGTGTCGACGATCTGAAAGGTGCCGTAGCCGCTGTGCTGCGGCCCATTTGCGAACGGAACGCTTTGCGCGACCAGCGGCAGCGTATCGACCGACGTGGACGTTCCCGAAAGTTGCAGCGAGATCGTGTGGCGCTCGCGCGCCGGCAACTCCGCACTCAGAGAATAGCCGGTCGACGCGGAATTCACGTTGAAGCCCGACGGCTGCGCCACACCGTTGACGAAGCGATCGAGCAAGTCACGGTCGTTGGTCGACGCGTTACGAAACAGCGAGCCGCGGACGGCCGTCGAACCCAGCAGCGCGTCGTCGGAGAGCGACATCAACGAGACGTTGCCGGTGGCGAAATTATTCGGTCCGAAACCGCACGGGATCGAGTTCACCAGGCGCGTGCATGACAGTGCGATGTTGCGCACGGATCCCAGATACATGAAGTTCAGCGTTTGTGCGTCGCCGGCGTTCCAGCGCAGCTTCGCGAGATTGCCGCCGAAGTAGGCGTCGCCGTCGTGCGAATAGTCGAGTCCGCTCGCATCGAGAAACCGCATGCCGTCGAGCAGACTCGTATTGGTGCGGTCGGTGTGCATGAGCGCGATTCCGACCTTCCCGAACGAACCGCTCTCAGAGAACGCATCGTTCGATTTGCCGTTGCTCGCCACGCCGATCGTCGTGCTTCCCGTCCATGAGAGGGTCGGTTCCACCGTCGAGAAGTTAACGCCGCCGCCCAAGCCGCCGGCTTGCGGTCCGTTGCGCACGGACGCCCCCGAGAACAGGTCGGTCGCGAACGATCGCAGATCGCCGGCCGCGCCCGGCGCGTTGAGCGGAATGCCGTCGAGCGAGAGCTGCGTTTGGCTCGCGTCATGGCCTTCAAGCGAGATCGTCTGCGAGGCATCGGAGTCGTCGCTTGCAGTGGCGACGCTCACGCCCGAGAGTTTGTTCAACGCATCGGCAAGGTCGGTCGAGAGCTTGCGCTGCGGGGAATCGTTGGTGATTGACGTCGCCGACACAGTCGCGGTGGAACGTGCGCTCACGATGGCGATGGTCTTGAGCTGCGTCGATTGGGCCAGCGTCACGCTGATGGTCACCGAGTTGCCGGAGACGATTTCAAACGACGTCGTGGTCGCGCTCTGATACCCGTTCTTGAAGATTCGCGCGCGATAGATCCCGTCGGGGACCTCGGTAAATGCCGAGCGTCCGTCGTTCCCGGTGAATTCGCTGGTGATCACCGGCCCGTCGAGCAAGACGCGCGCCAGATTGACCGGCTTCTGTGTCGCCGCATCGACGACGACGATCCGGATCACACCGGCATCACTCGTCTGCGCCGAAGCCGGCCCAACGAAAACCTGCGACAACCCCAGCAGGACAGCAAAAACCCCAACAACCCATCGCCGAATCATAAGAAAAATAATGCACTCACCCCTTGAGAAACCTCTGAGACCAAGGGAAGCCTGAGACCCAAGGGAAGCCGTGATTTTCGCCAGGCCGAGGCGCGGAAAGACGAAGTGTACTACGGTACACGAGTCTTCCCGCAACGAAGGCCTGGCGGGAATCACGACTTCCCTTCGGTACACGGGTCTTTCCGCAACGAAGGCCTGGCGGAAATCACGACTTCCCTAAATGGCGATGGTGACGGTGGTGCCGTGACCCGGCGCGCTTTCAAGTTCGATCGTGCCACCGGCTCGTTCGACCGCGCGTTTGGCAATAGCAAGTCCAAGCCCGCTGCCGGCGATCTCGCCGCGGCGGTCACCGCGGTAAAAGCGTTCGAACGCATGCAGACGCTCGACTTCGGTCATCCCCGGACCTTCGTCGTGAATGCTGATGACCGTGCGCCCGCCACATTGCGCGGCACGCAGATGAATCGGTGCTTGCGGCGCGTACTTTAGCGAATTTTCGATGACGTTCCACAAAGCTTCGGAAAGCTCGCTGCGATCGGCCCGCACCGTCGTTGCGCCGTCGGCGCTAAAGTCGATGGCGACGTCGTCGTCGACCCGGCGGGCAGCTTCGCACTGGCGGCGCAGCAGGTCGGGAACGTCGATCGCTTCAATCGTGGGCGGCTCGTCGGTGTCCATCCGCGCCAAACGCACGAGGCGATCGATGAGCCCGCGCATGTGCTCTTTTTCGAGGCCCATCGTGCCGAGAATCTGTCGCGCGATCTTCGGCTCGTCGACCGCGCCGCGGCGCAGTACGTCGATATAGCCGCCGATTACGGTGAGCGGGGTGCGCAGTTCATGGCCTGCGTCGGCGACGAATCGGCGCATGCGCTCCTCAGTGCTGCGGCGTTCTTCCATCGCTGCCGCGACGCCGGTTGCGGCAGCGTTGTAGGCCGAGGTGAGGACACCGATCTCGTCGCGACCGCCGAACGCGAAGGTGCGCTTCGCGAAGTCGCCGTCGGCAAGCGCGCGTAGCGCAACCACGATCTCATTGATCGGCGCGAGTGCCTGACGTGCGACCAGTGCGCCGACCAGCCAAGAGAGCAGGATGGCGACAATAGCGATCGTCACCACGACGCGCCAATACGGCAGCATCGACGCGAGAAAGCCGGTGATCGACGGCGCGAACGCGACGTATCCGCCGGCGACACGCGTGAGGGAGAAGGGAATCGGGCGCAACTGGTTGTCGCCGCTGCCGATGCGTTCGTACACGACGCGCGCCGAACCCGGCGTTTGATCCGGTGATGCCGGCGAGGGCGGTGCAGTGACCGAAAGGCGCCCGCTCCCGTCGTTGATGAGCTTGACGTCGCCTTTGAGCACTTGATCGAGCAACGGCGGATGCACGCCGCTATCGCCGGCGAGGAATGTTCCGTGTTCGTCGTAGACCGCGACGCGCAGACCGCTGTCGGACAAACGCGAGACGATCTGCGGCCCGATCGACGCCAGCGACTGTCCGCGATCGTGCGCAAGATCGGCTAACGCGCGCGCTTCCTCATGTTTTGCCACCGCGATGTCACCGGTGAAGTTTCCCAGCTCGACGACAAGCGCCGCCGACGACGCGAGAATCACGACGATCACGGTGATACCGAGCATGGTCGCATAGAGAGCTGCGAGTCGCGCGGCAACGGTGCGGCGCATCATCGCTCCGGTGCGACGCCGTAACCGACGCCGCGGACCGTCCGGATAATCGATGCCGACATGTCCGGCTTGTCCAGCTTCGCGCGCAGGTACGAGATGTAGGTCTCGACGATGTTCGGCCCGCCGTCGAAATCGTGCCCCCACACCAATTCGAGCAGATGGTCCTTGGAAAAAACGCGGCGCGGATCGCGCATCAGCACTTCGAGCAGATCGAACTCACGCTGCGTCAGGTCGATCCGCTCCTTGCCGCGCGTCACTTCGCGCGCGACTGGGTCGAGCGTCAGATCACGCCAGCGCAGCGCGTTCTCTTCGATGAGCTGCGGACGCCGGAGCTTAGCTTGCAGCCGCGCGAGCAGTTCTTCGAAGACGAACGGCTTAACCAAGTAGTCGTCGGCCCCGGCGGCGAGCCCGGTCACTTTGTCGCTGGTCTCGCCCTTGGCGGTCAGCATGAGAATCGGCGCCTGGGTGATCTCGCGCAGCATGGGCAGCAAGGCGAAGCCGTCGATCTTCGGAAGCATAACGTCGAGCACGATCGCCTCGGGGTTCCACTCGCGAACGAGGCCCAGCGCTGCCTGTCCGTCGGCGGCCGCGCGAACTTCAAAGCCCTCGCGCGAGAGGCCGAGTTCGAGCATCTCGCGCACAAAGCGATCGTCGTCGATCACCGCGATCTTGGCATGAAGCATGGCGTCCATTGCTACGCCCAATCATGCGCGAAGACCCTGTGATTTCGCTACGAATCGGCGGCGACGACCGCGACCGCCTCGATCTCGCGCGCGGGTCGCGAAACGATCTCGATACCGCCAAGGACAAGGTCAGCGATCACTCGCTCTTCGAGTAAACGATCGGTAAAGACATCGACCCGAGCAACCCCGCTCGCCCGCGCCACTTCCGCGAACAGCCGGCTCAGGTCGCCGCCGGCGGACGGGCCGATGAGTTCGCGAAAGCGCGCCGAGTCAAGCGCCGGCGCGACCACGGTCATCGCAGCGCCGTCGTCGATGGCGACCGCGCTTTCGGGTGATCTGCTCCCGGCCGCCATCTGCGCATGCACCCTGACGGCACGCGCGTGACCGCCCTCCAGCACGAGACCTGGACCGATCAAAAGATTCATCATGCAGCCAGTATGAAGGCGTCGGGTGCCAACTGGCCGGCACAGCCGGGGAAATTAAAAGGCGCCGATCGCGCGGCGCCTTTTTGCCCACCCCCGGTTTCGGGCTCTCCTATGCCGTTCTGGCGTTAGGCATAGGAAATCGTGACCGGACGGACGTCGGCAGGCGTTTCGTCGGCGTGTATCAGCATGCTCGCCAATGCGGCGCAGACGTCGGGATCCCATTGTTTGCCGGCGCCGGCCGCGATGATCTCCAGCGCGGTTCGCGGAGCCATGGCACGGCGGTGCGGGCGCTCGCTGATCATCGCATGGAAGGCATCCGCCACCGCGATGATGCGTGCTTCAAGGGGGATGTTCACGCCCCGAAGTCCATCGGGGTAACCGGTTCCGTCGAAGCTTTCATGATGCGCGCGGACGACGATCGCGCAGCGATGCAGGGACGGAATGCGCTCAAGAATCCGCTGTCCGGCGGCGGAGTGATCGCGCATGACGCTCCACTCCGATGAACTCAATTCAGCGGGTTTCTGCAAAATGTCGTCGGGCGTGGCGATCTTGCCGAGGTCGTGCAAGATCGCGCAGCGCTCGACGAACTCCGTCGTTTCGGGTGAGAGGCCGAGGACGGTACAGAGCCGGCGTGCCCATTCAGCGGTTGCACGAGAATGACAGCCGGTCAGCGCGTCGCGCTCCTGCACTACGGAGACGAGCGCGTCAACGACGGCCGCTGCCGCGCCGTGATCGTCGCGCGTCTCCAGGTGACGGTTCGGGTGCATCGCCGCATCGATGACGGCGATGAAGGGTTCGAGCGCCGCGACGAGTTGCCGGCTCTCGACCTGATAGGACGATGAGAGGTTCAAGATGGCGCGGACGACGGCGCCGACGATAGCCGTCGCTTCGATCTTTCCGCGGCGTTCAGCGGTGGCGCGCGCCCACGATTCCAAACCGATCGGCCGCGAGAAAGTCAGCGACATGCACAGGCGATCGGAGAGGGATGACAGTTCCGCTTCCACGGACTCGTCGGTGGTGGGCGCGAGGTCGGTCCGCGCCGCCTGCACGATGGCGGCGAGGCGGCCCGCGAGGGCCGAACCCAACTCACTTGCTGAACGGATGGCCATGACAGCTACCCGCCCGTGGGCGGAAAGACGATACCGGCGGCTGCGAGGGCGAGGAGGGCGAGGACGAGTGACATGTGAGGCTCCCTTAGAGTGGCGGTGGTGGCTTGGTGTAAGCGTACCGCCCGAGGGGGGAGCCGGTCTGTACTGAAAATTCAGTACGGTTTTACACCAGCATGCCGAGCCGGCGAGCGGTCGCCACCGCCTCGGTGCGGCTGTGGCACCCGAGTTTCACCATCGCCTTCTGGATCTGGGTCTGCACCGTGGTCAAGCTGCGGCCGGTCCGGATCGCGATTTGCTTGGGACTGGCCCCGTTGGCGACATCCCGGAGCACCGCGAGTTCGGAGGGAGTCAAGGTCGTGCTGGTCACCGGTTCTTCGTCCATGAACTTGGCCGCGACCAAGGCGATCAGTCGACCGATGCCGCCGTAGCCCTCGTCTGCGAGGGTCTCGAAAGCGTTCGCACCCTCGGCCGCGTCGTGAACGGCCCGCATCGGGTATTCACAGGCCTCGCCGACGGCGCTTCGGATGGCCCGCGCGACGGCGTCATCGAAACGTCCCAGCCGGCCTAGAAGCCGATTCGCCGAGGTCTTGCGGCCGTCGGCGAACTCCGCGAGGGCGCAGAAGGCGACCGCGACGACGAGACTGCGCCGATTGTGCTGGTAGGGTGAGACCGCGGCCTCGATCTCGGCGAGAGCCGCCGCCACGGTGGCCTTGGCTTCATCGGATCGTTCGTCGAGCGCGAACATCAAAGCGCAGATGGCTGCGGTCTGCGCCCGATCCTCGCAGAGCGGGAGACGCTGCCACACCGAGTTGAGCGCGAGATGCGAATCACGATAGCGACTGTCCCAGCCCGCGATCAGTCCGCCCAGGACCGGAAAATAGATCGAACGGATGACCGGGTGCAATCGCAGCGCGGCGAGCTGCCCCGCAATCTCCACCGCGCGCGTGAGATCGCCCAGCCGCAGCATCGCGTTGCCAAGACCGATCAGCGTCGCTTGAACGTCGAACGCATCGCCCGCCAACCGGGCCGCTTTCAATGCGGCTTCGCACCAGTCGACATACTTGTGCACGTCATCCCGCAGCGTGGTCTCGGCGATGCCGACCAAAATGTACGCCTTGCTCGCGACGCTGTACTGTTTGGAGGAAGTCGCAAACTCCGCCGCGCGTTTGCCGAGATCGTAGGACTGCTCGATGTCGCCGCAGTCCATCGCGGCCAACGAACATTTTTCCAAGATGCGTGCGCGTACGTCGTCGCCTTCGAGTTCTGCCGACACCTCGAGCGCGCGAGCGATGGCCGCTTGGGAACCTGCCGACTCGCGCTGACGCGCCAATGCCGCCGCTTTCGCGGCAATCGCCTCGCCGGAAAGGTCGAGGTCGTCGCAGGGCGCGTCGAGCGCCGCCAGCACGGCGGCTTCCACCTCACGGCCGGCGGTGACGTCGATCATCGCCAAGCGCGTTGCGATCCGCACGCGCAGTTGCGGCTGCGCCGCTTTCTCGAACGCCTTCTTCAGCAACGCACGCCCTTGATCGCTCGCGCCGCGCAGTGACGCGACCAGTCCTTTGAGAAACGCAACGATCGGCGGCAGACTGTCGTGCTTCTGATCGAACAGATCCAGCGCGCCGGCGATGACGTCGGCTTCGCCGCGGTCGATGGCGGCGACGCCATCCCGTTCGAGCAGCCGCATCACGTCGTCGAGCGCGCGCGCATGCGTGAACAACAACAGCGCCGCCAGCGGCGCGCCGGACGCCTCTAGCGCACGGGCGGCGCGAATCTGCAAGGCTTCGAAGTGCTCCGAGCCTTTGCGCTCGTTGCGGTCGATGATGAAATCGCGGAAGAGATCGTGACAGCGGAAGATTCCGTTGCCCTCGGCGTACACGAACGACACGCGGCGACGCAATGCGTCGATGATTTCGATGGCATGATTGAACCCGGCATGCCTCAGGACGTTCACGTCGATCTCGGGAAGAAGCGCCGCAACCGCCAGCAATGCGCTTTCCTCTTCGGTTAGCGCGCGATAGACCTGCTCGGCGAGATACGCGTAGACCAGCTCGCGCGTGTTTGCCGACACGTTCTCCAAATCGACCGAGCGCGTCGTCCAACGCAGCGCGAAACTGAGTGCGAACGGCCAGCCCTCGGTCAACTTCAGAATTGCGGAAAGCTCTTCGTCGCGTACCGATAGCTTCGAGGCCTTCGCCGCCAAACGCGCTTCGTCGAGGGTGAACGCCAGATCACGTTCATCGATGGTCATGTCCATGTCGGCGTACGCAAGCCAAGTTGCCACCGGCAATTCGAACGAGTTGCGCGTCGCCACGATCCATCGGATGTGCATCTTGGTGCGATCGATCAACGCGGCGAGAAAGGCGGACACATCGCCGTCGGCGCCGTCGGTTCGGTGGAGATCGTCGATCGCGATCATCCCGTTGAACGACGCGAGGTGGGCATCCATCCAACTCGCCAAATCATCTACCGCATCAAGGCCCGACGAGCAGCGCTCGTACGCGGAAGGCAGCGTCGGAACGAGATCGGGTGCGATCGGCGCGAGAGCGAGCGAGAAACCGCGCAAGAATGCGAGCAGTGTCGCGTGCTCGGCGCGCACGTCAAAGCGCGCGACCGGACCGGCGTACGTCTCCAAGAATGCGCGCAGCGCGACCGTCTTGCCGAATCCCGCGGGAGCCGCGATCAGGGTGATGCGTTCGCGGGCTGCGGCGGCGATCCGCGCACTCACGCGCGGCCGGGCAATCGGCGCAAAAGCGCCGCCAGTTTCGATCTGCCCGTCGGACGTTACCGGCCGAATCACCTGTCCCCCCCTCTTTTACTATCGGCCGGAAGCGCGTATTGTTCGGTCCCTTCGTAATACCCGAGCAGCAGTTCCTCGAGGTAGAGCAGCCGCAGGCGGCGGTCCAACTCCGCATACGCGCGCGCCTGCGCCGCGCGAAAAGCGTCCCACACCGGTTTGTCCTCCCACACGTCGATGGTCAGATAGGTTGAAACGTCGTCGCGATGGCGGAATAACCGCGTCCGGATGAAGCCGGGATGCTGCGAGAACAACTGCGTCCATGGTCCGGTCGGCCCAAAGGCATGCTCGAACGCACGAACCTGCGAGCGATGCACCCGGTACCGGTAAAAGACCTCGATCATCCCCGCGGCTTCGCGTCATTCGGCGACGGGTTCACCGCATCGTGCGTCACGGTGGTCGTCTCCGTCTGAATTGCCGACACGAGCAATTTCCACGTCCCGTTCGTGCGCTGCCAGGTATCGCGATCGCGGTCGATCTGCACGTACGAGCACGGGATTTTCGTTCCCCCGATGCGCCCGCGCGTCGTCACCGTCACCATCGCGTCGGCTCGGTCGCCGGCGATGTGAAAGGACTGCAGCGTCACCGTCGCACCGGTCACGGTTCCGCCGCTGCGCCGAGCTTGCTGCGCGCCCGTTTCGAGGTCGGCGAGCGACGCGCGAGCGCCGCCGACCTCGATGAACGAAAACTGTGGGAGCACGAGCGGCTTGAACAGGGTAAAATCGTTGGAACGGTAAGCGGCGCCGATCACGTCGTACGCCCGCACCACCTCAGCAGGAGATGAGACGCCGCGCACGGTCGCATCGGATGCGCACGCCGCCGACGCCAGCGCACAGAGCAGACCCATCACAACAACATATTTCATCACGAAAACTCCTTCGAATTCGTCTGCTGGCCGCTGTGTTTTCTTGTCACCGCGAACGTTTTCCCCGGCGCGACAACGATGCGCGCAAGAAACGCGGCGATCGTGTCGGCGACGTCGCGCAGATGCGGCGCGAGCCAGGCTCGTTGCGCGGGGCATGTGATCTCGCCGAGCTCGAGCACCAGCGCCGCACGCGCGCGCACTTGTTTGAATGCGTAATAGTCGCGCAAGCCGGCTGTAAAATCATCCGGCATGAAGCGAAACGGAAACAGCCGCCGGTAGCGCGCGCGCCATTGGGCGGCGACGGCGCGCTCGGCCGAGCGGTGATAGCCGATGGATGCGCCGCTCGTGCACGCCGGTCTCGCCCCGTCAAAATGAATGAAGACCGCTGCGGCGACGTCGTAGGTACCCGTGAAATCCGCCGGTTCGCGCAGCACGCGCAGACCGCGAGCGCGCAGATCGGCGGTCACGCGCTCGGCAACCAACGGCGTCCAGGTGCGCTCACCCGCCGCGCCGAGATTGCATGGCCGTGCCGGAAACGCGGCGCAACTCGCCGGCCGGCCTTCATGGCCGGCCGACACGAGCACGTCGTAGCGGCTCGCGTCCGCGTTCACCCGGCTCGGACCGGCCGTCGCGGCGCAGACCAGCGCAATGAGAAATCCGCGGAGCATGCGACGCTATGCGGGACCGGCGCCGACCAATTCGGCGAGCGTGGGCGATGGCTCGCACTGCAGTTCTGCCTGCAGTGTTTCGCGATACTGCCGGAACTGCCGCATCGCCGCGGATCGGTCGCCGATGCGAAGGTACGCGCGGATCGCAAGCTCGCGCGCCGGCTCGTCGCACGGGTCGTACGAAATCATCTGACGAGCAAGTTCCAATGCCGTCGAAGGATCGTTCTGTTCCAGCGCGTCGGACGCCAAACGATGCGCCGCTTCCATACGCATGTCGCGCAATCGCCGTTCGATCGCCTCGAACCACTCCCACCCCTTGGTACGCGCACCCCGATCGAAGCGTAGTTGCGCGTACGTCGCCGAGAGCACCGCGCGATCGGCATCGGTCAAACGCTCGCGCCGCGCCAGCGTCGTCAGCACGCGCTCGATCTCCCAGATATCCACCTGCGCGGCGTCGTGCAAACGATAGCCGTTCTCCGTCCGCACGATCGCATCATCGACGCCCAAGCGCTGCCGTAATCGATGCGCGCAGACCGAGAGCGCGTTGCGTGCCGCATAACCGTCGAGTTCGGGCCAGAGCAGATCGGCAAGGTAGGTGCGCGTCGCGCCGTCACGCCGCATCGCAAGCGCCGTCAATAATTCCAGCTCGCGTCCCGCAACGGCGACCTCACGTGCGTGACAACGAACCGTACCATCGGTGATGCGCACGTCGAGCGGGGGAGCTTGCGCCCTCCGGTCGCGCCGCAGGCGCGATGCGTATGCCGTCAACATCCCGCAATCGCTTCGCTCTTCCTTGAGCGCTCCAAGCGCGGCGATCAGCGGCGGTGATTCGCACCGGCTCGCTGCCTCTTGCGCGCGTTCAAGAAAGGCATCGCGATGCAGTTCGTCGGTGAGCGCGCACGCCACGGCCGCGAGGACGATGACGAACGGGGTGCGATTCTGCTCGGCTGAAGCAAGTGCGGCGTGCGCGAAGCGAATCGCCTGCGCGCCGTCGCCGGCATTGGCGGCTTCGATCAGACGGCCGAGCGCCACGTATTTCAAAAGGTCGGCGTCGCTCGGCTCCTCGTGAAGTCCGCGCGCAGCCGCGGTGAAATAGGAAAATGCGCGCGCACCGACACGATTGCTGGCCTCGGAGAGTTCGTACAGGCGGCGCTCGAAGAGCGTATCCTCGCCGGCGAACCATGCTCCAAACGTCGCCTCAGCGAGATCGAAGGCGACGAAATTCGGCAGCACCGATCGTCGAGCGTGTTCTAGTGAATGTTCGATGCACTGGCGCTCGAGCGTTCGTTCCCCGCGAACGCGCGCGATGTCGGCGCCCAGCGTGAGATAGGTCCCCGAAGCCATGACGTCCATTCCCTGCGTGAAGGGAAGCGCAGCGCGCAAGCCGCGTTCGGCCTCATCCAGGCGCCCCATGCGAGCTTGAAGCACCGCGCGCAAGTAGATGACATAACCGTCGATCGGCTCGCGCGGCAGGTCGTCGGCACCGGCGGCGCGGCCGAACGCTTCGACCAGCGCGAGGCCTTCTTCGAACATGCCGATATAGCTGCGAAACAACGCGCGGAAAAAGAAAACGTAGAAGCTTTCGAGCGGCGTCGTTTCCGGAGGCAGCGTGTGCCAGATGGTCTCAGCCTCCTCGAACAACTCTTCGGTGTCGACGCAGAACATCCGCAACAGCGCGGTGACTCCCCACAAGCGTGGATAGCGCCGGACGAGCGCGCGATCCAACGACGCCAGCACGCGCGCATACCTCATTGCGGGCGTATGGTCGCGAATCACCTCGTAGCGCCCGAGCGCGTGGGCTGCCGCGGCGCGATCGCCGCGCGCCAAATGCAGTTCTGCGGCGCGCTGATAGTTCTCGGCATCGGCGTAGGCGCTAGCGACTCGCTCGAGCAATGCGGCCTTGCGTTCCTCGTGATATTCGAGCAGCAGTGACGCCAGCAATGGATGGACGCTGAGGGTGCCGTTCTCGGCACGTGTGATGAACGGAGACTCCTTCGCAAATTCAGCGAGGTTGGCCGCTATGCCCGGGGTGAGCGCGACACCGACGTCGGCCGCGGTCGCGTGCGGGATGCACGCGACTGCGAAAATCGCTTCGACGAGGCTTTCCGGCAACATCGCGAGGACTTGATCGGCCAGATAGTCATGCAACTCGTCGAACGCAATGTCGTCAAGATGATTGAGCAGCTCTTCGATCCGTCCCTCATCAACGAAGCGCTTGAGCAGCAGAACGGCGATCGGCCAGCCTTGCGCCACGGCGATGACGCGATCGAGCAGCGGATCGTCCAGTGACATCGCAAAGAGGCGAGCGATCTCGGAGCGGCCGAATGCGAGATCCGGGGCGCGCAGCACCAGAATCTCATGCGGCGCGGCGAATCGCGTGAGATGAATGCGCAGGCTCTCGCGCGAGCAGATAAAGATCGTGCGCCCTTCCGGGCGCCGTGCAAGCAGGCGCGCAAGGAAGTCGCGCGCTCCGGTCCGTTCGACGAGATGCTCGGCATTTTCAAAGACGAACGTCGTCCCGGCCGTGGGTTGGCACCAGGCTTCCAGCGCCAGGTCGATGCGATGAGCGACGCTCGTGCCGCCATCGCCGAGCATCAGTTCGCGCTGCGTGAGCGATTGTTCTCGATCGGGCGACTCCACCGCCAGTGCCGGTATCAAGCGGCGGGCCAGGTCGAGATCGTCTCCGGCGGCCGAGCAATCGCAGATCGCTACAGCGCCCCGGTCGCGCAGGTACTGCTGGGCCAGCGTGCTCTTCCCGAACCCGGCTGGGGCAACGAGCACGACGATCTTGGGTCGAGCGCGCTCGATGCGATCGAGGAGCGAGTTGCGCCGCAGTTCAAATGGCGTGGCGATCCGCACCCACCGCGTCTTCGCCGTGAGGCGGATTACCCATGTAAGACATTCGTAAGAGGCCGTTGGTACTGTAGCCGCATTCCCGTTATCCCGGAGGACACGGATGACAACCTATTCTCACCCGGCGCCTGAACGGCACCCTGCCGTTCTCGTGATCGGCTCAACCCCGGATGCTCGGAACATCGGCGACTTGATCGCCCTGGACGAGCGAATCGGCCCAGTCGAATCCTACCCCTCCGCCCCCGGCGCCCCGATCGAGCACGCAAAACCGGCGGTCGTGGTGCTCGATGCCAAGCAGAGCGCCGTGCCCGGCGCGGCCGACTACATTCGGAGCATGAGTCCGGAGAGCAGCACATTGTTTCTGGATTCCGTGCGCGAACTCACGGTCGGCGAATTTCTCAATCTCGTCGCATCGCTCGCCAACGAGAACGAACCGATGGGGCCTTCGCATCTGCAAGCAGTACCCACACCCCAAAAATCGAGCGACCATCGCGATCTGCGCGAAGAGCTGTCACCGCGCCAACTCGACGTCGCTCGTCTCGTGGCCGAGGGATTGTCGAATAAGGAGATTAGTTCGCGCCTCGGTCTCAGCGACAAGACGGTGAAGAATCACATCTCACACATCCTTGCAAAACTGAAACTTGCCGCTCGCACGCAGATTGCGGTGGCAGCGATCCGCTGCGGCGTCGTCTAGGCCCTTAGGCAGCAAGCGTTCGCGTCTTTCGGCGGAGAGCGCGCACGCGTCCGGATTCGAGGTCGTAGAGCAACACGCTCGCGACCTCGTTTCTTTTCGTAAGCAGCAGGCGAGCCAGACGCAGCGAGTCCAGCCGGCGCGCATCGTGAGCGAGCGTTCGCAGGACGATGGCGTGCAGCGCGCCGTTGCGTGCGCGAACGATGATATCGAACGGCGACGCATCGATTCCGGCGGCGGTGATCTCACAGCGTTCCAGCCGCTCCAGGCGTTTGGCCAATCGGCTGCCAGTGAACCGGCGGATGCACGTGACGATGCGGTCGCGCTGAGCGAAGAGCAGAGCCGGACGAACGCCGTCACGGTGACGGCATTGGACATAGAATTCGAAACGGCGCAGCGCCGTATCCACCAGGGCACGCAGCGTCGGCCGGCCGTGCAGCGTGGCCTGGATCGTGATCGCGTCGCGCATCGCGCGATCGGCAAGTTTCGGCAGCCGTTCCGCCGCCAGCAGCGCATCCATCCGTAGAGATGATGCGCCCACCGTGTGCCACGTGTGTGGCACACGGTGCTATCGCGCGCTACAGGTCTTCGGGATTGATACCCTTGATGCGATCGTACTGCGTCTTCTTCGGCGGTGCGTGGACGGCGACGTGTTCGTCGTATTCGCCTTCGTATTGCACCGTCAGGGGCTCGCGATTGCGCTCGTACAGGGAGCCTGCCTTCGCCTCGCCGTTGCCGCCGGTCATCACTTCGGCCAGTGCCGCTTCATCGGCCGTCATGCCGCTGTAGAGCATGTCGAACTGATTGCGCGGACGCCCTTCGTCATCGACGTCCTGTCCGAGCGGCTCGATCTGGATGTTGCGATAGCGCGACATACCGGTACCGGCCGGGATAAGCTTGCCGATGATGACGTTCTCTTTGAGGCCGAGCAGCGGATCGTGTTTGCCCTTGATCGCCGCATCGGTGAGCACGCGCGTCGTCTCTTGGAACGATGCCGCCGAGAGGAACGACTCGGTCGCAAGTGAGGCTTTAGTGACGCCGAGCAGCACAGGGTTGGCTTCCGCCGCCCGTCCGCCGGCCGCCTTCGCGCGCTCGTTCTCTTCATGGAAATGCGTGGCTTCGACCACTTGGCCCGGCAGCAACAGCGTGTCGTTGCCTTCGGTGATCTTCACCTTACGCAGCATCGAACGCACGATGACCTCGATGTGTTTGTCGTTGATGTCGACGCCTTGCGAGCGGTACACGCGCTGCACTTCCTGAACCAGGTAGTTCTGCAACGCGGTCTCGCCTTTGATGCGCAAGATGTCGTGCGGATTGAGCGAGCCTTCGTTCAAACGATCGCCGGCGCCGACTTTGTCGCCTTCGTGGACCGACAGATGCGTGCCGTGCGGAATGTCGTACTCGTGCTCTTCGCCCGCCTCGTCGACGATGATGACGGTACGCTTGCTCTTCTCCTCGCCGAACTTGACCGTGCCGGCCACTTCGGTGATCGTCGCTTGACCTTTGGGCTTGCGCGCTTCGAAGATTTCCTCGACGCGCGGAAGACCGGTGATAATGTCTTCGGTGGCGACACCGCCGGTGTGGAAGGTTCGCAGCGTGAGCTGCGTTCCCGGCTCGCCGATCGATTGCGCCGCGATGATGCCGACCGCCGTGCCGATGTCCGTCGATTTGCCGGTCGCGAGGTCGCGGCCGTAGCACATCGAGCAAACGCCGTAACGCGCTTCGCAGGTAAGAACCGAGCGAATCTTGACCTGCTTGATGCCGGCCTCGACCAGCGCTTTGGCCTTCTCTTCGTCGATCTCTTCGTCGCGCTTGACGATTGCCGTCGTCGGACGCTTGGGATCAAGTCGAATCTCTTCGGCCGCGCGGCGGCCGATGATACGGTCGCTGATCGGCTCGATGATCTCCTTGCCGGCGGCGATGTCGCTGACGGTGATGCCGCGCGAAGTTCCGCAATCTTCCTCGCGGATGATCACGTCCTGCGCGACGTCAACCAGACGGCGCGTCAGGTAACCGGAGTCAGCCGTGCGCAGCGCCGTGTCGGCCAGACCCTTGCGCGCGCCGTGCGTCGAGATGAAGTATTCGAGAACCGTCAGGCCTTCTTTGAGCGACGCCTTGACCGGAATTTCGAGAATACGTCCGGAGGGGTCGGACATCAGCCCGCGCATACCGCCGAGCTGCTTGACCTGCGCGATCGAACCGCGAGCACCCGACGTCGCCATCATGAACACCGGATTGAGCGGGTTCTGCGCCGCCTGCATGGCGGCTGTGACGTCGTCGGAGGCCTTCGACCAAATCTCGATCGTCTTGTTGTACTGCTCGTCTTCCGAGATGAAGCCTTGCTCGTACAATTTGTGCAGTTCGTCGACTTCGTTTTGCGCTTTGTCGATGATGTCGTGCTTCTCTTGCGGCACGACGATGTCGCTGATCGAGACCGTCGTCCCCGAGAGCGTGGCGTAGTGGAAGCCGAGTTCCTTGATCGCGTCAAGAAAGCGCGCGGTCTCGGCGTTGCCGTACTTCCGGTAGCATTCGGTGATCAGACGCTTGAGTGCGCCTTTGTCGACGATGTGATTGGCGAACGGATGGTTCCATGCAAGCGGGAAGGCCATGTTGAAAATCAACCGTCCGACGGTCGTCTTGATCAGCTCGCCTTTCCAGCGAACGTACACCCACTCTTGCAGACGCACGTTCTGCGTGTCGAGCGCGATAATCGCTTCCTTTGGATCGTAGTACGTCGGCAACGAACCGGCCGCGTCGGCGGACGGCGCGTTCTTGCGCTTGGGACGCACGAGCGTGTCGAAGTCTTCGGTGATCAGACCGCGCGCGGGGCCCTTGTACTCATCGCGTTGGAACGTGAGGAAATACAGACCCAAGACCATGTCCTGCGTCGGAATCGACACCGGGTTGCCGTACGCCGGCAACAGGATGTTGTTCGACGAGAGCATCAGGATGCGCGCTTCGGCTTGCGCGCCGGCCGAGAGCGGCAAATGCACGGCCATTTGGTCGCCGTCGAAGTCGGCGTTGTACGGCGTGCAGACGAGCGGATGCAGATGGATGGCCTTGCCTTCGACCAGCACCGGCTCGAACGCCTGAATACCGAGACGATGCAGCGTGGGCGCGCGGTTGAGCAGGACCGGGTGTTCCTTGATGACCTCTTCGAGGACATCCCACACTTCCGGACGCACGCGTTCCACCATGCGCTTGGCGCTTTTGATGTTGTGCGCCTGACCGCGATCGACCAGCTTCTTCATCACGAACGGCTTGAAGAGTTCGAGCGCCATCTCTTTGGGAAGGCCGCACTGGTGCAGCTTGAGCGTCGGACCGACGACGATGACCGAGCGTCCCGAATAGTCGACGCGCTTGCCGAGCAGGTTCTGACGGAAGCGCCCTTGCTTGCCTTTGAGGATGTCGGAGAGCGACTTCAGCGGACGATTGTTCGGTCCGGTGACTGGACGGCCGCGCCGGCCGTTGTCGATGAGCGCATCGACCGCTTCCTGCAGCATGCGCTTTTCATTGCGGATGATGATGTCGGGCGCGTTGAGTTCTTTCAAACGGCGCAGACGGTTGTTGCGGTTGATGACGCGGCGGTAGAGATCGTTGAGATCGGAGGTCGCGAAGCGGCCGCCGTCGAGTTGCACCATCGGACGCAGTTCGGGCGCGATCACCGGCACGGCGGTGAGGATCATCCACTCCGGCTTGTTGGCGCTCTTGAGCAACGCCTCGACGACTTCCAGGCGTTTGATCGCCTTGAGGCGCTTCTGACCGGACGTCTCCTGAAATTCGCGTCGCAGATCTTCCTGAAGCTTCTTCAAGTTGAGATCGCGCAGCAGCTCGCGGATCGCCTCGGCGCCCATGCCCGCCTTGAAGCGATGCGTGTACTTCTCGCGCGCTTCGCGGTACTTCTGGTCGGAGAGCACTTCGCGGCGAGCCAGCGGCGTCTCGCCCGGATCGATGACGACCCACGCGGCGTAGTAGATGACCTTTTCGAGTTGGCGCGGCGACATGTCGAGCAGAATGCCGATGCGGCTCGGCACGCCCTTGAGATACCAAATGTGGCTGACGGGCGTTTCGAGCTGGATATGGCCCATGCGCTCGCGGCGCACCTTCGCGCGCGTGATCTCGACGCCGCAGCGGTCGCAGATCATGCCCTTGAAGCGGATGCGCTTGTACTTGCCGCAGTGGCATTCCCAGTCTTTGGTCGGACCGAAGATCTTTTCGCAGAACAAGCCGTCGCGCTCGGGCTTGAGGGTGCGATAGTTGATCGTCTCGGGCTTCTTCACCTCACCGTACGACCAGGCTTTGATCTGCTCGGGTGAAGCCAATCCGATGCGCATCGCATCGAAGTTATTGACGTCAATCAAGTTCACAGGATACTCCGTCCAACCGCCTGTACCGTCGGCTCGGGCTGACGCAGGGCGCGCGTCTCACGTTGTCACGTAAGCGGACCCACCGTTGCCACCGCCGATCTTTGGGCACACCCGCCCTCGGGGCACAGGCGGATATTGTATCACCCCAACCCCAGCCGGACAAGGCTCACCTCGCAAGCTTTAGGCGCACGGCGGAGATGTCCCCTCCGTGCCTAGACATGGGGCCTCTAGCTTTCGAGAAAGCGGCGTGTGCTTTGGGCGAATGCGTC
Organism: Vulcanimicrobiota bacterium; assembly: GCA_027307235.1. Lineage (GTDB taxonomy): Bacteria > Vulcanimicrobiota > Vulcanimicrobiia > Vulcanimicrobiales > Vulcanimicrobiaceae > DAHUXH01. The sequence continues at coordinate 291,698 of DAHUXH010000013.1, read as the reverse complement.
GAAGCCGGTTCGGTGCAGGTTGTGGCCTTCGCCGACGAAGGTCTCGATCTGGACCTGCGGGCCGTGGTTCGCTCGAATCGCTTCGAGAACGGGCGGCGGAACGATCGACTCGCGGTCGCCGGCCATCGCGAGCAGCAGCGGCTTCTCGTAGCCGGCGACGCAGGCGCGCAGGTCCCACGACGGCGCCGGGTTCTCGGCGAGCAGGCGGGCAATCGGCTGGGTCGTCATCGCATGGACGGCGTGGACCTTGCCTTCGCGATCCAGTTCCGCCCAGTGCGCGTACTCGCTTCGCATGCGCTCGTCGCGCGCGGCGCCCGTTGCCGTGAACGCGTCGTCGAGTTCGGCGATGAACTCGCCGTACCAATCCTCGGCAACTTGTACGATCATCGGGTCGACCGCCACGACGCGCCGCGCCGAGGAGACTTCGCCGCCGAGAATTGCGACCGCGCCGCCCCACGAGTGTCCGATCAGCGCCTCAACCGGCTCACCGAGCGCACGCTCCACACACGCGAGATCGTCAAGCGCTTGCGCGAGCGTCATCGGACCGGTCACGCCGGCACTGTCGCCGTGCCCGCGCTGATCGTAGGCGACCACGCGATAGCGATCCGAGAACGCCGCAGCGAAACGCGTCCACGACTTGCGCGAACTCGTCATGCCGTGGATGCACACGATCAAGGGGCCGCGCGAACCCCACGTTTCGATGGTCGTGTGCGCGCCGTCGGCGAATGCGAGCACGCTCATGCCTGTCCGCGCCGCCCTTTGAACGTCAACTCCGCGATACCCGACTTGTCCAGCTCGCCGAGGCCAAGTGTCTTCATGCGCTCGTATTGGGCGAGCGTCGCGGCCGCGAGCGGAAGCTGCAATCCCGCCTCGCTCGCCAGCCGCAGCGCGATGCCGGAATCCTTGGCGGCGTGCTCGGCCGAGAAGTACACATCGTGCTCGCGCGCCTGCATGTCGGCGCCGTCGGTTTCGAGGACGCGCGAATTGGCGCCGGTCTGCGAGAAGACGGCGCGGACGACGTCGAGGTCGAGACCGAGCGCCTCGGCCAGACCGAGCCCCTCCGCAAGACCAGCGGTGTTGATGTTCATCACCATGTTGACCAGCGCTTTGACCTGCGCCGCTTTGCCGGCTTCTCCGATATAGCGAAGCGATGCGCTCATCTGCGCGAGCAGCGGGCGCATGCGTTCGAAGACGTCACGGCGGCCGCCGATCATCAGATACAGCGTGCCCTCGCGCGCTTGCGGAATCGAACTTGCCATGCAGGCTTCTAACGATTGCGCGCCATGAGCCTCGCAGCGGCGCTGCACCTCGACGTGAACGGCGGGCGAGATCGTCGCGCAGTTGATGAAGACTCGCCCCTCGGCGCCGGCCAGCAGCGAATCCCCGCGCTCGGCGAAGATGCGCTCCGTCGCGGCATCGTCGGAGACCACGGTAATCACCACCTCTGAAAGTTCCGTGACGCGGGCGAGCGTCGCGACGATCTCGCCGCCGGTGTCGGCTGCGGCCTGGGCCGCGCCGGGATTCACGTCGTGCAGGGCGACGATCCGGTGACCGACGTCTGTGAGCCGGCGAGCGATATTGGCGCCCATGCGGCCGGTGCCGACGACTCCGATCTTCATGTTTTTTCCTTCACCAATCGAGCGGGTGTTTAGCAAAACGAAACCTGGGGAACAACCGATTCGTTCATCCCATATCTAGGAGGAATCGCAATCATGACGTTCACCCGCATACTTGCCGCAACCGCGCTGACCGGCCTTCTCGCCGGACTCGTCCCGAGCGCAACGGTGCTCGCGGACGGCAGAGCCAGCACGCGCAACATCATCCTGGGCATCGGAGCTGCGACCTACCTGATCCTCCAGCACAACAAGAAAGTGCATCAGAAATACGCCGAGGACGCCGCCGCCAACGCAAGCTTGGCGCAGCAGCGCAACGACGCATGGACCGCGTACAGCGCCGAGAAGCGCGCCTACCAGAATCAATTGGCCGAGACTCAAGACCTCGAACGCGAAGTCGCGTATCAGCATCGGATCGTCGTGCAGCAGCGCACGCAGTTAGCGTCGCTCGGCGTGCGCACCGCGCAGCCAGCTGAGACGCAGCGCACCGTTGCGTCGAGCGCTCCGAGCGCGCAGGTCGCATTCACGGGCTCGTCCTACGGATGGGGGACGCTGTAACCGATGCGCGCAACGAGCCTCGGCGCGATCATTGCGCTCGCGCTGGTGTGCGCCGCCTGTTCGGGTGATGGCGGTTCGGCGCAAACGCTTGCCGACACCACCACGAAGGCGGTCTACGCCAACGACTATGACTCGGTGGTCGGCAACGCCGACGATGCGATCAAAGCCAGCATCACGCGGGCTGAGATCGGAACGCTCTCCGACAAGATGCACGCGCTTGGAGCCTACAAGGGGCTCACGCTGGTCGCGAGCGATCCCGTCAAGAACGAGTTCACCTACCGGGCCGACTTCGACACCGGTGCGATGAATGTCGTCGTCCGCGTCGATGCGGACGGCAAGCTCGCCGCTTACAGGGTTTTTCCGAGCAGCTAGCGATAGTAGCGCCTATGAGTTCTGGAGTTGTGTACCTCGTTGCAACGATCGGTATCTTGATGAACCTCGCGCTCTTTTTCGGCGGCGCGATCGAATCGTCACGCGGGCAAAGCGCGGGGCACTAAGCTCCTAGCAGCCGAGAGTAGGACGGGGGCACGGCTTCGAAGATAGGGGCCGTGATGGAGACGTTCTCTCCGCTCGTTCGGGATTGGTTTGGCGAGCGCTTCTCGCAGCCGACCGAGCCACAACTCCAAGGCTGGCCCCTCATTGCGGCGGGCGAGGATGTCCTGATCTGTGCCCCGACGGGCTCGGGGAAGACGCTGGCCGCGTTCTCGATCTGCCTCGACCAGTTGGTCCGGCGCGCCGCCGACGGCACGCTTCCCGAACAGACACTGGTCGTCTACGTCTCTCCGCTGAAGGCGCTGACCAACGACGTTCGCAAGAACCTCGAAACGCCGCTGCGTGAGCTGCTCGCGCTCGCGCAAGAGCGCGGGCTTGGGCTCTCACCGATTCGCACCGCCGTCCGCACCGGCGACACGAAGGCCTCCGAGCGCGCGGCGATGTTACGCACGCCGCCGCACATTCTCGTCACAACGCCCGAGTCGCTCTACATTCTGCTGACGGCCGAGAAGTCGCGAAGGCTCTTCGAGCGCGTGACGACGGTCATCGTCGATGAAATTCACGCCATCGCCGACGACAAACGCGGTTCTCACCTAGCGCTGACACTGGCGCGCCTCGATCATCTGGTGCGCGCGCAGACCGGGCGCGCGCCGCAACGGATCGGCCTCTCGGCGACGGTCAGCCCGCTCGACGAGGTGGCGCGTTTCTTGAGCCCTCGCACGCGCATCGTCGATGTCGGCAGCCGCCGCGCGATGACGCTCTCCGTGGAAGTGCCGCGCGATGAACTGGGCCCGGTGGCGAGCAGCGAGATGTGGGCCGACATCTACGATCGGGTCGCCGAGTTGATTCGCACGCATCGCACGACGCTCGTCTTCGTGAGCACGCGGCGCATGAGCGAACGTGTGGCCTTCGCGCTGACCGAGCGTCTGGGCGAAGGGATCGTGCTTCCGCATCACGGCAGTCTTTCGCGCGAGATACGCTTCGATGCCGAACACCGCCTGAAAAACGGCGAGGTGCGCGCCGTCGTCGCTACGGCGTCGCTCGAACTCGGCATCGACATCGGCAGCGTCGATCTGGTCGTGCAACTCGGCTCGCCGCGCTCGATCGCCGTCGCGTTGCAGCGTATCGGCCGCTCCGGCCACTGGATCGGCGCGCGGCCCGAAGGCAAGCTGTTCGTGACCACGCGCGACGACTTGCTCGAATGTGCGGCGCTCGTGCGCGCAATTCGTACCGGAGCAATGGATGCCATCACGATTCCGGCCGCGCCGCTCGACATTCTCGCGCAGCAGATCGTCGCAGCCTGCGCCGCGCACGAATGGGACGTCGAGTCGTTGTTCGCACTGGTGCGCAGCGCCTATCCCTACCGCACGCTCGAACGGCGTGATTTCGACGACGTGCTTTCCCTGCTCGCCGACGGTGTCGCAACCTCACGCGGCCGCAGCGGAACGTATCTCCACTACGATCGCGTCAACGGACGCATCCGCGCCCGCCGTTCCGCGCGCATCGCAGCGATCACCTGCGGCGGCGCGATCCCCGACACCGCGTATTACAATGTCGTCGTCGAGCCCGAAGGGCACATCGTCGGGACGCTGGACGAAGACTTCGCGATCGAGAGCATGGCGGGCAACATCTTCTTGCTCGGCACCAACTCCTGGAAGATCCGGCGCATCGAGGCCGGTGTCGTCCGTGTCGAAGATGCGCACGGCGCGCCGCCGACCATCCCGTTTTGGAACGGCGAGGGACTCGGCCGCACGCGCGAACTCTCGCACGAGGTCTGCGCCCTGCGTGCGGACATCGACACGCGCGACGACGCGGATGCGATCGCTCTGCTGCTCGAAACCTGCGGCGTGGATCGGGCGGGCGCGGAGCAGGCCGTCGCGTACGTACGCGCGGGCAAAGCCGTCCTCGGCGTGGTACCCACCGACACGACCATCGTCGCCGAACGCTTCTTCGATGAAGGCGGCGGCATGCAGTTGATCTTGCACACGCCGTTCGGCGCGCGCATCAACCGTGCGTGGGGACTAGCGTTACGCAAGCGCTTCTGCCGCTCGTTCAATCTGGAGTTGCAAGCGGCTGCGACCGACAACGGCGTGCTGCTTTCGCTGACCGATCAGCATGCATTCCCCCTCGAGATCGTCTTCGAGTTCGTCAAGTCGGCGAGCGCCGAGTATACGCTCACGCAAGCGCTGCTGCCCGCGCCGATGTTCGCCGCGCGGTGGCGCTGGAACGCGATGCGGTCGCTCGCCATTCTGCGCATGAACGGCGGGCGCAAGGTTCCGCCGCAGTTGCTGCGCATGCGCTCGGACGATTTATTGGCCTCGGTCTTCCCCGACCAGGCCGCGTGCGCCGAGAATCTCACCGGTCCGATTCGCATTCCCGACCACGTGCTCGTGCGCGAAACGATCGGCAACTGCTTGCACGAGGCGATGGACCTCGACGGCCTGCTCAACATCTTGCGTGCGCTGGAACGCAATGAGATTCGCACCGTCGCGGTCGACACGCCGGAACCGTCGGCCTTCTGCCACGAGATACTCAACTCCAACCCGTTCGCTTTTCTCGACGACGCGCCGCTGGAAGAGCGTCGCGCGCGCGCCGTGCAGTTGCGCCGCGCGATGCGCGACGACCTCGACGGCGCGGGTATTCTCGACCAGGCGGTCATCGCCGAGGTTGCCGACGAATCGTGGCCGGTCGTGCGCAACGCCGACGAGTTGCACGATGCGCTCTCGACGCTCGTCGTGCTGCCTGAGCAGCCGGATTGGCACACGTGGTACACCGAGTTGGTCCAAGCGCGACGCGCGACCACCGTGATCGCCGGCGACGCGCGCTTCTGGACATGCGCCGAGCGTCTCGACCTCGCTCGCGCCGCCTTTCCGGACACGCGCATTGAGCCGGAGATTGGCGCGGTTCCCGCGCAGAACGTGCCGGGACAGCGCGACGCGGCGCTCGCGGAGGTATTGCGCGGATGGATGGAATCGACCGGCCCTGCGACGATACCCGAACTAGCGGAACGCTTTATCACCGACGCCGCGACGATCGAGAGCGCGCTGATCCGGCTCGAAACCGAAGGACAACTCCTGCGCGGCCGCTTCCGCGGCGGTGATACCGAGGAGTGGTGCAACCGTCGCGTGCTCGCGCGCATTCACCGCTTGACGCTCGGGCAACTGCGCCGCGAGATCGAACCCGTCACCAGCGCCGAGTACGTACGTTTCTTGCAGCGTTGGCAACACGTCGCGCCGGCATCGCGCTTGCACGGTATCGACGGCACGCTGCAGATCATCCGCCAACTCGAAGGCTACGAGATTCCCGCCGCGGCTTGGGAAGGTTCCATTCTGCCCGCGCGCGTGGCCGGCTACCGGCCGGAGTTCCTCGACCGGCTGTGTTACTCGGGCGAGGTGATGTGGGGGCGCATCTCAGAACATCCCGCGCTCACGCCAAGCGAGGACGAACGTAAACGCCGCGTGCGTCCGACGAAACTGGCGCCGATCGCGTTGTTTGCACGCGCCAGCGCCGATGCGCTCGTCGTGCGCAACGAGTTCGATGCAGCCGCTCTCTCGCACGCGGCGCGTGATGTGCTGGCTGAGATCGAACTGCGCGGAGCGCCGTTCTTCGCCGACATCGTTCGCGGCACCAAGCGATTGCCGAGCGAAGTCGAGGAAGCGCTGTGGCAGCTTGTCGCCGCCGGACTCGTGACCGCCGACGGTTTCGATGCGCTGCGTTCGTTGATCGATGCGAAGCGCAGGCTCGGTGAAAAGGGATTGCGCGCGCGGCCGCGTTCGTCGAGCGGCCGATGGACGCGACTAACGTCGGCCACCGACCGCATCGATCCCGAACTGTTCGCGCGGCGATTACTCGATCGGTGGGGCGTGCTTTTGCGCGATGTCACCGCCCGCGAAACCCTGGCTCCACCCTGGCGTGAACTGCTTGCGGTGCTGCGCCGAATGGAAGCGCGCGGCGAGATTCGCGGCGGCCGCTTCGTCGCCGGATTCGTCGGCGAGCAATTCGCATTGCCCGAAGCAATCGAAGCGCTCCGTGCGGCACGGCGCCTGGGAGACGACGGCAGCACGATTACGCTTGGAACCTCCGACCCGCTGCAACTCGACGGCGTGATCCTCCCCGGCCCCCGCGCCGCCGCGTTCGCCTCCGTATCGTAACGTTCGTTATTTGCGCTTGGCGTAGACCGGCGGTGAGGTTACGTCAAAAATGACGCACGGCTCGTTGCCGGTGACCCACGCATCGTGTCCGGGAGCAACGTACATCGCATCGCCCGGGCCGTAATCGACTTTCACGCCGTCGTCGGTCACGAGATGCATGTGTCCGCTGATCACGTAACCCAAATGCGGTGCCTGGCAACTCGATGTCTGCGCGATCGGCTTCACGTCATTCGACCATTTCCAACCAGGCAAGAACGTCGCTAGTCCGACTTCGGTGTTGCCGATGTGAACGATTTCCATTTTTCCGTTTTGGAACTTACGCACTTCATCAGCGGCACTGAACGACTTGCGTTCCGCAGTGGGGGTCGCGACTTTGGGCATGTTCTTAACCTCCTGAGTTCTCAATGAAACACCCAGTGAAGCGAATGGTATCACCGTCACAGCCCAAGAACAACGTAACGCCGAGGACCGGCTTGCTTTAGCAGTCGCGCCTCGTTCGCACCAACGAAAACGACCAAACGCAGGTCTGATTTATGGCGTGCCGTGGAGAGCGTGTGCGAGGGCTTCGACGATGGCACGTGAGTAGCGCGGATGGGCGTAGAGAGCATCGAGGGCAGCGGCTGGCGTGAATCGTGAGCGGTGATCTTGGTCATCGATCATGCGGTCGAAGGCGTCGGATACTTCGACGATCGCGCGCGTGATGATCAGCAGCGGGTCGCCGGAAGGGGTTGCTTCGGGCTCCTGACAGTAGGCGACCACGCGAGCGAACCCGCGTAATTCCGGTATGAGGTTCAGCACGCGGGGTGGTATGCCGGACAGAAGCGCGCATCTGCGGATGAACTGCGCGGAGAAAGCTCCATCGAGTTCTTCGGCGATCCGCTTGGCAAACTCGCCGGTTCGCCGGAGGTGCTGACGTTGCCAGACATCGCCGCCCGTCGCCTCGGCGAGCAGCACGTCGATCGCCCTCTCGATGAGAGCCTCGCAGGCCGCCTCGCCATCATCGCTCGCCACATTGGAACATCCCGCCACAGGTGCAGCATAGCAATCCCCTGCAGTGCCGGCGCAGCCCTAAAATCCTGTACGCGAAACCGACGATACGGTACCGCGCAACACGCGATTCGGGTCGGCTTTCATAAGGTCCGGCGCCATGCTCTGTGGTAAGCCTAGGGTATAGTCGTTACCGACTATATTCTGCACTTTGCAAAAAGGAGTCTTCACGATGCTCTACGTTCTTCTCCTTATCGCCGGAATGTCGTCGTTTCTCGACACATCGGGTGGCCCGATGGGAGGCGTTCATCCCGCTGTCGCATCCACGCCGGTTCCCATCGGCGACAGTTCGGGCGGTCCCATGGCAGGAGTACGCCCGCCGCTCGCGGCAACGGCACCCACGCCACCTCCGAGCAGTGACACCTCGGGTGGCCCGATGTAGCTGACCCTAGCGGGTCATTAGGAAGACGTTCAAGCGCACCCGCGTTCGCTATAACAGAGAGGTGAGATGGCGCACACCCCGGAGAGAAAGAACGCTCGAGGTGCTCCGCCATCTCACCACGCCGAACTCGTCTACGCGCGCGCATTAGTACACGCCGGGGCGTATGCCCAGTGCCTGAAAGTATGCGACGGCTTACCGCCGTCAGCGGAGCGATTTCTTACTGCGGCAACGGCTGCCTATTGGTCCGGCCAGTTCGACCGTGCTGGTCAAATGATTGCGGCAGGCACGCCGCACTTTGTCACACCAGCGGAACGAATCGAATCGCTTATGTTGCTCGCGTTGGCATCGAGCGGCCAGGGCGACACGGCAGCGGCCCAAGAGGCTCTGTCGCGCATTTCAAACGCTAGTCTCCGCGCCCAATCCGACGATCTGCAAACCGAGGTGCAGTATACGCGAGCACTCTGCGCCTGGAGAGCCGGGCAGGCGCAGCGCGCGCAGGACCTGCTGCGCCACATGGATACTGAAGATCCCGTCGCTGAAACAAAGGCTCTCATTCTACACTCGTGGATCGCGGCTTCAAACGATCGGTTCACAGCTCAAGGTGACCTTCTCGTCAAGGGCCTGACGACGATGCAGCAGGCGTCGGTGCCCGATCTCGGCGTCATGTACAAGGCATTACATGCACTCGCTGGCGTATGCCGCGAGGTCTTTATTCCGCAGGCGACCGACTTCGCGGTAGCGCTTGCGCGGAATTTTCCATGGCCGCATGACAGCCATCTCGAAGAATTCCAGACGTTTCGAGCACTGGGATGGGCGGTCGCGATGCAGGGCGATTACATTCATGGCATTCGCTCGGTCAATCGGTCGAAGGAGCTTGCTCCGTCGAAGTTTTGGTTGGTGTTGTCGCGGCTCGACCATGCGATGATGGCGTTTGCGACCGGCGAAGCTTCCACCGCGCAGGCGGAGCTGCTCGATGCGGATGATTTGATTCGTTCGCTAGACTGGAGCCAAACGCAGAATGAGGAGGTCGTCGCGCTCTTGCTCGCGGCCGAACTCTTCGCACGGGTCGATCCGCATCGCGCCCGCGAGCACCTCGATCACTACTTCGCCGTGCGGGATCGCATTCCGGAAAGCTCTGGCTTTCGCCATACGAAGCGGCTGCTTGGAATGGAACACTATGCGCGCGCCGCGATCGAGCAGAGCCTCGGGAACTCGCATCGCGCGTTGAGCCACGCGAGCGCCGCATTCGAGATTTTTAGGCGTCTGCGCTTCAACTGGCGCGCCGCTCGCGCGGCGCTGATCATGCACGCCTGCGGCGGCGGTGATCGATGGCTCGCCGAGGCTGCTGAGAAGATCCGCGATTACCCGCGATCGTTTATCGCTGTGGAAGTCGAGCGGAAGCAACTGCGGGCGCGCACGCCGAGCTTGAACGTGCTGACGCCCACGGAGCGCAACGTGTTTGAGGTCCTGTGTGCGGGCGGTTCGATTGAAGATACGGCGGCGCGACTGGGTACCAAGCCGAACACCATCCGCAATCACATCCGGTCGATCCATCGGAAGTTCGGGGTGAAGAACCGCTCCCAACTCCTCGTCGCCGCGTCACGACTCGGCTTGCTGCAATAAAGAGACCCGGTCTTTCGACCGGGTCTCTTCGCGTTTGCAACGCGTGAGTGTTAGAACTCTTCTTCGGGGGTTTCCGTGAAGGGTTCTTCTTCGTCATCGAAACCGGCGCGGTCGTCCTCGACCACGTCTTCGTCCTCTTCTTCGAGTTGATAGCCTTCTTCGGCATCTTCCTCGTCGTCATCGGCGGCTTCGTCTTCGTCGGCGGCGATCTCTTCGAGTTCCACGTCGCGCACCGGGACCGGCGGCGGCGCGGGAAGCGGAGCGATCGTGTCCAGCGGCTTGCTGTCGTCGATCTCTTCTTCCTCTTCCTCTTCTTCGGCGACGACTTCACCCTCGGCAGCGCCTTCAACTTCAGCTTCACGCGTTGCCACAGCCGTCTGCGTAAACGCCGGCTCTTCCATGCCCATGAGCAAGCCGATCTCTTGCGCTTCCCGCTGCGAGAGTTCGTCCTCAGGCAGTTTGATCTCGACTTCCTCTCGATTCTCGGTGAGAACCTTGACGTCGAGCGCCAGCGATTGCAGTTCCTTGATGAGCACCTTGAACGATTCGGGAACACCCGGCTCCATCACGTTCTCGCCTTTGACGATCGCTTCGTACGTCTTGACGCGGCCGACGACGTCGTCGGACTTCACCGTCAAGAGTTCTTGCAGCGTGTACGCCGCGCCGTAGGCTTCGAGCGCCCAGACTTCCATTTCACCGAAGCGCTGGCCGCCGAACTGCGCCTTACCACCCAGCGGCTGCTGCGTGATCATCGAGTACGGTCCGGTCGAACGCGCGTGAATCTTGTCGTCGACCAAATGCGCGAGCTTGAGCATGTAGATCATGCCGACCGTAATTGGACGGCCGAAACGCACGCCCGAACGACCGTCGCGCAGCCAGGTCTTGCCGTCGGCGGGAAGCCCCGCGTCCTGCAACCACTCCGCGATGTCTTCCGAGTGCGCGCCGTCGAAGACCGGCGTCGCGACGTGCATACCGAGCATGCGTGCCGCCCAACCGAGGTGCGTCTCGAGAATCTGACCCAGATTCATGCGCGACGGCACGCCCAGCGGGTTGAGCACGATGTCGACCGGTGTGCCGTCTTCCATGTACGGCATGTCTTCTTCCGGCAGCACTTTGGCGATGACGCCCTTGTTGCCGTGGCGACCGGCCATCTTGTCGCCTTGCAGAATCTTGCGCTTCTGCGCCACGTACACGCGCACCAATTGGTTCACGCCCGGCGACAGCTCGTCGCCGTTTTCCCGCGTGAACACCTTGACGTCGATGATCTTGCCTTTTTCGCCGTGCGGGACTTTCAGGCTCGTGTCGCGCACTTCGCGGGACTTCTCACCGAAGATCGCGCGCAGGAGGCGTTCCTCGGCCGTCAGTTCGGTCTCGCCCTTGGGCGTGACTTTGCCGACCAGAATGTCTTCCGGGCGCACTTCCGCTCCGATACGGATGATGCCGCGCTCGTCGAGATCCTTGAGTGCGTCCTCACCCACGTTGGGAATGTCGCGCGTGATCTCTTCGGGACCGAGTTTCGTGTCGCGCGCTTCGCATTCGTACTCCTCGATGTGAATCGAGGTGAAGCGATCTTCCTTGACCATCCGCTCGGAGATCAAGATGGCGTCTTCGTAGTTGTAGCCTTCCCACGCCATGAACGCGACCATCACGTTTTGACCGAGCGCGAGTTCGCCTTGATCCGACGACGGACCGTCGGCGATCACTTGGCCGGCCATGATGCGCTCGCCGATTCCGACGATCGGACGGTTGTTGATGCACGTGCCGGCGTTGGAGCGCACGAACTTGAGCATCTCGTATGTCTTCTCGGTGCCGTCGTCGGTCTTGACCGTGATCGCCTTCGCGTCAACGGCGGTGACGATGCCCGACACTTCGGCGACGACCAGTGAGCCGGAGTCCTTGGCGGCGCGGTATTCCATGCCCGTGCCGACGATCGGCGCATCCGGCCGCAGCAGCGGCACGGCTTGACGCTGCATGTTCGCGCCCATGAGCGCGCGGTTGGCGTCGTCGTGTTCGAGGAACGGGATCAGCGCGGTCGCGATCGAGACGATCTGCTTGGGCGACACGTCCATGAGCTGCACGCGCTGCGCGGGCTCGTCGACGTATTCTTCGGCGTAGCGGCAGACGACGCTGTCGGACATAATCTTGCCCGATGCGGGATCGACCGGCGTGTTCGCCTGCGCGATGATGTACTCGTCTTCGCGATCGGCGGTGAGGTACACAATCTTGTCGGTGACGCGTCCGTCCTCGACCACGCGGTACGGCGTTTCGATGAAACCGAACTTGTTCACGCGAGCAAACGTCGCGAGCGAACCGATCAGACCGATGTTCGGACCTTCCGGCGTTTCGATCGGGCAGATGCGGCCGTAGTGAGAGTGGTGAACGTCGCGCACTTCGAAGCCCGCGCGTTCACGCGAGAGACCGCCGGGGCCGAGCGCCGACAGACGGCGCTTGTGCGTGAGTTCCGCCAGCGAGTTGGTCTGGTCCATGAACTGCGAGAGTTGCGATGAACCGAAGAACTCTTTGATCGCGGCGACGACCGGCCGGATGTTGATGAGCGCCTGCGGCGTCACCGTCTCCTGGTCTTGCGTCGTCATGCGCTCGCGCACGACGCGTTCGAGACGCAGCAAGCCGACGCGGAACTGGTTTTGCAGCAGCTCGCCGACCGAGCGCACGCGACGGTTGCCGAGGTGATCGATGTCGTCCTTGGAGACTTGTCCCGTCGCGACTTTGATCAAACGGCGAATCACCGCGATCATGTCCTCGCGCATCAGGCACTTCTTCTCGATCGACGGCATCGTGAAGCCGGCGTCGGCGTACTCGTTGATCGTCAGTACCGGGTGTTCCAAACGCTGGTCAACGTCTGGGTTTTCGATCTTGTACTCGAACTTCGCGTTGAGCTTGTAGCGGCCCACGCCGGCGAGATCGTAGCGCTTCTCGTCGAAGAACAGCGATTCGAGCAGCTTCTCGGCGTTGTCGGCGTTCTCAGGCTCGCCCGGACGAAGCTTCTTGTAGATCTCCTTGAGCGCGTCTTCGCGCGTCTTGACGTCTTTGTCCTTATCGATCGTGTTGCGAACGAGCGGACTGTCGCCGAAGAGCTTGAGAATCGCTTCGTCGCTCTCCCAGTTGTAACCGAGATCGGGCTTGGAGAGCGCGCGGATGAAGGTCGAAACGTAGATCTTGCGGTTCTTGTCGATACGAACGCCGATCGTTCCCTCGGTTTCGTCGTTCTTCGAGCCGTTGTCGGTCTCGAACTCGATCCATGCGCCGCGGTTGGGGATGATCGTCGAGTTGTAGACGGGGCGGTTGTTGGTGTCGACGTCCTGGCTGTAGTACACGCCCGGCGAACGAACGAGCTGGCTCACGATCACGCGCTCCGCGCCGTTGATCATGAACGTGCCCTTGTCGGTCATGAGCGGGAAGTCGCCCATGAAAATCTCTTGGTCGGGAATGCCCTTGACCTCGCCCGAGGGGCGAACGATCAAGCGCACGCGCACGCGCAGCGGCGCGCTGTAGGTCATGTCGCGTTCGCGGCATTCCTCGACGGTGTACTTGGGCTCGCCGAACGAGTGCTCGCCGAATTCGAGAACCAGGTTCTCGGTGAAATCCTTGATCGGAGAGATCGACGCGAACGCCTCGGCAAGCCCTTCGGTGATGAACCACCGGAAGGAGGCCTTCTGCAATTCGATGAGATTCGGCACTTCGAGCACGTGCGGAATCTTCGCGAACGAATGCCGCTCGCGTTTGGGACCCGGGTCCGGCAGCGTTTCGACTGTGAACGCACCGGTCGCCATCGGAAACGTGGTCGGCATCGCTACCGAGGCGCCGTTGCCGCCGCCCTGCGTAACGCTGCGCTTCGACTTGCCCTTCGCGCCCGCCGAGCTCTTTGCGGGCGACTTCGTGGCCGTCGTCTTCGCCATTCTTGCCTTTACCTTACCGTCTTATAAGCGCGCTGTTCGGTACTGCCCGCCTGCCGAATTTCAGGCATGTGAAAAAAAACGAGCCGTCACCGGGAATGGGGTTTTGCTCGTCCTCGATCGACGTGATGCCTTAGAAGGCGCGGGGCATAGGCTACGAGCGTACTACAGCCTCCAAGCCGCTGTCAAATGCCTTGCCGGCCTGCCCTCGGCCCCGGCGCTGGACAAAGCGCCCGCAGGCCACGAGGACCATCGCCGCGATCACCGGCAGCAGCGCCAGCGCAAATGCCACCAACTGGACCTCGTAGGGATGGAAGCGATGAGTGGCGGGCATGTTGCCTGACATAGTAGCAGATCGCGTCAACCCCGTCGCCGCTTTTCTGCTGCCCAGGTCCATAGGAGCCGCCCGTCGGCAGGCGAGGAATCCTCTAAGAGCGGCTGAAGGCAGAGCGCATGTCGCGAGTGACCGCCTTTTTCGTTCGCTTCTTTGAATACGTCATTCCGGACCCGTACGTCTTCGCGGTGGGCCTGACGCTGCTGGTGGGCGTGCTGGCGGCGATCGTCGCGCCGCATCGGGGTCTCGAAGAGATCTTGGGCGCGTGGTACAAGGGCATCTTCGACATCTTTGCCTTCGCGCTGCAGATGATCTTGATTCTGGTCACCGGCTATGCGCTTGCGTCCAGCCCTCCGGTAGGACGCTTGCTCGAAGCACTGGCCTTCGTGCCCAACCGTCCGCGCGAGGCGGTGGCGCTGACCTTCCTCGTGTCGGCGGCCGCCTGCTGGCTGAACTGGGGCTTCGGCTTGGTCGTGGCGGGCATCGTCGCGCGCGAGATCGCCAAGCGCATGCGCATCGACTTCGGCTGGCTGGTGGCGGCCGGTTACAGCGGATTCTTGGTGTGGGCCAGCGGCCTGTCGTCGTCGATCGCGCTCGCGCAAGCGACGCCCGGCAGTTCGCTCAACATCGTGCAGCATCTGACCGGCGTCGTGCTGCCGCTGCGCGACACCATCTTCGCACCGTTCAATTGGATTCCGGTGGTGGTGCTGGTCGCGATCCTGGCGCTGGTGCTGCCCATGCTCGAACCGCGCGACGTCGTCGAAGCCCCGAGCCAACGCTTGGAGCGCATCGACGGCGCACACGCGCCGCCGCCGCGCGCGGCGAACACCCTCGCAAGCGCACTCGAAAACGCTTGGGCGCTCAATATCGTCATCGTGATCGCGGGCGCGGTGTATCTCGTGAACACGTGGCACGCAAACGGGTTCTCGCTCGACATCAACAGCGTGATCTTCCTATTCTTTTTGCTCGGCTTGCTGCTGCACTGGACGCCGATTCGCTACGTCGGGGCGATCAACGACGCGGCGCGCGTCACCGGACCGCTGCTCATCCAGTATCCGCTGTACGGCGGCATCATGGGCATCATGACCGGAACCGGACTCGCGGGCGTCATCGCGCAGTGGTTTCTCACCTTCTCGACCGCCGCCACGCTGCCGTTCTGGAGTTACATTTCATCAATCATCATCTCGCTGTTCGTTCCGAGCGGCGGCGGGCATTGGGCCGTGCAAGGGCCCTTCATCGTCCCGGCAGCCGCCAAGCTCGGCGTCTCGCAAGCGGCAACGGCGATGGCGGTGGCGATCGGCGAACAAGTCGCCAACATGATTCAACCGTTCTGGTGCTTGCCGATTCTCGCGATCGCCGGCGTCGGTCTGCGCCGTGTGATGGCCTTTACGGTCGTGAGCTTCTTCATCGCGCTCGTCGTCTTCGGCTTGAGTCTGCTGCTGCTGGCCTAGACCGCAAATGACATTGCGGACGGAAAGCGTAGAGTAGACGCACCGTTCATGGCTACCACGACAGTGCGGACCTCAGGGGCGCCGGTTGCGATCATCACCATCACGGTGATGCTCGGACTGATCATGGCGATCATCGATTCGACGATCGTCAATGTCGCGCTCAACACGATCGGCGGCAACCTCGGCGCATCGGTCGACGAAGTCTCGTGGGTGGCAACCGGCTATATCCTTGCCAACGTGATCGTCATGCCGCTCAACGGGTGGCTGACCGCATATTTCGGCCGGAAAAATTTCTACGCAGCCTCGCTTGCGATCTTCACCGTGGCATCCTTGCTGTGCGGCACCGCGCACGACATCTGGACGCTGGTCATCTATCGCGTCATTCAAGGGTTCGGCGGGGGCGCGCTGCAGCCGACCGCGCAGGCGATCATGTTCGAAACCTATCCGCCCGAGAAGCGCGGCGCGGCCATGGCGATCTTCGGACTGGGCGCGATGGTCGGCCCCGCGATCGGCCCAACGCTGGGCGGCTATCTCATCGACAACGCGACGTGGCCGTTGATCTTCTTCATCAACATCCCGATCGGCATTCTCGCGTTCATCATGACGCTTGCGTTCATTCCCAACCCCACCTACATCGCCAAGCCCAAAGGCGGCGTCGATTGGATGGGGCTCGGCCTGCTCTCGACCGGCCTCGCCGCGCTGCAATACGTGCTCGAACGCGGCGAGCACAACGACTGGTGGAGTTCGAACACGATCGTCTTTCTCGCGCTGCTCGCCGTCGTGGCGCTTACCTGGTTCATCGTCAAAACGATACGAGACAAACATCCGCTGGTGAACGTCAAGCTCTTTCGATTGCGAACGTTCACCGCCGGCAACATCATCGGGTTGATCGCGGGGTTCGGGCTGTTCGGAATCACGCTGATTCTGCCGCTCTTCTTCCAGACGATTCTCGGGTTCACCGCGTTCGACACCGGCATGGCGCTCTTGCCGGGCGCGATCGCTACGGCGATCAGCATGATGATCATCGGGCGCATCGGCAACTATTTCGACGCGCGCATCCTGGTCGCAGCCGGGATGATCGTCTTCGGCATCTCGGCGTGGTGGCTCGGCGGTTTGACATCGCAAGCTGGATATTGGGATGTATTCTGGCCGCGCTTCGTGCAAGGACTGTCGCTCGGCGCGCTGTTCGTTCCGCTCACGACCGCGACGCTCGGCGCCGTGGAGATTTCGGACATGGCGGGTGCAACCGGGCTTTCGACGTTGATTCGCCAGTTGGGCGGAAGCCTCGGCATCGCGATCTTGACGACGCTGCTCACGCACCAAACCGCCGTCGCAATGAACGTGTTGGCTTCGGGCGTCACGCAAACGCACGGCGTTCCGGTCGGCCTGATCAGCCGGCTCGTGGATCAGCAGGCCGCGATCATCGCCTACGACTATCTCTTCCGCTTGAGTGCGATCGTCTTCTTCATCTCCGCTCCGCTCGTCTTCTTCATGCGACCGTCACGCCGCAAGACGGGTCTTCCCGCTGCCGCGCTCGCGGCTGACTAGCCCCGAATGAAAGGAACACCCATGCTGGCGCCCATTCGTTTTCTGATGTGGAGCGCGCTTGCGCTCGCGATCGTTCTGCCGTCGGCTGCTCCGGCGCGCGCTGACGACAACCCGTACCGTACGCAACTCGACGCGGGGTGGAAGGCCTACAACACCGACGATGATACGGCGGCGATGAAGATCGCGCTCGACATTCTTTCGAAAGACCCGAAGAATGCCGAGGCCTATTCCTTGCGCGGCAGCGTCTATTGGGATTTGCATCAGCTCGACAAGGCGTATCAAGATCAGCAGACAGCGGTGAAGCTCGATCATGGGTATGATTGGCCCTGGCGTCAGATGTGCGGCATCGACATCGACCGCGACAACTCCCAACAAGCGGTCAGCGATTGTTCCAAGTACATCGAGACCAACCCGCGCGACGGCTACACGCGCCGCCAGCGCGCGCTTGCATACGACGATCTCGAACGCTATACCGACGCACTCGACGACGCCAACATCGCGGTCACCGTCGACCAGCAAAATCCGTGGGGGTATGAGTACCGTTGCTACATCTACCGCGACATGGAGAAGCACGACGAGGCGCTGGCCGATTGCCAGAAAGCCTTTGACCTCAGCCCTTCCAACCAGACCCAGGTGGAGAATCTCGGTCTCGCAATGGTCGACGACCTGAAGTACAAGGAAGCGATCGCGTTCTTAACCGCGCAGCGCGCCAAGCTGACCAAACCGTCAGGCGCCCTCTACGACGCGCTAGCTCGCGCGTATCACGCGGTCAACGACGACGCCAACGCCCTGCAAAGTGTGAACGCGGGCATTGCAATCGATCCCAACAACGGCTACTACTATTGGCGCCGCGCACAAATCGAAGCGGCGCTCAAACAAACCGACGCCGCGATCGCCGACGCAAAGAAAGCCGAACGCCTCGCCATCGACGCCCAAAACAACTACCTCGCCGGAGAAGCCGACAAACTCCTCCAGCAACTCAACCCGTAGAGTCTATCCGCTCTTGTGAGGATTGAACGAACGCACCGAAAGCGTCACTCGCAAGACCGCCCTCGAAACCGGGTCAAGTCCAGTTCTCTCGATGGGACACATCTTTCTTACGCGATCATCCGCAGCTCGATCTTACGCCCGTCCGCGGACTTGGCCTGGCATTTGAACAGCGGATGAGGCATGCCGCTTGATGTCTCATGAAATAACTCTCCGCGAAAGCAGGCCAGCTTCAGTCCAACGCCGAGGATTCCCACCCTGGTCAGTCGGGTCGTCATAGCTCATGGATATTGTTTGGTAAACCCGGTGTTCGTCATCCTTAAACAGAAAATCCGTTTCTATCTTTTTGTCTCGCGCAAGGATTGAAACCCGGATGCATTTTTGCGTTCTACTATGAATTAGCGTATAAGGTCCCTCTATTGTTCGCGTTTCTAGCGTTTTCCACCGGCGGCCGCACCTCAACTCTTTGACGGCGCGCTCGTAAATGTCATGAATCGTGTCCAATGAAAGCAAATCCCTTTCGGTTGCCGGCGCGGGAAGGTGAGCAATTTTCCCTCCGGCAAGGCTTCTTGCCTTATCGGAAGCCTCGTAAGTCAGCTCTTCAAGCACATCACGATGCCGAAAAAGCAAGAGGCGACTCTGCTCGGCGCTATATAAGATCCAAGCATCTTCCTTAGTTGGCCACCTCACAGATGTTCGCTCGATCCCGCCAAGCTGCGAGTGGCCCGCGCACGTAAGCAGAATACTAACGAAAGTGATCGCGGAGAAAATTCTGCTCATTGGTCGATTGGAACTCCGATCGGAATTGCAAAGTAGTTATTGGTCATGTCATCGACGTTCTTATCGCTGTCGATAGTTTTATCATTATTATACTCGTCAGTGTAAGTTGCTTTCGCGTATTTCGATTGAAGCACTTTACCGGCTCTTCCCGTTCCAAGTTCATATATTCCGCCTTCTGACACAACCGTCGACATTTGCTGCGAAAGTGAAATTCCCGAAAACTGCGGCCCAACAGTGGTACCCTTAACTTCAATGGACGACGGCATCGCCGTGGTGGCTCCAAGTTTAGCGAACCAGGACGTATGCGTCTCCGCAATGTTTGTCGGATCGGTCGCGCCGAAGTTAACGTGCCAATTGCCCTGGCCTGGTTGTAGGTCCTCGTGAAGAGCCTCTAGTGCCGCGTACTCTGTACTCTTCGGGTCAAGATTCTTCATTGCCGCGAGAACCTTTTTGTCAGTAGCTAGGGCTGCTTGAGCGAAGGCGAGTTGCTCGAACTCGAGGGCTTCGCTATACATGCCATCATCAAAGACGTAGTACCCACTTGGATCCTCATAGTCATATGGATTGTTGTTGTTCCACATGAAGGGTTTCTGGGTCATGGGGTCGCTGACGTCGCCTTTGTAGGCGTCAGGGGTGGTCCATTGGGCGGTGATCGGGTCGAAGGTGCGCACGCCTTGGAACGAGTTGAGGCCGTCGGAGTAGCCGTCGGGGCCAACTTGCCGAATTGCAAAACCATCGGGCATGCTGCATTCGCACGTACCGCTGAAGTTCGGATCGCCCCAGTGTTCCTGCGGTCCGCCAGCCGGCGGCTCGTCGCCCCACGGGGATTGCACGCCGACGCCGAGAGTAGGCACGCCGACCGGCTGGCCGTTCGGGGTCCGGGTGATCGGCGGCACGAGCGAAGGGATCGTGTACGCGGGCTTGTGGATCGAGTTGGGCGGTTCCCATTTGGTGAAATCGTTGCTCGTATGCTCATTGACGACCGTGCCGGTCCAGTCGCGGTCATACACCCACAATTGCGGCGTTGTTCCACCAGCGCCAAAGACTTCACCGAGATTGCCGATCTTCAGCGAGAACGGCTGCCCGTTGGCCACAGCTGCCGCGAGGGCCGTGAAGAGCAATTCATCGCCGTCCCAATGCAAACTGGCGGAACCGCCCTGATTGTTCTGAAACTCGGCATCCAGCCAAGGATGCCCGTCGGCACCATAGGCGTAGGTACCGCTTCCCGAGGTACCGTTCACCGAGAAGTCACTGCGCGTCGTCTCGTCCGTGAGCGGAACCGCATCGGGCTGCGGATACTTCGCGAGCGTTTCGTTTGTGAGGTGATTCTCGGCGTCATACGTGTGCGTTGTCGTTCCCGACACCAAGAGGCGCCCGTTGAAAAAGAAGCCTTTCCCCGTCGATTGCGCTTGACGCATGGCTCCGTCGTACGTCCAGGAGTTCTGTTGCGCGAAGCTATCCACTTGGCCGATGATGGCGCCGTTGCGCGTATCGTAGACCGTGGTATCCGGTCCCGTTACGGCAGGCGTTCCGCCGCCTAAACCGTTGCCATCCACGCCGCTGCTGCCAAAGCGGATGCCGTTGCCGAACATATAGCGCTCAGCCGGGTAGTCATCGGTCGCCATGGCGAGCGGGAAACCGGGATTTGCGCACGTGCTCTTCTGGGGTGGGTTGAAACCGGCTGACGTAAGATTCCCACTCCACGTTGCGCCGGCGTGTTCCCCACGCACCGTATAGGTGTTGCTCACCACCGAAGCAGGTTCGAGCGGGCTCACCTGATAGGCAGCGTAGCCGAGCGTTTCGCCTTCATCGTCATACGAGAACCGCGAGTACGATGTTCCCGTTCGATCGGCGTTGACGCGCGGAAGCGTCATCGTGGCGATCTGTCCGTTCGCATCGTAGGTGTACTGCTTGGCAACTAGCGTAGCCGAAGGCGCCAATGGAAATGGATTTGGTTTTGCGATACAGGTGGGGAAATCAAATGTTTGCGCGTGGAAGGCGGGCTTCGTTTCGGAGATCGATGTGGTATTCACGACCGAGCCCGTGAATGGGTCGCTCTCGCTCACCTCACGCCCGGCAGCGGTGTAGGTCCACGAAAACGGGTGCGCGAGCCGCAAACTCGGGACGTGGATGGCTTCTTGTTCTAGCTTGCCGTCACTGCGATAGGCGTAGCGGAACACGTTTTGCCAGTTGCCAAGCGGTGTTTTTAGCGAGAGCGTCTTGCGCAAGTCATCGGGGTAGTAGCGGTAGCTGATCGTGGCCGCATCCGTGTAGTTGGGTTCGTTCGTCGGCTCGACCATCGACGTGCGATTGCCGTCGGCATCGTACGTGTAGGTCATGGGCCCGAACTGACTGGAGGTCACCGTCGTCGGATGGCCATCGGCATCGTACACATACGTGCGCGCAGGCGGCGGCGTCGGACGCGGCGGCACGGTCGGCACCGGCGTCGGAATCGGTGTCATGGTCGGCACCGGCGTCGGGATCGGTGTCGGTGTCGAACGCGGCGGAATCGGCGTTGCCGTTGGACGCGGTGTCGGTGTCTGGCGCGGCGGGCGCGGCGTTGCCGTCGGCCGCGGCGTCGGTGTCGGACCTCCTCCCGGACACACGTTGCAATGGTTGAGCGGCGGAACTGTCGCGCTAGGCGCCGCTACCGGACTGAGCGGTGGTGCCGCCGTCAGACGATTCGTTTGCACCGTATCGTTGAAGGCGATGTGCGACAGGCGCCCGAGCGGGTCGTAGTTCATCGACTGCGTCTGGCCTGCGCCGTTCACTTTCTCGTTGACCAAACCCACGCAACTCATGCCGTCGGCGCACGTGCCGTCATAGACGGTCGTTTGCGTCGGCGTGTTCCCGACCGCAGCCTCATACGTCGCGGTCGCGCGATCCAGCGCATCGAACGCCGTGCCGCGCACGTCCATGAACGCGCAACTCGTGGCCGCAGGCTTGGGACCGTTGAGTTCATAGGCCACCGTCGTGCCGGCCAAGCACTCTTGTGTCTTGTACAGGTTACCGTGCGCCGTGATCGCCGGACCGCCGCCGATCGCGATCGCCCCGTTCCCTCCGTTCTGCGAGGGATCGTAGATGTAGCGCGTCATCCACGAGAATGCGTAGATGTCGTACGTGGGATCGTGCGGCACCATCACTTCCACCAAGCGATCGTCGCCGTCGTAGACGTTGCGCGTCACGTCCAGTGCGGGTGTGGCCGCCGTCCCGGTGTAGCGATGTACCTCGGCCACCTTGTTGCCGTCGAGATCGTAGACGAAAGCCACCGCATGGTTGGGTCCGGTCTGCGAGCACGTGAGGTTCGCCGGCGGCACGCCGCGGCTGCCGCCGTCGTTGGCGTGCTGCGCCGAGGTCTCCGTCCAGGCGACCAAGCCGTTGTAGTAGTAGCACTTGTACGACGATACGCCGTCGGGATCGGTGCGCATCACCGGCTCGTTGGTCACGTTGTACGTCAGCGTCCACGCGCCCGTACCGGTGTTGTAACTCGTCAGGTTGCCGCGTGCGTCGTACGCAAAGCTTTGATGCGAAATGCGTGTGGGCGTCGAGGGATCGTTCTGCGCGATCGGATCACCGGTCACGTCGGTCGGCAAGGAGAAGTCGCCGCCTTGCGCCGCGACGTTGTACGCAAACGTGCGGTGATAGCCGAGCGGGGACTGCGTGCGGATCAGGCGCCCGAACGGCTCAGCCGGATCGCTCGTGTCCCACGTGTAGATCGTCGCACCCGCGATTGCCGGACAGGTCGCCGGCGTCGTGCCGGGGCCCGCCCAGTTCAGCCCGTTTGCCGCCGTGAAGTTCGGATCGCAGTACGTCGTGATGTTGTTGTTCGCATCGTACGTGAACAGACTCGTCGGACGAAACGTCCCGGTTGCCGTCGTCGCCAGCGGCTGGGCCACCGCAATCGTGTTGCCGTTGGCATCGAAGGCGTAGTCGGTCACGTTGTTGCGCGGATCGATCGTCTGCACCAAGTTGTTGCGCGCATCCCACGTTTGACTGCTCACGAGGAAGATCGAGCCGGTGCTTTCCTGCGTCTGCACGATCCGCCCGACCGCGTCGGCTGGAACGTTGGCTCCCGTGTCGGCGGTATAGATCGTGACGTGGCCGTCGCTATCGAGGAACTCCGTCTGCGCGCCGGTGTACCGGTAGAGGTCTTGATGCCACGCATACGGCGTCGTCGGCAGGCCCGGCAAGAGTTGCGTGCCGGTCCCGTCGGCCGGGGTGAGGTTCGTCATCCCGATATGCGTCAGCGACGTCACGCGCCCGAGCGCATCATAGCCGAAGTTGATCGAGTCGCCGTCGGTGGCTGTGCCGCCGTGGCTCAGCGCACTGCTGACAAAGCGCGGATTCTCCACCGCCGTCAACCGATGCGTGCCCGGTGCGTAGACATACTGCTCCTGCAGCACCAGCGCACCGCTCGTGCCCGGCAACTGCACCTGCGCCAAATTGCCGTTCGCATCGTAGGTGTACTGCAATACCTGACCGTCCGGGCGCGTGATGCTCGACAGTTCGTCAAAACCGTTCTGCAGCGCGAAGGTCAGCACCAGCTGCTGACCGTCGGAGTGCACGACGTTGATCTGCGTGAGCGTGCTCGCCAGCGCCGGATTCACAAACGAGTACTGAAACTGCAACGTGTCGTTGGTGTTGCGACCGAAGATCATGAAGATGCGCCCGGCCTCTCCCGCCGGCTGCGAACACCCCTGCACCCCGTCGGGGGCAAAGAATGCGTAGGTCGTGCCGTTCTTCTTGATCCACTGGTACTCGCAGTTCGATGCCCGCACCAAGCGGTTGTACATGCCCGCCGGCGGATCCCACGTGCCGTTTCCGCTCGGGTCGGGCGTGTAGTCGTAGCGCGCGCCGTCCAAGTCGTACACGCTTAGCACCGTCTGGGCCGCGTTGTAGCCCAAGTGCGCGTCGAACGTCGACGTCCAGCCGTTGCCGAAGTTCGACACTTGCGAACCATCGGTGTTGGCATAATCGTGACGGCTAGAGCTGTTGTAGGTGCGGCGGAAGGCCAGATCAATGCCGCGCTCGGGAATCGAGATGTCGTCGGCCTGCACCAGCAGATTGCCGTTGGTGTTGACCATCGTCTTGCCCACACCGGCAATCGCGGCTTCTTCGTACGTCCAGAAGTGATTGATGCCCGTGGTCGCCGGCGGCAGCGCGGCCGGAGGCGGCGCCGTTGCGAACGGCGTCGGAATCGGCGTCGGGGTCGGCGGCAGCGGAGTCGGTGTGGGTGCGGTCGAGGGGCGCGGCGTCGGCGAGGCGGTTGGCGAGGGGAATGGCCGCGGCGTCGGTGTCGGCGTCGGCCGCGGCGGCGGGCTACACGACGGACACGCGTTGGCAAGCGGTGTCGGCGAGGCAGCCGGCGCATCGACCGTCTTTCCCAGACCATGGCGCGAGCGCGCCGGCAGGGGGACGGGAACGCCCAGCTTTACCAGCGGCGGCGTCATCGCGTGATGCACGGCTTGCGGGTCGCGTGGGGCGTTGCGTACATCCACGCGCGTCGTGCGCATGTCGTTGCGAAAGACCAGCGATCCGAGGCGCTGCACGCGCGGCACGTGGCGATAGTCGAGCACGCGCGGCGCGGGGTGATCGCTTTGCACGATCGGCGCCATCATCGGGATGGCGGCGTGCATCGCCGCATACCGTTCGGGCGAATCCAACCGCGCGGCTTGCGCCTGCGCGATCGTCGCACCCGACAACTGCATACACAACGCTACCAAAAGCGTAAGCGCAAGAACGCGACGCATCCTACTGTCTCCCATCGGCACCCGACACGATGACAAAACGATAGATGTCTGCTATACGCCGACACCTACACCCGCATTGTCAATCGATCTTCGATTGTGATTTGTCCACCGCACCTACGCACGATCACGACATGGTCCCTGTAAAGACATCTGCGACTTTTTCGAATCTTTACTGTTGCGACTGGTGTTCAGGAGTACAACCTCTTTCCGGAAAAAGGCGATAGCGTCTTGGTAGCTAACCGTCGCTCACCAGGGTATGAGGGTGCTCCGCTTTTCGTTTTGTCTCATCTGGCTCGTTGCTGGCGTTGCAGCGGGTGTCGTGGTTGCGCCGCCGGGGGCGAGCGCACAATCCGGCTCGCGATCGCAGGCACGGCCGACTCCGACACCGACGCCGGTTGCGGCGGTAATCCCTCTCGCGGTCGCACGCGTCGATCGTGCGGCGGCGATTCTGCATGGACTCTATCCGCATGCATCCATTCGAGTGGAACATTCCTCGAACTCGATCATCGTCGTGGCTCCGCCGGACGACGTGCAGGCGATGCGCTCGATCGCGCAAGGCATTGATGTTCCCAACCCGAGCGAGCCGACCGTTGAGATCGAGCAACTCCGCGCAATCAAGCCGCAGGCCCTCATCGACCGGCTGCACCCGCTCTATCCTCGCGCGCATTTCGAGGCCGCCTCCAAGACCAGTGTCCTCGTTCGTGCCGCTCCGCTTGATCTCGCTCAAATCAAAGCGCTGATCACCAATCTCGACGTTTCCATCCCCACGCCGGCACCGCCGGTCGCGCAACCCGCCGAGGCGATCAAGATCGTCAACGCGATCCCGCGCTCCGTCGCACGCGCGGTCGAGCGCCAATTACCTCATGTGCGGGCAAGCGTTTCCGGCGCGACCGTCATCGTCGTCGGCGATCCCGACGACATCACCAGAGCCAAGACACTGATCGCACAGATCGATCAACCGCCCTTCGGCACACGCTACACGCAAGTCTATCGCCTGCATAACGTCGATGCGACATCCGTTGCCAACCTGATCGGAAAATCGTTTGCCGCTATTCGCGTTGACGTGGACAGGGAATTGAATGCGATCTCGGTGCTGGCGACCGCCGCACAGCACGAGCGCATCGCCGACGCGATCGCGCAACTCGACGGAGCCGCCACGCAGGCGCAGCCTGGTGTGCCGGCCGAGCAGGCCGCGTTTGGAACAAGCAATGTCGAGATCGTTCACCTCACGTCCGCCGTACCGTCGCCGACGCAGGGATCGACGACCCCATCCGACATCGCGACCGCCGTCACACAGGCGCTGCAGCAGATGGCTCCCGATCTTCATGTGACCGTGCCGGCAAATTCGACCGACATCATCCTCTCCGGCAGTCCGGCCAGCATCCGCATGGCAAAGGACTTGATCGCGAAGCTCGACGTGACCGCGCCGCTGGTCGTCCTCGACACCGAGGTGTTTGAAGTCGACGAGACCGATGCGAAGAACCTCGGCCTCTCATTAGGCTCAGCGATCTCGACGACGTTCACGGAGATTCAACCGACGCCCGACCCGACCGGGCAAACCCCACGACTCATCCGCTTACAGCCTGTCGGCCGCACGCCGATCTCGTTGACGGCAACGTTGAATCTGCTCGTGCAAAAGGGCAATGCACGCGTGCTTGCCGATCCACGCATCACGACTATCTCGGGACATACCGCATCGATTCGAGCCGGCGACACTATTTCGGTCCTTACCACGACCGGCGGCGGCGTCGGCACCGCGGTGACGCAGCAGATTCAACAGTTCAACACCGGTGTCACCTTGGACATCACCCCGATCGTCGATGACAATCAGAACGTCACGGTTGCGCTGCATCCCGTCGTCAACAGTCTCGCACCGGGATCGGGCGGCTCCACCCTGCCGACGATTTCAACGCGCGACACGCAGACCGTCGTCGCATTGCACGACAATCAGACGCTTGTCATCGGCGGGCTCATCCAAGAGCAATCGCAGCGGCAGAGCACGCGCATCCCGTATCTCGCCGACCTTCCGTTGCTCGGTCATCTCTTTCGCGATGACAGTTACAGCCTTGCGCGCAACGAATTGGTGATTGTGGTCACGCCGCATATCGTGACACCCGGAGCGCCCGCACCGCCTCCGGCCGGGGCCACCACCGCGATTCCCACACCGGAACCGCTTCCCACGTTACCGCAAGGAACGACATTGCCGCCCCCGCGCGGCGGCGTTCGACCCATGCCGACGCCGATTGCAGTTGGTCCGGTCTTGCAAACACCACCGCCCGCCGTCACGCCTTCGCCCGCACCGACGCCGACGGCATTTCCGAATACCAACGTTTTCACGTTTGGAAGCGCGCCGCAAAATACGTTCGCACGCGATAGCGATCCGCCGCAAATTTTCTACGCGAGCTTCTCGCCGACCGTGCTGCAAAATGGAGCGCAAGTTACCGTGAGCGCGATCACCACCAGCAACGTCAAGCGCGTCACGGTCGGCTATCCGGGATACATCACGCCGATCGCGCAAATCGGACCGTCTCGTTGGCAATCGACGTACGCGTTCAACGCATCGGGAGCGATCGGTTCGCTCAATACATTTCAACTGACGCTGACGGCCTACCGCAACGACGGCGCCACCGCCACCATTCAAATTCCCGTGAGTCTCTTACGCTGAGTGCGTTCGAGGGGCCACCTCATGAACGTCAGCGCTGTCACTTCAGGTTATGGAATCGAAATGACGGTAATACCATCGAGGTCAGAACGAACGATAAAAAATCCCTTCCGCCAGCCGCTTCCATGTTTATTAGATTGCACTATGCACGTTCGATACTTCGCGGCATGCTTGATAAAGAGCCGCTCGGAGGCGCTACGTTTCAATTCGTCATCCCAGCTGAGCATAGGCACCATGGCGCCGCAATGAAGCTCCGCTGCGGCCTCCGCCAACGATGGCACGGATGATGCGTAAATGACTTTCTTCTTGACCGACGATGCAAGCGACCTTAATGGATCTTCAGGGTAGCGCTCGAACTTGGCATCACCAACAGCAATTTTTGCGAGGCGTCCAGCAACCCAAATCCGCTCGACGAATGACTTTCCGTTAACGGTAAGTTCCACATGAGCGTTTTCCTCTTGAACGTCGAATGACCACAGCACTTGCGGCGAACCCGACCGCGCGCAAGATGCCAACAGCGCACCGATTGCAAGCGCTAGAAGGAAACAGAGACGCGTTTTTTTTCTTATGATCGCATCCACTTCACTCACTCTGCAACCGCGTCAGCGAACCCAAGCCTATTTTTACGACTTTCAATACCGTCGCTAGTCATGCCCGCACTCCTCGTTGAATGGGTCTGATGGCTTCCGGCGAGCTACGTCCGCCGCTTGGTCACGCATCGTAAACTGCGGGCAATTGAAACCATGGCAGGCAGCGCCGAATGATCGTTGCCGACGCGACTAAACCACGCGTATCCGTCTTGGCCGCATGGCGGCTGCAGCACGATATCACTCACGTTCCCGTCGGGAAAGAAATAGATTGTCCCAACGACTCCCCCCACAAACAACCTTTTCTTCTCATGCGCTAAGGGTTGCAAGTTGGGGTTGTTACCGAGAGCGATATAAAACAGGTTTCTCGTCCCGTCGTAGACGTCATACGAGTCCCACTCGAACCCTTGCCTCTTCTGAAAATGGAAGCCGGAGGGTACGGACACCACGACGTCCCCAGGCCCCAAAGCCCACGAGAGGTGATGTGTTGGCGCAGAAGTGAGAATAGAAGGCGGTATTTCGGCGTGATGGTGCAGCGTGGTCGTCGATGCGGTGCGACGTTCCAGACGACCGCCGCTCGCTTGGGATGCGCGAAGTGGCGCGCGCATAGAGGCACCCATTCCCGGGCGGTCACGCAGGAGATGACGACCGTCAACGGCGATCCGTAGGGTCATGTCCGCCGCTTCGCTGCAGCGACCAATACGCCTCGCACTCGATGCGCGCGACCTCCCGTACGATCTGCGCGGGATCGGCAGGTACACGCGCGCCATCGTGCGCCGCCTGGCGACGCGCGACGACGTGGACCTCACGATGCTGGTTCGCGGTCCCTTCGCCTTCACGCAGCGCCGCGCGCTCACCGAAGCCCTTCAATCGGACCGTTTTTGTGTGACCGCATCGGTGCCGCGCGACACGGACCTGGTGTGGAATCCGGCCAATGGAACGTTTTTCGACACCCGGGGCCCAAGCGTGGCGACCGTTCACGACGCGGCGCCGTTTCGTCTGCCCAGCCACGATCCGCGGCGGCGGGACCACGAGCAGCGGCCCTTTTTGCGCACGGTGGCGACCGCGACGCGCTTCATCGCGGTCTCGCACTTCGGGAAAAGCGAGATCGTCGATGCGTTCGGCATCCATCCCGACCGCGTCGACGTGATCCATCACGGCGTCGATGCCGAATTCACCATGGGGCCGGTCACCTGGCGCCCGCCGGAAGTGAACGGAAAGCCGTTCGTGCTCTACATCGGGTCGTACGAACCGCGCAAGAATCTGCCGACGTTGGTCGAGGCGTGGCGTGCCGCATTCCCGCAGCGCGACGTCGAACTTGTCGTCGTATCGAGCGATCACGTTCCCGACGACGTCATCGGACTGCGCGGCATTCATAGCGATCGCCTCCCTCAACTGTATCGCGCAGCCACGGCATTCGCGTTTCCGTCCACCTACGAGGGCTTCGGCATGCCGGTGCTGGAGGCGATGGCCTGCGGCACACCGGTCGTGGCAGCCGACGCGAGTTCACTCCCCGAAGTCGGCGGCGACGCCGCGCTCTACGTTGCACCGCATGACGTGGCCGGATGGGCGAACGCGCTCGCGCGCGTCGCCGCCGATCCCGCATTGCGTCAGCGTTTGCTCGAACGCGGCAGTGCGAACGTTCGCAAGTTTCAGTGGGAGCGGTCGGTGCAGGAACACCTCGATGTGTTCGTGCGCGTCGTCACCGAGCGCGCATCATGATTCGCATGGGCGTGGACGCTTGGAATCTTCCGGGCGATCGTCGCGGCATCGGGCGCTACGTACGCGCGCTGCTCGATGCGTGGGCCGAACACTTTCGCGATCGCATCGAACCGGTCTTGATCGTTCCAGAATGGCACACGTGGACGGCCGGCCCTCGCTACCGGCGCGAACTCCACAACCGGCCGTATGAGATTCGTTCGCGCGCGCGCTACGCGCGAGCCGGACTCGACGCGCTCTGGTTTCCATTCAACGGCCCGAGTTGGACGAACTTCACGCTGCCGTCGATCGCAACGTTGCACGATGCGATGCCGTTCGTGCGCGCGGAGTATCCTGACACCGAGAAGCTCACCTACCTCAATGCCGCGCGCCGCTGCGAAGCGCTCATCACCGACAGCAACGCGGCGCGCCGGGAACTCGCGCGCTTTCTCTCGATCGCACCCGAACGTATCGAACCCATCGCGCTCGGCGTTGCTCCGGCCAAGACGTGGGTGCGGAGCGCGGTCGACACGACGTCCTTTGGGCAATACGTCCTCTTCGTTGGGGAGACCGATCCACGCAAGGGGATCGACACCCTGATCGCGGCCATGCAGCAGTTGCGGCGCACCGACGTGCGACTCGTCATCGCCGGACGCATCTCGCAGCAGATTCCCTATGCGGACGACGTCGAGATCGATGCGCTCGGATTCGTCGATGACGACACGCTCGCGCAGCTCTACCGGGATTGCGCCGTCTTCGCGATGCCCTCACGCTACGAAGGTTTCGGACTGCCCGTGTTAGAGGCGATGAGCAACAGCGCTCCCGTGGTGGCATCGACGGCCGATGCGCTGGTCGAAGCGGGCGGCGACGCCGCGCTCTACGCGCCGATCGACGATGCGCCCGCACTTGCCGCCGCGATCGCGCGCATCCTCGACGACCCCGCGCTCGCATCCCAGTTGCGCACGCGCGGCCGCGAACGCGCCGCCGGCATGACCTGGCGCAAGACTGCGGACGCGACGCTCACGGTCTTCGAGCGCGTCGTCGCCGAGAGCGGTCACCGATGACGCGCATCCATCTGGTCACCGGTCTGCTCGTTCGCAGCGGCGAGATTCTCTTGGTCGCCTCGCACTATGCCGGTCGCGCGACGCCGCTCTGGAATCTCCCGGGCGGGCGTCAAGAGCCGGGCGAACTGTTGCGCGACGCGCTGGTGCGCGAATTTCGCGAGGAAGTCGCACTGAACGCGAGCGTTGGGAAGTTGCTCTACGTGAGCGAGTCGTACGACGGCGACGTTCACTTCACGAATTTTACCTTCGCGGTCGAAGCGGCAGGCGAGCCTCGTATGCCGCACGACGTCGATCACATCGCCGATGTCGGATTTTTTTCAGCCGAGCAAGTCGAGCACCTTGCGATGGCGCGGGTCGTGCGCGAGCCGCTGCGCGATCACCTGGCCGACGGCGGACACCGGTACTACGGGTACGCGGCCGCCGACGTGTCGATCGAGTGGCCCGACGCCTCGACGTAGGCGCAGACCAGATTCACGAGCGCCATCTGCTCGGGATGGCGGCAATCGACGTCGAGCAGGCGCGGTGAGCACACGAGAACGGTCATGCACTGCGCACGCGAGAGCGCGACATTGAAGCGGTTCTTCTCAAAGAGAAATTCGAGATTGCGCGGGAGATCGTCACCGCTCGACGTCGCCATCGAATAGAACACGACCGCCGCTTCCTGACCCTGAAACTTGTCGACGGTGCCGACGCGAACGTCGCTCAGTCCGGCATTCGCCAGGTGGGCGCGCAGCACGGCGCACTGCGCATTATATGGCGAAAGCACCAGCACGTCGTGTTGGGTCATTGGCCGTTCGGGCGCGTCGCGCAGCGTCACCCGGCCGCCGACGAGTTGCGCAATCTCGCGCGCGATTGCCGCCGCTTCTTGCACGGACGAGCGCACGTTGCCGCGATGCTCGACCGGCAGATAGCGCAGTCCCGATCCGTTCAAGCCCGGCGAGGCCACGCGATTGCGTTGAGTGGCCGGAGCGGCGTGCAGCCGGTC
This sequence comes from Vulcanimicrobiota bacterium, assembly GCA_027307235.1. GTDB lineage: Bacteria > Vulcanimicrobiota > Vulcanimicrobiia > Vulcanimicrobiales > Vulcanimicrobiaceae > DAHUXH01. The sequence continues at coordinate 260,072 of DAHUXH010000013.1, read as the reverse complement.
GTCGTAGACGACATGCGAGATAAAACGGCACATCTGCGGGTGCATGCGATGCGACACGTCGAGAAAGACGCCCCGCTCGGGCGGAACCGTCGCGTGGTCGCCCAGGAGATGTTCGAGCACGGAAAGATCCGTGCCGACCGGATGCGATCCGCGAGAGACTTGGGCGAGTTGCAGCGGGTCGCCGAGCAACACCACGTTGCGCGCGGCGAGCGAACACGCGAGCGCATCGGCCAGTGAGAGTTGACCGGCTTCGTCGATCACCAGATAGTCGTAGCTGCCGGCAAGTTCCTCACGCGCGAACAACCACGCCGTCCCGGCCGCGAGATCGTGCGCGCGGTTTGTGAACATGGCGTTATCGTCATCTGACTCGATCATGGCGTGTTCATGGCGCGAGCGGTAGCATGATTCTTCGCTGCCGTCACGGGACTTCTTCAGCCCCGTGAAATGAACACCGCGTGCCATCGCCTCGCTTTCGATCTTGTCCAGAAGGTTGTGAATCGCGCGGTGGCTGCTGGCGAGGATACCCACGCGCTTCTTTGCGGCCAGCAACGACACGATCATCGCGGCGCCCATGGTGCTCTTTCCCGAACCCGGCGGTCCTTGGATGAACACGATGCTGTCATCCAATGCGAAGACGAGATCCGCAAGCGCCTGCGCCGTCACCGCTTCGGGTTGTATGCGCGCGCCCACGCGGCGCTCGCGCAGGCGCGGCGCATGCGCTAGGAGCAGGTCGCGCGTTGCCGGCGCATCGCTCGCCAGCCGCCCGTCGAGCAACGATTGCGCGATCCGGCGCAAAGCGGCGCGCTGGACGTTGACCTGAAGCGGACCACCGGGAATGAGCGCGCGTAGCTCGTCCGGCTTGATGTCGCGGTGCAGCTTCACGCGCACGAGATTGCGCTCCGTATCGATCTCCACGATCTTGCCGGCGGCCCGCTCGTGGTCGGGACTATGCGGCGTGGAGGTGCCCAGATGGTGCTGCTGTTCGGGAAATTCGTACGTGTACACGAAGTTGCGGTCGCTCGAGCTGAGTTTCGCCGGCGCGATGTCGGTGCGCAGGCGCAATCCGCCGATCGCCTCGTGGTCAAATTCGATGAGCCGATCGCGATTCTCATAGCGATCGAAGAGCTTCCACCAGTTGGGTTTCGCCTCGCGCCGGTGATATTCGAGCAGATGCCCGAGCAGCCAGCGCGCGCGCACGTCGTCGGCCGCGCCCCGAAACGCCGGCAGCGAGAGCGGCGGGGCAATCCCCGCGAGCAGACGTTCCGCGATCGTGTCGGGCTCGTTCGCCTCGCTGGTTTCGACGGCTCTTCCCGGCGCGCGCCACAGCAGCGGGTCGCCGGCCGTCGTGCGCTCCCGCTCGGCGCGGCGTTCCAGCAGCCATTCGCGCAGGAGATACGTCGAGCGGCAGTCGTCGCGGTTGTAGCGTTCGATGTCGTCGAGGATCGCATCGTCACCGCTCGAAAGCCAGGTCTCGAACATCACGATCGAATCGTCGCCGCGGCGGACGTTGGTCGCGCGGGTCATGCCGTAGAACGGCTCGAGTTGTTTAATAGAGTAGCGCGGCTGCGAGATGCGCAGCGCTTGTCTCGTAACCGCGTACAGGTCGACGAAGACGCGCTCGGCCAAGAGTTCGTCGATCTCGCGCTCGCGCGTGCCGTAGACGCCCATCAAGCGGCGCAACGCCGTCTGTTCGTACGGCGCGTAATGATAGATGTGCAAGTTCGCAAAGCGGGCGCGGCGCGCCACGATGAAATCGACAAACGCCTCGAAGGCCGCGCGCTCCTCGCGTTCGCTGCGCGCCCAAAACGCGCGATAGCTGTCTTCGTGCGGCAGATAGACACCGAAGAGATATTCCAAGCCGTGCTCGGGTGAGTACAGCGGATCGCCTTCCATGTCGAAAAACACGTCGCCGGGGTCGGGCAACGGCATCGCCTCAAAACCGGCACGCGCGTTGCGATCCAAGAACTCGTAAAAATACCGGCGCTCGCCGGTCGCGGTGAAGATGGTGCGCTGGCGGTGCTGCAGCGCCGCTTGGGCACGCAGCGTTGCGAAGGTTTCCGGCCGCACGCCGTGCGGGCGTTGCTCGTCGCTCGCGCGCGCGAGGGCCGCGACGGTCGCGATCCCAGCGCCCTCGAGTTTTTCGATCTGGTCGTTGCGCATGAAGGCGACGATGCTCAAATGATCGTCGTCATCACGACGGCGCGAACAATGCTCCTCCCACCGGCAGAGGCGGCATTGCGCGCATTCGGACGGATAGGTCGCCCGGTTCGCGGCGAACGCGTCAAGAAATGTCTGCCTCGCGTGGCGGTAGTAGGCGGAATAGTCCTCGATGCGAAAGCGCCGTTCGCTCGCATTGCCGAGGACGACGTACCCGTGTTCAGGCGCGCGTCCTTGCAACCGCGACACTTGTTCGCTGTAATGGCACAGCTGCACCAGATACGCCGGCTTGGTCGACAGCGCGAGCTTGGTGTCGAGCACCTCGTAACTCCACGACCATTCTTCACTCGGAACGTCGATCCGGCGCAAGAAGTCCACGCGACCGTAGAACGCACCGTCGAACACCGCGGCTTGATAGATGATGCGCGTGCCGCGCCGCATCGCATCGAGCGTCTCCCGCTGCGCCGCCTGCATGTCGTCGATCGAACGCGGAGCATGCGCCGAGAGATCGGCAATTCCGGCATCCCCGATTGCGGCGCGCAGCCGTTCGAAATACGCGCGTTCGTGAAGTTCGCCTTTCTCGCGAATCAAGCGCGTCGCGTCGTCAAGTTCCGGTGCAGCGAGTTCGCCATGGGCGACGCCGCGTTCCAACTCAACGAGATGCTCGCATGCGAGAAAATCGTTGACGTCGCTGATCGAAAAGACCCACCGCTCGCCGATGCGCTGCATCAGCCGCGCACGTCGAGCACGTGCCCGATCACGTCCACCGGAAGGCCGTTGACCGTCGCCCCTTTGGGTAAGATGCCCTCTTCGACGAAGCCCAGTTTGCGCAACACCGTGCGCGACGAGTCGTTGTCGGGAACGCAGTACGCGCGCAACTGCTTGATGTGCGCGCGGCCGGCGCTTTCGGCGATCAGCGCCGTCACCGCTTCGGTGGCATAGCCGCGCTTACGGTGTTGGCGCACGATGCTGTAGCCGATCTCACCGCGGCGCTTGGTGCGATCGGAGACCCGCAGGGAGAGCCACCCGATCGGTTCGTCGTGGCCGTCGGCATAGATGATCCACTCAAATCGTCCGTAGGCGCCCGGCCGCAGTTCCCTGGGGCGCTCGGCGACCATCTCGCGGAAACGCAAGGCATTGACCTCGGGGAGGTCCTGAAACTCGCGAAGATCCGGCTCCTGTAATACGCGCCACAGCACGTCGGAGTTATTCGGTGTCACCGGGACCAGCGAAAGACGCTCCGTGCGAATCATCTGCATGCGAGGTGATGCTGCATTCGCGAACGACCGCCGCGCCTCTTGTCAAACGAGCCGCCGCGCGTGAAAGAGGCGCGGAAAGGCAAGGTGCCCGATGGATGTGAACGCCGCCTATCATGCTCGATCGGCTGCGCAGGTCGATTTTCCCGCGACCGTGCTGACGACGCCCCACTTCTTCTACGGCTCACGCACGCACGCGCAGCATGAGGCCTTCGACGCGCAGACCAGTGCCGGGCCCGTCGAGGTCGTCGACAACGTTGCGATTGCGCCGAAGGTCCCGGTGGCGCCGGGGGATCACATTGAGGTTCGCGGCGAGATGGTCCACGATCCCGGCCGGCTCCCGGTCGTCCACTGGACGCACCATGACCCCGGCGGAAAACATGCCGGCGGGTTCATTCGCCTTGCGGACGGCCGGACGTACGCGTAGAGCGCCCCAGATCAACCAGTTGCGCGATGGTCACAAAGCGAAAGCCGCGTGCCTTCAGCGCGCGAACGATCAGCCGTGTCGCTTGCACGTCCGCTTTGCGATCGCAGATGTGCGCGGAAAGACGATCGCGGCCGCATAGCAGGCCGCGATTACCGTCATGCAGCACGATGATCGACCCATCACGGACATTGGGCACGATGCGCGCGGCGATGGTCGCGGCATTGGGATACTCCCAGTCCTTGGCCAACGGCACCGACCACATCACGGGAACCAACCCCAGCTTGCGCGTTACGTCCAGCACGAGCCAATCCCGGGCGCCGAACGGCGGGCGCATGAAACGCACGCGTTGGCCGCTCGCGCGTTCGATGGCGGCATCGGTGCGCTCGAGTGAACCGCGCAGATGCGCGGGCGTTTCGACGATGAGGTGTTCGTGCGACCAACTGTGGTTGCCGACCAGATGGCCGAGGGCGGCTTCCCGCCGCACGACCGCCGGATAGGCTTGCACCGCGCGGCCGACGACGAAGAACGTGGCATGGACGTGCTCGCTCTTGAGCACGTCGAGAATCGCGGTCGTGTACGGCGGATTCGGCCCGTCGTCATAGGTGAGCGCGACGACCTTGCGGTCGGCCGGACCGCTCACGACCGTGCTGCCGAAGAGTTGGTTCCCCGGATTCTCCGCGACTTCGTAGGCGACAAAACCGGTCAGCGACAACGCGGCCAGCGCCGCGCAGAGCCACACCAAGCGCGCCCTCAGCGCCGTCACTTGGCGGAACGAATCACCGCTTGCGCGCGCGCCACGTCGGCACGAAATGCAGGCGAGCCGAAATTCCGAAATTCATTGACGATCGCCTGGTAGCGCGCATCGACGTCGATGCTCTGAACGCTGGAGAGATCGACCGGCGCGTTCTTGTCGAGATGTATCTCGTAGTGCTTCCCCGGCACCGAGGCTGCCGCCCAGTACTGCGGATCGGTGAACGTGACGGTTCGCTCGCCCTGCTTGTCGCCGAGGATTTGCTTGACATAGAGCGTGTAGTGGACGCCGGTGTTGCCCACAGGCGGCCGATTGATCAGCTCCCAGACGCCCTCTTGATTCAGCGAGCCGAAGAAGTACGAGACCTCGCGCACTCTGGCCGCCGGCGCGGTGACGCGAACTTCTTTTCCGGCGTACCCGCGAATGCGGTAGCGCGACGTAGAGACGCCGTTGACGTCCTGCATCGAGTACTCTTCTTCGTAGATCGGCGGCCTGTCGTACCGCACGAGGAGCCGTGCGTAGAGCTCGCTGCGGGAATTCACGATCTTCGTGACCTCGCCCAGGTGCGAGAACTCGTTGTTCTTGCGGTAGATGAACACACTCGCGACGAGCATGACGCCGAAGAAGATCGTCAAGATCAGCGGCAGTGGGTTGCGTTTCATTGGCCCAAATTTTCCCGGCCAGAGGGCTTGGTCTCCTCGTCGAGGACGCGATTGACGACGGCGTCGGCCAGTTTGTTCTGATTGCGCGGCACGTGGCGAATGTCGACCTGCTCGAACTTGCGCAGCAGCGCCTTGGCGCGCTGGTGGAGCGGCTTGAGCCCGTCGTGCTTGACGCGATATTCGCCGAGCAACTGCTTGACGACAAGCTCTGAGTCCAGCCGAACGGCCAGGCGGCGGATGCCGCGTTCGAGCGCGGCCTCCAGGCCAATGCACACGCCGGTCCACTCGGCAACGTTGTTGGTGGTGATCCCGAGAAACTCACCGACGTCGACGATGATCGCCCCGTCGGGGCGCACTAAAACGGCCGCCGCAGCGGCCGGGCCGGGATTCCCGCGCGACCCGCCGTCGGCGAACATCATCGCCTCGGGTGGCGCGGAAGCGAACAGCGATTCCACACCGCAAGACGTTCGAGGAAAAGGCCGGCTCTCCGCCAGCGCCGCGCGCTACCGGCCCGCCGGGCGAAAGCCGAGCGAGAGGGAGTTGATGCAATACCGCGTGTTCCGCGGCCCCGGACCGTCGTCGAAGACGTGCCCAAGATGCGAATCGCACTTCTTGCAGCGCACCTCGACGCGATGCATTCCGTGGGAGTCGTCATCGAGAAGGCGGACGTTGTGTTGTTGCGCCGGATGCGTGAAACTCGGCCAGCCGCAGTGCGAATCGAACTTCGCGTCGGCCGCGAAGAGTTCGGCGCCGCACGCGCCGCATACGTATATGCCGTCCTCGCGATGGTCGAGGTAACTGCCGGTGAACGGCCGCTCCGTCCCCGCCTCACGCAAAATCGCATACTGCTCGGGCGAAAGCTGATGGCGCCACTCCTCTTCCGGCTTGACGATCTCGGGCGTTACATCGTGTTTCATCATCTCAACCTCAAGAACGCACTCACACCGCATTTGGATGCCGCGTACGCGAACATCAACGAAAAATGCCCAAGATGTTTTCTTGGGCATTTCTTGTTCGCTATCGGGCTGACAGGATTCGAACCTGCGACCTCTTGACCCCCAGTCAAGCGCGCTAACCAAGCTGCGCTACAGCCCGATGACCGACGAGCATCTCCGTATGGAGATGCTCGTCAGAAGATCATAGCACTCGGGTGATACGAGGTGCTAGCGCTTCTTGCCCTTCTTTGCGGGGGCTTTCTTGGCTGGGGCCTTCTTCGCCGCACGAGCGCCGCCGACGGCCTCCTTGAGGCCCTTACCGGCAACGAATGCCGGAACCTTGCGCGCGGCGATCTTGATCTTCTCGCCGGTGAGCGGATTGCGGCCTTCGCGTGCCTTGCGCGCGCGGACCACGAAGCTCCCGAACGGCGTGAGTGCGACTTTTTCGCCCTTGGAAAGCGCGCTGCGAATCTCGTCGAGGATCATGTCGACGACTTCGCCCGCTTGACGTTTCGAAAGTTCGGCGCCTTCAGCGACGGCTTCGATGAGATCGGCTTTCGTCAAAACTATACTCCTTAGCGGCACCATGGTGGTGGTCGAGGGTTGTGTCTGCCTTGGGGGGCTGTAATACGCAGGCGGCGCGATGCATCCTTCCGCGCATCGCGCGAAAAGGCCTTATTTTACGGGGGTTTGCGCGACTGCCCGCAGCGCGAGCAGATAGGAATGTGCACCGAATCCGCAGACGCTTCCGCGACACGACCCGGCCGTCACGCTGCGGCGACGAAACTCCTCTCGGGAGGCGAGATTCGAAAGGTGGACTTCGACGACCGGAATCGAGATCGACGCGATCGCGTCGGCGATGGCGTAGGAGTAGTGCGCAAATGCCCCGGGGTTGATGATGATCGCGTCGCACACGGTGCGCGCGCCGTGCAGCGCGTCGATGATCGAGCCCTCGTCGCTGTGCTGAACGCAATCGACCCGCATGCCCAGCTCGGACGCGGTTTTCTCGATCATCGCGTTGATCTCGTCGAGCGTGGCCGTGCCGTAGATCGCAGGGTCGCGCTCGCCGAGCAGATTCAAATTGGGGCCGTGAATGACCAATACGCGCATCGTCGTCCGCTTCGTGGAGGAAAGCACCGCAACCTCGGAAAGAGCGGCGCATGCTCGATCTCGTACTGAGCGCCACGGCACCCGATGCGGGAATTTCCATCACCGCGGCTATCACCACCGACCTCGTGCGCGAAGCGCGCGCCCGACACGATCTCGCGCCCACGGCGACCGCCGCGGTCGGCCGCCTGATCACCGGCGCGGCGCTCCTCGGCGCGAATCTCAAAGGCAGCGAGCGCATTACGCTGCAGATCGCGGGGGATGGGCCGCTCGGCGCACTCGCAGCCGATGCATGGCTGCCGGGCGAAGACCGCGTCGCCGCACGCGCCTACACGCGCCATCCGCACGTCGACCTTCCGCTCAATGCCAACGGAAAATTCGACGTTGCCGGGGCGATCGGCGCCGGATCGCTGCAGGTGACGAAATCCTACGAGGTCGGCCAACCCTATGTGGGCGTCGTTGCGCTCATCTCGGGCGAAATCGCCGAAGACCTGGCCGCGTACTTGATCAACTCCGAGCAGATACCGAGCGTGGTCGCACTGGGGGTGCTGGCGAATCCGGATGGCGTGGCGGCTGCCGGCGGCGTGATCGCGCACGTGCTGCCGGGCGCCGACGAACGCGCGATCGCGATGCTCGAAGAACGCGCCCTCGCGCTGCCGCCGATCACCACACTGATCGCGCGCGGCGCCGACGCGCATGCGATTCTCCACGAACTGGCCGGGCCATTTGAACTACGCGCGCATCGCACGATGCCGGTTCACTTCGACTGCTTGTGCAATCGAGAGAAAGTCGCGACGGCGCTATTGAGCTTGGGTGAACAGCAATTGCGCGCGATGGCGCGCGAGAGCGTCGAAACCGAAGCGATCTGCGACTTCTGCACGACGCCCTATATCTTCTTGGCCGGCGATCTCTTCGCGCTCGCTGACCGGCTCGAAGCGCAGGCGAGCGAGTCTTCCTAGTTCGGTTCGAAGAAGTGCCGCAGTTCGGGCGGGACGCGGTAGGGCGCGAGCCGTTGCCAAAACACTTCACGCATCGCCAAACCGTCGTTGTAGTACCACCAACCGCACTCGCAACGGATCGGGCGCCCGCCGGCTTGCGGATAGGGGTAGACGCGCTTGCAGCGTTTGCAAACGAACTTCTTTTCTTCGACCGCCGGCATCGACGATGTCCATGTCTGGCCAAAATCCGCCATTGCTATCCCTCGTTCGGAACCACGCGTACAAATTTTCGCGACCCGACCGACAGCACTGCCGGCTGCGTCGCCGTCCATTCGGCTCGCGGGTCGGTCACGACTATACCATCGACCTTGACCCCGTTCCCCGAGATTAGTCGCTCGGCGGCCCGCTTCGACTCCGCAAAGTTCGCCTTGGTCAGCAGATCGGCGACGCGGCGAGCATCGCCGACACGCATCTCGGGGACGTCCTCGGTCGGCAGCTCTCGGCGCTGCACGGTGCGCTCGAAAAACTCGCGGGCGCGCAGGCCCTCGCCGGCTCCATGATAGCGGGCGACGATCTCTTGCGCGAGCCGCTTCTTCTCGTCCATAGGGTTGACGCGCCCGGCCGCAAGCGCAGCCGCGAGGGCGTCAACGTCGGCTTGCGGGCGGAACGCGGCGTACCGTGCATACGTCGGTATCAGATCGTCTCCGATCGACATGAGTTTCCCGAACTGCGTGTTGGGCGGCTCGGTGACGCCGACGTAGTTTCCGAGCGACTTGCTCATCTTCTTCACGCCGTCTAAACCGACCAGCAGCGGCGTCATCGCGCAGATCTGCGGCGGTTGACCGAACTTCTCTTGATAGTGACGGCCGAGCAGCAAATTGAAGAGCTGATCTATGCCGCCGAGTTCGACGTCGGCCGCAATCGCGACCGAATCATACGCCTGCGCAACCGGATACATGAACTCGTGCAGCGAAATCGGCGTGCCGTCGGCATAGCGTTTGGCGAAATCGTTGCGCGTGAGCATCTGCGCGACCGTCACATGCGACAGCAGCTTGATCCAATCGGAGATGCGCAGCGAGTCAAGCCATTCCGAGTTGTAGCGAATCGTCACGCGTTCGAGGTCGAGCACCCTGCCGGCTTGCTCCCGGTACGTACGCATGTTGGCGTCGATCTCTTCCATCGTCAGCGGCGGGCGCATCGCGTTGCGGCCGCTTGGATCGCCGATGCGCGCCGTGAAGTCTCCGATGATCAGCGTGACGGCGTGTCCCGCCTGCGCAAACTGCGCGAGCTTGTGCAGCACGACCATGAAGCCCAGATGCAGGTCGGGGCTGGTCGGGTCGATGCCGAGTTTCACATTGAGCGGCCGGCCGAGCTTGAGCCGCTCTCTGAATTCCGGCACGGTCTCGACGTGTTCGAACCCGTCGAGCAGCTCGTCGGCCGCATTGCTCACAGTGACCATGAATCGCCGGTCCTTACGCTGCGCGAGCGCAAAATGCCTCGCATGACGTCACTCGCCGCCGCGCAAGACGACGATGGTGACGCCGCCGGCACCTTCGCCTTCGCTGCCGTAGCGCACACTCTCGACCGAGGGGTGCGACTGCAGATACTCTTGCAGGCCGCGGCCAAGTTGCCCGGTGCCCTTGCCGTGAATCAGACGCAGCGTGGACACGCCCGCCAGCACGGCATCGTCGATCCATTTTTCGACCAGCGGTTCGGCTTCGACGTAGCGCTTGCCGCGTACGTCGAGTTCGCTTGCGATGCGCGCCGAAGCGGCAAGCTTGGCCGCGCTGCCGTCGCGCGCCGCGCGCAGTGGCGGCGATTGCGGCCCCGAGCGTTCCACGTCGGTCTTCGCGACGACGGTCTTCATCGGTCCGATCGCGACCAGGATGCTCTCGCCGTAATCTTCCAGCGCGATACCGTCTTGCCGCAGCGACCGAATGCGAACGCGGTCGCCCGGTGCGATCGCGGCCGTCTGCGCCGGGACGCTCGGCTCGATGATGCCGAGATCGCGGCGCATCTCCTGCGCGACCTGTCCCAACAGCGCGCTCTGGGCGGCGGTCACTTTCCCGGCGGCGCGACGTCCCTCAGCACGACGCTGCAATTCCGTCGAAAATTCGCGCAGCGCCGAACGCAGACGGTCGTCCGCGCGCTCGGCGAAGCTGCGGCGCTCCTCATCGAAACGCACGCGTTCCTGTTCGATCGACTGCCGTTCCCTTTGCGCGATGCGCCGTTCGCGCGCCGCCTCATCGCGTTCGCGCTGCAATTGCGCGCCCAGCGACGCGACTTCCGCGAGCGCCGACTCGTAGTCGCGCTCGCGCGATTCGAGCAATGCTTCGGCACGCTCGACGATCCCAGCGTCGATGCCGAGCGCGCGGGCCAGCGGAAACGCCAGCGATTGGCCGGGCGCGCCGACGTCCAAGTGATACGTCGGCCGGAACGTCTGCGGATCGAAGCGCACGCTCGCGTTGGCCACATGCGGCGCCGCGTGCGCGAAGAGTTTCAGTTCGGTTGCGTGCGTCGTCACCACGCCGCGCGCCGACGCCGCGAGCAGCCGTTCGAGCATCGCGATCGCGAGCGCGGCACCGGCGGTCGGCTCGGTACCGCCGCCGATCTCGTCGACGAGGACGAGCGTGCGACGGTCCGGTGCTTCGAGCGCCTCGCGCATGCGCACGAGGTGCGCCGAGAACGTCGATGCGTTGTCCGCGATCGACTGTTCGTCGCCGATGTCGGCGAAGAGATGGGTGAAGCACCCGATGGCTGAACCGGGCTGCGCCGGAATCTGCATGCCGCAATAGGTCATGGTGACGAACAAACCGAGCATCTTGAGCGCCACCGTCTTGCCGCCCATGTTCGGCCCGCTGATCACGATCAAGCGCGTCGCGTCGTCGAGCACGAGTGACTGCGGAACCGCGCGATCACCGAGCAAGGGATGACGTCCGTCGGCGATGCGTATCTCGGGTTCATCGCGCAACTCGGGTTCGATGGCACGCATCTCGCGTGCGACGCGTGCCCGCGCGCATCGCAGATCAAGCTGTGCGAGCACCTCGACATCCGCGTCGATCTCGGACGCACGCGCGCCGATGCGCCGTGAGAGCGCTTCGAGAATGCGCGCAATCTCATGTTCTTCTTCCAACCGCAGCGTGCGCACGCGATTGTTCGCATCAAGTGCGGCGAGCGGCTCCACGAACAGCGTCTGCCCGCTGGAACTGGTGTCGATGACGATACCCGGAAACTCGCCGGAGAACTCGGCTTTGATCGGCACCACGAAGCGGCCGTCTCGGATGGTCACCACCGCATCTTGAATGGCACGCGCATGTTTTCCCGAGCGCACCAGCGCGGTGACGCGATCGCGCGCATCGGCTTGCGCCTGCACCAGATTCTTGCGCAGGCGCGCGAGCGCGGGCGAGGCGCGGTCGAGCACGGTGCCGCGCTCGTCGACCGCTTCATGAATCTCGCGACGCACGTCGTCGAGCGCGACGTACCGCGCGCACAGCGCGCCGATCGCGTCGCTCTCGATCGCGCGCGCACGCCGATAGGCACCGGCGGCGGCCGCGAGCGCATCACCGACACCGCGCGCTTCGATCGCGGACAACGTCGAACCCACTGCGGCGCGATCGAGCAAAGCCCGCGGATCGACCGCCGCTTCTATGAAGAAATCGTGGGACTCGACGAGAAGGCGGAGGTCGCTGGTCAGGCGCTGTTCGCGCCGGACGGCATCGAAATGGACGTCGGGTGCGAACGTGCGCGCCGTCGCGCGTCCGCGCTCGGTGGCGGTGGAGCCGACGACGCGCTCGCGCACCGCGTCGAAGTCGAGTGCGTCGAGCGTGCGTTCATCTGCAAGCATTACGAGGCGTCGAGCTTTTTCCTCAGCAGTTCACCCGCTAGTGCCGGGTCAGCCTTACCGCGCGACGTCTTCATCACCTGACCGACGAGGAAGCCCATCACGTTGGTCTTCCCGGCCTTGTACTCGGCGACCACCTTTTCGTTGGCGGCCAGCACGTCGTTCACAAAGCCCTCGACCGCGCCAGGGTCGCTCGTCTGCGAGAGACCTTCGCGCTCGACGATCGCGCGGGGAGAACCGGCGGCCTCCCAGATGCGCTCGATCAGTTCCTTGGCGATCTTCGAGTTGATGATCTTCTTCTCGAGCATGTCGATCACTTCGGCGACGTACTCGGGGCGTGCATTGGAGTAATACACGGGCGTCCCGCTCTCGTTCGAGAGCCGTGAGAGATCGCCGAGCACGAAGTTCACGCACTGGTGCGCGTTGCCGCATGCCGCGACGCATTGATCGAAGTAATCGGCAAGCTGCGCGTTGTCGACAAGCTGCGTCGCCTGCTTGACGTTGATCCCGAACTGCTTGGTGTAGCGCTCGAAACGCGCTGTCGGCAGTTCCGGCAGCGTGCTGCGCAAAATTTCCATCGTCGCCGCGTTGAACTCCATCGGCACGAGGTCGGGGTCGGGGAAGTAACGGTAATCGTGCGCCTGCTCTTTGCTGCGCATCGGATGCGTGACGCCGCGCGCCTCGTCCCATCCGCGCGTCTCCTGCGTGACGCGACCGCCGGATTCGACGATCGCGATCTGCCGCTCGATTTCGCTCTCGATGGCACGGTAGACCGATCGAAACGAATTCATGTTTTTGATCTCGGTCTTTGTTCCGTATTCGCTCGCGCCGATCGGTCGAATCGAAACGTTGGCATCGCAGCGCAGCGAGCCCTCTTCCATTTTGACGTCGCTCACGCCGAGCTGCACGAATGTGCGCTTGAGCGCCTCGAGATAGGCGACCGCCTCTTCCGCGCTGCGAATGTCCGGCTCGGAGACGCATTCCATGAGCGGAACACCGGCGCGGTTGAAGTCGACCAGCGAGTAGGCGCTGCCGGCAATGCGTCCGTCGGTGGAGCCGGCGTGCGTCGATTTCCCGGTGTCTTCTTCGAGGTGAATCCGTGTCAGGCGGCACTCTTTCATGGTGCCGTCCTCGAGCCAGTAGCGCACCACACCGCCCTGCGTGAGCGGCATGTCGTACTGCGAGATCTGATAATCCTTGGGCATGTCCGGATAGAAATAGTTCTTCCGGTCAAACTTGGAGAACGCCGGAATCTCCGAACCGAGCGCAATGCCGGCGCGAATCATGTGATCGATGGCGCGCATGTTCGGAACCGGGAGCGCGCCGGGCATCCCGAGGCAGACCGGACACACTTTGGTGTTCGGCTCGCCGCCGAACTCGTTCTGACACCCGCAGAACATCTTGCTCGCGGTCCTCAGTTCGACGTGACACTCGATGCCGATCACTGCTTCCCACGCCGTCATGCGCGCGCTCCTTCGGGGAAGACCGGTTTGCGTTTTTCAGCATGCTTGGTAGCTTGTTCGTAGGCGTGCGCCGCACCGAGCAGGAGCGATTCAGCGAAGATGGGAGCGCACAGCTGCAGGCCCATCGGCATCGGCGTTGCGCCGCCTGGCGGCGTCACCCAGCCGCATGGAACGGAGAGCGCCGGCAGACCGGCAAGCGACATCGGAATCGTGTAGTAGTCCATCATGTACATGCTGTAGGGATCGCTCTTGGCGTTGAACGTGAACGCGGGTTGGCTCGCGGCCGGGCACGCGATGAGATCGCATGCGGCGAACGCACGCTTGAAGTCGTTGGCGATGAGCGTGCGCGCTTTCTGCGCACGCACGTAGTAGGCATCGTAGTATCCGCTGGAGAGCGCATACGTGCCGATGAGGATGCGGCGTTTGACTTCGGGACCGAAACCCGCCGCGCGCGTGCGTTCGTACATCTGCGTGACGTCGTCGGCGTCGACGCGCAAACCATAGCGCACGCCGTCGAAACGCGAAAGGTTCGACGAACACTCCGCAGGCGCGATCAGGTAGTAGGTGGCAAGCCCGTAGTCGGCGGTCGGCAGCGAGACTTCGACGATTTCGGCGCCGAGCGCTTCGAGATCGCGATAGGCTTGCCGGTAGACGGCGTCGATGTCGTCGCCGAGCGCTTGCGTGGCGAATTCCTTGACGATGCCGACGCGTAGGCCGCGCAGATCGGCGCGCAGCGCCCCGGCGGCCGGTTCCTCGGGCGGCGGGCTGACGCTGGTCGCGTCCATCGGATCCTTGCCGGCCATCACGTCATACGCCAGCGCCGCGTCCTGCACGGTGCGGGTGAGCGGACCGATCTGGTCGAGGCTCGACGCGAACGCGATCAAGCCGTAGCGCGAGATGCGCCCGTACGTCGGCTTGAATCCGACCAGGTTGCAGAATGCGCCAGGCTCGCGAATCGAACCGCCGGTATCACTACCCAAGCCGATCGCGGCCTCGTACGCGCCCACCGCCGCCGCCGGTCCGCCGGTCGAGCCGCCGGGGACGCGCGTGAGGTCGTAGGGATTGCGCGTGACGCCGAGCGCGGAGTTCTCGCACGACGATCCCATCGCGAACTCGTCGAGATTGGCCTTGCCGATGGGAATGCCGCCTGCATCGAGGATGCGCTGAACGGCCGTCGCCGTGTACGGCGACACCCAGTGTTCGAGAATCTTGCTCGCGCACGTCGTCCGCGTGCCTTCCAAACACATGTTGTCCTTGACCGCAACCGGAACGCCCGCCAGCGGCAACGTCTCGCCTTGGCGAATGCGTTCGTCGATGCGATCGGCCTGCGCGCGCGCCAGGTCGTGCAGCGTCGTCAGATATGCGCCGACATGGGCATCGATCCCATCGACATGCGCGAGCACGGCGTCGGTCACTTCACGGGCCGAGACCTCGCGCGCATTGACGGCGCGCGCCACCTGCGCGGCGCTGCGTTCGTGGAGAGCGTCCATCACTCGGCCTCCGCGATGATGCGCGGCACGCGAAAGAACGCACCCTGCCGTTTGGGAGCCTGCGCGAGCACCGTCTCGCGGTCGAGGCTCGGGCGCACGACATCGTCGCGCAGCACGTTGCGCGACTCGATCACCTGCGCGGTCGCGGGAACGCTCGCCGTATCGAGTTCGGCGAGCCTGCCGACATGGTCGAGCAAGTTTCCGAGTTGCGCGCCGAAGCGTTCCACCTCGTCGTCGGTGAGTTCTATGCGCGCGAGTTGGGCGACGTAGCGAACGTCAATCGTTTCGGATGACAAAGTCGGGATACTCCGGTGGCGATTCGTAATCTTTGGCAAACTGGTCGTCGGTCGGCCATTGCGGCAACGGAGCGCCGGAAAACGCCTGCGCGACGCGCGCTTTTTCGCGTTCCGCTCGGCTCACGAGCCCGACGAACGTCTCGACGTGGCCGGTTTGCGGAAACATGTCGAACGGCTGGACGACGTCGATGTCGTACCCATTGGCGACGAGGTATTTCAAATCCCGGGCGAGGGTAGCCGGATCGCACGAGAGGTACCAGACGTTGGGGACACTGGCCTCGACGATACGGCGCAGCGTCGCCTCGTCGCTTCCCTTGCGCGGTGGGTCGAGGAAGACGATGTGGGCCGCCTCCAGCGCCGCTCGGGCCTCCGGCTGCCCGAGCAGCGTTTCGACTTGCCCGGCGTGAAACGTCGCCCGCGCGGTAAGGTCGTTGAGCGCGGCGTTGGCCTGTGCCTCGGCGACGGCGAACGGGTTTTCCTCGATGCCGTGGACGGTGCATCCGTGCGAAGCGAAAAACAGACTGAACGTTCCGGCGCCGCAGTAGAGATCGACGACGGGATGCGGACGCGTGAGGACCGCTTCCAAGAATGCGAATATCTTTCCGACGATTTCGACGTTGACCTGAAAGAATGACGCCGCCGAGACGCGATAGCGCACGGTGCCGATCCGTTCCTCGATCTCGGCTTGTCCCTGCAAGACGCGATGCTTGCGTCCGAGGATCGCGTTCTCGCTGGTCAAGTCGAAGGAATTGGCGATCCCGACCGCTCCCGGCAACTGCGCAAATACGGTCGCCGAGACGCGCTCCACGTCGGCCGAGGGCTTCTCGGTCGTGAAGGTGACGACGCTCTGACCGCTTGCTCGTGCGGTCCGTGCCACGATATGCCGCGACGACACCACGGCCGGCGCCGTCTCGGGATGCAAGCGCATCAAGTTGAAGCGCGCGATGTAGTCGTCGAGTTGCGGCTGGACGATCGGGCAGGCTTCGATCGGCACGACCTCGTGCGAACGCTGACGATAGAATCCGACCGTCGGCTTGAATCGGTGATCGACGACCAGCGACATCTTGTTGCGATAAGCGCGCGGCAGGGCCATGCCGATCGGCTCGCGGACGACGACGTCGCCCAAT
Source organism: Vulcanimicrobiota bacterium (assembly GCA_027307235.1). GTDB lineage: Bacteria > Vulcanimicrobiota > Vulcanimicrobiia > Vulcanimicrobiales > Vulcanimicrobiaceae > DAHUXH01. The sequence goes on along the minus strand of DAHUXH010000013.1, from coordinate 243,622 downwards.
CCGCCGATGCGCGAAAGCGCGTTGCGCACGACGTCGCGCTTCCATGACAGTTGCGCGGCGTAAGAAAGATGCTGCAATTGGCAGCCGCCGCACGCACCGAAAACGCGGCAGAACGGTTGCGCGCGATGCGGTGAGATGGTGAGCAGCCGCACCAGTTCGCCGACGGCGTACTTCTGTTTGACTTGCGTGATGCGCACGCGTGCTTGCTCGCCGGGCAGCGGGCCGAAACAGAACACGACGGCGCCGTCGATGCGGCCGACCGCCTGACCGTTGGCGATGAGATCGTTGAAGCCGACGTCGTACTCAGTGCCCGTTCGCAGCGACGTGGTGCGCTGCGAGGTGGTGCGCTGCTTACGCCCCGTGTCGCTGGTCGTCAAGCGTCTTGAGCAGTCGATTCGCTTCGTCGATGAGATCTTGAATGCGCCGACTCGTGGGATCGGGCGGACGGCGCGACGTCATGACGCGCACAACGGTGAAAGCCAGTGCCGCCGTCAAGCCGGCGACGCCGATCCAAATCAGCGTCTGCGCGACGTTTCGTTCGCGCTCGTCCGCATTGGAGTCGCCGTTCATCGGCCTGTTGCTCTCCTGGTCAGCCACCGTCGTCCATCTCCTACGTGTTCTCTGGAAGGCGTGGCACTTTCGCGTTGAAAGGGCAAACCCATGTTTGCGGTTCTCACGATCGTCTCCGTGCTCTACGCCGGATCGCTGGTCGGCCCCATGGAGGGCCCCGTCAGGGCCAGCCTGCGCGGCCAGGGCATCGACCTTCGCGGCGAGCCCGGCGGCTCGCGAAAACTTGCCAACCTCATCGCCGGCGGCCTAGCGCGGCCCGACGTCTTCATCAGCGTCGATCCCCGGCTCGTCGCCGGACTCGGGGAGAGGGTCGCCTCATCGACGACGTTCGCGAGCACCTCGATCGGGATCGGCTGGAGCGACCGCTCACGGTACGCATCGGCCTTCGCCGCGGCCTCGGGACCGGCGGCGCTGCTCGACGCACTGCAGCTTCCCGGCATCCGCATCGGGCGAACCGATCCACGCTTGGACCCCAAAGGCGACTACACGCTTGAGGCGATGCGCTTGCTCGCGGGCGAGGCGTTGGCGTCAAAGATATTGGGCGACGACCAAAACACCGCACAGATATTTCCGGAGGAAGATCTGCTGGCGCGCATCGAGATCGGAGAGCAAGACGTCGGCTTCTTCTACCGCACCGAAGCGGTCGCGCGTCAATTGCACTTCCGCGCGCTGCCGGGCAAAGCGTCGCTGCGCGACCGCATCACCTTCACGATCGCGATCCTGCGCGACGCCCCACACCCCGATGCCGCCACACGCTTCGTCAATTACATCCTGCACGGCGAAGGCAAAACGATCCTACAACACGCCGGCTTGGACTATCGCGCTCAGCCATAGAACTCATTCGGCGCATGCCGCAAGACGTAGAGGGATCGCCGCGACATCTTTCGTCGCGACGATCCCTCTTTTCGATCGGACCCGTCAGTTGGAGTTGTTCGTTGCTTCGGGTTCGCTAGGGATGGTGGGCAGGTTGCAGTCGATCGGCAACGTTTGAATCTCATCGACTCCGAGTTGCGGGAAGCCAAGCCAATCCCGGTACGGCCAGTACGTTAGAAGTAGCCTTGTCTTGCCAGCTACCAAATGCGACGGGAGTGACTTGCACAAGTGCAGCCTATTGATGGTTTCTTCGAATGGTTCATCGGCAGGCGTACCTTCGTTATCGCAGCGCAATGGCGCGCCATCGACGCGCATATCTGTGCTTACATCGTAGTAGACAACAACATGTTTGATTTCATCAAAAACTGCAAGGGTTGCTAGAATAGTTCCTCCGCCGTCACTTTTTCCGGCCTCCACCAACGTGTACTTCAAAAAAATCCCCTCAGCAGAGGACAATGTGGCAGCCTGCGCCGGACGCCCGGGGAAGGTGGTGTTGATGACGGGACTTGCTAGCGCTTGGCAAGTGAAACTACTAGCCAGAAGCGCGCTCGCAATGGCGGCGGAGATTTTCGAGTTTCGTCCTTTGCAGAACGAAGACAGCGCGGAGCAAACGTTATGAACATCTGTCATTAGTATGCACCCGACTCGAACTGATTCGAGCGGCCGATTATCGCCGTCTGCGTCGATACACCGTTGGTCTTGCAGGCAACATTTCTTGGTGCAGATGCCAACTGAATTGGACTCGTGAGGCCTGAGCTTGTTCTTGTAGATAGGTTCGCTTGTTGCCCGTTCAATTGTGTGACGGCTTCCGCTAGATTCGCGGGCGGCGACGTGGATTCAGCAAGACCTTCTTCTAAAGCTGCGGTGGTGTCCGATCCAAAGGCATTCATGATGTCGTTGTGTATGGTCATGTGTACGAGTCCATCAAATCCATTTGATGCCTGATATTTTCCGGGTACGGTTGGAATTGGCGCAATATTGAAGTTGAAGATGTAGCCACCGATCGACGCAGAGCCGACGATGGCGCCCGATTGCAGAAACGGGCCAGGCTGCAGTGCTCCGAGAAGCTGTTCCTGAAAATGATCGAATTCGTGGTAGAGAAGCTCCGCGGGGTCCGCGCCAGCCGCAACATCAGCGTCAAAATCGTTCATGTGAACTGTGATTCGCTCAAAATTTGGGTTCGAATAATTTGAATAGTCGACGTTCGAAGTCGCCGAGTTCACGATTCCGGACGCGTACCCGGCGCTTTGGGTGTCGAATTGGATGCCGACACTGATGCCGTTGTTTGCCAGATTCGCTACTAGACTCTGTAGCTGCGGGCTGCTCGCGATGATTTGGTTCACGGATTCCATCGCTCCATTTCTCATCCTAATGTTGGCTGCGTCCGCAGCAGCCCCTTGGCCCTTCGCGCAGGCCGTGTTCAGCGTCGGCGACGACGGACGCGGCGTCGGATTGGGGCATTGACCGAGGTTCGTAGCAACAGAACTCATTCGTGCATGCCGCAAGATAGCAGATCGCCGCGACGTTGTTGTCGCGGCGATCTCGGCTTCGGGGACAGAGGGCCGATCAGTTGGAGTTGTTTGTCGCTTCGGGTTTCCCGGGAATGGTCGGCAGGTTACAGTCGATCGGCAGCGTTTGAATCTCATCGACGCCGAGTTGCGTCTGACCGAGCCAGCTGTAGGGCCAGTACGTTAGAAGTAGCCTTGTCTTGCCAGCTACCAGATGCGACGGAAGCGACTTGCATACATGCAGCCTATTGATAGTCTCATCGAAGGGCACGTCAGCGGCCGTGCCCTCCCCGTCGCACCGTAGCGGAACGCCATCAATGCGCAGGTTCTCATTTACGACATAGTACACGACCGTCTTCTTGAGTTCGTCAAAGACCGATAGGGTCGCGAGTAGGGCGCCCCCTCCGTACCCATTATTATCCTCAACCAGCGTATATTTTAAGAAGATTCCTTCTGCTGACGATAACGCGTTGGACTTGACGGGCCTGCTTGCAAACATAATGTAGATGACTGGGCTCGCGACCGCTGGGCAACTCGTTGCGCCGACGAGAAGAACAGACATCACTGCAGCAGAGATACTCCGCCGTCGGAATCTGCAGAATGAGAACAGCATGGTCATCAGTATACTTGAATTGCGCTCCATTAGTATCTACCCGGTTCGAATTGGCTAGAACGGCCCAACATCACCGATTGCGTTGAAACACTGTGGCTACATGTAACGTTTTTTGGTGGATTTCCCAATTGAAGCGAATTCGCAGCACCAGATTTCAACGTTGTTGAGAGATTCGCCGACTGGCCGCGTAGCTGCGCGACCATCGCACCAAGATTTGCGGGTGGCGTCGTTGATTTGGCAAGACCTTCCTCCAACGCTGCAGTCGTATCCACGCCGAAGGCATTCATTATGTCATCGTGTATGGCCATGTGAACGAGGCCGTCGTATCCGTTCGAGGCTCTCAGAAATCCGGGAGAGGAGCCAGGAATAGGCGCGATATCGTAGCCGAACGTGTATCCTCCGATTGAGGCAAAGCCGCCTGTGGCGCCTGCTGCATATAAGGGGCCTGGTGCTAGCGCTCCGAGAAGCTGCTCCTGAAAATGGTCAAATTCGTGGTAGAGAAGCTCCGCGGGGTCCGCGCCAGCTGCAACATCAGCATTAAAGTCATTGACATTTACGATGATGTACTCGTGGGCGGGATCTGCATAATCAGATGAGAAAAAATCAACATTCGAGGTCGCCGAGTTCAGGATTCCGGACGCGTATCCGGCGCTTTGAGTGTCGACTTGTATCCCGATACTGATGCCGTTGTTTGCGAGATTTGCTACTAGACTCTGTAGCTGCGGGCTGCTCGCGATGATTTGGTTCACGGATTCCATCGCTCCATTTCTCATCCTAATGTTGGCTGCGTCCGCAGCAGCCCCTTGGCCCTTCGCGCAGGTCGTGTTCAGCGTCGGCGACGACGGACGCGGCGTCGGATTGGGGCATTGACCGAGGTTCGCGTTGCAGATGTACCACTTGGAGCCGCCGCCGACGAAAATCGGCTCCGGTACGAGGTATGACGGCGGCGGCAATGACGGACTCTGCACTGCTTCGGAGTCGACGCAATTGCCCGCGCTATCGACGTACCTCGGCGCCGCGCAGTTGGCTGCCGGGTTGGTTGCCATCATCGTGTGCATACCGCGTCCAGCGTTCGGGGCGCTCGGGGTGCCGTATTGGGCGGGGCGTACCCCGTTCGTCTGCGGCAACATCAAGTTGCCGCCGTTGCTTCCGGCGCAGCCGGTACTGAGAATGATCATCGCGATTCCGAATGCCGGAACCGCTCGTTTCAAAAAAAACACCCTGTCCTCCGTTGTAGCTTAATACAAATGCAACGGAGCTGCGAAGCCTCGGCTGGGAGTTCACAAGAAACACCCGCGCGGCAACGACCCGCCCGTTGCATGGGCCGTGAATACCCCCCTCCGCGAATTGTTCCTTCGTTAGTGAAAATCGTGGCTGCGGATGCCTTCGAGGATGCCGTGGCTGTCGAAGCTCCATACGTGTCGTGCGAGCACGTCGATCGTACCGCTCTCTTTTTGTAATTTGCCTTCGACGATGAGCGTGTCGCACGTGCGGATCGTCCGCCGGTAGCGTTGATAGACGTCCGGTCGCACGATGACGTTGACTAAGCCGGTCTCGTCCTCGATCGTCAAAAAGACGAATCCTTTGGCCGTGCCCGGTCGCTGTCGCGTGATCACCATGCCGCCGACGCGACAGATGAGATTGGGCGGCATCTCCCCCAAGCGTGACGCTTCGATCACTCGCTCGCGCTCCAGCACGTCGCGAAAATGCGCGATCGCTTGGCGGCGCGGCGTCACGCCGGTCGTCCAAAGGTCAAAGTACGTTTCGTTCTTCGATGAGAGCGGCGTAAAGCGTACCTCCGGCTCATCGACGTCCATCACCCTGCCGAGTTCGCCGCGTGTTTCGCGTTCGTCCAGTCCACGCAATGCCCACATCGCCTCACGCCGCGATGAGTACCACGGTGAAAATGCGTCTGCCAGCGCCAGCATGTCCAGCGCATCTTTCTCCAACCGCGTGCGTCGCGCAAAATCGAGGATGCCGGCGAATCGCCCCTGAGCCAGCGCCGCTTCGAGCCGTTCTCGCTGCACCGATCCGAGTTCGCGCACAAGATGAAACCCCAACCGCAACGCACCTTCGCCGTCGACGTGCGTCCAGTATTCGCTTGCATTGACCTCCACCGGCTTCACGACGACGCCATGACGCTTCGCATCGTTGACCAGCACTTCCGTGGAATAAAACCCCATCGGCTGCACGTTGAGAATCGCCGCCGCGAAGATCGCAGGATAACGGCACTTCACATATGCCGACGCATAGGCCAGCAGCGCGAAGCTCGCCGCATGCGATTCCGGAAAACCGTAATCGGCGAACCCGCCGAGCATCTTGAACAACCGCTCCGCGGCGTCAAGATCGATGCCGTTGCGCACCATACCGTCGATGAGTGCGGAACGCAGGTCATCCATGCGCTGACGCGAGCGCTTATGCCCCATGGCACGCCGCAAGCGGTCCGCTTCGCCTGCGGAAAACCCGGCCGCCTCGATCGCAAGGCGCATGCCCTGTTCTTGAAACAACGGCACGCCGAGCGTTCGTTCGAGCACCGGCTTGAGCTTGGGATGCGGATACGTCACCGCTTCCGCTCCCAAACGGCGGCGCAAAAACGGATGGATCATCTGACCTTGAATCGGGCCCGGCCGAATGATCGCCACCTGTATGACGATGTCGTAAAAGCACGCCGGTTTCATGCGCGGCAACATCGACTGCTGCGCCCGCGACTCGATCTGAAAGACACCGATCGTATCGGCTCGCCGCATCATGTCGTACGTCGCGGGATCGTCAGGCGGAATGGTGTGGAGCGCCAAGGGATTTTCGGCATCCGGGAAGCACCGCCGATGCATCGAGAACGCTTCTCGCAAGAGCGAGAGCATCCCCAACCCCAACAAGTCGATCTTGATCAGGCCGAGCTCTTGAAGATCATCTTTGTCCCACTGTACGATCGTGCGATCGCGCATCGTCGCCCATTCGACCGGAGCGACGCGTACCAGCGGATCGCGGGTAATCACCATCCCGCCGGAATGAATGCCCATGTGGCGAGGAAACCCGTCGATGCGCCGGCAGAATGCGAGCAGCCGTTGCTCGACGCCCGCGATCTCGCTGAGCGATTCGTCGGCATCGAGTTCGTGAGCGATCGCCTCGATGCGATCGGGAGAGAGACCGATCGCCTTGCCGACGTCGCGCACCGCCGAGCGCGTGTGATAGCTGATGACTTCGGCAACCATCGCCGCATTGGCGCGTCCGTACCGATCGTAGACATATTGAATGACTCTTTCACGATCTTGGTGCGCGAAGTCGATGTCGATGTCCGGAATCTCTTGCCTCTCTTCCGACATGAAGCGCTCAAAAAGCAGATTCATGCCGACCGGGTCCACGGCCGTGATGCCGAGCGCATAGCAAACCGCTGAGTTCGCCGCTGAACCTCGCCCTTGACAGAGCACACCCATCTCGTTGGCCGCGCGCACGATGTCCCATACGATGAGAAAGTAGCCGGCGAGATCCATCTTGGCGATGATGCCGAGTTCGTAGTCGAGTTGCCGCTCGACGTTGGAAGGGAGCGGCGAACCGTACCGTTCGCCCGCGCCGCGCAGAACGAGTTCTCGCAGATAGGCTTGACGCGTCTGCCCCTCGGGCACCGCGAACAGCGGAAACTGTCCGGTGAGTTTCTCCAAGCGAAACGCGCACCGCCGTGCGACGTCGAGCGTACGTGCGATCGCATCGGGCGCGTCAGCGAACAACTGTCGCATTACGCGCGCCGGTTTGAGATGAAATTCGGCGTTGGGGCGCAGGCGATGATCGGCGTGCGCTTGGTCGAGCGTCGTCGCCTCCTTGATGCACGTCAGCACGTCGGCAAGCGGCGCATCGTCTTTGCACGCATACAGAACGCCGTTGGTAGCGACGCACTCAATCCGCAACGTGCGCGCCAAGGACATGAGATCGTTGCAGCGGCGCGCATCATCGGGCGTGAGGTGATGCTGCAGTTCGATGAAAAACCGTTCGCCGAAAAGCGCGCGAAGACGATCGGCTTCTTCCGCGTTCTCTGGAGCGGCCAATGCCACCAGTCCGTCGGTGCGACCGGTGAAATCATCGAACGAGGAACGCGCCGCATTCTTGCTGCCGCGCAGTTGTGCGCTCGAAATGAGCTCACAGAGATTGGCATAACCGTGCTGATTCTCGACGAGCAGCACAACACCGAGGCCTTCGACGCTGAGCTCGCTGCCCACGATCGCATCCAGTCCGCGGGTGTGCGCGTGGCGCGCAAACCGGACGATTCCGTAGAGGCCGTCATGATCGGTCAGGGCGAGAGCCGCAAGCCCAAGGTCGGCTGCTCGATCAACCAATTCCTCAGGATGCGACGCACCGCACAGAAAACTGAAATTGGAGTGCGCGTGAAGTTCGGCGTACCCTCGTTCAGTCGTATGCGCCGCGCACATACCAGCGATCGCCTTGGCGGTAGATGCGATAGAGCGCGCCGTCGTCGAGCAGCACGTCGTACTCGTCGCGTGCGATTGGCGTTGCGAACCACCCCTCCTCGATGCGCCACGGACCCGCGCACTCGATGACCGCGCAACGCGACGCGCTCGAAAGATCGATGACGGCCGGCATGCCGTCGCGCACCCGTACGGCGATCTCCCGCACGGTCAGCAGCCGAAGCTGCGGCACCGCCTGCGCGGCGGCGCTCGCGGACGTGCGCGCCTCGCCGGCTGCCTCGAACGGTTCGTAGGCGAAACGCTCTTCCAGCGGATGCGCGCGCACGGTGCGCGCGCGGCACGCGGGTTCACCGAGGACGGCTTCGAGACGCGCGAGCGTGACAGCTACCGCCCGCGGGTCGGGATCGTTGGCGTTGAACAATCCCTGCGACTCACCCGCTGCTTCCAAGCGTATCGCACGAGCGCGCAGACCCGTGATCGGCGCATCGAATCGCTCGCCTTCGAGCCGCGCGCGCGCAACGTCGAAGATCGTTCGCACGTCGGCGGTCGGACGAGCGAGCGTGACGTCGATCGCGCGCGTGTCGCCGTTCTCGAGCTCAATCCACAGGCGCAAGAGCCCCGTGCTTTTTCCCAAGCGTTCGAGATCGCGGCCGATCCGTTCGAGCAGATGACGCACGGCGAGAAACACTTGCAATTCGCTGTGCGCGCTGCCTTCGCCGAAGATGGCGGCATCGATGATCAGAGCGTGCGCGCGCGGCAGAAACGGCGTGCGATCGAGACCACGCGCGCAGTCGTGCCAGTGCCGCGAGCGCACGCCGAAACGCCGCACGAAGGCACCGTGCGGCAGACGTGCGAGATCGCCGAGCGTGCGCACGCCGAGCAATTCCAAGCGTTTGCCGGTGCGGTCGTCAAGTTCGAGCAACGCCGCCGGAAGCGGTGCGAGCAGACGCGGCGCATCGGCGGCGTCGCAGACGGTTCCGTCGCCGATGAAACTCGCCGCCTTGGCCGTGAACTTCGTATCCGCGATGCCGACACGCACGGTCAGTTCGAACGGATCGAGCGCCGCATGAACGCGCTCGCGCCAGCAGCGAGCATCGCCGTCGATGCCGCGCATGTCGAGGTACGCCAAACCCTCACGCTCCTCATCGACCAACGGCGACACCGCGTCGAGAGCATCGAGCATCGCATCCCACGTGACGCGCGCGATGCCGGGGACATCCTCGTCGCGAGCGCCGGCCCAGACGCAGAGCAGCACGTCTATCCCTCACCGACGGTGACGCACGCGGTCAGACCTGGCGCGGCGCGCTTGTGCTTGAGCACGCGAACGCGCACGTCATAGCCCGCCAAGCTCGCCAAGACACCGCGCGCACCGTGAAAACGAACGCGCTCGATCGAACACTGCAACCGCAGGAGTGCGGCAAAGGCGACTTCGGACGGTACGCGCTCGCCGACGACGAGCAGCACCACTCCCGCGCGGTGCGCGAGCGTGGCGAAACGTGCCCATGACGTCGCGCGCAGCGAGGACGCGGGCATGGTCATCGCAGCGACGATACGCGAGCGCAACAGCACGTCGACCGCTCGGGCGACGGCAAGCGGGGTACGCGCCGGAACGATGAGCAGGCGGTCGAGCGGGATGCCGGCCGCAGCGAGCGCCGGAGGGTAGAGACTGCCGTCGTCGATGGCGGCCACGAGGCCGCCGTGGGCAGCCTGCGCGAGCGTGCGCGCCGCGATCGCTGAACGCCCCGAGCTTCCGGCGCCTTCGATGGTCGCCAGGCCGCCGCGAGGAAAGCCTCCAGCCAAAGCCCGGTCGAGCTGCACATCCCCGGTCGCGAGCACGTCGGCCTGCGGCGTGAGGTGCAGCGGGACAAGCGAGCGGCGCACGTCCAGGCGCTCGCGAAGTTCTTGAAAGGCCGCATCCATGGGGAGATCATCCTAGTCGAACATATGTTCGATTGTCAATCTCCCCTGGAGCCCTGCCTACGTGCCTTTTTCGGCTCCGAAGTAGTGGATGAGCTTCACGATGTAGCCGGGCACGGTCGAGAGCTGGCTCGCGTCGCCGTAGGCGAAGAACAGCTCGTCGTGCGGCGTGCGGTGGTGATACGCAAACGACAGATTCCACGCACCGGTGCACGGGCCGGCCGCTACGCTCGTACACGACGGAGGCGCCGCCGCGAAGACTTCCGGGGCCGTACCTATGATGCGCCGCACCCCGACCGCAAGCGATGAGTCAGTACCGGTGGCGTACGTGTAGCCCAAGCGTTCGAGCCACTCCACGTTGGTCGCGCCGCCGTCGAGGGCTTGATGAGCGCTGTCGAGTTCGAACGAAATGCTGCCGCGCATCCCGGCGCGTATCGTCGTGCTCCGGAACCACGTGTCGAGGCGGCCGGGCCCAAAGCGTCCGGTGCGGTACGTGAAATTCGTCGGCGTCGCCGAAGACCCATGATCTGGGAACTTGGTGGAGCTGTTGAAGGTACCGCTGTGCCACGTCACGCTCACGCCGCTCTGCGAGATTGGCGTGAACACGCACGCCGCGCTGCAACTGAAGTTTTGCAGCAAGTAACTCGAACCAAGAATGACCTGCACGTCAATACGGCTTTTGGTCAGCGCGTCGAAGGTAACATTTGAATCGGTCTGATCGAGCATCCCGCTCATGTTGTGATAGCGGTCAACATAACCAGAGATTCCGGCGCTGTTCAATTTCGCCGTGTCGCCGAAGAGCCAGATTTTGTTGGCTGTGAATGAATAGCCAGCCACGTCGGGATGCTGGATGATCCCGTCGGCGGGATTGTAGTACAGACCGATTTTGCGGATCGATCCGCCGATGGCGAAGGTGTTCGAGTACAAACCCATCCCCGCGTCGTAGCGTTGGGCCTGATTGGCGATGAGCACGTTGCTGCCGCTGTCGCTACCATAGTTGACATGAGCATCGACGTGTTTGCCGTCGTTGAATGAGAGGCCGGTGGTTTCGATGTCGTCATGAACCGATGCTGTGTCTGCGGTGACGCGTTGTGCGGAGAAACGCCAACGATAGTCGGGAGTTTGGTATCCAAGTGATTGTGCTGCATCGTTACGGCCGGAGCCGAGCGCATCGAATCCGGCAAATGAGATCGGGCCTTGCTTGCCTTCGAGCGCATACCCGGCGCGCGGCGTCGGGATGCCGGGCGAGTACAGTTCCGAACTGCCGGGGCATGCGATGCAATCGAAGTTGTTGAAGTAGTTACCCAACTGCGTGAAAAATGGCCGAACTTCGTTGAAGGAACGCTGGAACGCCGTCGGAGCGATGGTCTGCTGATCGACTTCGACGTTCGAGAAATCGGGATGCAGCGTCGCCACGAATGACGCCGTTGAGGTGACGGGAATCGCGACGTCCGCACCGAGGCGCGAGGTGTTCAAACCCGAAGCACGCGAGCCGACTTCTCCCAATGTATACAGCCCGATGCGCGGCTGTGGACGGAGAGCCGATAGCGTCTTCATCCCGCTGAGTATTCCCGCGTAGCGCACGTCGTCGCTATCGGTCTGCGCCGAGCCGTAACTCCAGATTTGGCGCTCACCGGTCGAGCGGACGATGCGCACGAATTGCGTCTTCCACCCACCGCCGCCGACGCCGCGCATGATGTCGATCGGGATCTTCATCGTCACCGTGAAGCCGTCATCATAGACGGTGCCGCGTGACTCCCACGTCGGTTCGTAGGCGCTGTTTTCAGAGGAGTATTGAAAGTGCGTGCCGTTCGACGTCGCGGCGAATTGATAATAGAAACCATCGTTGCCGTTGGGCCACAGATCGATCCACACTTCATCGTCGGTGCCATCGCCGACATTGTTCGTGTGCTGCTGGGCAAGTAATTGCTCACGCTGTTTGACGTCGAAGCGCACATAGATATATGTTCCATCCGTGCCGATGCGCGCAGTCGTGAGTTCGGTTGCCTTCGCCTGGTGCTGCACATCCCACGGCAACATTACCGTCGCCGCGTCCTTCCAAGTCGAAAGTGCGCCTCTCGGGTCGATCGAGGGCGGCGGCGCGACCTTGGGCATGCCGAGCGACTCCGTCCGCGCGGATGCGTTGGATGCCCAGAGCAGTGGGCACAAGAAAGCGGCGAGTATCAGGGCGGGGCGCATACCGGTACCTCATGAAACAGCGGGTGTTGTTCATAACTTACCGGAGCGCCCGGATTGGAGCAACGATGCCGTGACGAGCGGGATCGGAGCACCCACCACTGGGCGCTCCGTACCCGCACCGTGACCGCGCCCGTAATGAGGTGGGAAAGTAAGTCGTCGGGCACCGCCTGCGCGTTCATATTTGCAGATGCGCCGCTGCTCACTATCGTTCTCGCCTGTTCGGCAGCACCGCCAACCCACGGCGCTGCAAGGCTTCGATCCTCGCGTCCTGATACATGCCGCGTATGTCGTTCGGTTCCGCGGCGGACTCGACGAGTTCCAGTTCGGCGGCTTTGCTGCCGCCGCAGGCAGCCAGTGCAAGCGCGGCCGCGGCGACGGATGTCTTGCGTTGCATGCGAGTTCCTTCGCTAGCGCAGATGCGCTACCCGCTGCGCGATGAGGGGATTGTCGGAATACTGCTGCGCGCGGCGGTACCAGCGAGCGCCGCGCCGCGATCGTGCAGCAGCTCCGCGTAATACCCCGTGGTGAAGAATCCGCCCGCGTAATATTCCCGAATCGGCAACGAAAAGCCATTCGAACGCCAATAGCTCGACGTCACGTTGCCGTAGCCGGAAATGGATTGTGCGGCGACCATGCTGCGAAGATTTGCGGGCGTGATGATACGTGTTCCACGAGGAAGTATGCGCGAGACGATGCCAAGCACTTGCGGTGTGTAGCGCGGGCCTGGCGCATGAATCCCGGTTTCCCCAACGCAGTAGAGTGGACGGTGGGGATTTTCGAACGCGATGACGTCGCGACGCAGGGCGGGATCTTGCATGAGGACGATCTGATCGGGGATGTTGATTTGCTGCCGCAACCGCCGAACGTAGTCAACTGCGTTGAGCGTGCCGTAGACCACGATCGTCACGTCGGGGCGCCAATGCTCGACGCCTTGAAAATACACGGGAGGCTGATCGACCGCATCACCGGCGGTGCAAAATTGCATGCGGCGGTAGAGAGGCGAAGATGTCGCTGTAGAACCAGCCTTGGTTGGAAAGCATCGTCCCAGGTTCGGTCGATAAACGTCCCCCCCTTGTGCGGCCGTAACGCCGACGAGCGAGAACGCGCCTCCGTAATCCCTTCTCTCGATCACCCAAAGGAGTTCGGAGAGAGAACGCGCTCGCCCAAGCTGCCAGGGAATGTGCTGCGAGATGATTAGCGTGTGTACGTACGGCAACGCAAAACCAACGAGCAACAACGCTGCGGCGAGAAAAGCAACAGCTGCGGCCTGAGCGGTGCACGGAATCGCGCGGCGCGCGCACCAGAGCGCCCACAGCGCCGCAGGTCCTAGCAGCAGAAGGGTCGTCTGGTGCGAGAGACCCAAACCGAAGATGACCGCCAGCGCAATCACAAGCTGCCATCGCCGCGGCTGGTCGATGATCATCAAGGAAAGCAGAACGATCGCGGCCGCAAACGTATCGGTCAGTGAGAACACTTCGGCTTGCAGCGACCAAACGACGAAAAGCGGCGAACCCAGTCCAAGAACAATCGCCGCTATCAGTGCGGGCAGCTGTCGCTTCGTGAGCACGTACGCACTAGCATAAACGAGCCCAACCGTGAGCGAATGAGAGACGCACGCGGTGAGATTTACGCGATACGGCAACGGCCCGGCGGGAAGCAGCGAAGCAAGGTGACCGAGCATAATCCACAACGGGTACCCGGGCGGATGCGCCACGGTATTTAAAATTGCTGCTGACGTGAGCTCGGGTCCATCGCCGAACATGACGTCGCGCGCCGCAAGTGCCGCATACAAGACGAAGACAACGGCGCTTATGAGCGCCGCTTGCAGCGCTGCGCGACGCATCGTTATTTCAAGTGACCGACCTGTGGGCGCATTCCTCGGTGAACCAGCGCTACGAGACCGAGGAGTCGTTTCATATGCGTTATTGCACCTGGCCGATCTTGCCGGTGCCGAACTCGGTGAACCAGAGCGCGCCGTCCGGTCCGGCCGTAATGCCGAATGGAGCCGCATTGGCGGTGATGCCGGTGCTGAATTCGGTGACGGTGCCGGTGGTCGTGATGCGGCCGATCTTGTTGGCGCTGGAAGACTCGGTGAACCAGAGCGCGCCGTCCGGTCCGGCGGTAATACCCAATGGAAGCGCATTAGCTGTGATGGTGCTGAATTCGGTGACGGTGCCAGTCGTGGTGATGCGGCCGATCTTGTTGGCGCTGTTCTCGGTAAACCAGAGCGCCCCGTCCGGTCCGGCGGTAATACCAGTTGGCGCCGCATTGGCGGTGATGCCGGTGCTGAATTCGGTGACGGTGCCGGTGGTCGTGATGCGGCCGATCTTGTTAACGCCGGGTTCGGTGAACCAGAGCGTGCCGTCCGGTCCGGCGGTAATACCAAATGAAAGCGCATTGGCGGTGATGCCGGTGCTGAATTCGGTGACGGTGCCGGTGGTCGTGATGCGGCCGATTTTGCTGGCGCTGGAAGACTCAATGAACCAGAGCGCTCCGTCCGGTCCGGTGATAATGCTTTCTGGAGCCGCATTAGTTGTGATGGTGCTGAATTCGGTGACCGTTCCGGTGGTGGTGATGCGGCCGATCCTACTGATGTTGGATTCGGCGAACCAGAGCGCGCCATCCGGTCCCGCGGTGATGCCTTGTAGACCCGCATTGGCGGTGATGCCGGTGCTGAATTCGGTGAGAGTGCCGGTGGTCGTGATGCGGCCGATCTTGTTGCCGCCATTCTCGGTGAACCACAACGCGCCGTCGGGTCCGGCAGCGATGCCAGTAGGATTCGCAGCGCCGGTCGGAACAGAAAACTCACTCACCGTACCGGCGATGGAATGAAACGGCGTCAAACTGACGTTCGCGGTCAGCGTCGTTGCGCCGCTGGCGGCTGCGGGTATCACCGTTGCCGTCAACGGCGTGGGTACGCCGTTCACCGCAAGGCAGTTCAGAGAGAACGCATTGGGGGCGGCGGATCCCGCGTCCGTAATCAGCACGTTGCCGCTGCTCGAGGTCAGACTCACACTCGGCGCGCCCGGTCCCAGGATATAGTTGCCGTCGGCGTCCGTGGCCAGCACGCTCACGTTCTGCGGTGATTCGCAGTTACTGAGTGTGTAGCCGCTCGCGTTGTTGCCCGAAAGCGCGGACGCGGCATTGGGTACAAGCACCACCGACGTCGGAATGCCGCCGAGCGTGAGCGAGAGAACGTTGTTCGTTCCTGCGAGAACGGTGAACGGAATGCTGTGTGCCGCCGAGAGCACGGTATTGCTCGCGTCTTGCGCGGTGAGCGTTACCGTGTAATTGCCCGGCGCGAGAGAGAGGCTGAGCTGGCAGAACGTGTTCGCGAGCGTGCTGGTGCAGCCGCCGGAGGTCGGCGTGAGCGCAGCCGTGGTTGGATAACCGGAGACTGAGACGCAGTTGCCGGGGCAGCCGGTTTGCACGTTGACGACCATCTGCGTTGTGGCTTGCGAGACGTATTGAGGTGTGCGAGTTGCGGCGTTGCCGTTTTTCGGCACGTCGATCTTGATGGTGACGCGCTCTTTTGCCGCCGTGCTTGCCGGCGTTGAGGGCAGTGGGTTGTGCGCGCCGCCGCCGCACGCCGCAAGCAGCGTCACCGCTACGAGACCGAGCAGTCGTTTCATGTCAGTTGACCCCCAAGCCCGACGTGGTGTAGGTAATCGTGACGCTTTTCGTATTGCCGCCGCTGAAATCACTGAGCGTCATCGTGCACGTTCCGGCGGCCGGGGAAGCGACGGACGTCGTGCCGAACGACGTGCCGCCCGCGGGAGACGTGGTGGCAATCGTGCTGCAGCCCGAGCTTTCGGTCGCGGTAATCGACTTGTTATAGGGCGCGTTCGTCCAACCGGCTTCGCTTGCGGTGAAGGTGCCGCTCGAGCCGGCGCCGCTGGTTGCGTAAAGGTCGATCTCCGGATTGCCGCCCGACGTTGGTCCGGAGTACACGATCGGCTGCAGCGTTGGACTGAACGTCGCGGTGCCGTTCGCGGCGCCGGTTGCGCTCGCGGTAATCGCCGCCGGCGAAATTGCAAGCCCACCGTAGTTGATCGTCATCGCGTCGGTGGACGCCGTGCTTCGCACGCTTTGGGCTGCTGACCCGCCGTTTACCGAGAGCGCCGTGCCCAGCGTCAAACTGCTGGCATCGCTATCGGTGAGCGTGACTGCATTCGCGTACGGGCCGGTAAGCGTATTCCCATCCGCGTCTTTCACCGCCACACCGAACGATTTGGGTGAACCGAATGGGGTTCCGGCCGTGCCGCTGGGCAAGCCGGTGATGCTGAAGCTTGCGGGTATGCCCGCAAGCGTAACGGTGTTATTGTTCGTCTGCCCGGATACGATTGCAAATGTCGACGAGTTCGCTGCAAGGTGGTTCCCGCCGCCGCTCGCCGCGTCGAAAGCCGTGACTGTGAAGTTGTCGCTGCCGGGCGGCACCGAAGGACCGCTCACCGCACACGGCGAGCATGGCTGGGTGATGTTGGCCGTTACGCTGGTTATGCTCGACGGCGGGGCGCCGTTGACCGTGTTGAGCGTAATCGCCACTGACTTGACGCTTGCGTTCACGGAAAACGTGAAACTTGTAGAAGCGGAAGGCGTCGCCGGAGGGGTCGGCGTCGATGCCGGAGGGGTCGGCGTCGATGCCGGAGGCATCGAGCCGCCCGCTCCACCACTGCATGCCGCCAGCAGAACGGCCAACGCGGCGGCCACGGCGGCTGCACGAGATAACGTCATGGTACCGCCTCTACGTATGAATCACGTCGAACTGCTATTACCGAACCAGGCCGTGGCATATAGCGGACACAGCCGCCGATGCTCAACTTCCTCCGAATTGGTTCTCGGCACCTTCCGGAAGTGCGATCCGAATCGAACACATGTTCGATTCGGCAATCTCCCCATGGAGCCTGGCTCTACGTGCCTTTTTCGGCTCCGAAGTAGTGGATGAGCTTCACGATGTAGCCGGGCACGGTCGAGAGCTGGCTCGCGTCGCCGTAGGCGAAGAACAACTCGTCGTGCGGCGTGCGGTGGTGATACGCGAACGACAGATTCCACGCGCCGGTGCATGGCTGGAAGACAACCACGCCCTGCGCGTTGACGACCGGATTGCCGACTGTGGTGCACGTCGAGGGCGCGGCCGCGAAGACTTCCGGCGCGGTGCCCACGATGCGCCGCACGCCGACGGCAAGCGATGAATCCGGCCCGGTGGCATACGTGTAGCCCAAGCGTTCCAGCCACTGAATGTTGGCTCCGCCGCTGTCGAGAGCTTGACGCGTGCTGTCGAGCTCAAGCGAGATCGTGCCGCGCGTCCCGGCGCGCATCGTGGTGCTGCGGAACCACGAGTCCAACCGTCCGGGGCCGAAGCGTCCGGTGTTGTACGAGATGTTCGTCGGTGTCGACGAGCCGGCATGATTGGGGAAATTCCCGGGGTTGTTTACCGTGCCGCTGTGCCACGTCAGGCTCACGCCGTTCTGCGAGATCGGCGTGAAGACGCACGTCGCCGCGCTACACGCGAAGTTCTGCAGCAAGTAGCTCGAACCGAGGAAAACCTGTACGTCTATACGGCTCTTGGTCAATGCGTCGAGGGTGATGGCCGAGTCGGTTTGATCGAGCGCACCGCTCATGTTGTGATAGCGGTCGATGAACCCGGAGATTCCGGCGCTGTTCATCTTCGACTTGTCGTCGAACAACCAGATCTTCGCCGCGTACGTTCCGTAGCCGGCGATGTCAGGATGTTGAACAAGGCCGTCAACCGGGTTGTAATAGAGACCGATTTTGCGCGCCGACACACCGAAGCCGAACGTGTTCGTCGCCACAAACCCGCCGCCGTCGTAGCGTTGCGCCTGATTGCCGAGCAGCACATTGCTTCCGCTATCGCTGCCGTAGTTGAAGTAGGCGTCCACGTGCTTGCCGTCATTAAACGAAAAACCGGTGGTATCGATGTCGTCGTGAACGGATGCTCGATCGGCGGCGACGCGTTGTGCCGAGAAGCGCCAATGATTGTCGGGGGTCTGGTACCCGATCGACTGCGCGGCATCGGTTCGCCCCACGCCGAGCGCGTCGAAGGCTCCGAAGGACATCGGGCCTTGTTTTCCTTCGAGCGCATACCCGTCGCGCGGCGTCGGAATGCCGGGCGTGTAGAGTTCGTTTATGCCGGGGCAGACATCGCAGTCGAAGTTGTTGAAGTTGTTGTTGAGCTGCGTGAAAAACGGACGCACCTCGTTGAAGAACCGTTGAAAGGCGGTCGGCGAGATGGTCTGCTGATCGACCTCAACGTTCGAGAAATCCGGGTGCAGCGTCGCAACGAACGATGCGGTCGACGTGATCGGAATCGAAACATCGGCGCCCACGCGCGACGTGCTCAATCCCGACGCCCGCGAACCGACTTGTCCGAGCGTGTAGAGCCCGACGCGCGGCTGCGGACGCGCTGCGGCGACGGCCTTCATTCCGGTGAGCACACCCGCATAGCGCACGTCGTCCGCGCCGATTTGCGCGCGATCGTAACTCCAAACCTGACGTTCTCCGGTCGAACGAACGACGCGAACGAACTGCGCCTTCCATCCACCATGTCCCACGCCGCGCATGATCGCAAGCGGAATCTTCATCGTCACCGTGAAGCCGCCCGCGTAGGCCGTACCGTACGACTCCCACGTCGGCTCGTAGGCGCTATTTTCGGACGAATATTGAAAGTGCGTGCCGTTCGACGTTGCCGCGAACTGATAATAGAACCCAGAATTGCCGTCAGGCCACAGGTCGATCCAGACTTCGTCGTCGGTGCCGTCGCCGACGTTGTTCGTGTGCTGCTGCGCCAGCAGTGCCTCGCGCTGCGTGACGTCGAAGCGAACGTAGATGAACTTTCCATCGGTACCGATGCGCGCGGTCGTCTGCTCCGTTGCTTTTGCTTGATGTTGAACGTCCCACGGCAAGGTCACCGTCGCCGCATTCTTCCATGCGCTAACGTCGGCTTTTGGATCTAGCGACGGTGCGTCGACGCTTGGAATGCTGAGCGAGGCGGGTGTTTGGGCGCTTGCAACGCACGTCCACAGCAGCGCGTAGGCCGAGAGAATCATTGCTCGCTTTGTGAGCCCAGGATGCATGGTGAACCTTTCTGAAGTCAACCTTACACGAATAGTACGATGCCCGGGGCGCCTCCAACGAGTGCGCCCATCAAAGAATTATCAGCTTACGCTGATGGGATCGGCCGCGCGCTTACCGGTTCACGGCACCGGAAAGGACGGTGTCGACAAAGTGTGCTTTTGATATGTCGACGCCGCTCACGTTTACGTTCGAAAAATCACAGTGCTGGAAAACGGTCCCGTTGAGATTCGCCCCGCTCAGATTCACACGGGAGAGATCGATGCTCGTCAGTACCGCCCCGGATAAGTTCGCCCCTTCGAGATCCGCGCCGGACCAATCTTGTCCGTTCGGCCGCACATTCGACAGGTCGACATGACGGAGGTTCGCGCGCGAGAAATCGCACCCGGAACACGTGCTGAGAATGTCGCGCGCTTGCGACGGTTCGAGCGCCTGCCCGCTGAAATCGCACCCCGAGATGCTCGCTCCCGTGAAGATCGCTCCACCGAGCGTAGCGTTCTGAAAGTCGCACCCTGAGAGCTGTGCCGACGAGAAGTTCGCGCCGCGAAGGTTGCTGTGTTCAAAATCGCTTCCGATGATGGTTGCCTTCGAGAAGTTCACATGGTGCAATGTCGCGTGTTCGAAATCGGCGCCCTGAAATGTCGCGCTGCTCAAATCGCGACCGCTCCAGTCGACGTGCTCGAGGCTGCAGCTCGCACAGTTGACCTGCACCTGCGACACGTTGACATGAACCTGCGGCACGTGGACGTTGATCGCCGGAACGTGCACGTCGATCGCAGGAATGTGTACGTCTTGTCCTGGCACGTGAATATCCTGAGCCGGAACGTGGACGTCCTGACCGGGAACGATGACGGGCGGTTCCGGAATTTCGCCGAGATGCGCTGCCGCATACCGCACCGGGGCAGGCGAGGTGGTGACGTTACCGTCGCGAGCGATCACGTTGTCCTCGGTACCGAACTGCACGCCGGTCGTACGGCCGTTCGTGCCGACAGCAAGGGCGAGAATCGACGGCCCGCGTCGCTGCGCCACGGCGTAGTGATACCACGTTTCATGATTGACGCCGGCCGACACACCCAAGAATGTCAGGCTTTCGACGGGACCCAACCGGCGAACGCGTTGCGCGATCGCATCCAGATTGGCGCGATCCTGCGCGGAGATGTTGCCGTATCCCATCGACGCGTAGTCGAGCCGCCCGCTCAGGACCTGGTCGAAGAATCTGCGCGCCTCATCGTGTACGCGGGTGGGTTCAGCCGATGCATGCGCCACCGTGGGCACGATGACGGCTTGATCGGGAGCGAACGCGATCGACGGCGTGACGAATTGCAGCGCGATCCCAAACGCCGCGATCAGAACAAGAATCGCGAAGGTTGCCGCCGGCGAGATTTGCGTGGCGACGTTGCGGCCGCTGTGCAGCAATCGCTCCACGCGAATCGATAGACTGCGCCGTGTCACGAACACGCCGGGAGCCGGCAACGCCTTATGCGGCCACGCCGTTATTTCCGCCATCTTCGTGAGGCAAAAGGCATAGGGCTTGACGTCGCTCGTCGCCGCCAGCACCCAGTCGTCGCATGCGACCTCGCGCTCGATGTCGAGATGATGCGCGATCCAACGAATCGCCGGATTGAAGAACAGGAGTGCTTCAGCGACACGCTGCACGCCGTTGACCCAGTCGTCGCCGCGCCGCAGATGCGCGAGTTCATGGATGGTGATCCGATCGACCTCGTCGTCGGAAAGTGCCTCGAAGAGGTGCTTCGGCAACAAGATCATCGAGTCGAAGATGCCAACCGCAACCGGCACGTCGATCTCGTCGATCGTGCACAGGCGCACGTCGCGCGTCCCCTTTGAAGCACCGAGCCAGCGAGCGAGACGATCGCGATACGCGACCGGTACCGGGAGCGCATCGCGCTTGAGCGACTCGAGTTTCGCAAAGGCAAACGCGAGACGAGCGAGCAGCGCCAGCGCCACCACACCCCACAAAGCGAACGCGACGGAAGCAGCCAGGTTCGGCAATTCGATGTGCGGCCGCTCCAGATGCGCCGGCACGAGCGCGGGTCCGGTCGCCACCGGTTGCGACGTCACGGGCCTGCTCGTCACAGGTTTGGTTTGCGCCGCTTGAATAGCGCTCGAAGGAGCCGCCACGATACTCGGCTTGGTGACGGTCACCGTGGGGTGCGGTTGCGCTCCAGCGTGAACCTGCGTCAGCGTCGTGACCAGCGGCAAGAGCATCGCCGCGAACAGCGCAATGCACCAGATGACATAGCGCGTGGCCGCGCTGGCGTCGCGAACGACGCGCAGCACTATCCATGCTATCGCCGCGATGACCGCGGCCTCCCACAGGCCATTGAGGAGCACGGCAACGACGATGCGTGCCGCCGATTCAAGCACGCCGATCGCCGGATTCACGACTGGTCCCCGTCATAGCGTTCGATGAGCGCGCGCAGGCGGGAGAGTTCTTCGTCGGAAGGGCGCTCCGTCTCGATCAGGCGCAGCGCAAGCGCGCTCGACCGGTTGCCGAAAAACTTCGAGAGCACTTGTCCCACGGCCGATTGCGCCGCGTCTTCGCGCCCGACAAGCGGGCGGTAGACATACGCGCGCCCGTCCTCCTCATGATCGACGTAGCCCTTCTGTTCCAGAATCCGCATGGTCGTGAGGACGCTGTTGTAGGCGATCGGCGGGGGCGGCAATGCGGCCGTCACTTCCGCCACGGTCGCGCGCGGACGGGTCCATAGGATCTCCATGATCCGCAGTTCCGCTTCGGTGAGGGTGGACGACTTCTTCCGCGGCACGCTGCTCCTCCGGGTCTTACTCTTAAGTATTTAAGAGCAAGATACCGCAGCCCGCGTCCTTTGTCAACTAATTTCTTAGGAAGTTCCCGGCCGGATGCTTAGCGGGCAGTCAGGGACTCTTCCAGGCTCGCGAGTTCCTGTTTCTCTTCACCGCTCATGACCATGGTCAGGTCGAGCATGATGATGAGGCGATCGTTCATCTTGCCGACGCCCTGGATGTACTCGGTGCCGACGCCGGCGATCATCTCGGGAGCCGGTTCGACGTTCTCGATCGGAATGTTGATCACTTCGCTGACGCTGTCGACGACGATGCCGACGCGCTTGGTGCCGATCTCGGTGACGACGATCCGGGTGCTCTTGGTGGCCTCCGCGCGCTTCATTCCGAAGCGCGTGCGCAAGTCGATGATCGGGATCAACTGCCCGCGCAGGTTGATGACGCCCTCCATAAAATGCGGAGCGCGCGGCACGTGCGTGATCTCGACCATCCGGATGATTTCCTGAACCTGGCCGATGTCGACACCGTACTCCTCGGATCCGAGGTGGAAGGAGACAACCTGCACTACCTCGCCGGAAAGCTGCTTGTTGGCTTGATGATCCATCGTCGTCATGTGTCCGTTATACTCCTGAAAATTCCGCGCGCGCAACCTTGCCGTCCGTGTATGCCTCGCTCACGAGCGAGTGCACGTCGATGATCAGTGAAATCGAGCCGTTTCCGAGAATCGTCGCGCCGGAGATGCCCGGGATTCGTCCGACCACGTCCGAGAGCGGCTTGATCACGATCTCTTGCTCGCCCTGGAACGAGTCGACCACGAGGCCAACCTGGCGGCCGCCGAGCCCAACGATCACGGTCATCACCTTGTCCGGATCGCGCTTACCGCCAAGTTCGAAAAAGTCAGCGATGCGCACGAGCGGCACGACTTGCCCGCGCAGCGTGATCACTTCGTTACCGTGCACGGTGCGGACGTCTTGCATCTCGACGCGCTGCGACTCGATGACGGAGTCGAGCGGGATCGAATAGAGTTCGTCGGCCACGCGCACCAAGAGGGCCTGAATGATCGCCAGCGTCAGCGGCAGCTTGATGGTGAAGGTCGTGCCGGCGCCCGTGCGTGAATCGACGTCGAACACACCCTTGAGGCGTGAGATCGTCTTCTTGACGACGTCCATGCCGACACCCCGACCGCTCACGTCGGAGACCGTCTCGGCCGTCGAGAAACCCGGAGTGAAGATCAATTCGATGATCTCGCGATCGCTCAAACGGTCGTCCGCCGAGATCAGGCCTTGCTTGATGCCGCGTTCGCGCACTCGTGCCAGATCGATCCCGTTACCGTCGTCTGCGACTTCGATGATGATCTGATTACCTTCATGATACGCGTTGAGCGAGATCGTGCCGTGACGCGATTTGCCGCGTGACTCGCGAACCTCCGGCGTTTCGATGCCGTGATCGACGTTGTTGCGCAGCAGATGCATGAGCGGATCGCCGATCTCGTCGACGATCGTTTTGTCGAGGTCGGTATCGGCGCCTGATATCTGCAACTGCACTTCTTTGCCGCGCGCCTTGGCAACGTCCCGAACCAGCCGCGGGAAGCGATCGAAGACCTGGCCGATGGGAACCATCCGGACCTTCATGATCGACTCTTGAATCTCGTTGGTCGTCCGCGCCAGCAATGCCGACGAATCGGCGAGGTCCTTGGCCAAGGGTCCGATCAATGCTTGCGACGAGGTGAACGTCTTGTCCGCGAGCAGCCGTTCGAGCGTGCCGGCGATATCGGATATCCGCGTGCGGTTGATGACCAATTCGCCGACCAGATTGAGCAGTGTGTCGAGGCGGTCGATGTCGACGCGAATGGTTTGATGTGACGAGGCACGCTTGGCCGTCTGCGCCTTGGCCGCATCCGCCGGTGCGGTCTCCTCGGCTTTGGCTGCCGGCTCGGCCGGGGTTGTGCTCGGGGCGGCTTCGACCGGTTTCTGCGCGGGCTGCACCGCCGGCTGGGGCGTTGCTGCTTTCTGCGCCTGCGCCTGCTCGAGCAAACGCTGGACTTCGGCTTCAAATGCGTCGATATCGGCAGCCGCGCTCGGTCGCGCTTCTTCGGCGACGACCTCTTCGTATTTTCGCTCGGTGACCGTGCCTTCGATCAGATGCGACGTCTGCTCGTAGACGGCGACGAATGAATCGATGTGGCTCGCAAACTCGCTCGGGTCGCGCGGCGCTTGAGTGCCGTTGATCGCAGCTTCAACGAGTTCGGTGAGGAAGTCGCGTCCGCCGAAAAGGATGTTGATGCCGGTCTCCGAGAGCGGCATACGGTCCTTACGCAGGAGATCGCAGAGATTCTCGAGTTTGTGCGCGAGGTTCTGTGCGTCGGTGAAGCCGAGCATGCCCGCGCTGCCCTTGAGGGTATGCAGCGCGCGAAACAGCGAGTTGACGATTTCGCCGTCGGCGTGACCGCTGTCGAGAAAATCTTCCAGCTTGAGCAGATCGGCATCGATCTGCTGCAGCAATTCTTCCGCTTCATCGCGGAAGTATTGTACGAACTCGCCCCGATCGAAAAGCTCGTCAGACATCTAAACGCAACACCAGCGCGCCGCGAGCATCATTGCTACTCGACGCCGAAGACCGACAGCAACGGACCAAGCGATCCCGTTTCCGGAATCAAGATGAACTGCCCGGCGACTTCTTTCTCTTTGTCCAGGAAGCTGGATTCAATCAAGAAGACGTCTTGATCGGGAAGAATCGACATCAGCGTGCGAAATGCCGCTTGAATCGTGCCGTACGACAGCGTCGGCACCGAGGGCAGCAGATTCATGCCGGTAAGCTGGATGATCGCGGTCAGATACGATCCGGCCACGATGTTGCCCAATTCCTTGAGCGTCGAGTCGGCGATCGAATCGAAGATCTGAATCTCGCCGACCACGCGCTTCAAGAACGTGCTCACGAAATCGAGGGCTTGTTCGCGGTCGAACAGCACGACCATCTGGCCGGGTGCTTCGCCGCGGACGTACATGTGCAGCGCGGCCACCATGCGATTTTCGTAGCCGACGCGGGTGGCGAGATCGCGGAATTTGATGACTTCGATCCGCGGCTCGCTCAGATTGATCTTTGTGTTGAGCAACTGCGACAACGCCGTCGCGGCATGACCCGCGCCGATGTTGCCGACTTCCTTCAGTGCGTCTTTCTGCAGGTCGTTGAGGTTCATCGACTGGCCGGTCATGACAGCACCTTCGCGATGGTCTCGAGAATCTTCGGCGGCTGGAACGGCTTGGTGATGAACGACTTCGCTCCGGCTTGTATAGCCTCGACCACGAGCGCTTGTTGACCCATCGAGGTGCACATGATGATCTTCGCGTTTGGATCCATGGCCACGATGTTCTTGACGGCGGTGATGCCGTCCATCTCCGGCATGACCATGTCCATCGTCACCAGGTCCGGCGATAACTGTTTGTACTTGTCGACCGCTTCTGCACCGTTTTGCGCTTCGCCGACGATATCGAAGCCGTTCTTCGACAAAATGCCTTTGATCATCATGCGCATGACGACGGCGTCATCGACGATGAGGACCCTCTTGCTCATCCCTTGCTCCCACGACAACGTGACGACGATCCGTGTACAATCCGAATTCCGGGTGTGGACCGTCCTTGCTCACCTTTTCGGCTCTCCGACCACTGTCCTTTAAGGGAGCCGCCCCTCCTAGGCGAGGCCGCGGCTGCGAAGATCGGTCTGCTTCTTGTTGATGAAGTCGAGTATGGCGTGGTCCTGCTCCGGCGTAGGCCCGAGAAACCGCAATCCGTGCGAGATTTTGCCCGACGTTTCGATCGTCTGCGTGCGCATGACCTCAGCCAAGAGCTCAATGTTGGCGTCGCTTCTCAACAAAAGCTTTACTTCCACCATGCTGCCGCGCGGCAGTTCGCGATCGAGAATCAAGGAGCAGCCGCCCCGGCTAATGTCGCGAATACTGGCACGCGCGTACGTCCCGATCCCTTTCTTGGCGGGAGCAAACCGCCATTGCCCGGTGACGAGCGCATCCATCCTCAAGCTCGAACGCTTCTGAGCACCGCCGACGGCGTCGCTCAGTTGCGAGACCGACGCGGGCATGGCGACGGTCGTCGTGCCGGCCTGCACCGATGCGATGCGGGACTGAAAGCGGTAGCGTCCCATCGGCGTGGTGTAGACGACCACGACCGTTTCGCCAGGCTTCCCGAGGGCTTCCGCTGTGACGATATCGCTCGGCCCGACCTTCTCGACGGCCACCGACCGGGTAGGCCGGCCACCGGCCTTGACTTCGACAAACGAATGCAGTTGCGGAAGCTCCGAGAGTGGGATCTTGGAACGGCCACCGCCGAAGAGCGACTTGAACATCGACACGGGTCTACGACATCACGTGGGCCTAGGCCTAGGGCGTTGTCAGCGGCTCGGGAGCGGCCTCGGTGGTGGTGATCTGGCCGATCGACTCCACGCGCAATCCCGGAGCGATCTCGGAGTACGACAGCACCACCAATTGCGGCGCGGCGCGTTCGGTCAATCGCTTGAGCGCGAGACGAATCGACGGTGAGGTCAGCACGATCGGATGCAAGCCGCCCGACTGCGCGGTCGCGATCTGGCGCGTCAGCGACGCATACACGCGCGCAACGGTGTTCGGATCGAGCAGCGCGTACGCATCCTCGCCGCGACGAACCGCCTCGCCGAGCAGCGACTCCAAGCGCGGGTCGACCGTGATCACCGAGAGCAGCCCGTCCTCGGCGTATTCCGCGCAAATATGCCGCGCCAGCGCGCTGCGAACGCGTTCGGTCAGATAGTCGACGTCCTTGCTGGTGCGCCCCGCATCGGCCAGCGTTTCCAGAATCAGCACGAGATTGCGCACCGGAATGCGTTCGCGCAAGAGATTTTGAAGCACGCGCTGGACTTCGCCGACGGTTAGCAATCCGGGAACGAGTTCGTCGACGACAACCGGATAATGCGACTTGATATTGTCCATCAGCGCCGAGGTCTCTTGGCGGCCGAGCAAATCTGGCGCGTGCGAACGGATGATCTCCGTGATATGCGTCGCGATCACGCTGGTCGGATCGATGACCGTGTAGCCGGCCATCTCGGCTTCGCCGCGCGACGATTCGGGAATCCACAGCGCCGGCAGATTGAACGCCGGTTCGGTCGTCGCGATCCCGTCGAGCGGCGCCGTCGCCGTGCCGGGATTCATCGCGAGCAATCGGCTCACCATCACGTCCGCTCGCGCCACTTCCAGGCCGTAAATCTTGATGATGTACGAACTCGGCTTGAGCTGGAGGTTGTCGCGCACGCGAATCGGCGGGACCACGATGCCGAGATCGCGCGCGGCGTGACGGCGGATGAGCGTGATGCGCTCGAGCAGATCGCCGCCTTGGTTGACATCGACGAGCGGGATCAAGCCGAAGCCGATCTCCAGTTCCATCGGGTCGTACGAGAGCAACGGCACGACGCTCTCAGCCGGACGCGCGGGAGACGCCGTTGTCGCCGTGGGTGCGGCGCCCGGCGCCACACCGGTCGGTCCCGGCAAGAGGCCCGCCCGCTGGAGGCCGCGCTGGCGGAAATAGGCGAACAGCAGCAGCGCTGAGATCGGGAACATCACCAACGGCACGAGACGCGCGAATCCGAAGATGGCGGTGACGACCGAGGCGATCAAGAGCGCGTTGGGCTGCGCGGTGAGTTGGCGCGTCAAATCCGTGCCGAAATTCGATTCCGATGCCGCGCGCGTGACGATGATGCCGGTCGCGGTCGAGATCAGCAGCGCCGGGACCTGCGTGACGATGCCTTCACCGACGGTCAGCAGCGTGAACGTGGTCAGCGACTGCTGCCACGTCATGTGCAGTTGCGCCATGCCGACGATGAATCCGCCGACCGTGTTGATCGCGACGATGATGAGCGCGGCGATCGCGTCGCCGCGAACGAACTTCGAAGCACCGTCCATCGCGCCGTAAAAATCGGCCGACCGCTGGATGTCTTTGCGGCGCTGCCGCGCTTCAGCTTCGGTGATGAGCCCGGCGTTGAGATCGGCGTCGATGGCAAGCTGTTTGCCGGGCATCGCGTCCAACGTGAAACGTGCCGCGACTTCGGCCACGCGCCCCGCGCCGTTGGTAATGACGACGAACTGAATGATGATAAGGATCAGGAAGACGACGAAGCCGACCGCGTAGTTTCCGCCGACGACGATCTGACCGAAGAACGCGATGACGTCGCCGGCGAAGCCGTGCAGCAAGATCGAGCGCGTCGCGGTGATGTTGAGCGAGAGCCGGAAGAGCGTGATGATCAGCAGCAACGTCGGGAAGACCGAGAACC
This sequence comes from Vulcanimicrobiota bacterium, assembly GCA_027307235.1. Classification (GTDB taxonomy): domain Bacteria; phylum Vulcanimicrobiota; class Vulcanimicrobiia; order Vulcanimicrobiales; family Vulcanimicrobiaceae; genus DAHUXH01. The sequence continues at coordinate 215,345 of DAHUXH010000013.1, read as the reverse complement.
CCAGCGCCTGCTCCGTGTACAGCGTCGTCCCGATGATGACCAGCGCCACGGCGATGTTGAGCGAGAGCAGCACGTCGAGCAGCCAGTACGGGATCGGCACGATCATCAGCAGCACAAGCATGATCGACGCGGCCGCGATCCAAATCGGCATCGACCCGCGGATGGTCTGCGCGAGGCCTCCCTGGGCCGGGGCACTGGTTTGCACGGCTGCCATCTGCTGAACCTATCCTACGCGATCGTCCGGCGTTTGAGTTTGTACACGAAGGCGATGACTTGAGCGACCGCCGCATACAGGTTCGGCGGAATCGCCTGATCCAACTCCACGTTGTCGTACAGCGTCCGCGCGAGCGGCGGATTTTCCATGATCGGGACCCCCGATTCGCGCGCCAGTTCGCGAATGCGCTTCGCGAGCAGATCGCTGCCTTTCGCCGTGACGACCGGCGCCTCCATCTTCACCTCGTCCCATTCGATCGCCACCGCGAAATGGGTCGGATTGGTGACCACGACCGTCGCGCGCGGAACGGCCTGCATCATGCGCCGGCGGGCGAACTCGCGCTGGCGGCGTTTGAGGGCGCCACGCAGCTCGGGGCTTCCCTCGTATTGACGGGCCTCGTCCTTGACCTCTTGTTTGGTCATTTTGAGGCCTTCGTGGTACTGCCAGCGTTCGTACACGTAATCGAGGAGCGCGACGATGACGAGCATCAGCCCGAACTTCCACGCGATGCCGTAGATGAGGCCGCTGACGGCGACCAGCGTCTGGCCCAGCGACGAGTTGCCGATGCGCGCGAAGAAGTCGAGATTCCCCGCGATGGTCCCGAAGACCAGCACCACGACCGCGGACAATTTGACCAATTGTTTGGCGAGATTGGCGACGACCTGTTTGGAAAAGATACGCTTGAACCCGCTGAGCGGATTGATTTTGCTGAAGCTGGGTTGCAACGGTTTGAGCGTGAAGAGAAACCCCACTTGCAGAAAGTTCACGGCGAGCGCGACAACCAGCGACACGGCGAAGAGAAACGCTAACAGGAATCCCGCTCCGGCAAGTGCCTGCACGAAGAGCAGCCACACCGAGCGTATCGTCAGCGTGTCGAGCGTGAACGCGTTGGCTATCGCGGAGCGCAGCACGTTGCCGATCCCGGTGATACTGCTGCCCGCGAACGCATTCAATACGAAGACCGACGCGAAAAAGACGACCGCGCCGGCCAACTCCGTGCTTCGGGCAACCTGGCCTCGCTGACGCGCCTCGGAAAGGCGCTTTGGTGTCGCCTTCTCGGTTTGGTCAGGCTTCGGCATCGAACGCTCTGTTCTTCGCCATCGTTTCCTTTACGTTTTCGGCTGAATCGCCGCGTTCTTCGCGTCCCCGGCTTGCGGGAATGGCCGCGCGGCCTGCCAATAAGTGAGGCCGTCGGCGCGCGGCGCTGCTTTCGCTCTTTCGAGGAGACTTCTTCGTGAATCGTACCCCCAGGTTGGTCATCGCCCTTGGTCTCGGAGCCGCCATGCTTTCGGCATGTAAGGGCACCCTGGTCAACGCGACGCCCACCGCCCCGCCGCCCAACCCGCCCGCCGTCGCGGCCGAGTTCCCGCTCCCGCAGCTCAACTCGGCGCCGGCGGTGATCGTCAGTGCGCCCGACGGAACGCTGTGGTTCACGGAACGAGGCGCCAATCTGCTCGGGCAACTCACCAGCACGGGGTCGATCACGCAGGCCGTGATCCCAACCGGCGGAGCGGCCCCAAGCGGCATCACCCGCACCGCCGACGGCAACCTGTGGTTCACCGAGAGCGGCGCGGGAGCGATCGGCGAGTACAATCCCGTGACGAAGCTCTTCACCAGTTTCGCCCTCACCTCGCCGGCGTCCAATCCCGGCGGTATCACCGTCGGACCCGACGGCAACCTATGGTTCACCGAGCAGAGCGCCAATCTGATCGGGCGCATCGCCAACGGCACGCTCACCGAGTTCGCGATCCCGACGGCAAACGCCGGACCAGCCGACATCACAACCGGCCAAGACGGAAATCTGTGGTTCACCGAGGCGAACGCTTCGAAGGTCGGCCGCATCGCACCGACCGCGACGGCCGCGACGCCCGGCATCGTCGAGTTTCCCACTCCAACGGCGAACGCCGATCCGATCTTCATCGTCAACGGCAGCGACAACGCGCTGTGGTTCGTCGAAACCGGCGCCAAGAAAATCGCGCGCATGACCGTGGGCGGCACCGCGACGGACTACTCGCTCGCGGGAGCGGTGACGCCGCTCGGACTCGTCCGCGGCGCCGATGGCAACTTCTATATCGCCGACTCGGGCGCCAATGCGATTCTGCAATTCAACGTGACCAGCAACACCGTCACCCATCTGTCGACCATTCCGACCGCCGGCAGCGGCGCGACCGCGCTCACCATCGGTCTCGATCAGCGCCTGTACTTCACCGAGACGACGGGCAACGCGATCGGCCAATTCACCTACTTCTAGCGGGGAAGCCGGGGATTTGCGCCAGGCCTTCGTTGCGGAGAGCCTCGTGTACCGAAGTACACTTCGGCTCTCCGCGCCTCGGCCTGACGCAAACCGCGACTTCCTAATAGGTGGGGGCTGAGCTGAAGTTTTTACCTCGTGGTGGAGTGGGTTAGACTCGGAGGTCTTGCATGATTTGGTTCATCTGCTGGGGGACTTGGGCGAACATCTGCGGCATGACGTCGCCGAGAATGGGCAGGCTGACGGCGATCAGGATCAGGCCGATTCCGACTTGAATCGGAAACCCCACGACGAAGACGTTCATCTGCGGCGCGACGCGCGCCATGAACGCAAGCGCGACGTTCGTCAGGAACAGCGCGACGGCGGGCGGCGCGGCGATTTTTACGATGTCGCTGATCGCACTTGATAGGAAGATGGTCACATTCCCCGCGATCGCCGGGTGCAGCGCGATGTAGGGCAGCGGCAGCACGTTGAACGATCCCGAGATACCCTGGAGCAAGAGGTGGTGCGCATCGCTGATCAGGAAGAGCAGCGTCGCGATCGTCAGTTGAAACTCACCGATGACCGTGACTTGCTGCTGTGTCTGCGGGCTGATGATGTTCGCAACCGCGAACCCAATCTCGATGTCGATGATCTCGCCCGCGAATTGCACGCCCAAGAAGACCAGCGATGCGACGAAGCCGACGATCATGCCGAGCAACGCCTGTGACACCGTGGCCGCCAGCAGATCATAGAAGCTCGTGAGCGGCGTCATCAGCGGCACGCTGCCGTAAAGCACGAAGGCGATAAGCAGACCGAAACCGACCCGCGCCAAGCGTGGAATCTGCACCGATGAAAAAATCGGAAAGATCGAGAGCATCACGCTGACGCGCAGAAAGATGAAAAAGAACGTCTCGAGCTGCGCTACCGTCAGGCCGAAAACGTCGGGCATACGATTATCGGACGAGAGTCGGAATGCTCGTGATCATGCGCGCCGTGAAGTCGGTGAGCAACCCGAGCATGAACGGGCCGAAGAACAAGATCGCCAAGGCTGAAACCAAAATCTTCGGAATGAACGTCAGCGTCGGTTCCTGGATTTGCGTTACCGCTTGAACGATCGAGATGGTCAAGCCGACGATCATGCTCAGGATCAGCACCGGTGCGGCGACGACGAATGCCGTCAAGATCGCCTGCTGGCCGAACGAGATCGCTTCTCCGTAGCTCATGCGCGATTCACTGCCGGAAACTCTGGAAGAGCGCGCCCACGACCAAGTTCCATCCGTCGACCAAAAGGAAGACCAAGATCTTGAACGGCAGCGAGATGATGATCGGCGGAATCATCATCATGCCCATCGAGAGCAAGACGGCTGCGATCACCATATCGATCACGACGAACGGCACGTAGATCGCGAAACCGATGATGAACGCCGTCTTGAGTTCGGAGAGGACGAACGCCGGCACCAGGATGTAGCTGGGAACGTCGCGCTGCTGGGCCGGGCGCGGCTCTTTGGTCATCGAGTAAAAGAGCTGGATGTCTTTCTCGCGGGTCTGCTTGAACATGAACGCCCGAAGCGGCTGCGAGGCACGGTCAAACGCGACCTGCTGCGAGATCTTGTTCTGCAGATACGGCTGGAGCGCGTTAATGTTGACGTCGCGTATGACCGGGTTCATCACGAAGAACGTCAGCAGTAGCGCGAGACCGACCAGAACTTGGTTCGGCGGCACCTGTTGCGTGCCGAGCGCCTGGCGCACGAACGACAGCACGATCACGATGCGCGTGAACGACGTCACCAGCACCAGCAGCGTCGGCGCTAGCGTGAGCACCGTGAGCAGCAGCAAGATTTGCAGCGCGCCGACGACTTGGCTTGGGTTCTTCGCTTGGCCGAGGCCGATGTTGATGTTCGGGATCGGCACGGTGGGAGCGGTGGGAGCGGTCTGCGCGCGCGCGAGTTCCGGAACGACGAACAGTGCGAGCGCCGCCGCCGCAAAGCCGAGCAGTATCCATCGATGACGGCGCAAGAACGCAACGCCGAGCGCGCGCAACCTCAACGCCGCAGTCTCATCCGGCGCAGGACACCGGCGATCGCATCGGTCTGGCGAGTCAGCGTTGCGCGCTGCTCGTCGATCCACGGTTCAACCTCGTTCGACGGCAATTCGGAGAGCATCGCGAGATTGCCCGAACCGCCGCCCACCAGAAAATACCGTGAGCCGACTTTGACGACGTGCAGCGTCGTGTGCTGCGAAAGCACGGTTGACGCGATCACGGATACCAAATGCTTCTGCGAGCCGGACACGATCCGGCCGCGGGCCAAGGTGGAGACGACCGAATAGAGGCCGAGGAGCAAGAGCCCCACGACCGCGAGCGCGGTCACATAGTTCCACAGCAGACCTTCCGGCATAACCCGTCAGCCGAGCTGCGGATTCAGCTCGCTGATCTTGACGGCGTACTTCTCGTCGACGACAACGACCTCGCCGCGGGCGATCAGGATGTTGTTGACGTACAGATCGATCGGCTCCGTCGCCTCTTTGTCGAGCTCGAACACCGCGCCGGACTGCAGCGAGACCACGTCGCGCAGCGGCATCACCGTGCGCCCGAGCACCGCGCTGATCTGCAGCGGAACGTCGTGCACGAGGTCGAGACTGGCTTGCCCCGGCGCGGGTTGATTCAACTGCGTCGGACGCATGGTCGTGTAGCTCACGCCCTGCGCGGCCGGTGCCGGCGCGGCGGGCTTCGCGGCAAGACTTGCGACGGTTTTTTCGGCGTGCGGCGGCGACTGCACGGCGGTGACGTCAGCCCCCAAGCGCGCCAGCACGACTCCCGGGAAATCGATGCTCAAGCGCGGCTGCATCGCTCCGGCATCGATGACGCCGTCGTAGGACTCAAACGGCGGTGGCGGCACGTTGGTCGCATCGGTCAGCAGCGCGGCGGTGATGCCTTCTTGCGATGCTCCGTGATGCTGCGCCAGCGCCTCGGCCATCGCGACGGCAATCTGTGAGACCGTCTCCGAGATGATCGAGAGCTGCATCGCCCCCATCTCGCCGCCATCGTCGATGCCCCCGAGCATCTCACTGACGATCTTCTGCATGTCGGCCGATGGAACACGCAGCACGAATGAGACCCCCAGCGACGGAATCTCGGTGAGCGCAACCAATTCGTCTCCGTCCGTTCGAATCGAGCCTTCGTGATCGTTGCGCGTCGCGCTCGGCGCGTTCGCCGTCACTTCGACCAGCCGGCCGAGGACGGTCGCGGCCGATGCGAGCATCGTGTCGGCGAGCTGCTTCATGTCGGGCATGTGCTTGTTGCCTACTCCTCGTCAGAAAGAACGCGCGCGATCTGCGCCGTCAAACGATCTTTGAAGACTCCCGGAAACACCCGGAATTTCTCTTTCCCGTTCACCTTAGCAGCCAGCGAATCCGTCGTTGCCCGATCGAACACCACGACGTCACCGCACTGCAGCGCCACAAGATCGCGCAGCGAGACGGTCGTGCGCCCCAACTCCACGTCGATGTCGATGTCGGTGCGCTCGACGTTGCGCGCCAAACGCGCCACGTCCTCTTCGGTCATTCCCCGTCCGGCCGCGATGCTCGGGGACCACTGGAAATCGCTGAGTTGTTGGCCGATGGACTGCATCACCAAGTACGGCAAGCAAAAATTCATCGTGCCGGACATCTCGCCGATCTTCAGCTCCATCGAGACGTACGCGACGATTTGGTCGAGGGGAATGATGCGCGGGATGAACTGCGGATTGGAGTCGAGCGCTTCAATTTTGAGCGAGAGCGTCAGCAGGTAGTTCCACGACTCACGATAGCTGTTGAGCATGCGCGCCATAAAGCGCTGCATGAGGGTTCGCTCGATGTCAGTGAGATCGCGGAGTTTTGACGGGAACCAGCCTGGCCCGCCCAGCAAGCGATCGATGATCGAGAACACCAGGTTGAGGTCGACTTGCACGATGCCGCTGCCGGGCAGCGGGTCCATCGAATAGATCGACAAGATCGACGGCATGCCGATCGACGCTATGAAATCACCGTAGCTGATCTGTTCGATCGATACGATCGTCGCCTCGGCGCGCGTCCGCAGGTACACCGAGAGCGAGTTGTTCAGCAACCGGGTGAAGTTCTCGTGCAGCGTGCGCAGCGTCTGCAATTGATTGGTCGAGAATTTGTCCAAACGCTTGTTGAAGCGAAAGTCGAAACTCTTGACGCGCTTGCCCTCGGCACCCAGTTTCGACGGCTGCTTTTCACCCGACGAAATCTGTGAGATGAGGACGTCAATTTCTTCTTGGGAAAGGCTAGACACGGTTGCCGCTGCCCTTTCTCACTGAGATACCACGCTCTCGTCGCCGCCGCTATCGCTCGCCCCATTCAAGAGGACGATGTCGACGCGACGGTTTTCTTGCCGCTGGCCGGATGTTGCGTTCGGTGTTCGCGGATGAAACTCGCCGTACCCTGCGGCCGAGAGGCGTGTGGGCAAAATGCTGTCGTTCTCCACAAAGTAGCGCACCACGCCGACGGCGCGCGCCGTCGAGAGTTCCCAGTTGGTCGGGTACAGCGCCGTGTCGATCGGCACGTTGTCGGTATTGCCTTCGACGCGGATCTGATTGCGGTTCTTCTTCAAGAAGGTGGCAACCACGTCGAGAATTTTTTGGGTCCCGGGGCGCAACTCTGCACTGCCGCTGTTGAAGAACGACTTGTCCGAGAGCAGCGTCACGACCAGACCGCGCGCCGTCACCTGCACCTGCACCTGCTTCTGCAGATGATTCTGCTGTACGTACCGGGCGAGCTGCTGCGCGATCTGCGGGATGCTGGTCGATGCGTTGAAGCTCTGTGATCCGTTGGTGCCGCCGTTGGGTGGCTGATTGACCGACCAGGTGTTGTTGAAGCCGCCTGATACGAGCTTCGCGAACTGCTGCACCTTGACGCGGCTCACCGTCGACATCGCGAACAAGATGATGAACAACGCCAACATGAGCGTGATCATGTCGGCGTAGGTCAACAGCCAGCGCATCATGCCGGCGGTCTCGAGCTGCTGCTCCTCCTGGCGGTTGCGGAACTTCGACTCGGCCGCGCGCGCGGCAACTTTGGCTGGTTGCGCCATGTCGAGCGTTTAGGTTATGCCGATGACGCGGAGTATCCCGCTTCCACGGCGCCGCCTTCTTCGATCTCCGACTCGCGTTCCTTCGGATCCAAGAATGCCACGAGTTTCTCTTCGAGCAAGCGCGGATTGTCGCCGGCTTGAATCGCGAGGATGCCTTCGATCATGATCTCACGGATCAGCAGCAGTTGGCCGTATCGTTCTTTGATCTTCGTCGCCATCGGCAGCCACATCAAATTGGCGAGCATGATGCCGAAGAACGTCGCGACGAACGCCTGCGCGGTCGCAACACCGATGCTCCCGGCGACGTTCGTGCTCGCGCCCATGGTGGAAAGACCCTTGAGCATGCCGATCAGCCCGAGCACGGTGCCGATGATGCCCAGCGTCGGCGAGTATCCGCCGAGCGAGGTGAAGACCGCCTCGGATTTGGTGCCGATCTCTTGCACGTGACTGACTTCGGTTTCGAGCACGCGGCGGATGATCTCGGTGTCGCGTCCGTCGATCACCAACTGAATCCCGCGGCGCATGAACTCGTCGTCGAGCGCGGCCGCCTCGTTTTCGAGCGCCAACAGCCCTTCGCGGCGCGCCTTCTCGGCGAAGGTCACGAGTGTGGTGATGATCTCGCGCTCGTGGAAATCGACCTCGACGAACACGGTGCGCAGTCCGCCGACAAATCCGCGGATGAACGTGCGCATCGGGAAGCCGGTCATGCTGGCCCCGAAGGTGCCGCCGACGATCAGGACGATCGCCTCATAGCGGCCGAAGACGATATGCGGGTCCGTGCCTCCGACCGCTCCGGCGAAGAAAACGGCTCCGAAGCCCAAGATGAGGCCGATTAGCGTTGCCAGGTCCAAAGCGAGTCTCTCCGCTAGCGGATGTTTACTATCTTCTTACGATATCGGGCCCCGCCCCGGCTAACCTTAGGATGTCTCTTTTCCGCCACGCCTTCGTTGCTTAGGATGTCTCTTTTCCGCCAGGCCTTCGTTGCGGAGAGCCTCGTGTACCGTAGTACACTTCGGCTCTCCGCGCCTCGGCCTGACGGAAAATAGACGTCCTAAGGGCTTGGGGATCTTTTCGCTAGGGCGGCTACTGAGGCTTGGGTTATTGCGGGGGGGCGTAGATGCGGCGTTTGAAGTCGACGACTTTGTTCTGGATGTCGAGCATCGAGTCGCGGACGATGAGCTTGTTCCCGGATGTCAGGGTGACGACGGTGTCGGGCGTCTCTTCGACGGCCTCGATCAGGTCGGAGTTGATGAGCAAGGCCTGCCCGTTCAAACGCGTCAAAGCGATCATCCCCGACCTTTCGTCACCCTCAGAAAAAAACCAGCGCCCCAGAACAATCCCGAGCCGCTGGTTTCATAAGTGAACCCTGGACTAGCGCTGATTTTCGACGTGTGGAAAAGCGCTGATTTTCGTCGGGGCGAGGCGCGGAGAGGCTAAGTGTACTACGGTACACGAGCCTCTCCGCAACGAAGCCCCGGCGGAAATCAGCGCTTTTCCTAGTTTTCGGTGGCGTTGATGTGGATGATCGTTTGCAGATTTTGGTCTGCGGTCTCGATGCCGCGCGTGTTCGCTTCGAACGCGCGCTGCGCGGAGATCAGGTTGGTGAACTCCTGGGAGAGCGAGACGTTGGACTGCTCGAGCGCGCCCGAGACGATCGACCCGAACCGGCCTTGCGCGGCCACGCCGACCTGCGCCAAGCCGGATGCGGCCGTCTGCTGGAACGAATTGCCGCCGACGCGGCTGAGCCCGCCCTCGTTCTGGAACGTAGCGACGGCCAGTTGCGCGAGGGTGCGGTCTTGGCCGTTCGTGAATGCGCCGGTGATCGTTCCGTCTTGGCCGATCGTGATGTTTGAGAGCGTCCCGGCGCCGAAGCCGTTCTGATTGATGACGCTCGCGGTGTAGCCGGACGCAAGGCTCGCGTTGTTCGAGAAATCGAGGCCGATCGGCCCGGTCGCCGGAGCGCCCGCACCGGTCGGAGCGGTCGCACCATTCCCCGCGCCGGGTCCCCAGGACAGGATGTCGAGTTCATCTGCGGCCTGCGTCCCCGGCTGTTGGCCGGTGGCGTGAAGCAAGCCGGGCGCGTTGGCGGTGATGCCGTTGGCGCTGGCCGAGGTCACGACCGACGACGTGTTGATGAACTGGCCGTTCTGGTCGAAGTAGGCATACCCGAGGTCTCCGGATGACGACGACCCGAAGGTGGGTGCCGTGACGACATTGGCCGCGCTGATCGTGCCGGCGGTCTTGAGATTTTGGAAGGTGGTGCCGTCGTCGAAGCTCACCGACACCTTCCAGCGCGTGGCGGGCGCATGCGCCACACCGTTGGCGTCGTCGACCTGCGCCGGCAAGCCGCTCTGCGCCGGTGTGACCACGATATTGGCCGTCTTACCGGCATCGGCCGCGACGAACGTGCCGACCGTGAACTGAACGCCGTCGAGATTGATCTGCTGCCCGGGCACCACGTTCTTGATCGTCGTCGAGCCGTCGGTCACGGTAGCGAATCCGTCGGCAGGATTGTCGACCGTCGTCGTGATCGTGCCGTTGAACTTCGTGCCTTGGTTGAGCACGACGCCGTTGAGCAGATTGCCTGTGACCAGTGCCGCGTTGGTCGTCACCTGCGTCGCCGCCACCGCACCAGTGGCATCGGGCGTGTAGGTCAGTTTCGCCTGGTGCGAAACGCCGAGCGAATCGATGATCGTGGTCGAGACGGTGAACGGCGTGCCTGCGGTTCCCGACGCGCCGACGCTGTTGAGGAAGGCCTGCGACCATTGCGTCTGGTCCAGATTGCCGCCCAACTGCATATCGAACACTTTGTCGTTCGAGTTCGGTCCGATCTTCGCGCCGAAGCCCGTGCCGGTTGCCTGTTCGGTCAACCCCAGCGGAATCGTGATGTTGCCGGGAAGGCCCGACTGCGTGACCACACCAGCCGCGTTGGCCTGGAAGCCCTGCACGGAGAGACCCGTCGCCGGATCGATCAGCAGGCCTTGCGAGTTCAGCGTGAACGCACCGTCGCGCGTGTACGCCGGAATGCCGCTGCCGTCGGTGTTGCGCAAGATGAAGAACCCGTCACCGTTGAGCGCGACGTCGGTGTTGATTCCGGTCGTTTGAAGGCCGCCTTGCGCGAAGACTGTGTCAACCGTGTTGACCTTCACGCCCAGACCGAGCTGCTGCGGATTGATGCCGCCGCGCGTCTGCGTGGCGCCCGAAGCGAATCCGAGCTGTTGATAAATCAAGTCGGCAAACGTCATACGCTGGCCCTTGAAGCCGGTCGTGTCAACGTTTGCGATGTTGTTCGAGATGGAATCGATCCAACTCTGGTACGAGTTGAGTGCCGATATCCCCGTGAACAATGAATCGAAAGCCATGCTTTTAACCTTTCACGTGGCGTTCGCGGCGCGTCATTCTTTCGGCGCCGCGCCGGGGCCCCGCTATGCGGTCCACCCCGATCGAGTGTTGCTGAGTCAAATGATCGCCGCCGAGTCGATGTTGGTGAACACGTTCTCCTTCATCGAGTCTTGATCGACCGCGGTGATGACGGTGCGGTTCTTGATGCTGACCACCATGGCGACGTTGTTCATGATGAAGAGCGACTGTTTCGCACCTTTGGCTGCCGCCTTGTCGGCCATCTCGTTCATGCGCGCGACGTCGGCGTTGGTCAGGCTGATGTTGCGTGATTGCAAGCGCGAGAGTGCGTGCGCCGAAAAACGCAGCGGCGTACCCGACGGTGTTCCGGCATGCTCGAGTACCTCACGGAAACTCGGAGCGGAAGCCGGCGGGATCTGAACCGGCGTTCCCTTGACCGGAGCCGGTCCGGGCAGAATGACCGATTGTGATACCCGGTTGATGTCCTGCGTATCCATTTAGCCTCCGACGCCGACGATCTGCGAGAGCGCGAAGAGCTGCGGCTTGCCGTTTTGATCGGCGATCGGCTTACCGCTGGCATCGTTCATCGTGAAGAGCGGAACGCCGCTCTGGACCTTGATCGATGCGACCGTGCCGCTGAGATTCGATGTCTTGCCGTTTGAATCGGACGTCACGACGGTGACGTTCTTTCCAACCAAAGACGTCGATTGCAGGACTGAGAAGTTCGACTGGAACGCCGCGAATTGGTCCGAGAGCTGCGTGGTCGCCGAGAGCGCGGAGAATTGCGCGAGTTGCGCAACCGACTGCGTGTCGTCGACCGGTTTGGTCGGATCCTGATTCGCAAGTTCCGCCGTCAATAACCCCAGGAAATCGTTCGCCGACAGGCTATTCGCACCAGTCTGCGCGTTTGCGCCGAGGTTCTGGGGTGAATTCCCGATCAGCCCCTGAATCGGCAGGGGATTTCCAGTTGGGGGGACTGGACTCGCCATGCTGTTCTCCTATGCGAGATAACTGAAGAGACTCGCGTTCGCGCCGCCCAAGAGCGGTGGTCCGAACGCGGTGTTGACGATCGCCTGCGTGCCGTCGGCATTCGCATCGACTGAGTGTTGACGCGAAGACGGTTTTGGACGCGCGAAGCGTTCGTTCGATTGGCCCGCGTTGCCGCCCGAGACGTCGACCGAAAAGCCGCCGAGCGTCAATCCGGAGTCTGCGAGCGCACGAGCCAGGTGTTGTTGATTGGCGACCAACGTGTCGCGAACGCTGCCGTTCTGAGCAACGATGCTGGCGTTGACCGTTCCGCCGTCGACGGTGAGCTTCACGGAAACCTCACCGAGATGGTCGGGAACCAGCCGGATGCTGACCTGCGACGATGTGCCGTCGCTTCGCACGACCAAGCCTTTGAGGACTTGATCGACGATCGCGTTCGGATCGCCGCCGTGTGTGTACGATGGGATCGAGTTGGGAAGTTGTGTCGACGACAGCGTTTGCACGAAATTCGGACCCGCGAGTGCGGAGCCGGTTTGCGCAAGCGACGTCGTTGACGTGGACGGTTGACGCGACCCGAGCAGATCGCTCGAATCGCCGTGCGTGGCCGACTGGTCGAAGGCGGAGCCGCCTTGCGAACCGGACGAGCCGGCGTTGGCGATTGCCGCGGCGAGCCGTGCGAAGACCGCGTCCTGCGTAAGCGGCGGACCGCTCTGCGAGGACGGCGATGCGACGCCCGAACCGTTTTGGCGTTGATCGAATGCAACTGCCCGAGCGAGAACCCGCGCCAGCACGTCGCTGGCTTGGATCGACGACCCCGCCGAAACGATCGGCGGCGGCGCGTCCGCGCTGCCCGGTGCAGCGGTCGCCGGTTGCGGCGGGGGTATTCCCGGCGAAGCGTGCGCCGGCTGGGCGTTGAGGAGCGCGCCGATGAGCTGCGCGCTGGCAGCATCGGCGTTGGATGGGACAGCGGTGTTTGGCGTGTTCTCACGACTGGTCGCCCCCGCATTGGGAACGGCCGGCTGCGTCATCGCCGCCGCAGGAAGCGTTGCTGCCTGAGCGATCAATTCCCGGGCAAGCGCAACCGCGCCGGCGTCCGATGACGTCTGCGCTGCTGTTTCTTGCCGGGCCGGGAGTTCTTTCGCCGAGTTGGCGTCCAAGAGGTGTCCCGCGATATCGTTCTGCTGCCCTGGGATACTGGTTGGTGCCCTCTCGATACTTCGGATCACTGCCGCGAGCCGTTGCACCAGAGAGCCTGGTTTCGGTGGTCCTTGACCGGGTGGGGAAAGAGCCTTGGTGATCATCGCGACCAGTTTGGACCGTCCGCCGGGTGCAGCGGCCGCGGCCGGGAGCAACCGTTGGAGGGCGTCCGCGATCTGGTTCGCGAGCCGATCGACCAGGGTTCCGACCGGCTGTGCGCTCGCTGCCGCGCCGGGCACTGCCAGCGGCATTGCCACGGGGACGGCCAGCTGCGCCGTCAGCATCGATCCGAACAGTCCGCCGATCACGTCGCCGGAACGCGCGTCCCCAAGAGGACGACTCGCCTGCGAGGTGGTGGTGGGACCGGCCGAATCGGGTATGAGCGCGCCGATCACTATGGGTATGGAACTCACTGTTTTCTTCTCACCTCCCTTCCATGAGTGAACAGGGCATACGATGCCCTACCCAAGGATCATCGGCCACCACCTCGCCCAAAGTTAGGGAAAGTCCTGATTGTCGCCAGGCCTTCGTTGCGGAGGGGCTCGTGTACCGTAGTACACGTCGCCCCACCGCGCCTCGGCCTGACGAGAATCAGGCCTTTCCCTCGTGCTCCGAATGGTTTCAGGTTGGACTGTGCGTAGCTGGGCGGGCTAGGTGTAGGAAGTTTTGGACGATCTGGAGGCCGTGTTCGCTGAGGATGGATTCGGGGTGGAATTGGACGGCAGCGACTGGCAGGTCGCGATGCGCGATGCCCTGCACGACGCCGTCGTCGCTGCGGCCGATGACACGCAGTTCGGGCGGCAGACTCGCCTCCTCGACGCAGAGCGAGTGGTAGCGCGTCGCATTGAACGGCGACGGGAGGCCGGCGAACAGACCGGTTGCATCATGCCGAATGGGCGAGATTTTCCCATGCATCTGACGCGGTGCGTGAATGACGCGCGCGCCGAGCGCTTCACCGATCGCCTGTAATCCCAGGCAAACTCCAAAGACGGGCGTGCGGCGCGCGAAGGCTTCGCGCAAAACCGTGAGCGCGCGCGGAATCTCCGACGGATTGCCGGGACCTGGGCCGACCACCAGTGCATCGTAGCCGTCGAGCGAACGCGCCGTGAGATGCTCGTCGTCGGCGCGCACCAGATCGATCGATGCACCGGCCGACACGATCAAATGCACGATGTTGTAGGCGAACGAGTCGTAGTTGTCGACGAAGAGCATCTTCACGGCACATCGACTCCCAAGACGCTGCGAACGATGCCGGTCTTGTGCAACACCTCGCGATACTCCGATTCCGGATCGCTGTCCGCGACGATACCGGCCGATGCTTGCCAGTACGCGCGGCCGTCATGCACGTGCACGCCGCGCAGCGAGATGCACGAATCGAAATCGCCGCCGTACGACCAACGCCCGACGCTTCCGGCGTAGAAACCGCGCGTCGTCGGTTCCATCTCGTCGATGAGCTGCATCGAACGCACTTTCGGCGCTCCCGTGACCGTGCCGGCTGGGAATGACGCGGCGAAAACGTCGAGCGCGTCATGCTGGGAACGAACGCGACCGCTGACCTCCGAGACGATATGCATGACGTGGCTATAGCGTTCCAGGCGCATCAGTTCTTCGACGGTGACGCTCGCATATTCGCTCACCGCTCCCAGATCGTTGCGCGCCAAATCGACGAGCATCACATGCTCGGCGCGCTCTTTTTGATCGGCGAGCAACTCGGCTCCGATGCGTGCGTCCTCGGCGAGGTCGGCTCCCCGCGGACGCGTTCCCGCGAGCGGCCGGATGCGTGCGGTGCCGCGCTCGAAGCGCACGAGAAATTCGGGCGATGCCCCCAGCACCGCACCGAACGGCGCGTCGACGAAGAACATGTAGGGCGAGGGGTTGCGCGAGCGCAAAGCGCGATAGAGGTCGAGCGGTGCCCCGTGCAACGCGCACGCAAAGCGAATGCCGAGCTGAATTTGATAGATGTCGCCGTCGAAAATACGTTGCTTCGCACGGGCAGCCAGCGCGAGAAACGCATCGTGATCGAGGCTGCACTCGACCGGCATCGTGCCGCGAACCGGCTGCGCGATCGCCGGTTGGGCACGCAGCAAACGATCGATGCACGCGTCGATCGCCTGGTGCGCCTCGTGCTCGCCGGCACGCGCGCACCAAATCGTGAGACGATCGGTAAAGTGATCGAAGATCAACCAGGTCGTCGGAATCGCCGCATACGCTGCCGGCATTCGCGGGACTTGGGCGGGGCGCGACGACAACGGTGCGAACGCTCGCGCCGCGTCGTAGGCGAAGGCGACCAGCGCGCCGCCGAGCGGGGCGGCCGGACCCGACGGCCGGTGCTCGCTCACGAACGCACGCATCCGATCGAGCAGATCGGGTGCGACGTCGAAGGACGCTTGCGCGGCGTAGTCGATGCCCACGAACGAATAGCGAGAGATGCGCCCGTTGTGGTCAACGCTCTCGAGCAAGCACGACGCGCCCGGCGTGCCGAGCGCGAGATAGGCGCCGATGGGAGTGAAGACGTCGGATGACACGTCGCGCGCGATCGCGACGCCTTCAGAAGCTAACGTCGAAACTCGGGATGCTCCTGTGTGATCTGCGCCGCGAGCGCCGGCGGCAAGGCATCGAGAATCGCGCCGACCGAATCCGCGGACATCAGAGAGAAAATGCGGGCGACGTAATTGACCGGCAGACGCGCGATCACCTTCGCCGCGTTCTCCGGGTCCATCGAGCTCCAGTACTGCGCAGTGCGGCGCATGTCGGCGCTCGCGTTGGCCGAGAGATCGCCCGCCGGCGCGGCGCTCGGGCCGCTCGCATTCGGCACGGCGGCTGCATTCGGCGCACCGCTGGGAGCGGCGGCGGGCCGCGCGGAGCCGGAGCGACCTGCGGCGGCTTGCTGCGCGCCCTGATCGATCTGCGTCTGCATCTGCGAGATCTTCCGATCCTTGTCGGCGAGTTGCGACTGCTGATCGGCGACCTGCTTTTGCAGCACGGTGATCTCATGCGCGCGATCGGTGATGACTTGATTCTGCGCCGCGAAGTTGAACGGGCGCGCGGCGACCGCGTAGGTGTTAGCCGCGCCGTGCCAGACCGGAGCGAGCGGACCTGCGAGAATGACGCGCTGCGACGGCGGCCAAACGAACGCGAACACGACCAGAGCGATCGCGACGAGCGGGAAGAGGAAACGCCGCCAAGGGATGCGCTTGCGGCGGCGACGGGTGACGATCACGGTGTTCCTCCCGAAGCTGGCTGTACCGGCACGTACCGCCGGGAATTCCCATCGTCGAGTTCGTTCTGCTCGGTGCGCAGTTCCTCGGCGACGTACTCGCCATGACGGCGTTCGCGAAGGGCATCGACGACTTTGCGGTCTTTGGCCGCCGAAATAAGGGTCTGGCGCGCCCGGTCGACGGCGACGCGCCGCTCGGCGACGACACGAATCTGCGCGGTGATCGCGCGGTCGAGATACTCGAGGTGCGCGCAGTAGTGGCGCAGTTCCTCGGTCTCGAAGGAGCGGTGATTGGCCCGCAGCGCTCCCGCGCATTCGCCGAACTCCTGATCGAGACGGCGCAGATCGCCTTCCGCATCTTCGAGTTGGCGCATGCGTTGCGCAAGCTGCTGTGCGCGATCGTCTTCGACCCGTTGGCGATGGCGCAAGACCGGCTCGAGCGCAAAATGAAATTTCTTCATCACGCAACCGAGAGCAGTGACGCGATCGCCTGCTCGTACGAGGTGGTCTCGTAGATGCCCTGACGCAGAAAGTGGCGGATCGCTTCCATCTTCGAGAGCGCCAGATCGACGCGCGGATTGCTGCCCGGAACGTAGGCGCCGATGTTGATCAGGTCTTCGGCCTCGCGATAGGTTGCGAGCACGTCGCGCACGGCGGAGGCGGCCGAGAAGTGATTGACGTCGACGACATCGGGCATGACGCGGCTCACGCTTTGCAGCACGTCGATCGCCGGGTAGTGATTACCCGAGGCCAAGCGGCGCGAGAGCACGATATGTCCGTCGAGGATCGAGCGCACCGCGTCGGCGACCGGCTCGTTCTGGTCGTCGCCTTCGACGAGAACCGAGAACAGGCCGGTGATCGTTCCCCGCTCGGATGTGCCCGCGCGCTCCAGCAGACGCGGCAGCGCGGCGAACACCGAGGGCGTATATCCGCGTGTCGTCGTCGGCTCGCCGATCGCGAGTCCCACTTCGCGCTGTGCCATCGCAAAGCGCGTGACGCTGTCCATCATGAACATCACGTCGAGTCCTTGATCGCGAAAGTACTCGGCGACCGTCATCGCCACGAACGCCGCCTTGATCCGCACGAGCGCCGGTTGATCGCTGGTCGACACGATGACCACGCTGCGCCGCAAGCCTTCGACGCCAAGGTCGCGCTCGATGAAGTCGCGCACTTCTTTACCGCGCTCGCCGACGAGCGCGATGACATTGACGTCGGCTGCCGTGTTGCGCGCGATCATGCCGAGAATCGTCGATTTCCCGACACCGCTGCCGGCGAAGATGCCGACGCGTTGCCCACGGCCGCAGGTGAGCAAGCCGTCGATCGAGCGAATGCCGAGCGCGAGCGGTTCGGTCACGCGACGGCGTGAGAGCGCGGCCGGCGGCGCCGCGGTGACGACCGCGTCGCGTTCGGGCATGGCGAGCGGACGTCCGTCGATCGGGCGCCCGAGTCCATCGAGGACACGCCCGAGGAGATGTTCGGAGACACCGATCTCCAGCGGTTTTCCCAGCGACATTACGTCGCTGCCCGCGCCGATGCCCATCAACTCGCCGAGCGGCATGATCAGCACCTTGCTGTCACGGAAGCCCACGACTTCGGCGAGCACCGGTTCGGCGGTGCGCTTATACGAGATGGTGCAGGTCTCGCCGATCGCCATGTTCGGACCGTTGCTTTCGATCACGACCCCGATGACTTGACGCACCTTGCCGTACTGGCGCATGAGATCGGCATCGCGCAGCAGCGACCGGTACGGTTCGGCGGAAAACGGCGTGATACTCACGCTTCCCGCTATCCGGCTTGCGCCGGCGCGCGCAAGACCGACGGCTGCTCGGCCGGTCCGACGCTCTCGTCTTCGACGTGCAAGAGGCGGCGGGCTTCGCGCAGTTGCGTCGCTATCTTCGCATCGACCGTGCCCGCGTCGGTCTCGATGACGACGCCGCCGCGATCCACGCGCTGATCCTCGACGATGCGCGCGTGATCCGCGTCGCCGTCGGTCAGCAGCGCTTCACGATGCCGGCGCAGCGCCGCCGCATCAGCCGGATTGACGCGCACCGTGATCCGTTCGCGGGTTATCACCCGTGTGAGCGCGTTGCGCGCGATCTCTACGACGGCATTCTCGTCGAGGGCAACCTCACGATGAAGAATGCGTTCGGCGATGTCGACGGCAAGTTTGAGAATCTCGGGTTCGGCGCCTTCGATGAACGTGCGACGCTGATCGCGAGCGCTTTCGACCAATTCGCGCAAGGTGGCGATCATCTCCGCCATCTCCGCGTCGATCTGCTCGCGTCCTTCGATCCGTCCGGCTTCGATGCCGTCGGCTCGGGCGGCCTGCGTCACCTCCGCCGCGCCGCCGTGCGCGGCGGAGATCAGATCGAGCGCCCGAGCCTCAGCGTCACGAATCAACATCTCGGCCTCGATGCCGGTACGTTCGATGAGTTCGGATGCCGCACTGTGCAAGGCAGCCCAGTCGATGGCGGCCGGAGGCTGCTCGAACGGCTGCGAATCCGAAAACGAAGCGACGTCCTGCGCATCAGGCGACGAACTGTCGGCCGCCGCACCATGATGCGGCGGCTGGGGTGGTTCGATGCGCGGAACCGCGACGCGATACGTGTCGCTCGCGACTCGCGCGCTCTTTACGATGCGGCCCATGAATCGCTAGACGAGTCGTTCGTCTTTGGCGCCGCGCGCGATGATGATTTGCCCGTTTTCTTCCAGCGTGCGAATGACATCGACGATCGCCTGTTGCGACTTGCTGACTTCGCGCATCCGCACCGGGCCGAGGAGTTCGATCTCTTCGCGCAGCAACGTCGAGGCACGCGATGACATGTTCCGGTAGATGCGGTTGAGCATGTCTTCTTCGGCGCCTTTGAGTGCGAAGGCGAGGTCCTTGCCGTCGACTTCCTTGAGGATGCGCTGGATCGAACGGTCGTCGAGGTTGGCGATGTCTTCGAAGACGAAGAGCAGGTTCTTGACCTCGGTTGCGAGGTCCGGGTCGCGCTTGGAGAGGCCGTCGAGAATGTTCTTCTCGGTCTCCCGATCGACGAAGTTCATGACGTTCGCGAGCGATTGCACGCCGCCGGCCTTCGCGAAGTCCGCGCCGCTGACAAGCAGTCGGCGGCCGAGCAGTTCGTCGAGTTGTTCGAGCACTTCGGGTGCGGTCTTCTGCAAGATCGCGATGCGCATGGCGACGTCGGACTGCAGTTCCGGCGGCAAGGCCGAGATCACCGCACCGGCCTGCTCGGGGTTCATATAGACCAGGATGAGCGCGATCGTCTGCGGATGCTCGTCCTGCACGAACTGCAGCAGTTGCGCGGGTTCGGTGTTCTTGATGAGTTCGAGCGGATTGCCGTGCTTGAGCGCGGAGAACAGCCGGCTCGTCAGATCGTCGGCTTGCCCCGAGCCGAATGCGCGCTCCAGGATCTCCTTGGCGTACTCGATGCCGCCTTCGTTGATGTACTTCAGCGCGATGGCGCGCTGATAGGCTTCTTGGATGACCGCGTCACGCTTTTCAAGCGAGACGGTCGGCAGCTTCGCGACTTCCAGCACGATGCGCTCGACTTCATCTTGCCGCAAGAACTTGAAGACGTTTGCCGAGAGTTCGAGCCCGAGGGTGATGATCAAGATCGCGGCTTTTTCCGGACCCGAGATATCGACCTCAGGCGTCGGAAACGCCGGTTGCGCGAGCGGTTGTTCCGAGCCCGAGAAGTTGACGATGGGCGAGTCGAGCATTAACGCGTCTCCGTCATCAGCTGCATCATTCGGCCAGCCAGAGCTTCAGCAGTTTGGCGATGGATTCGGGACTCTCTTGAGCAACCGTGGTCACGTACTCGATCATCTGCTCGCGCGTCAGGTCGGCAGCTGAGCGCACCGGTGCGGCCAGCGTCGGCGAGCCGTCCAGCATGGGATGCTCTTCAAACGGCGGCAACTCTTCGGTCAGCGACGAGTCGAACGACGGCAGTTCCATCGACGGGTGGAACGACGAGCTGCGGCGTGAACGCGTCGCGAGCAAGCCGATCAGCGCAAGCGCTCCGACGCCGCCGAGCGCAAGCAGCACCCAGAGCGGAATACCGAGCACCGTACCGGTGACCGCCGACGGCGGCGCGTTCTGCGCCTCGACCGCCGGATTGAACGGAATCGGCTCGACCGAAACCTGGTCGCCGCTCGCGAGGTTCAAACCGGCCGCCGCGACGACCGCGTTGCGAATCTGCACGACGTTGGCTTGCGTGACCTGATACGCGGCCGCCGTGCCGGCAACGGCGCCGGTCGCGCTCTGCGGCACGATCGGATTGGAGTCGACGAGAACGGAAACACTGGTGCGCGTCACCTTGCCGGGTGCGTCGATGTGTTTGGCGTTCACCTCGGAGATGTTGTAGTTGGTCGTAACCTTCGAACTGTTGTAGCGGCCGTTCTGCTGCGGCTGCTGGATCGCTTGATAGGTTCCGATGTTGCTGGTCGTGCCGGGCACGCCGATCGCGGCTTGTCGCGGCGGCTGCGTTCCGTTGTACGATTCGCGCTGACTCTGCTGTGAGAGGATCGTCCCTTGCGGTGCGTACGTCTTGCTCTCCGACGAGTTGGCGTCGAAGTTCATGTCGGTGGAGACGCGCGCGACCGCGCGGCCTTTGCCGAGCGTCGAGTCGAGCATCGACTGGATCTGCTGCTGAAGGTCGGACTCGTAGCGTTGCTTGGCGAGCAGTTGCTCCTGCGTCATCTTCAACGCGTCGACACCGTTGGCCGAACCGTCGCCGAGTGCGCCGATGGCGCCGCCCGCAGGCAAGAGAATCTGACCGTTTTGATTGACGATGGTCACGTCGGCGGGCTTGAGGCCGTCGACGGCGTTGGCGACGAGCATGGTGATACCACGAACTTGCTGCGCGTCAAGCGACTGCCCCGGCTTGGTCGTGATCGCGACGGAGGCGGTCGTCGGCGCCTGCGTGCTCGTGTACAGCGTTTGATCCGGCGCCGCGATTTGGACGCGCGAGGCCTGAATCGGCTCGAGACCGTCGATCGTTCGCTGCAGCTCGCCTTCGACGGCGCGCGTCTTGTCGATCTTCTCCTCGAACGCGGTCATGCCGAAATTGGTGCGATCGAAGAGTTCCCAGCCGGCGCCGCCGCTCTTGATGACCCCGGTGCCGGCGATCGCGACGCGCTCGTCGCTGACGCTGTCGGCGGGAACATAGACGGTCTTTCCGTCGGCCGAAAGATGGTAGGGAATCTTGTCGTCCTTGAGGTGCTGAGTGACCGCAGCCGCGTCGTCAGCCGAAAGGTTTGAAAAGAGTGTGTCGTAGGCGGGGCCGCGGCTGTAGAGCATCGTCAGTCCGGCGACGATGCCGAGCACGATGATCCCACCCGTGATGGCCAGCATGCGGGTTTGCCGGTTCTGGTTCCGCCAGAAGGTCTGCAGCCGGCCGGCCAGGTCGCTCCACTGTTGTGCGATGCGATCCAAACTCTGTTCTTACCCTCGGTTGTGCGGCCGACCATGGCCATAGGCGCCAAACGTCCGTGTTCGGCGACTCGTGGTGAGACGGTAACGACTCACCGATTGCCACCTTATGTTGGTTTCGGACACGGCCGCACCTCCCTTAACTCGGTTGGTCAGGAAAGTTTGACTCACGCTTGCTTTCATCGCGCGAGCTGCGCTCGTTCGGGTCCCACCGAGACGACCTCGACGGGAACTCCGACGGCGGCTTCGAGCCTTGCGATGTAGCGCCGTGCGGCGGCGGGGAGATCGGCGATCCGGCGAACGTGCGCGATCGGCTCCGACCAGCCGTCGAGTTCTTCGACCTCGGTCTCGAACTGCGCCGACCCGATCGCCTCGAAGCCGGCCGGCTTACCGCCGTCGCGGTACGCGGTGACCACGCCCAGGCGCTCGATGCCCGAGAGCACGTCCAACTTGGTGATGACGAGCGACGTGAGACCATTGAGCCTCGCCGCGTAGCGCGCGGCGACGGCGTCGAACCAACCGCACCGCCGAGGACGGCCGGTCACCGTCCCGAACTCGTGGCCCGCGACCCGCAACGCGTCACCGCGCTCGCCCAGGAGTTCCGACGGGAACGGGCCGCCGCCGACGCGGGTGCAGTAGGCCTTCGCGATGCCGATGACGCGATCGATCGCACCGGGTCCGATCCCGAGGCCGGTGCACGCACCACCCGCGATGGTGTGCGAACTCGTCACGAACGGATAGCTGCCATAGGTGACGTCGAGCAGCGACCCTTGCGCCCCCTCGATGAGGACGGCGCGGCCGCCTTCGAGCGCGCCGTGCACGTAGTCGACGCCGTCGACAACGTGCGGCGTGATCCGCGCAGCGAGCAACGCGGTCTGCTCGAGTATCTGAGAAGCGTCCATCGAGCCGTCGGCGCGAATCAGTTCTGCGCGCTGCTCGAGATTGAGGCGAAGTTTTTCGAGGTAGGTGCCGCGCGCGAGGTCACCCATCGTGATGCCGTTGCGCCCGGCGCGATCGACGTAGGCGGGACCGATGCCCCGTCCGGTCGTGCCGATCTTCTGCTCGCCGCGCGCAGCCTCGCTTGCGCGATCCTGCATGGGATGATACGGAAAGACGATCTGCGCGCGATCGGATATCTTGATTCGAGCCGGATCGACGCCGACGTGCTGCAGCGCGTCGATCTCCGCGACCAACCCCGCCAGACCAGCAACCACGCCGCCGCCGATGAACAACTCCGTATGCTTCTGAAGTGCCCCGGAGGGAACGATGCGCAGCGCGATCTTGACGTCGCCGACCTGGATCGTGTGCCCGGCGTTGTCGCCGCCGCCGAACCGCGCGACGATGTCGTACCGTTCGGCGAAGAGGTCGACGATGCGTCCCTTACCTTCGTCACCCCATTGAATGCCGACGACGACGTCGGCTTTGTTCGTCATGCTGACGTCTTTCGTGAGTTCATTCGGAGCGAAACTCCAAGTCGGAGGTGTCGCCCATCGGTATCTCGTTCACGCCGCTGAACGAGGTGAGCACGAACTCCGAGAAGAGCGCATTCGGCCAGCCGAAATCGACGCGCGTGTAATGCGCCGGGTCGTCGGGATCGAACGACTCGTGCAGCAAGTGGTCGCCCGGATCGCTTGCGAGCAATTGATTGATGACGTCTTGTTTCTCGCTTGCCGACGTGGCCGTCAGCCCCTCCATCACGAGCGCGAGCGGCCACACCCAGCGATCGGGCGTGTGATAGCTTCCGATGCCGCGCGCCACCTTGCCGGTGTAATACGACGGATTGTCCTGGGAGAGCAGGAATGCGCGCGTGTTCTGATAGTAGCGATCGCTCGCCGACGTATAGCCGATGTACGGAGCCGAGAGGAGGCTCGGGACGTTCGCGTCGTCAGTGAGAATCGCGTGCCCGAGTCCGTCGACTTCATAGGCGTACACGTAACCGTACTTCGGAACGTACACCAAGCCGTAGGTTTGAATGCCGCGCTGCACTTCATCGCGCAGCGCCGTGGCGGCGTGCGCTTTGATCAGATTCCGAAAGACGGTCTTCTCGATCTCCGAGATGTCGCCGAGCGCGACCACGGCCATCATCTCCGAGGGAATCAAATAGTTGTAGTAACAGGCGTCGTCCGAGGGACGAAAGCCGGTCCAGATCATACCGGTGTAGCCGACCGGACGGCCTTTGCCGTCCTGCAGTTCCTTGTGCTGGTACTGCGAGCTGCGCGGATGGTCTTGCTCGCGCTGCATCGTCGCGAGAATCTTGTCGAGCGCCTTGGCGAAGTTGTCATCGAAGATCGACGTGTCGCCGGTGGTCTTCCAATAACTCCACGCCAGCATCACCGGATACGCAAGCGAATCCAGCTCGAACTTCTGCTCCCAGACGCGGTAGTCGGAGGTGAATGCGTTGGCATAGGGATCGATCTGCAGGTACTTGGCCATGCGCTCGATGATGGCTCGCAAAAGACCGCGCACCTCGGGGTCGGTCTTTGCGAAGAACAGATACGGGCGCGACTGAGCGCTCGCGTCTCGCAGCCACTCTGCCGGTATGTCGCCGGTCTTCACGTACGCCGTCCCGTCGGGCGCATACTCGGCCAGCTTTCCGGTGTCGAGCAGCGCCGCGCGAAACATCTCTTGAAGATGGGCGTCACTGCTTTGGAAGTTCGCGGCAGCCTGCTGGATCGAATGCAGCTCGAGCGACGCAGCCGTGCGCGGCAGCAGCGCCATGATGAGCGTGACGGCAAGAGCGCGTATGAGGTTATGCGTCCAGTGCATACAGATCCGGCAACTCGCGATAGTGTCCCAAGTGATCGAGCCCGTACCCCACCACCGCATCGCTCTCGACGCTCAAGGCGTGGTAGGCTCTGTGAACGTCATCGGCGCACAGCTCCGTGTGCTTCAGTAGGGTGCAGATCGCGAGCGAGGCGGGAACGCGCGCGGCAAACGAGCGAGCGACGTACTCCACCGCCCGCGCCGAGGATGTCGAGGCGCCGACGACGATCACGTGCCTTCCCTCGAGCGACGTCGCGGTGTCCTTTAAAAAAAGACCGCCGGTTTGGGGTGAGACCGGCGTCAGGGCTACGAAATCGTATTCGCACGGAATATCCACAGCTCGCACCAGATCGGCGAGAAACGTCGCGGCGCTGTTGAGTATTCCGACGAAGAGCGGATTCTTGCCCGCATAGTCGCGCGAGAGCGTCGCTCCCAAGTCGCGAACGCGTGACGAAACGGCAGCTTCATGAAAGAGTCGTTGCCCGGGTTTCCGAAACGCTGCCACGGGCGGTTGTCTACGACACGCCGTTGCGTAACTCCGCTCGCGTCGGCAAATGGATCTCGAATCGTGCGCCGCCCAGCGGCGACTGCACGCAGCGAATCGTTCCCGCCGCGCGATCGACGATCGTCTTCACGAGTGCGAGCCCGACGCCTGAGCCCGGACGGCCGCCGTCATGTCCGCGTGCGCCCAGTTCGAACACCCGCGTGCGATCCTCGACCGGAACGCCGGGACCGTCGTCGTCGACGAAGATGGTGACGAACGGCTCGCAGCGCACCGTCGAGACCCGCACGACACCGGCGTCTCGTCCGTATTTGATCGCGTTGCCGAGCACGTTCACGAAGAGATGCGTGCATGCGAGCGCATCGAGCCCGAGCCGGATACCGCCGGGCACGCGACTGCAGAGCGTGATGTCACGCGCGGCCGCGCTTGGCTCCACGGTGTCGAGGGCCATCGCAATCTGTTCGGCGAGATCGCAGGACGACGCCAGCAGCGCATCGGCGGAAAGATCGAGCAACGAAAACTCAAACATGCCCTCGACCAAACGCGTGAGCCGAAGCGCTTCGCGCTGCGCGACTTCGAGAAACCGGCGTTGGGTCGATTCGTCGATGTCGTCGCCGAGCATCGTTTCGAGATATCCGCGAATCGACGTGAGCGGCGTGCGAAGCTCGTGTCCGACGGCGGTGAAGAACGCATACCGTTCGCGCTCCCGCGCGCCGCGTTCCAGGGCGGTGTCGATCTCGCGTGCGAGCGACCATGCTTCCGGATCGCGGACGATCGTCCAACCCGTGTCGGCCGCGAAGCCGGTTTCAAACTCCAAGCGCGCGGCCAAACGTTCGAGAACCGCTCGACAGTCCAGCGGCAGCGGCATGCGCTGCGCGTTGTGCGTGGCGGCCTCGCGCGGAAGGTCGAGCATGGCGACGACGAAGCGATCGCTGTCGGGTTCGTGCGCGACGGCATCTCCCGCGCGCAACAAGCTTTCGGAGATGCGTTCGATCACCGCTTGCGTGCGCTGTTCCGCCGCGCGCGCGGCCCGTCGCCCGCGCTGCCAAGCAATCCGTTCAAATGATGGGACGCGCAACACAAGCAGCGGCACGGGACGCTCTCGCGCGGCGTCGCAGATCGCCTCGGCGAGCCGCGCGAAGCGGCAGGCGCGTCTACGATCGAAGGAACTTATAGCCGAAGCCATGCACGGTCCCAACCAGCGGTGGAAGATTCGGCGCTTCTTCTATGCGCGCGCGCAATCGGCGAACGTGCACGTCGACAGTCCGCTCGTCGCCGTCGAAATCGAAACCCCATACGCGCTCGAGCAGGCGCTCGCGCGAGAGCGCGACGCCCGGGTTGGAGGCAAGCTCCAAGAGCAGTGCAAATTCGCGCGGCTTGAGCTTCACGTCGACGCCATCAACGCGCGCCTCGCGCGCCTGCGCGTCGATCTCCAGGCGCCCGAAGCGCAGTACGGGGGCGTCGGCGGTGTACGGCCGACCGACACGCCGAAGCATCGCCTTGATGCGCGCGATCACCTCACGCGGCGAAAACGGCTTGCAGACGTAATCGTCGGCTCCGATCTCAAAGCCGACGACGCGATCGACCTCCTCGGTTCGCGCCGTCAGGAGGAGGACGGGCACCTCCAGATGCTCGCGGCGCACCGTGCGCAACACGTCAAAGCCGTCGATGCCGGGCAGACCGATATCGAGCACGAGGCAATCCACGCCCGCGCGCGCGATCCGCAGAGCCGCATTCCCATCGGCCACCGCAATCGCGCCGAAGCCCTCGCGCTCGACATGATGCGTCAACAGCTCGCGGATCGACCGGTCGTCCTCGGCAATCAAAATGGTCGGAATCGCCATGACGCAGTTATGCCCGTAACGCCCGCCCCAATGGACATAAGGAAGCGCTGATTTTCGTCAGGCCGAGGCGCGGAGAGCCGAAGTGTACTACGGTACACGAGGCTCTCCGCAACGACGGCCTGGCGGAAATCAGCGCTTCCTTACGTTAGATCAGGCCGGCGAGCGGGCCTAGGCGGGATGCGTGATCGCGTAGTTTTGCGTAGATGAGTGAGGCGGGGAATCCGGCGCGTTCGAGCGCGCGGGCCGCCGTGGGATAACTCACATCCGGTTTCTTGGCGAAGATGCGTTGCAGCGCGAGGTCGCAACGCTGCGACTCAGTCGTCTCGCCGGACTGTACGGCGGCTGCGGCTGCATCACGATCGATGCCTCGTTTGATGAGTTCGCCGACCAGGCGCGCGTTGCCGAGCGGCTTACGCTTCTGTTCGACGAAGAGCAACGCAAAGAGTGCGTCGTCGAGCAAACCGTCGGACCGGCAGCGATCGACAGCGGCGCGGATATCCTCATCGGGAAATCCGCGGCGTTCGAGTTTCTGCCAAAGCTGCGCTTGCGTCAGACGACGCTGTGCGAGCATCCGTAGCGCGGTGACCCGCGCCGACGTGCTCATTCTTCAGTGGCGGCAACCGCGGTCGCATGACCGTTCCGGGACATCGTGGTCCCGAGGTGTTCGCGAATCTTCGTTTCGATCTCGCTTGCGACGTCGGTATGCTCTTCGAGAAACGACTTCGCGTTCTCCCGGCCTTGCCCGATGCGCTGCTCGCCGTAGGTGTACCACGAACCGCTCTTGCCGACGATATTCTGCTCGAGCGCGACGTCGAGAATCGAGCCCATCTTGGAGATGCCGCGACCGTATGTCATATCGAACTCGGCCTGACGGAACGGCGGCGCGACTTTGTTCTTGACGATCTTGACGCGCGTGCGCGAGCCGACGACGTCCTGGCCGACCTTGATCTGTTCGAGCTTGCGCACGTCAAGGCGTATCGAGGCGTAGAACTTCAGCGCGCGTCCGCCCGAGGTCGTCTCGGGATTGCCGAACATCACACCGACTTTCTCGCGCAATTGGTTGATGAAGATCATCACCGACTTGCTGCGCGAGATCGCGGCGGTGAGTTTGCGCAGCGCCTGAGACATCAAACGCGCTTGCAGGCCGACGTGTGCGTCGCCCATGTCGCCTTCAAGCTCCGCCTTGGTCACGAGTGCCGCGACCGAGTCGACGACGATCACGTCAACCGCGTTGCTGCGTACGAGCATCTCGGCGATCTCGAGCGCCTGCTCGCCGGTGTCAGGCTGCGAGACCAGCAGGTTGTCGAGATCGACGCCGATCGCGGCCGCGTAATTCGGGTCGAGCGCGTGCTCGACGTCGACGAAGGCCGCGGTGCCGCCGCCCTTCTGCGCTTCGGCGATCGCGTGCAGCGCGAGCGTCGTCTTACCGCCCGACTCGGGTCCGTAGATTTCGATGATGCGACCGCGCGGAAGCCCGCCGACGCCGAGCGCGAGATCGAGAGCGATCGATCCGGTCGGCACGACTTCGAAGGCCATGCGCTCCTGATACTCGCCCATCCGCATGATCGCGCCCTTACCGAATTGCCGCTCGATCTGTGCAAGGGCATTTCCGAGAGCCGCCTGTCGTTCGTCTTGCGCTGCCATCTGCTGTCGTTCTCTCTTTCTTGTGTCGGTGTGCTCTACTATCACACTAGCAGGGCGGTGTGCCAAGTGCCGGTCACTCGCCTTCAAAGATTGCGCCGACGAATTCCGACGGCGTGAAGGGCCGGAGGTCGTCGGGCTGTTCGCCCAAACCAACGAACTTCACGGGAATCTCCAGCGCATCGACGATCGCGACGACGACACCGCCTTTGGCGGTGGAGTCGAGTTTGGTGATGACGATGCCGGTGAGCTGGGTGGCCTCGTGAAAGAGCCGCGCTTGCGAAATCGCGTTCTGGCCGGTCGTGCCGTCGACGACGAGCAGCGTTTCGCCCGGTGCGCCGCCGGTCTCGCGTTCGACCACGCGCCGCATCTTCTTCAATTCTTCCATGAGATTGGTCTTCGTTTGCAGGCGTCCGGCGGTATCGACGATCGCGACGTCGACATTGCGCGCTTTCGCGGCCTGCATACCATCGAAGACGACCGACGCGGGGTCGGCGCCTTCCGTGCCGCGCACGATTTCCGCACCGCTGCGCTGCGCCCAGATCGTGAGCTGCTCGGCGGCCGCCGCGCGGAAGGTGTCGGCGGCGACGAGGAGCACGCGTTTGCCCTCGCGTTGCAAGCGCGTCGCAAGTTTGCCGATGGTCGTCGTCTTGCCGCTGCCGTTGACGCCGACAACGAAGATCACCATCGGCCGCTTGCCGTTGACGTGCAGTTCACCGCCGGGCAGTGTGAGAAACCGCTCCACGTCACGCTGGAAGCGATCCACGACCTGATCGCTCGTCTTCCATGCTTCTTGCTTGGCGACGGTCTTGAGACCGCCGACGATCTTCTCCGTCGTGGGAACGCCGAAATCCGCGAGGATCAACGCCTCCTCGAAATCATCCCAAAACTCAGGAGTGATCGGTACCCGCGCACGGCCCAGGCGCTGCACCGCCGCCATAGTCTCCCGAGCGCGCCCAAACGAGGCCTTCAGCCGTGCAAGCCAACTCACCCCAGCCTCTTACCCCACCCGCCATCGAACTCCTGTTCGATAAAATAAGAAAACTCCCCAGCTAAAGATAATCTATTAGGAAGCTTCGATTTTCGTCAGGCCGAGGCGCGACGAGCCGAAGTGTGACTACGGTACACGAGGCTCGCCGCAACGAAGGCCTGGCGGAAATCAAAGCTTCCCCGCATCCAATCGGTAGACGAAGGCGAGCACTTCAGCAACCACGGCGTAAAGTTCGCGCGGGACGTAATCGGTCACGTCCAGACGCGACAGGGCTTCGACGAGCATCGCATCCTCGTGCAACGGAATGTTGTGCTCCTTGGCCAGCCGCACGATCTCGTCGGCCATCAACCCGCGGCCCGTCGCAAGTATGCGCGGCGGGTCCGGCTTGAGAATGTCGTACTCCAACGCCGCGGCCGCCGGCCGGGGATTCTGGTTTTTCCGGAAGTCCAAGAAGCGGCGGTTCATGCTTGCAGATCCACATGCGGGTCGGCGCGCCGCACGCTCGGCGCGCCGCCCGTCGACGGCGGCGGTTCGGGCCGCGATCGCGCGACCTCGGCGGTTCGCATCGACGCCACGCGGTAGCTCAATTTTTCCAGCCGGCCGCGCAACTCGTCGAGCGAGGAGGCAAAGCGCTGCGACGCACTCGCGCGCTCGGTCTTGACGTCGACCTTGACCGCGCGCCCGACGGTCTCGAGTTCAATCGCGACCGTTCCAAGCGTTTTGGTGTCCAGCACGAACGCGATGTGAAAATTCGCCGCATCCAGCGTCTTGCCGGTCTGGTGTGCGTCCCGCGAGATGCGCACGTGCGTCGCCTGCCCGCCGTCGTGAAAGAAGACCGGCAGCGAGAGCATGATGCCGCGCGGATCGCTCGCGGTGGCAAGCGCCTGCATCTGCGCAGCGCTCACGGCCGTCAGCGCTTCACCCAGCGCCTGCACGAGTTGCGGCGACGCGTTTTGCGGCGGGGTGCGTGTCAACGAGAGCAGCAGCGTTTTGAGGTCTCCGTCCACCGCCGCCGAGCGTTCGGCCGCGCGCGCAAGTGCAGCCGTGTTCGGTAGATCGCGCGCGTCGTGAAAGCCTAGAACCTGCGGTTGTGACTGCGGTTGCGCCGGCGACTGCTGTTGTGTTTGTGACTGCTGTTGTGTTTGCGGCGCCGCCGTTGCGGTCCGTACCGCCGGCGGCGCGGTCTCCTCATCGTTCGCTGCGGTCATCGCCGGTGCGGCGCCATCGCGTATGGCGCGCAGCAGATCCGCGAGTTTGGCCTCCGTGCCTTGAATGACGTTGGAAACGTACGCCGCGATGCGCTCGGGCAGCGCGCGTTCGTTTCCCGGATCGATGTTGCGCAAGAATCCGAGGAGATTGCGCAACGTGATCGTGCGCTGCTCGCTGCCGTGCGCGGCAAGCAGTTGATCGAGCTTCGCGAATGCAGCGCTCACGGCGCGCGGCGCGCTCTCAACCAGTCGCGTGGCCGCGATAAGCACCTGCGTTCGCGGCAACCGCAGTCGCGCGAGCAACACCCCGGCGGCGTCGTTCGGTGCGTTGCCCTGAACCGGAGCGGCCTCGCGCTGCGTGATCGTCGGCGGGGCGGAACGAAATGCCGAGGGCGGGATCGCGTCGCGGGCGTCCTTGGCTTCTGAGACGACGGCGCGCAGTTCGGCGGCGCGCGACGCGACGATGCGCGCTTCCAGGTCGCCGACCACCGGCGCCGGCGCGATCGGCGGGGTCTGCGAAACCGGAGACTGAAGCGGCGGCGCGCTCGGAGCGTTCGGCGCAGCCGCCGGCGGCGTCGCGGTGGGCTGAACCGATGCCGCCACGAAGACGGCGCGCGGAGGCGCGACCGGTGGTGTCGCGGGCGGAGCCTGTGCCGCAGGCGCGGCAGACGATCCGCTCGGCGACGCGGGAACGGGAGGCGCCGGCTCGCGCGGCACGATCGTCGTCAGGGTCGCCGTCTGCGGGGCCTTCGACGGGAGTTCGGTCACAAGGGCAGGCGGCGGATTGTTGGGATCGACCGTCCCGAGGTTGTGAACGAGGATGCTGTTGCCGGAAAAGCCGGTCACTTGCAGCGCGATGGTCTCGCCGGGATGGATGCCGGGAGGCAGTTGCGCGATGACGCTCTGGCCCAGGATTTGGAGTTGATCGGCGCCGTTTTGTGGCGGCAAGACCGTCGCCATCAGCACGTCTCCAACGGCGATCCGAGATTGAAGCACCTCGGCAGCAATACCGAGATCGAGCGTCGCGTCGGCGATGGCGGACTGGGCCGCGGCAACGATCTGTTGGCTCAGGGCTGCCAGCGGATCGAACCCTGACACGATGCCCTACGCGATGAAATCGATGGTGTGCTGCTCGCCGGGGAGCCCGTCAACGGGCTCCGGTGTAGCGGCTTGGAACGGCTGCGGTCGCCGGCCGCGCCTGCGCTTCTGGTGTTCGTGCGCGTCGCGGTTGTCCTGATCGGGACGAATCTTGGTGCCCTCGGCGTGAGCGGTCTGCTCAATCGACTCTTCGCGTTGTTTGACCTGCTCGGCGAAGGCGGCGGCATTGGCCGCCTGAGCGACCCCGGGGGCTTCCTGAGCGCGGTTGGCCACCGCCGCATTCTGCGGGGCGGCGAGATACGCAAGCTGAAGGTCGGCAGGCCGGATTGCCATGCGCAGGGGTTCCCCTCCTCGCGGTCTACCTCATTCTTTGCCCTCGGTCCGGACGGCTTTTCGCAGGTATTTGCGCTCGAACACGTCGGCCTCGCGATAACCGAGGTCGCCGCGCAGTTCTCGCAGGCGCGCACGCAACCGGCTCACCGCCTGCGTGTGCACCTGAGAGACGCGCGATTCGGAGACGCCGAGCGTGCCCTTGATCTCTTTGAGCGTTTGGCCCTCGAAATAATAGAGGGTGATGACTGTCCGCTCTTGCGGCGGCAGATCCGCAACCGCACGCATCAGCGCATCGCGAATCTCGTTGGCTTCAACCTCCGACGTGACGTCGTTGTCGCTGTCTTTGAGTGTGTCGACCAATGGGATCTCGTAGCCTTTTTCGTTGGGAAGAAACTCCTCGAGCGAGAGCACCGACGTTCCGCGAACGCGCTGCAGCAACTGATCGAGTTCCTTTTGACTGATGCCCAAGCGTTGCGCGAGTTCACTTTCCGTCGGCATACGTCCGAGGCTGCTTTCGAGGTCCTGAAACGCTCGTTCGAGTTCGCGCGCGCGCTGGCGCACCGCGCGCGGAACCCAGTCCAGCGAGCGCAGCGCGTCGAGAATCGCACCGTTGATGCGGGTGATCGCGTAGGTCTCAAACTTGACGCCGCGCGCGTCGTCGTACTTTTCGATGGCATCGATCAGGCCGAGAATGCCGTCATTGATGAGATCGTTGATCTCGACATTCGACGGGAGGTTGACCGAAATTCGTCCCGCGACGTACTTGACCAAATGCAGGAACTTGTGGACGATCTCCTCGCGTGAATACTCCACCCCGCCGATCACGTATGGGCGCGGCTGGCGGCTTGTCGCAGTCGTCACGTGATGCGGATGCGGTTCCTCATCTGACACTCCGCCGAGATTATGTCACACATGGATCATCGCCTCCTAGGAGCCTGGGAGCCTCCTAGCGCGGGGCGATCGATCCGGTCAAGTCGCACAGAATTCCCGGAATATGATCGAGCGGCGCGACACGGTCCACCAAACCGGCCCGTGCTGCCGCGCGCGGCATACCGTACACGACGCATGTCGCTTCATCTTGACCGATCACGTAGCCGCCGCGCTCTTTGAGGCGCCGCAATCCCGTCACGCCGTCTTGTCCCATCCCGGTCATGATGACGCCGATGGCGGCGGAGCCATACATGTCGGAGACCGTCTCGGTCATCACGTCGACACTCGGCACGTGGAGCGCCTTGCCGTCGTCGTCACGCAGATGCACCGTGACCTCGCCGCTCGTGCGCTGCAAACGCACCTGCTTTCCCGACGGAATGATCAACGCGACACCCGCTTGCACGGTCATGCCCTCCTCGGCCTCGCGCACGTGCACTTTGCTCAGCGAATTCAAGCGTTCGGCCAGTGGTCGCGTGAACCCGAGCGGCATATGCTGCACGATGATCATCGGGGTCGCGAAATGCTCCGGCAACGCCGGAACCAAACGTGAGAGCGCTACCGGACCGCCGGTCGAGGTTCCGATGGCGACCACGTCATACCGCGAGCGCGCGCCGCGCTCGCGAACCGGCTCGACGACGACGTCGACGCGGCGCTGAGGTTCCGGCCGGAGCGCGGAAACGTCGGTCCGGTGCCCGGCGAGCGGTTGCGCACCGCGCCGCGCGAACGTGCGGACCTTCGCGATCAGATCGCGCGCAACGTCGCCGATATTCACGTAAGCGGAGTCGGGTTTCGGAATGAAGTCGACGGCGCCGGCTTCAAGCGCGCGGAAGGTCGTGTCCGCGCCCTCACGCGTCAATGCGCTGACCATGATGATCGGCACCTTGTGTTGCGCGACGATCTCGCGCACCGCCTCGAGTCCCCCGATGCCGGGCATCTCTACGTCCATCGTAATGATGTCGGGACGCTCCGCGAGCGCCTTGTTCACCGCATCTTCACCGTTGCGCGCCGTGGCGCACACCGTGATCTCGGGTTCGCTCTCGAGCATTTTGGTGATGGCGCGCCGCATGAACGCGGAGTCGTCGACGACGAGAACTCTAATCTGCTGCATGATTCATTTTCAATCGGTAGTAGATGGCGCTATCGGTCACCACGGGTTCGTAGAGATCGGTCAGGCGCATGATCGACTCCGCATGTCCCAAGAACAGATAGCCCCCGGGGCGCAGAACGCGTGCGAAATTTTGAACCACCGTTTTCTGCGTCGGCTTATCGAAATAGATCAGGACGTTGCGGCAGAAGATGGCATCCATCACGCCGACCGCCGCGACGGCCTCCGGGTCGATCAGGTTGATGCGAAAGAACTCCACCATTCGCTTCACCTCTTCCTTGATCGAAAACCCGTTGTCAAACGGCCGGAAATACTTCTGAACCATGTTGACGGGCGTCGCGCGAAACGACAGCTCGCGATAGAAGCCGGCACCCGCCTTTTCCAAGGCACGCGGTGACAGATCTCCGGCTTTGATCGTGATGGCCGCCGGACCGATGCGCCGGCTCTCAAGCAACGTCATGGCGAGCGACAGCGGCTCCTCGCCCGTAGAGCAGGCGGCCGACCACACGCGCAGCCGCCCGCCGCTCTTGAGCGCATCGCCCACCACCTCGTTGGCTAGGATATCGAGTTGCGAGCGCTCACGGAAAAAATACGTTTCATTATTGGAGAGGACCGACGCGAGTTCACTCCATTCGTTCTCGCGCCGCGGATCGACGACGAGAAAGCGGCAGTATGCCGCAAATGAGTCGATGCCGCATTTGAGCAAACGCGTCTGCAAGCGGCTCTGCAGCAAGAACTGCTTGGTGTCGTCGTAATAAATGCCGAAGCGTTCGCGGATGAGATCGCGCAGTTGCGCGAACTCCGTTTCGGAGATGGGTACAGCCGACACGAGCTATGGCCGCCCGTTTCGAATCCGCTGTATGGTGACGCTCGCGATCATGCCGCGGCGATCAACGCGCGAAGACCAAAGCGAATCGCCTGCGTGTACAGCACGCACGTCTGCGCACGCGAGCGCTCGTGGCGTTCGCGGGCGAGCGCCTCGGCAAATCCATCCACACCGGCGAGTTGTTCGAAGAGCAACGCAAAACGCTCAGGCCGGCGTTCGAGAAACCGCATGAGGCTCACCCGCCGGCGCAACCGCCGCGCAAAGCGTTTTGTCGCGGATTGCGCGTAGAGCGCCGCGGCGCGCACCGGATCGTTGCGATGCGCGGTAACGTGCTCGGCGTAGAGCCGGCCCGTCATCGCGGCTTCAAAGATTCCCTCACCGTTGGTCGCATCGACCAGCCCCGCCGCCGTGC
Organism: Vulcanimicrobiota bacterium; assembly: GCA_027307235.1. Lineage (GTDB taxonomy): Bacteria > Vulcanimicrobiota > Vulcanimicrobiia > Vulcanimicrobiales > Vulcanimicrobiaceae > DAHUXH01. The sequence goes on along the minus strand of DAHUXH010000013.1, from coordinate 179,955 downwards.
CGGCGACGGCTATTCCGTCGCATGCGAGCGCAGGGCGCGGACGTCCCCCGTAGAGCAGATGCCCTTCTTCTTTGATCGTCACCGATGCGTCGGGATAGAGCCGTGATTGGACGCCAGCGGCGAATACCGCGAGTTCCTCGCGCAGTTGCGTGCCGGGCATCTTTCCGAGCACACCGATGCCGACGGCGAGATGGTCGCGTTTGGGAAACATCCAGCCGATTATCGTTCGGCCATCGCGCGACGGATAGTAATGCAGTTCGAGTGTACGATACGCAATTTCGCTTGCCGGCCGGTCGGGATAGACGCGGTACTGCAGCGTCGTCATCAATCCGTCGCGCCAGCCGTGAAACGCGAAGCGCTCATCGCTTTCGAGCTTGGCGGTGGCGCCGGTCGCGATGAGCACGTGCTTGGCGACAATCCGCTTGCGCACCCCCTCGCGCGCATCCGCGTATTCGACGGCGTGGCCGTCGCCTTCGCGCACGCACGAGCGAAACAGTGCACCGGTGCGAATATCGGCACCTTCACGCACCGCGAGCCCGGCGATCGTTCCGTCGAGTTCCTCGCGCGTCGAGGTGTGGCCGGGACCGAACATCACCTCATACTCGCGCCCGCCGGTATCGAAGAGCGCGAGGCGCGGCGTGTCGCACTGCACGACCGAACGCGGTAGGTCAAACGTCTCACAGAAGCCCGGCCGCAAGCCGGCAGCGCAGACGCGCTGACGTCCGACGACGGCGTCCTTTTCAAGGACGACAACGGCGACGCCGTTGCGAGCCGCCTCGCGAGCAGCAACACCGCCCGCGGGACCGGCTCCGACGACCAGTAAGTCGGTTCGTTCGAGCATGGATGGTGAAGGTTCGCCCACGAACGCACCCGGCGCCTCTCTGGAGTGTGGGCCTTGCCCGCTCCGCCGTAGAACGGGCAGTCATGCCACGCGCATCGATCGTCGGAGGGGTGCTCACGATCGCGGTGCTCCTCTGCGGACGAGCGTACGCGCAAACGCTGGTGCGTTCACCGGCGGGCTGCACGACGCACACGATGGGAGCCGGCTCGGTCGTCACGCGCATGGCGACGCCGCCTCCGGGAACATCCGCCGGTGCTTTGCGATGGTTCGCTCTCACGGTCCATCCGGTGACCGGCGATCCCCTGTACGTCATCGCACCGCAAACGGCTGCACGTGCCGCTCTTTACGAGCGCGGCGCCCGCACTCCGATCGCGTTCGAACGCCGTATCCCGATGCACGGAGCTTCGACCTACTTCGGTCCGCCGGCGCTCGCGCTCGCCAATCCACTCGATGGTCGCACGCTCGTGGTCTCGATCGAGATGACGCCCGGCGCCGCCGGTGACGGCTGTTTCATCGTGCAAACCGGCTCGAAGCTCGCAACGCAGGGATTCGGGCACATCCTTCTTCCGCTCTATTTCGGTTTGATCTTGGCGCTCTTGCTCTCCAACGCACTGATCGTCGCGGTCACGCGCGAGAGACACGTCGCGTGGTATGTCGCGCATCTCGCCGGACTGCTGTGCTATCAGCTGATTCGAACGAACTTCGCCTGGGAGATCGCGTGGCCGAGGGCGGCATGGAACGATGCGCAGAGCGAATACTGGTTTTTCGTCGTCACGGTCGGCCTCCACGGATTTTTTTGCCGGTCGTTTCTGGGAACGCGGCGTTTTCTTCCCAAACATGACCTGGGCATCGTCGTCGCGGCCGCCGGCATCGTGGCGTATCCGCTTCTCGCACTGGCAGCCGGTGCGACAGCCCACATTGACATCGATCCCCACCACGTCGCGGATATCACGTTCTTTTTCGCGCAAGCCGTACTCGTGTTGTCGGCAGCGATCCTGCGCGCACGCGCGGGTTTGCGTCCTGCGCGTTTTTATCTCGTCAGTTTTCCGGTGCTCATCATCTTCGCGACCTTATCGATGCTGCAATGGATATTCGGGATCGCGCAGCCGTTGTTCGAACATGCTGTCGAGCTTGGAACGGCTTCCGAAGCGCTATTGCTCTCGCTCGCGGTCGGCGACCGGCTGCGCATCGAACGGAGCTTGAGCCGGATCGTCGAGCGTCTGCCGGAGAGCATCGTGCACGTCGATCGCACCGGCGTCATTGTGTTCGCGACCCCTCTTGCAAATTGTTTGTTCGGATGCGGCCCGGGAAACACGGTCGTCGGGCTGACCTTCGCCGATCTCCTGGCCGAACGCGGCTCCTCGACGCAACGTTTCCTTCGATCAATCCTAAAATCAGCGCAGCAGCCGTGTCCGCTGAACCTGCGCCTGTATCGAGCCGACGGATCGACGTTCGCGGCTGGCGCGCGCGTTTCGCTGGTGCGCTCCGAACGCACGCATCGCGTGCATGGCTTCTCGATCGTGCTGTACGAACGTCCGGAATCACCGGCAACACTGCCGCCGATGCGGCTGTCGGTTTTCGCCGCGACGTGTACCAAGAACGGCCGCCCGATCGGACTGACCAAGCGAGAATTTGAGCTCGTCGCGCTGCTGGCGCTATATGAGAAGACACTGCCGGCATCCTCGATTATCGCGACGATCTGGCCGGATGTCGACGAAACACACGGTGCCAATTCGCTCTACGCAAACCTTTCACGCTTGCGGCGGAAGCTGGGCGCCGAGGCGATCGAATCGATCCGCGGCGGTTACCGCCTGAACCCCGCCGTCGGCGTCGACGTTCGCGACCTCCAGCGTCTCGCGAGCGCGAGCGGCTTCGCGACCGCGGCCCCCGAGGCGATCACCGAACTCCGATCGGAACTGGCCCATCCGCTTGCGCAATCGTTGCTCGCGCACGAGTGGTTCATGCCGCACGCACGCACCCTGGAGCAGTTGCGGCGTGCATTCCTGGAGCGCCTCGGCCTCTGGTACGTCGAACGGCACGACCCGGACCAAGCCCTGGCGATCAGCGCGGAACTGATCCGGCTCGACGGCACCGACGAGGCCGGCTACGCGATTGCAATCCGCGCCAACCGGCTGCGCGGAGACCGCGTCGCCATCGCCCGGCTGATGCGCGAGTGCCGCCATACGTTGCAGGTCGAGCTCGGCACCGCGCCCTCGCACGAGCTGGAACGTCTAGCCACGCTTCCGTAACCGCCTGAATCGAAGGACTCGCCGGGGAGCCTGAGCAATCTGCCCCGGTCAAGCCCCGCCTCTGGTGTGCGGCGGCGGCATTGTATTGCTTCTATATTAAGGAAACGACGTGACTGGACAGCAAGCCATTGTGGCCGGGCTGATCGGCGGTGCGCTCGCGGTCGTCTACGGCATCATCCTCACTTTTTGGGTGATCAGCCGGCCGGACGGCAACGCGCGGATGAAAGAGATCGCCGCAGCCATTCAGGAAGGGGCCATGGCCTTCCTCAAACGCCAATACACGACGGTCGGCATCGTTGCGATCGTATTGGCCGTCATCATTTGGATCGCACCTCCGCTTCAATGGCAAGCGGCGGTCGGTTTCTTGATCGGTGCGATCCTCTCGGGCGCCGCCGGTTTCATCGGCATGACCGTCTCGGTGCGGGCCAACGTCCGCACGGCGGAAGCCGCGCGCGGCGGTTTGACGCCGGCCCTCAACGTCGCGTTCCGCGGCGGCACGGTAACGGGCATGCTCGTCGTCGGCCTGGGCTTGCTCGCGGTCTCCGGGTACTACGCGCTGCTCCTCAACATCAATGGCGGCGACGTGACGAAATCGCTTCAGGCGATGGTCGGACTTGCCTTCGGCTGCTCGTTGATCTCGGTGTTCGCGCGTCTGGGCGGCGGCATCTACACGAAAGCGGCCGACGTCGGCGCCGACCTCGTCGGCAAAGTGGAAGCCGGGATCCCCGAAGACGATCCCCGTAATCCGGCGGTCATCGCCGACAACGTCGGCGACAACGTCGGCGACTGCGCCGGCATGGCGGCAGACCTGTTTGAAACCTACTGCGTGACGACGGTCGCGGCGATGCTGCTCGGCAACCTTGTCTTCGGAGATAAGCTTGCCGGTGCGACGACATTCCCGCTGCTGCTCGGCGCGGTCTCGATCGTCGCCTCGATCCTCGGCTCGCTCTTCGTCAGCGTCGGGAAGGTGACGAAGACCACCATCATGGCGGCGCTCTATCGCGGCATGGCGGTCGCGGGCGCGCTTTCGCTGGTTGGCTTCTGGTTCGTCACCAACGCTGTTTTCGGCGCCGACTCGACGGTCTCGCCAATGGCGATATTCATCTGCGCGGTGGTCGGCATTCTCATCACCGGCATGATCACCGTCATCACCGAGTACTACACGGGAACGCAGTTCGCTCCGGTTCGGCGCATCGCGAAAGCATCCATTACGGGGCACGCGACCAACATGATCGCGGGGCTCGCGGTGTCGATGCAAGGCACGGCGCTGCCGGCGCTCGTCATCGTCATCGGCATCCTCGTGTCGTATGCGTTCGCCAGCGTGTACGGCGTCGGCATCGCGGTAATGTCGATGCTCTCGATGGCCGGGATCGTCGTCGCGATCGACTCGTTCGGCCCGATCACGGACAACGCAGGCGGTATCGCCGAGATGGCGGACATGCCCGAAGACGTGCGCGCCGTCACCGATCCGCTCGACGCGGTCGGGAACACGACCAAAGCCGTCACCAAGGGCTACGCCATCGGTTCGGCGGCACTGGCCGCCGTGGTGCTCTTCGCTTCGTTCTTGCAAGAGTTGACGAAAGCGAAATGCCCGGGCTTGGATGCGACGTGCGCTTCCGGCGTGGTCAATCTGTTCGCGGTCAGCAATCCTTACGTTCTATGCGGTCTGTTCATCGGCGGCTTGCTGCCGTATCTGTTCGCATCGCTCTCGATGGAAGCGGTCGGACGCGCCGGCGGACAAGTCGTCGAGGAAGTGCGCCGTCAGTTCCGCGACATTCCGGGCATCATGGAAGGCACCGCCAAACCCGAGTACGGCACGACCGTCGACATCGTCACGGCCGCCGCACTCAAAGAGATGATCGTCCCGGCGCTCATTCCGCTCGGCGTTCCGATCATCGTCGTGCTGCTCTCGTACTTCAACGTGCTCCCGGGCGATACCGGAGCCGAGATGATGGGCGGCATTCTGGTCGGCTCGATCGTCACCGGCTTGTTCGTCGCGATCTCGATGACGACCGGCGGCGGCGCCTGGGACAACGCCAAGAAGTACATCGAAGACGGAAACTTCGGCGGCAAGGGCTCGATCGCTCACCAGGCAGCCGTCACCGGCGATACCGTCGGCGATCCGTATAAGGATACTGCGGGTCCGGCGATCAACCCGATGATCAAGGTCCTCAACATCGTTGCACTGCTGCTCGTTTCCTTCCTCATCCACCACTAGCGATTGGGTCTGATTTTCGCCAGGCCGTCGTTGCTGAGAGCCTCGTGTACCAGAGTACACTTCGGCTCTCAGCGCCTCGGCCTGACGGAAATCACGCCAGATCGCCAACTCGTGTGAAAGGGCTCCTTATATGGGGCTCTTTTCTTTGTTTGGGGTGCAACGAAAGGTTGCGGGGGGCGCGTTGTCTGGGATATGACGGGCCGGTGGATGGTGCGCAGACTGGGTGCGCTGCTGGCGGTAGGGTGCTTGTTGAGCGCCGCGGGGAACGCTGCGACGGCATCGGTCTCGCCGGCGGTGCAGCAGTGGGAGACGCAGGTCGGGGAGCAAGAATACGCGCTGCTCTCGCGGCAAGGAAAGATCGTGCACTCCTCGCCGTACTATGCGATGCTCTCCCCGGTAGGAAGTCAGGTCGCGCGCGTCGCCGACACGATGTACTGGCATCCGTTCACGTTCTTGCTGGTCAATGACGCGACGCCGAACGCGTTTTCCGTCCCCGGCGGGAACGTCTACGTGACGACGGGGATGATGAAGTTCGTGCAAAACCGTGAAGAACTCGCAGGCGTCCTCTGCCACGAGAGCGCGCACGACATCCACCATGACGTCTACAACCTCGCGCGCAAGAACCAGAACTTGAGCCTGCTCGCCGGGATCGCGGGCCTGCTCATCGGTAGGTCGAACGTCGGTCAGATCGCGGTCAACCTGGGCGCGATCATGCAGAGCGACGCCTTCTCGCGCGACGTCGAGCACAATGCCGACGTGACCGGCGCCTACATCTGCGCTCAGGCAAATTCCAATCCGTGGGGAATGGTCTGGACCTTCAAACGCTTCCTCAACAGCGGCCAGTCAGGCACGTTCGAGGCGCTCTCCGACCATCCGCGCGACGATCACCGCATCACCGATCTCGAGAGCCTGTTCGCAAGCGATCCCGCCGCGTTCGGTCACTTCAGCTCCAGCCTCCAGAGCGCCCATCCGCTGCCGTGATCCCCGGCGGTTTTGGAGGCTGCTCCTAGGACTTCGCGAGGGCAGTCGGGTAGGTCCCTCGGATACACCTCGCGTCCATGGAGCAAGAGTGAATGAATCTCTCGCGAGTATTGCGTTTCGGCGCAATCATCGCCATTTGCGCGCTCGCCGTTGACGGCGGCGCACAGGCGGCGATGCGCACCTTGTCGAGCGGCGTCAACCTCGCCAACCTCGATCGCACGTGCAAACCGTGCGCCGACTTCTACCAATTCGCCGACGGCGGCTGGCTGAAGAGCCACACGATCCCCGCAGCCTACTCCCGCTTCGGAACGTTCAATGAACTGAGCGATCGCAATCGCAACGTCATCCATTCGATTCTCGATTCCCTGGCCAAGACCAAAGCCGCGCCGGGAAGCAACGATCAAAAGCTCGCCGATTTTTACGGCAGTTGCATGAACACCGCCGCGATCGAAGCGGGCGGCATCAAGCCGCTCGACGCGGATTTCAAGGCGATCGACGGGCTCACGTCCGTGCAAGGGTTGGCTCCGCTGGTCGCACGCCTGCAACTCGACGGCGTCACCGCGTTCTTCCGCTTCAATGCGGGCGCGGACGACAAAGACAGCCGAATGAACATCGCGCAGGTCGATCAATCCGGACTCGGACTTCCCGACCGCGACTACTACACCAAAGCCGACGCTAAGAGCCAAACGCTACGCGACGAGTACACGGCTCATGTCGCAAAGATGTTCACGCTGCTCGGCGAGAGTGCGGATCGAGCCTCGGCCGATGCCGCAACCGTGATGGCGATGGAGACCACGCTCGCGCAAAACTCGATGACGCGCGTGGCGCGCCGCGATCCCGAGGCCGTCTACCACAAGATGGACGAAGCCAAACTCACGTCGCTTGCCCCCAATTTCAACTGGGCCGCGTTCTTCGCAGCGTCGCACGTGAAGCCGGGCGCCATCAACGTAGCGTCGACCGACTTCGCGAAAGCCTTCTCGACCCAACTCGGAACCTGGAACACCGATCAGATCAAGACCTACCTGCGTTGGCACCTCGTGCACGCCTTCGCGACATCGCTCCCCAAAGCGTTCGATGACGCGGACTTCGACTTCTACTCCAAGACGCTCAACGGCACCACGGCGCAGAGCGAACGCTGGAAGCGCTGCGCAAGCGCCACGGATGCGACGCTCGGCGAGGCGCTCGGACAGATCTACGTCACGAAAACCTTTTCGCCGCAAGCCAAAACCAACGCGCTTGCGATGGTGCAGAACATCAAAGAGACCTTCCGCGACGATCTCTCGTCGCTGAACTGGATGAGCGACGCGACGCGCAAGCGTGCGGTCGGGAAACTCGACGCCTTCATCCTGAAGATCGGATACCCCGACAAGTGGCGCGACTACGGCAACCTCCCGATCGTCAAAGGTCCATTCGTCGCCAACACGCTGGCATCGGCACGCTTCGAAACCCTGCGCAACTACGCGATGATCGGAAAGCCGGTCGATCGCACCGAGTGGGGCATGACGCCGCCGACCGTCAACGCGTACTATAACCCGTCGATCAACGAGATCGTCTTCCCGGCCGGCATCTTGCAGCCGCCGTTCTTCGACGCAAGCGCGGACATGGCCGTGAACTATGGCGGCATCGGTGCCGTCATCGGTCACGAGTCGACGCACGGTTTCGACGACGAAGGCAGCCAGTTCGACAAGGACGGAAATCTCAAGAACTGGTGGTCAGCGGCTGATTCCGCCAGGTTCAAACAGCGCACGCAGTGCATCGTCAAACAGTACAACGAGCTTTCCCCGCTGCCGGGCGTCAACGAAAACGGCGCGCTAGTCGTGGGCGAAGCAACCGCCGATCTCGGCGGACTGACGATCGCGTACAAGGCGTTTGAGAAGTGGCAATCCACGCATCCGCGCCGCGTTCTCGACGGCTTCACTCCGGAGCAGCGCTTCTTCCTCGGATGGGCCAACGTCTGGGCATCGCTCCAGCGCCCCGAAGCCACCAAGCTCCGTGCGAACACCGACGTGCACGCCTATGACAAGTTCCGCGTCAACGCGACGCTGGCAGACATGCCGCAATTCGCGACGGCATACTTCTGCAAACTCAACGACGCGATGGTTCGTCCTCCGGCAGAACGCTGCCAAATCTGGTAACACCCGGTCGCCAGAAAAAACGAGGCTCGCTGCCGTGCAGCGGGCCTCGTCTTTTCTTTGAAGCGAACGTGGTCGCGAGACTACTTGATCTCGACTTTCGCGCCGGCTTCTTCGAGTTTCTTTTTGATCGACTCGGCTTCGTCTTTGGCGACGCCTTCCTTGACGGCCTTGGGCGCGCTCTCGACGAAGGCTTTGGCTTCGGTCAAGCCGAGGCTCGTAAGTTCGCGAACCGCCTTGATGACCTTGATCTTCTCCGCGCCCGCATCTGCGAGGATCACGTCGAATTCGGTCTTCTCCGCGGCCGGAGCAGCCGCGGGGCCGCTCTGGGCCATCATTGCGACCGGCGCTGCGGCCGAGACGCCATACTTCTCTTCGAGCTGCTTGACGAGATCCGCCAGCTCGAGCACCGTGAGTTTATCGATTTGGTCGATGAGTTCGGCAACTGCCATGATACGTGTTGATCTCCTTTAGGAACCTTGTTCGGCGAGTTTTTTCTCGCGGACGGCATTGAGGACGCGGACAAGACCGCTCTGATTGCCCGAGAGCACGGTAACGAGACCGCGCAGCGGGCTGGCGAGCGAGCCGACGAGTTTTGCGAGCAATTCCGTTCTCGGAGGCAGCGCGGCGAGCACGGCAACTTGCGATGTGTCGACAAGCTTGCCGTCGATCCACGCGGCTTTCACTGAGAGCGGTTTAACGTCGTCGGAGAACTGCTTGAGTGCTTTGGCCGGAGCGACGGGGTCGCTGCCGGCGAACACGACGCCGGTCGGACCGGCGAGAAACTGCTCGAGATGTGAGGCCAGTTCGTCACCGGCTGCGATCTTGAACAGCGTATTCTTGACGACGGCGTACGTGTTGCCGTCTTTACGCAGTTCACCGCGGAGTTTCGTGATCTCCTCGACGGTCAAACCGGCGTAATCCGTCAAAAACAAACTCTGCGATCCGGCGAGCCGGTCGCGCAGTTCTTGTACCGCGGATTCTTTTCGTGCGGTTGGCATGACGCTGATCTTTCGTGTGTCTAGAAAGAAGAAAGCGCTCCTCCATCCGTTGTGAGGGGCGCGTCGATGCCAAATGAAAATCAGGGCACGTATCGCGTCCTCGGTAGGCGCTTGCGCATTACACCCAAAGGGTACCTACGGTCTTCGGAGCCAGAAGCGATAATAACAAAGCGCGCCCCTCAACGCAACCCTAGTCCTCGCACCTCGTAATTGGCAGCCACCCCAAGGAAGCGCTGATTTTCGTCAGGCCGAGGCGCGGAGAGCCGAAGTGTACTACGGTACACGAGGCTCTCCGCAACGAAGGCCTGGCGGAAATCAACGCTTCCTTGCGTACACGAGGCTCTCCGCAACGAAGGCCTGGCGGAAATCAACGCTTCCTTGCCTAGGCGGTGGCTTTGACGCGGTTGGGATCGACCCGCACGCCGGGGCCCATCGTCGACGTCAGGGTGATGCTCTTGAGGTAGGTGCCTTTCGAGGCGGCCGGTTTCGCGCGGACGATCGCGTCGAGCAGCGTCGCGACGTTCTCGACGAGGTGCTGTTCCTCGAAGCTGGCCTTACCGACGATGGTGTGGATGATGCCCGCCTTGTCGAGGCGGAACTCCACCTTACCGGCCTTGATGTCGCGTATCGCTGCGGCGATGTTCGGCGTGACCGTGCCGGCCTTGGGATTGGGCATCTTCTGCGCGAGGATACGCCCGAGTTCCTTACCGACTTGCGCCATCATGTCCGGCGTCGCGACGGCGACGTCGAACTCGGTGAAACCGGCTTTGAGTTTGTCGATGAGATCCTGATCTCCGACGAGGTCCGCGCCGGCTTCCTGCGCGGCCTTCGCCGCATCGCCTTTAGCGAACGCGATGACGCGAACGACACGGCCGGTACCGTGCGGAAGGTTCACCGTTCCGCGAACGTTCTGGTCGCTCTTCTTCGGATCGACGCCCAGGCGGATATGCACTTCGATCGTCTCGTTGAATTTCGCTGTGGCGTTCTTTTTCACGAGCGCGATCGCTTCGGGCGTCGACAACTCGGTCTTCTTATCGTACGCCTGGCTGACGTTGCGGAAGCGTTTGCCGTGTACACGCATCGTTACGCCTCCGTCTCCACGCCCATCGAGCGTGCGGTGCCGGCCACGATCTTCTTGGCCGCAACGATGTCGTTGGCGTTGATGTCGGGCATCTTGACCTTCGCGATCTCTTCGAGCTGGCTGTCGGTGAGTCTGCCGACCTTGTTGCGGTTGGGTTCTTTGGAGCCTGACTCGATCTTGAGCGCCTGTTTGATCAAGAACGACGCGGGCGGCGTCTTGGTGACGAACGTGAAGGTCCGGTCATCGAACACCGTGATCTCGACGGGAATGATCATGCCCGCCTGCGAGGCAGTACGTTCGTTGTACTGCTTGCAGAAATCCATGATGTTGAGGCTGTAGGGTCCAAGCGCCGGGCCGATCGGCGGCGCTGGGGTCGCCTTACCGGCCGGAATCTGCAGGCCGATCTTGGCGATCGCTTTCTTTGCCATAGGTGTCTCCTTATCGAAGCGGTCTCGCCGCCTCTCCCCCGTCTACATATGCCGGCCGAACGTCGGGGTCGCCGTCCAACCAAAATCCGATTCTACCTGCTCAAGCCTCCCATTGCAACCCGCAGCCGAGCTTAAGGCGACGAGCAGTTTCTGGTGAATTGGTCATTTGCTAGATGCTCCTTTGTGGCGGGTGCGTTTCGAGGTTGGTGGCGGTTCCAAGATTCTGCCATCAGCCGGGGCATCTTCGGGAATCCCAATCACGAGTTTCTTGAAGCCTGGATGCATTGGATTCAACAAAAGGTTCTTTTCGATACGAGCGATCGCGCTCGGCACGTAGAGGCCCACCGTCTCCCCCCGTCGGATCCAATCGTCCCCACGCGCCTGCAATTCTGGTGGTGCCGGCGAGGCATGCCAATTCGCGGGGAGTGCCGCAGCGTCAATTTCTTCGAGTAGCACCCCATCGGGCACATCAACAACGCAATACATTAGACCTCGTGGAACGCGCACACGACGCGCGTTTCCCATGACCTCAAGCAACACGAGCGCATAAGAACTTGCCGTGTACACCATGGGGATTCCCGGTGAATTCCACCGCCCGCCATAGAGGCGCGCACCTTCACCAGAAAACGCTGTGGCTGCATACTTTGGCATAAATGCGCGGTAAACGCGCAACTAGCTAAAGACCCCGTGCTCAATACGGCCAATGACTTGCTCAACTTGGCGCGCGCCAACTTCTGTTTCCAGTAAGTTCAACGGCACACGCTCACCAAGCGCGTAATTCGGCTCATTCAGCCACGCAATGGCATCGGCTGCGCCAAGGGCCTCAATTGCCAATGCCGCGATTCTCGCAACGCGAACCAGACGATCGGATTCAGCCGCTTTGAGACGCGCATGAGTTCGAATGCGTCGCGCAAACGTGCTTCGGTCAATGCCCATGACGTCTTGGAGCACTTGAAGGGTCGCCCCAGTTGATGTTGCGACATTGCGGACCGCCTGCGCTGGGATTCCCTGACGCACTGCCTCTTCAAGGTCGAACTCGCCCTGGATGTCGGATTCCAGGATCTGGGGTCCGCCCATGATCCCGGCGATCATTGCTGCCTGTGTCATTTGCTACTTATTATGGCAGCAATTGCTACATTTCACAAGGACCCTCGCGACAACGATGAACGAAGGCCTGGCGGAAACGCACACCCCCATCGGTCCTCCGGCCCGGGAAGCGCTATTTTTCGTCAGGCCGAGGCGCGGAGAGCCGAAGTGTACTTTGGTACACGAGGTTCTCCGCAACGACGGCCTGGCGGAAAAGAGCCTTCCCTTAAACCTTCTCGACCTGGAAGAACTCGAGTTCAACAGGGGTTTCGCGGCCGAAGATGGAGATGAGAGCGCGCAGTTTCTCCTTCTCGGGCGTGATCTCGTCGACGACGCCGGTGAAGTCGAAGAACGGGCCCGACGTGACCTTGATGCGGTCGCCCTTCTTGAAGTCGATCTTGAGTTTGGGAGTCTCGATGCCCATCTGCTTGAGGATGGTCTTGACTTCTTTTTCTTGCAGCGGGAGTGGTTTCTCGCCCGGTCCGGGACTGCCGACGAAGCCGGTGACGCCCTGCGTGTTGCGCACCACGTACCACGATTGGTCGTCCATGATCATCTCGACCAGAACGTATCCCGGGAATACCTTCTTAGGCGTGACCTTGCGCTTGCCGTCCTTGAATTCGACTTCGTCTTCCATCGGAACGAGCACGCGGAAAATCTTGTCCTGCATGCCCATCGAATGAATGCGGCGCTCGAGGTTCGCCTTGACCTTGTTCTCGTACCCGGAGTAGGTGTGAACGACAAACCACTTCTTCGGGTCGTCTTTGCCGCTACGCGGCTTGAATTCGTCCTCGTCATGCTCTTCGGGCGGCGCGAAATCGAGATGCGCCTTCTCCTCGCGCACGACCGGATCCGGCGGCGCGTCCGGCGCACCGACGTCGAAGCCGTGGTCCGAAAAATCGTGGGTGGTTTCACTCATGGGACAACCTTACGTCGGGTGGATCAGCGAGAAGAGCTGACTGAATACCCAGTCGGCGCAAAAGGTGAACAATCCGATGCCGACCACGAGCAGTACCGTCAGAATGGTCGCCGACACCCATTCGTCGCGTGTCGGCCACGTGACGCGGCGCATCTCGGCGATCACGCCGCGAAAGAAATCCTGAGTCTGCATCGCGGATGCTTGGCGTTGCGCGGTGCCCGCGTTGCGGCCGGCCGCGGTCTTGTTACGGTCGTTCACCAACCTCGTCTCCGATACTGTGAATTCTGGCAGGGCGGACAGGACTCGAACCTGCAACCGGCGATTTTGGAGACCGCTACTCTACCAATTGAGCTACCGCCCTCTATGGCCGCGTCGTGCCGGGCCTAGCTGCCGCCCACGAGGGCGGCAGCTTCGCGTTACTTCGTCTCTTTATGTGCGCGATGCGAACGGCAATAGCGGCAATACTTGCTCAGCTCGAGCCGGTCCGTCGTCTTCTGCTTGTTTTTCTGCGTGTTGTAGTTACGGCGCTTGCACTCGGTGCACGCCATGACGACCATCACGCGATTTTCTTTTTTGGCCACTGTTGTTCCAGCCTACCACAAGACATGAAAGAAACGGACCGGGGGTCCGTTTTGCGAACCTACTGTACCACACGGCCGCAAGGCCGGCAAGGGAGGGGGTCGCCGGAAAACGTGCGCCCGGCCAGAATCGAACTGGCAACCTTGGGCTTAGGAGTCCCCTGCTCTATCCAGATTGAGCTACGGGCGCGGAATCGGCGTCCCCGCTGCGGATTTTCGCCGGAGGCGGCTGAGCGCACTTCCCGGCGGCCGGCCGCCGCGGAATCCCCGCGGCGCTACGGTGAGTTATAGACTGCATGAACGGACACGGAACCCTGGCCGCAGACAGCGCCAGCGTTGACTATACGCTGCTGGAGCGCCAAGTGCGCGCACTGCTCGACGGCGAACCGAACTTCATCGCGCGTGCCGCCAACTTCGCCGCCTTCGTCTACGAAACGTTACCCGACCTGAATTGGGCCGGTTTCTATTTTCCTGACGAGCGCGGCCTCGTGCTCGGTCCGTTCGTCGGGCGCCCCGCGTGCTCGCCGCTTCCGCCCGGACGCGGTGTCTGCGGTTCGGCATTCGTATCGCGCAGCACGCAGATCGTCGAGGACGTTCACGCCGTTGCCGATCACATCGAATGCGATGCCGCCTCGCGTTCGGAGATCGTCGTCCCCCTCATGGACAAAGGCGTGTGCTTCGGCGTCTTCGACATCGACAGCCCGTCGCCGGCGCGTTTTACGCGCGACGACGCCGCCGGCGTCGAGCGGCTGGTGGGCGTCTTCGTGGAGATCGTCTCAGGCAATGCGGGTGCGCGCCACGAGAGCGGCGACCTCGCTCGGGTGCTGGCCTTGGGCCGCGCCCACGCCGCGCTCATCGGCGATCTGGCCTCGGACATCGACTCCCTGCTGGACGCGACGGCGATCGCGGTAACGTTGTCGCACCTTGATACGTTGCTTCGCGCGCACCTAACCTTCGAACACGAATGGCTGTTTCCGCGACTCGCGCGCGGCGAGAACGCTCTGTTGCGTAAGCGCGTCGAACGTTTGAACGGCGACGTCGCCGATCTCGCCGAACAGTGGGACACCTTTCGCGAGACATGGCGCGATGCGTCGACGATCGCCGCAGACACCGCCGGGTTTCGGCGCGAGTGGAATGCGATCGCGCGCGCCATCGACGGCTGTCTTGCAGCAGAGCGCGACGACCTCTTCGTCGCCGCCGAACCGCTCATTCAACATTAGGAAAACATGAGAACGTGACGGCGACGCGCGTTCATGCGTCGTTTTCTCAGTTTTCACTAATGAACGTACCCCGGCTCGCAGTGCATGATCATGGAGAGTTCCGCTGGACTCACCAGATCACACCGGCATTTCGAAAAGGGGAACATCGTGCGAATCCAAGTCACCCTCGCGGCATGTGCCGCAGCACTTCTGCTCGCTGCCTGCGGTGGTGGCGGCGCATCATCGACTCCGGCCGTCCCGGGCGCGACCGGCGGCAGCACCGTTCCGGGCGGCAATCCCGTCGGCCAACAGTCGTCCCAAGAAGACGCGATCAATGCGGCCAACTCGCTCGGCAACCCGATGAAGAACGTTCAAGAGTTCAATAACACCCTGTCGCCGTTCGCGCTCGCCCGCCAGGTGCAGTCGGCAAGCGGTACGTGCAACAACGGGTTTGAGTTCTTCTCACCCGACAAGAACGGCGACCCGAACTCCACGGAAGCCATCTTCTTCTACGATGCGGCCTGCACGAAGATTGCCCGCGATGCCGTGCGCAAATTCAACAATCCCAACGGCAGCGGCAACGAGACCGTGTTTCGCACCGTCACCGGCTACGCCAACGGCAACGCGACGCCGATCTCGGTGCGCACCGATACGGTGAACCTCAGCAACTCGACCTACGATCAAAACGGCTACCCGTCGATCGCCGCGGGCTTCGATCGCACCAGCACGGGTGAACTCGATCTCGCGGGATCGAAGACGATCGCATCCGACTTCGAGTTCGTCATGTCGCCGCAGACCGGCGGAAACACCAACAATTTCTGCGGTGATTCGGCAGGCTTCAACGCGACCGGCATCCAGTCGCTCGGCGAGACCTTTGGCTGGTCGGGCGGAACCAGCGGCACGGGCACGCGCGTCGTTAATGCCGACGGGAGCGTGACCTGGACCGCGACCCACACGGGATCGTCGTTCAAAGGTGCGATCGGCTCGCTCTCGATCGCGATCGGAACGCAGAACACGAGCTGCCCGATCGCCACGCCGATGTTCACACTCGCCGGCGGCACCCAAGGCGGTCAGTACTCGATCCCAGCGACCACGCAGTACCTGCACGGTGAACTGATCGACCTCACCGTGACCAACGCCCAACTCGCGAGCGGCAACACGCTCAACGTCACGACCAACACACAATTGCAGCCGACCGACAGCAACTTCATCAACGGCATCGTCAGCAACGGCGGAACGCAGATCGCGACCTTCGACGTCAACACCTTCGGCGACGGGACCCTCACGATGACGAGTAACGGTAAGCAGTTCGTCATGAACGACTGGCACGTCACCAAAGGCTAGAGAAACACTTTGCTGAACGCCAGGCCATCGTTGAGGGGAGGCTCGTGTACCTCAGTACACTTCGCCTCCCCTCGCCTCGGCCTGACGCTCAGCAAAGCGTTTCTCGCCAATCACTTGGGATCCATGAGGTAGTGGGGCCTCGCTGGGGCGGGGCTCTTTTCTTGGGGTCAGAAGGTTCGAGGTTTCTTGTTGCCGATTTTTTAGGCTATGAAAGAGTTGCTGCGGCGGGTTGATCCGGCGGATCTGGTGGTCGAGGTGTTCTCGATCGTGCTTGCCATCTTGCTCGCGCTCGCGGTGAATCAGTGGCAAGACCAGCGCAAGACGCAGGCAGAGGTACGGCAGTCCCTTTCGAATATCGCAAACGAGATGCGCTCCAATCGCCGAATGCTCGAAGAGCTGATGCCGCATCACCAGCACATCCTTGCCGGTTTGACGAGGGACTTTTCCTCGGCCGCTCCCGTCAGCGCCTCCGCGTTTTTTTCAAAAATAGGTCCAATCCTCGAACGGCGCGGCATCGGTGTGTTCTCACCGGAAGCCTTTGCGTGGAATGTTGCGACCTCGCAGCCGTCGGTCAACGCGATTCCGTACGACCTCCGCGTCAGCCTGGAGCGCGTGTACGATCAGCAGCGCTGGTGTGAAGATATAGCGCGTCGCCTCGGCGACGATTTTCACATCGGCGTCACCGATCTCAGTCCGAACTTTTACTCGGTGACCCTGGACCTCAGCGAAGATGCCGGCGATCTCATCATCAATGAGCACGAACTCGACATACTCTATGCAACGATGCTCAAGAAGCTTGCGGCAGTCGACGGCTCAACCTAAGCGTTCGCGGCCGTGAGGCGTTGAGAGGTCCTGCGCCGGACCGATCGGGACGATGCGCGTCGGGTTGATCTCGGCGTGCGTGTAGTAGTAGTGCCGTTTGATGTGATCGAAGTTCACCGTCTGCGCGATCCCGTCGATCTGGTAGAGGTCCTTGAGATAGCCGAAGAGATTCGGGTACTCGGAAATCTTGCGAACGTTACACTTGAAATGCCCGTGATAGACCGCGTCGAAGCGCACGAGCGTCACGAAGACACGCCAATCGGTCTCTAGCGGGACAGTGCCGAAGAGATAGCGCGTGTGTGCTAAACGCCGTTCGAGATCGTCGAGTGTCTCGAAGACGCGATAGGCCGCTTCTTCGTACGCGCGCTGCGTGCTCGCGAAACCGGCCTTGTAGACGCCGTCGTTGAGCGTTTCGTAGATGCGTTCATTGAGTTCGTCGATCGCGGTGCGATGCTCGGGCGGATACAGGTCCAGCCGCCGGTCGCTCAGGGCTTCAAACTCCGTCTCGAACATGCGCATGATGTCGTCGTCGGAATTGCTGACGATGCGTTTGGTCTGCTTGTCCCAGAGCACCGGAACGGTGACACGCCCCCGGAAGCGCGGATCGGTAGCGCGGTAGGCTTCGCTCAGGAATGCAAAACCGTTGATCGGATCGGGCGAGAAACAGTCGCCGTCGCGAAATGCCCAGCCGCGCTCGTCCCGAACGGGATCCACGACGGTCATGCCGATCGCATCCTCCAGATGTTTGAGCGCACGCACGATGATCGTTCGGTGAGCCCACGGGCACGCAAGCGAAACGTAGAGGTGATACCGCCCCGCTTGCACGGGAAATCCCGAGCGGCCGTCAGCAGTGATCATCTCGCGGAAGGCGTCGTGTTGCCGAATGAAACGCCCGTCGGTCGATTGTTCGCCGGGAAATTGCGGATGTGCAGTCATGGTTGCTACAACCGCACGATCGCGGGGACGTTTCCAAGCGAGCATCGCGCTCGGGTTGACACCTAGCGTATGATCGAAGTGGATTCCTCGTTCGGTGAGGCGTCTGCACGAAGACAGGCCGCTGCCCGGAAAGGTCGAGAGACCCCAACGGGTAGACCAGGCACCGCCGAATCAAGGCGGCACCTAACGCGGCTGAGCCTAGGCTCCTAGAACCCGGCTCTATATCGTGCAGTGCTAAAACTCGACGTTGAGGGAGAACCGGAAGCGTTTCGGACCTTTCCCGAGCTGTCGTCCGCGAGGAGTTACGACGGCTTTTTTTTTGCAAGGCTGGGGAAGAGAATCGATGAAATCGCTGGCGCAGCCGCGCAATCTCTTGCGATCGATCGTGATGTTCTTCTCGATCGTCGGACCCGGCATCATCACCGCCAACGCCGACAACGACGTCGGCGGTATTCTCACCTACTCGCAAGCCGGAGCCCAGTTCGGCTACTCGTTGCTGTGGCTGCTGATTCCCGTCACGCTGGCGCTGGTCGTGACGCAAGAGATGTGCGCGCGCATGGGCATGGTTACCGGCAAGGGGCTCGCCGACCTGATCCGCGAGAACTTCGGCGTCAAGGTGACGTTCTGGGTGCTGGTGCTCTTCGTCATCGGCGATCTCGGCAACACGGCCGCCGAGTTCGCCGGTGTCGCCTCGACGGCCCCGATCTTCGGCGCGCACGCGCACATCAATCCCTCCCTGTTCAAAGTGCTGCTGGTGATGGCAGCGGCGGTGTTTGTCTATCTCATGGTGACGCGCGGGAACTACAAGATCGTCGAGCGCGTCTTTTTCGTGTTCTGTTTCGTCTATCTCGCTTACGTCGTCAGCGGCATCCTCGTGCATCCCGATTGGCATGAGGTCGCCCGGCAGACGTTGTTTCCGCATTTTTCCTCGAGCAAGGCATACTTGCTCATGATCATCGCGATCATCGGCACGACCATCTCACCGTGGATGCAGTTCTACATTCAGGCGGCCGTGGTCGACAAGGGCATTACCCAGGACAAGTACGCCTTCTCCCGCATCGACGTCATTTCGGGCGCGCTCATCACCGACATCATCGCGTATTTTATCATCATCGCGACGGCCGCGACGATCTTCATCCACAACGTGCATGCTCCGGCAAGCGGGCAGATCGTGGTCAACGACGCCGGCGACGTTGCGGTCGCATTGGCGCCGCTCGCCGGTCCGTTCGCGTCACTGCTCTTCGCGATTGGCTTACTCAATGCGGCGATCTTCACCGCATCGATTCTTCCGCTCTCCACCGCCTATTATGTCTGCGAGGCATTTGGGTTCGAGCGCGGCATCGATCACCACTTTAAAGATGCGCCGATCTTCTACTCGTTGTACCTATCGCTTATCGTCATCGGCGCAGGGGTCGTGATCATACCGGGCGCACCGCTGCTCTCGATCATCTTCTACTCGCAGGTGCTCAACGGTGTGCTCTTGCCCATCGTGCTGTTCCTGATACTGTTGCTGATCAACAACCCGCGTCTGATGGGCAGCTCAACCAACGGCCGCGTCTTCAACACGATCGCCTGGGCAACGGTCGTGATCGTCGCCGGGCTCACCATCATCTCGACCGCGCAGATCATCTTTCC
Source organism: Vulcanimicrobiota bacterium (assembly GCA_027307235.1). Classification (GTDB taxonomy): domain Bacteria; phylum Vulcanimicrobiota; class Vulcanimicrobiia; order Vulcanimicrobiales; family Vulcanimicrobiaceae; genus DAHUXH01. The sequence continues at coordinate 160,505 of DAHUXH010000013.1, read as the reverse complement.
GCAAATCGGCAGCTAGGAGCCTGGGCGCGCTTTCGGTATCGCGTCCAGGGGCTCGCATAGTTGCCAGACGAGCCCCTGACGCGCTTTGCCGATGGCACGCGCGACGAAAACGGCGCACATGCGGGGGTGGGGCATCGGCAAACCGGAGATGCCGCGCGGAACCTCAATGCGCACGATAGTAGCTTACTGACGCGCATTTCGCAATACCATGCTGTGATTTATTGCGCGTATGATCGCGCTGATGGACGAGACGTTCGGCGAGCGCCTGCGCCGCCTGCGCACCGAGCGCGGCTTCGCCCCCGGAGAGCTCGCGTACAAAGTCGGCATCACCGAGGGTGCGATCCGTCAAATGGAGAGCGGCCAAACCAAGAGCGCGAGTTTTCCCGTCGGCGTTCGCCTAGCGTCCGTCTTGGGCGTCGACGCCGCGTATCTGGCGCTCGGCGAGCGAACCTTCAGCCTGCTGCAGGATGCTCGTCCGGAGGCGATCGCCGGCCGCCTGGAATCACTCGAAGCGCAGGTCGTGAACCTGGCAGCTCAGGTTCAGCTTCTCGCTGGAGCGGGAGCGGGCGCTGCGGAGGGGGCGGTCCAAAAACCCGCCGCAACTCGGCCTCGACCTGGCGGCAAACAATCGCGTAAGCGGTAAGCGGATCAAAAAGGGGCGTCGGTTCCATCCGGCCTCGTCGGCCCTGATCGGTGCGGCGATCCACACCGGCGGCAGCCCGGGCCCGAGACTGCGCGGTGTATTTCATCGAACATGTGTTCGATTCCTCGCCTACAGAAAAGCCCCGATTGCTCGGGGCGGAATCTGGAGCCGTTGACGGGGATTGAACCCGTGGCCTCGTCCTTACCAAGGACGTGCTCTACCACTGAGCTACAACGGCACGTCGATTGTTGGAGCGGGCGGCGGGAATCGAACCCGCGACTCTTGCTTGGAAGGCAAGGGCATTACCATTATGCAACGCCCGCGAGACAGATGGTGGGCAGGGCTGGATTCGAACCAGCGTAGCGCTTTCGCGCACCAAATTTACAGTCTGGCGCCATTAACCACTCGGCCACCTACCCACGTTCGGCTGCGAAGGGTACGATACCACGCGGCCACAGTCCTCGGCAACCGAGGAAGTTCGTGGCGGCCGTCGGAGGGGAAGAGGCATGTTCGCGGTAAAAACCGCCGACCGCACATCGTGCGCCGACGTGGCTGAGTGGTTGAAGGCACCAGATTTGTAATCTGGCTCGAAAGACGCCGCCGGTTCGAATCCGGCCGTCGGCTCCAGGCGCTTCACGGGCTCTCGATCTCGAGCAAATAGCCGTCCGGATCGAAGGCAAAGCAGCGCAGCCCGCCCCATGGCGGCTTGGTCGGCGGCGTGAGAAACCGAACCCCTTTCCCGCGCAGACGTTCGTACATCGCTGCCACGTCGTCAACCTCGAAGCAGATGATCGTCGACGTGTGTTGCCGATCGCGCGGCGCGACCAGCGAGATGCCGGGCTTGTCGGGAGTCGGCGGCCCTTCCGTGTACACATAGAGCAGAAACGTCCCCAAACGAAGCAGCGCGATCCATGGCTGCTCCTGCTCGATGACAAACCCGAGTGTGTCACGGTAGAACGCAATTGATCGTTTGAGATCGCGCACGGCGAGCATCGTCATGACACGCGTAACCCGCGGCGACGCCGGCGTCTCGGCAAACGCCGTTGTTCCAGCCAACACGGGACCGCTCGCAAGCAGTCCGATGAAGGTCTTCCGGTTTTGCAAGTCCCCCAACTCCAATGCGACAAGAGCGAGCTGAACAGCATCATAGCATGGTCGCGGTACGAGGGGAAAAGGGCGTCCGCGAACAAGCATGGCGCTCAATCATGCAAGACGTCAAACCGAAATGGCTCGGCTCGGGACTCGTGCTCGTGTGCGAGCGGTGCTCCCGCGAACGCATCCCCGAGGAAACGCCCGAGATCGCTGAAAAAATCGGCGACTTCCAGCTGCGCGACTGGCTCAAGACAAAACTCAAGGAAGACGGTCACTGGGGCAAGATCCGCGCGATCTCGACCTCGTGCATGGACGTCTGCGCGAAAGGCCGCGTCACCGTCTGCATCGACCCGATGACCGGCGGCGACACGCCGCAACCGATGGTGGTCGATCCCATCGGCGACCGGGACGCACTCTACGACCGCATCGTCAAGAATCTTTCGTAACGCGCACGCGATCGAAAAGAAATAGCCCGGCAATACTGCCGGGCTATTGTTGCCTCGTGAATGGGATGCGGTTATTTGAACTCGAATTCGGCCAGGTTCTTTTCGATCTTCCGCTTCACGCGCTGAAGCGCATTGTCGATCGATTTCACGTGGCGGCCGAGGTCGCGTGCCATCTCTTGATAGCTCTTGCCTTCGAGGTACGATTCGAGCACCTGCGACTCGAGTTCCGAAAGATTCTGCCGAATGCGCTGACGGATGTCATCGGAGACTTCCTGCGTAACGACCAGTTCTTCCGGGTCCGACGTCTTCTGTGACGCCATCACGTCGAGCAGCGTGCGTTCGCTGTCTTCGTCGTAGATCGGTTTGTTGAGCGAAATGTACTGGTTCAGCGGAATATGCTTCTGCCGCGTGGCGGTCTTGATCGCCGTAATGATTTGACGCGTGATGCACAGCTCCGCGAACGCGCGAAAACTGGAAAGTTTATCGGCTTTGAAATCGCGCACGGCCTTGTACAGGCCGATCATGCCTTCTTGAATGATGTCTTCACGATCCGCTCCAATCAAGAAGTAACTCTTCGCTTTGATTCGAACGAAGTTTTTGTACTTATTGAGCAGATATTCCATCGCGAGATAGTCGCCCGACTTCGCGATTGCTACCAGGTCCTCGTCGGCGCGATCGTGGTAATCGAGTCCATCCGAGGCCGGCTGGGTCATTGCCATCTGTTTTGGTTACCTTCCCGGGACGCGACACGCCGCCTACCGCGGGCCTGGACCCGTCTGGCGCGGCGCATCTAGCCAAGTATAGGAGGGCGCCCCTCCACCGTCAAGGACTTAGTTGCGGCGTTGCCTGATTGCTTCGTAGAGCAAGACCGCCGCAGCCACCGAAGCGTTGAGCGACTCGACGCGGCCGAGGATGGGGATGCGCACCAGTACGTCGCACTCGCGCGCGACCAGTTGCGAGAGCCCGTCCTCCGCTCCGATAACGAGCGCCAGGTCGCGATCGAAGTCGGCATCGCTCATGTCGGACGATGTCGCGCCCGCGTCAGCGCCGTAGACCCAAATGCCCGCCTTTTTCAGCGTGCGGATCGCATCGCTGATATTGGCGACCTGCGCGATCGGGAGGTGCGCGGTCGCACCTGCGGCGGCCTTGCGCGCGCTCGCCGTGATGCCGGCGGCGCGGCGCTCCGCGATCACGACGCCGTCGGCGCCAACGGCTTCCGCCGTTCGCACGATCGCTCCCAGATTGTGCGGGTCGGTGACGTGGTCCATCACCACGATGAGTTTGCGCGTGCCGCGCGGCGCGCTCGCGATGAGCGTGTGGAGCGACGCATAGGCAAAGGGCGGAACCTCCGCCACGATGCCTTGATGCGCTTTGAACGGCAGGCGCGCGAAGTACTCGCGCCCTTCGTGGACGACCTCGATCCCGGCTTCGCGTGCCGTCTTCGCGATGCGTGCGATCACCGGATCGCGCGCGCGATCGCTCGCGACATGAAGACGCCGGAGTCTCTCCCCGGCGTTGACGGCCTCGTCGACGGCGTGAATGCCGAAGATTAGGTCTTGACGACGGTCCACGTGGCGCCTTCCTTGGAGTCTTTGACGTCGACACCGCAGCGCAGCAGCGCATCGCGCAAACGATCGGATGTCGTCCAATCCTTGCTCGCGCGCGCTTGAACGCGGCGGTCGAGAACGATCTTGATCGCATCCTCGGCCGATGGAGCGACACCGTTGGCCAGACTCACCTCGACGTTGGCTTGCGAGAGCGCCTCGCGCAGTCGCGGGACGAAGTCATCGGGAAGCGCGGCCGACGACGGCTCTTCGAGCCAGGCCCGGTTCGGGTCGATGCCGAGCAAGTGCAGCGCCATTGCATATTCGCCGCGCGTCGCCGGCTTGGCGCTGAGCAACTCCGCCAGCGCGACGGCGGTGTTCATATCGTCGCACAGTGCGTCGTCGATCTTCGCCAGCAACGCGCTTGCGCCGGGAACCTCGTTCGTAGGATCCAGCGAGCGATACGTGCTCTTGATGCGATCCAGCGTGAGCTGCGCATCGGCGATTGACTTCTCGGTGAAGTTCATGACCTTGCGATAGCCGGTGTGCAGGAACGACAGGCGGATCGCCTGCGGATCATGGCGCGCGAGCAGATCGCTGAGCGGCTCAAAGTTCCCGAGCGACTTCGACATCTTGCGATGGTCGAAGAGCAGCAGGCCGCCGTGCATCCACAGGTTGGCCATCGGCGGGTGTTTCATCAGCGGCTCGCTCTGCGCGATCTCGTTCTCGTGGTGCGGGAAGATCAGATCGGCGCCGCCGCCGTGAATATCGAAGCCGGCGCCGTCGGGATCGAGGATAGCGCGCGACATCGCGGAGCACTCGATGTGCCACCCCGGCCGCCCCGCGCCCCAGGGTGAGGGCCAGTGCGGCTCGCCGGGCTTCGCGAATTTCCATAACGCAAAATCGAGCGGGTCGTCTTTGTGTTCATCGATCTCGATGCGTGCGCCAGCCTCCAGCTCTTCGAGGTTCCGATTGCTCAGATCGCCGTAGCGCGCGAACGCCGAGACGCGGTAGTACACGCCGTCCTTCGACAGGTAGGCGTGACCGCTTGCGACGAGTTCTTCGATCATCGTGACGATCTGCGGAATGAACGCGGTCGCATACGGCTCGACGTCGGGCTCGGCCACGCCGAGCGTACGCATCGACGCCTTGAATTCCGCATAATAGTCCGCGACGATCGCGCGCCAGTCCTCACCTGTCTCAATCGCGCGCGCGATCGAGCGGTCGTCGATGTCGGTGACATTCTGCACGAATGTGACCGCATAGCCGCGATAGCGCAAAAACCGCCGCAGCAGATCGAAGAAGAGGAACGAGCGCGCATGGCCTAAGTGCGCTTGCGCCGACGGCGTGAGGCCGCAGACGTAGATACGCACCTCGTTGTCACGCAGCGGTGCGAATCGCTCGACCGCCCGTGTGCGGGTATTGTAGAGTCTCAAATCACCCACGACCATGTCTCTTCCGTGCCGGTCTCCATCTCACCGATGCGTGCTTCCAGGTGCGCGATGCGCCGTTCGAGCCGATCGATCGCGTCGGCGTTGGGGTCGGGCATCTCCACTTGCGGGCGATCCGGCACCGCGCGCACCGGCTTCCCGTCCTGTGCGACGACGTGAGCGGGAATACCGACCACCGTCGCATTGGCGGGCACGTCGCGAACGACGACCGATCCGCCGCCGACCTTCGCGTTGTCACCGAGCGTAATCGCGCCGAGTACTGACGCATTGACGCCCACGGTCACATTTTTGCCGAGCGTCGGATGACGCTTCCCATGCGAAAGACTGGTGCCGCCGAGCGTCACCCCCTGATAAATCGTGCAGCCGTCGCCGACTTCCGCGGTCTCGCCGATCACGACTCCCATCCCGTGATCGATGAACACGCCCTCGCCGATGGTTGCGCCCGGATGAATCTCGATGCCGGTAAAAAACCGTGCGACGTTCGAAAGAAAACGCGGCAGCAGCGGAATGCCCATGCGATGCAGTGCGTGATAGATACGATATGCGCCGATGGCATGGACGCCCGGATACGAGAGCGCGACGTCGAGCATCCCCCGCGACGCCGGATCGCGTTCCAGCGGTGCCCGCAGGTCGGCCAGAAGAGTTCGCACAGGGTTGGCCATAGCTCGTAGAAGTATAAACCGTGCCGTCAACGCACGGTTGCTACGCGTCGGGCTTCTGGGCCGGAATGGTCTTGAACGGTTCACCGTTTGGCCCAAACGCGATCGGTTCGAGCCCGCGGCCGTGCAAGAGCCGTGAGCTGACGGCGCCGATGCGCATGAGCATCCGATCGTGCCCGAGCAGCGGAAAGAGCAACTCCAGCGGCGGCCCGTCCTTCTCCCCGGTCAGCGCCATACGTAACGCATCACGTGCCGCTTCCGGTGCGATGCCGAATTCGCGTGCGATCTCGGCGACATCGTGGGCGAGCGGCAACCCTCGCAATTCGGGTTGGTCATCGACGTACTGCCCGACCGCGTCGAGAAAGAACAGCACCTGTCGCGAGCGCAAACGTTCCAGCTCGAGCGCGGGAACGATGCACGACTCCGCTCGCAACGCCGCAATAACCGGTCGCGCATCGTCGAGCGACGCCAGACGCGCACCGTACGCTTCCAAGAACGTCGCGATCCAGCGCAGCGCCGCGCCGGGCGCCGGACGTTCGAGAAAGCCCCAGCCCTGCATCAGCGCTGCGAGTTGCGCGACGCGTTCGTCGGCGGTGCGATCTGAAGACGTCATCACTGCACCTCGATGAGCGCGACGGCGAATGCGGCGACACCCGTTCCATCGCCCGTGTAGCCCATGCCTTCGCTGGTCTTGGCTTTGACGCTGACCATCGGCAGCGACACGCTGAGCACGCTCGCGATGCGTTCGCGCATCGCCGTGATATGCGGCGCAAGTTTGGGCGCTTGCAGGACGATCGTTGCATCGACATTCTCGATGCGAAAACGGGCACGGCGCACTTCGGCCGCGCACAGTTCAAGCAAGAACAGCGAGTCCGCACCCTTCCAACGCTCGTCGGTGTCGGGGAAATGCCCGCCGAGGTCGCCGAGCGCGGCCGCGCCGAGCAACGCGTCGGCGATCGCATGCGCCAGCACGTCGGCATCAGAGTGACCGAGCGCACCGAACGGCGCTGGAACATGCACGCCGCCGATGATCAGCGGGCGTCCTTCAACGAGACGATGCGCGTCGAACCCGTGACCGACGCGCATCAGCGATCGTCTCCGGCGGCACAGAGACGCGCCTGCATCAGCGTCTGCGCTCGCTCGAGATCTTCGGGCAACGTCACTTTGAAATTCTCCGGTGAACTCATCACCACCGACACGGTGACGCCGATGCGTTCCAGCAGCGCGGCATCGTCGGTCGCGGTCATTCCATCCCGCAGCGCCGATTCATGCGCGCGCTCCAGATCGGCGCGCATCGCGCACTGCGGCGTCTGCGCCGACCACAGCGCATCCCGGTCGGGCGTCACGTGGACGGCAAGCGTCTGCCGATCGACGATCTTCACGGTGTCGACCACAGGGACGGCGAGCAGCGTCGCCTGGCCCGGACCGACGCGAGAGAGCGCTGCTCGGACATGATCAGCGCGCACCAGCGGGCGGGCGCCGTCGTGAACGAGCACAGCGGTACACGCCGGCGAGAGCGCGTGCAATCCGGCACGAACGCTTTCCTGCCGGCTCGCTCCACCGGGCACGACCTGCAACGGCTTTCCCGCAGCTGCAGGTGTTGCGACGTCGAGGACGCTCCGCATCCACTCCCGCTCGGTCACGACCACGATCTCCGCGATCTCCGGCATCCGGGCGAAGGCGCGCACCGACCACGCGAGCATCGGCACGCCGGCGATCTCCACCAGTTGCTTGGGCCGCCCGAACCGCGTGCCGCGCCCGGCGGCGACGATTACGGCGCCCCAGACCATCGCTGCGGCTCGTGCAACACGCTGCGCGGACGCGCGAAGATCATGCGACCGGCGACCGTCTGCAACACGCTCGTGACGACGACGTCCATCGTTTCACCGATGCTGCGCCGCGAATGCTCAACGACGACCATCGTGCCGTCTTCCAGATAGCCGACCGCTTGATGCGGTTCCTTTCCCTCGCGCAGCAACTGCACGCGCAACTCTTCGCCGGGAAGCACGATCGGCCGCAGCGCGGAGGCGAGTTCGTGAACGCTTAGCACTTCCACGCCTTCCACGTGCGCGACACGGCTCAAGTTGTAGTCGTTGGTGACGAGCTTGCCGCCGAGGTCGAGCGTCAGACGCACGAGTTTTGCATCGACGCTTCCGTGCGGGAGATCTTCGTAATCGCGTTCCTCGATGTCGAGCGGAACGATCTCTTGCAGACGCGCGAGCACGTCGAGCCCGCGCCGGCCGCGTTGGCGTTTGCCGGCGTCGGAGGAATCGGCGATCGCCTGCAGTTCGCGCAGCACGAAGCGCGGCACGACGAACGGGCCTTCCAGAAAGCCGCTCTGCACGATCTCGGTGACGCGGCCGTCGACGATGACCGACGTGTCGATGATTTTCGGAACGCCGATCGCCGACACGGTTTTTCCGGGCGGCACCGGGACGAGACGCATCTTGGCCCCGACGCGTGCTCCCAGATACGCAGCGAAGATGCTCACGATGATGTAGAGCACGATCGCGACGTAGGTTCCGGTCCGTCCCGCAAGCGAGATCGACTCAAAAACGATGCTCTTGATCAGGAATGCGATCACGAGCCCCGCGGTGAGGCCGGCCGCACCGCCCGCAAGTTCACTGGGCTGCAAACGTTCCATCGCGCCTTCGACGACGTCGAGTTCCTTTTCGAATACCGACTGCGCGAGCGGCGCGAGCAACACGCCGACAATCGCACCGACCACCGGCGAGAGAATGAGAAACGCAAGCTGCGTCGTCTCATTGGCAGCGTGCAGCGAGAGCAAGTTGTTGTATGCCTCGCGGCCCAGCAAGAAGCCGGTCACCGCGAAGATCACCGCGAACGCGGCGCGCAGCAGCGTGCCCGCGAGGTGCGGCCTACCTACTCGCACGCGATGAACGCTTCGCAGACGTCATTGGCCACGAAACGCCCTTTGATCGATAAACGCATGCGGTCTCCCTCGCATTCCAGCAATCCGGCATCGACGAACTCTTCGATTACCGAACGATAGCGGCTGGTTACATCCACGCCGTACCGTTCCCGAAAGCCGGTCAGATTTACCCCGGACGTGGTGCGCAGCGCCAACATTATGGCCTCACCCGCCTTGCGTATCCCTGAGAGCCGCTCCGAATCACCGGGAATAGGCCGTCCGGACGACACCGCCTCGATGTAGTCGGCGAGCGAGCGCGTGTGCACCGACCGTTCGCCTTCGCGATACGACGCCGCCCCGACCCCGAAGCCGAGATACTCGCCGTTTTCCCAATAATTCCGGTTGTGCGCGCACTCATGCCCGGACCGTGCGAAATTCGATATCTCGTACTGCTCGAAACCGGCGCCGCCGAGCCGCTCGATCGCCTCGGCATAGAGTTCGGCTTCCCGGTCTTGATCGAGAAAGCGCGCGGGTTCGCGCCGGTGCCACTCCCAAAACGGCGTTCCTTCCTCCACCGTCAACCCGTAGGTGGAGATATGATCGACGTTGAGTTCGATGGCGCGAGCAAGCGATTGCCCCCACGTTGCGCGGGTCTGTCCCGGCACCGCGAAGATCAAGTCGATCGAGACCGAGGCGATGCCCGCCGCGCGCGCCATCTTCACCACCTGCTCGACCTGCTCGGACGTGTGCTTGCGGCCGAGCACGGCAATCTCGTCGTCGACGAACGATTGCACCCCGATGGAGATGCGGGTGACGCCGGCTGCCGCGTACACGTCGAAATCACCCGCCTCGACCAGTTCCGGATTGACCTCCACCGAGATTTCATGCGCGCGTCCCTGCGGATGCGGAAAGCGGGCGCGCAGCGTCGTCACGAGCGACGCGATCGTCGTCGCTGCGTATGCGTTGGGTGTGCCGCCTCCGAAGAAGATCGTCTGTGCGTTGACACCGGGCGTCTGCGTTATCTCGCGGACAAGTGCGTCCAAATAGGCGGATGCCGCACTCGGACGCAGCGGCCACTTCGCGAAATCGCAATAGGGACAGACGTACGGGCAGAACGGAAGGTGGACGTAGATGCCGTGCATGATGCCGAGAAAGCGTCTAGCGCCGCGCGGTGAAGATCCCCACCGCACCCGCGCCGGCGTGCGTTGCGATCGCCGGTCCCGCTTCTTGCACGTCAAGCATCTCGGGCATCGCGCCGGCAAATCGTGCGCGCAGCCGCTCGACCATGTTCGCGCCCAGTTCCGGTGCGTTGGTGTGCACCACGCGCACCCGCGTAGCGGCGATATCGGGGGTCTCTTCAGCGATAGCGTCGATCATGCTCTCCTGTGCGCGCGAAAGCGTACGCACCTGCATCTTTGGAACGACCAGTCCCGCGTCGAGCGTCAGCACCGGCACGATCTTCAACAGGCCGCCGAACGCGGCTTTCGCCTTGCTGATGCGACCGGTGCGCGCGATGTGCGACAGATCCGCCAGACAAGCATAGAGGTGCGCGCGATCGCGTTCGCGTTCGAGCGCGGCGATGATCTGGTCGATCGCGGCACCCTCGCGTGCCAACGTCAGCGCGCGTTCGACCATCATCCCGAGTCCGCCGGCGACGCTCAGGGAATCGAAGATGCGTATCGTCGCATCCGCAAACGGCGCCGCACCGGCCACCGCCGCGTTGATCGTTCCCGAGAGCGCGGACGAGACCGTGATACACAAAATCTCGTCGCCGCGCGCTACCAGCGGCGCGAAGGCTTCCTCGAACATTGCGGCGGTCGGCTGCGAGGTGATCGGCAAGACCGGCTGCGTGCGCAGCTTCTCATAGAACTGCGCGCGAGAGAGTTCGACGTAATCGCGATAGCTGCGATCTCCGAAGACGACGAAGAGCGGCACGACGGTCACGCCGTAGTCTGCCGCCCGCTCGGGATCGATATCCGACGTGCTATCGGTGACGATGGCTATCGCCATGTCAGCACCGTGCGATGGATCACAACGCTTCTTCTTTGAGCAGGTGCGGCGTGACGAGATCGCCGATTTTGCCGACGACGTCGGCTTTGACTTCTTCGATCGCGACCCGAATCGCGTGGCGGATCGCGTTTCTCGACGCACGCCCGTGGGTCACGATGCAGTTGCCCTTCAACCCGAGCAGCGGCGCGCCGCCATAGGTCTCGTAGTCGAACTTCGTGCGCAGACCGCGCAGCGCCGGAGCCAGCAGCAGCGCGCCAAGCTTCGTCATGAACCCGCCGCTCATCAGGGTGTCTTTCAGCAATCGTCCCATGTCCGCGACCATGCCTTCGCCGGTCTTCAAGACGACGTTTCCGACGAAGCCGTCAGCAACGATCACGTCGGCGATATTATGGAACATGTCTTTGCCTTCGACGTTGCCTATGAAGTCGATCGGGGCCGCTTTGAGCAACTGCGACGCAGCGAGCACTTGCTCGTTGCCCTTGGTCTCTTCTTCACCGACCGAGAGAATCGCGACGCGTGGCGTGTCGATGTGGAGCACGGCTTTGGCGTATGCCGACCCCATGGTGCCGAACTGTGCGAGCCACTCTGGACGGCAGTCGACGTTGGCGCCGGAGTCGAGCAGCACGGTCGGTCCGTAGAGCGCGGGCCAGACGGTCGCGATCGCCGGCCGCGAGATACCTTCGATGGTGCGCAGCTTGATCAAGGCAATCGCAAGAAACGCGCCGCTGTTTCCGGCCGAGACCACCGCATCGGCGATGCCTTCTTTGACCATCTGCACCGCGATGCCGAGCGATGTCTTGTCGGCCGTGCGCAGCGCCTGCGAGGCATGCATCTCCATCGGCACCGCCTCGGGCGCGTGATTGACGGTGATACGCTCGGCTCCCGGACCTTTGAGCAGCGCGCGCACGCGCGGTTCGTCACCGACGAGCACGATGTCGCACTCAAATTGTTGCGCGGCAAGCAACGCCCCAGCCACGACCTCGTCGGGGGCGTGGTCGCCGCCCATGGCGTCCACCGCAATTCTCGGCTTACTCATCGAGTGATACCCAATACTCCGCGTTCTTCATCCCGCCGTAGTAGTATTCGACGCCGGTCCGCGGAAACGTTTCGCGCAACTCGTCGGCCAGCCGTTGCGCGTCGCGCTCTTTCTGCGAGCCGCCGTAGTAGAGCGTCACGAGACCGCCCGAGGCGGCGCCCATGGCGTCGAGCACTCCGCGCGCCGCGGCCGTCATCGACTCGCCCGCATGCAACTCGCCCGCGAACAGCGCGGCCGGCGTGCCGCGCGCGACCGTCGCTGCGCCGATGGTCGCGTCTTTCCCAGCGAAGAAGAGCTGCGCCGATTTCACGCGGGCGGCCGCATCGAGCAGCGCAGCGGGTTCCGGCGCAGCGTCGCCGAGCATATTGAACGCAAACAGCCCCGCGATCCCCCCGACGATGTCGCGCGTCGCGATCACGTGCACGGTCTTCTCCGCAAGCGCCGCCGCCTCGCGCGCCGCGAGCACGACGTTGGCGTCGTTGGCAAAGAGATAGACGGTGTCCGCAAGCGTCTTGTTGATCGACAGCACCAGATCGCGAACGCTCGGATTCTTCGCGCCCGTCACGGTGACGTCGGCGCCAAGCTCGCGCACGATGCGTTCGAAACCGGGACCGGGAACGACCGCGACGATCGCATGTTCCGCCGGCGGCTTCTCGACGACGAGCAGGTTGTGCTGCTGCTCCATGTTGTCGACTTTGACGCGCAGCAACGTGCCGTGTTTGCCGGCGATCGCCTTGACCCGCTCGGGATCGTCCGTATGGATGTGGACCTTGATCGTCGGCGACTCGCCGATCACGAGCATCGACTCGCCTCGCGGCGCGAGCAGCTCCCGAAGTTCGTGCGCGCTGCACGTGGCGCCGTCCACGATGAACTCGGTGCAGTATTTGTTCTCGCCGACGGCCTGTTGCGCGGTGAAGACTTCGCGGCGCAGCGGCCTGCGCGGAAAGGCGGTCTGCCGGACCTTGGCGTCAGGCAGAAAGCGTAAGATGCCCTCGATGAAATAGACGAAGCCCGCACCTCCGGCATCGACCACCCCGGCTTCTTTGAGCACCGGCAATTGATCGGGCGTCCGGTCGAGCGCTTCGTTTGCCGCGCGCACCAGGCCCGTCCCCAACCGGTAAAAGTCGGGCTCGTGCAGGGCTTGCTTGTAGGCAGCTTCGACCGCCGCCTCGGCCACGGAGATGATCGTCCCCTCGACCGGTTTGAGGAGTGCTTGCTTGGCGGCCGCGACCGCATCGCGCAGCGCGGTCGCCAACATGAAGGTGTCAATCTCGGCGCGGTGCCGGACGTGGTGCGCGAACCCGCGCAGCATCTGCGAAATAATGACGCCTGAATTCCCGCGCGCCCCCATCAGGCTTCCCGCAGCCGCGGCTGCGGCGACCTCGTGGAGCGGCGCGTCGTGGACCTTGCCGGCCTCGACCATGGCCGAGCGGATGGTCAAGAACATATTGGTCCCGGTGTCGCCGTCGGGGACGGGGAAGACGTTGAGGTCGTTGAGGACCTGGCGATACTTCTTCAGAAAGTACGTACCGGCCGCGAGAAACTTTGCAAACCCGCGGCCGTCAAAGGCCACAACATCCATCGCGCCCCCGAGTTTTGCCAGGACTCCCGGAATCCTTGCAAGGCGCGGCTCCGGCGTGGTAGTATCCCTGGGTTGCCGCGAAGCGGCTTCTACTTTTGTGTCCTAGGGGAAACTGCGATGGCAAAGCGCTGCGAAGTGTGCGGCAAGGGCCCGGCGACGGGGAACAACGTCAGCCACGCCATGAACAAGACCCGGCGCCGCTGGCTGCCGAACTTGCAGGCGATTAAGGTCGACGATCACGGTACGCACCGGACGGCCAAAGTCTGCACGTCCTGCTTGCGCTCGAAAAAGGTCACGCGCGTCGCCTAGGCTCGCGGCACCGCCCACACCGGCATGCGACGACGGATGTATCCGTCGTCGTTTTTTCATCCATACATGACCTGGTGACGCGGCGGAGCGAAGCGCAGGCGCGGCACGTCGCCGGGTTTGGCCGGAATCTTCTCCATCTCGACATTCGACTTCTCGGCGAAGCGCACCGAACGCACCTCCTCAACCTGATAGCCGAGCGGGTGCCACGTCGCGAGCGCGGCGACCGGATCGATCGTCGCGCCGCCGTACTTCGTCGTATTCGCGGTCGCGCGCGCAGTGAGCGCCGCGCTCAGAAGGGTGGCGGAGAGCGGTGAGGCACCCAGTCCGACGAACGTGCCGATCGACGCGGCGAACACATCACCCGCGCCGTGCGCCGGAAACGCCGGATAGTACGGTGCGTGAATACGCACGTAGCCGTAGCCGTTGGAAAACAGCATGGTGGTGCGGTGGCGCGTCGGCTCGGTTTGAAAGGACGTCACCACCACCGATTCAGGCCCGAGATCGTAGAGCGCATTCAAGTAGCCGTATTCGGTCATATCGTCGCTCGGCCGGCCGATGATCACGTCGGCTTCAAACTTGTTGGGCGTGATGATCTGCGCCAGCGGAACGAGCAGTTCGACGATCGCGCGCGCGGTCTCCACGCTGACGTACATGCCCTTCTCGTGATCGCCCATGACCGGATCGAGCAAGACGACGCCTTTGTACTCGGCCAACTGCGAAGCAACAATCTCGACATACTGCGGCTTGGGCAGATAGCCGATGATCAGCACGCCCGGCCGCTGGGCGATGGTGAATGCCACGTCGCGCCGGAAGGACTGCGGATCGGCCAGCCAACTGGAACGCCCGGTGACGCCGCCATGTCCGCCGGCAAACATCGTTTGCACGTGAACGACGCGCACGCCGAGCGCCTGGGCGATCGCACACACGGCTTGGTTTCCGAGAAACCCCATGGCGACGCTGTTCTGAATGCTCCCGATGAGCGGCAGTTGGGCGACGTCTTCGGAATTCATCGTGCGAAGTGATCCCATCCCGTACGCGAGAGCGCTGTCTCGCCATCGGTTCGCCGCAGCGCCACGCCTTCTCCCGCGCGGATGATCCCGACCCGCAGCAACTCGCGGCCGAAGTGCGCGCGAAAGCGCATCGCCAAGTGCGTGAACGCGCGGCCCGTCACCGTAACCAGCAGTTCGAACTCCTCGCCTCCGGCCAACGCAAATTCGCGCGCGTCCACGCCGATCTGCTGGGCAAGCGCCTGTGCGCAGCGCGCCACCGGCACCTCGTCGATCAGCGCCCCAACGCCCGAGGCTTCGCACAGCCGCGCGAGGTCGGTCGAGAGACCGTCGGAGATGTCCATCATGGCGTGCACGTGAGCGCTTGCAGCAAGCCACGCGCCTTCGCGCCAGCGCGGGACCGGGCGGCGATACGCGCGCAAGGCCTCGTCGCGCAGTTCTCCGCCCAGAAGCTGCTCATCGGCTTCCGCCGCGACGCCCGCACGCGCCGCGCCGAGCGGTCCGCTGATCGCGACCACATCACCGCGTTTGGCGGCGCTGCGTGTCTTCATGCGCGTGGCGCGCACTTCACCGACGGCCGCGATCGTCAGCGACAGCACATCGGCTCGCGTGAGATCCCCGCCGGCGATCGCGAGGTTCGCGTCGAGCGCGACCGCCTGCATCCCGCGATACAACTCGCTCACGTCGTCGATCCGGGCGTCGGGCGGAAGACTGAGCGCCACCGTCGCGAGCACGGGACGCGCGCCCATCGCCGCGATGTCGCTGACGTTGCTCGCCATCGCGCGCCAGCCGATGTCGAACGGCGGTGTCACGCCGCGACGAAAATGCACGCCGTCGACCAGCGCGTCGGTGGTGATGACGCTGCGATGCGAGCGCGACGGCTGCCAGGCGGCGGCATCGTCGCCGATGCCCAGCACGATGCGCGCGTGCTTCCGATCCTCGACGATCGCACGGATCGCGGCGATGACGTCTTCCTCGCGCATGCGCATGCGAACGCTCACGCGAGCATCGAACGAATGGCAGCGATCGCCGCTGCCGGATCCGGCGTGCCGAAGATCGCCGATCCCATCACGACCACGTCCGCGCCCGCCGCGACCACCTGGCGCAGGTTCCGCTCACCGATGCCACCGTCAACCTCCAGTTCGCAGTCGGCGTACGCGGCGTCGATCAGCGCGCGCGCCTCGCGCACTTTGTCGAGCGCACGCGGAATGAACGACTGCCCGCCGAAGCCCGGGTTTACACTCATCACGAGCACGAGATCGGCGTCATCGATCACGTCCTTGAGCAATTCGACCGGCGTCTGCGGATTGATCGAGATACCGGCCTTCGCGCCGAGCGACTTGATGTGCGCGAGCAATCGCTGCGCATGCACCGTCGCTTCGAGATGAAAGGTGATGATGTCGGCGCCCGCTTCACGGAATGCGTCCACGAACTTCTCCGGCTCGACGATCATCAAGTGGCAATCGAACGGCTTTGGCGACAGTTTGCGAAGATCAGCGACCACCTTCGGCCCCCACGTCAAGTTCGGAACGAAGCGGCCGTCCATCACGTCGATGTGCAGGTAGTCGGCGCCGGCGGCATCGACGGCGGCGATCTGTTCGGCGATGCGCGCGAAATCGGCGGAGAGAATCGATGGTGCGAGTTTCGTCACGGCGTCTCCAATGGTTTGGGTTTCTCGTTGTACACCCGGGGTGGCTCCTCGCCAAGACGCCGCTCGCCGGCGAGCACGTCGTTGACGTACAGATCGACCACCGACGTGCCGAGCGCGCTCACCGTGAAGTCGAGCTTCTGTCCGACCAGCGCGAAACCGACGAACAGATTGTATCGGCCGGTCGCATCGGTCACCGTCACGCGCAGATGCACTTGCGTCGACGGCGCCGCGCCTTGAGGCTCCGGCACCGAGACCAGTAGATGCACTTGACGCAAGATATATCCCGATTCGTTGGGACCGGCGCTCACTTGCAGCGAGACCGGATCGAACGCTCCGATGCGCGTCCCGGCTTTGGGTGTTTGGCGCACGACTTGACCGTGCGCCGGACCGCTGCGGCCAAGCGGCGTCCACACGATCTGTCCAAGCTTGATCGCGCCGCGCGCGGCTAGATCGCGCGCCGCGTCGATGGTCATGCCGGTGAAATTCGGGACCATGAGCTGGCGCGGCGCGCCGCGGCTGACCACGAGATCGGCCGAGCCGCCTTGCGTGACGTTGATGAGCGGGGGCGGGTTCTGCCCGATGACCGAACCCTCGGGGACGGTGTCGCTGCGCTGATAGGTGATCTTCCCGAGTGCAACCTTGGCGCGCGCCAGATCGAGCTGCGCTTCGCGAATCGACTCGTAGCGCACGTCAGGCATCAGCGTCGGCACCGCACCGTTGCTGACGACAAAGGACACGACCCGCCCCTGGCGCACGTGCGTGCCGGCTTCGGGCCGCTGAAGCATCACCACGTCGCGCGGAAAACGATCGCTCATCGCCCGCTCGACCACGCTTGCGGCCAAGTGCAGGCGCGTGACTTCCGCCTGGGCGTCGTCGATCGTCTCACCGACGAACGACGGGACTTCCACCGTGACGTCGGCCGGTGCCAAAAAATCGTGAACGTCGCGAGCGAACCACACCACAACGGCGACGAACGCGGCAAGCACGATCGGAAATACCCAGTCGCGCGGCACGTACGCGTGCAGCCGTTCGCGCCAGTCCTCCGGGCGCTTCTCCGCGTCACCCTCCATCTCGTGAATTATGCGAGCGCCTCGAGCGCGACGTCGGAGACGTCAAGATTGCTGAAGACACGCTGCGCGTCTTCATGTTCTTCAAGCGCATCCAGAAATGCGAGCGCGGCGTGCAACTCCGAACCCTCGAGTGCCGTCTTCGTCTTGGGCCGCATGCCGAGATAGGCGTCGAGAATCTTGACGCCCTGCGCACGCAGTGCGTCGCGTGCGGCGATCAGTTGCCCGGTCTCGGTGAAGACGGTCATCGTCCCGTCCTCGACTTCGACGTCGATGACGCCATCGACCAAAGCCTGCTCCATCGCCTGCTCTTCGGTTTTTCCGTCCATGCCGGCCTCGATGATCCCAACGGCGTCGAACATCCAGCCGACGCTCCCCGTCTCGCCGAGGGTGCCCCCGTGTTTGCTGAAGAGAAAGCGCAGCTCACCGGCGGTGCGATTGCGGTTGTCGGTCGCCGCATCGACGACCACCGCCATGCCGTGCGGGCCGTAACCCTCGTAACGCAGCTCCTCGATCTCTTTTTCGCCGGCGCCGGTCGCGCGCGTGATCGCCCGCTTGATGTTGTCCTGGGGCATGTTGTTGGCGCGCGCCTTCTCGACCGCCATCTTCAGCCGGTAGTTGGCCTCCGGATCGGGCGACCCTGATTTCGCCGCAAGGATGATCTCCTTGCTGAGCTTCGTGAAGAGCGCGCCGCGCTGCGCGTCGACCTTCCCCTTGCGCAGCTTGATGTTGTGCCATTTGGAATGTCCGGACATGGTTGCCTAGCCTTCGCCCACGAGCCATGACGCTCCCCGACAGGCTCCTATCCCGGGCCTTTGATCCACGATGTGAACCACATGCGATGGCTCCAGGCGTCGCCGGTCATCGGCACCGCGGCCAGGACCGGATAGAAATAGACGAAGAGGCCGGCGACGAGCAGCATGTATCCGCCGACGGCGGCCCGCGCCATCCACAGCCGATCGGCGGGGGCATCGGCCGCCGTTCCCCAGCGCCAGATACGCTGCAGCACAATGGCATTGCAGAGCACGATCAGCGGAACGTTCACGTAGAAATGGTAGGCGAAGGTGATGCGGGGCGAGCGCATCCACGGCAGCCACTGCAAGAGATACGTGATCACCAGCAGCGCATAGCCTTTGTTTCGTTCCCGCCAAGCGAGAACGCCGACGAATGGCACGCAGAACAAGCCGAACCAGAGGATGGCCGGATTTGGAAGCGAGGTGATCTCGTTGACGCAGCATTGCGTTCCGTCTCGTGGATTGACGCGATGATCTTCGTAGAAGTAAGCGACGGGATTGGTGTCGATCGGCCACTCCCACCACTGCGACGCGTACGGATGCGTGGCTTTGAGCGTGTCGTGATATTCGAACATCGCGTACTGGTGATACACGGCATCGCTCACGCTATGGATGTCACAGTCCCGGCACGACGACGCGCGTGCCAGATCGGGAACGTAGACGAGCCCATAGACGGTGGCGGCGATGAACAGGATCGCGGGCAGCGCCACGTCGAGCCGGAAGCCGCGCGGATTCCCCCAGAGCATCGCGCGCCCGTTCGCCCACCAGCGCTGCAGCCACACGAGGCTCAACACCAAGAAACTCACGCCGAAGCCCATGACGCCGTACCACTTACTCGCGACCAGCGCGCCGAGCGCGATGGTGAAGACGACAAGCCACAGCGTCGCGTGTTTGCCCTCTTGCGCGTAGCCGCCGGCTTCGATCCGTCCCGGCGTGAAGGCGGCGCTTGCGGCTGGTGTTTCGTAGGTCACGGTCGCGTCGCGGCGATACGCGATCGTCAGATCGTCGTCGGCGTAGACGAGCATGCCGTTCTTGCCGGTGCTGTGCGAGCCGCGCACCGGCGTCTTGGAGGAGCTATCCAGACGCCCGCCGTCGGGCGTCTGTATCGCGATCGTGCCGTCCGTGCAGTCGGCAAACGATCCGTCCGGATACGAAACCCTCTGCGTCGCGGTCGCGAGCGCACGCGGCAGCACCCACAAGCGCGCCGCGAGATAGAACCCGAGCGTGAAGTAGACGCCGCACACGACGGTCGCCGCGGTCGACTGATGGGCGAGCGCGCTCACGAAGAACCAGCTTACGGCGAAACCGAGCACGATAGCGCCCAGCGCCGCGCATAGCGCCGCGACGGTCTCGCCGTCGCGCAGCTTGGCGCGCACGTTTACCTGCGAGGCGATCCAGAAGCGGTAGAACGCGTACACGGCGGCTACCGAGAAGAATACGACGATGCCCTCGGGTGTGGCGATGCGCGACTGGACGAAGTGCATACCGTCGAAGGTGAACATCAACGCGGCGATGGCAGAGAAGAGCGTCGAGCGAGTCAGCCGTTTGGCGAACGCATAGAGCAGCACCACCACCAGCGCGCCGAAGAGCACGTCGAGAAATCGCCATCCATACGCGGTGTCGCCGAGCGTGCCGGGCTTGATTCCGCCGAAGAGCATCATCGAGAGCGTGATGATCAACTTGGTGAGCGGCGGATGCGTCGATTCATAGATGTATTGGTTTCTCAGGTACTCCTCGCCCGCGCGCGCGAAGTACACCTCGTCAAAAATCTCTTTGCCTGGGTTCCAATAGTTGACGAACGAGAGCAGGAACGACACGATGCCGATGGCGCCGGCCACCAGATAATCCAGCGGCCAGCGCATCCTCGCGAGCCCCTCGCGCGGATCGAACCACGGCCGCGCCGCCGCGATGAGCGGCTCGTCGGACGGCGGCGGCTTGACCGCGCTCTGCGCCGCCGCGTCATCGCCCAAGAACAGATATCCGAGGACAAAGAACACGCCGACGTTTAGCAGCGCGAGCAGATGGTTGCCTAAGCCCCACAAGTTGGCTGCATCGACGCCGGGCGTCTGCGCTTGCGCTGCGTTCAGGTATTGCAGCGCGTACAGCAGATTACAGAACAACGTGAATGACAGCGCAACCGATGCCCACAGATACCGGCGCGCCGCAGGCACGGCGGCGATCGCGAACAGGACCCCGTCGAAGACGTAGCGCTCGTGCATGCGAGTCGCCAGCATGAAGAACCCCAGCGAGAGCAGCGCCGCGCTTTCCAAGAACGCGCGCTCGGTTCGCACCTGCACGAATCGCCACAGTGTCAGGATGGTCGCGCCGAGCACCAAGACGACGCCCCACACGTACATCGGGAACCGCAAGAACCAAAACCCCAGTTCTTGCGAATCCTGCACCCACATCGAGCCCTTGACGGCCCACAGGTTGAACGCATTGACCGAACTGTAGGGATAGACATTCTTGCCGATCGTGTAGCGGTCGAACAACCACGCGAACGCGTCGAGCGGATTGCCGGTGGGGTGGAACGGCAGCACGACCAGCAGCGCGAAGACGAGCGCGCCGGCGATACCGGCCACAGTCGCGAGCACGCGCTCTTTGCGGCGTTCGGGATCGAGCAGAATCGCTGCCGCAAAGAGCGGAATCAGGACTGCGGCCTGCGGCTTGATCAGCAGCGAAAACGCCAGTGCCACCCACGCGCCGACCGTGAGCAGCACGAGCCCCCGGCCGCCGCGGCCGCGCGAGTGCAGCAACAACCAGGCTCCCAACAGCGCGAGACCGCTCGAGACCGAGTCGACCTGTCCCCACATCGCCGAGATCAGCACGATCGCGGGATTCCACAGATACAACGCCGCGACGCCGAGCGCTCCGCGCTCGCTCGTGAAGCGGCGCGCGATCGTTGCCAGCAGCACGCCGACACCTAAATCCGCTGCGATCGCCGGAATCTTGATGAGCACTTTCAACAGACCGTAGCCGGGGTCGATGCCGTGCAGCGGCGTGTAGAGCGCGCCGATCGCGCCGAGTATGTAGAAATACCCGGGCGGATAGTCCGCGAACGACACGTGCGAGTAGAACTGAGCGAAGGGGTGCGCGACAAACGTCAGCGCCCAACTTTCGAATGACGACACGTCGTTCGCGTAGCCGTTGCTGGTAACGAAGAGCAGCCGAAGCAACAAGCCGCCAAGGACGATCAGAACGAGTTGAGCGCGGTAAGCCTTCACGCGGGGAGCCTCCTAGGGGATTCGCGGGACGAGGTCGAGCGATCCAAGCAAAAATTCGCGCACCTGCGCGCCGGAATGCGCTTCCAGAACGCCGACATGTTCGGCTATGGCGCGGCCGGCGGCCTCTCGCGCACCGAGTTGATCGAGCGCAGCGACAACACGTGCAACCTCGCCGGGTTGCAAGGGCGCTCCGCCCGCGTATGCCTCGCGAACCACGTCATGCGGCCGCGACTGCGGCTGCGCGAGCGCCCAGACGACCGGGAACGTCCACTTGCGCCGCGCAATGTCGTTGCCGGCGATCTTCCCGGTCGCATCTTGATCCGCCCAGATGCCGAGCACGTCGTCGCGAATCTGAAAGGCCATGCCGAAGGCGCGGCCAAGGCTGCGATACGCGGCGATCGCAGCGGCATCGGCGCCGCCGCAGTACGCTCCGAGCGCGCACGCCGCTTCGAAGAGCGCCGCCGTCTTGCAGGCGATCATGCGTTCATACGTGTCCAGATCGACCTGCGCCGCGGTTTCAAACGCGATATCGAGCGATTGCCCGTCGCACATGATGCGATGCGCCGCGTGCAGCGCATCGACCATCGCGAGCACGCGATCCGCCGGATGATGCCGCACCGCACACGCCAACGTCAAGAAGCTCACCGCGCACAAGGCATCACCCGCGTTGATCGCTTGCGCGACGCCGTAGACCGACCACAGCGTCCGCCGGCCGTGACGCAACTCGTCGCGATCTTCGATGTCGTCGTGGACGAGCGAGTAGTTGTGCAGCATCTCGAGTGCCGCGGCCGCATCGAGCGCTTCCTCGATCGATGCGCCGAGCGCTTGGGCCACGATCATCAGCAGACGCGGACGCAAGCGCTTTCCGCGACGCGACGGGCCGTGCGGCCCGTAGCCGAAGTGATAGAAAAGCATATCGGAGACGAGGGTATCGCTCCGATATGCGGTGATTCGTTCTTCGAGGGTACGCTCGAACCGCTCAAGCGGGCTGACGGGAGAGCTCCTCCATCCGGCGCTCCGTCTCATCGAGCAGCCAGCCCGGCGTCGAGGCCCCGGACATCAAGCCCGCGACCTTCACGCCATCGAACCACGCTTCGCGCAGTTCAGCCGGATTCTCGATGTGATAGGCGCGCGCACCGTGCGTCTCGGCAAGTTCAGCCAAATGCTTGGTGTTCGCCGAATTCTTGCCGCCGACGACGATCATCACGTCAACTTCCTTCGCCAGACGCATCGCTTCGTTTTGACGATTGTTCGTGTCGGTGCAGATCGTGTTGACGGCGCGAACGTCGTAGTACCGTTCCGAGAGCGCGCGCACGATGTCGACGAAGCGATCCCGCGAGTAGGTCGACTGCACGACGACGCCCATGCGGCTCGCGCGAGGAAGCTTCGCGACATCTTCGACGGTCTCGATGCACCACGCGCCGGGCACGTGACTGAGTGTGCCTTTGACCTCGGGGTGATTCGGATCGCCGACCACGACGATCTTGTAACCATCCGCACGCAGCTTCTCGGCTTGCACGTGAATTTTCGTCACCATCGGGCAGGTGGCATCGATGATCTCGAGCCCCTTCTCCTTGGCTTTTTCGAAAACTTCGATCGGCAAACCGTGCGCGCGGACGAACAAGGCTCCGCCTTCGACGTCGTCGATCGAGCTTGCGTTCCTCAAGCCGCGATCAGCCAGCGACGCGACCATCTGCGGGTTGTGAACGACATGGCCGAGCGTGGTCACGTCGTCGCGCTGGGCGATCGCCTCCTCGGCTTTTTTCACGGTGATCGCCACACCGAAGCAAAACCCCTGAACTTTAGCCTTACGAATTTCCACGAACGCTCTCCGCCAGCGCGCGTATCGCGCGCATGATCTCGTCGGTGAAGTTCTCCAAATCTTCGCGCGATGCTTTTCTGTCGGCCGGTAGCGCCATCGCAGGGCCGAAAGCGACTTTTATCTGCGCGAGCCGGTGCGCCCGATCGGTGCCGACCAGCGCTGCCGGAACCACCGGAGCCTTGGACAGGGCCGACAACAGCGCTACCCCCGTTCGCGCCTGCACCTCGCCGGTCTTGTTGCGTGTCCCCTCGGGGAAGATGCCGATGCAGCCGCCGCGCGCGATCACGTCAAGGGATTGCTTGATCGCGGCCTTCGCGCTGCCTGCGCGATCGACCGGATAGGCGCCGAACGAGGTGATCATCGGCCCCAGCACCGGAATGCGAAACAGCTCCGCCTTGGCCATGTACGCGATGGTACGCGGCGATGCCGCGCCGAGCATCAACGGGTCGAAATAGGACTGATGGTTGGCGGCGATGATGAGCGGTCCGTGGAGCGGAACGTGCTGCGCGCCGGTGACGCGCACGCGAAACATGGGAAAAGCGACGTGCGTGAGGATCGCTTTGGCAATGTCGTACGAGGTCACGTCACACTCCGCCGGCTCGCTGGCGCTCGACGATCGTCACTAGCTCATCGACGGTTTGATCGACCGATTGATCGCTCGAATCGACGATGTGCGCGTCCGGAGCGGTGACGAGCGGTGAGACCGCGCGGCTGCGGTCGAGGCGATCGCGCTCTTCGATCTCTTCGAAGAGGCGGTGCTCATCGACGTCCACGCCGGCGGCGGCCAGTTGCGTGCGGCGGCGCGCGACGCGCGAGCGCACCGACGCCGTGAGAAAGATCTTCACCGGCGCGCCGGGCAACACCACCGTGCCGATGTCGCGCCCGGCCATGACCACGTCTCCGGCGGCGGCGATGCGGCGCTGCTCGTGCACCATCGCTTCGCGCACGCGCGGATGCGCGGCGATCGTCGAAACGATCGCGGTGACTTCGCTGGACTGCAAGGTGCGTTCGGCCAGTTCGACGCCGTCGACGCTGATGCGAAAGCCGAGCGGCGCGGTGCGGTCCAGACCGACCTCGATGCGATGTGTCTCCAAGAGCCGGGCGATGGCCGGTTCGTTGTCGACGTCGGTGCCGGTATGCAGCGCCACGTTGGCGAGCGCGCGATACATGGCGCCGGTGTCAAGGTAGAGCAGGTTCAGACGGTCGGCCAAACGGCGCGCAACCGTCGTCTTTCCGGAGGCGACAGGACCGTCGATGGCGATGGCGAGATGCGGTGGATTCACTGCGGCGGCGCTTTTCGCGCATGGTTGTGCCGTGCCTTCGGCCAACCCACCATCCGTGGCAAAGACGCGTTCCGTCTTCTTCTGTAGTGCATGCGGTTTCGAATCAGCGCGCTGGCTCGGCCGCTGCCCGCAGTGCGAAGCGTGGAACACCTTCGACGAGCGGCCGTTCACGCTCGGCGGCGGCGCTTCGGCCGCACGGCCGCGCCCGGCGCCGCGCGACGCGCGCGGACCGATTCCGCTCGCCGCCGTCGACTCGGCGCACGTGTCGCGCATGCGCACCGGCATGAGCGAGTTCGACGCCGTCCTCGGAGGCGGGGTCGTGCCCGGAAGCCTGACCTTGGTCGGCGGTCCACCCGGCGCGGGAAAATCGACGCTGCTGCTGCAGATCGCGGCGCGTCTGGCAAGCGCAAACGCGCGCATCGTCTACGTATGCGGCGAGGAGTCGGCGGCGCAAGTCAAGCTGCGCGCCGATCGTCTGCACGCGCACGCCGGCGTGCTGGTCTTCGCCGAGACGAATCTGCGCGAGATTCTCACCGTGCTCGATCGCGACGTTCCCGGCGTGCTGATCGTCGATTCGATCCAGACTGTGTGGCTGCCCGAGGCCGAGAGCTACGCCGGAAGCGTCGCGCAGATTCGTGATTGCACGCAGGCGCTGGTCGAATTTTCAAAACGAACCGGCTGCGCCACCTTCGTGGTCGGACACGTCACCAAGGACGGCACCATCGCCGGCCCGCGCCTGCTTGAACACCTCGTCGACACCGTGCTGTATTTCGAAGGCGAAGCGTCGGGTGAGTATCGCATCCTGCGCGCATACAAGAATCGTTTCGGCTCGATCGACGAGATTTGCGTCTTTGCGATGCGCGATGACGGTTTGCACGAGATCGAGAATCCCTCCGAACTCTTTCTCGCTGGACGCGAACAGCGGCCCAGCGGAAGCTGCGTGGTCGCCTCGATCGTCGGGTCGCGCCCGCTGCTGGTCGAAGTGCAGGCGCTGGTCGGCGAGACCAGTTACGGCACGCCGCGCCGCCTTGCCAACAATCTGGATCAAGCGCGCCTGGCGATGATTCTCGCCGTGCTCGAACGGCGTGCCGGTTTGCATCTGGGCACGCACGACGTCTACGCATCGGTCGCGGGCGGGCTGCGCATGACCGAACCGGCGGTCGATCTGGGCATTGCGCTTGCGATCGCGTCGTCATTTCGCAACGTCGCGCTCGCCCCCGATGCGGTCGCCTTCGGAGAACTCGGCCTCTCGGGCGAAGTGCGCGCGGTCAGCGCGGCGTCGCGCCGCATCGCCGAAGCGCAGAAGCTCGGTTATCGCACCCTCTTCGACCCCGGCCACTATCGCGACGTCGCCGACGTGATTCGCGCCGCGCTCTGACATGGCGCTCTTTGAGATCGTCCCGAACCTTTCGGAGGGCCGCGACGCGCGGATCATCGACGACGCCGTGGCCGCCGCGGGATGCGCCGGCGCGCGCGTCGTCAATCGCACGAGCGACGCGGTGCATCATCGCAGCGTCCTGACGATCCTCGGCGATGCCAAGGAAGTGCTCGGCGCGGCGATCGGGATCGCCGGTGTCGCCGCGCAGCGCATCGATCTGCGCGCGCATCGCGGCGCGCATCCGCGTATCGGTGCGCTCGACGTGCTGCCCTTCGTTCCGCTGCGCGACGCGACCATGCAACAGGCGGTGAGCTTGGCGCACGAGGCGGCACGGGCGATCTGGCAGCGCTTTGCCGTGCCGTCGTTCTTCTACGGCGACGCAGCGAGCGCGCCGCACCGGCGTCTGTTGGCGGACGTGCGCCGTGGGGAGTTCGAGGGGCTCGACGCGCGCTTTGCCGACGAACGCTGGCATCCCGACGTCGGCGATCGAGCCAAGCACGAGAGCGCCGGTGCAATCGCCATCGGCGCGCGCCCGATCCTCATCGCCTTCAACGTCGAGCTGGCGAGCGGCGACATCACGGTGGCAAAGGAGATCGCGCGTATGATCCGCGAGCGCAACGGCGGATTGCGGTCGCTCCGCGCGATCCCCATCTCTCTACGCTCCGATGCGGTTCAGGTTTCACTCAACATCACCGAGGTTCGCGCGACGCCGCTGCACCGCGTCTTCGAACTCGTGCGCGCCCTCGCGCGCGAGCGTGGCGTCGAGGTGGCGCGCGGTGAGCTCATCGGATGCGTGCCGCTCGAAGCCGTCGCGGCCGCCGCGCGGTATTATCTGGGAGCGGCCGATGCGCCGCCGCCACCATGACCATGCTGACCACCCTCGATCCTACCACCGGCCGGCAGCTCGAACGAGTCGCCGTTCACACCACCGTTGACATCGACCGTCGTCTCGATAGCGCGATGCGCACCGCGTCGTCCTGGCGCGAGCTTCCCGTGAGCGAGCGCGCGCTGCGCTTGCGCGCGCTCGGCGAGCGGCTGCGCGCCGAGCGCGAGGTGCTGGCATCGACGGCGGTGCGCGAGATGGGCAAGCCGATCGAACAAGCGCGCGCCGAGATCGACAAGTGCGCCGCGTGTTGCGAGTACTTCGCCGGCAATGCCGCGCAAATGCTGACGCCCGTTCCTGTGCCCTGCGGAACCGGCGGCTACATTGCGTTTCGCCCGCTCGGCGTCATCTTCGCGATCATGCCGTGGAATTTTCCGTTTTGGCAAGTCGTTCGTGCCGCCATTCCGGCCCTGGCCGCCGGAAATGTGGTCGTTCTCAAGCACGCCGAGAACACCACCCGCTGCGGCCTGGAATGCGAGCGCGTGATGACCGCATCCGGCATGCCGCACGGCGCATTCACGACGCTCCTGATCGACAACGACGTCGCAGACCGCCTCATCGCCGATCCGCGTATCGCCGGCGTCACGCTGACCGGCAGCGAACGCGCGGGCGTCGCCGTCGCGCAAGCGGCGGCGCAAGCGATCAAGAAATGCGTGTTGGAACTGGGCGGATCGGATGCGTTTATCGTCCTGGACGATGCTGACATCGAGGGCGCGGTCGCGGCGGCGATCGCCGCGCGCTTTCAAAACAACGGCCAGAGCTGCATCGCCGCCAAGCGCTTCATCGTCACGGAGCCGCACTACGATCGATTCGTCGATGCGTTCGCGCAGGGCACGCAAGCGTTACGCATCGGCGAACCGATGCAGCCCGAGACGCAGCTCGGACCGCTGGCGCGGGCAAGTTTGCGTGCGACGCTCGACGAGCAGGTGCAGGCATCGCTGCGTGCGGGAGCGCGGCTGGCCTGCGGCGGTCATGCCATCGACCGGCCCGGCTTCTTCTACGAACCCACCGTTCTGAGCGAAGTGCGTCCCGGAATGCGCGTCTTCGACGAGGAGACGTTCGGACCGGCGGCGGCGATCGTTCGCGCGCGCGATGCCGACGACGCGCTGGCGCTTGCGAATGCGTCGCAGTTCGGGCTCGGGTGCGCGATCTGGACGGAGGACACTGCGCGCGCGGAACGCTTGGCGGCAGGCATCGAAGCCGGCAGCGTGTTCGTCAACGGCATCGTCGCGAGCGATCCGGGCCTACCGTTCGGCGGCGTCAAGAAGAGCGGCTACGGCCGCGAACTCTCGGCCTTCGGCATACACGAATTCACGAATGTGCAAACGGTGCGCATCGCTACGCGCGCAGCATCTTGAAGGCGTGATTCCAGCCGTTGCCGCGCATGCCGTAGAGGACCCACACGAGACACATCGGTTCGAGGTAACGCGATCGCTCGATACCGCCGAGATCAATGGTTCCCCATCCGAAATCATGCAGAATCCCGGTGACGGCGTGCTTAGCGGTCTCATCGTTACCGCAGATGAACATGTCGGGCGGTCCGCCGGGAAACGCCGGATCGACCATGTGCGCGTGACCGACGGTGTTGAATGCCTTGACGACTTTGGCGTGGGGAATGGCCGCCTGCACCTGCTCTCCCAGCGAATCATTCCAGCCGACGTAGAGTTCCGGACCGCCGTCGCCGGTCCGCAACGGATTGGTGGCGTCGATGACCGTCTTGGCCGCAAACTCGTGCGCACCGACGTGCGCGATCACGTCGAGCGTCGCCGAGCCGAGCGTGGCGAGCACGACGATCTCGCCGAACGCCACACACTGCGCGAACGACCCGGTGTGCGCGCGTTCGCCACGTTCGTTTTTCCATTTTTCGAGCTTGCTCGCGTGACGCGTTCCAAGCATCACCTCGTGGCCGCGCGCGAGAAATCCCGCCGCAAGCGATATCGCGACCTCTCCGCTGCCCAAGATACCGATCTTCATCTGGCGCCCCTCATGCTCGCTGTGCGAACGACGCGATACGCTCCACTCCGGTGCGCACCGCATCGATGGGAGCCACCCAGCTCAACCGCAGCCACGACGCAAAAGATGCGCCGAAGGTCACGCCCGGGATCGCGATGACATCGTACTCGCTCGCCAGCACGCGCGCGGCCGCAACCGAATCGATGCCGTCGGGCAAACGAACGCACGCATAGAAGCTTCCTTCGGGTGCGATGAAGCGCAGGCCGCTGTGTGCGAGCACGTCACGCACGAGCCCAGCCTGCTCCTCATACCAGGCTGCATGCTCGCGCACGGCACCCGGCGTCGAGAACACGTGCACGGCAACCTGTTGCGCGAACGCATCGGCGCATGACGTCAGCCACGCATGACACTTGACCATCTCGTTTGCGATCTCACGCGGCGATAGAATCCAGCCGATGCGTAAGCCCGTCAGCGCGTTGCTTTTGCTCAAGCTGTTGGTGACGATGGTGCGCGGATAGACGCTCGCGAAATATCCGGCGTCGGCGATGAAGGTCTGCTCGCGGTAGACCTCGTCGTGAATGATCCAGACCGGCTCGCCGCCGCGCCGCTCCAGGGCGGCGACGAGCGCGTCGACTTCGCTGCGCGAGATCACGCGCGCGGTCGGGTTGCACGGTGAGCACAGCACGATGGCGCGCGTCCGCGGACCGAGTGCAGCCGCGATGCGCTCGGCGTCAAAGGCAAAATCGTCCTCTTCGCGCATCGCAACAATCGAGCACGCGATGCCGTTGAGGCGCGCCATCTTCACATACGACGGAAACGCAGGCTCCACGATCAACAGGTCATCACAGACGGGGTCGAGCAACGCCATCAGCACGGCGAACATCGCCTCTTGCGAGCCGGTCGTCACGCAGACGTTGTCGGCGTCCGGCATATGCGGGTAGGCATAGTGCGCCGCGATTCGCTCGCGCAAGCCGACGTCGCCGGCATTCTGCGTGTAATGCACGCCGTTACGCCGAACGAAGGTCATGGCGTGCTCGAAGTGCTCCATGTTCGGCATCAGCGACGGCTCGCCGAGCCCCAAGTCGATGGAGGTCGGACGCTTGAGCGCGGCGATCTCGCGAATGAGCGACGGCACAATCTGTGCGACGCGTGGGTTCACACCGCCACCTCGAACTCGCGCAGCGCGTCGTTGAGCGACGTCTTCAAGTCGGTCGATTCCGTGCGTTCACCGATGATTAGCGCACACGGCACCCCGAACTCACCGCCTGCGAACCGTTTGGGCATCGTGCCCGGAATCACCACGGCGCGCGCGGGAATCGCACCTTTGGTCACCGGAGCGTCGGCGATGCGCGCATCGACGATCGGCGTACTGGCGGTCAGCGTGACGCCGGCGCCGAGGACGGCTTGCCGGCCGACGCGCACGCCTTCGACGACGATGCAGCGCGAGCCGACGAACGCGCCGTCCTCGACGATCACGGGACTGGCTTGCGGTGGTTCGAGTACGCCGCCGATGCCGACGCCGCCGGAGAGATGCACGTTCTTACCGATCTGCGCGCATGATCCGACGGTGGCCCACGTGTCGACCATCGTTCCTTCATCGACGTAGGCACCGATGTTCACGTATCCCGGCATCAAGATCGCACCGCGCCCGAGAAAACTTCCAAAGCGCGCAACGCCCGGCGGAACGCAGCGGACGCCGAGCTTCTTGTAATTGCGCTTGAGCGGAATCTTGTCGAAGTACACGACGTCGTCGCGCTCGGGATCGCCGATCCAATCGACGTCGCATCGTTTGAAGTACATCAAGATCGCCTGCTTGATCCAAGCGTGCGTGGTCCAGCCCCCCGCGCCGTCCGGTTCGGCGACGCGGACGAGGCCCTTGTCGAGCGCCTCGATGACGTCGTCGACCACACGCCCGGCTTTTGCACGTACGTCGCCCTCACCGCGAGCGAGCGACTCGATCGCGGCTTGCATCGTTTCTACATCCATCGGGGGAGCGAGTACGTCGCCGGACTCGCACCCTCCCGGCGAACCACCCTTCGGCCCGGGTAAGAATACGAGGGAGCATCGCGAACACGTACAGCTTCCACTCTGAACGCCGGGAATCGATAGGAGGTACCGTGCCGAACACGCGCGACGACGATCTCCGCATCAATGCCATTCGCTTCTTGGCGGTTGATGCCGTGCAGAAGGCCAATTCGGGCCATCCCGGGATGCCGCTGGGAGCGGCGGCGATGATTTATGCGCTCTGGACCCGGCATCTGCGTTTCAACCCGCAGGATCCGGCATGGTTCAATCGGGACCGGTTCGTGCTCTCGTCGGGACACGCGTCGATGCTGCTCTACGCCATGCTCTACCTGACCGGATACGGCCTCACGCTCGACGACCTCAAGCACTTCCGCCAACTGGGGAGCAAGACGCCGGGCCATCCAGAGTCGCTGCACACTCCCGGCGTCGAGGCGACCACCGGGCCCCTCGGGCAGGGGATCGCAAACGCGCTCGGCATGGCGATCGCGCAAGCGCACGTGGCCGCGACCTATGATCCCACCGGCGTGCTCTTCGATCATTTCACCTTCGCGCTGTGCAGTGACGGTGACTTGATGGAAGGCATCAGCCAAGAGACGATCTCGCTCGCCGGTCATCTCAAACTCGGAAAACTCATCGTGCTCTACGATGACAATCGCGTCTCGCTCGCAGGTCCGACCGACGTCACCTTCACCGACGAGCACGACGCGCGTTTCGACGCCTGCGGCTGGCACGTGCAGTCACTCGACATCTCGCATGCCAATGACGTTGACGTCATCGACGAAGCGATCGCCACCGCGAAGACCGTGACCGACCGGCCATCGTTCATTCGCGTTCGCACGCACATCGGATACGGCTCACCCCGACAAGATCAATACCTCGCGCACGGCGAGCCGTTGGGAGCCGACAACGTCAGACGCACCAAGGAGTTTTTCGGCTGGCCGCTCGAGCCGGACTTCTACGTCCCCGACGACGTGCTGACGTTCTTCCGCGCATTCGTCGAGAAGGGCGCGAACCTGCAAGCGCAGTGGGGCGCCAACTACAGCGCCTGGGAGTCGCGCCACGGCGCGGCCGCCGCGCAACTGCGGCGCATCCTTTCCGGCGAACTGCCGGCAGATCTTCCGTGGCCGTCATTCACGGCCGAGAACGGTGCGATGGCGACGCGCGATGCTGGCGGCACGGTGATGAATGCGATTGCCGCCGCGTTGCCCGAGCTCGTGGGCGGCTCCGCCGACCTCGATCCGTCGACGAAAACCTACCTGAAAGGTCACGGGGATTTTCAAGCCTACGCGTACACGGGACGCAACGTGCATTTCGGCGTTCGCGAACATGTCATGGCAGCGGCTGCCAACGGCATGGCGCAGCACGGCGGCGTGCTCCCCTTCACCGCGACCTTCTTCAACTTCGTCGACTACATGAAACCGGCCGTGCGCCTAGCGGCGTTGAGCAACGCGCACGTGGCGTTTATCTTCACGCACGACTCGGTGTTTCTCGGCGAGGACGGGCCGACGCACGAGCCGATCGAACAACTCGCGACGCTGCGCGCGACGCCGAATATCACGGTCGTGCGCCCGGCCGACTCGCTCGAGACCCTCGAAGCGTGGAAGCTGATGGTGCAGCCGGGGAGCGGCCCGTGGGCGCTCGTGCTCACGCGGCAGACGGTGCCGTTCTTGGGCGAGCGCTGCGCCGATGTCGGGCGCGGCGCCTACATCATCGCGGACACCGCGGGCACGCCCGATCTCATTGCGATTGCGACGGGTTCGGAAGTCGCGCTTGCGATCGGCGCAAAGCGCCTGCTCGATGCACAGGGGATCGCCACGCGCGTCGTGTCGATGCCGTCGTGGGAGCTGTTCGACCGTCAGCCCGATGAATACCGCGAGCGCGTGCTGCCGCAAGCCGTGACCGCACGCATCTCGATCGAGGCTGCGGCGACGCTGGGTTGGGAACGCTACGTCGGCTCGCGCGGAGTGACCTACGGCATCGACCGGTTCGGACTTTCGGCGCCGGCCGCCGCGATCGCCGGAACCCTCGGCTTCACACCCGAACACATCGCCGCCGTCGCGGCCGGCCATTTCGCCATTGCAACTCGATAACGCCCGTATCAAGAGGAGATTGACGTGAACCAGCAATTGCAACACCTTCTCAACGCCGGTCAGAGCGTATGGCTCGACAATCTCCGCCGCAGCATGTTCGCGTCGGGCGAACTGCAACGCTTGATCGACAGCGGCTTGCGCGGCATGACCAGCAACCCGACGATTTTCGAGAAGGCGATCGGCACGGGCGACGACTACGACGCGCAACTGCGCTCGCTCATCGGCACCGGGAGCAGCGCCGACGCCCTCTTCTGGGACCTCGCGATCGCCGACATCGAGAGCGCCTGCGATCTGTTCCGGCCGGTCTTCGACGCATCGGGCGGCAACGACGGGTTTGTCAGCATCGAGGTCTCACCGCTGCTGGCACACGACACGCAAGGCACGATCGCCGCAGCCAAACATCTGTGGCAGCGCATCAACCGCCCCAACCTCATGGTGAAGATTCCCGGTACCAACGAAGGCGTGCCCGCCATCGAGGAAGCGATCTATGCGGGCATCAACATCAACGTCACGCTGATCTTCTCCATCGAAATGTACGAAAAGACGGCACTTGCCTACATCAAGGGAATCGAGCGCCGCATCGCCGAGGGCAAGCCGATCGCTGCGATCCGCTCGGTCAACAGCGTCTTCGTGAGCCGCATCGACACCGCGATCGACAAGCTGGTGAACGAGCGCATCGCCAAAGGAGAGCGGCTCGATCATCTGTTGGGCAAGGCGGGGATCGCGAACCTCAAGCTGACCTACGCGAAATTCAAAGAACTCTTCCACGGCGACCGCTTCGCGCGCGCGCGAGCGGCCGGAGCGACCGTTCAACGCCCGCTGTGGGCATCGACCTCAACGAAAAATCCCAAGTATCCCGAGTTGATGTACGTCGAAAACGTCGTCGCGCGCGAGACCGTCAACACCATGCCTCCGCAGACGCTCGACGCGCTGATGGATCACGGCGTCATCGTGCCGGACACCGTCGAAAGCGATCTCGACAACGCGCGCGCCGTCATGAAAGCGCTTGCCGAAGCGAAGATTTCAGTCTTCGATGTGATGCACCAACTGCAAGTCGAGGGCGTCGCATCGTTCAACGACTCCTTCGCAGCGCTGCTCGGAGCCATCGTCTACAAACAGAAGCAGCTTTGTTCGAACGCTGAGCGGGTCAGCGTTTCGCTCGGGAGCCTGCAAGCGGCTTTCGACGGCGCGCTGGACACCTTGGCGAACGCCGACTTTCTCAAGCGTCTGCGCGCAAAGGATACCACCTTGTGGTCCGACGACCCGGCGCACGCGGCGATCATCAAGCAGTCCTTGGGATGGCTCGACATCGCGCAGCATCTGCTGGAGTGGTCGAGCAATCTCAAAGCGCTCGCGAAAGACACCGCAGTTGAATTCACGCACGCGGTCGTTCTCGGCATGGGCGGCAGTTCGCTTGCACCCGACGTGCTGCGCGCGACGCTCGGCACGATCGAGGGCTATCCGCGCCTGCACGTCCTCGACTCGACCGACCCCGACCAAATCGCCGGCATCGAAGCGTCGATCGACATCGGGCGCACCCTGTTCATCGTCGCGAGCAAGAGCGGCACGACCACCGAACCGGATGCCTTCTACCGTTACTTCTACGACAAGGTCGCCAAGAAGATCGGCGCGCACAACGCCGCCGCTCACTTCGTCGCAATCACCGATCCGGGAACGGCGCTCGCCGTGGAAGCCAAGAGCGTCGGATTCCGTGCG
Source organism: Vulcanimicrobiota bacterium (assembly GCA_027307235.1). GTDB lineage: Bacteria > Vulcanimicrobiota > Vulcanimicrobiia > Vulcanimicrobiales > Vulcanimicrobiaceae > DAHUXH01. The sequence goes on along the minus strand of DAHUXH010000013.1, from coordinate 125,968 downwards.
GTCTACGAGAACGACCCCAACATCGGCGGACGCTACTCCGCGCTCTCGTTCTTCGGCATGCTGCCGGCGGCGATCGCCGGGTACGACGTCAATCTGCTGCTCGACCGCGGTCTGGGAGCGATGCACGCCAACGACAAGATCGTCGACGTACGCACGGCGCCCGGCACGCGCTTCGGCGCGGCGATCGGCGCGTGCGCGAAGGCCGGCCGCGACAAGCTCACGATCGTGACGCATCCCCGCATCGCTGCGTTCGGTCAATGGTGCGAACAGCTGATCGCCGAATCAACCGGAAAGCTCGGCACCGGTGTCATTCCGATTGAGGGAGAACCGCTCGGCGATCCGTCCGTGTACGGAAGTGATCGCGTCTTCGTCTATGTCGGCGCGCATCTGCCCGCGAGCGATCCTTCCACCGACAGCGCGATCGCGGCGCTTGAAGCGGCCGGACATCCGGTGATCCGTTTAGCGCTCAACGACGCCTACGATCTGGGCGAGCAATTCTATCTTTGGGAGATCGCGACGGCAGCGGCCGGCGCGCTATTGCACATCGACCCGTTCGACCAACCCAACGTTCAAGAATCCAAGGACAATACGAAGGCGCTGCTGGCGACGTTCGCATCGACGGGAGCGCTCCCGCAACCGCGCATCGGCACCCGCGACGACGCGTTCGCGCTAGCGCTGCTCTCCGGAAGTGCGAACGCGCGCACGTCGTCACCGGCCGATGCCCTCGCCGACGTGCTCGCCCAGATTCGCTCCGGCGACTACGTCGCGATCACCGCCTACCTCGATCACAACGCCGCGCACGAACGCTTGCTGCGGGACCTGCGCGTGAAGATTCGCGATGCGCGGAAGGTGGCGACCACGGTCGGTTTCGGACCGCGCTTCTTACACTCCACCGGACAGTTACATAAGGGCGGGCCCGACTCGATCGTGACGCTGCAACTGGTTCACGAGGCCGCCGGCGACCCGATGATTCCCGGAATGAACGTCGGTTTTCGCACGCTGATCGACGCACAGTCGATCGGCGACTTCCAAGCACTCGATAGCCGCAAACGGCGCGGCCTTCGCATCGTCATCTCCGGCGCACTCGAGGCCGGGCTGCGCCGGCTCGGCGCGATCGTCGACGACGCACTCACAGCGAAAACGTAGCAACGTAAGAAGGGAAGAGTTACATCGTGCACCTGGGGATGGTGGGCCTCGGCAAGATGGGCGCCAACATGACGACGCGCCTGTTGCGCGAAAAACACGCGGTTGTCGCCTTCGACCGCGACGGGGACGCGGTGGCGCGCACGGTAGCGGGCGGCGCGGACGGCGCGAGTTCGCTCGCGGACCTGGTGAAGCGGCTGCACGACACACCGCGCGTCGTCTGGATCATGGTGCCCTCGGGTGCGCCGACCGATCAGACCATCGATGAACTGCTCACGCTGCTCTCTCCCGGCGACGTGATCGTCGACGGCGGCAACACCAACTGGCAAGCCGGTCTGCGCGCGTACGACCGCTGCAAACTCAAAAGCGTGCATTTGGTCGACGCGGGCACGAGCGGCGGCGTGTGGGGCTTAACCGAAGGCTACTGCCTCATGGTCGGCGGCGACACGGACGCCGTCAAACTCTGCGAGCCGATCTTTCGTGCGCTCGCGCCGCCCGACGGATATGCTCACGTCGGTCCGGCCGGCTCCGGCCATTTCTCGAAAATGGTGCATAACGGCATCGAGTACGGCCTGCTGCAAGCGTATGGCGAGGGCTTCGAAATTCTCGAAAAATCGCCGTTCGCATTCGATCTCGAACAACTCGCGCGCGTGTGGTGTCACGGCAGCGTCGTGCGCTCGTGGCTGCTGGAACTTGCGGTACGCGCATTCGCCGACGACAAGAACCTCTCGCAGATTCGCGGCTACGTCGACGACACCGGTGAAGGACGCTGGACGGTGCAGGCGGCGATCGACGAGAACGTTCCGGCGCCGGTGATCACGCTCTCGCTGCTGGCGCGCTTCGCGTCGCGCCAGGACGAATCGTTCAGCGCAAAGGTGGTGGCGGCGCTGCGCAATCAGTTCGGCGGACACGCCGTCAAGAGCGAGCATGTCTGAGAGCGCCACGGCTACCGCCGCGGTCACGACCGATGGCGCGGTCGTCAATCCGCTACGCGCCGGCCTGCAGACCGACCGCATCTCCGATCCCTGCAGCCTGGTCTTCTTCGGCGCAAGCGGCGATCTGTTCAAGCGTATGCTGCTGCCTGCCGTCTACGCGCTGCGGCTGCGCGGCATCCTCCCCCACGATTTTTCGCTGATCGGTTTTTCACGCAGCGCCTACACCGACGAAACGTTTCGCGAGTACTGCAAAACGCAGTTGACGGCGTTCTCCCCCTCGGGCGCACCCCAGGATGCGGTATGGAACGATTTTGCTTCGCGCATCTTCTATATTTGCGCCGACTTCACCGACCGCCGCCACTTTGATGATCTTCGCAAACGTTTGGAGGTCAACGATCAGGCACTCGGGACACGCGGCAACCGGCTCTTCTACCTCTCGACGCCGCCGGCGGTGTTTCCGCAGATCGTCACGCAGTTGCGCGATGCGGGGCTCGATCCGCGCAGCCATACCACGGGCTGGACGCGCTTGATCGTCGAGAAGCCGTTCGGCACCGACTTGGAATCCGCGCGCGCCTTGCAGCGTGAGATCGAACACGTCTTCAACGAGCCGCAGGTCTACCGCATCGACCACTATCTCGGCAAGGAGACCGTTCAAGACATTCTCGCGCTGCGCTTCGCCAACGTGATCTTTGAGCCGATATGGAATCGCACATACATTGATTCGGTTCAGATTACCTCGGCGGAGAGCATCGGCGTGGAGGGCCGCGGCGGCTATTACGACAACGCTGGCGCGTTGCGCGACATGATTCAAAATCATGTGCTCAATCTGTTGGCGTTGGTCGCGATGGAGCCACCCGCCAACGACGGCGGCGAAGCCATTCGCAACGAAAAATACAAGGTCTTTTCCGCGATCCGTCCCATCGCCAAGGATGACGTCGGCAACTGCGCCGTGCGCGGACAATACGGCGCGGGAACCATCAGCGGAGCCGCGGTTCCCGGCTATCGTGACGAACCCGACGTCGCATCCGATTCCAACACCGAGACCTTCGCCGCGCTCCGGCTCTTCGTCGACAGCTGGCGCTGGGCCGGCGTACCGTTCTATTTACGCAGCGGCAAGCGTCTGGCACGCAAGATGTCGGAGATCGCAGTCACCTTCAAACCGATTCCGCATCGGCTGTACGGCGAGAAGACCGACGCGATTGATCCCAACATGCTGATCGTGAAGATTCAGCCGGACGAAGGCATCTCGCTGCGGTTTGAAGCCAAGGTACCGGGGCCAAAGAGCCACATCCGCAGCGTCTTCATGGATTTCAACTACGGCAGCGGTTTCAGCGTGCAATCGCCCCCCGCGTATGAGCGCCTTATCGCCGACGCGATGCGCGGAGACCCGACGCTGTTCACACGTTGGGACGCGGTCGAACTGGCGTGGGAGATCGTGACCCCGATGCTCGACGTTTGGGAGAACGGACGCGCTACGGGCTTCCCGAACTATCCGGCCGGAAGCCAAGGACCCGATGCGGCGCGTATGCTGACACCGGATTGGCGACTCTTGTGACTCCCAAGATCGCGGAGTTGCTCGACGCGCTCAGCGAACAGCGCGCCAACTCGGTGAATGCGGTTACGATGACCCTCGTCGTCTTCGTCGACGACGAATTGGTGCGCCAATGGATTCGCGAACGCGCGCATGAGATCGGGGAGCGCCATCCGGCGCGGGTGATCGTCCTCGACACCCGGGCGGTGCGCGACGCAGCCGACGTCGTCATCGAAGACGTCGCCTTGGGCGAACTGTCGATCGCACGGCTGGAGTTCCTAGAAGTCGGCGTTGCCGGCGCGAGTCCTGACGCGCTCGCCTCGATCGTTCAAGACCTGTCCGTGCTCGGCATGCCGGTGGTGCTGATGTGGACATCCGAGCGTTTGCGCGGTGACCCGCGCTTCGCCGCCTTGCGCGCGCTCGCGACCACCGCGATCGTCGACAGCTCCCGGCTGCGCAGCGATTCACGCACGCTCGAAGACGTCGTCGACGTGCTGTTCCACACCGGCGACCGTCAATTGCACGATCTCGCCTATCTACGCATCGAGCCCTGGCAAGAGATGATCGCTCACTTCTTCGATAACGCCGGCTTCGCGATCGATCTCGCGCGCGTCGAGCGCATCGACGTGACCGCCGGATCGTCGGCCGAGGCGTATTATTTGCTCGGCTGGCTTGCCGGACGTCTGGACTGGCACCCGACCGAGGACGGCGCGCTGTGCGCTGCCGACGGCGAACCGATCCCGGTTTCGATCATGCTCGAGGGCGAGTCACGCCGCATCCGCGGGATCACTCTGCACGCCGCCGGCTCGATCTATCGTGCGCATCTGCTTTCCGACGATCCGCATGCGGTGCAGCTTGAGGTCGCCGGCCGCCGCGCGTGCGAGCGGCGGATCGCGCCGCTCGGTAACGCCGATACGCCCACGCTGATCGAGCGCGCCATGAGCGAACGCAGCACGAGCGCGCTCTTTATCGAGTCGGCGCGCGTCGCTCGCGATTTGCTGGTGGTATGGGGCTCACGCGTGTGACCGCTCGTCAGCGCGGCACACTTCGCATCGTTCCCAATGCTCCGGCCGCCGCCGATGCGCTCGCCAATCTGATCGTCGAACGCGCACGGGCGGCGTGCGAGGCTCGCGGAACCTTCGCGATCGCGCTAGCCGGCGGAACGACGCCGGCAGCAGCGTATGCGCTGCTCGCGCAAGCGCCACGCTGCCATGCCGTGGATTGGTCGAGCACGCACGTCTTCTTCGGCGACGAACGCTGCGTGCCGCCCGACGACGCGCAGTCAAACTACCGCATGGCGCGTGAAGCGCTGCTCGCGCACGTGCCGATTCCCGAGACTCACGTTCACCGCATGCGCGGTGAGGACGATCCGGTCGCCGCCGCACTCGCATATGCCCAACTGTTACGCGAACAGCTCGGTCCGCTTCCGGTTTTTGATCTCGTGCTGTTGGGGTTAGGAGCCGACGCGCACACGGCATCGCTCTTTCCGGGCACGTCGCCGTTTCTCAACCACGAAGCGTTCGTGCGTGCCGTCTACGTCGATAGCCTGCGCGCGCACCGCATCACCTTGACGCCCTACGTCATCAATGCGGCGCGCGCGGTCGTCTTCGCGGTCGAAGGCGCGAGCAAAGCGCAAGCGCTCGCGCGCGTGCGCGACGGAGCCTATGACCCGATCGACGCCCCCGCCCAATCCATCGCGCCCACCACCCACGACCTCACCTGGCTCGCCGACGAAGCAGCCGCCACGCTGACGACACCCTAAGGGGAAGGCCGATCCTATTTTCCTAAGGTTTGCGTGCCGAGGGATTCGAGCGTCACGTGGTTCGAGGATATGATGTCGCCGCTAACGCGTTGTATCTCCACGACGGCCTTGTTCAGGTCCGTTTGCGCTTGCAGTTCGAGTCCGCGGTTCTGAGCGACTTGCACCTGGCGTTGCAGAACTAAGAACGTCGTCGACGAGCCGTTGCGGAATTTCCGCTGTTCGCTTGCCAAGACTTGCTCGCTGGCCGTGCGGGCCGCATGTGCGGCCGAGAGCCGGGCGAGCGCCGCGTGGTAGGCCTGCAATGCGTTGCGCGCCTCATAGGCGATGCGTTCCAGTAACGCGCTCTCGCGAATCGCGGCGATGCGCTCCTGTGTGTCGGCGGCCCGTTGGTCGCCGCGCGCGGTACGATTGTCGATGGGAATGCTGATCGTAATGCCGGCCTGATACGACGGGAACTTCCCGGCGAAGAGGTTGGCGAGCGACTGGCCGAGGCCGCCGCTCAGGTAGGGCGGAACCGGTGCGGTCGTATTCGGCAACGGTGGAATCTGTTGATTCGGCGGAACACCTCTGTTGAACGCAGCGATCAGTTCGTTGAGCGCGATCGTTTGCTGCGCGCTCGACGCGAGGAAGCCTTGCTGTGCAAATGGCACCACCGACCCGGCAAGGCCGTTGCTCATGTAGGCGACCTGAGCATCAACCTGCGGGCGCAATTGATTGCGAGCATAGGCCACGTTCACGTCGGCGCTCCTGCGCAGATCGCGAAGCTCTTGCACCTCGGGGCGCTGCGACAGCGCGGATTGCACGAGATGTTCGAGCGTCGGCGCCGCCGGCAACTGCAGCGCGGGTGTCGTCGGGACGAGGTTCGCCGGCCAGATCGGGTCGGCCGAATCGCTGGTCAACAGCGCCTTCAGGCGGTTCTGCAGCCCGGCCACGTTTTGCAATGCCGCGTAAACGTTGCTTTGAAACACGTCGACCTGCGTGCTCGATTCCACCGCATCGATCGCCGCTGCTTGCCCGCTCCGGTACAAACGGAGGTTGCTGTTCTGTTGCGCAACCGCCGCCTTGAGGGCATCTTCTTGTATGGCGACGTTGCGCCAGGCGGCAACCAGATCCCAATACGCGTTCTCGACCTCCGAAATGGTCGACGACGCATTTTCCAATGCTTGCGCATCCGAGGTGTCGGCGCTGATGCGCGCGAGCTCGACCGTGCGTTTGGCGGCATCGAGGCCCGCATTCTTCCCGAGCGGTTGCGTCACCACCGCGCTGAACACCGACGGATAGTACGGATTGAACGTGTTGATGACGGTGTTGTCGTCGATCTTCGACGCCGAGAGACTGACCTTGTACTGACCGCCGGTCGGTATCTCACCGCTCACTCCCCCGCCCACCGTCTGCTGATTGATCGCGATCGCGCCGAAGTTCGGACCGGCGAAGAAGGCGTTTTGCGGCGGCGTCGTGTTGTGCGCGACCGACGGCACAATCGAGAAGCGAATATCGTACGCTCCGCTCGCGGCGACAATGTCATCACCCGCGATGCGCCGGTTCCCTTGCGCGACCGCGAGATCGGGATTCTTCGCCAGCGCCATCGCGACCGCGTCGGACAAGGCGATGCCGACGAAGGGTTGCTGCGTGATGCCGACGATCTGTGCAGGCGCGAGCGGGAGGGCCGGCGCTTCGTACCCGGGCGCGACCGCCGGAACTTCAGGTAATTGCGGCGCGGGCGGCGGCGTCGGCGAAGGTGCGACCTGCGCGAGCGCGGCCGACGGCGCGATCATCACTGCCGCTGCGAGGATGAGAACAAACATGCGCATTTTCACAGATGACTTCCTTATTCGACGACGACAGGGCCGCCCAAGTGCGGACGTTTGAGCAAGAGAACCAGCGGCGCGAGCGCGACCGAGATGAGCGCGACCCAGCGCGACGTGTCGGCATAGGACTGGACCAGCGCTTGACGTTCCACGATGTCTTCGAGATTGCCGAGCGCACCGCGCGAGCGCTCACCGCCGTTGGCGCGCACGTACGCCGCCGTTGCAGGGCTACGGAGATTGATCGCCGCTGCCAAGTCGGTTTGATGGACGGAGACCCCGCGCACGAGCAACGTCACCAGCACTGCGGTTGCAATACTTCCACCAACCTGACGTGACAGATTGAAGAATGCGGAGGTCGATGGTACTTCTTTCGAAGCGACACCGCCAAGCACGGCGATCGAGAGCGGCACGAAAATCTGCGACAACCCGACGCCGCTGATGACGAGCGCGATCACGAAGGTTCCGAAACTCGAATTGGGCGTGGTGACGTCGGCGAGGATCCAGTTCGAGATACCGAGCAGCACGAATCCGGCCGCCGTCGAGATGCGCGGGTCGATGAGCCCGCGCCCGGCGAGGATAGCCGTGGGAATCGTGAAGATCATGACGGCGATCGCGCGCACCAGAATCGTCAGCCCGGAGAGCGTCGCCGTGAAGCCGAGCGAATTCTGAAGATACTGCGGCAAAACCAGGATCGTTCCGTAGAGACTCATGCCGAGCACGGCTCCCAGAATGCTGCCGGCCACGACTTGACGCAACCGCAAGACGTGCAGATCGACGACCGGAATCCTCGAGCGCAGCGTCCAGAACACGAACGCTCCGAGCCCCGCGACGGCCAAACCGGCGAAGAGCCGAATGTTGGGATCGGCGAGCCAATCGTATTGCTGCCCTTGGTCGAGCACGTACTGCATCGAACCGAGCCCAAGCGCGAGAAACCCCAGGCCGAACCAGTCGAGTTTCGAGAAACGGGGCGCCTGCGGGTTGCGCAGATACCTCCACGTCAGGATCGCGGCGATGATCCCCACCGGCAAGTTGATGAAGAACGCCCAACGCCACGACAGGTTGTCGGTGAGAATCCCGCCGATGACCGGACCGAGGGCCGGTCCGACGATGACGCCCATCGCGAAGATGCCTTGAGCTTGTCCTTGTTCGCGCAACGTGAATGTGTCGCGCAGGATCGCTTGCGAGGTGGAGATCAGCCCGCCGCCACCCAACCCTTGCATGACGCGCCAGAATACGAGCGACTCAAAATTCGGCGCGAGCCCGCACATCAGCGAGGCGATCGTGAACATCACGATCGACGCGAAGAAATACTGGCGGCGGCCGAAGCGCATCTGCAGCCAGGGTGTGATCGGAATGACGACCACGTTGGCGATGATGTAGCCGGTCACGATCCACGCGCCTTGATCGATCGGCACGCCGAAGTTGCCTTGGATGTTCGGCAGCGCGACGTTGACGATGGTCGTATCGATGATCTCCAGCAGCGTCGCCGAGATGACCGCCAAGCTCACTAGGAATCTGCGCACGCCGTATTCCACGACTGCGCTCTCGTGCATCTGGGCTGCCATGGCCCGCTCTCAGCGGACTTTCACGTACGTCTCGACACTCATGCCGGGACGCAGCGGGTGCGCCGCATCGCCATTGTCGATCGCGATGCGCACGGGGATGCGCTGCGTGACCTTGACGAAGTTGCCGGTGGCGTTCTGCGCCGGCACCAGCGCATACGTGTTCTGCGAGGCGGGGTTGATTGAGACGACGTGTCCCGTGAACCCGGCGTTCGGATAGGCGTCGACGTGAATGTCGGCCGGCTGCCCCACGCGCATGTCGGTGAGCTGCGTTTCCTTGAAGTTCGCGGTGATGAAGATCTTGTTTGACGGTATCAGCGTCAGAAGCGTCGTCCCCGGACCGACGGTCTGACCGACTTCAGCGCTCTTCTCGCCGACGTACCCGTCGATCGGGGAGACGATCGACGTGTACGACAGATTCTGTTTCGCGAGCGCGAGCGCGGCTGCGGCCGCCTCGACGTTGCTGGGGTCGGAATTCTGCGCCAGCTTTCCTTGCGCGGTTGCCATGCCTCCCTGCGCGGCGGAGATGCCCGCCTGCGCCGAAGCGATGCGCACTCGCGCGGCATCGAGGTTGGCCGAAGCGACGAGCACGCTCTCGCGCGCCGCGCGTAGTTGCGCCGCGGCCGCCGCGGCTGCCGCGCGCATCGCATCGAGTTGCGCTCGTGGAACGTCGCCGGTAGCAAAGAGCGATTGCGCGCGCGCTTCGTCCGCCGACGCCTTGTCGGCAGCCGCTTGCGCCGCCGGCACCTGCGCTTGCGCTTGGTCGAGTTGGGCCTGCGCTTGCGCGACACCGGCGCGCGTGATTGGCAGTTGCGTCTGTGCCGCAATCACGTCCGCCTGGGCTTGCGAGAGGCCGCCCTGACTCTGCTGCGTCGTCGCCGATTGGTTGGAGCGCGCGAGATCGTAGTTGGCTTGCGCTTGTTTGAGCTTGGCACGTTCGTCGGCGTTGTCGAGGACGATCAGCGTCTGGTTCTTGGCGACGTGCTCGTTGGTGTCAACGACGATGGTCTCGACCCGTTCCCCGATCTTGCTCGTGATCTGAACGGCGTCGGCGTCGACGCGCGCGTCGTCGGTGCCCTCGTGGACGTGAGCATAGGCATACCACTTCATGCCCCACACCAAGATCAAGATGCCGGCGATCGCTCCCAGCACGCCGAAAATGATCCGTTTGCGCGGTCCGGTGCGCGCGTCGAGCGTCGCCACGCCGTTTCCGGTTCCACGAGGGGCGGTCTCGACCCGTTCTTGGTCGACATCGCGAGTTGCCATTTACTTGCTCCTTACACCATTGAGAAAAACGTCTATGTAGAATCGCAGGGCTGCGTCGGCGTCGTCGTAGATCTGCGCGTCGGGAAATTTTCGACGCGACATCACGTGCGCGAAGATGATGTTCATGAGCAGCCGAGCGAGCAGCGGCGCGTCACCGTGCAGTTCACCGGACGCGATGCGGCCGGCCATGTAATCTAAAATGACCTTGTGAATCGCTTCAGGGACGCGCCACACCTCATCGCCGATGCGCACTTGAAACGGCGTCTCGGGATCGTTCTCGACGAGCGACCATGCGATCATGTCCCGCAAGGCGTTCATGCTCTGCATCAGCGTCTTGCCGATCTCAAACATGTCATCTTCGAGATTGCCCGAGAGGCGGTCCATCAGCGACTGCAATTCGAAAACAGCGCAGAACCGCTGTGCGATCGCCGCCATCAAGCCGTCCTTGTTTCCGAAATGCCGAAATAAGGTCGCCTCGTTGACGCCGGCGACGTCGGCGATCTCGCGGGTGGTGGCGCCGCGCCGGCCCTTGCGCGACATCACGTCGCGCGCCGCAAGCAGGATGCGCTCGCGCGTCTCCTCCGGTGAAGCGGAACGGCGGTCGCTGTGATCGGAATGGATGTTGGAGATCATTTGCTCTGCTGAAAGACCGCGTCGTCAAGCGCGATGTTGGTCTGATACGGACCGTATGAAGAGTCGGCGACGGCTCGGACGTGGGTAATGGCGATGTCCGCGTGTTGCGTGGCAACCATCTGGAAACCTCCATCGTCGCGATATGCTTGCGTCATCGTGACCTTGCCGCCGTCACGATAGTACCATTCCATGCGCGGAAGCTCGTAGGTCTGCGCATCGACGTACACGAGCGCGCGATCCAAGATCGTCGAGTAAATCTTCTTCGTCAGCTTCACCACGTAGACGGGGCGATCGTTCAACGTCTGCGTTCCGATCAGTTCCAGGGTCTGATCCTTCCGCCACGCGCTCGGATCGCCGATGTCGGTGAAGAGTTTGGTGATCCCGTGCGCGTAGCTCGGGACGCGATCGAAAACCACGGCGAATGCGCCCGGGCGTTTATAGTAGGCGGTCCCGTCGAGTTTGGGTGCGAGCCATGGAAAATTCAGCATGCGGACGTTGACATGCACACGCGAGCGGTAAGAGTTCAGCGAAACGTTGCGCGCCTCCATGCGCGTAATGATCGTCGCCGCGTCGAGCGGCGACGAAGGTTGCGCCGTTGCCTGCACCCCGCCGAGCAGCAGGATGAGCGCCAACAACGCGTTACCCGGCATCAGGGCGAAGGTCTCCACAGAAAACAGGTGACTCCTTTTATGCAAGTATGTACTTGCACGCACCACCCTAGCATACGATCGAGGTGTATGCAAGTACTTACACGCATGGCGGAGTATCTCCGTGGGATGCTCACGCTCACTCCGCACACCCTCGTCCAGGCCGCCCACGAGGCCGGGCTCGACCCGTGCGGGATCGTCGTGGCGCCCGTATCCGACGGCGGCGATGCGGTGGCGCTCGACGCAGAGCGGTACGTCTATCCCGCGAGCATGATCAAGGTGCCGCTGGCGGCGGCGGCCTTGAACGATCTCGCCGCCGGCCGCCTGCGCGACGACGCTACGTTCCCGGTCATGCCGGAGAACATGACTGCCAACGACGCATCCTCACCGCTGGTTCCCGGCTACCGCGCGTCGCTCCACCAATTGATCGAGCTCGCGATCGCGAACTCCGACAATGTCGCGACCAACATGCTCTTCGACGTCGTCGGCCGCGAGCGTGCGACCGAGATCGCGCGCGAGCGCTTCGGTCTCGCGCGCACGGCGTTCCATCGCAAACTCTCCGGCAGCGAGCCGCTCATCGACGATCCGCAGTGGGACGGCGTGCATCGCAACGCGCACAGCGCAGCCGATGCCGCGCGCATGTTCACACTGATCGCAACGAATGCGGTTCCGCATGCACCGGTGCTGCGCGCGGCGCTTGCGCGTCAGCGCTGGAACAACAAGCTGAGCGAGGGGCTTGGGGCGGGCGACCGCTTCGAACACAAGACCGGAGACACCGACGAGGTCACGCACGACGGCGGCATTCTGACGACGGCACAAGGCCGCAGCTACACAATCGTCGTGTACGCCGCGCTTCCCTCAACCGATGCGAACAACGCGCGGTTCGGCACGTTCATGCGGACGCTGCGGCCGCACCTCTAGCGAAGATCGCTACGGTCTTGCGCGTTTGAACCCTTGCGCCGCAGCTTGCGACGGGCAGAGATACTCGCCGTGCTTGGTCATGCCGTACATCGGATCGCCGGGTTCGTGATACTTCTTGGTCCTGAGGTTGACCCACACGGGCTTGACGGCGCCGCAGTTCAGATTCGGAGGAACGGTCGCCATCGTCGACATCGCACCGGCGGGCGGCGACAGTTCGGGAGCGCTCGGCGACGGCGACGGGGACTGCGCGGCGTTCTTGTTGCCGCCGCACGCGCAGAGCGTGAGCGCGAGCACGACGGCGAAGATCGAGCGAACGGATGATTGCATCTTGGCCTCCCGTGATGATTGCTAGAAGCGGAAGCTAGGGAAGGACGCGCCGCGCGACCGCTCCGATCCGTTCGCGCTCGCGCCGCTCGGCCAACGATACTTCGCCGGTGTAGACGCGTTGCCCGCCGACAAAGGCGGCCTGCACCCATCGCGACTCGCCGCGATAGACGACCGCGTTGCACGGCGGCGTCCAGGCATCGATGCGGCCGGCATCGAGCACGACGTAATCGGCGGCATTGCCTGCCGTCAGATCGCCGGCTGTGATCCCAACGGCCCGCGCACCCGACGACGTGCCCAGTGCAAATGCACGCTGCGCTCCCAGCGCTTCGCCGTCACGCCGATCCACTTTTTGCAAGAGCGAGGCCGCGCGCATCTCGTCGATGATCGACGGTTTGACGTCGGCGTCGGTCCCCAAGCCGATCGTCACACCGAGCGCATCCAATCCAACCACGTCGCAGATACCGTCGCCGAGATACTGATTGGTCATCGGGTTGTGGATCACCGCCGCCCCACGCTGCGCGAGCAGGCGCTTTTCATCGTCGCTTATGTAGATCGCGTGTACGGCGACCGTGCGTTCGTCCAGTGCGCCGAGCCGTTCCAACAGCTCGACCGGCGTCGCGCCGAACTTCTCTTTTGTCTCCTGACCTTCGTACTGCGCTTCGGCTACGTGGATATGCGACTTGCAGCCGGTGGTGCGCGCATACTGCGCGGCCGCGCGGATCATGTCGTGCGACGCGGCGTGCAGCGAATGCGGAGCCACGCACACGTTGGCATCCGGGTACTCGGCGCGCAAGGCATCGGTGCGCGATGCGGCTTGGTCGATCGACTCGCGAAACGCGACGGGCGCATACGATGCGTCCATCCAGGTGCGCGCTAGGATTAGCCGTATGCCGGTCTCGCGCGCGGCGGCGATCGCGGCCTGCGCGTGCGCGTTGCCGGCGCCGTTGAGATAGAAAAATTCGGTCACTGTGGTGATGCCCGCTGCCAGCATCTCGGAGAACGCGCAGACGAACACGGTGAAGATGTCGTCGGGCGTCAATTGCGGAACGACCCGGTACAGCGCCTCGCTGCGCCAGCGCGCGAACGGCCAATCATCGGCCCAGCCGCGCAGCAAGATTTGATACGCATGACTGTGGCCGTTGATGAATCCCGGCACGATCAGGCGATCGGACGGAAATGATCGGCCCGGCAAGTCAGCGGCGTGTTCACGCAACTCCGCATAGGAACCCGCGACGGCGATCATGCCGTCGCGGATGACGAACGCATAATCCTCGCGCAGCTTGCCGCCAACCAGCGCGCGCGCCGCGCGCACCATTTCGTTCATGCCGCGATCACCCCGGCGCGCACCACGAACGAGGCAAGATTTCCACCGTGCTGCCAACCGAATTCGTGCGGTGACGCGATGTCGAGTGCGACGAAGTCGGCCGGTGCGCCGACGCGCAAGCGTCCGGCATTGGCGCGCAGCGACCGCGCCGCCGCCACCGTCACGCCGTACAGTGCTTCGGCGGCGGAGAGCCCGAAGAGCTTACGGCCGAAATACGCGACCGTCTGCAGATTGAAGCAGGGCGACGTGCCGGGGTTGAAGTCGCTCGCCAACGCGACCGTCGCGCCGCGTTCGAGCAGAGCGCGCACGGGCGCGCGCTGCGGCAGATCGAGGTACGCGATCGTCGCCGGACAAGCAACGGTCACGATGTCGCGCTCGGCGATCGCGGCCACGTCCTGCTCGCGAATGCAGTTGCAATGATCGACCGCATCGACGCCGAGCGCAACTGCCATCTCGGCGGCGTGACCGAACTGCATCTCATCGCAATGCACGCGCAATCGCAAGCCGTGCGCTCGCGCTGCCTCCAGATACCGCCGGGTCTGCTCCGGCGAGAAGAATCCGGGCTCGCAGAAGGCGTCGGCATAGACGGCGCCGTGCGCCTTGGCAGTCGGCAGACATTGATCGATCAAGTAATCGACGAATGCAATCTCGTCATCATACTCGGGCGGAAGCGCGTGTGCGCCGAGGAACGTGGACACCAATCGCGGTGCGTCCGCGTCGTCGCGATGCGTTGCGATGAGGTCGAGCAACTCGGCCTCCCCGGGTTTGTGCAATGCGTACCCGGTCTTGGTTTCGAGCGTGGTCGTCCCGTGCATCAGCAGGGCGTGCAAACGCGGGCGGACGCTGCGCTCGTAGAACGCCGCGCCGTCCAGCAGCGCGGCGCGCGTCTGCTCGACGGTATGCAGCATGCCGAGCGTGGGTCTCTCACCGCGAATGCGCGCCGCGAAGTCGGGTTCGCGATCCCCGGCAAAGAGCGGGTGCGCGTGCGCGTCGACGAACCCAGGGACGATCACGCGATCGCCGAGGTTCACCTCCTGCGCGATCGCCTCGCGCGAGAGATCGATGGAACCGCGCTTGCCGATCGCGACGATCGCACCGTCGGCACACACGATCTCGGCATCGTGGAGAATGCCGAGATCGGCGAAGGTCACGCCGTTCTGCGCGACGTCGTTGTGATTGGTGACGACGGTTCCCGCGCGAACGAGCAGCGCACGACGCTCTACAAGCGCCAATCGATGCCCTTCGCGTCAGCGGTTTCGATGGCGAGCTCGTATCCCGCGTCGGCGTGGCGCACCACGCCCATGCCGCAATCGGTCGTGAGCACGCATTCCAGCCGCTCGCGCGCGTGCTCGCTGCCGTCGGCGACGACAACCATGCCGGCATGCAAGCTATAGCCGATGCCGACGCCGCCGCCATGATGAAAACTCACCCAGTCAGCTCCGGCAGCGGTGTTGATCAGCGCATTGAGAATCGGCCAATCCGCGATGGCATCGCTGCCGTCACGCATCGCTTCGGTCTCGCGATACGGCGACGCGACGCTGCCGGTGTCAAGATGATCGCGACCGATGACGATCGGCGCTTTCACGTCCCCGCGCCGCACCAATTCGTTAAACGCCAGTCCCGCTTTGGCGCGATCGCCGAAACCCAGCCAGCAGATGCGCGCCGGCAGTCCCTGGAATGCGACACGCTCGCGCGCCAGCCGAATCCAGCGTTTGAGCTTTTCGTCGTGAGGAAACAGTTTGAGCAACTCGTCGTCGCAGCGGAAGATGTCTTGCGGATCGCCGGAGAGCGCCGCGAAACGGAACGGCCCGCTGCCTTCGCAGAACAGCGGGCGAATGAACGCCGGCACGAATCCGGGGAAATCGAAGGCGTGTTCGAGGCCGGCCCGGCGCGCCTGCGCGCGAATGTTGTTGCCGTAGTCGAAGACGACCGAGCCGGTCTTCTGAAAATCGAGCATCGCCTGCACGTGCTTGGCGACCGTCGCGAGCCCGCGCCGCTCATACTCCTGCGGATCGCTTGCGCGCAACTGGGCGGCCTGCGCGAGCGTCAATCCTTCCGGCACATAGCCGTTGATCATGTCGTGCGCCGAGGTTTGATCGGTCACCGCATCGGGCCGCAGCCCGGCCGCGAACAGCGCCGGAAATTCGACACCGGCATTGCCTTCGTATCCGATCGAGACCGCTTCGCCGTTGTTCTTGGCCTGCGCGACCGCGCGCAACGCCTCATCACGGGAATTCCCGATGGTGTCGAGATAGCGCAGCTCCACGCGCCGTTCCAAGCGCGCACGGTCCACGTCGACAACCAATGCGACGCCGCCGTTCATCGTGATCGCCAGCGGCTGCGCGCCGCCCATGCCGCCGACGCCGGCCGTCAGGCACACGCGGCTGTTCAGCGTTCCGCCGTAATGACGGCGTGCCAACTCCGCAAACGTCTCGTACGTGCCTTGCAAAATGCCTTGCGTGCCGATGTAGATCCACGAGCCGGCGGTCATCTGACCGTACATCGTGAGTCCTTGCGCTTCGAGTTGGCGAAAGGTCGTCCAATCCGCCCACTTCGGCACGAGATTGGAGTTGGCGATCAAGACGCGCGGAGCCCGTTCGTGCGTCTTCCATACGACGACCGGCTTGCCGCTCTGCACGATCAGCGTTTCGTCGTTCTTCAGACGGCGCAGCGTGCGGACGATCGCATCGAAGGCTTCCCACGAACGCGCCGCTCGCCCGTTTCCGCCGTAGACGACCAGATCGTCCGGCCGCTCGGCCACGTCGGGGTCGAGGTTATTCATCAGCATGCGCAGCGCCGCTTCTTGCGCCCAGCCCGGACACGTCAGCTCGGTGCCGCGCGCCGCGCGCACGGTGCGCGGTCCGGAAAGTACAGTCATGATGAGACACCTCCTGCGATGGCTGCTTCGGCGGCACGCACGAGCGATCCGTCGCCGATAAGCGCTCGCGCCGCTTCGATGTCGGGCGCGGGGACGCGGTCTTCCGTCCACGGTGCGATGCGCGTGCGCGCCAGGTCGTAGGCCGCCTGCGTTCCTATGCCCGAGCGCAGCGGGCGGCGGAAATCGGTGGCCGCGAGCGCACCCAAGAGTTCGCACGCCAGCGCTCGCTCGACGTTGTCGAGCACGCGCAGCACGTGATTCGCGGACGTCATGCCCATCGAGACATGGTCCTCTTGCCCGGCGGACGTCGGAATCGAATCGACGCTGCTTGGATACGCGAGCGTCTTGTTCTCGTTACACAACGCGGCTGCGGTGTATTGCACGATCATGAGCCCGGACTGCAATCCCGAGCGCCCGGTCAAGAACAACGGCAACCCGCGATCTTCGGCATTGAGCAAGAGATACAAACGACGTTCGGCGATGTTCGCGATCTCCGACAGCGCGATCTTGAGCATGTCGAGCACGAGCGCGATCGGTTCGCCGTGAAAGTTGCCGCCGCTCAAGAACACACCATCTTCCGCGAAGACCAGCGGGTTGTCGGTGACGGAGTTGGCCTCGATCTCAGTGACGCGACGCACGTGCGCGAGAGTGTCGTACACCGCGCCATGAACGACCGGGATGCAACGGAATGAATACGGATCTTGCACGCGTCCGCACTCGCGATGCGACTGCATGATCTCCGATCGTGCGAGCAGCGCGCGCAGACGATCGGCCGACGCTTTCTGCCCGGGATGCGGGCGCAGCGCGTTGATCCGCGCATCGAAGGCGCGGTCCGTGCCGAGAAACGCTTCGAGCGACATCGCGGCGATCACGTCGGCGGCAGCGACTAACCATTGCGCCCGCAGTACGCCGAGCGCACCGATCGCGGTCATGACCTGCGTGCCGTTGATCAGGGCCAAACCTTCCTTGGCGCCGAGCGTCACCGGCTCCAGGCCGGCGCGCGTCAACGCTTGTGCGCTCGGCATCCGCTCGCCGCGATACCATGCCTCGCCCTCGCCGATCAGCGTCAGCGACATGTGCGCGAGCGGCGCGAGGTCTCCGCTCGCACCGACCGATCCCTGTGAAGGCACCACCGGCGTGACGCCGCGATTGAGCAATTCCAGCAGAAGGTCGAGCGTCGCCGGGTTCACGCCGGAGTTTCCGGCGGCGAGCGACGCCGCGCGCAACGCACCGACAGCACGAACGATGCGCTCGTCGAGCGGCGCGCCGGTACCGGCAGCGTGACTGCGCACGAGATTGAGCTGCAGCAGCGCCGCGTCTTTCGGAGCGACGGGCACGTTCGCGAGACGGCCGAACCCGGTTGTCACGCCGTAGATCGGCGCACCGAGAGCAAACTGCTCGTCGACGAAGGCGCGGCAGGCGGCGACGCGACGGCGCGCATCATCGGAGAGGCGAACGGGAGCTCCGTCGGCGATCGCTTCGAGGGATTCGAGCGCGAGATGCCGCCCGTCGATCTCGACGGGTTCGCGCCGCGGGGCAACGGTCATAGCGGTTGTCTTCTACACGCGAGACCAGTCGCCCGGCACCGGCTTGCCGAACGGCGGACCGTTTTGAACGACGATCTCCTCCCGATCGCGCAGCACGATGCGCCGCGGATCGCCGGTGTAGGCCTTGCCGTTGATGGTGATGGTCAGGTGCCGTCCGCGCGCGGCGCGCAGCGACGCTGCTTGCGTTCGGCTGAGCGTCATGCCCCAGATGTCGAAGAACTGGCCGAGCGTGAAGGTGGCGACCATCGGCGATTCGACGTGAATGAAGCCGTCGTCGGTATGCGTGTGCAGCCAGTACAAGCACGATCCGTTGCTCGGAATGCCGATGCCCGCCGGCACACTCACCTTGTGACCGCGATCAAACAACTGCAGGTGCGCGTGAATATGCTCGACGGCGCCTTCCATCGAATCGCAACGAATCTTGTCGATCGGAAGCGTGCCGAAGAACGACTGCGCAATCAAGATCGCTGAAAACCAGAGGTGCATGCGGTTCCTTTACGGGTATCGCTCGACCAGCGAGCGGGCAAGTTCTGCGATGCGGCGGCGTGCGCCGGGCGGTTCGACGATCTCGGCCTGCGCGCCCCATCCGAGCACCCACCGAACGAGTTCGTCCACGTCACTGACGCGATACGTGATATCGACCCCGCCGTCCTCGCGCCGCGCGATCTGCTGTTCGGCGACGGCGCGCGCCGCGATCGCCGCCTTGGCGACACGCCGGTCGAATCGCACGCGCACGTCGATCGACTCGCTGCCCGCCAGCACGCCGCTGATCGACGCCGACGCGTAGTCTTCGACGTCGAAGGTGCTCGGCTTCACGAAGGTTTTCGCGGTGACGCGCACGTCGGTCGCATTGTCGACCGCGAACGTGCGCATCGCCTTTCGCGCGTGGTCGAAGGCCACGCAGTAGATGCGTCCGGAACTCATGATGAAGCCGTACGGGTCGGCACGGCGTTTCGAAGCACGGCCTTCTTTATCTTGGTAGGTGAACTCGACCGAGCGGCGATCCCGTTCGGCCGACGCGAGCAGCGCGAACGCGCGCTCACCCGCCTCGTCCAGACGTGTCTCGGGAAGCCGGAAGGCAACCGGCGAACGGCCGCGCACGCGCTCGCGCGCGCCGCTGCCGGCGGTCGCCACCAGCCGCTCGGTGACATCGTCGATGTACTCGCCGATCGTACCGCCCACACTCGCACCGAGCGATTTCAGCGCGACCAGGCCGAAGAGATCGCTCGGCGTGAGCGCCAAACGCTTGAGGCTGTAGCCGTCGGCGAACCGGTAGACGTTGGACGGCCGATCGAAGAACCACGGAAACCCCGCATCGGCGAGGATGGCGAGATACCGCCGCAGCGAGCGGGTCGACGGCGGACTCCCGCTCGGCGTGATGCGCCCTTTGAGTTCCTCGAACGAATAGCGCCCTTCGTCGATTGCATTGAGCAATCGAACCAGAAGAACGATCTTTGGATCGGTCGCGCGTTCGATGCGCTAGTGACTGCGCCGCGAGCAAGATGACGCCCTCTTGACGGGGCGTGGTATCGTATTCGCCATGACGACGCCGCACGTGGCCGTTCCCAAGGAGATCGCGCTGGAACTCGCGGCGGTCGGCCGTTTCGCGTCCGAGCGCGGTTGGGTGCCGGCCACCAGCGGCAATTTCTCCCGCCGTATCGACGCCGCGCATGCGGCGATCACCCGATCGGGCCTCGACAAGGGAACGATCGGCCTCGACGACGTCATCGGCGTCCCGCTCGCGGGCCCACTGCCGAGCGGCATCTCCGCCGAAGCCCCGCTGCATCTCGCGCGCTACGCGGCCTGTGCCGACGTCGGCGCGGTCTTTCACGTTCACACCCTTGCGGCCACCGTGCTCTCTCGTCTGGATGCGCCGCGCGGTGAAGTGCTTCTCGAAGGGTACGAGATGCACAAGGCGCTGCGCGGTGTGACCACCCATGAGGGTGTCGTGCGCATTCCCATCTTCGAGAACGCGCAGGACACGCTCGCGCTCGCACGTGTGGTCGAGCAGCGTCTCGCGGGCGAGCGCGGCGTGCCCGCATATCTGCTGGCCGGACACGGTTTCTATGTATGGGGCGCCACGATGAACGAAGCGTGCCGGCATCTGGAGGGCGTGGAGTTTTTGCTGCGCTGCGCACTTGAGGAACGGAGGTTGCGCTCATGACCACGACGGCAACGACGATCTTACGCGTCTATGACGACGCAACTCCGCACGCACCGTTGGTCGAAACCACAGACGGCGAGCGCATCGCATCGGAACTGCGCGCGATCGGCGTGCGCTTCGAGCGTTGGGCCGCCGGCGCGGAGTTGCCGCGCGGCGCGAGCCAAGACGCGGTCATCGCCGCGTACCGTTCGTCGATCGATCGATTGATCGACGAATGCGGCTATCAAGCCGTTGACGTGATTCGCCTCGAGCGCGGCAATCCGAATGCCGCTGAGTTGCGCAAGAAATTTCTCGACGAGCACCGGCACAGCGAAGACGAAGTTCGCTTTTTCGTCGAAGGCAAAGGCGCGTTCTACCTGCACGCCGGCGATCGCGTGTATCAGACCGTGTGCGTGCGCGGCGACTTGATCTCCGTCCCGGCTGGAACGACGCATTGGTTCGACATGGGACCAGACCCAGAGTTTACCGCGATCCGCCTGTTCATCACGCCCGAAGGCTGGGTCGCCGATTTCACCGGCAACCCGATCGCGGCACGCTTCCCGAAGCTCGACGCGTGATCGACGTTCGCGCGCGCGCGATCGTCATCGACATCGAGGGCACGGCCGGATCGATCGCTTTCGTACGCGACGTGCTTTTTCCGTACGCGGACGAACATCTCGATGCATTCGTCGCGCGGCATCGCGACGAGCCCGAGGTGCGGCGCTGGATGACTGAGGCAGCGCGCGAAGGAGGCATCGCTGCTGACGAGACCGCGACGCTCGCGATGCTGCACGGCTGGATGCGCGACGATCGCAAGAGCACCGCGCTCAAGGCGCTGCAAGGCATGATCTGGGCGCAAGGGTTCACGCACAGCGGCGTTCGCGGTCATCTCTACGACGATGCGGTCGCGGCGCTGCGGGACTGGCACGCCGCCGGATTCCCGCTGTATGTCTACTCGTCGGGTTCGGTGCAGGCGCAGAAGCTGCTCTTCGGACACAGCGTCGCCGGCGATCTGCTGCCGCTCTTCTCCGGCTTCTTCGACACCACGATCGGTTCCAAGCGTGAGGCGGCCTCGTACGCGTCGATCGCGCGCGAGATCGGTGAGGCCGCCGGAGCCGTTGTTTTCTTCAGCGACATCGAGGCCGAACTCGACGCCGCGCGCGCGGCAGGTATGCAGGCGATTCAGGTCGCGCGAAAGAGCGACGGGACGCTTCCTAGCCGCGTCCATCAGGTCATTGGAGGCCTCGACGAGGTGCGGCTCTTGCGATAGCGGAGCCGCCTTGCTAAGGTCATTGGTGCAGAAGGCACCGGTTCACGGAGGGACTTCATGGGCATCCTCGCCTCGATCGGGCGCATCGGAGCAGTCTTGGCCGGCGCGCCGGCGATCATCCTCGCAGTCGCGACACCAGCACGCGCGCAAACCGTCGCCTGGAGCGGTTGGACCAACGTCGGCGGCGGCATCGAGTCGTCGATCAACTGCGATATGCAGACCGATGCGAACGACCGCCATGAGTACCGGGTGCGCTTTCGCAATGACGCGACGCAGCCGGTGGCGTTTCAATGGAATCTGTATGCCACGTCGGCAAAACCGGGCACGGCGGCCTCCGACAGTACGAGCGGCTGGGCGCAGCCGATCACGCTGAATCCGACCGACGTGACGCCCGACGACGCGCAGTTCACCGCCCGCTTGAAGGCTCCGTGCTCCGCGCCGCCGACCGCCGTCGTCGTCGCCATTCGTCTTGCGACGCTGTCGGGCTCCGCCGCGCTCAACCCCATGAACTGTCCGCACGGCAACACCATCACCGGGTCCATGAGCGGCACGTGCAACAACCAGAGCACACTCGCCCCGCAGGCGTCCACCGTCGTGCTGCCGCCCTCGGGGACGGCGAATAACGGCCCGTCGGCGGAGCAGCGGACGGAGAGCGGAAACTTCGCCACCATCATGAGCGGCGACACCTCGACCGCGGTTGGGATGGTGGTTCCGGAAACCGGTGCGGGAATCGAACGAGGAGCGGCGTCCAATGACGGCGACCGTTCGAATCAACTCATCGGGTATTTTCAAAATTTGAATGCGGCGATTGCCTCGATCAACGTGACGTCGCTCTTCACTGCGTTTGGGAATGCGGGGAGCGCACCGCACTGGTCGGACGGCGCGAAAGCCATCAGCGATCGCCTCTTGGCCGATCTGCTCAACGAATCAAACGCATCGAGCGCGCGGGTGAAAAGCACGCTCACTACGGCTGCGCAGACGTTTCCGGGCGCGCAGTCATCGCGCGATCTGTTCGTCGCAAGCCTCTATTTGCAGGGCGTGAACTCCGCCTCTCCGGCATATCAAGCCCCGCTCACCTATGCATCCGCTTATCTCATGGCCACATCCGCGGCAAACGCCGCGCAAAAGGCCGGCGCAAAGGCGTTCGCCGTTCAAGTCATGACCCGGCTGCAGCCGGTCTATCAGTTTATTTTGCAGCACCCCGATGCGTTCACGACCGGCGCGATCACCGCGTTGCAGCACACCATTCACGACTCATGCGCAACGATCACCGCTGCCGGCGTCCCAAACAGCCAGATGCCGATCTGTCACTCCCTCGACACCCCATAGCCACTCCCCTAAGGAGCCTGTCGGAGTTTAAACTAGGGAAGCGCTGATTTTCGTCAGGCCGAGGCGCGGAGAGGCGAAGTGTACTACGGTACACGAGCCTCTCCGCAACGACGGCCTGGCGGAAATCAGAGTTTCCCTAGCCTAGGTTGTCGCGACTTCCGAGGGGACCGCGGGAGGCTCTAGTGAGGGGATCTTGCTGAACTTCAGCTTCTCGGGATCGTCGGGAGCGACGTCGCACAAGATGTGATCGCCCGGTCCGAAGATCCCGCGCAGCATCTCCTCGGCGATCTCGTCCTCGACCATGCGCTGAATCGCGCGGCGCAGCGGACGCGCGCCGAACTGCGGATCCCAGCCCTTCTTGGCGAGCACCACCTTGGCGGCGTCGGTAACTTTGAGTTCCATCTCTTGCGCTTTGACTTCGCGCCGGACTTTCTCGAGTTCGAGACCGACGATTTCCTCGATCTGTTCGCGCGTCAATTGGTGGAAGACGACCACTTCGTCGACGCGATTGAGGAACTCGGGCCGGAACGTGTGCTTGACCTCTTCCAGCACCTTGTTTTTCATCCGCTCGTAGGTCTTGGATTCATCTTCTTCCAGCGTCTTCTGCGGCCGGAAGCCGATGTCGGTCGTCGTCTGCATGCCGGTGGCACCGACGTTCGAGGTCATGATGATAACGGTGTTCTTGAAATCGACGTGGCGGCCTTGCGAATCCGTCAAACGGCCATCGTCGAGCACTTGCAGCAACAGATTGAAGACGTCGGGATGCGCCTTTTCGATCTCGTCGAGCAGCACCACGGAGTACGGCCGGCGCCGCACCGCTTCGGTGAGTTGACCGCCTTCTTCGTAGCCGACGTAACCCGGAGGTGCGCCGACCAGGCGGCTCACCGAGTACTTCTCCATGTACTCCGACATGTCGATGCGAATCATCGACTCGTCGTCGTCAAACAAGAACATCGCGACGCTGCGCGCGACTTCGGTCTTTCCGACGCCGGTCGGTCCGAGGAAGATGAACGAGCCGATCGGCCGGTTCGGATTCTTCAAGCCCGCGCGCGAGCGCCGGATGGCGCGCGTGATGACTTCGATCGCCTCGTCTTGTCCGACCACGCGCGTGTGCAGCGCTTCCTTCATGTTGAGCAGCTTCTCGGTCTCAGCCTGGGCGAGGCGGCTGACCGGAATTTTCGTCCACGACGACACGATCTCAGCGATGTGCTCGGCCGTGACCTTGACGACCGCGTCGCTGAGCGCGCGTCGCGCTTGCCACTCTTGATCGAGCTTGGTCTTCTCCGCGCGCAGCTTCTCTTCACGATCGCGAATCGACGCCGCTTTTTCGAACTCTTGTCCCTTGACGACCGCCTCTTTCTCGGCGATCACTTTACGCAACTCGGCTTCGACGTCCCGAATCTCTTTGGGTGGAAGCGTCGCTTGCAAGCGCACGCGCGAACTGGCCTCGTCGATCAGATCGACGGCTTTGTCCGGCAAGAAGCGATCGGTGATGTACCGGTCGCCGAGTTTCGCCGCCGCGGAGAGCGCCTCGTCGGTGATGCGCACCTTATGATGCGCTTCGTAGCGATCGCGCAGGCCTTTGAGTATCTCGATGGTCTCTTCAATCGACGGCTCGCCGACCATCACCGGCTGAAAGCGGCGTTCGAGCGCGGAGTCTTTCTCGATGTGCTTGCGGAATTCGTTGAGCGTCGTCGCGCCGATGCACTGCAATTCGCCGCGCGCCAATGCCGGCTTAATGATGTTGCTTGCGTCGATCGCGCCCTCCGCCGCGCCTGCGCCGACCAGCGTGTGCAATTCGTCGATGAACAGGATGATCTCACCGGCCGCCGTGCGGATCTCGTCCATCACGCGCTTCATGCGCTCTTCAAACTCGCCGCGATACTTGGTTCCGGCGACCAGCCCCGCGAGATCGAGCGTGATCACCCTGCGGTCGCGCAATGGTTCGGGAATGTCGCCCTTGATGACGCGCTGCGCCAAGCCTTCGGCGATCGCCGTCTTGCCGACGCCGGGCTCGCCGATCAGCGCGGGGTTGTTCTTCGTGCGCCGCGAGAGAATTTGAATGACGCGCTCGATCTCGTTGGCGCGTCCGATGACCGGATCGAGCTTGCCTTCGCGTGCTAGCTGCGTGAGATCGCGGCCGTACGCATCGAGCGTCGGGGTCTTGCTCTTCCCCTTGGGAGCGGGCGGCTGCCCTTCGGCCCCGAGCAAGGAGGTCGTCTGCACGCGCACCTTGGCGGGATCGACGCCGAGATTGGTCAACACGCGCGCCGCGACGCCTTCGCCTTCGCGAATCAAGCCGAGCAGCAGGTGCTCGGTGCCGATGTAGTTGTGATTGAGTTGGCGCGCCTCTTCGAAAGCGAGTTCGATCACGCGTTTGGCGCGCGGCGTGAAGACCATCTCCTGCTGAACGGTCTGACCGCCGCGGCCGACGATGGCCTCGACCTCTTGGCGGACTTTGCCGAGGTTGACGCCGAGCGATTCCAGGACCTTCGCCGCGAGGCTCTCGCCTTCGGAGATGATGCCCAAGAGGATGTGCTCGGTACCAATATAGTTGTTGCCGAGACGTTGGGCTTCTTCTTGCGCCAGCACGATGCTGCGCCGCGCGCGCTCGGTAAACGGTTCCCACATCGACATAGTTGGTCTCTTCCCTCGGCTGCCGTGCAACCCTCGTATCGTTCTACCTTAATCTGTCGGCATAGGTTGCGTCAGGGGCGAGCGCCCCGGGACTCTTGCGCCCTTGGTGGCCGTGGCGCTTGGGCGAACGGTGTAAGATGAGGTGACCATGCCCAGCACAGAGCAAATCCGCCAAGCCCTCGCCGACGTCAAGGACCCCGAGTTGAACCTCGGGATCCTGGACCTCGGTCTCGTGTACGACGTCGTCGTGGAAGGCGAGCGCGGCGAGCACGTGACCGTCGTCATGACGCTGACCTCTCCGATGTGCCCGGTCGGCCCCATGTTTAAACAGTCCGTGGAGGATCACGTCAAGGCCGTCGAGGGTGTGGAGACGGCGAAGGCCGAGATCACCTTCTCGCCTCCCTGGGACCCCAAGACGATGGCCAGTGACGACGTCAAGGTGATGCTCGGCATCTGGTAACGTCGCTGATGACGCTACGCCAATCGCGCGCTGCGGTCGCCGCGGCGTAAAGAGGGCCGCGCTGCGAGCGGCGCGCAATGGGGGCGGCATGAGAACGCACGAGGAGAAATACGCCGAATTGCGCCGCCAGCGCGAGCGCTCGTTGGCGCCGGCGGGCGACGACGCCGTCGACAAGCAGCACGCGCGCGGGAAACGCACGGCGCGCGAGCGCATCGAGGCGCTGGTCGATCCCGGTTCGTTCACCGAACTCGATCGATTCGCGGTGCATCGCACCAGCGCGTTCGGTTTGGATGAAAAAGAATTTCTCGGCGACGGGGTCGTGACCGGGCGCGCGACCATCGACGGACGGCAAGTCTTTTTGTTCTCGCAAGATTTCACGGTGCTCGGCGGGTCGCTCGGCGAAGTCTTCGCCGAGAAGATCTGCAAGGTGATGGACCTCGCGCTGCGGACCGGATCGCCGGTGATCGGCATCAACGACTCCGGCGGAGCGCGCATTCAAGAGGGTGTCGTCTCGTTAGGCGGATACGCCGAGATCTTCTGGCGCAACGTGCAGGCAAGCGGCGTGATTCCGCAGATCAGCTTGATCGCCGGTCCCTGCGCGGGCGGCGCCGTGTACTCCCCGGCGATCACGGATTTCATCATCATGACCGAGGGCATCTCGCAGATGTTCATCACCGGTCCCGAGATCATCAAGACAGTCACCGGCGAAGACGTGAGCTTCGAAGAACTCGGTGGTGCGCACACGCACGCGACCAAGAGCGGCGTTGCGCATCTGGTCGCCGCGGACGAGGACGAGATGACGCAGACCGCGCGCACGCTGCTCTCGTATCTCCCGCAGAACAACCTCGACGATCCGCCGCGCTTTGCGTGCGACGACGATCCGCGACGCGACATCCCCGAGCTCGACGACGTCGTGCCCGACTCGCCGAACAAGCCCTATGACATGCACGACGTCGTCGGTGCGGTGCTCGACAACGGTGATTTCTTTGAGATTCAGCCGCTCTACGCCCAGAACATCATCTGCGGATTCGGGCGTATCGACGGGCAGAGCGTCGGCGTCGTCGCCAATCAGCCGAACGTGCTGGCCGGCGTGCTCGACATCTCGTCGTCGATCAAGGCGGCCCGCTTCGTGCGCTGCTGCGATGCCTTCAACATCCCGCTGCTCACGTTCGTCGACGTTCCCGGCTTCCTGCCCGGAACCGATCAAGAATACGGCGGCATCATCATGCACGGAGCGAAGCTGCTCTACGCGTTCGCGGAGGCGACCGTTCCCAAAATCACGGTGATCACGCGCAAGGCGTACGGCGGCGCGTACGACGTCATGGCGAGCAAACACATCCGTGCCGACGTCAATGTCGCGTGGCCGACGGCCGAGATCGCCGTGATGGGCGCCGAAGGCGCGGTCAAAACGATCTTCCGCCGCGAGATCGCCGCCGCTTCCGACAAAGACGCGAAGATGCGCTCGCTCATCGACGACTATACCGAACGCTTCGCCAACCCCTACATCGCCGCGCAGCGCGGCTACGTGGATGAAGTTATCGAGGCGCGCCACACCCGGCGCGTCGTCGCGACCGCACTTGAGATGCTGCGCGACAAACGCGTCGAGCGCCCCAAGCGCAAACACGGCAACATCCCGTTGTAATCGAAACTCAGATAGACCCGCGCGTTGGGGTGAATTCGAAGATTTGGTAGTGCGCGATGCCGTCGCGCACGAACGGATCGCCGGCGAGAAAGGTATCGACCTGCGCGCGCGACGCGAAGCGCGCGATGATGACCCCGCCGACGCGCGGGTCCTGCGGGCCGGAGACGACGAGGTCGCCGCTCGCGTAGAACCGGTCGAGATAGGCGCGGTGCTCGCCGACGACGCGGTCGACTTCATTGAGCGGTGCGAGATAGTTCGAAAGCAAGACAAACATCGCGCCGCCTATTCGCCGCCACACTACCCGGCCACCCGTCGAGCCGGACCGGTCCACAGAGGACGCCGCGACCTTGCCACGTACCTAGGCTGCCGTGAAACTCTTGGAAGGCAAACGTATCCTCGTGACCGGCGTTGCCAATCGTTGGTCGATCGCCGCCGGCATCGCCCGCAAGATGCACGAGCACGGAGCGCAGCTCGCGTTCACCTATCAAGGCGAACGTGTGAAGGCGTCGGTCGAGGAGATCGCGGCGGAACTGGGCGGCGGACCGGTGATCGAATGCGACGTTTCGTCGGACGCTTCGCTCGCGGCAATGCGCGACGCGCTGGCAGCGCACGGTAAGCTCGACGGCCTGGTGCATTCGATCGCCTTCGTCGACAAGGCCAGTTTGAGCGGCAAGGTCTACGAAATTCCGCGTGACGGATTCAAACTCTCGATGGACGTCTCGTCGTATTCTCTGATCGCGCTCGTGCAGACGCTGCGCGAAACGCTCAACGACGGCGCGAGTGTGCTCGCGATGACGTACCTCGGCGCGACCCAGATCGTTCCCAACTACAATCTGGCCGGCATCGCGAAGGCGGCCCTCGAATCGATCGTCCGCTATCTGGCGTTCGACCTGGGCGAGCGCGGCATCCGCGTCAACGCCATCTCCGCGGGTCCGATCAAGACCGCGAGTTCACGCCAGGTCGGCGGCTTCTCGAAGATCCTCGAGATCGTTCCGAAGGTCGCGCCGCTCAAGCGCAACATCACGATCGAGGACGTCGGCAACGTGGCCGTCTACCTGACCTCCGCGCTTGCCTCGACGATCACCGCCGACGTGCACTTCGTCGACGCAGGTTATCACGCCATGGGTATGTACCCGCCGGATGTAACGCTATGATTGTCTTCGAGAACGCGCCGCCAACAGGCGACGAGGCGGCAGCGATCGCCGCCGCGCTCGCCGTCATCCTCGAAGACACCACACCTGTCAGCGCAGTGGCGGCGACGTCCAACTGGCATCGCGCCGCGCGAATCGAGTCGATCGACGCATGATCTCGAAAATCTTGATCGCGAACCGCGGCGAGATCGCGGTGCGCGTTCTTCGCACGGCGCGCGAGATGGGCATCGCGACGGTTGCCGTCTACAGCGAGCCCGATCGCGACGCGATGCACGTGCGCATGGCCGGCGAAGCCTATCTGGTCGGACCCGCCGCCGCCGCGCAGAGCTATCTCGACGTCGAGAAGATTCTCGATGCGGCCCGGCGTTCCGGCGCCGACGCGATACACCCCGGCTACGGTTTTCTCGCCGAGAACGCAGCCTTCGCACGCGCCGTGATCGGCGCTGGACTGACGTGGATCGGACCGCATCCCGACGCCATCGACGCGATGGGCGACAAGCTGCGCGCGCGTCAGGCGATGCAGCTCGCGAACGTTCCCTTCGTGCCGGGCGGAACCCACGCCATCGACGACGTCGCGGCGGCGCGCGAAGCGGCGCAGACGTACGGGTTGCCGCTCGCGCTCAAGGCGTCGGGCGGCGGCGGCGGCAAAGGCTTGAAGGTCGCGCGTTCGCTCGACGACATCGAATCGGCGTTCACCACCGCCAAACGCGAAGCCGAGGCCTATTTCAAGAACGGCACCATCTACGCCGAACGCTACCTCGACAACCCCAAGCACGTCGAGTTACAGATTCTCGCCGACAAGCACGGCACCGTGCTGCACGTCGGCGAACGTGACTGCTCGTTACAGCGGCGCCATCAAAAACTCTGGGAAGAGACACCGGCGCGTATCTCCGAACACGTTCGCACCGGCATGCGAGAAGCCGGCATTCGCGCCGCGCAAGCGATCGGTTATGACTCGGTCGGCACCATCGAATGCCTGGTCTCTGGGGACGACTTCTTCTTTCTCGAGATGAACACGCGCATTCAAGTCGAGCACACGGTGAGCGAGATGATCGCCGGCATCGATCTGATTCGCGAACAGATTCGCGTCGCCGCCGGTGAACCGCTCGGGATCACGCAGGATCAGATCGTCTTGCGCGGCTTCGCCATCGAAGGCCGCGTGAACGCGGAGGATCCTTCGCAAAACTTTCGGCCGGCGCCGGGCACGATCACCGCGTACCGCGAACCGGCCGGACTCGGTGTGCGCGTCGATTCAGCCGCATGCGCGGGTTCCACCATCTCACCCGACTACGATTCGATGATTGCTAAGCTCGTGGTGTGGGCGCCGACGCGCGATCAAGCGATTGCACGTCTGCGCCGCGCGATCGACGAATTCGTCATCGAAGGCGTACCGACGACGCTGCCGCTGCTGCGTGCCCTCTGCGACCACGAACCGGTGCGCGATGCGTCCTACGGCACCGCGACACTCGAGACGTTCGCCGCATCGCTCTTTGCGCATCCGAGCGACGGCATCACCGCGCCGCCCGCCGCGCCCGCACCGGTCGCCTCGGAATTGTTGCGCATCGAGGTGAACGACCGGCTGTTCCGCGTCCGCGTTCTCGATCGTCCGGCGAGCGCGGGACGTGCGCCGGCACGACCCGCTCCACGCGCCGGCGCAAAGAAACACAACGTTGCCGCAGCCGGAAATGACGTACTTTCACCGCTGCACGGCGTCGTGGTCGAGATGAAAGCAATCGCCGGCGCGACCGTCGAGCACGGCGAGGTCGTCGCAGTCGTCGAGGCGATGAAGATGATGAACGAGATTCGCGCGCATAAGGCCGGCAGCATCGAGCGCGTTCACGTCAGCCTCGGCGATACCGTCGAAGCCGGCGCGCCGCTCGTCACGATCGGCTAGCAAACGTACAGGAGCGGGATTGTTCGGAGGTTAAGGCGGGGAGATCATGGCCCGCGACTTCAACGGCAGCGAAATCCCGCTCAAGCCCGTCTACGATTCCATCGAGGGAACCGCCCATCTGAGCGAGCCCGGTTCGTTTCCGTTTACGCGCGGTGTCTACCGCGACATGTATCGAGGACGCCACTGGACGATGCGCCAGTACGCCGGCTTCGCGACCGCGGCCGAGTCGAACGCGCGGTACCGCTATCTGCTCGAACGCGGGCAGACGGGACTCTCCGTCGCCTTCGACCTTCCGACACAACTCGGCTATGATTCCGATGCCGCGCAGTCTCGCGGTGAGGTCGGAAAAGTCGGCGTCGCGATCGACACGATCGAAGACGTCGAGACCCTCTTCGACGGGATTCCGCTCGACCACGTCACCGTCTCGATGACCATCAACGCGCCCGCTTCGATTCTGCTCGCGTTCGTGCTTGCGCTCGCGCGGCGGCGCGGCATTGCGTTCGACAGACTCGGCGGAACGATTCAAAACGACGTTCTCAAAGAATACGTTGCGCGTGGAACCTACATCTACCCGCCGGGACCGTCGATGCGTCTGGTGACCGACGTGATGTCGTACTGCGCGCACAATGTGCCGCAGTGGAACACGATCTCGATCTCCGGCTATCACATTCGCGAAGCCGGATCGACCGCCGTCGAAGAGATCGCCTTCACGCTCGCGAACGCGAAGGCGTACTTGCGCGCCGCGCGCGCCGCCTCCATCGACCTCGACAGCATCGCGCCGCGCATTTCGTTCTTCTGGAACGCGCACAACGACCTTTTCGAAGAAGTCGCCAAGTTTCGCGCCGCGCGCTACCTCTGGGCGCACATCACGCGCGACGAATTCGGCTGCGTCGATCCGAAGTCGCAGATGCTGCGTTTCCACACGCAGACGGCCGGCTCGACGCTGACCGCGCAGGAGCCCGACAACAACGTCGTCCGCGTCACGTTACAAGCATTGGCCGCCGTGCTGGGCGGCACCCAGTCGCTGCACACCAACGGCAAAGACGAAGCACTCGCGCTCCCGACGGCCGAGAGCGCCAAGCTCGCGCTGCGCACACAGCAGATCATCGCCTACGAAAGCGGCGTCGCCGACGTGGCCGATCCGCTCGCGGGTTCATACTATGTCGAATCGTTGACCAACGCGCTCATCACGCGGGCGCAGAGCCTGATCGGCGAGGTCGATCAACTCGGCGGCGCCATCGCCGCCATCGAGAGCGGATGGATGCAGGCGCGCATCGCCGATTCCGCCTATCGGGCGCAGCAGGCGATCGAACGCGGCGAGCAGGTGGTCGTCGGCGTGAACCGGTTCGTCGAAAACGGCGGCGCGACGGCGTCGATCCCGCTCCAGCGTATCGACGACGCGGTCGAACGCGGGCAGGTCGAGCGGCTGCGCGCCTTTCGCGCCGGTCGAGACGCCGCGAAGGTCGAGGAGCGCCTGCGCGCGGTGCGCGCGGCCGCAGGCTGCACCGATAACCTCATGCCGCATTTCATCGAAGCCGTCGACGGCGGCGCAACGCTGGGAGAGGTGTGCAACGTGCTGCGCGACGTGTTCGGCACCTACCACGCCCACGAAGGTGTCGCATGACCATCGACCACGTCGCCATCGTCGTCAAAGACCTGGAAGCGACGATCGCTCTCTATACGAACACGCTCGGCTTCGATCAGGTCTATCGCGAGACGATCGCCGACCAGGGTGTCGAGGTGGTGGGACTACGTGCCGGTGATTCCATCATCGAGTTGTTGCGCCCGCTCGACGAAGAGTCGCCGATCGCGAAATTTCGCGGCGACGCGCCGACGAAGTTGCACCACACCGCTTACCGCGTTGACGACATAGAAGCGAAGATCGCGCAGCTCACCGCGAACGGCGTGCGCATGATCGATCAGCATCCGCGCGACGGCGCGCATGGCAACCGCATCGCCTTCATCCACCCCAAGAGCACGGGCGGCGTCCTGATCGAGCTCTGTCAGCCGCGCTGAGCGGCGCCGCTACCGCACGTCGGGTGCGAGGCGCGCGTCGATCCCGGTTTCAAACGTCCGATTCCAGGGCAGCGTCGCCGAGAATGCTGCCAAATGGTAGCCGGGAAAGATCACCGGCGCGAGCGTGAAGGCGGCGTAGTGAAGCTGCGCGGAGTTGCGCAGCGCAATCGGCTCGGCAACCTCCGGCAACAGATAGGTGTGGTCGTCCACCCCGTTTGCGGTGAGCGTCGCATTCAGGTCGGGCCGCACGCGAGTGTGAAACACGTCGTCGTCGAGAATCCGGTCGAACGTGAACTCCGCATGCGCCAGCGCATCGTAGGTTCGCGCGCGGCGACCGACGCCGGCGGCAATCGTTTCGGCAAGCGCGGTGCCGACCGTGTTCGCATCGGTATTCCACGAGGCGTACGCATCCAGACGCCCGGCCACACCGCGATCGATCAGCATCTGCGCGAATCGCGCCTGCGCATCAAACGTCTTTTCGAGAAAGGTCAGATCGGCGAAGGCCACCGCATGATGCGCGTTGACGTCGGCTTGCATCGCCACCAGCAGCGCGTCATCGTGTTCTGCGTCGGTGGACGGAACGCGCACGTACAGGACGACATCGGGCGCCGCGTCGTCGACGACGCCGCCGCAGAGCGCGATCAGATCGCTGATCGTGGTGGCGAAGGGAGCGAACTCCAGCGGGTCGCGCTGGTCCGCGCCGTCAGGCATCGAGTAGCGCACCGCGACGTGCGGCTGCCAGCCGACGCCGCGAGCGAGCGCGCGCGCCACTAACGCCATGCCCAGTTCGTCGGCTCCCGGCTCAACCGTGATGCGCTCGCCGGCACCCGACTGAACGACGTCGTCTTGCAGTGTCTGCACTTCCTTCACATGCAGTCCGATGGCTCCGGCGTCATCTTGTCCGATCACAGCGCGCTCGACAATGTTC
Source organism: Vulcanimicrobiota bacterium (assembly GCA_027307235.1). Lineage (GTDB taxonomy): Bacteria > Vulcanimicrobiota > Vulcanimicrobiia > Vulcanimicrobiales > Vulcanimicrobiaceae > DAHUXH01. The sequence goes on along the minus strand of DAHUXH010000013.1, from coordinate 92,214 downwards.
GCGGCGACGTCGCGAACCAGGATGCGATCGACTGCCACGTTGCGCGCGCGTGCGTCGAGGTACGCTTGCAGAACCGGCTCGCCGATCAACGCACGCAGGTGCGCCGCCGTCCCTTCTTCTTGGGGCAACGGCGGATCGTGCAGATTCGCGTACTGCTGGAGATACTGCCACACCGGAAAGGCCGCGAAGAACGATGCCGCCGGACCGATAGCGGGGACACCGGTCGGCGCCAGACGCATGACGGTTGCGAACGCGCTGATGTGCGCATCGGGGTGCGCCGCGTGAAACTGCGCGAGGGCGCGCATGCGAAAGAACGCGCCGTCATACGCAACGTTCGGGACGCGCGAGGCGACCAGCCCACCGTAGGTGAGCATGTCTGTGGAGATGACCGCGTCGCGCGCACCGGACGGCGCGTGCGCGTTGAGCCACGCGATGATCGCGTCAGGCTGTCCAGGACTCAAGTAGTTGCCGAGCAGCGCACGCGGCGGTTCGACGACCGGACGTCCCGCGATGCGGCCGAGCATCTGCGGCAGCTCTCGCGTCACCGGCCGGTCGTCGAGCGGCACGTACACGATCGGCGCGACCAGCGCCGAGAACAGCACTGCGAGCGCGCCTAGATGCACGCGCGCAAGACCCCGGCGTGCCGTTCCAGCAGCGCGCGTGCCGCATCCGCATCGAGTCCGCGTTTGGCCATCACGATCGCGACCTTCACGCGGCCGTCCGCGCGCGCGAGCAGCGTTTGCGCGCGCTCGTCGTCCACACCGGCGATCTCCGCGATCAGGCGTTGCGCGCGCCGGCGCAACTTGTCGTTGCTGGCGACGAGATCGACCATGAGATGGTCATACACTTTTCCCAATCGCACCATCGCGGCGGTGGAAATCACGTTCAACGCGATCTTGTGCGCCGTGCCCGCTCCCAAACGTGTCGAACCGGCGATCGCTTCCGCACCGGTCTCGACGACGATCGCCGCGTCGGCAGCCTGCACGAGCGGCGAGCCTTGCACGCTCACCAGCGCCGCGGTGAACGCGCCGATCGCCCGCGCCTCGTCGAGCGCCGCGAGGACGAACGGCGCACCACCGCTCGCGGAAACTCCGATGACCACGTCGTCGGGCGCGACGTGTCCGCGCATCGCCGCGGCACCCGCCGCGCGATCGTCTTCGGCGCCTTCGACGGCGCGGCGCACCGCGTCGTCGCCGCCGGCGATGTGCGCGCAGATCAGATCCGGCTCGGCTCCGAACGTGGGCGGAATCTCAGACGCGTCGAGCACGCCCAAACGTCCGCTCGTGCCCGCTCCCACGTAATGCACACGGCCGGAGCGCTTCAACCTCTCGACAATCTCGCCGACGACACGCTCGATCGCGCCGGCGGCCGCGCGCACTGCGGCGGCGGCGCGCACCTGCTCGTCGATCAGCACGGCCACCAACTCGCGGGTGGAGAGGGTGTCGAGTCCACGCGTGCGCGCGTTGCGCGCTTCGGTCGGAGTCAGCTCGCTCACGCGGTTGCGAGCATGCGGCGTGCCAGCGCGAGCGCACCGTGATACGGCGGCGGGCCACCCTTGACGATCGGCATCGCCGGACATTCGTTGCTCAAGCGCGTCTCCAGCAGATACGAGAGCAGCGAATTCTCCCGCAGCAGCCCGCCGGAACACGCGATCGGCGTTGCGCCATCGCGCAGGGCGGCTCGCTTCACGACGGTTTTGACGAGGTCAGCCAAATCGAGCGCCGCCTGCTGCACGATCTTCTGCGCGGAGCGCTCACCGCTGCCGGCGAGCGCGATGACGCTCGGCGCGAGCGATGCGATGGCCGCGACCACGTCGCTCTCAGCGTGAACGCGCGCGAGCAGCCCGCAGGCGTCGGCCGCCTCGAAGCCTCGCAGCACCTCTTCCACCAGCGCATCGCGCGGCGAGCGTTCGTCGAGCGCACGCAGCGTGAGGCGCAACGCGGCGGCACCGATCGCATATCCCGATCCCTCGTCGCCGAGCAGATGACCAAAACCGCCGGCTCGCAGATGCGTCGCACCGATTTCGCCATAGGCAATCGATCCGGTTCCGGCGATCACCACGATCCCGTCGCCGTCGGGAACGGCGGCGCGCAGCGCGATACGCGCGTCATGCGTGACCTCGACGTTGACGATGCCGGTGGCCCGCGTCAACTCCTGGCGCAACTCAGCCGCGATGTCCGGATTCCACGCGCCGGCCGCACCGACCACGAGCGCGTCGGCGCGTGCGCCGCCGAGCGCGGCGCGGGCCAGCGCCGCGATCCGCTGTGCTGCACGCTCGCTTCCAAGCGTGACGAGATTGGCGCCCTCACCGCGCACGACCGTCGGCTCGCCGCGCTCGCCGAGCGCAGCGGCCGTCGTCCGGGTTCCGCCCGCATCGACGCCGACGATTACAAACGACATTCGTTCTCCATGCGCGCGAGCAGCGGCGCGAGCTGGTACGGCGCGATCGCGCCGAGCACGACGGCCGTTCGCGCGCCGGTCACCTGCGCAAGACTCACGGCTCGGCCCCGCAGCGTCTCGTAACCGAGAACGGCAAAGGCCAGCGCCTCTTTGGCATCCGGATCGACTCCCATCGCAGCGGTCGTTTCGATGAGCGCATTGGGAAGTCGTGCTTTCAGGCGGGCGAGCAGGTGCGCGTTATGAACGCCGCCTCCCGAGAGAAAGATGCGCCCCCGGTCCAGACCGACCGATACGATCGCATCGGCGACCGTCGACGCCGTGAGTTCGGTGAGCGTCGCGGCCGCGTCCTCGATCGATAGCGCATCCAAACGTGTCGCTAAACGATCGAGCAGCGCGCCGCCGAAGCGTTCACGCCCGGTCGATTTCGGCGGTGCCTGCGAGAAGTACGGATCGGCACGCAGCGCCCCCAGCACGGCTTCGTCACAACGTCCGCTGCGCGCGAACTCGCCGTTCTGATCGCAGCGCCGCAGGCCGCCGGTGCGGCGTCGAATCAGTTCGTCAATCGCCATGTTGGCGGGGCCCGAATCGAAGGCGGCGATGCGCGACGGGTCGCTCCACGAACCGCGCGGCATCGCGGTGAGATTGGCGATGCCGCCGAGATTGACTGCGACGCGCTCGTCGTCGTCATGTGCGAAGAGGAGGCGATCGACGCACGGCACGAGCGGCGCGCCTTCGCCGCCGGCCGCGCAGTCGGCCGAACGAAAATCGTAACAGACCGTCGCGCGCACCGCGTCGCGGATCGCGAACGCATCGCCGATCTGCAGCGTGATCGACGATGCGCCGTCGTGATAGATCGTCAAACCGTGCGATGCGACATAATCGACGTGCGCGTCGCCGGCGACGTTCGCGGCGGCTTGCGCGAACGCGGCGCCTAGCCGCCGATGCAGCGACGCTACCGCATGCACGCTCCCCGCATGCGGCGCAAGCGCGGCGCGCAGATCGCGCTCGAGATCGGCCTCGAAGGCGACCGTTTTGAATCGTCGCAGATCGAGCATGTACGACCCTTCGGGCGTCGGGCATATCTCGACGAGCGCCGCGTCGATGCCGTCCAACGACGTGCCGCTCATCAGTCCGATCGCGATCATGCGCCGTCGATCTCCTGTGCGAGCGCTTCGTAGAACGCGGCGCGCAGATCGCGCGTGTCATTGCGCCCGAAGTAGACGCTGTTGGTCAACAGCACGGCTTGCAGATCGCGGTGCGCATCCGCCCAGACGCACGTCCCGACAAATCCGGTATGCCCGAACGAATCCGGCGAGAAGCGCGCGCCGCACGAATTCTCGTCGCTGGTTTTGAGCGCCCATCCCAAGCCGCGTCGCAGCACCGGATCGTATGCCTGCTCGCGGACCGCTTCGCGCACCAGTTCGTTCGAAAGCAACGTGCGCCCGCGGCCGCACAACGGAGCAAGAAACGCCTCGCCCAGAGCAGCAACGTCGGCGGCTGTTCCGAAGAGCCCAGCGTGTCCGGCGACGCCGCCGATGAGATACGCTTTCTCGTCGTGAACGAACCCTTGCACGCGTCCACGCCACGCATCGGCTTCGGTCGCCGGAATCTGCTCGGCGATGGCCGGGCGATAGGTCAGGCAGCCGCCCGGAAAAGCTGCCGCGACCAGCGCCGCGAGCGAACGTCCCGTCGCGCGCTGCAACAAAACGCCGAGCGCGATGAAGCCGAGATCGCTGTAGATTACGCGCTCACCCGGCGTGGCGACCAGATCGCGAACGAGCGCGAAGCGTTCCACGCACTCACCGAACAGTTCGCGATAATCCGCACCCGAGTTCATGCCCGAGGTGTGCGCCAGCAGCCTGCGCAGCGTGATCGCCGCGTGCGGCCGCTCGCGCCATTCCTCGATCAACTCGGTCAGCGGCGTGTCGAGTGCGAGCACGCCATCGTCAACCGCTCGCAGCGCCAGCGTCGCGACGAACAGTTTCGTCAACGACGCCAGATCGAAGCGCGTGTCCGCAAAGACCCGCTGCCCGAGTTCGTCGTCGCGCGTCACGCCGTATGCGCGCTCGAACACCACACGGCCGTGATGTTCGACGCGTGCGACGCACGCGGTGAAGCGCCGTCCGGCGGCGTCGATCAAGACGCGATCGGCGCGCTCGAAATCAAACATGTGCGAGCGTGACCGGAAGCGCCCCACGCACGGGGCGTCCTTCGAAGAGCACGTCGGCCAGCGCGTGCAACGCCGCCGGGCCGTCGTCGTAGGTGCACAGGACGGTGCGCGCTTGCGGTACGCAGGCCACTTCGTACGGCTCCGCCGTGGAAACGATCATCGCATCGGGGAAGCGCTCGACGATGCGCCGCGCCGCATCGGCCTGCAGATCGTGAACGTGCGCGCGCCGCAGCAGCACGATCGGCCTTCGCGCCTGCGACGCGATCGAGGCGCACGCCGCGTCCACCGCGTCGAGCGCCGGATCGAGCGGCAAGGCAAGTTCGCGCACATTGCGCCAACTCGCGTCGAGAGCCGCCGTGTCGCGCAGATCGCGTATGCCGTCCCCGAGCGCACCACGGAACGAGACCGCCACGCAGCGATTGGCGTTCGCCGACGGCGCGCCGCGGACCAACGTCACCGCAGCGGCCGCGATCTCGCCGGCGACGCCGGGATAGGGGCCGGCCGTATCGAGAGGCAACGGCGGCGTCAGCCGCGCGCGCAGCGCATCCACGCGTTCCGAGGCTTCACGCAGACGTTCGCGGGAAAGCTCGCCCGACTCGACCGCGGCCACGAGACGGTCGACGCATGCCGCCGCGAGGGTGAGATCGTGACTGACCATGATGCAGTCGGCACCGGCCGCGATCGCGCGCCATCCCGCTTCGACGCTGCCGATGCTCGCGGCGATCGCGCCCATCGTCAGACAATCGGTGAAGAGCACGCCTTCGAACCCCAGTTCGACACGCAACACATCGGTCAACAAGCGATGCGAGATCGTCGCCGGAACGTCGGGATCGACCGCGTCGACGATGACGTGCGCCGTCATCATCGCCCGCGCGTCACGCGCGACCGCCGCAAACGGCGCGAGGTCACGCGTTCGCCACAGGTGCGCGCTCGACGTGACATGCGCGATCCCAAGATGTGAATCGGCGACCGTCGCGCCGTGCCCCGGGAAATGTTTGAAAACGGGCAGTGCGCCGCCGCGCACGGCGCCGTCGCCGAACGCCGACGCGAGCGCCGTCACCACATCGGGATCGCCGGAAAACGCGCGCGTTCCGATCACCGTGTTGCGCGGCTCGGCAGCGACGTCGCAGACCGGCGCGAAGAGCACGTTGCATCCGATCCGTCGCACGTCGGTCGCGCTCTGCTCACCCGCGTGCGCGGCAAGCTCGAGATCGCGGGTGGCGCCGATCGCCATTGCCGCTGGAATCGGCGCAATGCCCTCGTGCAGACGCAGAACCCGCCCGCCTTCGTGATCGATCGCCAGAATGGGGTCGAGCCGCTGCGCGTAGGCGCCGCGAACCGCGTCGGTAAAGCCGCGGCCTTCCCGCAGCGAGTTTAAATTGCGAGCGAAGACGACCAGTCCGGCGAACTCGTACTCGCGCAACAGCGATTCTTCGTGTGCGGCGAGGGTCGAGCCCTCGCATCCGACGATCAGCGTTCGCGCCGCGAGGCGCATCACGTCGTTCACGTTACAACGCCTCGCCGCTCTCGCGATCGAATCGCAACAAGGCAGACGCATCAAACGCCAATCCGACCGTCTCACCGACGCGCGGCATGGCGGCGGCATCGACGCGCACGGTAATCGCGACACCGCCGTCGCGTCCGGTGACGAGCGCGTCGGAACCGGCGCGTTCTATGCGCTCGATCCGCACGCGGATCGCACCGTCGCTCGCGAGCGCAATGCGCTCGGGCCGAATGCCGACGATGCAGCCCGGCATCGCAAACGTTTCACCCGGAAGCAGATTCATCGCGGGAACGCCGAGAAAGGCGGCGACTCGCACGTTGGCCGGTCGTTCAAAGACGATGTGCGGCTCGCCGATCTGTTCGATGCGCCCGTCGATCAGCACCGCCAGGCGCGTCGCCACCGCCATCGCATCGAGATGATCGTGCGTGACCAGGAGCATCGGTCCACCGAAACTCGAGCGCACGTCGAAGAGCGACCGGCGCACCACGGCGCGCAACGGCGGATCGAGATGCGCGAACGGTTCGTCGAGCAGCAGCACACTCGGATCGGCGAGCAGCGCGCGCGCCAGCGACGCGCGCTGGCGCTCGCCGCCCGAGACGGTGCGCGTCTTCTGCTTGCGAATCGCGTTGACGTGCAGCATGGCCGACACCGCGTCGATGCGGTGCATGCCGTTGCGAGCGACCAGCCGGAGATTGTCGTCGATGGAGAGATGCGGCAGCAACGCGTCGTTCTGTGTCACGAGCGCGATCGCGCGGCGCTGCGGCATCCGGTGCGTCACCTCGTCGCCGTTGATCGCGATGCGACCGGCATCGGCAGCTTCGAGACCGCAGAGCACACGCAACAATGTCGTCTTGCCGGCTCCCGACGGGCCGACGACGGCCAGGGTTTGCCCGGCGTCCACGTCGAGACTGACGCGGTCGAGCACGAGCCGAAGCGCACGACCCGCTCGAAACGTTTTCGTGATGTCGTGCGCTTCGAGCGTCGGCACGAAGGCTATTGCAGGCTGATCGACTGAGCGAAGACCTGTCCGTTGACCTCGACCGTATCCATCTCGACGCGGCTGCCGCGCGTAATGTCCGAGAGCGTGCCGTATTGGTGATCGGCGCGAACGATCATCGTGCTCGGCGTCGCGTACACGGTCAAACGGCGGCTGCCCGTATCGACGACGATCATGCCCACGGAATAGTCCACCGACACGACCTTTCCGCGCACCGCGGCGTGAGGCCGCTCCGATTGCACGTTGGTCGTGTACGCGGCATGCGTCTGCGCGGGCAACGCGGCGGGCGCCGCAGCACACGCGAGGAGGGCACAGAGCCCGAGCGCGGAGCGCATGATCATGGTCACACGTTCAACGTCCCCGCCGATGCGATCGTTTCCACGTACCGCGATCACGGCGCCAGCTCCGCAAAGTACTGCTCGCGCGCGCTCACGACGTCGACCCCCTTGGCGCGAACACGTTCGATCGCGTGGCGCATCCGCACGACCGCCCCGTCATCCGCCTTCTTGCCCGCCAGGACCAGCCGCAGCGCGATCAGTGAGAGGTCGGGCGCGCGAACCCCGAGCGATTCAATGCCGGTGAAGAACGCGGCGGCATGCGGATACTTCGCGCGCTCATGCAAAAGCGCGGCAATCACATCCGCCTTCTTCGCAGTTCCCTCGAGGAGGTAGCGATCGAGCAGTTCGGCGATACCCATGGTGCCGGGTCATTCGACACACCTCCCGTTGGCCCATACCGTGGGGCGCGTTGCGCGTCCCGTCGAAGCCGGCATGCACATGCCGAGCGATATCGCCGCCCGCATCGACCTCACCGTCAAGCCGGGCTCCAAGCAGCCGGGCTTCAACAGCGTCGCCGGAACGATCGAGCTGCGGGTTCGCGAGCGAGCCGTCGAAGGCGCCGCCAATGCCGCCTGTATCCGCGCCCTGGCCGACCGGCTGGGTGTTGCGCCGTCGCGGATCACGCTCGTGCGCGGCCAAACGTCGCGCCGCAAGACCTTCTCCATCGCGGGCATCGCCGAAAGCGACGCTCGCGCGCGGCTGCGCGAGCCTTAGCCTCCTCTAGGCTTCGCTGAGAGGCTCCAAGGCTGGGACGAGCGGGCGTTTCAGGAACTCGACGCAGTCGCTCGGCGTCAGCGGCTGACTCAAGAAATATCCCTGCACCTGATCGGCGCCGATCGCTCGAATCTGTTCGAGCGTGGCACGGCTTTCGATGCCCTCGGCGGTGGAAGTGAGGCCAAGATTGCGCGCCAGCGTCACGATTGCTTTCACGATCGCTTCGTCGTGTGAGCCCGGCAGCAAGTCACGCACGAATGCTTTGTCGATCTTCAGCACGTCGATGGGAAAGCGGCGCAGATAGCTCAATGACGTGTAGCCGGTGCCGAAATCATCAACCGAAAGCCGTACGCCCAGGCCCTTGAGTTCATGCAGCATCGCGATGCCGGAAGTGATGTCCCGCATGATCGAGCTTTCCGTCAACTCCAACTCGATGCGGGCCGGATCGACTCGGCTCTCACGTAAGATCGCGGCGATGTTCTCGCGCAGCCCCGGACGCTCGAACTGCCGCGCCGAGATATTGACGCTGACGCGCGGCGCGCCCATGCCCGCGCGGTCCCACTGCGCGATGCTGCGGCAGACTTCGCGCAGCACCCACGCGCCGATTTCGTCGATCGCGCCCGACTCCTCGGCGATCGGAATGAAATGATCGGGCGGCAAGAGGCCAAGCGTTGGATGTTCCCACCGCACCAGCGCTTCAAAGCCGCTAAAGCCGAGATCGCTCGCGCGAAAGACCGGCTGGAAGTGCAGCACGAGTTGGCCGGAGGCGGCGGCGTTGCGCAGATCGCGCTTGAGGGTGATCCGTTCCGACGACGACGCGACCATACTCGGCACGAAGAAGCGGACGGCGTTTCCACCGGCTTGCTTGGCGGCCAGCAGCGCGGCTTGCGCAGCCCGGATCAACGACTGAGCATCGCTGCCGTCATCGGGAAAGAGGCTCATTCCGGCGCTGGCCGTGACGTAGACGTCGATGTCGCCCGCAAGGAAGGGCGCATCGAACGCGCTTTGCAGGCGACGCGCGAGCGATTCCACGCTCGCACGATCGGGTGCGTCAACGATGAGAATGCCGAACTGATCCTCGCCCAGGCGAGAAACGGTTCCGCTTCCGTTGACCAAGCGTCGCAAACGCGCACCGATCAAGCGCAGCACCTCATCGCCGTGAGAACTGCCGTAGAGATCGTTGACGTCCTTGAATGCGTCGATGTCCGCGGTCAGCATCGCGATCGGTCCGTTGTGCCGGTGCGCCATGTTCAACGCCTGTGTCAAACGGTCTTCGAGCAACGCGCGGTTGGGCAAATCGGTGAGCGGGTCGTACTGCGCGAAATACGCAAGCCGCTGCTCTGCGATTTTGCGCTCGGTGATGTCGAAGGCGACGGCAATCGTTCCGACGATGCGGCCGTCGACGTCGCGCAGCGGTTCCACGTGCGCGCGAAACGTCTTTCCGCTCCAGATCATCTCGTATTGCGACGAGCTTCCTTGCAGCGCTTGCAGATGCGCATGCCGGATCGGAAAGCGCGATTCGTCGGCGAGTAACGGCGAACTCGATACATGCGCGCCGATCAACGCCTGTGCGCCGAGCGGAATCTGCGCGCTCTGCGCGCCTTCGACGCTGGTCACCGTCAGGTCGGAATCGCACGAGATAACCAGCGCCGGCAGTTGTTCAAACAGCAAGCGCAAGCGCGTCTCCCGCTCGCGCAACTGCACTTCCATGAGCGCCCGCGCGCGCCGGATCTCGGCATCGCGCAAGGCTCGTTCGGCTGCCGGACCCAAACGTTTCAGATTGTTCTTGAAGATATAGTCGTAGGCGCCCAAGCGGATCGTCTCCGCGGCCGCTTCTTCACCGATCGCACCGGAAACGATCAGACACGGAAGATCGTGCGTATGTCCGGTGAGGAGCGCGAGCATCGCCGGCGCTGAAAAATGCGGCATCGAATAGTCGCAGAGCACGAGGTCCCACGGGTCCGATTGCAGCGCCGCGTGCGCGCCGTCACGCGTGTCGACGCGGCGATGCTCGACCGTATAGCCGTGACGCTGCAGCGCGAGGACATTGAGGTCCGCGTCATCGCTCGAATCATCGACACATAACACCCGTAATCGCATCGTTAGTCAGACCTCGAAACTTCCATCCGGCGGTGGTTCGTTGAGCATGAGCCAGTAGAGCCCGACTTGCCGCACCGCGTCGACGAACTCATTGAAATCGACCGGCTTGCGCACGTAGCTGTTCACGCCCAAGCGGTACCCGGCCATAAGGTCTTCGTCTTGCTTGCTCGAGGTGAGGATCACCGTCGGCAAGAGCTGCGTCTCGGGGTGTTTGCGAATCCGTTCGAGCAGTTCGAGGCCCGAGATTTTCGGCAGCTTCAAGTCCAACAGGATGAACTGCGGCAGCCCGCGCTCACCGCGCCCGCCCTCGAACAGATAGTCGGCCGCGAGCGCACCGTCGCTCAGGACGACGATGTCGTTGACGATGTGGTTCTTGGCGAACGCCCGCTTGGTCAATTCGACGTCGTCGGGGTTGTCCTCGATGAGCAGAATGTACGCTTTTTTCATCATCCCTCGGGCAACTCGGGCGGAAGCGTGAAAAAGAAGGCCGCTCCCCGGCCGACTTCGCCTTCCGCTCGGATGCTTCCGCCGTGGCGATGGACCACGCGCGCGACGGTCGCCAAACCGATCCCTGTCCCCTCGTACTCGTCGACACCGTGGAGGCGCTGAAATGCGCCGAAGAGCTTGTTCGCGTAGGCCATGTCGAAACCGGCGCCGTTGTCGCGCACGACCACTTCACCGCCGCCTCGGTAGAGTTCAATGCGTGCATGCGGCGTGTTTCGCGTGAACTTCCAGGCATTGCTCAGGAGATTGGCCAGCAGCGCGTGCAGCAGCACGGGCTCACCGAAGACGACGATGCTGGGCTCGATGATCGCGTCGACCGTCCGGCTCGGATCGTCGTCGCGCAAGTCGTTGACGATCGCAGCGGCCATCTGCGAAAGATCGACGCGGCTGAAAGCAATCTCATGCCGGGCGACGCGCGCGAGGGTGAGCATCGCGTCGATGAGCGCCGCCATGCGCTGCGCGGCGCCGCGCACGCGGCGAAGATACCCGGTCGCCGTAGCGTCCAGACGATCGCCGTAATCGTCGGCAAGCGCCTGGCTGAAGCCGTCGATCGCACGCAACGGCGCGCGCAGATCGTGCGAGACCGAGTAGGAGAACGACTCCAACTCGCCGTTGGCCAATTCAAGTTGCTTGGTGCGCGCCTGGACCCGGCGTTCGAGTTCCGCGTTGAGCTCGCGCACGCGAAGTTCCTCGGCCTTGCGCCCGGTGACGTCGCGCACGTACGCGGCCACGCCGTCGGCGAACGGATAGATGCGGACCTCGTACCAGCGCTCGTCCACCAAGCTCTCAAAAGTGACGGCGCGATTGCTCGCGAGCGCTTCTCGCGACTTGGACAGCGCCACGGCGGCAAGCTCCGGATCGGTGACATACTCGAGCATCTTGGTGCCGATCATCTGCACGGGCGTGCGGCGATACGCTTGCGCCATGATCTGATTGACGTAGGTGATGCGCAGGTCGCGATCGACCGCGACGAAGCCGTCGCGAATGCTGTCGATCACTTGAAACGTCATGCGGTTCGATTCGGAGGTGCGCAGGGCTTCGGCCAGCGTTTGCGCGATCGACTCCATGAAGCGCACGTCGGCAAATTCAAATTTGCGCGGAACGGTGCCGTAGCCGGCGAGCACGCCGAGGGGCTGGTACGCGGTCCCGATCGGCACGACGACGCCGGACGTGATGCCCAATTCAGTCAACTCCGCCATCTGCGGCAGACGGCGGTCGTTGCGCATGTCGGTCATCACGACGGGCTGGCCGCTCTCGACTGCGGAGAGAAAATGGTCCAGGCAATAGCGCGTCAATGGATGGGCGGCATGTTCGGGCCAGCCGGTCGCGGCCAGACAATGAAAACGTTGCGCTTGCCAATCGTAGAGAAACACCTCCGCGATGTCTGCGCCGACGCCGCCGCGCAGCAGCGCGACCGCTTCTTCACCGATCTCCTCGATGGGAAGACCGGCCAGCGCGAGGCGGCCAAAATCGATGACCGCCTGCTGCAGTGATGACGACCGTTCGATCTCACGCTGCGCTTCGATGCGTGACGACACATCGCGAAAGATGGCCGTCAAGCCTTCCTGCGACGGAAACAGCTTCTCTTCCAGCCAAGCATTCGCGGTCGGCGAGAACTCGACCAGTTCGATCGTCACCTGCTCGCGCATCGCACGCCGGTATTCGTGCTCAAAGCGGCGTCCGCGCGCCTTCGGAAATGCGTCTAACCAGAAACGCCCGAGCACATCGGACTCATCGACGATGCGCAACATGCGTTTGGCGGCAAGGTTGATATAGCTGACTCGCCACGACGCATCGATCGCAAGTACACCGTCGGTGATGCGCTCGATCACTAAGCCTAGATCCGGCTTGCGCATCCACAGCGCCCCGTGCGGCTCCATGGGAACGAGTTATCGCTCGCACACCCACACTCCCGGCGAACGTTTTCAGCCCGTGCCCAATCTTAACGCGACGTACCGGCCGCGCACCGCCGGAGAATCGATCCGGTCCGAGAATGCGTAGGGCATCGTGCCCGCGACCGCCACCTTGGCCGAAGTGGTTCGGGATGCGATCGGTCGCACGACACGGGCTCTGTTCGAGGCCGATCCGCACCTTCGCCGCGACGAGGACCCGGAATGGGTCCATTCCTCACGCGTGGCCGTGCGCCGGCTGCGCAGCGACCTTCGTGTGTTCGCATCGTTCTTCGACCCGGTCTGGGTACGAGAGACGCGCGCTGAGTTACGCTGGCTGGCGGATCTGTTGGCTCCCGTTCGCGACGCAGATGTGCTGCTGGCGCACATCGCGTCGCTGGCCTGCCGCCTTCCGGCGCAGGACCGTGCGCAGACCGGCGTCATGTGCGCCGGCATCGCGGCCGCCCGCGCCGAGGCGCAGCGCCGCCTGCGCGCAGCCATGGACGAGCCGCGCTACACCGCGTTGCTTGCCCGGTTGACGGCAGCCGCGCATACCCCGGCGCTCGTACCCGAGGCGGGGTCGGGCGCGGTCACGGTGCTGATCGACGAGGTGCGCCGGGCGTGGCGCCGCGTGAAGAAAACCACACGGAAATTGGGGAGCAATCCGAGCGACGACGAGTTGCATGTCCTGCGTATCCGTGCCAAGAGATTCCGTTACGGGCTCGAGGCGGTCGCGCCGGTCCTGCGAGCGCGCTCGGGCCGCTTTCAGCGACGCTTGGTCGAGTTGCAAGATCTGCTAGGCGAACTGCACGACGCGGTCGTGGAGCGGCAGCGGCTGCGTGCTAGCGCGGCGGGCGGCCCTACGGCGTTCGTTGCGGGCGAGCTTGCGCGTTTGGAAACGGAGACGCGCGATCGGGCACGGCGACGCTGGCGGCGCGCTTGGCAGATCACCGCACGGGCGGGCAGGCGGTTTTGGAGACGATGGCGCGCCGAGTGACGGCCTATTGAACGCCGAAGGAGGTCGTCGTCACCGAGATGTGCAGTGTCCCGGGCGCCCCGCTCGGGGGCGTGAACGTCGCGGTGCAGGTCCCCGCGCCCACCGGCGTGATCGTGTAGACGCCGCTTGACGGCGGGCCGACGGTGGCGATGCCGCTGCAGGTATCGCTTTCAATGATCGCCCCGGACGATGGGTTCTGCGAAACGGTGGCCGTTTGGGCCGCAGCCGCGCCGGTGGTGATGAAGCTCAGCGTTCCCGGGTTCACCATGACTGATCCCGGCACCGGCGTCGGCGTTGGGGTCGGCGTCGGAGTCGGGCCCGGCGGCGGCGTCGGGGTCGAGCCCGGCGGCGGTGTCGGCGTCGAGCCCGGCGGCGGCGTCGGAGTGCTTCCAGCGCTCGTGACCGCGTAGATCGCGAAGGTGTACTGCTTGCCCGCGAGGAGCTTCAGATTACCCGAGCCCGGAACAATGACGAGCGTCAAGCCATTTTGAATCGTGCCGGGCCCGACTTCCGCGAGCGTCCACTGTCCGGCCGTCGGATCGAAGAGCGCCCCGAAATACTGCACGCCGGCGGGAAACCCGGCCGGACGGCTCACTTGAAAGCCCGGGAACCCCGCAAGCGAGACGTCGGCACTCGGGGTCACGGAGAGATAGAACAGTGCCGACGACGGCGCCGCGCTCTGCGTGCGAAGGCCGCGCGCGGCCGAGGCGGTCGTCGAAGGAGCTGTGACGCTGGCTGCCGCGGTCACCGGGACGCAGCCGGAGACGCTCGCGGCGGGCAACACGATTTGGATCGAAGAGAGCGTGCCGACCGGCGGAATGGAGATGGTCGCCGCGGCCGGACAGATGACCAAGGAACTGCTCGATACGCCTCCCCCGCCGGCCGGAGTCCCCGGTCCCGGGGCGGGCGACGAAGAGGAAGAGCCGCAGCCCGCAAGCGCGCTGACCAAGGCAAGCACCACCACCCGTCGCATCATCACGCCGCGCTCTTTAGCGGCCGACGGCGCGCCTCCTTTGCCGCTGCGGTGGAACCGGCGGTAACACCATGGTGTCCGCCCGGAGTTCCCGATGTTGCCGGACGGCGTACCCGAGTTTGTCCCCCTCCAGGCGTTAACCTCAACGTAGTCGGACTGCCAGACGGTCCGGCGGACACTCACGGGGAGAGAACGTCATCATGGTCTACATGCGGCCCGGCTTCAACAGAACGATCGCTCTGCCGTTCGTGGCCTCTGACGTTCACCGGCTCGCCGAGTACTTCGAGGGCAATCTCGAATCCGCGTATCGCTTCGTGCGCTCGGTCTGGCTCCCGGATGCGATCAAGACGCTCCACGCGCTCGCCGGCGCCATTCACACGCATGCCGAGCGCGACGTCGTCTTTCAATGCGACCATCTCACCGAAGGCGCACGCACCGTCGGAGCGCGTCAATTGATCGACATCGCTCGCAGCATCGAGACGGCGTTCTTGGACGGACGCGATGACGTCGCGCTGCGTGCCATCGACGACAGTCTCGATCGCCTGCACAGCACGACCGCCTGGCTCGATCGCCGCGCGAGCCGCAAACGCAGCGCTACCGCGCGCCGCACGTCCACCGATGTCGGCCGCATTGCTGTAGCGGCCAAACCGCCTACCCCCGCATACTGCTAACACCCACTGCAAGGAGCGCTATGTTCATGCCCTTCTCACGCCTGGTTGGTGCCCTCTCACTACTGACCGCGATCGCTTTGGCCGGTTGCGGGGGATCCACACACTCCCTACCGCCGATGACGCCGCTGAGCGCACCGGGCGCGCATGCCGGATACTCGGCGTTCGCAGGGCACTGCATGAACTGCACGAGCTATCGCTTACTGTATCCCTTGCATTCGAGCCTGGCCGGCAGCGAAATCGTACTCGGACCGCAAGGCGGCATTCACGCGTGCAACGGCGTGCCGGCGAATTCAGCGATGCAGTTCTCCACAACGACGACGCTGACGGCGACGGTCTCAGCCGCCTCGGTCGCGGTCGGCTGCACGGTGTGGAGCACGATTGGAAATCCGGCCGGCTTCTTCTACGTGGTCGCCGTCGCGCAAGCCGACTGGAGTTCGCTCACGATCGTGCCCGCCACCGTCATCACCGGCCCCGGCGGCATCGTCAACAGCTACCTCACCATCCCCGCCGGCGCAACCACACTGAATGCGGGCAGTTACGAATTCTACATCGCCACCGGAGCGTAGGAAGGTCTCAGGCGCGCCAGGCCGTCGTTGCGAAAAGCCTCGTGTACCTTAGTACACTTCGGCTCTCCGCGCCTCGGCCTGACGCGCCTGAGACCTTCCTACGTATTTTCGCCCTTGGCCTGACGTGCCTGAGAGCTTCCTACGTACGGCGGGGGTAGGAAAGTGTGAATTAGCAGGCGTCGACTAGGCGGCGGAGTTCTTCGGAGGGTTCTTCGCCGAGTTCGCGTTTGAGCAGGGCGCTGTATTCGCGAAATTCTTGCACGGCCGAGCCCCAGTTGTTCATCTTGAGATAGACCTGGATGATGCGGGTGCGCGCATATTCATCGATCGGGTCGACTTCGGCCATCTCGCGAGCGACCAGCAGCGCGCGCTGAAACTCGCCGCGCTCGCAGGCATCGGCAATCAGGTGCGCACCGATGTGACGCATCGCTTCGAGCAACTGGCGGCCGATCGAAACGAACCATTCCCATGGCGCCCAGCCCGAGCGCTGACCTCGCAGCAAACGCGCGAAGGTGTCGGCGAGTTCGGAACGTTGCCCGTCGCTCAATGGTAGATCGAAGGTTGCCTGTCCGAGCGCGGTGATACGCTCGAACGTCGAGACAGCGGCACTTCCCAGGCAATAGGCGCTCTGACTCGTCACGATCGCATCCGCGGTGCCCAGTTGCAGACGCGCGCGCCGAACGCACATCTTCAATGCGTTGTTGGCGCTGACCGCGTCGAGGTCGGGCCACAGGCGATCGACCAACACCTCACGCTTGACCGGATGGGCGCGCACCGCGAGCAACGCCAAGAGTTCGAGCGTACCTTCCGAAACGCGCACACGGCTTCCGGCACGCGAGACTTCGCCGCTCGCAAGATCGATGATGATCGCTTGAGAGGTCTGCGGCGGCGGGGCTGGCGCTTGAAGCTGCGTGCGCGCCATGCGATCGCGCAGACGCCGAATGACGTCAAAGCCGGGTTCGCCGTCGACAAACGCCGACACCGCCGCGCGAATGCGCTCGGAGTCGGTGGCCTGTGCGATCTCGACCGCTTCGCGCAGCAGCGCTTCACGGCCGGGTAGCTCGCGAAGATACCCGACCATGCGCGCCCCGATACGCACCACCGGGTTCCAAGCGTCTCTGGAGATGTCCACCACCCGTTGCGCCAAGTGCACGGAACGTTCGTCTTCGCAGTCGACTGCGAGGATCAAGACCGCACGCGCGTCGGCGAAGGGATCCGCCGGCATGCCCGGATGCAGATCGTTCCCGAAGAAGGCCGCCAAGCACCGCCACAGGGCGGGGACGTCGTAGCTGCGCACCAGCCGAGCGAATTCGCTGCGCTGAAGCGTGAAGTTCGCCTCATCGTTCTTGAGCCAGGCGACGAATGTCGCTTCCAGTCCGCCCGAAGCCGCGAGCGACGCACATCCTCCCAGATGCGAAAACGACAACAGCATCCGCAGCGGCTCTTCGCCCGAGGCATACTCACCGGTCGCCGTCGCGATCCGCATGGCAACCCGCAGATGCAGCGCATACAAGGTCGGGTATCGTGCCAATCGCGGACCGTTCTTACGCCACCGATCGCGCGCCGACACGAACTGCCCGCGCTGGATGTCCAGGTACATGCTCGCGATCTCGCGCACGGTCTCGAGTTCAAGGTCATCGCTCTCGCCGGTCGGCTCCATCCGATCGAGTTGCTCCCGATAGCGCCGCGCCGACTCGAGATCGCCGCCTTCGGCGAAGAGCATCGACACCGACGCCACGATCCACAGACGAGCGCGTGCCGACGTCTTCGTGACGTGCAATTCCAAGATGTCCGCGCCTTCGCGCGCCAGCACCGACGGTGATTCGACGTAACGGCGACACGGGATCAGACTGAGCCACAGCATCGGATAGAGCGCGTACGGCGGCTTGATGGGATTGAAGAACTCAAGCGTCATGCCCGGATAGGCGTAGCTCCCGCACTCCATCGCTTTCTCGAACTCGACGGCATCAAGAATATCCGCAGCACCTTTGAAATCCCCGATCGTGAGGAGCGCGCGCGCGGCACGGACCGGGTTGCCCTGGTCGAGCAAGTCGCGCGCGGCGCTGCGCGCTTCGAGTTCGAGATCCGACGCGTACCGCGCGTGAATAAAGAACCGGAGCATCGGATGCACGCGAATCTCGCCGGTGAAGCCGATGTCGGCACGCTGCGCGTTGCGACAGAGCATGATATCGGGACGGGCATTGTTTTCGGCATACAGCTCATCGAAGTCGGAAGGTCTGACGTCACCGCAGGCAATGCAATAGATGAGCATGTCGCGCAGCTCCGCCGGGAGCGTGCGCATCGCGTTGGTGTCGATCCAGTCCAGAATGTCGTTGAGTGCCGGATGCCCTATGCGCAGCGGATCTTGTTCGAACGCGCCGCGCACCGCCGCGCGCACGACATAGAGCGCTACGACCGGCCAACCCAGCGTCAGATAGTGAATCGCATAGAAGGTCTTCGCGTCGAGTGCTCCCGGGGAAACCTTCGCCTTGAGTTCTTCGAGCGTCAACGCGATGTCGTCGCGCCGGAAGACGACCAGCAGATGCGGTTCGATGCAATCGGAGAGCTTGAATGCGAGCGGTTCCCGGCGAGTGCACACGACGACCGCGCCGTTGGAGGGCCGTAGCCGCACCATCGCGTCGAGCACCTCTTCCAAGGCCGCGTCGTCCAATCGCTCGACGGCGTCGAGCACGATGCAGGTCGCCTGGCCGTCGCGATCCCAAGACGCGGAAATGGCATCCAGACCCGTGACCACCTCGTGAAGAACGTCGGCGGCCGCCATTCCACCCTGAGCCTCGACGTTCACCGAGCGCGCAAACGTCGCCGCATAGGCGTGCGCCAAATACGTCTTGCCATACCCCGCCGGCGCAATGAAACATGCAAACGGCGCGGAGGCCGCTTGCAGGTGTTCAATGATTCTGGTGCGCGTATCCGGCAAGCCTTAGTCCTCCCGACAACTGCGGCTTGTTGCCTCGCGACGGGCGAGGTTTCGAACGTCACGTTCTCGCAGGCGCGGGCCAAAGACTCCTTGGCCCACGCCTGACGGAAAGCGTTCTCTTCTGAAGCGAGCCTAGCGGGCGGGGGCGCGCATCGGCAGGCCACCAATGGTCGGGCGTGCGCTCGGCGCCGGCGGCTGCGGGGCCGGTCCATCGGCCGCGCCGTACTGCCACGCAAGGGCATATGCAAGGTGATCGTTGTACGCTTCGCACTCGCCAACGATCGTGCAGCATCGCGTGATCCACATCGGCACCGTGATGAAGAGACCGATGCCGCTCAGAAGCCCGAGCGTCATCAGGATACCTCGCTTGTAGTCACCGACGTAGTACGACTCACCGCCGACGATCCCAAAGACCAGCGTGAGGGCAAACGCAACCGCCGGGTCTTTCGCGAATCTGCTGTAGTCGTAGCTGAAGGCGCCCTGCGCCTCGGGACGCATCCGACCGGCCAACATCTGCACATAGGGTGTCATGTGGATTCTCCTTCACCATCCCCTACACCCAAGAAGCCAGCCATGTTTCACCAGCCTAGGAAGTCCTGATTTTCGCCAGGCCGAGGCGCGGAGAGGCGACGTGTACTACGGTACACGAGCCTCTCCGCAACGAAGGGTCCCGCATAGGAAGCCTGATTTTCGCCAGGCCGAGGCGCGGAGAGGCGCAGTGTACTACGGTACACGAGCCTCTCCGCAACGAAGGGTCCCGCATAGGAAGCCTGATTTTCGCCAGGCCGAGGCGCGGAGAGGCGCAGTGTACTACGGTACACGAGCCTCTCCGCAACGAAGGCATGGCGGAAATCAGGCTTCCTATATCCCGAGGGGGTAGGCTTCTTCGCCGTGGAGGGCTATGTCGAGCCCCGCTTCCTCAGCCTCTCGATCGACCTTGGTCGGTGTGACGAAGTCGATCAGGCGCAGCATGCCGTAGGTGAAAACAAATGCCCACACGCTGCAGATAACGACGGCCGCGACTTGTTTGACGAAGAACGCGGTGCCCCCCAACAACAACCCGTCGGCGCCATTGGGATTCCATGCCTTCGATGCGAACACGCCGAGGAGAACGATCCCCAAGCAGCCGCCGACCCCGTGAACTCCCCACACGTCGAGCGCATCGTCCCACCCCAAGCGGTTCTTGAGTGCAACGGCATAGTAGCAGACGGCTCCGGCAGCGATGCCGATGATGACGGCGGTCACCGGAGAGACATATCCGGCCGCCGGCGTGATCGTTGCCAAGCCCGCCACGGCCCCGGTCAACAGTCCGACGAATTTCGGTTGACGGCCGTTGGTCCACTCGATCAGCAGCCATGCCACCGCTGCAAACGACGCGGCGACATCGGTGTTGAGGAACGCCGCCGCAGTGACCGCATCGACGCGCAGTTCAGAACCCGCGTTGAACCCATACCATCCAAACCACAGCAATCCGGTCCCGAGCGCAATCAACGGAACGTTGTGCGGCTTGTTCTCGACGACCGCGCGGCGTCCGATGTACAGCACCGACGCAAGCGCCGCGAAACCCGCGGAGGCGTGTACCACCAGTCCTCCGGCGAAATCGAGCACGCCCCATTGTGCCAGGATACCGTCGGGGCTCCAAATCATGTGGACGAACGGGAAGTACACGAAGATGAGCCAGCCGGTCAGAAACAGGAAGTATGCCTTAAAAGTGACGCGATTGGCGAACGCACCCGTGATCAGCGCAGGCGTGATGATCGCGAACATCATTTGGTACGCGATATGAACCAGCAACGGAATCCCGGCATCGTTGCCGGTGAACATGGTCTGCAAGCTCACGCCGTGCAAGAACGCGAAGGTCATCGGGTTCCCGACGATCCCGTGCCACGTCGGTCCGAAACACATCGAGTAGCCGAACGCGAACCACAGAACGGTGGTCCAACCGAGCGACATGAAGCTCTGGATCATAATGGTCAGGACGTTCTTGCGCCCCACCAAACCGCCGTAAAAAAATGCGAGCCCGGGCGTCATGAGCATGACGAGGCTCGCACAGATAAGCATGAATGCCGTATTACCGACATTGATAGGAACCGGGGCGCTCATAGTGATCCTCCCAGCGTGCTGATGGCCCGGCCATTGGCTCCCGCCACGGCAGACCCTTTTGTCGCACCCCCATTCATTGAGGCGCACCTTCGCATGCAGACGCGGCGGGCGGTTCTACAGATCGCTGGACGATGATGTGACACTCGCTCGCGCTTGTCGATGTGCGAGTGTCGCTGCACGCTGCGCCAGTCGTTTCGCGATTTGACGTGCCGCCCAGCGGTGATCGAGCGCGTAGCCATGATCGTTCAAATCGCCGGCCCGGAAGAATCGAAAGAATCGTTGCCGGTCGCCGTTTCTCGGGACGCCGAAGCGGCCGTTATTCGAGAGCGCGTTGGCCCCCCACGGCATCTTCAACGCAAAGAAGAGACTATCGGATCCGCATCGCAGATCGACCGGCGCGCTGCGCGGAATTCTGCGCATGCCGGACATCGACAATTCGACCGCGCAGTCCCAGTCCGTGACATCGACCGATGTGCGCAAACCTGGAACAAATCCGATCACGGGATTTCTCATTTTGACGCGCGTCACATACTCCAGCGCCGCGCGCGCAACCCGTTCGAATGGGACGGTCGGCGATCGATCCAACGGCCCGCGTTCGAGGATGGCGTCAAAGTCGCGCCCGTAACGTTCGGCTGCCGGTTTCCAGTCATGCGGATCGCCAAAACGCCAACGCTGACCGGGATAGAGCACCACGGCCGTACGGCCAAGGCCGTTAACGATGAACCGCGCCACATCGCCGACGCGATTCATCTGAGCGTTGTTGTAAAAATTCTCTTCATGCGAGAAATAGATATAACTCGCGAACGGCACGACGATTTTCGGATTGAACGTCTCGACTTGCAAACGCATCTCGGTAAGTTTCTTTTGAGCGTGGGCACGATGCGCTTCGGTGTCACCGTCGTTACCCGCCCAGCTCGCATAGGAGTACTGCGTGAAGAGAACATCGACGGGTCCCACCGTCTTCGCGATGCCGCGTGCCTGCCGGGGCGTTTCGATCATGCAATCGTTCATGTTGAGAAAGGTTGCGTGGGGTGTCTTGAAGGCGATCCACGAATCGCGGTCGTCCCATTTTCCGCACATCGCGAGCAGACCGGGGGCGAGCTGTTGCCATACACGATCGGGCATCTCGCTGCAGCCCGCAAAATGCAAGCCTTGACAGAAGCGGATGACCTTCTTGTCGAGCGTGGCTTGATAGAGTACGTCAAGGCGCGCTCGGATGGCGGGCGGGATCAGCTTCACGTCACGCGGGCTGAAGTGGTCGGGATGCTGATGAGAAAACCACACGTGGGTCAGCCCTGAGAAATCCTCGGGGCGAAACGCGCTTTCGGAGAGAAGCCGCCATCCGCGATTGAAGGCGGTTCCGTGCAGCCAAGGATCACAAATCAGGCGAACGTCGCCGTATTCAAACACAAACGACGCATGGTTCACCCATTCGATGACCGGAGCATCGTCACTCAACAAGATGATCGGTCGGCGTTCTTCGTACCAGGCGGCATTGACGCACGGCGCACCCTCCTTGCATCATCTCGCGACAATGCGCATGCCCGGTCGTAGAGTCTTGCGGACCGGCTACCTAGGACATTCGTCTTCCCGGCTCGGCGTGCGGCCCACGCAACGAGCATCCGGTCGCTGTCGGAACCCGTTACCAGAGCACCGTTCGAGCGAGAGTCTCCTCGACGGTATCAAGACCTTTTTCACTCCGGGTGATCGGGTTGAATATGGTGGAGTCAACGTCAAGTGTCACGCTGACTGGATAGACTCGATCGTCCTTGCCATACGCGATACTGCTGTCGAGCACGACTTCATCATATCGTCCGCGACGAACGGCGATCACACCGGATTCAGGCAACGTGTCGCCCGGCAAAATCGTGAAGGAGTTCTGGTAATGCGGGTCCGCGTTGCGCGTCAGCCGATACTGACGATAGACCGTCTGACTCGAATCGACGTGCGCGTCGCGAGCGTACACGTTGTGCGCTCCATCGCTGGTGGTCGGTTGCAACGGCAAGCCGCTCGCCGCAAACCGCTCGCCCATCACCGTGAATCCCGCCGCCACCATCACCACCGGCACGGTGCCCGTGTTGCGGATCGCGATGTTGTATCGCAGCGCGATCATGCCGTCGCGCTCGCCGACGCGATCGAGCGTCCCGGTCATGTTCACCGAGGGAGCCTCGCTGTCGGGCTTGATCTGTTGCACGTAGATGAACGTGTAGATTGCCCAGATGCCGGCCGCGATAATGGCCACCACTTCTACCGTGTCGCGCACGACCGCGATCCAATGCCCGTGCGCGGATTTCGGCGGGTTTAGCATGGCAGCACCATCATGAAGCGCCTCAGTCTCAGTCTTTGAGCAACGCGCTTGCAGCGTCGATCGACGACACCGTCTGCCGGATCGCGCCGTCGACGGCTTGCTGACGGCCCGACGCGATCGCCGCGGCAAGCGCCGGGAACGGAACGGCCGCATAGCCGTTGGACGCATAGGCGAGCGCGTCGAGGTGATGCACCACCCGCAGCAGCGTGGCGTTGTCCTTCGCGGCGTGCGCCGCATCGAACGCGCGCGCCGCCGTTTGGAACCGCGCGATCGCTGCGTTCAGCGAGCTTGCATCAAACTGCACGTGCGCGAGTTGAGCGGCCGCACCGGTTGCAGTCGCGCCCGCCGTCAGCACCGTCCCGTAGGGCAGGAGCGTGTAGGGAATCGCAGCGGAGTCGGCGAGTTGCAGCGCCATCGCGCCGGCGGTCTGCGCAATCTTGCGATGGTGGACGAACCCCGGATCGGCCACATTCGCGGCGTACGCGAAGTCGTCGTACGACGAGTGATACGTGCCGAGCGGGCCGCTGAAGCCGACGCTGATGACCGGCGCTCCGATGTCATAGATGAACGGCTCGAAATCGGATCCGCCGCCGGGCGTACGGACCTTGACGTTCGCGAGGCCGTCCACCCGCAGCGCGGCATCGGCAACCGCCGACGACACGGCCGCGGTCGCGCTCGCATTGAAACGCGTGCCGGTGGCGACTTCATCCAAATTGATGTACGCGACGCAGCCCCGCTGGAGTTCGTCATGATGCATGCGAACGTATGCGTGCGAACCCAGTTCACCGATCTCTTCGGCATCGAATCCGACGATGCGAATGCTGCGTGTTGGCGTCCAGCCCTGGCGATGCAGCGCACCAAGCCCGCGCGCGACTTCGAGCAGACTTGCGATACCCGACCCGTCGTCGGTCACGCCGTAGACCCAAGCATCGCGATGTCCGCCCAAAATCACGCTTTGGCTCGGGTCGCTTCCCGTGATCTCGCCGACGCTGTTCCACAGTGTCGTCGGCTTCGCGTTCATCTCGACGTGCAGATGCACGGGCGAGCGGCTCGTTCCGATCACGTAGGGCACCGGCAGCCCGCCCGCCCAGGTCGCGGGACCCGCCACGCCCGTCATGTCCGCGAGCAGGCGCCGCGCGGTGATCGAGGTCACCGGCAGAATCGGAATCGCCAGCTCTTTATCGTTGAAGGCGACCGTGCCGCGCTGCACCGACTCGGCCGGACGAAACCGGCCGCCCGGATAGACCCCGCCGCGCTTGAAGCCGTCCTCGGCGGGATCGGAGTAGAAGATCACGCCAGCGGCTCCGTGATCTTGCGCGCGTTTGGCAAGGTTTCCGCGGAATTCCGCACCATACCGCACGAGCGCGATCTTTCCGCGCACGTCGACCCCGGCACGCTGCACGGTCCCGTAGTCGGCTTCCAAACCGCGACTCACGTAGACGAGCGGGGCGCGAACGTCGCCGTTTCCGCTGCCTGCGTTGAACGGAATGCCGGCGTCGGGCCGCGAGCCGTCCGGATCGGACGCGATGCGCCCTTCATGCAGATCGAACGTCACCGCCGGTTTGCTCAGCAACTGCAATTGCAGCGTCTTGGGCGTGTAAACGGTCACTTGGAACGACTCGACCTGCGCTTTCAATCCGAGTTCACGCATACGATCGCGCATGTAGAGCGCCAAACGATGATCACCGGGCGTCCCCGGATAGTGCATCTGCTCGTTGATGAACATCGACGTCTCGCGCGCACCATCCGCGCTCGGAATCTTCAAGAACGCCGCCTCGTCCGCGGACAAGCGCGAACCCGGGCTCGCACCGAGCGTCAAGAATACGATACAAACCAGCGCGCTGAAACGTCGCGTCATAGGTGGCACCTCCGTTCCCGGCCTAGCTACGCCGCAGCGATCGGTCGCCCCTAGCTCCTCGCTAGAGCCAGCCCCGCTCTCGGGCGATGCACGCCAGTCATTGCGCCGACGCGCCGAGCGTTGAAAACCTCCAGGACGCGGACGCGAGCATGGAAAACACGCAGCGCTCATGACCGGATCGCCGGAGATGAGACATTGACGAAGAGCGCGGCGCTCTTGAGTCAGTGCGTGCTCGCGAACCAGACCGGTGACGGTTGCGCGTGGTGCGGCAGCCCGCTCCCCAAGCGTCGCCGCACCTGGTGCAGCGACCGGTGCGCCGACCGGTTCTGGCACAATCACTGGTGGTCGCTCGCGCGTCGCGCCGCCAAGCGCCGCGACAAATACGCCTGCCGCCGCTGCGGACACAAGCCGCCCAAGCGCACCGACCCTCAATATCGCAAGCGGCGCAAGACCGAGCGGCTGGAGGTCAACCACATCGAGCAGGCGCGCGGGGCGCATCGCTCGCTTAGTTGCATCCATCACCTCGTCAACCTCGAAACCTTGTGCGTTGCGTGCCACAAAGACGAGACAGCCGGGCAGCGCCAACGATGATCCCGTCAGCGGACGTTGTCGAAAATCGGCGGGCTCGTTCGTCTTCCTGTACATAAGGAGGGACCCAACCCCATGAAATACGTGTGTCTGATCTACACGCCCAATGACGGACAACCGCCCTCGGCCGAAATGGACGCGCTGATGGCTGAATACGCTTCGATGTCCGAAGAGGCCATGAAGCGAGGGATATTGACCGGGGGCGATCGGCTGGCCGCGAGTGCATCGGCGACCACCGTTCGAGTACGCGACGGACGACGCTACACGACCGACGGACCGTTTGCCGAGACCAAGGAAGTCTTGGGCGGCTTCATGATCATCGACGTGCCGACGCTCGACGAGGCGCTCGCGTTCGCCGCGAAGATTCCCGGCGCGCGCCACGGCTGCGTCGAGGTTCGGCCGATCGCCGATCGTGGCGCCTAACGAGGACCGCGAGCAGATCGACCGCCTGTTCCGACGCGAATCGGCACGGGCGGTCGCGACGCTCGCACGCGTCTTCCGCGATTTTCAGCGCGCCGAGGACGCAGTTCAGGAGGCGTACATCGCCGCGCTGGAAACGTGGCCGGCAGAAGGGATACCGCGCAATCCCGCGGCGTGGATCGTGCGGTCGGCGCGAAACCGAGCCATCGACACCCTTCGCCGCGACAAGACCGCCGCCGTCAAATACGAGTTGCTCGCGCGACTGGAGAACATCACGCTGCCCGACCCGCTGTTGGACGACGAACCGATTGCGGACGATCGCCTCGCAATGATCTTTACCTGCTGCCACCCGGCGCTCGCGCCGGAGACGCGCGTCGCGTTGACGCTTCGGTATGCGGCCGGTCTGCGCACGGAGGAGATCGCCTCAGGATTTTTGGTTCCGCTTCCGACGCTCGCCCAGCGATTGGTGCGAGCGAAGCGCAAAATCGTCGAGGCGGCAATCCCGTTCGCGGTTCCGGAGCCTTCCGAAATGCCCGAACGGCTGAACGACGTGCTCTCGGTCATCTACCTGATCTTCAATGAAGGCTACCACGCATCGCACAGCTCTGATCTAATTCGCGTGGATCTCTGCGCCGACGCGCTACACCTCGCAAATGTGCTCGAGCGACTATTGCCTGCCGAACCGGAAGTGCTCGGCCTGCAAGCGCTGATGCTCTTTCACCATGCGCGCCATGCCGCGCGCGTTGACGACACGGGCGCAGCCGTTCCGTTGGAAGAGCAAGACCGCGAGCAGTGGAACATCGTGAGCGCCGCGCGAGCGCGCGCGCTGCTTGCGCAAGCCGCGCGCCACCGGCTGATCGGCCCGTATCAATTGCAGGCAGCCATCGCTGGGGTTCACACCAGCGCGCCGTCCTGGGATGCAACCGATTGGCAACAAATTCTCGCATTGTACGACGGGCTTTACACGATCGAACCGTCGCCGGTCGTTGCGCTCAACCGCGCCGTTGCGGTGGCCTACGCGCGTGGTTTCGACCAAGGTCTTGCGCTGGTCGACGAATTGTTGCGCGACGACATGCTGACGGAGTACGCTCCGGCGCTCGTTGCTCATGCCGAGCTTCTTCGGCGCGCCGGCCAAGCGCAGAGCGCAATCACCTGGTACGAGCGCGCGTTGTCGTTGACACATGCCGAGCCCGAGCGACGCCTGCTCGAACGGCGCCTCACCGAGTGTTCGCAGACTTCGGCAAACCCATAGACAAAGGGTAACCGGCGGCTAGCAAAAACCGAGGACGGGTGTGTTGCGCGGAGTTTCGACCGATGCGGGTTTTGCTTGTCATACTTTTTTCATTTTGCGTCGCGGGATGCGGCAGCGGCGGTAACGCGAGCGTGACGCCGGTGGCGCCGATCCCGAGCGCGTCACCGGGTCTGCACCTGGTGTGGAGCGATGAGTTTAACGGCCCGGCCGGTACAGCAGTCGATCCAACCAAGTGTAACGCGATGCTTTCGCTCGTCTTCTATTTCAGAGCCGCCTGCTGGCGCATCATAGGTGCGCTCGATCGTAACAGTCGCGTGCATCGCCGATCGTTGCATCGCGCTAGCAACTGCAGGTGCTGCACGACTGCAGATTCAGAGCAATCCAGGGCTTATTCCTTTTCGTCGCGTGTCGTTGTTTAGCAAGCCATCAATTGCGACTTTCTGCGCTACTGCATTCGACAGCGCGATTATCTGAGCTACTTCATCAACTTCTCATCCAAAGCCGTTCTTAAGTTCTTCCCAACGAATCGGTACGCTCCATCGTACGGGTGGATTTTTCTCCACTGATGGTCCGCTCATAAATAGCTCCTTCCAGGTCGCAAGCGACCATCAGGCGAGTTTTTGAAGGAGCCGCAACGTGACACTTTTCATCTCAGATATCAACGCATCTATCGACGCCGTCCGCAAAGAATGGGGCTGGTTCCTTGCGCTTGGGATCGCACTCGCGGTGCTCGGTGCCATTGCCATTTTCTATCAGGGGTCATCAACGATCGCTTCGATCATCGCGCTCGGCGCCGTCATGATCGCTGCCGGCATCGTTCAACTCGCCCTAATGTTTCAAGCGCATGGCGCAGGACACGTGATCCTCTATCTACTGCTTGGAGCGTTGGACCTTGTCATCGGATTTGTGCTGATACAGCATCCGGCCGTCGGCGCACTGGCCGTCACACTCGTTCTCTCGGCGTACTTCATCGTAGGCGGCATTTATCGCGTTATCTACGCGTTGTGGCTGCAGTTGCCGCAGTACGGATGGGTCGCATTCAGTGGCATTGTTATGGCGGCACTCGGCCTCATGCTATGGGCACAGTGGCCGATTTCAGCAACTTGGTTCCTCGGATTCGCCGTGGGCATCAACTTCGTTATAATCGGCGTTTCGTGGATCGCTCTCGCGATTCGTGTCCGGAGCGCACCTGTCGTGACCATCGGGCACTAAGTCAAATTGGAGTACTAGACAAATGAGTACAGTAACAGACACACTCGATCGCGCGCGCAGCGACGCGCGCAAACTTCACGAAAAGATCGCCGCTGCTACGGCAAAGAATGACGACGCGCTACGCAAAGAACTGCAAGAAGTAGCCGACAAAGCACAGCAGCTTGCAGCTTCGCTCCGGTCAGATTCGAAGGGTCAACAGAGCGAAGTAGCGGCGCACCTTGCAAGTGCTGCAGCGTCACTTGAATCCGCTGTCGCGTCAGCGAAAGACACGGCCCACGTTCGTGCAGACGAGTTGCGAGAGCGCAACAGAATGATGCTGACGAAGGTACGGTCGGCGCTGAAAAACATCAGTAGCGGTAAGGCGGCTGAACGCGCATTTACCGCAAAGTCCGCTAAGTGAGGCGCAAGAGATGAACAATTATGTAACGGTCGTTTTCGACACGGATGAAAAAGCTTATCAAGCGCTCCATGCCTTGTGGAAACTGGATGCTAGCGGGGACATCACCGTGCACGGAGCAGCAGTAGTCCATCGCGATCGCGTCGGGTACCTTGACGTAGCGACCAAGGACACGGACGCCGGATTGCGGACTATCGTCGGCGTGGGAGTCGGCGCGCTCCTCGGCGCGCTCGCAGGCCCGGTCGGAAGCGCTATGGGCATCGCGGGCGCTTCGGCGATCGCCGCCGGAAGCGCGGCGGGGATCGGCGCGGCGGCTGGAGGGGCCGCAGGCCTAACTGCCGAGGGCGCCAAGGCGTTGGAGCATGAGGAAGCCGGCTATGAAACGCAGGTCGTCCTCAAGCCCGGACAAGCCGCCCTGATCGCGGAGGTTGCCGAGGATTGGACCACGCCTATCGACACCGAGATGAGCCGCCTAGGCGGCGTCCTGTATCGTCGTAGCGTGAGCGCCGTACGAAAGGCGTCTTTCCTTGGCGAGGACTATGACTACTATCTGTACCCGTACGATTACACGCCGGAGTTTGCATAAGCATCGCAATGAAGATCGGTAGAATCATTCTTGCGCTGGCGTTGTTCGCTACGGCAGCAGCATCAGCGCAAGATACCGACACCGCCGACGAAGCGCAACTGGGTGCGCAGACCTTCGAAAAGTTGAAGTCCCAGGGCGTCATCGTCGCCTCATCGCCATTGTACGACGAGCTTCGCCCCATAGAACGTGCGCTCGTTCCCATTACACGGCAGCGATACAACTATCCGATACAGTTCTATATCGTTCACAGCAAGCAGCCAAACGCGTTCGCGGCCCCCGGGGGCAACGTATACGTTGTCGACTCGCTTATGTATTTTGTGCACAACCGTGAAGAACTTGCCGGAACGCTGTGCCATGAAACGTCTCACCTGATCAATCACGATTCGGTGAATGAGATGAAGCACGACGAAGAGATCGAGCGTCGCGAGATGATCGGAGAGATTCTATTGGGTCCAGATTTCGGGACGACGCTCGCTGCGTCGATACTCGGCGACTTGGATTCTCTGCATTTTTCCCGGAGCGTCGAAGAACGCGCTGACTTGGAAGGCGCCGACACCTGTGCCGCCGCCGCGCTCAATCCGTGGGGGCTAGTCTGGCTGATGAAGGATTTCGAAAATGCCGACCTTCAGTCACCGCCGGAGATCCTTTCCGATCATCCGGATAATGCACACCGCATCGAACGACTCGAAGAGTATCTCAAGAACAATCCCGCGCGATTCGCGCGTTTTAGCTCCGATCCGAAGCACGCGACATTGTTGAATTTGCCCAAAAAGCCGACAGAAACAATTCTTCCGCCGACTCGGCTTGCCTCGGTGAACGGAGCCTCGGTAGATCACAAACAGTCCGACATGCGGCGATAGAGTTCGATCGGTCCGTCGCGTCGCACGATGCGATACGTTCCGGCTTTCACCAGCGCTTCGAACGCGGGCAAATACTCGATGAGAATGACCGATTGCGGATAGTCGCGATCAATCAGCGCGAAGCACGTTCTCGGCGCTACGCTCGGGTCTTCCGGCAACAGTTTTGCGCGCGAGTGCGTGAGCGCTAGATGGGTATACGCTTCTTCTTGGGTTGCAATCGGCATATCTTGCGGCAACGACGACAGCGCCCGGTCGAGCGCCGTGTCGCGCGGCTGAACGGCGCGCAGATTCATGCCCGGATGCATCGGATTCGCGACGGCGAGTTCCAGTATACAGAACGCGACGCACCATACGAGCAGCCGATTCGCCTGCGGCGGCCGCTCTTCGCGCACTGCGTAGGCGAACGCGACGAGCGTGTACCCGATCCACGCTCCGGCGTAGTGGGTTCCGAGCGTGTACGTCGTCGGCATGCGAGAAAGTAACACTTCAGCGAGCGGGGTCACGGCGAGCCACATCATGCGCGAGCGAAACGGCAAGAAGAGCAGCGGCAGAAATGCGAGGACGGCAAACCCCGCGCGTGTGAGGAGCCCGAGCGGGAGGCCGCGCAGATCATTAGCAGTCCACGAGTAGAAGCGCACCGGCGACCACGCAGGGTTGGCTGCAGCGTGCGGCTGTATTGCAAGAAAAAAGATGAGAAACACGGCGGCACTTGCGACTGCGATGGTGATTGCGGGGAGTGCCATGCGCGTTCCCCGCATGCGCCATGCACCGAGCGCACCGCCAATCGCGAGAAACGCGGCCTGATCTTCTTTCACGCAGAGCGCGATCGCGGCAAAGATATAGGTCGCGCCGACGAGACCGCCGTCGAATGCCCACGCTGTCCATGCGACCGCTGCCGGCGCAAAGCCGTTTTCGTGAAAGTCGTTGAACGTAAGCCCTGCAAGCGCCGGGTAGAGTGCGACGACGAGCGCGCACAGGCGCGCAGTGCTCCGTTCGCCGTGCCTGCACACCATTGCGTACACCGGTGGGATAACGAGCGCGCAGGCGATGGCCTGGGCACCGATGAGCACCATCGGTGAGCGCCAGACCGCGAGCGCGGCGCCGACCGCATACAGAATCGGCGAGAAGTGAAAAGCCCAGTGGCTTCCCTCGATTTGATTGCAGAAACATCCGAACGCACTTGCCGACGTCTGGGCAAAGATCCCGAAGTCGACGAAGTTGCGGTGCACGGCGTAACGCACGGCACCGAGCGCGGTGAAAACGAGCGCATAGCACGCCGCCACGATCCATGGAAAGCGATCACGCATTGACGAGTAGACGAGCCCCTTTCGGAGGATGAGCTAGCTGAGCCGGGGAAGCGCGCCAGGCCGCTTTCCCTTGGAGTCCCTTTGCGCATGTCCGTTAGCGATGAAGCCTTAGCAACCTACTACCAGATTCGATCGCGCGCCGATCAGCGTTGTGCCGCCTCGAACGGCGCATCGGCGAGCCCGCCCGACGCGCTGCGGCATGAGATCGAGAATCTGATGCAGGACTTGTACCGGGAGAGGCTGGGTCGTCTCGAGGGCCTTGCGGTCGGCGAAATCGGCCCGGGCGGCGGCGATTTCGTTCGCTACGCGATCGAGCAACGCGCGCGGTCGCTGGTCGTCATGGATATCTCCCAGGAGTGGCTCGACGCTCTCGAACGAGAGTTTGGGCTCACCGCAAGTGGAATTCCGACCAAACTGATCGCTGCGAATGCACAGCGCATGGCGGGTGTGGATGACGGCGAGTTGGATCTTCTGGTTGCAAAAGAAGTCATCGAGCATTTGCCCGACTACCGGCCGTTCCTCAAAGAATGCCGTCGCGTGCTTCGACCGGGAGGTCGTTTGTATCTCACGACTCCCAACCGGCACAGCATCGATCTGTGGCCTCGCCTGGTCATGAAGCGTCTCGTGCCTCCGCCCAAACGCCGCGGCTCCGCCCTAATCCAAGAATTGTTCGGGCATCTCTATGAGTACGTGACACCCGAGGAAGAACGGTCGCTCGCCGCAGTTCTGCCGGACGGCTTCAAAGAACATATTCACGAGTTTGCGCCCACGGAGCTGCTGCGGAGTTTGAATGAGCACGGATTTCAAACGATTCGGCGGTGGGGCACCACGCCGCAAATGTTCTTTCATGAGTTGCGTCCGCTCGCGCGCCGATTGCTGCCGGGATGGAATAAGGCCGAACGCCTCTCGTATGCATTGGGCGATGATATGCGACTGATCGCCGTGCGCACGTAGGAGATGCGCCTTGCCGTCGACGCGCACCTCATCCTAGCCGATCGCCGCGGGATCGGCGTCTATGCGCGAGCACTCGTATCGCGTTTGGCGCACTTCCCCGGAATGGAACTGACGTTACTCACGCGGGACCTCTTTCCAGCGCGGCGTCGCGGCCCGATTGCACGCGAGCTTGGCATCGACGGCTTTCGTCTTGCTAGGCGCGTGCCGCGCGATGCCGACGTGGTATGGCACCCGTGGACAGGAACATTCTTCGCAAGCGACGTGCCGGCGGTTTCAACGATTCACGACTGTACGCCGTTTGCGTACCCGGCCGCATCGCCGCGCATTCGCAAGCGAGAGCAAGACCCGTTTTTTCGCTCGGCAGCGCGTTCGCGGCGATTTATCGCCGATTCTGAGTTTACGCGCGAGGAAAGCGTGCGATACCTCCATATCGAGCGCGACCGAATCGACGTCGTGTATTTGGCGGCCGACCCATGTTTTTCGCCCGGCGCTCCGCAACACCTGAATGCAACCCTGCGCGAGAAACCCTACGTGCTCTTTGTCGGTGCGCCCGACGAACGCAAGAATCTCGAAACGCTCGTGCGTGCGTATCACCAAGCGTTTCCCGCGAAAGAAGTATTGTTCGTATGCGTGACCACGGCGGAGGTTGCAGGGGCGATCACGCTACATGGGCTCTCGCGTGACGCCCTGCGCGATCTCTATCGTGGTGCACTCTGCTACGCGATGCCCTCCACGTACGAAGGGTTCGGCCTGCCGGCGCTCGAGGCAATGCAATGCGGAACGCCGGTGATCGTTTCGAACGCCGCGTCGTTGCCCGAGGTCTGCGGCGATGGCGCACGATACGTCAACGATCCGCTCAGCGTCGAAGAATGGGCGTCGGCCCTGCGCGAGATCGCGCGCGACCAAACGCTCCGCGAGACGTTACGCGAGCGCGGTCCGCAACGAGCTTCCCTGTTCTCGTGGGATGCCGCCGCCGCAGCAACGTACCAAACGCTGGCACGCGCCGCTCGCGAATAGGCTCTAGCAGCGGGCCATCAGCAGTAGCGGTCCGGCCTTGCCGGTCCCCTTCGAAAGGTGGAGTTGACTGAATAGCGTGGATCCGTCTCCGCAATGTGGAAGTATCCAGCCAGCCGCTTAGACGAGGCGCAGCGGCGGCGGTTCAACTTGGTCGCCCCATTGGTGCCAACTATGCCGATAAGTCCGAGCGAACATCTCTAAGCGGGGACCGGGCGAACACCTCTCTATAAGATCCGAGGCTTCGTCCGGCTTACGCGAATGCTCCCGCTTTCGCGAGCCGATGATGTTGGTCTGCGTTCTTCCCGGCTTGAGGGTGCGATTATTCGCGCCACGGATCCCAAACAATAGGAGTTCCGTTACGTTACGAAAGTAAAACCCGACACCGCGGCCGTCAGGACCGCCGTCCTTTCGGATTTTGTACCAAACGATATTGGATTTGTAGGTGAATCCCCAACGGCGCATTGTCTCCAGCCCTTCGGACAGCAACGCATTGGGAACCCACAGATAAAGGTGCGAACGCTCCGCGGCAATTGTCGCGACGGGCAATTCGTAGATCTCTTCCATGGTCATGGTTGAGTAGCGCGAAAGACGGCGATGCTCCGGAGCCATCTTCCCCGTCCGATTTTGAAAGCGCCAAGGCGGATCCGCGTAGATGGTGCGGAACTTCGTGTCGCCCGCGTATGCAAGCAGCGACTCCGCTGGCGGCAATGCTAGGAGTTCGGATCGTACAGGTTCCGGGTGATTCCGAACACGACTACTGGGCATCCCGCAGCACCTCCGCCTTCAACCTTTGGTAACAATTTCGACATGTGAGTGGTCGACATCCCGTAGGAAGCCCCGCGTCCAAGCGACGCGAACAACGTCTGGAGTTCATCGCATCGCGTGACGATGACGCCAACGTCGATTGCCCGCAGGTCAAAAAGGAGGCGGAAATTATTAAGGTCCCGATCAAAGAACGGGTCTTTGTTGTTCCACTCAATTTCCAGCGCGACTTTTGATTTATAGCAATCCACCTTGTGAGTCGGGCTCGGTGTTTCAACGCCGTCAAGGACAATTGCAGTCGCGAACTTCTTTTCCGACCAACCTCGCTTGTAGAACTCGCCGTCGAGAAAACCTGAAACATCGCTCTTGTTTCCGCCGCCAACGCTAATGGTCGAGTGGCGCAGCTTGAAGCCGGCGAGCACGTCAAGAATATCTTGCCATTCGGACGGATGAACCGAAGCGAGGATGGGGATGGCGTTTCGCCACTCGTGGATCTCGTAATTGGCCGCGATTTGCGGTGGTATAAGGCCGCCGTACATTGCCGGGCGGTATCGACCGTCATCCTGCGTTGTTCCTTCCTTGGGTCCGGGCCATGTCGGAGCCCGCACTCCTGAGAGTGCATCGCTACGGTGACCACTGTATGGCACATCGGCTATGTCGAAGCTCCCCTCCTATTGCAACAACTCCCGGACACGCTGAAGCACGGGTCCTTCCTGGGCATGCACGTGGCGGGTCTTGCGCCCGCTCGGAGAGCGCCGTCAGTGAGAAGCCGCCGGGGGAACCAACCGCAGATCGACCTTGTTGTTCCACCGGCGCGCCCAAGCCGCTGCTGCCGGAGTTCTCGACGTTGACGTTCATCGAACGGCGAAAACGTTGCTCTGCTCGGCCCCAGCGGCATGGGCAAGAGTCATCTCGCCGTTGCGCTCGGCTATAAGGCCATGCAATCCGTCATCAAGACGCGGTTCGTTTCGGCGGCCGACTTGATGCCGCAGCTCACGGCCGCGCATCGGCAAAGGACGGCTCAAGGAGTTTCTGCGCCGCGGTGTCCAGACCCCGAAATTGCTCATCATCGACGAGGTCGGCTTCTCGCGACGAGGCCAGCCATTTCTTTCAAGCGATCGCGCAGCACTACGAACATGGTTCGGTAGTTACTATCAGCAACGTTCCCTGCGCGCAGTGGGATATGGCCTTCGCTGGCGAAGCCACAACGATGGCGACGCTCGATCAACTGCTGCATCATGGCCACGTGGGATCAGCGGTGAGAGTTACCTCCTGGGACACGATCCCGGGACAAAGCGCCGTCGTAGGCGTCGATGCGAATGGAGTTGAAGACTTCGAATGATGGGCCGCCACAAGGTAATCTACAAAATCACCTATCCAAACGGCAAAATCTACGTCGGCAAAGATCTTACGGGAACTCTTACGTATTTTGGAAGCCCCAACCCGACGCTGATCGCTCAAGACTTTGCAAAAGCAGAGCGAAAGAGCTTTACGATCCGCAAAGACATTCTGTGGGAGTCCGACAGCGCAACCGATGGCGAGGTAAATAGGAAGGAGGTCGAGTTCATAACGGAGCTTAGATCGAACGATCCGGCCGTTGGCTACAATCGATGGCCTGCACGCGCCCAATAACGGCCCAGAGGAAAGTCAACTAGCGGCGTTTCGCTTCTTTGACTCGTTCCGTTCGGCGCGCTGGTCTCCGGGAAACAATCAAGGCCTTGCGATGCGCAAGGCCTTGATTTCATTGGCTCCGGATGCTGGACTCGAACCAGCGACCCGCTGATTAACAGTCAGCTGCTCTACCAACTGAGCTAATCCGGAACGCTCCACGCTGCGGCTGGCGTCTGGGCGGCGAACCGCCTGACCACAGAAACCGACCGGCCCTCGTTCAACGTTCCGGTCTCTCTCCCTCCTAGCTCCTGGGGCGCGCGGTGCGCTCGTTTAGCCGGGCCGGCGGCCCTGGCGCGAGGTGAGCAGCGCGTGCATGTCGTTGGCATGATCTTCTTCGGTCGCGAGGATCTGTTCGAGCATCAGGCGCGTCGTCGGGTCCTTGGAACTGAAGAAGCGAATCAGGTCGCGATAGTGCTCGATCACGATCCGCTCCGCGATCAGGTTCTCTTTGATCATGTCGAGCAGGTCGGTTCCCTGCGCGTACTGCGTGGCGGAGCGCGACGCCAATCCCTCGGGATTGAAGTTCGGCTTTCCGCCGAGTTGATCGATGCGCTGCGCGATCATCGTCACATGCTCGCGCTCGTCGTCGGCGTGCTCTTCGAACTCTTTCTTGACGCTCTCGCTGTCGATCCCGGATGCCATGATGGCATGCGCGGTGTAACGCAGAACGCAGACGATCTCCGATGCCAGCGCCGCTTGCAGAATCTCGATGGTCTGCTCCGCCTTGCCTTCATAGTTGTCCGTCACCGGACCCTGGTTCATGTTCAGGCTCGCGCGCCGGCGCAGTTCCTTGACGTCAGTGAGGAAGGGCTGTCCGTTGCTCTTCTTCGGAGCGGCCTTCATCACACGCTCTTCGGCGGGAAGACGTTGCCCGGCTGCGGGGTCGGCGACGGCTGGTATCTGGCTTGACGGCGCACGACCAGCGGATGCGTGAGCATGACCGTCACGTGACTGCCTTGCGGCACTTGCATGTTGGCCTTCTTGTTGTAGCCGGTGATGAAACCGCCGGCTGCGCCGATCAGGCCGCCGTCATTGCTGTGAAACACCGTCTTGCCGATGATGTTGCCGACGATCATGCCGATGCCGGTCGCGGCCGCCACGGCGGCGCCGTTCTTCCCATCGGACTTTTGCTCGACTTGCGTCATCTGCGCATCGATGTCGAGCGTCGTGCCGTCGGCAAGTTCGATCGTTTGAAAAGCCAGTTGCAGTTCGGGATTGCGGCCTTGACCGGCCGGCGTGACTTTGAGCACCGTGCCCGTTATCGTTGCGCCCGAGAGTTGATCCGAACCGGGCGGATACGGAGGCATGACCGCCATCGAGAACCGATCGCCGACGTGCGCCGTTCCGGTGTCGATCGGCGCGTTCATGATCGCGTGAATCTCCGTTCCCGAATCGAGCGTGACCGGGATCGATTGTGCGAACGCGGAGGCCGTCGCCCCGAATATCGCGAGGGTTGCGAGCGCGAGCACTCGCAGCAGGCTGTGCATACGTCTCTCTCCTCAAAGCCGGCGGACGAGCCGCCGTTGTACATCAGTGATGCGCTTGTGCTTGACGCCGAATGACAACCGTCTGTGCGAGCGTCAACGTGACCGCGGCGCCCACGGGCAATTGAATGTTCGACTTGTAGTTGTTGCCGTAGAGAAAACCGCCGGCTGCGCCGATGAGCCCGCCGCCTTTGGCCCCGAAGATCGTCTTACCGATGACGTTGCCGACGATCATCCCGCCGACGGTCGTCGCCGCGACGCGAGCGCCGCTCTTGTTCTCGGTCTTGGTCTGCGCGGACGTTGTTGTACCCGAAATGTCGGCGGTCGATCCGTCCGCCAACCGCAGGCGCTGATACTGCAGCTGAAGCACCGGTTTCATCCCTTGTCCCGCATGAACGACCTTAGCAACAATGCCGTAGATGTGCGCGTTCTGATACGTCGCGTCGCCGCTTGGGTACGGAGCGACGACCGTCATGGTGAATGCATCGCCGACGCGCGCGCTGCCGCTGTCGATCGTCGTATCCATCTGCGCATGAATTTCCGCTCCACGATAGAGCGTCAGCGTCGATGCCGCGCTTGCGACACCCGCGAACACGAAGGCCGCGGCAATCGCCAACGCCATCGAACGGTGAAGAACTGTCATATCTGGTCCTCCGAATAATTGCGCTACCCCATAAGAACGGCCCCACGCAACAAAGTGTTGCATGAGGACGCTTGCTTACCAAGTCGTTTAGGAAGTTTTGATTTTCGTCAGGCCGAGGCGCGGAGAGGCGACGTGTACTACGGTACACGAGCCTCTCCGCAACGAAGGCATGGCGGAAATCAGGACTTCTAGGTCTTTGAAAAGTTTGGGACGCGCAATGCTTCGCCGGTGAAGCTAGTGGCTTTGCGGAGGGCTTCGACTTTGTCCAGGCGCTCCCACGGCAGGTCGAGGTCCGGGCGGCCGAAGTGGCCGTATGCCGCGGTTTGGCGGTAGATCGGGCGGCGCAAGCCGAGATGATGAATGATCGCGGCCGGACGCAGATCGAATGTGGACATCACCGCTTTGGCGATCTGTTCTTCTTCGATCTTGGCGGTGCCGAAGGTTTCGACGAAGACGTTCATCGGGCGCGCGACGCCGATCGCATACGCGACCTGAATCTCGCAGCGGTCGGCGAGGCCGGCCGCGACGATGTTCTTGGCGACCCAGCGCGCCGCGTATGCCGCCGAGCGATCCACTTTGGTCGGGTCTTTGCCGGAGAACGCTCCGCCGCCGTGACGCGCCATGCCGCCATACGTGTCGGCGATGATCTTGCGCCCGGTGAGTCCGGCGTCGCCCTTGGGCCCACCGATCACGAACCGGCCGGTCGGATTGACGTAGATGCGCGTGTTCGCATCGCGCAACGATGCGGGAATCACGTGGTTGATGACCTTCTCGGTGACTTCGTTGCGAATCACTTCGAGCGCGATGTCGGGATCGTGCTGCGTCGAGATGACGACCGCGTCGACGCGCACCGGACGGTCGCCGTCGTACTCGACGGTGACTTGCGATTTTCCGTCGGGACGCAGATACGGGATGTCGCCGTTCTTACGCACGGCGGCCAGATGGCGCGTCAAGCTGTGCGCGAGCACGATCGGCAGCGGCATCAGTTCGTCGGTCTCGCGGCACGCGAAGCCGAACATCATGCCCTGGTCGCCGGCGCCGGTCTGCTCAAAGACGTCTTCGGCGTGCTGCCCTTCCTTGGCTTCGAGCGACTTGTCGACGCCCATCGCGATGTCCGACGACTGCTCGTCGATCGACACGCTCACGCCGCACGTCTCGGCATCGAATCCGACCGCGGATTTCGTGTAGCCGATCTCCTTGATCGTGTCGCGCACGATCTTCGGAATGTCGATGTACGTCTTGGTGGAGACTTCGCCCGCGATGTGAATTTGACCGGTGATCGCGAAGGTTTCGACCGCGACGCGGCCCATCGGGTCGTCTTTGAGAATCGCGTCGAGCACGGCGTCGGAGATTTGATCGGCGACTTTGTCCGGGTGGCCTTCGGTCACCGATTCCGACGTGAAAAATCTGCGGTATGCCATGCTTAGGTGCCCTCCGACCATGACGCCATGTACTTCACTTGTTCGGGTGTCAGCGTGTCGATCGACACGCCCATCGTTTCGAGTTTCAACTTCGCCACATGCTCGTCGATGTGCAACGGAACGTCG
Source organism: Vulcanimicrobiota bacterium (assembly GCA_027307235.1). GTDB lineage: Bacteria > Vulcanimicrobiota > Vulcanimicrobiia > Vulcanimicrobiales > Vulcanimicrobiaceae > DAHUXH01. Next base: position 52,484 of record DAHUXH010000013.1, on the reverse strand, counting down.
TACACCTCGTTCTTCAGCGACGCACGCTCCTTCACCAGATACTCGGTCGCGAGCGCCTGGTTTCCGAACGACATGTCCATCACCGCGGCCGGGTGGCCTTCGGCAGCCGCCAGATTCACCAGGCGCCCGTCGGCGAGGATGCACACCTTTCGGCCGTCGGCGAATTCAAACTGCTCAACGAATTGGCGCGGCTCGGTCTTCTTCACCGTGATGCGCGCGATCGATTCGAGATCGAGTTCGTCGTTGAAGTGGCCGGAGTTGCAGACGATCGCGCCGTCCTTCATCACGCTGAAATGCTCTTCGCGAATCACGTGGTAGTTGCCGGTGACGGTGACGAAGACGTCGCCGGTCTTCGCGGCTTCGCTCATCGGCATCACGCGGTATCCGTCCATGACGGCTTCGATCGCTTTGCGCGGATCGATCTCGGTCACGATCACGTGCGCGCCCATGCCGGCCGCGCGCGAGGCCACGCCGCGTCCGCACCAGCCGTAGCCGACGACCACGACGTTGCGCCCGGCGAGCAAGACGTTGGTGGCGCGAATGATGCCGTCCAGCGTCGATTGTCCCGTGCCGTAGCGATTATCGAACATGTGCTTGGTGAGCGCGTTGTTGACGGCCACGACCGGATACGGCAGCACGCCGTCCTTCTGCATCGCCTTGAGGCGAATGACGCCGGTGGTCGTCTCCTCGCATCCGCCGATCATCTGCGCGAGCAGCGGTTTGTGCTTGGTGTAGATCTGCGTGACGAGGTCGCAACCGTCGTCCATCGAGACCTGCGGTTTGCTCGCGATCACCGATTCGATGTGCGAGTAATACGTTTCGTTGCTTTCGCCCTTGATGGCATAGGTCGGGATGCCGTATTCACACAGCGCCGCCGCGACGTCGTCTTGCGTCGACAGCGGGTTGGAGGCGCACAGCGCGATCTGCGCGCCTGCGGCCTTGAGAGCGAGCATCAGGTTCGCGGTCTCGGTCGTGACGTGAAGACACGCGCCGATACGAATGCCCTGCAACGGTTTTTCGCGGTCAAAACGATCGCGAATCGAGCGAAGAACGGGCATGTACGCGGCTGCCCACGCGATGCGTGAACGGCCGGTTTCGGCGAGCTTGCGGTCTTTGACATCACCAGCGAGCGCGGTCTGTTCGAGAACGGTCACATTGAGACTCCTGAACGGACGGGGTAGAGAAGGCCGATATGCTTCGGCGTGAAGCGAGGGCACTCCGCCGAGCCCTTGAATGAGGAGCCCGATGGAGACGCTGGACGATTACTTGACTCGGCTTGCATCCGATAGTCCCACGCCCGGAGGCGGTAGTGCTGCGACCCTGGTCGCACGCCTGGCCGCCGCGCTGGCCGCGATGGTGGCACGCATCGACGTCCGCAGCGAGCGCTTCGCCGAACATCGCGCGTGGGCGCAGCGCGTCGTCGCACGTGCCGACCGCCTGCGCGCGGAGCTTGCCGTTGCCGGCGAACGCGATGAACAGGCCTATGCGCGCGTCGTCGAAGCAAGCGCGATGCCGCGCGTGACCGATCGCGATAAGCAGATGCGTACGCAAGCGTTACAAACCGCATTGTTCGCCGCCGCCGAAGAACCGCTGCGCGCCGGTGCGCTCGCACTCGACGTGCTCCGCTTGGCCCACGACCTGCTGGAGATACCCAACCGCTTCATCGCAAGCGACGTCGGCTGCGCGGCGGAGTTCGCGCATGCGGCGATTCGCGCTTGCGCCTACAACGTGCGCATCAACCACGCCTTTCTCACGGACGCCTCCGCCGTCGCGCGCCAGGCGCAGCAACTGGGCATGCTGGTGCGCGAATCAGACGCGTTGCACGCCGCCGTCACGCGCGACGTCGGCGCGCTGATCGGCGTCTAGGAGCCCGCGCGCGGCGGGATGATGTCGGCCCGGACGAACCCGTACGGGCGCACCCATTTCGCGAACGCTGCGCGCACTTGCTCGGGTGTGACCTTGGCGAGCCGGTCCCATTCGTCGCGCTGGTCGTTTTGCGCGACCGTTCGCACGTCGTCGCCGCGCGACAGATCGTCGATGAGCGCAAGCGCGATGCCGTCGTAGCTTGCCGCCGAGAGCACGCCGCTCTCGACCAGCGATGCCTTCGCGCGGTTGAGATCATCCTCGCTCAGCAGCACGTGCTGCACTTTCTCGACGTCCTTGCGCAGCAGATCGACCGCGTCGTTGGCTCGTTGCGGATCGGTGGCGAGCCGGAATGAATAGGTCGAGCGTGTCTTGCCGATGTCGAGCGTGGAGTCGAGCGAGTAGACGTAGCCGGTCTGCGCGCGCAGATCTTTGAAGAGCAGTGACGCGAAGCTTTCGTGCGCGAGCACTTCGTCGCCGAGCATGAGCGCCAGACGATCGGGATTGGAGTCGTTCAGGTTGAGCGTTTCGGCCAAGGCGATATCGGTCTGTTGGCCGCCGGCCGATTCGACCGAGCGATACGCGGGATCGTTTTGCGGCAGCGGAGGATACGTGGGCAGCGGGTCGTGCGCCGCGGACGTCCATGCGCCGAAGTATTTGGCGATCGTGGCGCGCACGCGCTGCGGATCGACGTTGCCGATGACGGCAATCGTCGTGCGATCCGGTCGATAGGCCCGCGCGTACCAGGCTTTGACGTCATCGAGCGTCAGCGCCGCGACCGTCGCAGCGGACGCCGCGCGCAGTGCTGGATCGCCTTTCGGGAAGAGCGCGGCTTGCAGCGCACGGCGCTGCGCCGTTCCGACCTGACGATCGGTACCTTCGAGTTCCTGCACCGTCTGCTGCCGCGCGACCGCGAAACCGTCGGCCGGCAATCCTGGGTGAAGCAGTCCGTCGGCGAGCAACGCGACCGCTGCATCGAACTTCGGTTCCGCGACGGTCGCCGAGAAGGCGCTGCCGACCTTGATCGCGGCGGGAATCGCCTGCGCCGCGGCCGCGAACGCCTGGCGATCGAGCGATGTCGTGCCCCATTCGAAGAGCGAGTCGAGAATCGAGTCGACGCCGTGTTGATCGAGCGGCTCCTGCAACTGCGGTTCGGTGTCGACGATGCCGCGCACCGCGACCATCGACGAACTGCTGTCGCGCAAGGTGACGATCCGCAGACCGTTGGGCAAGCGGAAACTGTCGGCATCGGCATCAAACGGATGGTCGAGCGTCGGCGGTTTGGCGAAGTACGGCGCCGCGATCGCGGGCAGCGGCTCTTGCTTCGAGGGCTCGTACGCGACCGACTCGGCTGCCGAACCGCCCGACGGCGCGGATGCGTGACCGTTTGGGAAGATCGTCAACGCCAGCCGCGCGGACGGCCGGATATATTTCTTGAGCACCCGGTTGACGTCTGCGGTGGTGACGTTCGCAATCGCGGCACTCTCCGCGGCCGGGCTCGCGGCGCCGTCCTGAAGGGCGCTCGTCCAGGCAAGCGCCACGCTTTCGATCGACGTCGTTTGCGAACCGTCTTCGATCTCCATCTCGCGTTTGGTGTCGGCGACGATGTCGTCGGAGAGGCCGTCGTTGACGTCCTTGTCGACGACCGCTTCCAGCGTGTCGCGCGCGACACTGGAATCTTGCGTCGGCAGCGTGGCAGCCAGAACGAATCCGTATCCGACTTCAGGAAACGCAGCCGACGAGGTCGTCGCGAACCCGACGGTGCCGTTATACGCAAGCGCGACGATCGGACCGCGCGCATTAGCGAGTGCGTTCATCGCCACTTCGGCTGCCGCCCAGTCGGGATCGTTGCGTCCGGGCAAACGGTAGCCGAGCATCACGCCGCCGAACGGCGTCGTGATCGATTCGTTTTCGTTATCTGCGACCACCGGCTTCACATGAACGGCGGCGCGCGGCGGCAGCGGCGCGGATGCGATCGCGCCGAATGCGGAGCGAACGCTCGCGAGCACCGCACCCGGATCTACGTCTCCGGCGATCACGAGCGTCGCGTTGTTGGGGTGATACCAGGTGTGGTAGAAGCGCGCGATGTCGGAGGCTTTCATCGCGTTGAAGCCGTCGATCGTACCGAGACCTTCTTCTTCGTACGGCGTGCCGCCGACCAGCCGTTTGCGAATTTCAACGCCGAACGATGCTCCCGGCGTGCTTGCTCGCGCCTGCACTTCTTGTTCGATCGCGCCGCGCTCGCGCTCCCAATCCTGTTCGCGCATCAGCGCATGGCTCATTCGATCGGCTTCGATGCGCAGCACCAGATCGAGAAACTGCTTGGGGAGCGTGAAGTGAAAGATCGTGTCGGTGTTGCCAGTCTCGGCGTTGTACTGCGCGCCCATCCGCGCCGAGATGTCCGCAAGTTGACCGGCGCTGACCGTCGGCGTTCCACGGAACATCATGTGTTCGGTCGCGTGCGCGAGGCCGGGCATCGTCTCTTGCGCCGAACCCGCATGGTAGTCCACGACCGTCGTCACGACCGGCGCCAGATGGTCGGGAACGATCACGACGTGCAGCCCGTTGGGGAGCGTGTCGCGAACCGCGACGTCGGCCGCGGTCGGGTCGGCTTGTGCGAATGCCGGCAGCGGCACGAGCGTTTGAAGGAAGACGAGTGCGACGAGCGCGCGTACCAAACGAGTCAAGCGATCTCCGGTCTCTTCTGTAGAAAGCAGCGGTGCCATAGGCCAAGACGGGTATTTCAGAGACCGCCTCTGGACTCTTCTTCCTGTAATTGGCAAGCTGGCTGCGGCACGGTATCCGCAGCGCGCTCCACCGCCGGAAGCACCATCTCCAAGAACGGCGCGATGTCGGTGTCGTCGACTGCGCGGCCGACGCCGTGCGTGTGATAGCGAATGTCATGAAAATCCGAGCCGGCGGTCATCACCAGCCCGTACTGATGCGATTTCTCGCGAAAATAGGTCACGTCGTCGTCGTCGTGGCGCGGGTAGAACACCTCGAGACCGTCGAGCCCGCTGCCGGCGAGTTCGTCGATGATCGCATAGTCCTTCAGCCGTCCGGGGTGAGCGAGCACGGCGACGCCGCCGGCGGCGTGAATCGCGTCGATCGCCTCATGCGGTTTGATGTGCGTCGCGGCGACGTAGCCGGGACGGCCGCGCCACAGGTAGTTGCGAAACGCCTCTTCGATGTCGCCGGAGATACCGTTGCGGATGAGCGCCTTGCCGACGTGCGGGCGGCCGACGACGTCGCCATCGGCTTCGGCGAACACGTCGTCCATCGAAATCTTCAAACCGTGACGCTGCAACTGCCGGACGATGCGCTCGATGCGCTCGCGCCGGGCCGAGCGGTTGTATTCCAACAGCGCTTCCAGACCCGCATCGTGCAGCGGCAGACGGTAGCCAAGCACATGGACTTCGTTACCGAGGTAGGTCGTGTTGATCTCGATGCCGACGACCACCCGCGCGTTGCTCGGCGCTTCGAATTGATCGTAGGCCGCCAGCGTGTCGTGATCGGAGATGGAGAAAACTTCGACGCCGCGCTCGCGCATGAACGCGACCAGCTCACGCGGAGCGAGGGTTCCGTCGCTCTGCGACGTGTGCGAGTGAAAGTCGACGATCACGCCGTGCGGCGCTCGACGGCGAGCGAAATTCCCGTGCGTTCCTGTTCGCCGATGGCGAGATTGACGAACGCGGGAATGCAGACCAGATCGATCTCGTTGGCTTTCAAGTAGCTGCGCGCGATCGCCACGGCTTTGACCGCCTGGTTGATCGCGCCAGCTCCGACGGCTTGAATCTCGGCATGCTCGTGCTCGCGAAGGATGGCGGCGAGAGCACCGGCGACGGCATTCGGGTTGCTCTTTGCGGAGACTTTGAGGACGCTAACCGGATTCGGGTTGGTAGCATTGCCGGTCATGGGATGCCTCGTTGAAAGATGCGCTTGACTTCGATTGCCCGGCCAGTGTCGACGTCAATGCTCACGACCACCGCGCAGAACTGCTTGGTTCCATGTTTCTCGACCGAGAGACGTTCCGAAAGCCCGGTCGCGAAACGCGCCAGCACGCCCTCGGTCTCCATTCCGATGACTCCGTTGGTCGGTCCGGTCATCCCCACGTCGGTGAGATAGCCGGTGCCGCCCGGAAAGATCTGCTCGTCGGCCGTCTGCACGTGTGTGTGCGTGCCATAGACGAACGAGACGCGCCCGTCGAGAAACCTCCCGAGCGCGACCTTCTCACTGGTCGCTTCGGCGTGCACGTCGACGATGATGATGTTCGTCAGCAGCCGAAGGTCCTCGACGATCGGGTCGATGCAGCGAAACGGATCGTCGACGGTCGGCATGAACGTGCGACCCATGACGTTCACGACGCCCACGGTCGCACCGTCGAGGTTGATCGTGCCGTAACCCTTACCGGGCACGGTGGGCGGGTAGTTCGCCGGACGAATGACGCGATCGCTCGACTCCAAGTACGCTTTGAAGTCGCGTTTGTCGAAGATGTGATTGCCGCCGGTGATGAAATCGACGCCTATGGCGAAGAGTTCTTCGGCGGTCTGCGCGGTGAGACCGAACCCGCCCGCGACGTTCTCACCGTTGGCGATGCAGGCATGGATGTGATGCTGCTCGCGCGCAAGCGCAAGACAGCGCTCGAGCGCTTCACGGCCCGGCGATCCGACGATGTCGCCGATGATGAGCAGGTTGAGGGTGTTCAGCGACGCGACGATGCCTTTGCTTTCTTTCGTGATTTCAAGAAGTAGACGAGGACGCGCGCATCCTCACGAAATCCCACCAGCGTCTTCGACTGTGCCGGATCGCGCAGCGCCTCAATGGCATATTCGGCAACCTCGTCCTGATCGGCAAGGTCGTCGGCGGAACTCGCGTCGGTCGGCGTGCGCACGAGCGTAGCCCCGAAACGCTCGGCCAGCAGCGAGACCAGCAGTACCAGTTCGTCCTTCGAGAACGTTTCGAGGTCGCGCGTGACGTGCACGAACGAGAGCACCCGGTCGCTCTCGCAGTCGACGTGCAGATCGATCGGCTCGTCCCGGGCAAGCAGCAAGAAGCCGTGGACGTGGTCCTCGATGGACTCCACGATCGCTGCGTGAGCTTTCTTGTCGAGCCGGTGCGCGACGGCGAAGGTAAGTCGCACGGCGCGCTCGCCCGGCATCGACCGAATCGACGCGATCTCGGGGAAGCGCACCAACAACGCGCAGACCAGGCTGACGGTGTCGGCATTTTCGACGGGCAAACGAGCACTCATAACGGATTCCGGTAGCTTTGGGGGCCGCTGATTACGACGCCCGAGACCGAGTACCCCTTGCATGGAAGACAGGTTGCGAAGAAGGTTATCCCTTTACTTTCTGTGCGAACTTTAAGGTTTGGAAAGGAGTATTATGGGTCAGATGCCGCAGCTCACGCTCGACCGAGGTTTTCCTCGACGGACGCTCGCTTTCGCCCTCGGAATTCCGGCGGCGCTGCTTGGCCATCTCGCCGTCTTCGCCTCCGGCCACGCGGCCGGCGGGCCCCACCATTCCTTCGTGGTCGACGCGACACTCGCAGCCGGATTCACCGTCTTCGCCTGGATGGCGCTCTCGTCGCTGCGCCTGGCCAGCCACGCCGCCCAAGGAAGCATCGTCGCCTCCCGGCTCGAGCACCTGCTTCCGTCCTTGGCGCCGCTCGGCGCATCGGCTCTGGCCTGGTACGCCGCCATCGAAATTTTGGAAGGGCGCCCGATCGTGTCGCTGGCGGCTATCCTTTCCGTCGTGCTCGCGGCAGCGGTCCTGCATGCCGGTCTGCGGGCTTTGGCGCGCGCGCTCGCGACGATCGCGGTTGCGGTCCTTGCGCCGGCAAAGCCGGGCAGTCCGCCGTTTGCGGTTCGCGTCGTCCCGGCCGTTGCTCCAAGAGCCTACGCGCGCTGCCAGATCGACGCGCGCTCACCTCGCGCACCTCCGTTCTAGCACGTGTCTCTCCCGGCGCGCCGTGCGTGCCGCTGATTCACTGCTTCTTCTAACGAGAGGTCTCCGTGCGCAAGTTCTCCGCTGCGGTGTTCGCAGCCATCCTGTTATTGATCGCACTTCCCGCACTCGCCGGCACGACCGGCATCGTGCGTGGGATCGTGTTCGTCAACGGAAACCCGCAAGTCGGTGCGACCGTGACGCTCGCCGGCAGCGGCGGCCGGTACACGACGCTCTCCGGCAGCGACGGACAGTTCGTGTTCCCCACCGTGCAGTTCGGCCACTATCAACTCACCGCACACACACCGGGGTATCCGGACAAGACCGTCGCGATTGACGTCGCGTCGGACTCGGTTACGCAACTCACGATTCCCATCGGAACCGCGAAGACGATCTCTCAGACCAATGCGACCGCGGGCACGGGCCTACGCGGCGTGCCGGTCTCGCGCAACGCGCTCTCTCACCAGCAGCTCTCGGCGCTGCCGATGAACAACAGCCTCAACCTCGTGGCCGAGACCCTGCCGGGCATCGTGCAGTTTTCGTACAACGAGCCGGTGGCGCATGGCTTTCACGGCATCACCTACGAGATCGACGGCGCGCCGCTTCCGGTCGCGACCAGTTCGAGTTTCGCAGAATTGATCGATCCGAAGAACGTCGACTCCCTGGAAATTTTCACCGGCGCGATGCCGGCCGAGTTCGGCGGCAGCCGCATCGGCGCGGTCTTCAACATCACCACCAATCGCGCCAACGACCTCACCGTTCCTTACCAAGGCTACGCATCGGCCGGATTCGGCAATCAGGGCCAGGCGCTGGCGAGCCTCGATCAAGCTTTCAAACTGGGGAAGACGTCGCTCTTCCTGACGATGAACGCGCAGAAGACCGCTCGCGGCATCGACGCCCCGACTGCAAGCCCGATCCACGACAACTCATCGCAAGCCGATCAATTCTTGCGCACCGTCACCGATCTCGGACGCAACCGCACGCTGTCGTTCGACGTCTCCAATCAGTTCGCGCAGTTCCAAGTCCCGATCAACGTGGACCCGAACAACCCCAATGACGCGCAAGTGAACATCCCCGGCACCGACGACAATCAGCTCGACTTCGACCGCTTCGCGAACCTGAACCTCACCCTGCCGAGCGCATCGGCGAACAACATTCTGCAGATCGTTCCGTGGGTGCGCTACGCGCGCGTGGAGTACTTGGGCGATCTGCAGGCCGACGTTCAAGGAACGATTCCCAATCCGAGTTTCGACCCGACGCAGACGGCCGGTCCGGCGAACCCGGCGAACGTGAACTTGGTCGGCGTCAGCGAGGACCGCCGGGCCGCCTACGCCGGTCTTCGCGCAACCGACCTGATGACCACCGCCAAGCACGCAATCAAAGCCGGCATCGACATCAGCCGCGAGAACTTCTCCTCCGTCGACTCCTATCTGCAAAGCGCTGCCAACCTCGCGCTCTTGCCGCCCGGAACGCCGGCCGCGGTGCGCACCGGCGTCGCGCAGGCGGGGACGCAGACGGGACTCTTCGCGCAAGACAAGTGGACGCCATCGAATGTCTTGACCCTCGACTACGGAATTCGCTACGACCATTCGACGGGGTTCACGTCGGGCAATCAGATCAGCCCGCGCTTGGGCATCAACATCCAAGCCGATCGCAAGAACATTCTGCACTTCTACTACGGCCGTTTTTACGCAGCGCCGCAACTCGAAGACGTGCGCGGTGCGTTCGCCGCGCTGTCCGGCATCCCGACGCTCCCGGTCTACGACCTTCAACCCGAGACCGACAGCTATTACGAAATGGGCGTCGCGCACACGTTCTCGCCGGACATCAGCGGCTACGTGAACTACTGGGCGCGCAATGCGGTCAACGTGCTCGACACCACCAACTTCCTAAACACGTCGATACAGTCGGTGTTCAATAACGCGGTCGGAAAAGCGTCGGGCTTCGAGTACCGCCTCACCGGCCGCGCCGGCTTCGACAGCTGGTATTTCTCGGGTTCGATCGCCGCTTCGAACGCGGGCGGCGTCAGCGGATCGACCTTCCTCGTGGGCGGCCCGCAACTGATCGGCCAGCTCCAGCCCGAGGATCACGACCAGACCTACGCCTTCAAGGCCGGGTACACGCACCGCTGGGGGTTCAAGCACGCCCTCTACGCGACGCTTGCCCCCGACTACGGCTCGGGATACCCCGTCCAGTTCCAAAGCGGACCGGGGCGCTTGCCCACCCATCTGCTGCTCGACGCCAGCTTCGGGCGCGATGCCGGCACACAGGGCGACCGGAGCCTCGGCTTCGCCTTCGACGTCCTCAACGTGCTCAACCACCAGTACGTGGTGAAGATCGCCAACGGCTTCAACACTACGCAGATCGCCAACGGCCGCAGCTTCCTCTTCCGGATCACCGCGCCGATCTGAGCGGGTCCCGCGCCGTCCCGTGCCAAAGAGGTGGGTTCGACCATGGTAGACCTTACTCACGGGCGCATCGTCGTGACCGGCGGCGCGGGACTGATCGGCAGCGCACTCATTTGGGGACTGAACCGGCGCGGCATCGACGACATTCTCGTCGTCGATCGGCTTGACGATACGCCGAAGTGGAAGAACCTCGTGCCGTTGCGCTTCGCCGACTATCTCGACGCCGACGACTTCGAGCACCGCATCCTCGAACATCCGGGCGCGTTCGCGGACGTGACCTCCGTCTTGCATCTGGGCGCGTGCTCGTCGACGACGCAAGCCGATGCCGGCTACCTGATGCGCAACAATTTCGAATACACCAAGAACGTCGCGCACTGGGCGGTCGAGCGCGGCCTGCGCTGCGTCTACGCATCATCGGCCGCCACCTACGGCGGACTCGAATCCACCCTGCGCGACGACGGCGACATCGCGACGCTGCGACCGCTCAATGCGTACGCGCTCTCAAAACAGATGTTCGATCTCTACGCGCGGCGCACCGGGCTGCTCGATCGCCTCTGCGGGATCAAATACTTCAACGTCTTCGGACCAAACGAAGAGCACAAAGGCGAGATGCGCAGCCTCGTCAGCAAAGCGTTCGAGCAGATCTCGTCGACCGGCCGAATCGCGCTCTTCAAGAGCCATCGTCCCGACTTCCGCGACGGCGAGCAGCGCCGCGACTTCATCTACGTCAAGGATGCGGTCGAGATGACGCTGCATCTCGCGCAGTGCGGCGCGACCGGCATCTACAACGTCGGTTCGGGAACCGCAAACACGTGGCTGGATCTGGTTCGCCCGATCTTCCGCGCGTTGAACACCGTTGAGCGCATCGAATTCATCGACATGCCGCCGGTACTGCGCGGCAAATATCAGTATTTCACCTGCGCGTCGATCGACCGTCTGCGCGCGAGCGGATACGCAGCCGCGATCGCTCCGCTTGCCGACGCGGTCACCGACTACGTGTCCAACTATCTCGTGCCGGATCGCCGGCTCGATGCGGGCGATCTCGTTCGCATCGAAGCCACCGCATAAGTCCACACGCCCACCGAGGAGATCATGAGTCAAACGCCATCGCGCGCAGCCCGCCGTCACAGTGCTCGCGGCAACGATCCGAACCATCGCAAACCGCGCGATCCGATGAATGCCATCTACATCGGTTTTGCCGTGGTGATCGTGTTGATCTTCGCCGGCTTCGGACTACAGCGTTTCTTGCAGAACCAGCAGATCGCCGCGGCGATCGCGACGCCGACGCCCGGCCCCAATGCATCGAGCAAGCCGATCCAGCTCACCGACGGCATGCAGTTGGGCAAAGCGGTGTTCCCGGCATTCAACACGCATGCCGGCGGACAAGGCGATGCCGTCGACGGGATCACCTGCGGCAGCATGGAGTACAACACGCTGCACATCCACGCGCACCTCACGCTCTTCGTGAACGGCGTCATGATCGCGATTCCCCGCTTCGTCGGAGGCGTGCAATTTCCGAAGAACCAGGGCGGCTGTCTCTATTGGCTGCACACGCATTGGTCGGACGGCATCATCCACATCGAGTCGCCGGACATCACCGCGCCGCAGACGGGCGGCGCCTACACGCTCGGCATGCTCTTCGACATCTGGGGCGAACCGCTCGATGCCACGCATGTCGCGAAGTTCAAGGGCACGCTCGCCGCGTTCGTGAACGGCGCGCCCTGGATCGGCGATCCGCGCTCGATTCCACTCGCCGCGCACCAGCAAATCACCTTGGAGGTCGGGACGCCGATCGTGCCGGCTCCGAACTACGTGTTCCCGCCCATCGACTGATCGAGGAAGAGGCGGCTCGGGCGTGAAATCGACGCGCCGGAATGGGACCGCGCAAGGCCACCGAGCCGCCGACTGCCGAGCAAGCCGCCTTCCTCGAGCGAGCCATCGAGCAGTACGGCAAAGCCACGTATAATTTCGCCTACCGCCTTACCGGCAACGAGGCTGATGCGCGCGACCTCACCCAGGAGGCCTTTATCCGCGTGTATCGCGCCTGGCGCAGCTTCGTGCCGGGCACGTCGTTCACGTCCTGGATCTACCGTATCGTCACAAATCTCCACCGCGACGAACTTCGGCGGCGAAAAGGACGTTTCTACGAAGAGATCCCCGAGGATAACGCTCCCCAGGATTTCGGCGGGAACAAGCCGCTTGCCGTTGAGCCGATCGACGAATACGTCGAACGACAACTCAGCGAACCGGTCGCGAAGGCTCTCGCTGCCCTCTCGCCGGATCAGCGGCAGGTCGTCATCCTCGCGGATATCGAGGAATACAGCTACCAAGAGATTGCGGAGATCGTGGGATGTTCGATCGGGACCGTTCGGTCGCGGTTGCACCGTGCCCGCACCCAGCTCCGCAAACTCGTCCAGGCATATTCGAGATCGTAATGCAGCATCCCAAACCCGAACAACTCACCGACTACTTCTACGCGGCGCTCGCACCGGAAGCCGATGCGGCCGTGCATGCGCACCTCGCGCAATGCGCGTCGTGCGCGACCGCGTATGACGACGAAGCCGCGCTGTCGTCCATGCTTCGCCGGTTCGCCAACGACAGCGAACGCGAGCTTCCGCGCTCGGTCGTCGACGGCGTCTGGGAGCGCCTGGCCAATGAACGGCCGAAGGCCCGCATGGCGGCATTCTTGGGCGCGGTGATGCGGCCGTTCGTCGCCATCCCGGCGGCGATCGCGATCGTCCTGGCGGCAGTCTTTATCCCGCAGTATGCCGCGCAGCGCGACCTGCCGAGCATCGATGCGTCCTACTATCTTCAGGATCATGCGGCCATGGCCGCGACGGTGCCGTTTGGGGTGCGTAGCTCCGTGCCGGCCGCGCTCGTAAGCAACAACGACGACGACAACGCGCCCGCCACCTTCGCGATCGCGAATGACGAGCCGTAGCGGCGCGGCGCTCGTCTGCGCGGCGGCAGCCGTGTTCGCGCTCGCGGGAACGGCGCGCGCCGACGATGCGGCGACGGCGCTGCTGCGCAAAGCCTTTGACGCGCCGACGAAGGTCACGTACGTCGGCGAAGTGCAGTCGATGCGCTTCGGGCAGAATCGTTCCGAGGTGGAGATCTATCGCGTCGAGCACCAGGCGCCGAATTTGACGCACCGCTGGTATCTCGCCCCGCGCGTCGCCTACGGCGATTCGGTGATCACGCGCGGTGACACCAGCTACACCGTCGATATGAACAAGAACGTCATCGTCGTGTCAAAGGACGACGCCATCGACGACCGCATCGCGGTCGATAACAACTTCACCCTCCTTACGGCGAACTACCGGGCATCGTTCGGTCCCGACGACAGTGCGGCCGGACGCATGACGCACGTCATCGTCTTCGAGAACGCCTATACCGGCGAAACCACGATGCGTTTGTGGATCGACACCCATACCGGCGTGGTGCTCAAGAAAGAGATCTACGGCGCGAACGGATCGCTGATCGCCGCGATGCGCTTTACCTCGATTCGCTATGTGCCGGTGATTCCGAGCGACATGTTCTCGCTGCCGCGCCGCGTTCCGACCGTTCAGGGCGGCTCGCACGGCGCGCCGATCAACAACCTGTCGGTTGCGATGAAATCGGCCGGATTCAGCGTGCGCGAGCCCCGCTATCTCCCGGAGGGCTTCCAGCCGCTCGCGGCCGACGTCAGCGACGTCAGCGGCGTGCGCACCTGCCATATCCTCTACTCGGACGGCATTCGCACGATCTCGCTCTTCGAGAACGCCCGCGACGCGGCCGTCAACCTCACCCGCTTCCGCGAGGCGCACGTCCGCTTCGAGGACCACGACGGAGTCTACGCCGAGGACGGCCCCACGCTGCTGCTGGCCTGGTCTGAGAGCGGCCTGCACTACACCCTGGTCGGCGACCTCGCTTTGGGCGAGCTAACGAGGATTGCGGCGTCGGTCGTGCCGTAATCTGCATTCTCTGCAATTCAAAGGAGTACTCATGGCTAGCCGTCGGGCATCGATGTTCATTCAACTCGTCTGGGCGACGGCAGCCGCCGCGCTCTTTCTTTTTCCGGGCGTCGCGCGCGCACAAGCCGCGCCGGCCGACGACCTGCAAAAACAAGTCGACGCAGCCATCGACCAAAAGAACTGCACGGCGGCGCTGCAGCTCGCCAATCAGATCGTCAAAGCAGCGCCGAGCGCCGCTCCCGGCTACATCGACCTCGGCCGCGCGCAACTGTGCGCCGGGAACGCCGCTGCTGCGCTGAAGGCGTTCACGCAGGCGACAACGGTCGATCCGACGTCGCGCTGGGCATTTGAAAACAAGGCGTCGCTCGAGAACCAGCTCGGCCGGTTCGCCGACGCGGCGACCGACGCTCAAGCCGCGATCAAGATCGACAAGAACGCGATCTTCGCATACCAGCAACTCGGACACGCGCTGCTCGGGCAAGAGGATCTCTACGGCGCGCGCGATGCCTACCAGCAGCTGTACACGATCGACCAAAACGATCGCAACGTCGCGTCCGACGCGGCGCTGAACATGTGCAGCGTCTACGCGCGCCTGGCCGACCCCAACGATGCGTTCCTCTGGTGCGAAAAAGCCAAGGCGATCCTCGGTGAGAACGAAAGCGTCACCGGGTTGGAAGGCCGCATCTACGTGCAGCTCGGCGACTTCAACGACGCCGTGACCTCGCTGAACAAGTGTCTGGCGCTCAACGCCAAGTCATCGTTCTGCACGTTTTGGACCGCGCAAATGCAGTTCGGCCAGAAGAACTACCCAGCCGCTTCGCAGACGCTGGACACCTACGACACGCTCAACGCCAAAGACGCGAACTCTGCGCTGCTGCGCGCGCGCATCGCGCAAGCGCAGGGCGACACGGCCAGTGCGATCAAGTTCGCGCAGCAAGCCGCGCAACTGGCCAAAACGGCCAACGACTCGCAGGCGGCAAGCGACGCCGCCGCGCTGCTCAAGACGCTGGGCGCAACCCCGTAATCCTTAGACCGCGCTGATTCGCTCGAGAGCGGATCGCTGCATCGCCGGAATCGACGCTCGCTGCGCATCGCTGGAAACGATGCGGCGAGCGTCGCTGCTTTCGATGACGGCGGCAATCGACGACATCAGCGCCGCGATCCCGTAGCCGCCTTCGAGCAGATAGGCGACCGCGGCATCGCACTCGGCCGCGACGGCGTTGATGGCGGCAACGAGGTCGTGGGCGGCGCTTGGATCGACGCCGAGATCGCCGACCGGATCGCCCGCCACGTAATCGAATCCGGCGCTGATGACGAGCAGTTGCGGCCGCACCGCGCGGGCGACGAGCGGCAGCAGTTCCGACCAGGTTGCGACAAATGCTTCGGTGCCGTACGCGTGCGGCGGGAGCGGGACGTTGGCGACGACGTCGCCGCCGCGCAGCCGATAGTTCTCGTCGATGCCGCCAGTACCCGGATACGCCGGATACCCATGTGTCGAGACATACGAGAGTCCGTCTCCGGCGACGGCTTGCGTTCCGTTGCCGTGGTGGTAGTCGATGTCGACAATGAGGACGCGACCGCCGTGCGCCGCCAGATGATGCCGCGCGGCGATCGCCGCGTTGTTGAATAGACAGAAGCCCATGCCGCGAGCTGCTTCGGCGTGATGCCCCGGAGGGCGCAGCAGCCCGAACACCGGCTCGCGCGAAGAGACCGCGGTCTCGACCGCGGCGATCGCGCCGCCGGCGGCGCGACGAGCGACCGCGAGCGACCGCGCATCGATCGTCACGTCGCCGGTCGAGAGATCGGCGGCACCGGCAACCCCGGCGGTTTCATGCTTGACGGTCTCGATGTAGTGCGGGTCGTGCACGCGCTCGAGTTCAGCATCGGTCGCATCGCGCGGCGTCACACACCGGCCGAGCGACCCGCGCTCGCGCAAGAACGCGGCCACGGCTTCGACGCGATCGGGCGATTCGGGGTGGCGAACTCCGCGAAGATGGTCGCCGTAGAGCGGATCGTAGACGATCTGCATCGCGCGCGGCTAGTGCCCCTTCGGCGGCCTCTCGGGTTTGTTCAAATCCGCGATCGCCTGCTGGACTTGCTGATAGGGTTTGGTTCCTTTGCGCGTGAGCGGGAGCAGCCGGTTGTACTCGGCGAGGGCTTTGCTCTTCTCGTGGTTGGCGGCATAGGATTTTCCGGCAAGGAACAGGAGCGCCGGATTTTGATCGAGATAGGCGCGCGCTCCGCTGTCGATCGCGTCGAAGATCTGCGCAGCTTCCTTGTAGTTGTGCAGATTGTAGTCGGCGGTCGCGACGCACGTGAGCAGATCGGGAGAACGCGCGAGCGCGAACGCCTTGCCGCAGGCGTCGCGCGCATGCACGTAGTCACGCACGGATGCGTACGCCTGACCGAGCATCGCAAAGCCCTTGGGATCCTGCTGCACGCCGGTGTAACGCTTGAGATAACCGATCGCATCAGTCACCTTACGCTGGTTCATCGCGATGGTCGCGAGATCGAAGAGGGCTCCGGGGTCGTCCTTTTCGATTGCGAGGGCCGCGTTGAATTCTTGAATCGCCTCGGGCACGCGATTGGCTTGCCCCAGGTATTCACCGTACGCGACGTGCGCTTGGGCGATCTTCGGATATTGCTGCGCCGCGTTCTTGAAGATCGTTTCGGCCTGGTCGTTCTTTTTCTCGTCGACGAAGTACAGCGCTTTGCGCAACAGGATCGAGACCTTCTCGTCATCGGTGGTCGCGGCCACGACCGCGTCGTCGTACGCCGCGGAGGTCTTCTGATCGTCGTGTTCGCTTGCGAACAACTGCGCTTTGAACATCAGGGCCTGCGTGTCGGACGGATCGATCATCAGCACGCGATCGATGGCGGTGACGGCCTTGTCGATGTTGTTCTGACCGGAATACGTCTGCGCGATTTGATAGAGCGCTTGCGTGTTCTTCGGGTCGATCTTCAGCGCGAGATCGTATTGCGCGCGCGCATCGTCGAATTTTTGCTCGCTCGCATAGACGTTGCCGAGCGTGACGTACGCATCCGGCTGATCTTTGTTGAACGTGATCGCGCGCTTGGCGATGCGCTCCGCATCGGGGAAGCGGTTGAGGCGCGTATAGACGCCCGAGAGTTGCTGGAGCACGCCGAGGTTGGTGGGGTCGAGATTCGAGGCATTTTCGAAATCGCTCACGGCGCCTTGCAGGTTGTTGATCGATTCGAGACCGGCGCCGTCGATGTAGTAGGTCTGCGCCGACTTGTTGCCGAGTTGCAGCAGCTTCTGGGTCAGCGGCAGTGAGAGATCGGCACGGCCGATCGTCAGATACTGTCCTGCCAGTTGCAGCATCGTGTTCTGATCCTTGGGATCGGCCTTGAGCTTGGCTTCCAGGCGCGGGATCGCGACCTCCGGCGGCTCCGGCGTGGCGGTCGGGAGCGCGGAGGGTGAAGCCGACGGCGTCGGCGTCGGCTTCGGACGCGCGGCGCGTACCGGCGATGCGGACATCCCCAGCGTCACGGCCAGCGCGAGCAGGATCGATGCAACCAGGGCAATGCGTTTCAAATCGGTGTTCCGTTTCTGGAAGCTGAGCGAGATTAGGTCTTCGCGGCCTCGACCATCTTGGTGAGTTCGGGAACGATTTGGAAGAGGTCGCCGACCACGACGAGATCGGCGAAGTCCGCGATGGCCGCCGCGCCGTCCTTATTGATAGCAACGATGGTACCCGACGATCGCATTCCAACTTTATGCTGAATTGCCCCAGAGATACCGACGGCGATGTAGAGGTTGGGGCTCACGGTCTTCCCGGTTTGACCGATCTGCAAGCTGTAGGGCACCCAACCGGCGTCAGCCGCCGCGCGCGATGCGCCGACGGCTCCGCCGAAGGCGTCGGCCAGCGGCTTGAGCAGCGTCGTAAACGGCTCCGGGCCGCCGAGCCCACGTCCGCCGCTCACCACCACCGGAGCTTCTTCCAGACCGAGTTCGCCCGAGGCCTCCTCGACTTCGCTTTCTATCGTCACCGAGTAGGCGGCGGAAGCTGCCGGTTTCTCGAGCTGGTTGATCTGTGCGCCGTTGCCGCCCGCTTGCGCCGTGAAGGCGTTCGGCCGAACGGTGACCACGCCGAAGTCGGTGTTCTGGAAGGCGCAGGTCGTGATCAGCGCGCCACCGAGTTTGGGAGAGACACATGAGATGACGCCCGCCTCGACGGTGATGCCAGTGACGTCGGCTGCGAACCCGCCGCCCAGACGCGCGGCGATGCGGCTGCCGATGTCGCGGCCGAACATCGTGTTGGGGACGAGGATGACCGACGGCCCGATCTTCTTGGCGACCGCTTCGAGATAGGCGATCGACGGCTCGAGAAGATAGCGGTCGACGTCGGCGTCTTCGCTGACGTGGACGGTGTCGAGCGGATAGGCGCGCAACTGCTCGGCGATCTGCGAAGCGCCGGCTCCGAGCACGACCGCGTGCGCCGCTCCGCCGAGACGGTCGGCGAGGCTACGCGCCTGGGTCGCAAGCTCAAACGTGACCTTGCGCGTCTGCTCTTTCTTGTGCTCGACGAAGATGATGACGTTCTGCATTAGACGAGACGCTTCTCTTTCAGGAAATCGAAGATGATTTTGGCGCCGGTCGCACCGTCGGGTGCGTCGACGACCTGCGCCTTCTGGCGCGGCGCGGGCGGGGCGAAGTCGAGCAGGCGCGTCTTGGCACCGGCGCTTCCCAGGGCGAGCGGGGATGCGAGGTCCGCGATCGCGAGCGGCGCGATCGTTTTTTTCTTAGCGCCCATGATGCCTTTGAGCGATGCGTAGCGCGGTTCGCCGATCGCCATCGTGACCGAGACCAGCGCCGGCAGCGGGCCGCTGACCACTTGATACCCGTTGTCGGTTTCGCGCTGCGCGTGAACCTTGCCGTCGACGACATCGAGACTGCGCGCGTTGGTGATGCCGGGAACGCCGAGATACTCCGTCAACTCGCCCGGGACGGCGCCGCTGCTCCCGTCGTCGGAGAGCCCGCCGCAGATCACCAGATCGAACCCGACCTTCTTCAGACCGAGCGCGAGTGCGGAGGCGGTGCCCCACACGTCGGAGCCTTCCAGGCCCGCGTCGCTCAGAAAGACGGCGTCGTCGGCTCCCATCGCGAGCGCCTTGCGCAGCGTCTCCTTGGTGTTCTCGGGCCCCATCGCAAAGACCGTGACGGTCGTATCGCCGCCCAGCTTCTCCTTGAGCGCGAGCGCCGCTTCGATGGCGTACTCATCGTATGGATTGATCACCGTCTCCACGCCGGTGCGCACCAATCGCTTCGTGCCCGAGTCGATCTTCTTCTCGGAACTGGGCTCGGGCACGAGCTTGACCGTCACCACGATCTTCACGTTGGCCTCTGGACCTCCTAAAACGCGCAAAAACCCGAGACCCGCCTCACGCAGGTTCACGGGAAAACTCGGGGATGTTGGGTCATTGCACGCCCCTGCCCTGCTTGCAAGCAAAGAATCGCCGGCCAGGCATCGAACACGCGCACCCACTAGCCCGGCTCCGGCTGGGGGTGCCGTCTAACGGCGGATAGATGCGCTCCCGTCAGCCGCCCATGTGAACACCCGAAAAGGTGAAAAGGAGTCTCAATGTCTCGACGCTGGCACATTGCCGGTTTCGTGGCGCTGTGCGCTACGTTGACGTTCTGCGCGCTGCCGACGCGCGCGCAAGATTCGTCGATGCGGCTCGATCCATCGCTCGCCACCCAAAGTAATCCAATGACGGTGGTGCTCGACGAAACGACGGCGCCCCGCGGCATCATCTATACACATATGACCATCCCGGTGAAGGCGGGCGCGTTCACGCTCGTCTATCCGCAGTGGATTCCCGGCGAACATGGCCCGACCGGCCCGCTCAACGATCTCGCGCAACTCAAAGTGAGCGCCAACGGCCAGCCGTTGACGTGGTCGCGCGATCAAGTAAACCTCTACGCCTTTCACATCACCGTTCCCGACGGTGTGAGCGCGATCAATGCGGATTTCACCGTGCTGCTCAACGGTTCGGACGGCGTGTTCTCGACCCGCAACGTGCTGGTCGGCAATTGGAACCGCTACATCCTCTACCAGCAGAACATCGACAACACGCAGTACTTCGTGAAAGCCAGCATCATCATGCCGCCGGGCTGGGACTACGCGAGCGCATTGCCGGTCGCGAGCCGCAACGGCAGCCGCGTCGACTTTAACACGGTATCGCTCGAAACGCTGGTCGACTCGCCGACCGACTCCGGGCGCTTCGTCAAGCACATCACGACGTGGAGCGGCCAGGGCACGCACACGTACATCGACATCTTCGCCGATCACCCCGAGGATCTCGACATCCCGGCGAAACTCGTTGCCGCATACAAGCGCATGACGCCCGAAGCGATGGCGCTCTACGGCGGACGGCACTGGAACGTCTACCATTCGGAATTGACGCTGAGCGATTCGATCGGCGGCGAAGGCATTGAACATCACCAGTCGAGCGACGACCGCGCCGGCGACGCCTTCCTGACCGATCCAGTCGAGCAAACGTTCGGCGGTGACTTGCTCACGCACGAGTTCTCGCATTCGTGGAACGGCAAGTACCGGCGGCCGTTCGATCTGCAGCAGCCGAACTTCAACGTCCCCGAGCACGACGAGCTGCTGTGGCAGTACGAAGGCATGAACCAGTACATGGGCGACATGATCGCCTTCCGTGCCGGCATCAAGGGAACGGCGAAGGACTATCCCGAGTACTTGGCCTCGATCTACGCGCGCATGGCGTATGAGCCGGGGCGCAACAGCACCTCGATCATCGACACCACGACGTCGGCGCCGTATCTCTATGTCACCGGCGGCGACTGGGGTTCGCTGCGCCGCAACGCCGGCGACTTCTACACCGAGGGCGAACTGATGTGGCTCGACGCCGACACGATCATTCGCCAGCTCACGCACAACAAGAAGTCGCTGGACGACTACGTGAAGCTCTTCGCCGGCGGGACGTCGGGACCGAAGGTCGTGACGTACACGCGCGACGACATCGAGCATTACCTCAACCAGATCGCGCCCTACGACTGGCACGGCTTCTTCCAGAAGTACGTCTACTCGATCGCGCCGCAGCCGCCCACCGACATGATCGCACGCGCGGGCTACCGCCTCGTCTTCACGGACAAGACGAACGCCTATGAAACACCCGCCGGCATGAAGCCGCGGTTCATCAATAGCTGGTACGACGTCGGCCTAACCGCCCGTTCGAACGGCATGATCGCTGACGTCCGCGAGGGTTCGGCCGCGTGGAATGCCGGGCTCGGCCCCAATGTGACGATCGTCTCGGTCAACGGCCGCGTCACCTCGGTTGAGGCCTGGAACGCCGCTGTGAAGGCAGCGTCAACCAGCACGCAGCCGATCCATCTGATCGTGAATCACGGCGGCTTCTTTCACTCGGTGGACCTGGACTACCACGGCGGTCCCAAGTATCCGCATCTCGTGCGGATTCCCGGAACCGTCGACATGCTCACCGACATCATGAAACCACACGCGAAATGAAAGGCGCTGCAATGAAGCACAAGACTCTTGCCGGGATTGCGGCACTTCTCGTCTCGCTGATGTTCGGCGGCGTCGCGCACGCGCAAGATGCGACGCAGCTCGACACGTCGCTTGCGACGCAGAGCAATCCGATGACGATCGTCCTCGACGCGCAAAAGGCTCCGATCGGACTTGCCTACGCGCACATGACGATCCCGGTCAAACCGGGGCCGTTCACCCTCGACTACCCGCAGTGGATTCCGGGCGAGCACGGCCCGACCGGCCCGCTCAACGACATGTCCGAGCTCAAGATCAGTGCGAACGGAACGAACATCCCATGGTCGCGCGATCAAGTCGACATGTACGCGTTTCACATCGACGTCCCGCAGGGCGTCACCAGCGTGAACGTCGATTTCACCGTGTTGCTCAACGGCGGCGGCACGTTCGCCACCCAGAACATCATGGTCGGAAACTGGAATCGGTATCTGCTCTACCAGCGCAACATCGACAACACGCAGTACTTCGTCAAGGCGAGCATCATCATGCCGCAGGGCTGGGATTACGCGAGCGCTCTCCCGCTCGGCAATCGCAGCGGCAACCGCGTCGACTTCGACACCGTCTCACTGGAGATGCTGGTCGATTCGCCGACCGACATGGGACGCTTCGTGAAGCACATCAACACCTGGACCGGCGCTGACGGCACGAAGACGTACCTCGACCTCTTCGGCGATCAGCCCGAAGACCTCGACATCTCCGACAACGTGATCGCCAAGTACAAGAACCTCACCCCCGAAGCGATGGCGCTCTACGGCGGGCGGCACTGGAACGTCTATCACGCTGAACTCACGCTGAGCGACGCGATTGGATTTCAAGGCATCGAACATCATCAGTCCAGCGACGACCGCGCCAACGATGCGTTCATGACCAACCCGCGCTCGCAGATGCTGCAAGGCGATTTGATCCCGCATGAGTTCTCCCACTCGTGGAACGGAAAGTATCGCCGTCCGTTCGATTTGCAGCAACCCGACTATAACGATCCGCACCCCGAGCACGACGAACTGCTCTGGGTTTACGAGGGCATGAACCAGTACATGGGCGATCTGCTCTCGTTCCGTTCGGGCATTCGCGATCCCGAGGACTACCCGGAGTACTTCGCGTCGATTTGGGCGCGCATGGCGTACGAGACCGGCCGCAACACGACCCCGATCATCGACACGACCACAGAAGCGCCTTCGCTCTATCAAATCGGCGGAGCCTACTCGAACATCCGCCGCACCTCCGGTGACTTCTACACCGAAGGCGAACTGATGTGGTTCGACGCCGACACGATCATCCGCGAGCAAACGCATGGCGCGAAATCGCTCGACGACTACCTTCACATCTTCGCGGGCGGCGTCAGCGGCCCGATGGTCAAGACGTACACCCGCGAAGACATCGAAGGGTATCTCAACCAGGTGGCACCGTACGACTGGCACGGATTCTTCCAGAAGTACGTCTACTCGATCGCGCCGACGCCGCCGGAAGACTCGATCGCGCGCGCCGGCTACAAGCTGGTGTTCAACGACACACCCAACAAGTTCAACCGCACTCCGGTGAACTCGTGGTACGACGTCGGCGTGAACATCGGCGGCACCGGCCGCGTTGCCGACGTGCGCGAAGGCTCCGTGGCGTGGAACGCGGGCATGGCGGCGGGCATGGAGATCCTCGCGGTCAACAACCGTGCGTTCAACCCGGAACTGTTCATCCAAGCGCTCAAGGACGCCAAAGGGAAGACCGAGCCGATTCACCTGCTCGTCAAGCAGGGTGACTTCACGCAGTTGGTCGACCTCGACTACCACGACGGTCCGAAGTATCCGCACCTGGAACGGCTGCCGGGCACGACGGACATGTTCGCCGACATCGCGCGCCCCCACGCGGGCACGGCGGCGGCGCACTAGCCTCGACCCCGCTCCGCGGGTCTCGTGGGTTCCGATCGGCGCCTCACCGGCGTGGATCGGAACCCACTCCTTTCCCCCAAAGACTTGCGCTTCTAGTAGCGAAGAGCCGTCGCATCAAGCCAGGCTCCGGCTTCGGCGCGCCCGTTCACGGCGGATGGATGCGCACCCCGTTAGCCGCCCACACGTGAAAGGAGTCTCGATGTCTCGACGCTGGCGCTTTGCCGGCTTCGTGGCGCTCTGGGCTGCGATAACGTTCTGTGCGATCCCAGCGATCGCTCAAGACGTGCCGCCCCTCGACGCGCCGCTCGCCACGCAAGGCAACCCGATGACCGTGGTCCTCGACGAAACGACGGCACCACGCGGATTTGCATATACCCACGTGACCATCCCGGTGAAACCCGGACCGTTCACGCTGGTGTACCCCGAATGGATTCCCGGCGAGCACGGCCCGACCGGACCGCTCCACGATCTCGCGCAACTGAAGGTGAGCGCGAACGGTCAATCCATCGACTGGCAGCGCGACCAGGTCGACATGTACGCCTTCCACATCAACGTTCCGGACGGCGTCACCACGATCAACGCGGATTTCACCGTGCTGCTCAACGCGCCGAATTTCTTTATTGACGGCACGCTGGCCACGCACAACGTCATGGTCGGCAACTGGAATCGCTACCTTCTCTACCAGCGCGACATCGACAACACGAAATATTTCGTGAAGGCCAGTCTGATCTTGCCGAAGGACTGGGATTACGCCAGCGCCCTTCCGGTCGCATCGCGCAACGGCAATCACATCGATTTCAAGACGGTCTCACTTGAAACGCTCGTCGATTCTCCGACCGACTCGGGACGCTATTATAAACACATCACGACCTGGACCGGCGACGGCACGCATTCGTACGTCGACCTCTTCGCCGAGCATCCTGAAGACCTCAATCTCTCACCGAAGACGATCGCCGCGTACAAGCGGCTGACGCCGGAAGCGATCGCACTCTACGGCGGTCATCACTGGAACGTCTATCACTCGGAACTCACGCTCAGCGACGAGATTCCGGGGCAAGGCATCGAGCATCATCAGTCGAGCGACGATCGCGCCGGCGATGACTTCATGACCAATCCGGTTTCGCAGATGCTGGGCGGCGATTTGCTGCCGCATGAGTTCTCGCACTCGTGGAACGGAAAATACCGCCGTCCGTTCGACCTGCAGCAACCCAACTTCAACCGGCCGTTCCCCGAGCATACCGAATTGCTCTGGCAGTACGAAGGCATGAACCAGTACATGGGCGACCTGCTGGCCTTCCGCAGCGGCATCAAGGGCAAGCCTTCGGATTATCCGGAGTATTTTGCCTCGGTCTACGCGCGGTTGGCATACGAATCGGGACGCGACACCACGCCGATCATCGATCTCACGACCGGCGCGCCGTACTTCTACGCGACCGGCGGCGACTACGGCAGCCTGCGCCGCAACGCCGGAGACTTCTACTCCGAAGGCGAGCTGATGTGGCTGGATGCCGACACCATCATTCGCCAACTCACCCACAACAAGAAATCGCTCGACGACTACGTGAAAATCTTCGCCGGCGGCACGTCGGCGCCCAAGGTCGTCACCTATACGCGCGAGGATCTCGAACACTACCTCGGTGAGGTCGCGCCCTACGACTGGCACGGTTTCTTCGAGAAATACGTGTACTCGATCGCCCCGCTGCCGCCGACCGACGAAATTCAACGCGCGGGCTATCGCTTCGTTTTCAACGACACGCCCAACAAGTTCGACGATACCGCGGAAAAGGCGTACAAGTTCGTCAGCGCCTGGTACGACGTCGGTGTCCAATTGGGCGGCGACGGCGGCGTCGGTGACGTCCGCAAGAACTCCGCGGCATGGAATGCCGGTCTTGGCGTCGGCATGACGATCGTCGCCGTCAACGGACGCCAGTTCACGCCCGACGTCTGGAAAACCGCCGTCAAGGACGCGCGCACGAACATGTCTCCGATTCACCTGTATGTGAAACAAGCCGACGTCTTCCAGGACATCGACGTCGATTACCACGGCGGCCTGAAGTATCCGCACCTCGTGCGCATCCCCGGGACCACCGACATGCTCGCCGACATCATGCGGCCGCACGCGAAATGAAAGGAGCTGCAATGAAACATGTAACTGTTGCCGGGATTGCGGCACTGCTCGTTTCGCTGACGTTCGGCGGCGTTGCGCACGCACAGGGCGCAACGCAACTCGATACGTCGCTCGCGACGCAGACCAATCCGATGACCCTCGTCCTCGACGCGCGCAAGGCCCCGATTGGACTAGCCTCCGCGCACATGACGATCCCGGTCACGCCGGGACCGTTCACCATCGACTACCCGCAGTGGATTCCGGGCGAGCACGCTGCCACCGGACCGCTCAATGACATGTCTGAACTCCAGATCAAGGCCAACGGCGCGCCGCTGCAATGGCATCGCGACCAGGTCGACATGTACGCATTCCATCTGAACGTCCCGCAAGGCGTTTCGACCATCGACGTCGATTTCACCGTCTTGCTCAACGGGCCGAACAACACGATGGCGACGCGGAACATTCTGGTCGGAAACTGGAATCGCTACCTGCTCTATCAGCGCAACGTCGACAACATGCAGTACTTCGTCAAAGCCAGCATGATCATGCCGCAAGGCTGGGATTTTGCGAGCGCCTTGCCGGTACTGAGCAATTCGAACGGCCGCGTCGACTTCGACACGGTTTCACTCGAGACGCTGGTCGACTCACCGACCGACATGGGACGCTACGTCAAGCACATCACGACCTGGACCGGCGACGGCGCCACGTCGTATCTCGACCTCTTCGCCGACAAGCCGCGGGACCTCAACATCGACGACAAGGTCATCGCCGCGTACAAGAACCTGACCCCCGAAGCGATGGCACTGTACGGCGGTCGTCATTGGAACGTCTATCATTCCGAACTGACGCTGAGCGACGCGCTCGGCTTTCAAGGCATCGAGCACCATCAGTCGAGCGACGACCGCGCGAACGACGTGTTCATGACCAATCCCGGCGTGCAAATGGCGATCGGCGATCTGATTCCGCACGAGTTTTCGCACTCGTGGAACGGGAAGTACCGCCGGCCCTTCGACCTTCAGCAGCCGAACTACAACGCACCGCATCCCGAACGTACCGAACTGCTGTGGCAGTACGAAGGCATGAACCAGTACATGGGCGACTTGCTCTCGTTCCGCGCCGGCATTCGCGACGCAAAGGACTACCCCGAGTACTTCGCGTCGATCTACGCGCAGATGGCTTACGAGCCCGGACGTAACACGACGTCGATCATCGACACCACGACCGGCGCGCCGTACTTCTACACGTCGGCCAACGGCGTCTATCCGTCGCTCCGCCGCACCGCCGGCGATTTCTACACCGAAGGCGAATTGATGTGGTTCGACGCCGACACCATCATTCGCGAACAGTCGCACGGCAAAAAGTCGCTGGACGACTACACGAAGCTCTTCGCGGGCGGCGTCTCGGCTCCCAAAGTCGTGACGTACACGCGCGAGGAGATCGAGAACGACCTCAACCAGGTTCAGCCGTACGATTGGCACGGATTCTTCCAGAAGTACGTGTACTCGGTCTCACCGCAACCACCGACCGACGAGATCGAACGCGCGGGCTACAAGTTCGTGCTCAACGATACGCCCAACAAGTTCATCGCAGGGCGCACGGCGCTCACCGGTGGCGGAGTTCCGGGCTGGTATGACGTCGGGCTGAACATCGGCGGGAACGGCAGCATCTCCGATGTTCGCGAAGGCTCGGCAGCCTGGAACGCCGGACTCGCTCCCGCGATGACGGTCGTTTCCGTCAACGATCGCGCCTTCGACGGCGATGTCTGGACGGAAGCGGTCAAGAACGCCAAGGGTACGACCACCCCCATTCACTTGATGGTGAAACAAGGCGTGTGGTTCCAGCGCGTGGACATCGACTACCACGACGGCTTGAAGTACCCGCACCTCGAGCGCATACCGGGAACGACTGACATGTTCGTCGATATCGCTCGACCCCACGCAGCCGCGGCGAAACCCTAATCTCGCCCGCGCCTCGCATCAAAAGAAAACGCCCCGCTCGCGCGGGGCGTTTTCTTTTCGGCGGCGGCGTCAGCGGCGTCCGCGCAGGTACTGGTTTGGAACGAACGACTCGGCGCCAAGCGCATCGGCGGCATCCCACGTCCAGCGCGGATGGCGCAGAAAGCCGCGCGCGAGCGCGATCAGATCGGCGTCGCCGGCCGCGACGATGGCGTCTGCGTGTTTGGGATCCGTGATCGCGCCGACCGCGATCGTCGCAAGTCCGGTCGCCGCCCGAATTGCGCGCGCGAACGGTACCTGATAGCCGGGATGAACGTCGATGTGCTGCAACGGTGAGAGCCCGCCCGACGACACGTCGACGAACTCGCAGCCGCGCTCCTTGAGCCGTTGCGCGAAGATCACCGCCTCATCGAGATTCCAACCGCCCTCGACCCAATCGGTTGCGGAGATACGCACGCCGAGCGGCCGTTCCGCCGGCCAGACCGCGCGCACCGCGTCGAACAGTTCGAGCGGGAAGCGCATGCGGTTGTCGAGCGAGCCGCCATAGTGATCGTCGCGGTGATTCGCGAGCGGCGAGAGAAATTGGTGCGCGAGATACCCATGCGCGAAGTGCAGTTCGCAGACGTCGATGCCGATACGCGCGCTGCGCTGCGCCGCCGACACGAAATCGCGCCGCACGTTTTCCAAACCGGCTTGATCGAGTGCGGTTGGAACATTCCATCCGTCCTTGTAGGCAAGCGCGCTCGGAGCGACGGTTTGCCAGGCATGCTCACCTTCGGCCGGACCGCCCTCCCACGGCGGCAGCGTCGAGCCCTTGCGCCCGGCGTGCGCGAGCTGCACCCCGATGGCACTGCGCGTCCAGGTGCGGTAGAACCGCACGATGCGGGCCATCTCCGCTTCGTGTTCGTCGCCGTAGAGGCCGAGACAACGATCGGTGATGCGCCCGTGCGCGTTGACGTGCGTGGCTTCGAAAAACACCAGCCCGGGTCCGGAGAGCGCGAGATGCCCGAGATGGACGAGGTGCCAATCGTTGGCGACGCCGTCGACCGCCGAGTACTGGCACATCGGTGAGACGACGACCCGGTTCGCGAGATGAATGCCGTTGAGGCGAAATGGGGAAAAGAGCGCATCTTCCATGTCGTTTGAACCTAAAACGCTCGCTCGGCACGAGGTTTCAGCCCGGACGTCAAAAGACGGCGTGAACGGAGGTGTCCACCATGCAATTTCTGCTCGCCCCCATCCTCGCGGCCTCAACGTTCGCGCAGGCGTTCCTCGGAATCTGGGACTGCGCGCTCACCATCCCCGAGAGCGCCACGTCGCCTCAGCGCACGGTGCAGGCAACGTGGACATTCGAACAGATCGCCGGCACCGATTGGACGCGCGTCACCTACGCATCGGGCGGTCAGACCGGCGGCTTCGCCATCGTCGGGTTTCTTCCGCAGATCGGCCAATGGGTCTACAACGATTTCCACAACGACGGCTCGTACGCACACCTGACTGCCCCGAACGCCGACAACACCTGGAGATGGAGCGGCGACTATTTCGCGCCCGACGGCAGCGTCCAAACGGGCTCGACGAACACCTGGACCCTCGACTCGCCGCGAAACTGGCGAATCACCGTCGTCCACGTCAGCGGCAAAACCGAAGAACTCCGAGAAAGCGGCGCCTGCACCAAGCGCTAACCCCGCACCGTTTTACGCCGCGTTGAGCGATTTGATTTGCGCCGCTAGCGATAGGCGTCCTTGCGGTCGAGAATCCGTTGAATCGTAATTCGATCGTCCAAGCGCCGGTACAAGACACGCCAATTTCCCACGCGCAACCGCCACTGCGGCGGATCGTAGCATCTGCGCTAAGTCGCGCCGCGCGGCGGCTTCGAGATAGATCTCGCTCAGGAACTACAGTCCAAGTTCGCGACGAAACGCATCCATAGACAGAAGTGACCCGTCGTCGAGTTCGTCAGCTTCGCGCAGCGCGTCAATTTCGTCGGGTTCAGGCTCGACCTCGGCAGCGAGCAACTCCGCTATCCGAAGTCGGTCACCGTTTTCGTAGGCGATGATGAGCTGCCCGACGGTTTCGACCTCCTGTTCAGGAAGCCGATCGATAAGATCGCGAAGCGCGTTGCGCGTCATATCTCTACATCGCCGATCCAGAAGTGCCGCTCCATGCCTCGATGATACACCTCAGCGGCTCCTCGCGCCTCTCCTAGGCCTTCTCGGCCAATCAGTTCCAAAAGCGTGGGATGACCGGGGGTCGAACCCGGACGCCGTTTCCGGCTGCAGATTTTCGCACCACTATGGCTTTCGCCACCGCGATGGATGTCATCGCGTTTGCAGTCCGGACTGTGCCTTGACCCTATGAACCGAGTGCTCACGTAGGTCGCGCCCGTCCAGTCTCTACACCTTCCCACTGCGTGGGCTTGGCTCGGCGTTGTCACGTCGTTGCCGACAGAGAGTTCACCGACTTTGAGCGCATCCCGCATGCCGTTTCCGCGCATGCGGCTCAAGGAGTTACCTCAAGTCTGCTGTGTCTGCCAATTCCACCATCATCCCAAGTGTGGCCGCGACTATCTTCGTCCTCACCTGCCCGCCTCTTGCCCCAAGAGCCCGACGGATGAACGCTCGATCACATAGCCGAGCAAGAGATCGTGGGTGGAGGCCAGGGCGGCGGTCGCACCGAGCACGGCAAACGCCTCGTCGAGCACGATCTGGCCCGCGGGCAGAATGTCGGCGCGCTGGGGGTTCATGCCGGGGAGCGCGCGGCGCTCGTCGAGCGGTAGCGCGATGAGGCGATCCGTCATGCGACGCAGATCGTCACGGACAAGCGGCGCGAAATCGAACGGTTCGCGCGAGCCGCGCAGCAGCGCGACCGTGTTGGTGGCGCTGCCGCCGACGAGCACCAGCGTCCGCACCTTCGGAAACCGTGCAATCGGCGCGAGCGCCGAGCGCGCAATGACATGTGCTTCGTCCACGATTGCCGATGCGATCGCGCCTTGATCGCCGCTCAGCGCCGGGCAGCGCTCGGTCAAGCGCACGGCGCCGATCTCGCACGACACCGCGCGTTCCAGCCGCCCGCAGGTGCCGACCGCATACTCCGTGCTGCCGCCGCCGGTGTCGAGCACACCGATGCGCTGATCGCCGGCATCGGGCAACATCGCGGTCGCACCGAGAAACGACAGTCGCGCTTCGTCGTCGCCGGAGATAACCGTCAATTCGACGCCGGCGATCGCACGAAAGCGTCGCGCGAACTGGGGCGCATTGCCGGCGCGGCGCATGGCGCTCGTCGCAATGGCGTAACGCTCGCCGTCGAAGGGCGCAAGCGCAGCAACGTGTTCGGTGACGGCATCGAGCGTGCGGCGCATCGCCTTGTCGCTCAGGTGACCCGACTCACGCAACCCCTCACCGATGCGCGTGCCGATCGAGCGCGCCAGCAGCACCTTCGGAGGGTGCCCGGCTTCGAAGGATGCGGCGAGCGCGCGCGTCGAGTTGGTTCCGATCGAGAGAATGCAGCGATTCACGAGTCGGGAGCGTGACGCGATTCGAACAACGCAGCCCGCCGCTTCTTGCTCAGGAAATGGCGCTCGTGAGCGGGGGCCGCATCGGGTTTTTCCCACTCTTGCGTGCTCTTGAGGTACTCGGCGATCTGGCTTTCTAACTGCTCGTCGACGATCTGCGGCACGAGCCTCGCGACCGTGCGGCGTCCTTCGACGTGCACTTCAAACTCCAGCGGTTTCTTGGTGTGATAGGCCCGCTCGTAGTCGGCGCGATGGCTCTCCACGTTGTCGGCCGACGCGTTCGCGAAACGTCCGTCTTCGAGCCGCAGCATCGCGCCGAACGCGTTGATGTTGAGAATCGTACCGCGCGCTCGCTCGCTCATGGACTCGCGGTGGGCTGCGGTTTGACGAAGATCAACTCCTCGTTCGAACGCGTGAGCCGCAGCCGCTCGTGAATCTCGGGAATCGCACCCTCGGGGTCGGTCAGCCGCCGCAGCGCGCGCAGTTGCAGCAGGCGTTTGGCTTGGAGGTCGTCGATGTCGCGATCGACGCCGGCGAGCGATTGCGCCATCGCGACGTTGTCGCCGATGATGCGCGCAAATTGAACGGTCACCAATGAGAGGACGATCAGGCCGACCGCTGCCATCGTCAAGCGGCCGAGGACCCGGATCATCGCGGCACCGAAGGCGCCGCGCCTCAGTTTGCCGATAGCACTATCTCCCGCCTTGCGACGCGTCGGCTCCCATACGACGGTACTTCGCATAACGCGCGTCACGCAACGCCTGCTCATCGAATCCGTCCAGTTCGCCGATCGCCGCAACGATCGTCTCCAGCACCCGAGCGACGACACCCGCCGGATCGCGGTGTGCGCCGCCGAGCGGCTCTTTGATGATGGTATCGACGATTCCGAATCGATGCAAGTCTTGGGCGGTCAATTTCAGCCGCGCGGCGGCTTCGTCAGCCTTGGAAGCATCGCTCCAGAGGATGGCGGCCGCCCCTTCCGGCGACGCGACGGAGTAGACGCTATGCTCGAGCATGAGGACGCGATCGGCGATCGCGAGTGCGAGCGCGCCGCCCGATCCGCCTTCACCGATGATGGTCGCGACGATGGGAACGCGTGCGATGGTGAACTCGTACAAGCACTGCGCGATCGCCTCGGATTGCGCGTGCTCTTCGGATGCGATCCCAGGATCGGCACCTTTGGTGTCGACCAGGGTCACGATCGGCAACCCCATCCGCGACGCCAGATTCGCCAGGCGTTTGACCTTGCGATAGCCCTCCGGCGTCACCATTCCGAAGTTGCGGCGGATGTTCTCTTTCGTGTCGCGGCCGCGCTGTTGGCCGATGGCGATGAAATCGATGCCGCCGACGCGCGCGAAACCGCCGGCGATCGCCGGGTCGTCGCGAAAGTGACGGTCGCCGTGCAATTCATCGAAACGCTCGAACGCCGAGAAGTAATCGAGCGCGGTCGGACGATTGGGGTGGCGTGCCATCTGCACTTTTTCCCACGGCGACATCGCACCGAAGACCTCGTGCAGAATCTGCTCGTACTTCTTTTCGAGCGCGGCGATCTCGCTGGACATGTCGCCGAGCTGCGCGACATTGGCCGAGCGCAGATCGTTGATACGCCGCTCGAGTTCGAGCAAGCCTTTCTCGCGTTCGACGATCAAGTTCATGACGCGCTCCCCGCGCCGGCGTGCGCGGAGGTGCTGCTGCGCCGGCGGCGTGCCGCGCCGCTGCTCGCGCACTGCAAGATGCGGACCAGCGTCGCTTTGAGGTCGTGACGATCGACGACCATGTCGATGTGGCCTTTTTCGAGCAGAAACTCCGCGGTCTGGAACTGATCGGGCAATTTCTGCCGAATCGTCTGCTCGATCACGCGCCGCCCGGCAAAGCCGATCATCGCGCGCGATTCCGCCACGATCACGTCGGCCTCGAACGCAAACGAGGCGGAGACACCGCCGGTCGTCGGATCGGTGAGCACGGCGACGAAGAGGTTGCGTTCGTCGAGCAGGCGCGTGACCGCAGCCGTCGTCTTGGCCATCTGCATCAGCGCCAGCATGCCTTCTTCCATCCGCGCGCCGCCCGACGCGGTGAACACGATGCACGGCATACGGCGCTCGCGAGCGCCTTCGAACAAGCGCGTCAGGCGTTCACCGACGACCGAGCCCATCGTGCCGCCGCGAAAGTGGAAATCCATCACGCCGAGCGCGACGTCGAACCCGCCGATGCGCGTGTATCCGCACACCACTGCCTCACTGAGCACGGCTTTCTCCGCGTCGGCCGCGAGCTTCGCAGGATACGGTTTCTTGTCAACCCATCCGAGCGGGTCCGACGGCAAGACGTCGGCCGCGATCTCTTCGAAATCGCCGTCGACGATCATCGCGATGCGATCGCGCGCGGTCATGCGAAAATGATGCTCGCACTTCGTGCAGACGAAGAGATTAGCCGCGAGGTCGCGGCGATAGAGCACCTCGCCGCATTTGGGACACTTGTTCCACAGCGCGGCGTCGGGTGCGGCCTCGCCCTTGTTGCGCCCGAACGACAACCAATCCGGCATGGTGATTACGCCTGCGTCGTCTTGGGCGACAAGCGCGCCGCATAGAGCTTGCGCAGTTGTTTGAGGTAGTTGAAGATCTCGCGCTGATTGAGTTTCGATTCGCCGACGATGCGGTCGGTGAAGACGTAGGGAACTTCCAGCGCCTTTCCGTAGCGCGCTTTTGCGATCACTTCCAAACCGATCTTGAATCCGATCGGATCGAGTGTGACGCCGTCGAGCGCCTCACGGCGCACGAGAAAATAGCCGCTGGTGACGTCTTTGACGCTGGTGAGCGGCCGGGCGAGCCAGCACGCGACCTTCGAGGTAACGATGCGCCGCCACGGCCAATTCGTGATCCCGCCGCCCGGCACGTAGCGGCTGCCGATGGCCAAGCCGAATCCGTTCTCCAGCGCAGCGACCATCTTGGGAAGAATGTTCGGATCGTGGCTGAAGTCCGCGTCCATCGCACCCAATGCTTCGGATTGCGGGCGAGCGATCTTCCATCCATCAATCACGCCGCTCGACAGACCGAGCTTGCCGGGACGGTGCAGGCAGCGCACCGGATAGCGGCCGGCGAGCGCGTCAACGATCTTCCCGGTGCCGTCGGGGGAGTTGTCATCGACGATGATCAGTTCGCCGTCCAGCCCGTGCTGCTTGAAGACGCCGTCGAGCGTCGTGATCAAACGCTCGATGCCGCCGGCTTCGTTATACGTCGGAATGACGATCGAAAATTTCAAAGATGGCATGGTCTAACCTATGTCTATACGACGAAGCTACCGCGATCTCCGGTCGTGCTCGATCGCGGTGCCGACGAAGGTGCTCATCAGCCGGACGAAGTCGCGATCGCCTTCGCTGAACGGCTGCGCCCGGGGGCGTTCATCCATGAAACCCAGCGCGCCGTAGGCCTCGCCCGCCACCGTAATGCCGGCGGCGATATAGGCCGTCCAGGGGTGGAGGGCATGCACGGGGTGATCGTTCCACGGTGGAGCGGTGAGGTCGTCGATCGCAAACGCGCTCGAACTGCCGTAGACGTGCTGGGTGAGTGATTGGCTGAACGGATGCATCTTCCCGAGCGGAAACTCGGGGACCGGACGATAGGCGAAACTCGACGTGATGTCCTCGCCGGCGACGTGCGTCACATAGGCATTGGTCATATCGAGCGACCGTGCGCCGAAGGCGAGCAGCGCACCGATCTGTTCGGCGGGCGTCAGTCGCGCCGTCGAGATGACGTAGAGCGAGCGCACGCGCTCGGCTTGTTTGACGAATTCGAGATCGCGCTGTCGCGTTTCGGTGATGTCACGCACGACCGCGTACACGCCGGCGGGTGCTTTTTCAACGATGATCGGGATGAGGCGGACGTGCGCCTCGCGCATGGCGCCGTCCTTGCGCACGAAGTTAACATACGCTTCAACCGGCTCACCTTGCTTGGCTCGACGGATGTACTGATGCGCCTGCATCTGCGATTCGGGCGCGACGACACGGTCGATCGTCTTGCCCACGAGTTCCTCAGTCGCGTATCCGGTGGCGCGCTCGTAGGACTCGTTGACCCGAATGTAGCGTCCGTCCAAACTGAGTTCGGCGATCGGATCGCCGTTGCGCTCGAAGAGCGAGCGAAAGCGTTCGTCGGCGTTGAGCAGCGCGCGCTCGGCCTGACGCTGTTGCGTCAAGTCTTTCGCCATGCCGACGACGCTGACGACTTCGCCGCGCACGATCATGGGAGAGAGCGTCACGAGCGCTGGAATGCGCCGGCCTTGCGCGCTCACGAACGTGGTCTCGAACTCGGTTCCCTCGCCGCGCAGCGCCATTGCGAAGTACTGCTTCACCTGGGTGATCATGTCGGGCGCGACGTGGATCGAAAAGTGCGCGCCGATGAGTTCCGGCCCATACCCGAGCAGTTCGGTCGCCGACTGGTTGCCGCGAATGATCGTTCCGTCGGGCGCGTACAGCGCCATCGGATCGTAGCTCTGATCGAACACCGCGGCAAAACGCGCGCGGCGCTCTTCGAGCGCTTCGATGAGTGCGCGGACACGCTCTTGGGACGGACGCACGACGTACAAAAACAGCCCGCTCGCGAGCAGCAACGCGACGCCGCTGCTGGCAAGGTAGATCACACGTACGAAGGTCGGAGCCGGTGTCGCAGGCTGCCTGATGATCAAATAGAGCGAGATCAGGGTCTGCAAGATAGCGATCGTGCCGACAGCGATAAGAGCCACGGTCGCCGCGTTGCCAAAGCGCCGCAGTGCCGGCGTGGTCGTTTTCGTCTTCACGTCACACTCTCGTCATTCTTCGAGCAGATACTTCACAATCGCAACGACGGTCATGGCAGCGGTTTCAGTTCGGAGGATTCGCGTGCCGAGCGACACGAGCGACGCTCCGGCTTTGCGCGCCAGTTCGGCTTCCGCATGCGTAAAACCGCCTTCCGGGCCGATCACGATCAACAGTCGCCGCGCGCCGGCGATGAGTACGGGCAGCGTGACGCGCAGCGGCACCTGCTCGGCCAGTTCCCAAGGAAACAGGACGCCATCGAAGTTTCCGAACATGTCGAGCAGCCGCTCGAACCGCACCGGCTCCTCGACGCGCGCGACGTCGGAGCGCCCCGACTGCTGTGCTGCGCTCTTGGCGATCCTTCTCCATCGTTCGAGCTTGCCCGCACCGATGCCGGTCACGATCGTTCGCTCCGACTCGAAGGGCACGATGGCCGCGACGCCCAGCTCCGTGAGCTTCTCGACGACGAAGTCCATCTTCTGGCCTTTGGGAAGCGCTTGCGCGACGACGATGTGCGGCCCCGATGCGGCCGGCGCGATCCGCTTCTCGCGCAACTGCGCGCAGACGCGCGAACCTTCGAGCATCGCGGCGGCTGCGAAGACCGTGGCGGCCGAATCGACGATCTCCACGTCGTCGCCGCTGCGCAAACGCAGCACCGAGCGAATCTTGTGAGCGTCCGTGCCGTCCAGAGTCACCGTCTCCCCGACCTCGTGGACGCCTTCGACAAAGAAACGGCGCGCGCTCATCGTTGCGCGATCAATCGGGTCGAAACGCTTCTTTGACGCGCTCGAAGAAACTGCGCTCGTCGACCGCGTCGCCGCCGGCGCGCGCGTACTCCTCGAGCAACTCGCGCTGGCGTTTGTTCACTTTCGTTGGAACCTGAACGTGAACGGTGACGTGGTGATCGCCGCGCTGCGATCCGCGCACGCTCGGCATACCGCGCCCGCGCAGGCGCATCACCGTCCCGCTCTGCGATCCCGCATGCAGCGCCACCTCGATGGGACCGTCGAGCGACGGCACTGAGATGGTCGCGCCGAGCGCCGCCTGCGTGAACGAGACCGGCACATCGGCGAACGTGTCGAGGCCGTCGCGCTTGAAGAGCGGATGCGCTGCCACGCTCAAATAGACGAACAAATCGCCCGCCGGGCCGCCGCGTATTCCGGCTTCCCCGCTGCCGGCGATGCGAATGCGCGAGCCGTCGTCGACACCGGCCGGCACCTTGACCGAGAGCTTGCGCTCGATCTCGCGCCGTCCGCGTCCGCTGCACGTTTCGCACGGGGTTTGAATGATCGAGCCTTCGCCGCCGCATTTCGCGCATGGCGCTTGCGTGACGAATTGCCCAAGCGGCGTCTGACGCGCGTGACGCACGACGCCGGTGCCGCCGCACCGATCGCAGGCCGCGATCAGTGTTCCGGGTTGGGCTGCCGAGCCGTGACAGGCTTCGCATTGCGCCAAATGCGAAAACGCAATCTCCTTGACGACGCCGGTGAACGCTTCTTCCAGCGTGATCTCGAGGTCGTAGCGAAGGTCCGAGCCGCGCTGCGGACCCGAGCGGCGCGGCTGCGCCGCACCGCGCACGTCGCCGAAGAACATGTCGAAGATGTCGCCGAAGCCGCCGCCGCCGAAACCAAAATCACCGAACGGACTTCCCGCGCCGTTGCCAACCGTGCCGAAACGATCGTACTGCGCGCGCTTGTTCGGATCCGACAGCACTTCATAGGCTTCGTTGATCTCCTTGAAGTGCTGCTCGGCGCGCGTCTTGTCGTCGGCGACGTCGGGGTGGTGTTTGCGCGCGAGCGCGCGGTACGCTTTCTTGATCTCGTCGGGCGCAGCGTCGCGTGCGACACCGAGGGTCTCGTAATAATCCTGAGTAGGCATCCGTTCCCGTTATATGGCTTCGATGTCGGTGAGACGTTCGCTGAGCGACTCGGCGGTTCCCGATGCCAGCGCCATCAGCCGGCCATACGGCATGCGGCGCGGACCGAGAATCGAGAGCATCCCGACCGCGTGGGAGCCGAACCGGTACGGCACGGTCACGACCGCGAGGTCGTCGAGTTCGTCAACGTGGAGTTCGCGTCCGATCTTCACGCTCGGCGATTCGCTTCCGAGAGAATCGGAGACGATGTCGTAGAGGGTCTTCTGCTCCTCGATGATCTTCAGAATCGAGCGCAGCTTGCGCAGATCGCGAAACTCGGGTTGGTCGAGAAGGTTCTGCGCTCCCGCCGCGGCGACGATCGGCTGTTCGTTGGCACCCACGCTTTTCATCGCGGTCACGACCGCGCCGCGCAACTCGTCGTGCAGCCCGAGTTCGGCGACGCACGCGGCGACGTCGGCCGGCAGCACGTCGCGCAGCATGCGGTTGGCGAGATGAGCATTGAGCACATTCGACAAACGCGTCAGGTCGTCGGGCGTCACGTCGGTGGTGAGTTCGAACAAGCTTTGCGCGGCGACGCCGGCCGAGGTCACGACGATCGCAACGCCCGTGCGCGACGAAAGCCAGATCAACTGAATATGCTTGAACTGCTGCGCGTCGGGCTGCGATTTGGTGACGAAGGCGAGGTTCTGCGAGAGCCGCCCGAGCAAGCGGGTCGCGTTCTCGACGATCTCGTCGAGTTCACGGCTGGCATCGCGCAGTTCATCACGGATCCGCCTGCGCTCTTGGACGGGCAACTCCTCGGGCGCCATGAGCTGATCGACGTAGGCGCGGTAGCCGGCGTCGGAGGGCACGCGCCCGGCCGACGTGTGCGGCTGCACGAGGTAGCCCTCGGCTTCTAGTTCGGCCATATCGTTGCGCACGGTCGCCGAACTCACCCCGAGGTTGTACTTCTGGGTGAGCGTCTGCGAGCCGACCGGCTCCGCGGTTGCGATGTACTCGTACACCACGGTGGCCAGGATGTAGGCCTTGCGGCCGTCCAAGTCGCCGGGCCCCTCTCCGCTTCTCATTCGGTGTATTCTAGCACTCCGGTGCCCGGACTGCTATGACCGAGCGAAAGGCTCGGGCGGGCCCTGCGCGGTAGACGGCAGGCCATGGAGACCAGGTCACAGGCCATCGAGGCGCTCTCGTCCGAGGAACGCACCTTTCCGCCCTCAGCCGCCTTCGCGGCGCAGGCCAACGCGCAGCCGGGCATCTACGAAGAGGCCGAGCGCGACGAGCTGGCCTTCTGGGCGTCGTGGGCTCGCAAGCTGGAATGGATGAAGCCCTTCACCACCACGCTGGAATGGAACGAGCCGTTCGCGCGCTGGTTCGGGGACGGCGAACTCAACGCGAGCGTCAACTGCCTCGACCGTCACGTGCGCGCCGGGCGCGGCGAGAAGATCGCCTACTACTACGAAGGCGAGCCGGGCGATCGCTGGACGATCACCTACGGCCAGTTGCTCGACGATGTCTGCCGCTTCGCAAACGGCCTGCGAAAACTCGGCGTGACGAAAGGCGACCGCGTCGCCATCTACATGCCGATGATCCCCGAGCTTCCCGTGGCGATGCTGGCGTGCGCGCGTATCGGCGCCGCGCATTCGGTGATCTTCGGCGGCTTCTCGCCCGACTCGATCGTCGATCGCGTCAACGACGCGCAGTGCGTCGCGCTGATCACCGCCGACTGGGGCTGGCGGCGCGGCAACAAGATTCCGCTCAAACGCAACTGCGACATCGCAATGGAGCAGACGCCGTCGATTCGGCATTGCATCGTCGCCAAACGCATCGGCGACGACGTCTTCATGCACGAGCGCCGCGATCTGTGGTGGGACGAAGTCGTCGCCGGGCAGCCCGCGCAGTGCGAACCCGAACGCATGAACGCCGAAGATCTGCTGTACTTGCTCTACACCAGCGGCACGACGGCGAAGCCCAAAGGCATCAAGCACACCACCGGCGGGTATTTGACGCACGTCACCGCGACGCACAAACTGGTCTTCGATCTCAAAGAAGAGAGCGACGTGTACTGGTGCGCAGCCGACATCGGCTGGGTGACCGGCCACTCCTACATCGTCTACGGTCCGCTCGCCAACGGCGCGACCAGCGTGATCTACGAAGGCACGCCGGATTTTCCCGACAAGGACCGCTTGTGGGAGATCGTCGAGCGCTACAAGGTGACCATTCTCTACACCGCGCCGACGGCGATCCGCACGTTCATGAAATGGGGCGCGCAGTACGTCCACCAGCACGATCTCTCATCGCTGCGATTGCTCGGCAGCGTCGGTGAACCGATCAATCCCGAAGCGTGGATGTGGTACCGCGAACATATCGGCGGCGGGCGCACGCCGGTGGTCGACACGTGGTGGCAGACGGAGACCGGCGGCATCATGATCGCGCCGCTTCCGGGCATCACGACGACGCTTCCCGGCAGTGCGACCAGGCCGTTACCGGGCATCTTCGCCGACATTGTCAACGATCACGGCGAATCGGTGCCGCTGGGCGGCGGCGGATACGTGGTGCTCACGCGCCCGTGGCCGGGCATGTTGCGCGGCATCTGGGGCGACGACGAGCGCTATCGCGAGAGCTATTGGTCCAAGTTCCCGCACCGCTATCTTGCCGGTGACGGCTGCCGCCGCGACATGCACGGCAACTACTGGTTCATGGGTCGCATCGACGACGTGATGAACGTCAGCGGCCACCGCATCTCGACCACCGAGATCGAAAGCGCGCTGGTCGGACATCCGAAGGTTGCCGAGGCCGCCGTATGCGGAAAGATCGACGACGTCACCGGTCAGGCGATCTACGCCTTCGTCACCTTGCGCGGCGGCGAGAACGGCACACCGGAACTGGCTGACGAGTTGCGTGAGTTCGTTGCCGGCAAGCTCGGCAAGTTCACGCGACCCAAATACATCACGTTCACGACGGAGCTGCCCAAGACGCGCAGCGGCAAGATCATGCGACGTCTGCTGCGCGACATCGCCGAAGGGCGCACGCTCGGCGACACGACGACGCTCGCCGACTCCACCATCGTTCACGAACTTCAGGAGCGCGCGAAAATCGAATCAACGCACGACGACGGCTAAGCGCCACAAGCGCAGGCGGGCGTCGAGTGCCTTGAGCATCGGCTTCTCCACGTAACGGTAGAGTGCGATCGCGCACAAGGTCGTGAACACGAGCGCAAGCGTACACCACGCCAGATGCGCCGCGAGCGGGTGCAACGGCAAGCGCGTCGACGCGCGGCCGACGGCGGCCAGAATCGGCACGTGCCAGAGGTAGAGCGAGTACGATGCATCGCCGGTCAGCACCAGCGGCGCGGCGACACGAAACGCGCGGTTCATCTCGGCGACGACCAGGCCGTACAGCATCGCCGCCATCGGCAGGCTGACGAGCAGCACGTTCACCCAATCCGAGAGATACCCGCGCCACCCGAATCCGTTTTCCACCGCGTAGAACACGACCGGTGTCGCAAGCCCACCAAGCACGGCGCAGAGCATCGGTGCGTGGAAGCGCCGGCTCATCACCAGATACCCCGCGACGATGCCGGCGATAAAGAACAGATTGCTCGGATTGCAGACCAGCCACACGTAGATGTTGCTGGTATGCGGGTAGAGCGTCTGGCGCACGACGATCATCGCGATCAGCCACGACCCGATGACCAGCGGCGCCGATCGGCGAGCCGTCGCCAACGCCAGCGTGAAAACGTAATAGAAGTACATCTCGAACACGAGCGTCCAACCGACCATGAGCAACGGATAACCGCGCTGCGGCAGGAGCAAGAACGATGCGATCAGATCGGTCGGGTAGCGCGAAGACGAATTGATCCAGTGCGGGTTCACCAGAAAGACTACGAGCAGGAGCGCGGAGACGATCCAATACGGCGGCGCGATACGCACGATGCGCCGCAGCAAGAATCCCCCCGGCGCACCGGCTTTCCCGAACTGCTCCCAGTTGGTCGTGATCATGATGAAGCCGCTGATCACGAAGAACAACTCGACGCCCAGCTTTCCGAGGTTCCCCACCCAGCTCAGCACCGAATAGCCGCCGGCGACGCGCGATTCGATGGTCGTGATGTGATACACGACCACCGCCATCGCAGCGAACGCTCTCAATGCCTGAACACTCGTGAGCTTCACTCATCGAGCGTAGCGGGGGATCAGCGGATTCTCATGAGGCTTCCGGTTGAGGATACCGGGCCGAAAGCCCGCGCTGGCGGGCTATTCGTCGCCGGCCGGTGTCGCGGCTCCGGTGATGACGGTGCGTACCGGCAGTTCGGGATAGCCGACGCCGACATTGAGACTATCTTCCCATGCCAGCGCCACGAGATCGCGCAGCTCCGATGCGCCGCGCGCGAGCTGCTTGTCGACGAACGCGATCGCCTGCGGTGAGGCGTCGTCGAAGCCGTGCTGCTTCTCAATGCCGTAGAGCGGCGCCACTTCAGCATCGGAGCCGCGCAGGTAGGTGACGATGCGCGCCATGACGGCATCTTGAGCCAGTTCCTTGGCGGGATCGGCCGGCGCAAAGGCGGTCATGTCGTGGAGCACGTCGGAGACGTCGGCGTGGCGCCGAACGAAATCGCTTTCAAATTTGGCGTGCATGTTGCGCGCCATCGAGTAGTCGTTGGGATTGGGGAACTTCCCCCAGCCGTTGAAGTGCACGGTGGTGTGCAGCGGCTGACATCCGTCGCCGACGAAATGTCCCCATACGCCGATGTCGCGCAGCGTCAGCGTTTGGCGCAGGCTGCGCTCGTCGTCGTACTGCGTGCGCGCCTGCTGCGTCGTCGCATGGCGCGCCAGATAGTCGTCGACCCGCCACAACGCGAAGTCCTTGCGCAACTGCTCCCAGCCGTCGAGCATGGCGTAGGGCAGATAGCCGACACGATACGGATCGGTGTGCGCGGCCGCGAGCGCTTTGGCATAGTCGCCGAGACTGGCGGGCAGCGCGTCGGGCGCGATCACGCCCGCGATCGTGCCGTCGTCGTTGAGGTCGATGTAGTGCGCGGGGTCGTTGTCCTCGCCCCACGACTCGCCCGATCCTTTCAGGCGGTCTTCTTCCGGCCCGAGATAGGCGATCTCGTCGATCGCGCTCGGCGTGCGCACGAAATCGGGGAGCGCGCTCGGGAACGCGCGCGCGGCGAGCATGTTGATGATGCGGTGACCGTCGCCGCCCCATGCGGACGCCGGTTGCGCGAGTGAGAACCACGAGGCTGCAAGCACGGCGAGGGCCGGCGCAAGCGAAACGGCACGGCGATATTTCATGCGGTGAAAAACTCCGAAAGCTCGT
Organism: Vulcanimicrobiota bacterium; assembly: GCA_027307235.1. Classification (GTDB taxonomy): domain Bacteria; phylum Vulcanimicrobiota; class Vulcanimicrobiia; order Vulcanimicrobiales; family Vulcanimicrobiaceae; genus DAHUXH01. The sequence continues at coordinate 9,337 of DAHUXH010000013.1, read as the reverse complement.
CGAGGTGTGTGATGCGGGTCGCGGGGGGCAGGGCCGCCAGAATCGTCGCCCCGTAGCGCGTCGATGCGGCGCGTCCGTCGAGAATGGCAACGACGCCACGGTCGTTGGTGCTGCGAATCAATCGGCCAAAACCTTGTTTGAGCCGAACGATCGCGGCAGGCACCATGTACGACTCGAAACCGTCGAGCCCCTGGGCTTCCAACGCGCGCACGCGCGCGGCGACGAGCGGATCCGCCGGTGAGGGGAACGGCAGCCGGTCGATGATCACGCACGAGAGCTGATCGCCGACCACGTCGATGCCTTCCCAGAACATGCCGGTCCCGAAGAGCACGGCATTGGGCGTGGAACGAAACCACTCCAGCAACTGCGCGCGCGGCATCTCGCCCTGCATGCGCAGCGGAAACGCGACGCGCTCGCGCACGATGGCATGGACTTCACGCAGACGTTTGTGCGAAGTGAACAGCACGAACGCGCGGCCTTGTGTGCGATCCAGACATTCCTCGACCAGCGGAGCCGCGCGCCGTGCGAAATCGTCGGCTTTGGGATTCATCTGCGCCGGCGCGACGAAGAGCCGCGCCTGGTCGGCATAGGCAAACGGGGAGGGCGCGATCAGTTCCTGGGCTTCCTGCACGCCGAGCGTGCGCCGCAGAAACGCGAACGGTCCGCCTTGCGCCGTCGGCGCCTGCGCGATGGTCGCACTCGTCAGCACGACGCTCGGCGTACGCGCGAACAGCGTCTCGCGCAGAAACCCGGCAACGTCGTACGGCGCGCTGTTGACTTCGTAGCGGCCGTCGCCTTCGCCGCGCTCCGCCCACGCGATCGCTTCCTCGGGCGGCATCAACGCACGGTCGATGGTGGCACCGTGCGCGACGACCTGCCGCAGCGCCAGATCGCGCCGCCGTTCGGCCTCCGCGTCGTTCTCCGGCTTCTTCTTCAGCTCGTCGTTCCAGTGCGCCCAAATCCAGTTCTCGAGTTCGTAGCACAGATCGCGCACGCGCGTGAGCGGCGCGTCGAGGTCGTCGTTGACGCGCAGCGGATAACGGTCGCCGGGGATACGCGCGAGCGACGACTCCAGATCGCGCATCGCCTCGTCGAAGCGCGCATCGAACGCCGCCGGAACGTTGTAGGATCGGTGCAGCTTGCGAAGCGTGCGGTTGATGGTGGCGCGCGAGAGCGTCGACGTCAAGGCCGCGGTCGCCCACTGTTCGCATTGGTGCGCTTCGTCCAGCACCGCGACGTCGTAGGGCGGCAGCAACCCGCCACCCATCGCGAGATCGAGGAAGAACAGCGCGTGGTTGACGATGACCAGATCAGCGTAGCGCGCTTCGTCGCGCTTACGAAAGAAGAAACAATCGCGGAAGCGTTCGCAGAACTCGCCGGTGCAGTCATCGGCGTCGGCGTCGAGCTGTTCCCAGTCACCGGGCGAGGGCAGAAAGTCGAGTTCGGCGCGGTCGCCGCTCTGCGTTCGGCCTGCCCATTCCCACATGCGCTCCATCGCGCGCGACGATGCCACCAAACGATCCGCGCGCATACGGTCGTACTTTTGGCGGCACAAGTAGTGATTGCGCCCTTTGAGCAGCACCGCGCGCGCCGGCGTTCCGAGCGCACGAATCACGAACGGAATGTCTTTGAAGAACAACTGTTCCTGCAACGCAATCGTGCCGGTCGAGATGACGACTTTCTTGCCGCTGCGTAACGCCGGGACGAGATAGGCGAGCGATTTTCCGACGCCGGTTCCCGCCTCGACGATCGTGTGCATGCCTTCCAGCAACCCGCGCTCGACGAGTTGCGCCATCTGCAGTTGTCCGGCGCGCGGCTCGAAGCCGGCGAGATCGCGCGCGATCGGACCGTCGGGCGCGAAGACGCGATCGATCGTCTCGGTCATGCGCGATCAGGCGGAGCGGTCGATGGAATTGGGCGGTTGATACTCGGATTCGAGCGGCATACCGGTTTGAGCATCGACGACGTTTGCCAGAATGCGGCGCGGCGGCGTGTAGAGCGGCAGCGTGACGAGGAAGCCGACCAGCAGTCCGCCCAGATGCGCCACTTTGGAGATGCCGGGCACCGCGAACGTGAAGACCAAGTTGATCGCGAGAATACCGATGTTGTCGCGAATGAGCGCCATGCCGGGCTTACCCAATCGCAGACCGATGGCGAACAGTGCGCCGAACAAACCGTAGATCGCGCCGCTGGCGCCGACCGTCACCGTGTTGGGGTCGCTGAAATACGCGACACCCAAACTCGATCCGATCAAAGCCAAAGCGTAGACGGCGAGCATCTTCGGCGAGCCGATCGCCATTTCGATGAACCGCCCGAGCACGAAGAGCGAAAACATGTTCACGCCGATGTGCAGCAAGCTTCCGTGCAAGAACGCACCGGAGATCAGTCGCCACCACTCGTGGTACTGCGTGACCAGAACCGGGACGAGCGCGCCGTCGGCGGCTAATCCCTCCAGCGACACGTTTCCGCTGAAGATGCCCGGACCGAGCGTCAGCAGTTCCCAGCCGAAGGCAATGACGTTGAGAGCGATGAGAAAGCGCGTGATCATGCGGGCTCGACGATCAGCATGCGCGCGAGTTCCAGCGAGATGGCATGGGCTTGCCCGTCGCGCTCGATGCTGACCGGCCCGCCGAGCGGGGCTTTTTCGCGAATGCGAACGGCGGCGCCCGGCCGCAATCCCAAGTCGCCGAGATAGCGGAGAATCTCGGGTACTTCATCGGTCACGCCGCAGATGATGGCGCTCGTTCCCTCTTCAAGCTGAGCAAGCGGAACGCCGACGCGCACGGGATCGCTCAAGTCCGCCGGCGGAATCGGATGGCCGTGCGGGCAGGTCGTGGGTTGATTGAGCAAGGCGATCAGCCGCTCTTCAACGCGCGCCGAGATGGCATGTTCGAGCATGCACGCTTCCTCGTGAACGTCTTCCCACTTCATGCCGAGCACGTCGGTCAACAACCGTTCGGCCAGCCGATGGCGGCGCAAGACGCGCACCGCGATCTCCAGCCCCTTGCGCGTCAGGCGAACCTCACCGCGCGCCACTTGTTCGAGATAGCCGTCGCCGGCGAGCTTCTTGAGCATGCCCGAGACCGACGCGGGCGCGACGCCGAGCATCGAGGCGAGGCCGGACGTGCTGACGCCGGGCCCTTCGCGTTCCAGGCGATAGACCGCTTCGAGATACTCCTCGATCGATTCCGTGAAGTGGCTGTGTCCGGACATGGTCTTCGGCTACCTTCGCCGGTCTGCGGCGAGTTCCGTGGCCGCGCTTGCGAGGCGCGCGCGTAAGCGCGCCTTGACGGCGTCATCGGCAAACGACGCATCGACGGCGTTTTCGACGAAACGCTTCAACCCGCCGGCGCCGACCAGCGTTGCGACGTGCGCGTATTCCTGTGCGATCGAGGTTCCGAAGAGCGACGGATCGTCGGCGTCGATGGTGACGCGCACGCCCGCCCGGTCGAGCGCGACGAGCGGGTGCGGTTCGTCCGCCGATGCAACCCCGGTCAGATAGTTGGAGGTCGGGCACACTTCGAAAGCGATCTCGCGCTCGGCGGCAAGTGCGACGACGTGCGGATCTTCGAGCGCGCGAATACCGTGCCCGATGCGCTCGGCGCGCAGGTGCTCGATGGCGCCGCGCACGCTTGCGGCGCCGGCCGCTTCGCCCGCATGCGCGACCGTGCGCAACCCGTTCGCGCGCGCGAATGCAAACGCATCGCTGAATAATTCTGGTGCGAAGCGTTGCTCGTCGCCGCCCAGACCCACGCCGATGACGCCGCGGTCGAGGCAAGCAGCGGCAAGACGCGCGGTTTCCATCGCACGCTCGGCGCCGAAGTTTCTCGTGAGATCGACGATGAGGCGCGCCTGCACACCGTGCGGCGCGAGCACATCGGTGAGCGCGTCATTGATGGTGCCGATGGTCGCGCGCGCATCGAGATCGCGTTGAAAGAACGTCCATACCGATGGCGAGATGAACACTTCTGCGTAGGCGACGTTCTGCGCAAGCGCATCCTGCGCGAATTCACGCGCGAGACGCGCGTAGTCGCAGGGCCTGCGCAGCGCCCGGCTCACGGCTGCAAAGGTGTAAAGAAATTCTTGAAAATCGCGGAATTGGAAGACCGTCTCCGGGTCTCGCGGGCCGTCGCCGGATGCGTCCACGCCGTCGAAGGTCCCCCCGCCGCTCGGTCGGTACCGGGTCGAGAGCCCGTCACGCTCGCACAACTCGAGAAAAGTCTGCGCGCGCAGCGTCCCCTCCAAGTGGCAGTGCAGGTGAATTTTCGGCAGGTCACGCACGAACGCCGCGGTAGCCGTCATATCACGCACTTCGCCGACGAGCCATGCGCTCCATCGTCTGCAGGGATGCTCTTGCCACCCGTGGTACAATCGTTACCGCCGACGCGGGGTGGAGCAGTCCGGTAGCTCGTCGGGCTCATAACCCGAAGGTCACAGGTTCAAATCCTGTCCCCGCAACCTGTGCAGGTCCAATAACGGAAACGTTGTTGGACCTGCTTCTTTTTCAGCCGGTAGTTGTTGGACCAACCACGAGTAGTTGTTGGATCAAGTAATCGCAGGTGGGACGTTGAGTGTGCCCGGTCTTGCTCATCGATAGGATCGAAAACGGCGAAGTACTCGTTGAATGGTAGCTTTTTGCAGACTCGGAGCGCCAAGTCCCAGCCAATCTTTGGATCGCGCTCACCCGGCCGCGCGCAGCGCCAGCGGTACAAGCACAGGCTCTGACGTTCACTGGCGAGGTCCGCTAAATGGCGGGCGCATATCAGGAAACGTTGCACCCTTCAACGCAGGGACGAGAGGCCTCTCAGCAACCGGCTCCGCGATTCCCTGAGCCGGCGCTACGGCAGGCCAGCCAGGCGTTTTCGGAGGACCGGGGGTTTTTCTGAGGAGGGGCGACGTATTAATAGACGTCCCCTTAATCGCCTCCAGGATTCCCTCATGCCGCGCTGCGTCTAGCCAATCACGATCAGATATCTCCAGCGATCGAAAAAGGTCGGGGTTATTCACTGCTAGCCCTTCCCTGGCATCGATTTGCTGACCGAGCATCACCAATTCGCGATAGGTTAGAAAGCTCGCAAAGAAACCGGGCATCGCGAGCACGCGCGCCGTCGGCTTGGCAAACAACAGCCTCGGTATGGGTCGCCGAAAAAAGCGCCCGTACATGCGATCCGTTGGAAAGACCCGATCCATCATCTGCCGGGTTTTCTCCCGGTTCCTAGCACGATAAACGTAGCTCGCAACCATGGCCGTGCCGGCGATTGCATCGCCGGCACGATCAAGCATCAAATCTGCGGCTGCGAGCCCAGTGTGGCGGACCTTCCGGCCAGGGTCGAGCATGTCATGATAGAGGGCGAGGCGCCGTACGAGCTCTCGACCACCGCCTATCGCCTGCCAAAACGCTTCTGTGGGATGCATGACGAGTTTGACGCCGCGAAACACCTGTTCCGCGCGCTGGGAGGCATAGCGCCAAGCGGACTCGGGATGATCATAGATATTTCCTAGATAAGCCGGATTGTAATTGTCTAGACCATGTGCAACGGCGTCGGGCATTGCGGAGGCAACGTAGCCCATCCCCCGTTTCAACTGCTCCAGGACTGCGGGCGAGGCGCGCGCGATAAACGCACGCGCCTCACCTTCAACAGAAACCATGGCGCTCTGAGGCCACGACGGCGGGTCGCCGGCTGGCCCATTCTTATCCTTTGGCATGATCTTGTCTCGCCATCGAGTTAGCAGATAGCAAGCGCGCGCAAGGCATAGCCACATTCGCCGCCACTGTAATCCTCTGACGGCACGACGGAAATCGTGATCTCGTTTAAGCCCAATATCAAATAGTCAACGTAGTCAACGCTAGTAAGGTCACGGCTACACAGTTTGATTAAGGAGAGATTAGCGCTGCCATCTGAGGCCTCGTGCGCGTCAACATGACGAACGATCGCCTCCGATCCATTGATCTTGATTTGCAACATCAAGCCCTGTTGCGCCGTACGCCAATGTTTAAGGAAGAGCGTGATATCATTCACTTTTTCTGTAATCTTGAAATAGACGGAGACTGTTGATGGCGTCTTGGCCGACAGCTTACTCCACGTCGTCATGACAGCGTTTTGGTTTTTGCCGTCCGCAACAAACCCCGTTCCGGTGACGTACAGGTTGTTTGCTGATGACATTACACGAAACGCGCCGCTAACGATATCGGGACCGTAGAACATCTGCTCCGGTACAAAGCCGATAAGCGCTCCATTACCGGGTTCAAACTCGACAATGGGTGCGAGCCCCAAGAGCGGCATGGACAGCGGATCCCCGCCGATCGAATCGACTTTCACGGAACCGATCGCGGGTGAATTGAGCGACACCGATACCGTCCATTCCGAATCACTATACGCAACCTCGTGCCAGCCGAAGTAGCAGCTAACATTGTGCACAAACGCGGCAACCTCATCGGATGCGGTTATCGCATCGGTGGGCATCGTTACCCTCCAACATGCGGTGGACACGAAGTCGACGCCATAGGTCGAAAGCTCACTTGGGGGAAAAACAAACGCGGCCCCTTTTGGAGTTGCTGGAATGCACGCAAGCAGACTCTGCATCCCTTCCGGTATCGCAATCTTGCCGTTTTGCGTTGCGTTGTAATCGGCTACATTCCACGGGTATTCCTGAATCCACGTCCACGTTGGATTCACTCGCGTGGAATCCAGGCTCACATAGCCGCCCCAATCCTTCACTGTCATCGACTCAGGCGCACCGGATTGCGCGTCGTTAGAGGAGGTGTTTCCCGAGGTTGCGGAATTGTCAAATGCAGTGGTGTCGGAATGGCTGTACCCTGCACTGATCCCGCCGGTCGCTAAGTCGCCAAAGAATCCCAGAGAGGCGGAAACGTCATAGGAATTCGTTTGAGCAGTTGATGATCCCGACGTATACTGCTGCATCGACGACGTGCCAGCGCTGCTGGAAGCGTTGTTGCTCGTGACTACCGCCGTATTGAGCGTCTTGGGCGAATAATCCAGCAAGCTTACTACGGCGTTTGTCGGAAACGTGGGCACAAGACTATGGAGGATAGCAGCCGGATACGGGGAGGTAGAAAGCGGAAGGGATGTGGGCCCGATTGCCCAGCCGCAGCCAGGAATGGTTAACCGCTGACGGCACGCGACGAGGTATGATTTCTGGCCGTAGAGATTGTGCAGATCATTGGATTCGACGATCTGCACGTCGGCAACCAATATGCCAATTTGATTCGACGATTGGTCGAGAATTGCTTGCTGCGTGTGCAACGTGTTGACCGCGTGAAACGCGCGATGTTTTTGAACCGGCATCTTAGTTGAGCCCGTAGAGGCGAATGATGCCGCGATTTACGGTATCCATTGTGCTCGGTGTATTGCTGCCGTTAAACAAGCCGTAGCCAATTTGAATTCCGGTTGGCGCACCACTTTGAGCAGAACAATAGCTTGCCGTATGACCAGCCATGGGTAAGGAATTGAAGGCCGTGGGCGCAATGATGTTCGCGACGATGCAACTGAAGGCGCCGCTAATCGATGTATTGAGAATGTCGACCGTTCCAGAGATGCCGGAACCAGCAACGGGGCCGCCGCGGCCTAAGGGGCAGAAATTGAGGTATCCGGTGCCGTAATACTCGAAGAAGCCGTTCCCGCCGGAATCATTCCCCCATCCGGTTCCGCAATAGCCACCACCTTGGTAGCCGCTTCCGTTGGGTTGAAACTGCAGTTGCGCAATTGCCAGAGATTGCGCGTTTGTCGGTTCGAAGCAGTCGAATGTGAGCTGAAACCTTGAGAATTGCTGGGAAGGTAAGGCAAACGGAATCCACTGCTGGCCCTGGTACCCATTTTGCGTAACGTTAATGGTTTGCAGCAGAATAGCGCCACCGGCAACAGGAATGGTTATTGACTCTTGCCGTGTTTGGCCGCCTTTGGTGGCCTGCAAAATGAATGTCGTTGTCGAACTGGGAAGCACGCAGGTCACAGGCGATTTCGAGACTGGCTCGCTGGTTTGACCATAGTAAAGAGTGTACGCCGCGGTTGGGTCGAGGTTGAAACTGAATGATACTTGTGTGCCAGGAGCGGCAGGCATTTGCGGCGGTGAGAGCAGCACGAAATCCAAAGACATAGTCGACACAAAGACCTCCAAAGAGTTCAACTGAAAGCATGCGTCCGGTTGATTTCTTCGCGGCCCAGTGCATCTCCCCGCGAGACCTTTGGATCAAAAAGCCATTAAGACTTGGTTATCGATGATTTGAAAATTAGACGCTTTGTGTGCGCCTAGCATGAGCCTCACAGCCCTTTTGGGCCAATTCCACCGCGCGATCCCGCAACCAACATCGCGAAGAGCCCTTGCCCAGCGCAAGGGTTCTTCTCATTTCCTACGCCGCACCAGAAATCGGTTTGATCTTCTTGAGCGCGGTTGTCTTCGCAGAGCGCTGCGCTTCGTATATATCAGTGGCCATTTGTGCGTTCAGCCAAAATTGCACCGATGTTCCGAGGGCAATGCTCAAGCGCATAGCTGTATCCGGCGTTATGCGGCGCCGGCCGTGAATAATCTCGCTGAGCCGATCCCGCCCGACGCCGATATGCTTCGCGAAAGCCGTTACCGTTAAACCAAGCGGTTCTATGAACTCCTCAGACAAAAGCTTCCCAGGCAACGTCGGTGGTCGATGCTTGGGGAGTCTGATATCTCGTGGCATTGGTCAATCTCCTAGTGATAGTCAAGGATCTCAACGTCCGCTGGCGTCCCCTTAGCCCATCGAAAGCAAATGCGATAGCGATCATTGATACGAATCGAATACTTCCCGGATCGATCCCCCTGAAGTTTCTCCAAACGATTGCTCGGCGGCGCGCGCAGGTCGTCCAGAGACTCCGCAAATGCTATAATCGAAAGCTTGTTCCGAGCTTTTTCGTGGAGATTTCGTGGCAGCGTCTTGCGTGCACGGGCGGTATCGATTCCATCATAAATGTCTTGGGTTCCCTGCTCAGCGAACTCCATCGAACTATAGTGTATCCCGTAGCACAACGGACGTCAATACAGGACAATTCTGCGGTAGTCTTTGCCACGGTGCCACGGCGTTGTCGTCGCAGATGGTTACCGGTACGCTGGAATACCTGGCTGGACTCTTTTCGCTTCAACGGTGCCGCGACGTTGTCGTCGCGGATGGACGAGGACGTCACCGGTGACGTGGCCGCCCAAGTGTCGGGGGCTGCGTCCAGGGACGTGTGTAAAATCGCCGGGTGAGATTGCGATTTACGAGTCGTCGTCTGCGCGAGCGTAGAGCGCTGCAAGCGACTCGGGATTGATGTACGCTTTCTCGGCTTGCCAATCCTCCGTTTGCTCCACG
>DAHUXH010000012.1 GCA_027307235.1 Vulcanimicrobiota bacterium | reverse complement strand
CGTGGAGCAAACGGAGGATTGGCAAGCCGAGAAAGCGTACATCAATCCCGAGTCGCTTGCAGCGCTCTACGCTCGCGCAGACGACGACTCGTAAATCGCAATCTCACCCGGCGATTTTACACACGTCCCTGGACGCAGCCCGTACAGTGCCGTGAAAAAGTTCTTGCTCATCGTCTTTTCTGGTGCCCTCGGTACTTTCGTCGGCGTCACTCACGCGCGCTTTCGCCGCGAAATGCGAACGGCGAATGCGCGTCTCCTGGTGGGCAGCTCGCTGCTCCGCACCGAGCACGGAACCATCGAGTTCGTGGTACATGGCGAAGGAACTCCGGTTTTGACCCTTCACGGCGCGGGCGGCGGCTACGATCAGGGACTTTGGATCGCCAACCTCGCGCTCGGCAGCGGCTATAAGGTCATCTCCGTGTCGCGTTTCGGTTATTTACGTACACCCATCCCGCCAAACGCATCTATTCGATCGCAAGCAGTGCTATATAGGGACCTGCTGGACCATCTAAACGTTCAGAAGGTGATCGTATTGGGAACCTCGGCCGGTGGTCCATCGGCAATGCAGTTTGCAAACGATTATCCCGAACGGACTAGTGCACTAATTCTGCTGTCGGCAATGACCCGCGCATTCATTGAGGGCGATCGGCCGTTTTACGTCGGCATCATTAACTTGATTATCAGATCCGACTATACATATTGGCTAATTGCGAAGTTTATGCAGCCGGTGATACTGAATCTTTTCGGTATTCCTGCAGACGTTTACGCAGGTTTCTCCCCAATCCAAAAAGAGCTTGCGGAAGAACTGCTCGAAACGATGCACCCGATATCGAAACGCTATCCCGGAACGGATAACGACGGAAAAATGATCCAGCAGAGTCCTCCGGCAATAGACGCATTATCGGCGCCGACGCTAATACTGCATGCGAAGGATGATGGTCTCGTAAGTTACCGGCATGCTGAGTATGCCCGCCAGGCGATCAGTGGTGCACAACTCATTTCTTTCGCCAAAGGCGGACACGGATTGTTATCGCAGATGGATGCCGTCCGAAAGAGCGTCGGGGAGTTCTTGCGCGGCTTGGGTATTTGCTAACCTTGAGTCAGATCCGGTCGTAAGGGTAAAGCGCATGGCGTCGTTTGTATCAAGGTGTTGACACGAAAGCTGGATTTGTATTAGTGTACTGATACAATGAATTCGGTAATCTTCCTTGAGCAGATCACCGTCGCCGCGGTCGCGGTCCTTGCGGCAATTCTCTACGGTAGGTCGGCGATGCGAACGGATCCCGAGCAGTCGGCGCCGGCTCGGTACGTCGTGGCGCTTGTCGGTGTACTGATGGCCGTGTCAGTCCTATTGGGTTGGCTCGCCCCGGTTCTTTCGTATGCCGTGCTGTGCCTCACGATAGTCAGCGTCTACGCGGCCGATTTGAACGCTGAAGAGCGCGCGCATCGGCGGCGCGTCGCGTCGCTCGCGCCGCGGCCGGTGGCTGCTGCGATCCCGGCTCTGTGGGTCGCAACTGCCGCGGCATCGTCCTTGATGCTGGTGCCGTACGTTCTCTTGGGCGAGCAGCAGATCGCCGCCCTCATCGTGGGGCTCTGCTCGCTCGCCATGGCAGCGATCGCGTGGCGTCTCGCGACGGCGCCGGTGCTCATTGTCGGCGAAGACGCTGTGGCGGCGCGGGCTCGCGACCGCGCGAGGCGCGAATTGCGCGTCAGTCTCGCAGCGGCGACGGCGGTCGCGATTGCCTTTGTCTTCATGAGTTTCGTGAACGCGCAATTGCCTGTCGTGTTGCCGGTTCAGCGCGTTTTGCACGCTCTCTCGGTTGCCGTATGGGTTGTCCTTTGGGCGTGGGGGTGGTGGCGCTACCGCCGCTTCAGCCGGGCGGCGCGCTGCGCGCCCTGATGGAACTTTTTCTATCGATCGATCCCGATCTCGACGCACCGCCGTTTCAGCAGATCATCGATCAACTGCGAGCCTTCATCGAACGAGGCGATCTGTGCGCGGGCGCGGCGTTGCCGACGGTGCGGCAACTTGCGGGCGATCTTGGCGTTGCGCCCAACACGGTCGCCCGGGCGTACGGCGAGCTGCAGGAAGACGGCTGGCTGGTGAGCGACGGCCGGCGCGGAACGCGGGTGGCAGCGCACGCACCCTCCGGCGACAAGCGAGCCCGTCTGCGCGCATTGCGCGAAGCGGCGCAGCGGTTTGTCGCAACGATGACGCATCGCGGATATTCGCACGATGAAGTCGCCCATGCACTTCAAAGGGAAATCCGCTAGATTCTCTATCTTAAGTGTAGCGCGATGATCGCCGGCAAGAAAATGCCCGCATCGTGTGATGCGGGCATCGTTTGTGAAAGCGTTCTCGGTCTAGCGGCGTGGTGCTAGAAGTAATACCACTGAATCTTGCAACTCGCTGCCTGCCCGATGATGAACAGATAGTCGCCGGAGTTGACACTGTACTGAGCTTGTCCCACGCTCACCGGCGTGGTGCTCCCTCCCTGATGGAAGATATAGACTTGCGTCGGCGCGGGACTTCCCGGGCCGAAGTACAGCATGATGTTTCCCGTCGTCGGGAAATATGCGAAAGACTCGCCCGGCGCGTAGTTCGGGGAAAAGAACGTCAACCCCGACGCGTTCGCTGGGGCGTTGAGTTCCATCCGAGGTAGTTTGTCCGCTGTCTGGCTCATGAGCGCGTTCTCACCTTTCGTGAAGTGAAGTATCGCCGCGCCGATAAGACCGCATGTCCACATGCCTGCATTCGCACACCCTCATCGAACGCCACGAACAGCTTCGTGTTTGAAGACTGTGCCCCGGGTGTTCGCGTGCGCGCGGCGCCTTTCCGCTAGGCCGGAAGTCCCGGGAGCCGGCGCGGCGTGTCCCGCTCGTCACGAACGCATTGCCACGTGGTGCCGCCGCCGGTTATCTCTCTAGTATGGCAACCGACATACGACTCGCTGCACCTCTGATTCATGCGCAAGCCGTCCCGGCGGCTCCTCGCAAGGCCTTCATCGACAACCTGCGCTGGTCGATGATCATCCTCGTCATCAGCATGCACGCGGCGGACACCTACTCGCCCTTCGGCAATTGGTATTTTTCCGACAAGGCGGCGACGGACGGACTCGCGGCCATGATCTTCGGCACGTACCAGTCGTTCTTGCAGGCGTTTTTCATGGGGCTGCTCTTTGCGGTGTCGGGCTACTTCGCGCGCGCGTCACTGCTGAAAAAAAGCGTGGCGCTCTTCATCAAAGATCGCGCGATTCGACTCGGGCTGCCGGTGGTGCTCTACATGCTGGTGATCGGGCCTGTGACCCAGTTCTACGTCGCGGGTTCGTGGAGACCGGCGCCGGGCACGCCGTTCCTTGCCGAGTGGTGGCGCCACATCCTCGACGGTGAAGTCTTCAGTGAATCGGGACCGCTGTGGTTCTGCGTCGCTCTGCTCGCCTTTTCCATCGTGTATGCCGTCCTCGCGCCGCGTTTCACGACCGCGGCAACCTCGGATGGCCGCCGTCCGCAGCTCCTCACCATCCTCGGTTTCATGGCGCTCATGGGTGCGGGCACGTTCGCCATGCGGCTGGTCATGCCCGAAGGCCGGGCGGTGCTCAACCTCCAGCTCGCCGACTTCCCACAATACCTGCTGATGTTTGCCGCGGGCGTGGCCGCGCACCGGTCCGGCTGGGCGGAGCGCCTGCCCTCCCGCGACGGAAGGCGGTGGCTGCTCGCGGGGCTGCTCGGCGGAGCATTCGGATGGGTGCTGCTGATGGCGCTCGGGGGCGCGTTGCAGGGCCACTTCGACTCCTACGGCGGGGGCTGGCATTGGCAGTCGGCGGGCAAGAGCGTGTGGGAGGCTTTCGTCTGCGTCGCGGTGAGCCTCGGCCTGCTCACCCTCTACCGGGATTGGATCAACTCGACCAACGCGGTGTTCGCTTTCCTCTCAGCCAACGCGTTCGCGGTCTACGTCTTTCACCCGCCGGTGCTGATCGCGGTCACGCGTCTGCTGAGCCTCTGGCACGGACCCGTCTTCGACAAGTTCGTGATGGCGTGGGCACTGGGAGCGGTCGGCACATTCTTCTTCGCCGCTGCGATCGCTCGCCGGATTCCGCTCCTGCGCGCCATCTTGTGACGCACCTGCGGATTGTGCGGCAAAATGCCGAACATGATAGCCGAACCGGTTGTCCAGGAGAGGAACAGATTGCCCAAGCATTGGTTCGAGCCCGTGGTGTTGTCCGGAACATATGTGACGCTGGAGCCGCTCTCGCCCAAACATCACAACGACCTTGTCGAAGCAACCAAAGACGGCGAGTTGTGGAAGCTGTGGTATACGGCGGTGCCGTCGCCCGAGAAGATGGCTGCCGATATTGAGCGCCGCATCGCTGAGTACGAGGCCGGCACGATGCTGCCGTTCGCGGTGATCGACAAGCGAACCGGCACCTGCGTCGGCATGACCACGTTCATGAACATCGACGCACCGAACCGGCGAGCGGAGATCGGGTCGACCTGGTATCGTGCGTCCGCGCAGCGAACGCCGATCAACACCGAAGCCAAGCTGCTGCTGCTCGAACATGCTTTCGAAACACAACACTGCATCGCGGTCGAGTTTCGCACGTCATTTCACAACCAGCGCAGCCGCGCGGCGATCGAGCGCATCGGCGCACACCTGGATGGTGTGCTGCGCAATCACAAGATCCTCGAAGGCGGCATCTACCGCGATAGCTGTGTGTACAGCATCATCGAGAGCGAATGGCCCGCGACGAAAAAGCATCTGACATCGCTGCTCACGCGGCCCAGGTGAGAAGGACCTAGCCGCCGAGACCGTTGGGCGCTTGGTTTCGACCGGGCTGCCTGCTTACGCTGGTCGGGTGTTACGGGTCACCTCGCTGAGAAAGACCTTTCCCGCGCAAGTTCCGCCGTGGCGCGCGCTGCTGCCGCGTCCGCCGCGCGTGCGCATCCTCGACGGCATCACCTTCACCGTCGGCGCGGGCACCGTGCTCGGCGTTCTCGGTGCCAACGGCGCGGGAAAGAGCACGCTCTTGCAGATCATCGCCGGCCTGATCCGTCCTGACCACGGTGAGGTCGTCGCCGACGGAAGTGTCGGCTTGTGTTCGAGCGCGGATCGCAGCTTCTACTATCGCCTCACCGTGCGCGAGAATCTGAAATTCTTCGGGTCGCTGCTCGGTTTGCGGGGTGACGCGCTGCGCCGGCGCATCGACGACGTGTTGCGCAGCACCGATCTGCTGGCGATCGGCGACCGTCTCTTTTCTCGCTGCTCGTCGGGGATGCGTCAGCGTGTCACCATTGCGCGCGCGCTGTTGAACGATCCGTCGATCGTGCTGCTCGACGAGCCGACGCGTGCGCTCGATCCCGTGCACACCGATGCCTTGCGCACCCTGATTCGCGACCGGCTGGTGCGCGAGCAGCGCAAGACCGTCGTGCTCGCGACCAACGTGTTGGAAGAAGCGTGGGCGACCTGCGACCGCGTCGCTCTGCTCAACGAGGGCGAGTTGGTAGCGATCGACACGCCCGAACGCTTGCGCGAACGCGCGGCGACGACGGTCGAACGCGAAGCTATTTCGGCCGCGTCACTGTTTGCGATGCGTGGAACCTGACATGCACGTACTGCTGGCCTTCGTCACGCGCGATATTCGCCTCGCGCTCTCGTATCCGATGTCGCTGGTCATGCCGTTCGTGAGCATCGTCATCACCGTCGCCGGCTTCGCGTATATGGCGCGGTTGGTCAACCCCGCAGCGCCGCTGCAGAGCAGCGGCCATCAGGTCGGGTACTTCACCTACGTCGTGATCAATCTCGCCTTCATGCTGCTGTTGACGTCGGCCCTGCAGTCCGTCGCGCAGTCGTTGCGGCGCGATCAATACGCGGGAACGCTGGAAGCGATGTTCGCGACGCGGATTCACTATGGGTTCATCACGGTGGGGTCGGGATTGTGGCCGATGCTGCTTGGAATCGTGCAAGTCGCGTTCTACTTTCTCATCGCCGGGCTGTTCGGATTGCGTTTGCACGACGTGAATATCGGGGCGTTGGCGCTCTTCACGCTGCTCGGCGTGGCGTGCATGTCGGCGCTGGGCATCGTCGCGGCCGCGGTCGTCATTCGGTTCAAGCAATCGCCTCCATCGGCGCTGTTCGTCGGCGGCGGCGCGGTGCTGCTGACCGGCGTGCTCTTTCCCATCAGGCTTCTGCCGGTGCCATTGCAAATCGTGTCGTGGCTGCTGCCGATGACGCATGCGCTCAATGGCTTTCGCGCAGCGATGCTCGGCGAATCGCTGTCTCTGGTCGCCCCCGATCTGATATGGCTGGCTGTCGCGACCGCGCTGTTGCTGCCGGTCTCCGCGCTCGTCTTCACTCGATGGATTGAACAAGCGAAGTTCGACGGAACGCTTGCTGCCTACTGACAGGATGATGCCATGATCGATGCTCGACGCCTACGCCGAATCGACGGTCTCGAATTCCAAGAGTGCGGTGATGACGTGCTCGTTCATGACGGGCACGCCGGCAGCATTCACGTGCTCAACCGCACGGCTGCCGAGATATTGCTGCGCTGTGACGGGGCGTCGGTCTCGGAATTGATCGACGCGATCATGTCGGACGAGCCGATCGACCGCACGGTCGTGACCCGCGACGTCGTGGCCGTCCTCGAGCAGTTCGCATCCTTGGGTTTGATCACGCTCGACGGCTGACGCGGCGTATTGACAGGCCCTGACGCCGCCGTGTAATATTTAACCAAGTGATTAAACAACAGCCCAGCCTCGACGCCATTTTTGGCGCATTGTCCGATCCGATTCGGCGACAGATCGTCGTACGCTTGGCGTCGGGGCAGGCAACGGCGGGTGAGCTCGCGAGCGCATTTCCGGTATCGCAGCCGGCCGTCTCGCGGCACCTAAAAGTCCTTGAGCAATCGGGATTAATGAAGCGGACGGTGGTGGGTCGCGTGCATCATTTTCGTCTTATGCCGCGCGCGATGCGCACCGCATCGCAGTGGATTCGTGAACAAGAGCGCTTCTGGCACGAAACCTTCGATAGCCTTGAGTCGTTCTTGGCTTCGGAAAGCGCGGCGGCCAAATGACGGCACCCCGTGCGGTGAGCGAGCCGGTCGTTATGCGGCGGGTCTTTCAGGCGTCGCGTTCGCGTGTTTTCGCAGCCTGGACCACTCCCGAACTGCTGGCGCGCTGGTTCGGCCCATCCAGCGTCACGATTTTGGACGCTCACGTGGACCTTCGTGAAGGTGGTGATTACCGAATCTCCATGCGACACGCGGACGGCGAACACGTCGTTCTGGCCGGCACGTTCACGTCGGTTCGCGCGCCCGAATCTTTGATCTACACTTGGAAGATTGAGGATGACGTGGAGCCTGAGACGCGCGTCAGCATCGAGTTTATCGAGCGCGGGGACGACACCGAAATATTTCTTACCCACGACGGCTTTGTCAATGACGATTGGCGGGCAGCGCACGCGCGCGGTTGGAACGTGTCGTTCGAACGCTTTCAATCAGTTGTGGCGGCATTGCAATAGCGCGCCACCAACACCACCAACGACACCTTACGATCAAGAAAGAGGTTCGAATGCCGGTCACGGACGTTGCCTTTATCATGTATCCCGTTAAAGACATCCAGCGCTCGAAGGAATTTTACGGCGCGACGCTTGGCCTGCCTCAAAAAGGCATGGACGAAGCGTGGTGGGTGGAGTTCGACGTCGGTGCCGCGACCTTCGGGATCGGTAACATCCCCAACCACGGAGAGCCGGGAACCGCGCAATCGCTGGTCCTGGAAGTTTCGGACCTGCCGGCGTTCCGCGATCGCTTGACGGCGCAGAATGTCCAGAGCAGTGAACCCATGGAGACTCCTTTTCATTGCCTTATATCGGTCTTAGAGGACCCGGACGGCAACAAAGTTTGGCTCCATGAGAAATTGAAACACTAATGCCGCGGCAAGCACCTAGAACTCCCGGCGAGCGCTATGCGGCGCTCGTCGAACTGCTCACGGAAGAGTCGGCAGCTACCTTTTCGCCGGTTTCCGAAGCGCCGGGAAAGACGTTTGGCACGTCGTCGCTGAAAATCGACAAAAAGATCTTTGCCATGCTCGTTAAGGATCGGCTCGTCGTCAAGCTTCCCAGAAACCGTGTGGACGAGTTGATTGTAGCGAAGGTGGGAAGGCGCTTCGATCCCGGGCACGGCCGTCTCATGAAAGAGTGGCTATCCGTTCAACCGGCGGCCGAGCCATCATGGGTTGAACTCGCCCGCGAAGCGATGAGGTTTGTCGGTTCAAAAAACGACGCTGCGCCGCATGAAGCGCACGTACGCCGCGATCGTAACGCCGGCAAGCAGCGCCGCGAACGGTCGTAAGGCCGCGATCAGCGGCGGCCGGCGTTGATCGGCTGCGATGGCCGGGTGCGTTCGGTAGAGGCGCAGGGCGGTTGTGATGACAGCGCGCACTCGTCCGTGCTCGGTCGCGAGCCACGCGTCGTAGCACACCGGGCGCACGCGCAGCGGGCGCGGTAAGTCCTCGCGCTGGATCATCCACTCCATGAACCTCCGCGTCGCCGTATCGCACGGCCACGGCACGCCGGCCAGAGAGGCGGCCAGGCCGGTCAGTGCTCCGATGCGAATGCGCTCGCGCTGTTCGCCGGCGAGGGTGAGACGCAGCATCTCACGCTCGCCGTCGTTCATCTGGCGGAGCAGACGCGCGATGAGATAGATGTCTCGCAACGCGGGACGCGCGTGACCGTGGACGATGAGATGCAGCGCCGTGCCGGCTCGATTGAGAACGCGAACGCGCTCTCCGTCGCTCTCCGCGATCTCGCACAACGGTTCGAGCGCGTCGCGTGTCAGCGGAATCGAGATGAGGTCCGCGCGCGCGAGCGCTCGATGGAGTTCGACAGCGACGCCGTGACCCGGAGGATAGAGCGGTGCGGCGTGGTGGTGCGTCGTTTCATAGTAGACCGCCGCACCATCGCGTGTCGTGTCCACGTAACCGGCACGCAGTAGCGCGGCGCGTGCGCGCACGACGTCGTGCGGCGAGAGCAGCAGATCGAGGTCGCTCGAATCGTGAAGGTCAGAGCCGGGCTCGCGCCGCCATAGGCGCGCCGCGCCCTTGAGCAGCACCGGATCGAGGCCGTCGGCCCGCAAGACGCGCAAAACGTCGAGAAGTTGCGCTCGCAGTTTCGCGGTGCGCATCGCGGTACGTCGGCGTGCGTCTTGCAAGCGTGCGCGCAAGGTCGTGATCGTGTCGTCATCGTCGTAGACATCCAGCGCGCTCGCGAGCATCGCGCCGCAACGGTGACGGTCTGCCACGGCGGCGAGCCGCCAGGGTTCCACCGCGCGAATTGCCTGCGCCAGCGCGGCACGGTCGTCGCGCACCATAGCCGCGACGGTCCCGATCAAGGCGGCATACGTGCGCGGGCGCAGGCGCGGGTTGGCGTCGATCCAGCGCGCGCGGATGACGCGCGTTCGCGCGTAGATGTCACCGCGAAGCGAAAAGATGAGACCGTCGACGCGCGAGGCGTTGGGCTGCGCATGCGCGCGCACGCGGTCGACGACACCCACGATGCTTGCGCGGTCGATGCGCTCGGTCGCGTGCGGTCGCGCATCGCCGGCGCACCATATGATGTCGCCGCGAATCCGCACGACGCGATGCGCGACCAGGCGCGCACCATCGCGGAAGACCGCGATCTGTCCGACGCGTAGCCGTCCGCGAAGCGGCGCGATCTCCAGCACTTGCGGCTCATGAAGCAGCGGCAGCATGCTGCTCTCGCGCATCGCCACCCTGGCGTGATTGCCATGTGCGAGCGCGAAGGAAACGAGCGTATCAGAATCCATCGAGGACCTGCGCGATGCAGCGCGCCGTATCGGCCGGCGTTCCGAGTGTAAGACGGTAGCAGCGCAGCGACGAGAGCAGCGAGATGGTGCGTGCGATGTGATCAAACTGACTCCCGCGCGCGTCGGCCCAGCGCGTCATCGCGGGCAGCGCATCAAATGGCGAAATCTCGCGCGCCCGTGGCTGCGTGTCGCTTGCGCTCAAGACGAAGAGCGCGCGCAACGGCTCGGGGTGGACCGGCAGGTCTTGATCGAAGAGGTCGATCGCCGACAGGTTCTCGCGTGCGCCGGCCGACAGTTCGCGCGCAAGACGATCGCTCGGATCGTCGGAGAGCAGCCGCTGCGCGCCGTCGTCTCGCACGGTGAAGGTACGCAGGAACGGCTGCACCGTGCGATCGCGCAAGAGCAGGCGTTCATCTGAATAGATACGCATGCCGAAGCGCCCGCACGCGAGCGTGGTCGTCGTCTTTCCGGCTGTTGAATCACCGGCGATCGCGGCGCTCGAACCCGCATGCGCGACCACGGCCGCGTGGTACGAGATGAGACTCGGGTCGGTATTCACGAGCGCGGATATGGCGACCGCATCGGTAAGAAAGACGAGTGCGTCGACCGAGAGCGCGGTGCTGCTCCACCGCCATGCGGTGCTGTCGTACGACCAAAACAGGTAGTCGTCGCGGTCGCGCACGACATAATACCGGACGTGTGCCGGTGCCGTGGTGACGTGATGGCGGTAGCGCCGCCCGAACGCCTCGCACAACTCCGGGTTGTCGCTGCGAATCTCCATCGTGATACCGGCAATGTGCAGATTGACGGACGACCGCGCGTGCATGAGGAGAAAGGCCGATGGTTCGACCGGCGACTTCTCCAAATCGGTGGCCCGTATCACCGTCATGACGTGACCCAGTCGACGAGCCGTTCGGCGGCGTCCGCCGGCGACCCGAGTGACAGCCGGCACGCACGGACGCGATCGAAGCACGCCGTGAGCCGGCTGAGATCGCGCACATCGTCGACGGGCCGGTACAGGCGCCGCGCGAATTCGATCGCGGCTTTTTTGGAATGCAGCGGCTCAACGCGCGATGCGCGTGCGCGCGCGTCGTTGATGATCGCGACGGCTGCGATCGGAGCCGGTTGAGCAGCGGTTGTTCTGCCGCCGCTCAATACATCGGCATCGAGCGCGTACCACAAACGCCCGGCCGGGGTGACGATCGCGTGCGGCGAGGACCGGCAGACCTCGCGCATCATGTCGTTGGGCAGCAACGCGAGCGCCGGCTCTCGTACCATCAACCGGCGCGGCATGCCGTCCACGTCGCCGCTGCGGCGATCGATGACGATGGTTTCATCACCGTAGACGTCCGCACCGCGCGCGAGCAGGTGCAGCGTCAGCAGCGTTTTCCCGATGCGGCTGCGCCCGAGCAAGAGCACGGCGCGGTCGCCGACACGAACGGCGGCACCGTACGCCGCCCAGCTCGTGCGATCGGCGGCGGCAAACTGCGTGAAGATCGCGCGGGTCGCATAGTAGGCGGCGATCGAGCTATCGCTCATAAGGTCGCTGGAATGCGCGAGTGCGATGCGCTCCCCGTCGAAGGTCACGTGCAGCGCGGCATCGACGATCTGCATGCCGGCAACGTGATCGGCGATCCGCGGTTTAGCCGCATGCAGCGGTTCGAATGCGGTCTGCGCGAAACGGCGGAATCCGTCGTGCGCAGATTCGATCGCCAGTGTGCGGCCGCGAAATGCAAACCAGATCGCACCCTTGGAGAGAACGCGAGGCCCCGGCACAACCGAGGCCTCGTATGGGCTAGTCGACGTGATGGTCGCTGCCGTTGCCCTTGTGATTGTCGTCGCCGAACGGGCTGCCGCCGTAGGCTTCGCCAAGGAGGTCGGCAGCGCGATAGGATGCGATGACCGAGGGTGCGATGTACATAGGGGTCCTCCAAATGGTGATGTGAGGGAACACGATCGTATCCACCGGCGTTTCTCACCAAAAGAGGCGATCGGCCTAGGACGACGGACGGCGCGTTCAGTCGCTGGTCAAGAAGACCCAAGAACGATCTCGTCCAATACGGCGCATGCCGGGAAAGTGAAACGACAAGGAAGAGTCATGAAGAGTCCATTGCTTCTCACGATCGCGCTGTGCTCGTTGCTGGCCGTCGCCGTTCACGCCGCGACGCCCGCGCAAGGTCAAGCCGTACCGGCGGCCGGTGATCCTTCAGCGGGCGCCAAGCTCGTGCAGCAGAACGGATGCGAAGGCTGTCACGGTGCGGGTCTCAAGGGCGGCACCGTCGGCCCGCGTTTGTACGGCATCGAGCGAAAGCTTTCACCCGCTCAGATCGCGGATTTCATCAAGCACCCGCGATCGCCGATGCCGGATTTCGGTTTCACCGACGCACAGATCGCCGACCTGGTTGCCTACGTGTCGAGTTTGGACGGCGGCGCAAACGCCGACAAGCCGGTCGCGACATTCGATCCGGCGACACCGAAGGACGGCGCGACGATCACCGTGCGCTTCCCGGGAACGCCGCCGAAATCGGTTGTCGCCGTTCCGGTCATGCAGATGGGCAAGGGTGCGATGAATTCCGATAAGGTCGTACTGACGCCGTCACCGTCCGATGCGCATGTCTTCACCGGAAAGCTGACGTTCGGGATGGGTGGCCCGTGGATCGTGCGCCTGCAATATGACGGTCACACCATGGACATTCCGGTTACCGTCGGTTCGTAATGCGACGTTCGACGTTTGTGCGTGCGGGCGCGGGCGCGATGTTCGCCGCCGCGCTCGCACCGCTCTCGCGCGCCGCGCGCGCGCGCGACGTCGTCGAGTACACGCTGACGGCACGCGACGTGCCGTTCTCACCCGTTCCGAACCTGCGCTTTGACGGACGCGGTTTCAACGGGATCATTCCGGGACCGGTGTTGCGTGTCGTCCACGGGCAGCGCCTTCGCGCCACCTTCGTCAATCGCAGCGCCGATGCGGCGACGATTCACTGGCACGGCATGATTCTTCCCAACGCCATGGACGGCGTGGAGGACGTCACGCAACCCGCTGTGCGCGAGGGTGCTTCATTCGTGTACGAGTTCACACCCGATCCGCCGGGCACGCGCTGGTATCACGATCATGTGAGCGGCGGACTCGAACGCGGCTTGTACGGCCTGTTCATCGTCGAAGATCCGAACGACGAACCGGCCGATACGGAGTTCGCGCTCGTGTTTCACGACGTCCCGCGCTTGAGCACCATCGATGCGGCGATGGCGGGGACGAGCCATGCGCCGATGGTCGATCCGCTCAATTCGCCCGAGATGACGGCGATGAAACCGAACGACCGCATGGGCGACGAAGTCGCCTACGCGGCGCATTGCGTCAACGGCCGCTCGTATCCCAATACTGAACCCCTCCAGGTGAAGGTCGGTCAGCGCGTGCGCCTGCGTATGCTCAATGCCAATCCGACGCAGACGCGGTACGTGCGTCTCGCCGGTCATCGGCTCACGGTCACGCACGCCGACGGGAATCCGCTTGCGCGTCCGCTCGACGTCGATGCCGTGCGCATCGGGGTCGCCGAGCGCTACGATGCGTGGTTTGAAGTGACGCAGCCCGGTGCATGGCTGCTGCAAGGACTGTCGAGCGATCCGCTCGCGTTTGAACAAGCGGTGGTCGTCCATACTCCGGGCATGGAGAACGCGACGCCCAAGGCAAGTCCGCAGAGCCTCGACGGTATCGAGTTCTTCAGCTACCAGCATGCCGGCGGTTCCGCGACCGCGACACCGCTGCGCGGCGATCGCGAGTTCTCCTTCGTGCTGGGCGGCGGCGAGTACGCATCGTCGCGCTGGACGATCAACGGTGCCGTCTGGCCGCACACGCCGAAAATCCTGGTGCGGCGCGGTGACACCGTGATCGTTCACTTCAAGAACACGACCGGCATGGATCACCCGATGCACCTGCACGGACACAATTTCGACATCGTCGCCGTCGATGGAACGCGCCTGGCGCATCCGCTCGTCAAGGACACCTCGCTCGTGCGCTCCAACGGCGGAACGATGACATGGCGCTTCGCCGCAACGTCGCCCGCTGGACGATGGCTGTTGCACTGTCACAACGAAATTCACATGATGGACGGTATGCGAACCGAAGTCGTCTATGTAGATGACGCGCATTCGTCCTGAAGATCGCTCCATGCCGGTGTCGTTGGAAGGCGTGCTCGACGGCGTCCGCGTGGTGTCGCTTGCGATGCACATTCCCGGACCGCTCGCGGTCGCACGCCTGCACGCCCTTGGCGCCGGCGTCGTCAAAATGGAGTCGCCGCACGGCGACCCGCTCGCGGCATCCGCGCCCGAGTGGTACGCACAACTCTGTCGCGACCAGACCGTCATCTCACTCGATCTGAAATCGCCTGATGATCGCGCGCTGCTCGAACGCCACCTCGACGGAGCCGATCTGCTGGTGACGACGATGCGCGGGAGAGCGCTCGCGCGCTTGGGTTTGGATTGGGAGAAGCTGCACGCGCGGTTCGCGCAACTGAGCCATGTCGCGATCTTCGGCGAACGTCCGCCGCGCGACGATCGCGCCGGACACGATCTCACCTATCAAGCGCAAGCGGGACTGCTCGCGCCGCCGTCGATGCCGCGAACGGTCGCCGCCGATCTGGCAGCGGCCGAGCGCGCGGTCAGCGCGGCGCTTGGACTTCTGCTGCTGCGCGAACGATTCGGCCGCTCGGCGCGCGCCGACATCTCGATTGTCGATGCGGCGCGCGATCTCGCGCTGCCGCTGGTCTATGGATTGACGAGTTCCGACGGCCCGCTCGGAGGCGTGCTCCCAACCTACAACATCTACCGCAGTTCGGACGGCTGGATCGCGCTCG
The DNA here is from genome assembly GCA_027307235.1 of Vulcanimicrobiota bacterium. GTDB lineage: Bacteria > Vulcanimicrobiota > Vulcanimicrobiia > Vulcanimicrobiales > Vulcanimicrobiaceae > DAHUXH01. The sequence continues at coordinate 276,370 of DAHUXH010000012.1, read as the reverse complement.
CCGTTCTCGAGGAGCACTTCCAACGGCGCCTCGCCGAGCTGCTGCAGTGCGACGTGATGAACGCGGACGCGTTGCGCGAGCGCTTCTCGACGCAGACGTCCGCGCAGTGGGAAGCGCTCGCCGCACAACACGACATCCCGCTCGCCTCCTTACGCTAGACGTTTCCTAGACGCGTTCTCCCTATGCTGATGCGGCAATCTTCGCATGGGAGGACACTATCGACATGCATCGCGTTCTCGAACAGCACGGCCGCCGCATCACGTGCGGCATCACCATCATCGGACTGGCGTTTGGACTCGGCATCCCGCAGCGAGCGATCGGCAGCGACGATCCCGTGACGCGCGCCGGCGCGTCGAAAGCGCTCGGCGCCGGAACTGCGTCGTCGTGGGTGACGGTTGACGCAAACGGCGCGCCGCTATCGATCGGCATTACCATCAGCGACGCCGCAGTACTGAATCCGGGAGCGGAAGCCGAGGTGCCGCTGCCGCTTCCCGCCGTCGCTGGACTGCCCTTCAAAACGGCCGTCGTCGATTGGCATCCGCACGGACATGAACCGCCGCACGTGTACGATGTCCCGCACTTCGATTTTCATTTCTACATCATCGACGAAGCCACGCGCATGAAGGTCGGGTCGCAGTCGCCCAAGCCCGACGAACGTCTGGTTCCCGCCGGCTACATTACCGACGGATCGACCGTTCCGATGATGGGCATGCACTATGTTCCGTCGGCGGCGCCGGAATTTCACGGACAGCCGTTCACGCAAACGCTGATCTACGGATACACGGATGGAGCGATGGCTTTCATCGAGCCGATGGTGACGCAGAAGTTCTTGCTGGAAAGCCCGGGCGTCGACGCGATGATAACGCAACCGGCGGCCTTCGACACTCATGGCTTGTACCCGACGCGCTACCGCATCTCGCACGATACTGGGCAGCACGCCTATACGATCGAGTTGACCGACCTCGTTCAGCGCTAGCGCGAGCGCACTGCGTGCCGTCGCTCGGCGATCACCACCAGTCGCGTCGGCGTTGACGGCAGGGGCCGCGCGTGGGCCGAGATGGCATCGAACAGATCGAGCGTCGCCGGCATCGGTTCGATGTTCATCTCCGCGCGCAGGCGCTTGGCGAACTCCGAGAACGCGGCGATCGCACCCGAGCGATCGCCGCGTTCGACGCGCGCGATCATCAGCATGCGCAACGCATCTTCACGCCAGGGATCGAGCGCCAGGACGGCCGCGCTGTGATGAACCGCCTCGTCGAACGCGCCCGACGCGCGCGCCTGCTCCGCTAGATGCTGAAGATTCGCGATCTGTAACCCGCGCAGCCGTTCGCGATCGTAGGCAAGCCAGTCGTCCTCGCAGCGTTCGAACAGATCGCCGCGATAGAGATCGGCCGCTCTGCCCTGCCCTCGCGCGGTGAGGCTGAGGAGTTCAAACTCTGCAACGTCAAGCTGGTACGGTGATGCTGCATTCCATGCAACCGTTTGCGAGGTCAGCGTCAGCCACGGCACCCGCGAGCCGGGCAGCGCGCCTTTCAGATAATGGAGATGACGCCGCAGATTGGCGCGTGCCTGGTCGTGCGGAAGATCCGGCCACATCGTGTTGGCAAGACAGGCGCGGTTGAGCGTCGTGCCGCGGTGGAGAAGGAGATACGCGAGCAACGGCAGCACGCGCGGCGGCGCGTCGAACGGATGCGGCTTGTCGGCTAGCGTGAAGCTCGGTTCGCCGAACAAGGTGATGCGTAACATCGAGAACGACAGTATGCCACGCGTTGCTTGCCGTTTCGCGCGCGCTCGTTCGCTTGTGGTGCGAACGTATCAGGCGGGCCGGGCCGTGCCGCTTCGGCGTTGACGAGATAACTCCGATGCGAGGTCGCGGTAGAGCGCGCGCGTTGCTTGCGCCAACAGTTCAGCAGCACGGAACAGACCGTCGCCGGAGATCGTGATCGCTTGCCATTCCACGCCTTCGTGACGATGGACTAGGGCGTACGTGTCGTTCCCGACGTCGAAGATCGCAAATTCGTTGGATTCGGCGATCAACGGCGCATCTTTGAGCGCGTTGCGGTCGATGGTGTCGACAAGTTTCATGGGTCCATCATGTCGCGGATTGGGCGCTCTGTCGAGAAGGGTTCACCTGCTAGAAACGCACGGAAGGCGTGCGGTTCTGCCTTCGCAAACACGCCGCAAACGGTTCCCGCAGCGCCGCTGCGTTCTGCACGGAGGGTTTTTCATTGCACTCCACGCCTACCGGCATCGGCGAGCGGCGTCTTGAACTGACGCTTCGCGGGATCATTCTCGGCGGCCTGATCACGCTCGTCTTCACTGCGGCCAACGTGTACCTGGGCTTGAAGGTGGGTCTCACGTTCGCGTCCTCGATTCCCGCGGCAGTCATCTCGATGGCTGTGCTGCGCGGGTTCAAGAACTCCACCATCTACGAGAACAACATCGTGCAGACGGTGGCCTCGTCGGCGGGAACGATCTCGTCGGTTATCTACGTTCTGCCGGGTCTGGTGATGGTCGGGTGGTGGTCGGGCTTTCCATTTTGGGAGTCATTCGGCATCTGCGCCGCGGGCGGCATCCTCGGCGTGATGTACACGGTGCCGCTGCGGCGCGCGCTCGTCTCGCAATCCGATCTTCCCTACCCCGAAGGCGTCGCGGCTGCGGAAGTGCTCCGCGTCGGCGCCGGTGCGCGCGACGGCACGGGCGAGCCGACGGCAGCGGCGCTGGCCGAGAACCGGGCCGGACTGCTCGCCGTCATCTGGGGCGCGATTGCGTCCGCCGGTTTCGCGGCGGGAACCGGTGCGCGCATCTTTGTCGGAACGCTTGCCGGATACGTTCGCATTGGAGCAGGCGCAAGCGGCCTCGGCGGCTCCTTGTCGCTGGCGCTCATCGGCGCGGGACATCTCATCGGCTTGGCGGTCGGCTTGGCAATGTTCACCGGCTTACTCATCGCATGGGGTATCGCGACGCCGATTTTGACGGCATTGCACCCGATGCCGGGAGCGGCAGCGGATGTGGCGCTCGGCGTTTGGGCCCATCAAGTGCGTTTCATCGGTGCGGGAACGATCGGCATCTCGGCGGTGTGGACGCTCGGCAAGCTGGCGCGACCGGTGTGGGGCGGCGTCGTCTCCGCGATCGCTGCGTCGCGGCGTTTGGCTCGCGATGGCGCGGACTCGCTGCCGCGCACCGAGCGGGATATACCCATCGGCTGGGTCGGGCTCATCAGCCTCGCGTGTTTGATTCCGATCGCGATCGTGCTCGCGGTATTTCTCTCCGGCGGTGTCTTGGCGCCGATGGCTGTGCCGCTCATCGCCGGAGCGATCGTCTTCATCGCGATCGCCGGTTTCTTCATCGCGTCAGCCGCCGGATACATGGCCGGCTTGATCGGTTCGTCAAACAGTCCGATCTCAGGCCTCGCGATTCTCGCGGTGATCGGCGCGACGCTGATGCTCACCGTCGTGGTGAAGAACGCGAGTGGAAGCGCCGGTCCCGCGCTAGTGGCGTTCTCGCTGTTCGTGACGGCGGTCGTGATCTGCGTGGCGGCGATCGCGAACGACAATCTGCAAGACCTCAAGACGGGCCAACTCGTCGACGCGACGCCGTGGCGTCAGCAGGTCTCGCTCGTCTTCGGCGTGATCTTCGGCGCACTGGTGATTCCGCCGATACTCGATCTGCTCAATCGTGCGTACGGTTTCGTCGGCGCACCGAACTTGCACACGATCGCGGCCGCGCTGCCCGCGCCGCAAGCAACGTTGATCTCGGCCCTTGCCAAAGGCGTCATTCAAGGAAACATCGACTGGGGTTTGATCGGCATCGGCGTGCTTGCCGGCATCGCGATCATCATCGTGGATGAAGTGCTGCGCCTGAGCGGACGCAAGTTGCCGCCGCTTGCCGTCGGACTCGGCATCTACCTTCCGTCGACCGTGACCGCGCCCGTGGTCGTCGGCACGCTGCTCGGCTGGGGCTACAACCGTTGGGTGAGTTCCGGACGTAACGGCGAGATGGCCAAGCGTCTGGGCGTGCTCTTGGCCTCGGGTCTCATCGTCGGCGAGAGTCTCTTCGGCGTCTTTCTCGCCGGACTCATCGTCGCGACGAACAATGCCACGCCGCTGGCGCTCGTCGGCGACGCATTTCAAACCGCCGCGACCGTTATCGGCGCGATCGCCTTCGCGCTCGTGATCGCGCTGCTCTATCGCTGGATCCGTAGTCTCGCGCAGCGAGCCGCGAGTGAATGAAAGAGAGAACGCTCCGCTCGCCGGCGTGGTGATCAGCGGCGGAGCGTCGGGGCTGGGCGCCGCCACCGCGCTCGCCGTCAAGAAGGCCGGCGGAAAGCCGATCGTATTCGACCTCAAACCGCCGGCATTTGATTGCATTTTTCGTCGCGTGGACATAACGGATGGGGCGGCCGTGGAAGCCGCCGTGACCGAGGCAACCGCACACCATGTGGTAAACGCGCTCGTGTGTTGCGCCGGGATCGATCACCCTGGCCCATTCGATCGCGTGCCGGCCGAAAAATGGGCTGCGGTCATCAACGTCAATGTCAACGGCACCGCCATCATGGTCCGCGCGCTGCAGGACGCGTTGAAGAAGAACAACGGGAGACTTGTCGTCGTCGGCTCGACGATGGGGTTGCGCTCATTCAAGGATGCGACGGCGTATTGTACCAGCAAATTTGCGCTGGTTGGATTCACGCGAGCGCTGGCTCAAGAAGTTGCGGGACAGATCGGCGTCACGTTGATCATGCCCTCTGGGATGAACACGCCGTTCTTCGCATCCTGGCCGGATGAACATAGCCCGCCGCGCATCGGCGAATTCATTGCTCCCGAGGTCGTGGCTGACGCGATCGTCTTTGCCTTGACGCGTCCGGCCGGCACCGCGGTGCGTGAACTCGTTATCACCGCTCAAGCCGATCAAACGTTCTCCTGAAGGGGCGCCGCCAGGACCGCACGCGGGCGCGCCGGGTTTCGGCGTGCATGCCGCGTTGCCAGGCGCGTAGGAGTTCTCCGGTCGTCAACCATCCCACCCAGTTGCCGTGTTCGTCGACGATCACCGCGCTCGTGCGTTTCTGCTGTGCCATCTCGTTAGCGGCGTGACGCAGGCGGTCTTGCGGATGCAAGACCAGCGGTTGCGTTGCGATCGCATCGACGGAAGCATCGGTGCCGGCAGCGCCATGCGCATGCTCGACGATCTGCGCGCGCGAAACGGTGCCGATCACGGTGGCGTCGCCGTCGACCACGGGATACTCTGAGAACAGAAACTGTCGCTCGTGCGCGGCAAAGCGTGCCAGGATGTCGCCGAGCGTGGTGCCGCTCTTCATCGTGCTCACCTGCTCGCGTGCAATCATCACCGATGCGATCGGCATGAGTTCGAGCGGATGAACCGAGTATTCGCGCGACACATGCATGCCGCGCCGTGCCAGACGTTCAGTGAGAATCGATCGCGGCACCAGCACGACGGTGAAGGCGGTCGCCGCGACACACCCGATGAACAACACCGGCATCAATCCCCACGCATGCGTGGTTTCAAGCGCGAAGATCGTTGCCATGAACGGCGCGCGCATGGTTCCGCCGAGAATCGCGGCCATGCCGACCGCCGCCCAGATGCTCGCATCATGACCGGGAATGAACAGCGAGAGAATCGATCCGAGTGCGCCGCCGATCATCAGCAACGGCGCGAGCACGCCGCCCGATGTTCCGGAGCTCAAACTCGCGACCCAAATGGCGATCTTGACGAGGATGAGTCCGGCCACCACGCCGGCGACCATCTGCCCGTTGAGCAGCGCGGCGATGGTGGGATAGCCGACGCCGAGCGCTTGAGGAACGAACCATCCGCCGATGCCGACGAAGGCGCCGCCGATGGCCGGCCACCACATCCAATGTATGGGCAAGCGATGGTAGAGATCTTCCACGAAATAGACGAGATACGTCATGAGCATCGATACGATGCCGCCCGCGATGCCGACCAGCACTGCCCAGCCGAATTGGCCGGGATCGACCGCGTGCGGTTGCGCGATGAGAAACGGCGGCGCGACGCCGAGCAACGGAACACGCACGAGATAGGCGACGAACGACGCGACCGTGACCGGGATGAAGCTGCGCGGGCGCCATTCGAAGAGCAGAAGCTCGACGGCGATCAGCACGGCTGCGATCGGCGAGGCGAAGGTCGCCGACATGCCGCCCGCCGCGCCGGCAACCAGCAGCGTGCGCCGTTCGAACGACGTGAGACGCAAGAACTGCGCGAACAGCGAGCCGATGGCGCCGCCCGTCATGATGATCGGTCCTTCCGCGCCGAACGGGCCGCCCGTGCCGATGGTGATCGCTGAGGCGAGCGGCTTGAACAGCGCGACGCGCGCTTGAATGATGCTGCCGCCGTCGAGAATCGAATGAATCGCCTCGGGAATGCCGTGACCGCGAATCTTGTCAGTGCCAAAGCGCGCGATGAGACCGACGATCAATCCGCCAACCACCGGAATCACGATCGAGAGCGGCCCCCAATGACGCGGGTCCGGTGCGGTGATGGCGAACGAAAAGCGACCGTTGTAGACGATCTGCGTCACGAGACCGATCAGCAGCAAGAGAGCCTTGGCGGCAAAGGCCGCTGCCACGCCGATGAGCGCACAATACACGATTGCCGCCGTCAAACGTCGCGCGTCGGCGGTAAAATCTCCGATTTTCAAGGGTGCGGACACGATCATATTCGAGCCAGTATAGGAAGTCCGGCTCAAGCCACGCAGGTGGAAAGGTCGGAACGCGAGTTAGAACATCGTTTGAATCTGGTGTGTCGAGATGTGTGCGTTATTTCGGAAATCGAAGTCTAACGTTCGAAGGCCATCATCGCGTTTTATCAGCCTTCACATGCGTTTCCCATTTTTAGCAGTTTTCGTGCGGTTGCTAAACCTGGTCGAGAGTTTCGGCGCAGGCGCAGGACCCGGTACGCCCGCCAATCGTCGCGAACTTCCGGACCAAAAACACTGGCTTGCGTTATACGCTTTACATATAACGTAGTCCGTGATATGCTTCGGGGGTGATTCGCTCGTTCGCCGACAAGGACACGGAACAACTCTTCAACCGTCAGCGCGTGCGCAAGCTCCAATCGGTCGAAAATGCCGCACGTCGCGCTCTCCTGAAGTTGGACGCTGCCATCACGATGGACGATCTACGCGCCGTTCCAGGCAACCGCATAGAAAAGGTGCCGGAGTTCGGCAAAGATGTCTATTCGATGCGCATCAACGACAAGTACCGCGTGACCTTCCGATGGGATGCCGGATACGCTGAGAACGTGCGGATCACGGATCACTACAAAAGGTAACCATCATTTTTACTTTACCCGGGCCTTCAAGGGGGCTGCCAATGACCAAGCTTTCACCGGTTCACCCTGGAACGATTCTCCAAACCGACTTTCTTGAACCGCTCGATCTCAGCCAAAATCAACTCGCTACCGAACTTCGCGTGCCGGCAACGCGTATCCATGACATCGTGCATGGGCGCCGTGGGATCAGCGCAGAAACAGCGCTGCGTCTTGGACGGTACTTCGGCATGTCCGCGGCATTTTGGATGAACCTGCAAACGCGCTACGACCTCGACGTCGCCGAAGACGAAAAAGCAGCAGAGATCAAGCGCGACGTGCGCCCGCGCGAACTCGCGCACGCGTAGATGAGCCTTCGAGCCTGAAACGCCACGCGGGGTGGGGTTTAATCAGCGCGGAGTTAGAACATCGTTTGAATCTGGTGTGTCGTTCCGTCGGTGGTGATGGTGACCGCGCCGTTCTTGTCGGTCCGGTACACGCGCGCGCCGAAGCGCTCAAGCGTTTCAAGCGTGGAAGGCGCGGGATGGCCGAACATATTGTCGCGTCCGACGGAGATGATCGCATCTGCCGGATGCACCGCTGCGATGAACGCCGGTGTCGAACTGTAGGAAGAGCCGTGATGGCCGACTTTCAACACGTCGGCATGCAGGTCGAGATGCAGCGCGAGGAAGCGTTGCTCGGCTGCAGCGCCGGCATCGCCGGTGAAGAGCATGCGAAAATGACGATATACGAGCAGAAATGCGATCGAATTTTCGTTGATGTCATTGCGCGTGTTCGTCAGCAGTGGATCCTGTGGTCCGATGAACTTCAATGTGACGCCGTCATCGGTGTGCAGCACGTCGCCGCCTCGCGGATGCTCGATGCGTATGGAATCGCCGTTGGCGGTTGCCAACGCATCGCGGTAGGCGGCGCCGCTGTATCGCTGACCACCGTCGTCGAACAGCGCGACCGGCATGGCGCGCATGACCGGCGCGACGCCGCCGGCGTGGTCGCCGTGCGGATGCGAGAGCACGATTGCGTCGAGCCGGTGTATGCCCTGGCGCAGCAAGAACGGGACGACGATGCGTTCCCCGATTGCTTCCGCGCTGGAACCCCCGTCGGCGCCACGTTCAAGACGGCCGCCCGCATCGATCAGTAGTGTGTGACCGAGCGGCGTGCGCACGACGATCGCATCTGCCTGGCCCACGTCGAGCGCCGTGATACGTAGCGCCGCGCCGCCGCCGCGCGGCGGAGCAACGATCAGTGAAGCGCAGACGATGAGCAGCGCCAGCATCGGCGTGTATGCGGCGCGCCGCCCAAGCGCGAGCGCGGCGACCAGCGACGCATCGTAGGCGGCGATACACCAGCTCGGAGCGGGCGTCATCGGAATGCTCGCGCCGGGAAGCGCGGCGATGAACGTGACGCTCGATGTAATCCACGTCAGCAGCCAATCGTTCACGTTCGCGAGAGCTTGCGCGACGAAGGGGAGTGCGTTCAACGCGATCTGCCCGATGCCGAGCAGCATCGTTGCACCGACGACCGGGACGACGCACAGATTTCCGATGACGGCGTACGGTGTCCATTGCAGAAAAATCGCGGCCGTCAACGGCCAGGTGCCGACCTGCGTCGCGACCGTCAGCACCACCGCTTCGCGCACGCGATCGGGCATGGAGAAACGCTCACGTATCCCGCGTTCGAGCGGCTTCGCGCAGATCAGAATAGCACCGACGCAGGAAAACGAGAGCGCAAACGATGCGCCGGTAACGTCGAGCGGGCGCACGCACACGACGACGATCGCGGCGAAGGCCAGCGCATTCCACGAGAGCGCCGTTCGGCCGAATGCGCGCGCGGTGAGTGCGTAAGTGGCCATCGTCGCGGCGCGCACCGACGGCAGATGCAGACCGCTCACGCAGACGAACGCCCAGACGAGCAGGGCGGTCACGGCGCAAGCGCTCGCACGCGGTAACGGCAGGCGGCGAAAAAGCACGGTTGCAAGCCATGCGATGACGCCGACGTGCAATCCGGCGGTGACCAGAATATGAATCGTTCCGGTGCGCATGAACGCGGCATGCAAATTGGGTGGAAGATCGGCGCGTTCGCCCCATAGTTCACCCATGAGCACCGATGCGTCCGGCTGCGGCAGCCGTGCGACGATCGCGTCATGTGCGAAGATGCGCAATCGTTCTAAAGTCGAAGGTGTTGCACGCGCAACGAGTGCGACGATCTGTGCGTGCGCTATGCGGGCGTCGAGTCCGCGTTCACGCATGAGATCGCGTTCGCTGGGTTCACCGGGATTGCGCGGATCGTCGAACGGCTCGAGCTTCCCGCGAACGATCACCCGTTCCCCAGGCAGCGGGCGGATACGCGTCGTCGCGAGAACGCGCAGTCCGCTGTCGAGGCTGAGTTCGACCGTCGTTCCCGCAGCATCGTCGCGTTCGACGTCCAGAACGGTGGCGGAGAAGCGCGCCATCCGCGTTTGGGCGATCGTGACCTCTCGCGCGTTTGCGGTCCACGCCAGCAACGCTCCGCAGACCAGGGCGAGCGCAACGGCCACGCGAATCAGATGCGGCCGCGTCCGGGCACGCAGCGTGCAGACGACGAGGGTAATGAGCGCAAGCGCGATCGTCGCACGTTGATCGGGCGAGCGCGCGATAACGGCAGCGGCACCGAGCACCGCGGCACCTGCCGTTGCGACAATCGGGCGAGCGGTCACCATCGGCATACTGCGACGCGGCGGCGCGCAATCTAGAGGAGAATTCGTTGCGGATCATCGTTACCGGCGGAGCCGGATTCATCGGCTCGCACATCGTCGACGCCTATCTCGCGCTCGGACACGACGTCCTCGTGCTCGATTCGCTGTGGGAGCACGGCGGCGGCCGCCGGCAGAACGTTCCCGAACGCGCGTCGTTCGTGCACATGGACATCCGCGATCAAAACCTCGCGCGCATCTTCAGCGAGTACAAGCCCGAAGTTGTCTGTCATCACGCCGCGCAGCATTCGGTGGCGATCAGCGCGCGCGATCCGCGGTACGATGCCGACGTCAACGTCTTGGGTTTGATCAACGTGCTGGAACAGGCGGTGAAGGCTCAGACGCGCAAGGTGATCTTCGCCTCGAGCGGCGCGACATTCGGAACACCGGATGCGCTGCCGATTCGCGAAACGACGGCGCAGCGGCCGACCTCACCGTACGGCATCACGAAGATGGTCGCCGAACACTACCTACGCTTCTTCAAAGCGGAACACGGTCTGGATTTCACCGCCCTGCGGTACGGCAACGTCTACGGTCCGCGTCAGGATCCCAACGGCGAAGCCGGTGTAGTCTCGATCTTCATCGGCAAGTTCTTGCAGAAGCAAGGTGTGCGCATCGACTGGGACGGTGAGCAGACGCGCGACTACGTGTATGTCAAAGACGTCGCGCGGCTCAACGTGCTCGCGCTCGAGCGCGGTTCAGGAAACTGCTATTGCATCGGCACCAACCAGCGCACGAGCGTGAACCAAATCTATCGCTCGCTCGTAGAGATTACCGGCTTTCAGGCGCCGGTCACGCCGGGACCCAAGCGCGCGGGCGACGCGCGAGACGCGCAGTTCGACTACGCGCTCGCGCGCCGCGATCTCGATTGGGAACCGCAGACGCACCTGATCGACGGCATGCGCGAAACGTACGAGTACTTTCGCGAACAGATGAAGTTCGCCTGACGGGCGTTACTGCACCGTCACCGTTGCGATCATGTTCGATCCCTCGTCGTGAAAGAGGCAGTGATACGTGTACGTGCCGGCCTTGGTGAACGTGAGCGTGTAGCTGCCGCCCGGCGGGATGACGCCGGAGTTGGTGATCACCGTGCCGTCGTAGGCCGGACCGCCTTGCGGGGGACCGAATGGACTGAGCGTCGGGAACGGTTGTCCGGCGATGCCGAACGTTACGGTATGCACCTCGTTGAGGGTGAGATTCGTCCACGTCACGCTGCCGCCGACGGCGATGGTCACGTTGGTTGACGTTGCGGTGGTATCGTCGAGGAAGCGTAAGACCGTCGCGTTGCTCGGCGGCGGATTGTTCAAACCGGGTGAGATGCCGGCAGCGAGGTGCGGACCGTTGACCGCGTACGGAAAGAGCGCGGGCGCGGCTTGCGCAGCGCTCAGATCCGCTTGGCTCGCGGTTTGCGCGGCATTGAAGAGTTGCTGCTGTGTCTGCGGATACGAACTACCGGCGGCTTGCACGTGAACGGTCATCAGCATCTCGGGCTGGTGGATCAAACAGTAGACCGTGTAGGTGCCGGGCGTGGTGAAGGTGAGCTTGTAGCTCTGCTGCGGGTTGAGCAGCCCGGAACTCGTGTACGTCGTGCCGTCGAAGGTTGCGCCGCCGGCCGGCCCGAGGTTGGCGCTGACGGGCGGCGGCGGTGTAGCCTGCCCGATAGCGAGCAGTGTGATGGTGTGTGGTTCGGTGCTCTGAATATTCCATGTGATCGTGTCCCCCGCGTCGATCGTGATGGAATTCGGATAGAAGTTCAGCCCTTGAAAAGCCCCGTCAGGGCTTGATTGGCCGACGTCGATGATCCAGGTCTGCGTGAGCGGAGCGGCTGGTGTCGTCGATGAGTTGTTGCACGCGGCGATCGCAAGCGCTCCGGCACACCCGGCGATCAGCCAGAAGCGTCGAAACATGATGGGAACCTCCCATGCGTTAGCCGACGACGAAATTCAGCAGTTTATCCGGAACATAGATGCGTTTGCGAATTTCCTTGCCGTCGAGGTGAGCGTGAACGGCGTCTTCCCGCAAGGCGAGCGTTGTCGCTTCGTCCTCGAGTATACCCGGTGCGACGCGCAGACGCGAGCGAGTCTTTCCGTTCACCTGCACGACGATCGTGATTTCGTCAAGAACAAGCGCCGCCTCGTCTGGTTCAATGTATCGTTCGCCATGCACCGACGTGGTGTGACCCATGCGTTCCCACAGTTCTTCGGCGATGTGCGGTGCGAAGGGAGCGATCACGATCGGCAATGCGTGCGCGGCGTAGAGCGTCACCGGCGCATCCGGCATCAACTGAGCCGCTGCGGTCATCGCGTTGACCAGCTCATCGAGTTTGGCGATGGTCGTGTTGAAATGAAAACGGCGCGTGCGCGTCTCGTCGATCGCCGATTTCAGCGCGACGTGGACGGCGCGCATCAGCGCTTTTTCTTCCGCTGACGCGGCCGCGGGAAGCGTGCGCACGTCGGCAGACGCGGCGCGCGTGAAAAACGGCTCGCACGCGCGCCAGGCGCGATTGATGAAACGCACGCGGCCGCTGATGCCCTCGTCGGTCCAATCCGCCGTGTCTTCCGGGGGCGTGACGTAGAGCAAGAAGAGACGCATTGCATCGACGCCGTTCTTTTCAGCGGTCTCGTCGATGCCGATGACGTTGCCGCGCGACTTCGACATCTTTTCGCCGTTGCGCAACAGCATGCCCTGATGAAAGAGCCGCTTGAACGGTTCGTCGTCACCGCTGACCCAGCCGCTATCGCTGAAGAACTTGTAGAAGAAGCGCGAGTACAACAAGTGCAGCACGGCGTGTTCCGCGCCGCCGATGTACTGGTCGACGTTCATCCAGTGTGCCGCCCGCTCCCGGCCCCACGGGGCAGTCTCGTTCCGTGGATCGAGATAGCGCAGATAGTACCAGGATGACTCGAAGAACGTATCCATCGTGTCGGTCTCGCGCCGCGCCGGACCGCCGCAGCGCGGGCAGGCCGTATGCGCGAACGACGCCTCGCGCGCGAGCGGGTTACCTTCACCGGTGATCGCGACGTTTGCAGGAAGAAGAATCGGCAACTCGCTCTCAGGCACCGGGACTTCTCCGCACCCCGCGCAGTAGACAATCGGAATCGGCGTGCCCCAGTAGCGTTGGCGCGACACCAGCCAATCGCGCAAGCGAAAATTCTTGGTCTTGCCGCCGACGCCGAGCGCATGCAGCCGCTGCGCGATGACGTCGCGCGCGCGTTCGCTCGACATTCCGGAAAAATCACCGCTCGCGATCAGCCGTCCATCATCGACATATGCGGCCTCCATCGCTTCTTGCGGTGCGCTGCCCGGCGGAACGATCACTTGCGTGATCGGCAGACTCTTGTGGCGTGCGAACTCAAAGTCGCGCTCGTCGTGCGCCGGGACGCCCATGACCGCGCCGGTTCCGTACTCTGCAAGTACGTAGTTGGTCACCCAGATCGGCACGCGCTCGTGCGAGAGCGGGTTGATCGCATAGGCGCCCGTGAAGAACCCTTGCTTTTCCATCAAGCTCGTGCGTTCCAGTTCGGATTTCGATTTCAAACCCTCGGCGAACGCGTCCATGGCCGCGGCATGGTCGGCGGAGACGATCTGTTTGAGCGAGTCGATGACCGGATGCTCCGCCGCGATCGCCAGGAACGTCACGCCGTACACGGTGTCGACGCGCGTGGTGAAGACCTCGATGGTCGCGCCGGTGCCTTCGACGGCGAAGGCGAACTGCGCGCCTTCGCTGCGTCCGATCCAGTTGCGCTGCATCGTGCGCGTGCGTTCCGGCCAGCCGTCGAGTTTTTCGAGATCGTCGAGCAGACGATCGGCATACTCGGTGATCTTCAAGAACCACTGCGAAAGATTGCGGCGCTCGACCAGGCTGGAGCAGCGCCAGCAGCGTCCGTCGATCACTTGTTCGTTCGCGAGCACGGTGCCGTCGGTCGGACACCAGTTGACCGGAGCCGCGTGTTTGTAAGCCAGACCCGCTTCGTACAGGCGCAAGAACAGCCACTGATTCCAGCGATAGTATTCCGGCGTGCACGTGGCGATCTCGCGCGACCAGTCGTAGCTGGTGCCCATCAATCGCACTTGCCGCTGCATGTTCGCGATGTTCGACGTCGTCCACGTCGCCGGGTCGATGCCGCGCGCAATCGCGGCATTTTCGGCCGGCAGGCCGAACGCATCCCATCCCATCGGGTGCAGCACATTGTAGCCCAGCATGCGCATCATGCGCGCGACCGCGTCGCCGAGCGTGTAGTTCTTGGCATGACCGACGTGCAGATCGCCCGACGGATACGGCAACATCTCGAGCACGTAGTATTTTTCGCGCGGATCGTCGTCACGCGCGCGATAGATCGCGCTCTCTTCCCATCGGCTCTGCCATTTGCGCTCGACCGCGCTGAAATCGTATGCCTCGATCATAGAACGGACTCTACTGGTTCATCGAGCCCTCCGCCACCTTTCGGGTCGCAGCGGTGCGCGTGAAAGACTGGGCATGCAACGTTACCTGCTCGTCGCCGCCGCGGTCGCCGTGCTCGCCGTCGCGGCCTTCCACCGCCCGGCCGCGCCGGCGCAAACCGCCGCCGCGCTCGCAGCGCCCTCGCCGCCCGCGGTGCGATTGCCGAGATCTGCGCTTGCCGATGAGGTGGTCTACGTGGCGGGCGCGGTCGCGCGGCCCGGCATCTATCGTCTCGCCAGCGGCGCGCGCGTCAGCGACGCGGTTGCGCGCGCGGGCGGCCTGCGTTCCGACGCCGATTCCGTGGCGGTGAACCTCGCCGCGCGCATCGCCGACGGCGACGAGGTCGCCGTGCCGCTGCTCGGCGGCGGGGGCACCTGTACGAGCGCACGCAGCGCCGGGTCGCGGCGCCGAACGCGGAAGAAGAAGCCGGCGCCGCCCGCTGCCGCGCCGATCGCGCGCGTGGACGTCAACACGGCCGACGCGAGCCTGCTCGCCTCCGTTCCCGGCATCGGTCCCGTCTTGAGCGAACGCATCGTCACCTATCGTGAGGCCAACGGCACGTTTTCCTCGCTCGACGAGTTGCTCGACGTCAACGGCATGACCGCATCGAAGCTCGATCGGATCGCGGCGTACCTCGTGCTCCAATAGTCTGCGCGCTCCACCGGGAAGCGTGCGCCGGGTGCGGGAAAGTCCGGCACATGGCGGATGACGAGATTTCCAAGGAAACGCTCCCGCACCTCATTCGACGAGCCCTCGCGAAATCACGGGCTGACGTGCTGGTCGAGCGCGCCGGCGGTGAATGGACGCCGACCTCGTCGCAACGTCTGCTCGAGCGGGTGGAGCATCTAGCGTGTGCGATTCGCGACGCCGGTCTGCAATCGGGCGATCGCGTCGCACTGATCGCGCATGACTGCGTTGACTGGATAGCCTGCGATTTCGCAACGTTCTTCGCCGGATGTGTGATCGTTCCGATTTTTCCGACGCAGGCGATCGATCAAACGACGTTCATTCTTGAACATTCGCAAGCGAAACTGCTCTTCGTCGACACGCATGCCGCGTTTGATCGGCTCAAATCGATCGGTTCGTTGCCGCGTACCGTCATTTTTGAAGGGGACGGCGAAACATCGCTTTCGGCATTCGAAGCCCGCGGCGCGCTGTTGCGCGCGCAGCATCCGGATTGGCCCGCGGTTTTCGAGGCGCCGCTTCAGCCTGACGACCTCGCGGTCCTGATTTACACATCGGGAACGACCGGAAGCCCCAAAGGCGTCATGTTGACGCACGACAACCTCGGCTTCGACGCGCGCTCGTCACTTGAGTGGGCGATCTCCGATATCGAACCCGACAGCGTCGTGCTCTCCGTGCTGCCGTTCTCCCATATCTTCGAGCATACGATGATTTACATCTATTTGCTCGCCGACGTGAAGTATCACATCTGCCACGACCCGAGCGAACTGCTGCACGACTTGCAAACGTCGCATCCGGTCTCGATGACGGTCGTTCCGCGCATCCTCGACCGAGTGATTGCCGGCGTCACCGCCCAAGCGCTCAACGCCGGCGGCGTGCAGGCCGCGCTCGTTCCGTGGGCGCTTGCCGTCGGACGCGAGTACATGAGCGCCAAAACCTTCGGCCATGGCCCGGGTCCGTGGCTTGCGCTTCAGTACGCGATCGCACATGGCGTTGTGCTCGTCAAATTGCGCGAGCGCCTGGGACTCGACCGTCTACGCTACTTCACGAGCGGCAGCGCCGCGCTGCATAACGACACGGCGATGACCTATCTCGGCATGGGCGTGACCATCTTGCAAGGCTACGGCCTGACCGAATCCTCGCCGGTGATCACCACCAATCGGTTGCACGACAATCGGTTCGGCAGCGTCGGGCCGCCGATCCCCGGCGTCGAGCTGCGCATCGCGCAAGACGGTGAGGTCCTCGCGCGCGGCCGCAACATCATGCGCGGCTACTATCTCGATGCGGCCGGGACGACCGGCACGATTCAAGACGGTTGGCTGCACACGGGCGACATCGGTGAACTCGACGCGGATGGGTACCTGCGTATCACCGATCGGAAGAAGGAAGTGTTCAAGACGGCCACCGGCAAGTACGTCTCGCCGGCACGCGTGGAAAGTTCACTCAAGCGCTCGATCTACATCGCGCAGGCGCTCGTGATCGGCGACGGCCGTCCGCATCCGGCAGCATTGATCTGCCCGAACTGGGACTTGCTGCGACTCGAACTCACGCTTCCGGCGCAGGATGGGACGGAAACGCTCGTCACACGCGCGGACGTCGTCGATTTCATGACTGCGCAAGCGCAGCAGTATACCGCGGACCTCGCGACCTACGAGCAGATTCGCCGTGTGATTCTCCTGGCGCACGAGTTTACGGTTGAATCCGGTGAACTCTCGCCCGCGATGAAGGTCAAACGCCGTGTCGTCGAAGCGCGCTACGCGTCCGAGATCGAGCGCGCCTCTCAACTCGATCTGCACGCGCACGCCCGTTCGTAGGAAGTCGCACCTTGCCCGGAATCCGCGACAATGATAAAACTATCAATATGCCGCGCCCGGGCGACGAGGTCCTCAGTGGACCGATCAAGAGCAAGACGGTCTTCCCCGTCCTCATCCTGCATATGCTGGCCGAGCAGTCCGACTACGGCTACGGGATCATGCAGCGCATCGAGGCGTTGTGCGGCGATCTGCTCGCAGTGAACACCAACACCGTGTACCCGCTGCTGCGCCGCCTGGAAGAGCGCGGCTTCATCGAAGGCGCGTGGGAGCACCCGACCAAACGTTCGCGCCGCGTCTACCGGGTGACGCCGGCGGGTCACGCCCGCCTGGAGAAGATCAAGGGCGCCATGGTCCCCTACCTCGACATCCTCTCGGGCGCCATCGAACGCCTGCGCCGCGAGCTCTACGGCTCCGGCAAGAAGAAGGCTTCCTAGCACCTTCCTGTGCCGTTTCTCGCGCTCGTTCATCTTCACGCGCTTACCTGCGCGACGTGCCGTGCGCCGTTGGCGAGCGCCGGGGCGCGCTCGTTCATCGTCGACGCCGCGGGGAACGCCATCGATTTCGACGAGAACGACATGCCCGCCGAGATGACGGTCGAACTGCGCTGCCCGAACGCGCACCCGACAACCAGTTACGTCCCCAACGAACTGGCTGCCGAACCGGCGCTGCTCACGCCGGAAGAGGCGCCGATCGGCGCTGATGCCCTCTTGCTCGAAGGGACGACGGAGGCTGGTACGAAGCTCGCCGGATAGTCCCAAAATCTTTCATGAGGGAAGGATCGCATTTTCGTGAAGCGATTTGCGGTTGCGGTATGTGCCGCTCTGCTCAGTCTTTCGGCGTTCTCGGCTCGAGCAGCCGCGCCGTCCCCATCGCCCTCCCCGTCACCCACGCCGTCCGCGCGTATGGAATCGCACGACGCCGTGACGCATCACACCATCACGATCGACGGCAAGCGCTACGCATATTCCGCGCGCGCGGGCACGATCACGCTTCGCGACACTGCGCAGAAGCCGGCAGCCCGCATGTTCTACGTCGCCTACACGCTCGACGGCGTCAAAGACGAAAGCACGCGCCCGGTCACGTTCATGTACAACGGCGGTCCGGGAAGTTCGAGCGTATGGTTGCGTATGGGGTCGGTCGGGCCGATTCGCCTCAACGCTCCTGACGCGCAGTCGTCGAATCCGGCGCCCTACACGTACGGTGACAATCCCAACAGTTTGCTCGACAAGACGGACATGGTCTTCGTCGATGCTCCCGGCACGGGATACAGCCGGCTGCTCGGCGGGGCGAAACCGGCGGACTTCTACGGCGTCGATCAGGACGTGCGCGCGTTCACGCAGTTCATCTCGACCTACATCACCGACTTCGACCGTTGGAACTCGCCGAAGTTTCTTTTTGGCGAAAGCTACGGAACGACGCGGTCGTCGGCGCTGGCATCCCGCTTGCAACGTTCCGGTATCCAGCTCAACGGCGTCGTCTTGCTGTCGTCGGTCCTGAACTACGGCCTCGACGGCGACGGGTCGGGCATCTCCGACGGCGATTGGGGCTACGTCTTGTATCTGCCGACGGCGGCCGCATCGGCGTGGTATCACAATGCGTTGCCGAATCGTCCGGCCGCGCTCGCGCCGTTTCTGCATGACGTCGAGACCTTCGCATCCGACGAGTATCTCGACACGCTCGCAGCCGGGGCGCAAGCCGATCCGGCCAAGGTCGACGATGTCGTCGCCAAGCTGCACGCCTACACGGGTCTCTCCGAGCAATACATTCGTCAGTCGAACCTGCGTATTGCGCCGCAGCGCTTCCAAGCCGAACTGCTGCGCGATCGCGGTGAAGTGATCGGACGGCTCGACGCTCGTTATCAGACGTTCAACATCGATCGCGTCGCCGATTCGACGCCGTGGGATGCCGCCGACGTCTCGTTGAGCGGCGTGTTCACCGCCGTGTTCAATGCCTACGTGCGTAACGACTTGAACTACAAGAGCGACCTTCCGTACCTGACCACCAACTACGGTGAGATTCTACGGAACTGGGACTTCAAACACGGCGGCAATCCGCTGCCCAACGTCACCGTGGATCTGGCCACCACGATGACGCAGAACCCGCACCTCCAGGTCTTCTCGGCCAACGGTTACTACGATTTCGCGACACCGTTCTACGAAACGGTCTATACGCTCAACCATCTCAATCTCGCGCCCGAGCTGCAAAAGCACATCACGTACGGCTTCTACGAATCCGGACACATGATCTACATGCACACCCCGTCGCTCGCCGCGCTCAAACACGACCTTGCCCGCTGGTATGATGAGGTACTGAAGTGAAACGACTCGCCATCGCGGCACTCGCCGCGCTCTGCACCTTCCCGATGCTCGCCGCGCTAGCCGATGACGCGCCCGCTCCGGCGGCTTCGCCGAAGCCGACGCCCGAGCCGGCCGCGGCCGCCGACGGCGTGACACACCACACGCTGGTGCTCGGTGGAAAAACCTACGCCTACACCGCTCGGGCCGGCACGATCACGCTGCGCAACGATGCACAGCAGCCGACCGCGCGGATCTTCTACACCGCCTACACACTGGACGGTGCCGACGCGTCGCATCGCCCGGTGACGTTCTTCTACAACGGCGGTCCGGGAAGCTCGACGGTGTTCTTACGCATGCAATCGTTCGGGCCGGTGCGTTTCGAGCACCCGAATGCCGCACCGAATGCGGGCGCGCCGTATCGCGTGGTCGACAACCCCGACTCGCTGCTCGACAAGAGCGACCTCGTCTTCATCGATGCGCCGGGAACCGGATTCGGGCGACTCATCGGCGAGGGGAAACCGAAAGACTTCTACGGCGTCGATCAAGACGCCCGAGCGTTCACGCAGTTCATCGAGCGCTACATCACGCGGTTCAATCGCTGGAACTCGCCGAAGTTTCTGTTCGGTGAGAGCTACGGAACGACGCGTTCGGGCGCGCTGTCGAGCGTTCTCGAAGGCGACGGCGTGCAACTGAGCGGTATCGTGATCGTATCGTCGATCCTCGACTTCTATCTGGCCGGCTCCGACTGGAACGGATCGTCGATCGGCGGTAACGACTGGGCCTACGTCGGCTATCTGCCGACCGAGGCGGCGGCCGCGTGGTACCATCACGCGATTCCCAATCGCCCGGCATCGCTGCAGAGTTTCGTCGCGCAAGTCGAGCACTTCGCGAGCACCGAGTACATGCAGGCGTTGGAAAAGGGCTCCACCATCAGCCCAGCTGAGTACGCGAACGTCGTTCACAAGCTGCACGACTACCTCGGTCTCTCCGAGCAGTACATTCGTAACGCGAACTTGCGCATCGAGTACTACCGGTTCGAGAATGAACTGCTGCGTAATCGTGGCCAGATCGTCGGCCGCTACGATGCGCGCTATCTGACCGACTCGATCGACCGCGTCGCGGACTCGGCGCCGTGGGATCCCTCGGATTCCGCGATCGAAGGCCCGTTCACCGCGACGTTCAACGACTACGTGCGCAATCAGCTCGATTACAAGCCGACGCTTCCCTATCTGGTCAGCGGCCCGAACATCAATCAGAATTGGGACTGGAAGCATAACGGGTTGATCATGACCAACGTCGCGCCGGATCTCGCGCAGGCGATGACGACCGATCCGCACCTGCACTTGTTCTCGGCCAACGGCTACTACGACATGGCAACGCCGTTCTTCACCACGCAGTATACGCTGCAGCATCTCAACTTGGCACCGGCATTGCAGAAGCATGTCACCTTCGGCTTCTACGAGTCCGGGCACATGATCTACATGAATGACGACTCACGTCATGCTATGCACGGCGATCTCGACAACTGGTACGACTCTGTGCTGAGCGGCAGCTAAGCGCCCGCGAGCACACAAAAGAAAAACGCCCCGTCACCGGGGCGTTTTTCTTTTTGCGCGGTTGCCGATTACGGCACGATCGCGCCGAGTTTGGCGAGGATGCTCGTGAGCTTGGCGTCGAGTTTGGTGAAGGCGGTTTGCGCATCGGGCGTCGGCTCGGCATCGGCGCTCTCCACCGCCCCATACAGATTGCCGAACGCCCCCTCGAGGAAGCGCAGGCTGCTGACGTCGGCCGACGGGACGCCGACCGAGACGTCGGGATTGGCTGCGGCGGCTTCGCCGAGAACCTGCTCGCGCACGATCTTGGCTTGATCCGCCGGCAGTTTGCCGGACTTCAGCGCCGCTTGCGCGCGTGCACGTGCGGCGTTGATTTTCTCGATGGCCGACCCGATCTTGACGGCAAGCGCATATTGATCGCGCAAGGCTGCATCGGTGACGTCGATGCGCGGATCGTGCTTGACCGTGAGCGTCTGCGTGTGCGAGACGCCATCGGCCGTCAGCCGAACTGTGTACTCACCCGGTGGAACGGTCGGTCCGCGGTCGTTGAGCGCTTTCAGATCCCAGACCCAGCGATGAGCGCCGGCCTGTGCCGAGAGCACTGGCGGCGGTGTCAGCCAGTAGGTGGGAATGTCGAGGGTCTTTGGATCGATCGGGCGCGGCGTGTCGGTGCTCGAGAAGTGGCGTAGGACGCGCCCGCCCATCAACACGTCGAGCGTGACCGGACCGGCCGCGTCGCTCACGTAGTAGTCGAGGATCGCGCCCGTCGGCGGGTTCTCGAATCCCGCCTCGTCAAGCGGAATCGGCGTGCCTTGCTCGGAGCCGAAGGTGTCGCCCGAACGAATCGAACGGTACGCTGTCGCCGGGGCGAACAGCACGGAGCGCTGCGTGAGCGTCGCGTCATCGATCTGACGCAGCGCCGTGATGTCGTCAAGAATCCAGAAACCGCGTCCGAAGGTCGCGATGTCGAGGTCGTCGCCGCCGAAAGCGATATCGCGCACCGACGTCACCGGCATGTTCAGTCGCAGCGATTGCCAGTGATCGCCGTCGTCGAACGACACGTACATGCCATGTTCGGTCGCGGCGTAGAGCAGACCGCGTTTGTGCGGATCTTCCTTCACCGCGTTGACGAAGTCGCCGTCGGCGATGCCGTTGACGATCAATTCCCACGTGGCGCCGCCGTCGCGCGTGCGATAGATGTAGGGCTTGGTGTCGTCGAGGCGATGACGATCGACCGCCGCGAAGGCGGTGCGTGCGTCGAAGTGTGACGCGTCGACGGTGCCGACTTTGCTCCATTCGGTGAGCGCCGGCGGCGTCACGTTCTTCCAGTGCGCACCGTCGTCCGTGGTGCGCCAGATAAGTCCGTCATCGGTGCCGGCCCACACCTGGTGGGCATCAACCGGTGACGGGGCGATCGAATAGACGACGCCGTGACGCTGCAAGCCGTTGTCGTCGGCCGCGGTCACGGAATCGAGATTCGCCGGCGTCGCAGTGTGCTCGCGCGAGAGATCGGGGCTGATGACCTTCCACGTCTTGCCCGAATCGGTCGTGCGGAAGATCTTCTGGTGTCCGAAGTAGAGCGCGTGCGGGTCCTTTTGTGAGAAGACCAGCGGCAGGCTCCACGTGCTGCGCCACTCTTCATCGGTGTGGGCGAGCGTCGGATCGACCGCCAGTTCCCATCCAGTCGCGAGGTGCTGATCGGTGACGGCGCCGCCGTACCCGAAGATATATCCGGGGTGAAGCGGATCGGCCGCGAGCGCGCCGTTTTCACCAGCGGTGCTCAACGGTTGCCAGTCACGAAACGTGATGCGTGCGTAGTTGCTGCGGCTGGGCGTGGCGATCGCCCCCGAGTCCTGCTGCGCGCCGTAGAGCCAGTACGGGTAGCGATTGTCGACGGCAAGGTGATAGAACTGCGCGGTGGACTGGTTGTACCACGAACTCCACGTCTTGGCCCCGTCGAGGCTGATGATCGTGCCCTGATCGACGCCGATGATCAGACGATTGGAGTCGTTGGGATCGATCCACATCGAGTGATAGTCGTCACCGCCCGGCGCGCCTTTGATCGCGTCGAACGATTTTCCGCCGTCCACCGACTTGTAGGTCGACGTGTTCATTGCGTAGAGCACGTCGGGATTCTTCGGATCGACCGTGATCTCGCCGAAATACCAACCGCGCTGCCAGATGCGTGATTCGTTGTCGGTGTGCGTCCAGGTTGCACCGCCGTCGTCCGAACGATAGATGCCGCCGTCTTTTCGCGACGCATCCACGATCGCGTAAACACGCGACGGGTCGCTCGGCGCATAGGCGACGCCCGCGCGTCCGAACTGGGTGGGAAGACCGTGACCGGCGATATGCGTCCAGGTCTTGCCGCCGTCGGTGGTCTTGTAGATGCCGCTGTTGGGCCCGCTCGACGGCGGGTAGACGTTCCACGGCGGACGGCGCGTTTGCCACATCGTCGCGAACAGTTCTTGCGGATTCTTCGGGTTCATCGCGAGATAGCTCGCGCCCGTGCTCGCGTCGACGTAGAGCACCTTGTTCCACGTTTGACCGCCGTCGGTCGTCTTGAACACGCCGCGCTGCTCGTTGGGGCCATACGGATGGCCGAGCGCGGCAATGTACGCGACGTTGGCGTCGCGCGGATCGACGATGATTCGTCCGATCGCCTTGGTATCTTCAAGACCGATGTGCGACCAGGTTTTGCCGCCGTCGGTCGACTTGTACATGCCGTTACCCGAACTGATGCTCGAGCGCATGTCGGCTTCTCCGGAGCCGACATAGATCACGTGATGGTCGCTGGGCGCGATTGCGATGGAGCCGATCGATGCGATCGGCTCGTTGTCGAAGATCGGATTCCAGGTGCGCCCGGCGTTGATGGTCTCCCACACGCCGCCGTCGACCGCACCGAAGTAAAAATGCTCCGGTTCGCCCGGAACACCGGTGACCGCCAGCACGCGTCCCGCGCGCGACGGACCGATGTTGCGCCAGTGCAAGCCGGCGAAGTAGCCGGCGCCGACGTTGCTGGGAGCAGCGGCCGCAACGTGCGGCAGGCCCGCGCTCAAGAACGCGAGCAAGGAAACGAAAGAAAAAAGACGTCGCATGACGTCCTTTTCTCTCTCGCGTCGCGAGAAACTTCACCAACCGCCGCCGGAGCCGCCTCCGCCGAAATCGCCGCCACCGCCGCCGCCGAAGTCGCCGCCCCAGCCGCCGCCGCCATCGCCGCCGAAGCCGCCGCCGCCGAAGTCACCGCCCGATCCGCCGCCGATCCCGGCCTGTCCCGGATCGTTGGCCCAGCCGCCGGCATCGGGTGCGCCGCCGGGAGCGCCGCCGCCCCACCCTCCGGCGTTGGGGTCCATGTAGCCGCCGCCGTAGCCGCCGCCCCCGCGAAAGAGTTCATTCCCCAACCACGCGCCGCCCAGGCCGCCGAGCAGCCCGCTCCAGAAGCTGCCGCCGCCTCCGCCGTAGTATCCCGGCCCAAAGCCGCCTGCCCCCGGACCCGGCGGCGGAACGCCCGACCCGACCGAAGTGCGTTGAGAGGACGCGGCTCGAATGATCGAGCGCAGGATCATAAAACCGACGAAGACCATGATCAGCAACCAAAACATGTTGACATGCACTCCCGGCGTGTAGCCGTTGCGATAGGGTTGCGGGGCACCGTAGGTGACCTGCGATTGCGTCTGCGTCGACGGCAGCGTGGTGAGGTGTGAGCGGTACACGTTGAGCGCGCCGTTGACCGCGGTCGTGATCCCGCCGTTGAAATCACCGTCTTTGAATTGCGACTCCATCGCGGTGCGAATCGACGACGTCACGTCGGTCGTGAACCAACCCGCGCGCAGGCCCGCCGCATCCGGCAGAATATAGTCTTTGCGTTCGGCCTTCGCAATGAAGATCAGCACGCCGTTGACGTTGTGCTGCGCATAGGCGTTCTGCGCGGCTTGCGCGGGCGTCGCTCCGTCGAGCGACGCAACCGTCACGACGTTGACCGACTTGCCGGTCTGCGCATTGAAGTTCGACAGCTGTGTTTCGAGTTGCGCGACGGTCTGCGGGGAGAACATCGCAGCTCCGTCGTCGACGAAGGTTCCGGCCGCGAACGCAGGCACCGCGACGAGCGCGAGCAGCAGGGCGGGCAGGATGGCACATCTCTTCATGGCAGGCGCACTCCTCATGTCAGGGTGTTCATACCGCACCGGGCGTCGCGGAGTTTCTTCGGGAAGCCGGACTGTCGTCTCTTTAAGGAGACGGGCTGCTGCTTTGGGCGAAGATCATCAGACCGCCGACGACGCTGAAGGCGAAGACGATCAAGAAGACCCAGATCGCCGTTCGAATCCACCATTGGCGGCGGGTCCGTACGGCGCGGGTGGTGTGTTGAGGGCGTACTTTGTAGCTCATGATGTTTGTGCTTGGCGCTGCTCGGCGGGCTGCCACAGACGCTCCAGATTGTAGAAGCTGCGCTGCTCCGGCGTGAACACGTGGACGACAACGTTGCCGACGTCCAAGAGGATCCAATTTCCGTCGGCATAGCCTTCCGTGCGCTTGACGGGATGACCGGCAGCGGCGACCGCTTCCTTGATTGACTCGGCGATCGAGCGGGTCTGAATCTTCGAGCGGCCGGTGACGACCACGAACGTGTCGGCCAGGATGGTGCGATTGGAGACGTCGATCTCGACCAGGTCTTCACCCTTCTTGTCGAGCGCCGCGTGGCGCACGATCTCGCGCAAATCCGTCAGTGGTCTTCCTCCCGGCCGGCGTGGCCGTCAGCAAATGCCTGTGCAGCGGCGGCGGTTTGCGCCGCGACCGCGATTCCCTGCTCTTGATAGAACCGCAGCGCGTTGGCAAGCGTGGCACGCATCCCCGCGCGCAGGTCATGCCGGGCGAGGTCGGCGAGCTCCCTGCGTCCGGCGAAGGTACGGCCCGGTTCGAGGCTGTCGGCGAGATAGACGACGCAGTCCAGCGGCGACATGTGCGCGGCGCCGAGCGTGTGCTTGTCGATGGCGCTGAGCACCTCGGGGTCGGAGATGCCGAAGAGTTCGCGCGCGAGCACGGCACCCAGGCGCGCGTGCAAAACGATCGGATTGGCGCGCTCGAAGGCGTCGATGGTCATGCCGCGCGCCGAACATTCATCGAGCAGACGCCGCGCGGAGTACAACCGCGCGAGGTCGTGCAGCATGCCGGCGACACGCGCTTTGCGCGGATCGACCCCGTGCCGTTGCGCGAGCACGTCGGCGCAGCGGGCGACGCGCACCGTGTGCGCGTACCGGTGTTCTTGTTGCAAATGCGCGCGCACGCACGCGCAGAGCGTTGCAAAATCGAGCGCGCTCTTGTCCACTACGCGGGCAACAGCGAACGCAGCGAACGCAGGCGGTTGGCGAACAGGTCGCTCTTGAGGTTTCCGGCCCACATGACCAGTGCGTTCTCGTTGTTGTCGGTGTAATAGCCGCGCCGCGTCGACACCGTGGTGAAACCGTACTTGCGGTAGAGGTTCTGCGCGATGAGGTTGCTTTCGCGCACTTCCAGCGTCATCCACGCCGCTCCGCGCGACACCGCTTCGTCGAGCAGTTTCACGAGCAGCAGTTCGCCGTATTTACGGCCGCGATAGCGCGGATCGACGGCGATCGTCGTGATGTGTGAATCTTCCATGATCACCCAGATACCGCCGTAGGCGACGACCGTTCCGTCGATCTTGCCGACGTAGTAGTGCGCCAGGCGATTGGTCTGCAGTTCGGTGTGAAACGCATCGCCCGGCCAGGTCGTCGAGAATGACTCGCGCTCGATGCGCACCACGTCGGGGATGTCGGCCGGGAGCATCGGCTCGAGGGAAAGGTTCATCGAGCGCTCGGCACCTTTGCGGCCGGCAATTCGCCGTAATCGGCGCGCACGGCGTGCGCGTTGTCGGCGGGTTCGCGCGTGCGCCCGAGCATCGCGATGGCGAGCGCGGCCGGCCGGAAGGGTGAGTCGATGGTGTTCACGTCGATGCCGCGTTCGTCGAGCGCGCGCAACACGTCCTCCGCATCTCCGGCGACGTCCAGCGCTCCTACGATCGGCGGCAGCACGGCCGCAAGCACGTCCGCGATGAATCCCGAAGCGCGCCGCATGGTATGTGCATCGCGATAGCGTGCGGAGATCACGCCGGTTCGTCCTTTCACGATGGTGAGCACGCGGCCAAGATCGAGACCGGCTTCGATCGCATCGAACGACGAGACGCCTACGAGCGGCAACGACCACGCCAGCGACAGCGCTTTCGCATAGCTGAGCGCGATGCGCAATCCGGTGAAGCCCCCGGGGCCGACCCCGACCGCGATGCGCGCAAGGTCGCCGCCGTCCTCGCGCAGCAGATCGTCGATGGCCGAGATGCCGCCTTCCAGCGCGCGGTTGCCGGGCAGCTCAATCGTGCGTTCGTCTCCGCCGCCGACGATCGCCGCCGAGAACGAGCCGAGCGCGGCGTCGATGCCCAGGACCGTCATCGGCGCTCGATGACGACGCGGCGAGGTGCGTCACCCGCCCCGCTGATGTCGATGAATAGGGCGTGTGCGGGCAGCACGTCCGGCGCATGCTCCCACCACTCGACGAAGACGATCGAGGTGCCGCCGAAGGCTTCATCCAGACCGAGGTCGGCAAGTTCGGACGGATCCTCGACGCGGTAGAGGTCGAGGTGGTCGATGAGCGGCTGGCCCGCGTAGCGATGCCAAAATGTGAAGGTCGGGCTCGATGCCTCGTCGCGGCCGTGCAGAATGCGCACGAACGCGCGCACGAGCGCGGTCTTTCCCGACCCGAGCGGACCGGAGAGCGCGACCACGTCGCCCGGGCGCAGCATGGCGGCCAGTTCGAGTGCGAGCGCGTCGAGCTCGGCGAGCGTCGCGACAGTACGCTGCGCGGGGGGCGGCGAAGGAGAAGGCTGATGCATCGGCACGTCACGGTCCCATTCGAATGTGGAGGGCGGACATCCTGAATCAGCCAGACGACGCGGCGGAGATTCGTGCCGCCGCCCAAGCGCACGTCGATACGCTGCAGCGGGCGATCCGGTCGCTGCAGGACCGGTTGGAGAACGGCTTGATCGACCTTGAGGCCGGGGCGTCCCCCGCGGCCGACCTGGTCTTCGAGCGGCGCGAGCCGGCCGGCGGCCCGATGGTCGATTTCGATGCGCCCGATCTCGAACTTCCCCCCGTTCCCGACCTGCCGCCGCCGGGCACCGTGGAGAGGATCTCGGAAGCGGCCACGGTACGGACCCACGACCCGCTGGTCGATTTCGGCGACTTTCCCGAGTTCTGAGCCTGGGGAAAAAAGCCGCCCGAAGCGAAGTATGCTCTAGTCGATTCGCCTCGCCGCGCGTGCCGTTGGTCGGCCTTCTGCCGACCGCGTTCAATTTTAGCGTGCCTCGCGGCGCGAAGCGAGAACCGAAGCAAGGAACGTAGTTGAACAACGACATTATCCTGAAAGTCAACGTCGAAGACGAGATGCGGGAGAGCTATCTCTCGTATGCCATGTCGGTCATCGCCTCGCGTGCGCTGCCCGACGTTCGCGACGGACTCAAGCCCGTGCAGCGCCGCATTCTCTTTGCGATGCGCGACATGGGTATGGACCCGACCAAGCAGCACCGCAAGTGCGCCGGAATCATCGGTGAAGTGCTCAAGAGTTACCACCCGCACGGCGACTCGTCGGTCTACGACGCTCTCGTGCGCATGGCGCAGGACTTCACGCTCCGTTATCCGCTGATCGACGGCCACGGCAACTTCGGTTCGATCGACCCCGATCCGCCGGCGGCGTACCGTTACACCGAGGCGCGCTTGGCGCGTCCATCGATGGACATGCTCGGCGACATCGACAAAGAGACGGTGCCGTTCGTTCCCAACTTCGATAATCAAGGCACCGAGCCGAGCGTGTTGCCGGGGAAATTACCGCAACTGTTGCTCAACGGCTCGAGCGGCATCGCGGTCGGTATGGCGACCAACATTCCGCCGCACAATCTGAGTGAGATCGCCGATGCGATCGCGCTTCTGGTCGATGAGCCCAATGCCGCCGACGACGCGTTGTGCGACATCGTCAAGGGACCCGATTTTCCGACCGGCGGCACGATCATGGGCCAAGAAGCGATCCGCCAAGCGTACAAGACCGGACGCGGTTCGATCACGATTCGCGGCAAGGCGGAGATCATCGAAGAAAAAGGCCGCCACAAGATCGTCATTACCGAGATCCCATATCAGGTGTACAAAGGCCGCATCGTCGAAGCGATCGCCGAAGCACACGCCGAAAAACGCATTCAAGGCATCGCGCGACTCGATGATGAGTCCAATCGTAAGGGCATGCGCGTGGTGGTCGAATTGCAGAAGAGCGCGACGCCGAAAGTCGTGCTCAACCAGCTGTTCAAACACACGCCGCTGCAAGCGTCGTTCGGGTTCAACATGCTGGCGCTCGTGCCGGTCGGCGCGCAGCGCCAAGACGGTTCGGTCGCGCTCGAGCCTCAGGTACTCACGCTCAAGCAGTTGCTCGAGCACTACATCACGCATCGCAAAGACGTCATCACGCGGCGCACGCAGTACGATCTCACCAAGGCCAAAGAGCGCGCGCATCTGCTTGAAGGCTACCGCATCGCCCTCGACAACATCGACGAAGTCATCGAGATCGTTCGCGGCAGTCAAACGACCGACGAAGCCAAGAAGCGTCTCGCGGACCGCTTCGCGCTCTCCGACGTGCAGGCGCAGGCGATCGTCGACATGCGTCTGCGTACGCTCGTCGGTCTGGAACGCCAGAAGATCGAAGACGAGTACAACGAGTTGATCAAGACGATCGCCGAGCTGGAAGACATTCTCGGCAGTCCGCGCCGCATTGCGCAGATCGTCAAGTCCGAGGCGCTCGACGTCAAGAAGAAGTTCGGCGACGAGCGCCGCACCGAGATCGTCCCGGCCGAGGACGAAATCTCGATGGAGCAGCTCATCCCGAACATCGACGTCGTCGTGACCTTCACGGTCGGCGGCTACATCAAGCGCGTCTCGGTCGACACGTTCAAGACGCAGAACCGGGGCGGCCGCGGGGTGATCGGCATCGCCAATCTCAAGCGTGAAGACGTGGTGCGCAATTTCTTCACGACCAAGACGCACGATCACGTCTTGTTCTTCACGAGCAAGGGTCGTGTCTATCGCTTGCGCGCATACGAGATTCCCGATACCACGCGCCAGGCGCGCGGCACCGCGCTCGTCAATCTGCTCACGCTTCCGCCGGGCGAGGAAGTGACGGCGGTCTTCCCCATCGACAAGTTCGAGGGCGAGAAGTACCTCGTGATGGTGACCAAGAAGGGCGTCATCAAGAAGACGAAGCTCGACGAGTTCGCGAACGTGCGCCGCAACGGCCTCAACGCGATCAACCTCGATGAGAGCGACGATTTGTTGGCGGTCGATCTGTCCGACGGCTCGCGCGACATCATCCTCGCGTCGCTCAACGGCATGGCCGTCCACTTCAACGAGACCGATGTGCGTCCGATGGGACGCAACGCACGCGGCGTGCGCGCGATGACCTTGGAAAACGGCGACTCGATCATCGCGATGGACGTTATCGAAGACGAGCGTAAAGAAGTGCTGCTCGTCACTTCGAGGGCATTCGGGAAGCGGACGCCGATCGAGGACTACCGCCATACCTCGCGCGGAGGCAAGGGCGTGAAAGCCTTCGCCAAGGAGCGCGAGGACATCGGCAAGGTCGTCGATCAGATTATGGTCGGCCCGGACGATCAGATCTTGATGATCACCTCGGGCAATCAGGTCATTCGTCTGGACGTGGCAGACATTCGCCGAACCGGCCGATCGACCAAGGGCGTGCGCCTGCAGCGCTTGGGTGACGGCGATGAAGTCATTGCGATCACCAACCTCGGCAAACAAGCAGAACAGCTTACCGGCATCACCGGCGAGCCGCTCCAGACGGAGATGTGAGAGTGAAACCATCGCGACCGGCCATGCGGTCGAAGCTCACCGGAGGAAGAAAGAGAATCTCATGAGTGCACTACCCGACGTAACGCAAGCGACGTTTCAAACCGAAGTCATCGGCAGCGACAAACCGGTGCTGGTCGATTTCTGGGCACCGTGGTGCGGACCGTGCCGCATGCTCTCACCGGTTGTTGAGAAGGTGGCTTCGGCCAATGCCGGCAAGGCGAAGTTCGTGAAGCTCAACACGGATGACAATCCGAGCATCGCGGGCGAATATCAGGTCTCGGGGATTCCCTGTCTGATCCTTTTCAAGGGCGGGAAAGAAGTCGATCGTATCGTCGGCTACGTTCCCGAGCAGACCATCTCCACGATGCTGAGCCGCCACGTCGCGTAATCTTCCCCCGGTCAATCGGTTCCTCGAAGATCACCGCATCGCGCCCTACGAGCAATTGCTCGGGCGCGATGCGCTCAAGCGTGCCGTTGCGTCTGAGTTGGATGCGGCGCGCGCGTGCGACGGCGTCGCGGCATACGAGCATCTTGCGCTCGGCGTGATCGATCGGCTCGATCGCGATGCGGCCGCTTCGCTCGTCGCCGTCATCAACGCGACCGGCGTGCTGCTGCACACCAACCTTGGTCGCGCGCCGCTGGCCGAGGCCGCTTGTGCGCACGCCTGTGACATCGGCCGGGGCTATTCGAATCTCGAATACGACCTGACGCTTGGAGAACGCGGATCGCGCTACGATCGCGTCACCGGACTGCTCCGTGAGATCACCGGTGCGCAGGATGCGCTCGTCGTGAACAACTGCGCCGCCGCGATGCTCTTGATTCTCGACACCTTCGCGAAAGGCCGCGAAGTAGTCGTGGCGCGCAATCAACTCATCGAGATCGGCGGCGGATTTCGCGTGCCCGAGGTGCTGGAACGCAGCGGTGCCATCCTCGTTGAAGTCGGCACGACCAACAAAGTGAACGAGCGCGACTTCGAGCGAGCGCTCACTACCGACACCGCGCTGCTGCTGCGAACGCACCAATCGAATTTCGCGATCGAAGGATTCACGGCCGACGCCGCGCCGCCGGCGTTGAGCGCACTGGCTCGGCGCGCGGGCATTCCCCTGGTCGAAGATCTGGGCAGCGGCGCCGTGGTCGATCTGGCCGAGTATGGATTGCCGCATGAACGCACCGTTCAGGATGCGCTGCGTGACGGCGTTGACGTGGTCGCGTTCTCCGGTGACAAACTCTTGGGCGGGCCGCAGGCCGGCATCATCGTCGGCAACTCCGCGCTGACGGCGCGTTTGCGGGCCAATCCGCTTCTCCGCGCGCTGCGCGTCGACAAGATGACTCTCGCACTGCTCGCCGCCACGCTGCGCTTGTATCACGATCGGCGCTCGCGCGAGCAGATTCCCTTCTTCGCCATGCTGGCGATGCCGATGGAGAGCCTGCGCGAACGCGCGCGGCGCTATGCCGCGCAGGTCGGCAACGCGCGCATCGTCGACGCACAAGCGTTCGTCGGCGGCGGATCACTGCCGCGAGCGCACGTGCCGTCGGTCGCAATTGCTTTTGAGACACCGTATCCCGATCAATTGATGGAACGTCTGCGGCGCGGGCGCCCGCCGATCGTGGCTCGCATCGAGAACGGCGAGGTTCGTCTCGATTTGCGCACCATCGCACCCAAGCAGGACGCAGCCGTGATCGAAGCTGTATTGGGCATCGCGGGCTGAATCGAGAAGGAACGCTTGCACGCATGCACATCATCGGAACGGCCGGACATGTCGATCACGGAAAGTCGTCGCTCGTCGAGGCATTGACCGGGACCAACCCGGATCGCTTGTTCGAGGAGCAACTGCGCGGCATGACGCTCGACCTTGGCTTTGCCTACCTTCACCTCGACGGCGGAAGTGAAGCGGGCATCGTCGACGTTCCCGGTCACGAGCGCTTCTTGCACAACATGCTTGCCGGAGCGGCCGGGATGGAGTTGCTGCTCCTGGTCGTGGCCGCGAACGAAGGCGTCATGGCGCAGACGGTCGAGCATCTGCAGATCCTCCGCTTTCTGAACGTCGCGCGCACGATCGTCGTGGTGACGAAGGCCGACTTGCTCGACGGTGCCGAGCTCGACCGTGCCGTCGCGGCGATCGAACGCGATCTGCGCGGCACGATCGCGGCCGGTGCGCCGCTCGTTCGCGTCTCGTCGCGATCGGGGTATGGCCTCGAAGATCTGCGCGCGGCGATCGCCGATGCGCTCAACGTATTGCCGCCGCGCGCACTCGATGCGCCGGCCTATCTGCCGATCGATCGGGTCTTCACGCTGGCCGGACTCGGAACGATTGTGACCGGGACGCTAATGCAAGGCACGATCTCGGTCGGTGAAGCGCTTGTGCTCGAGCCCGGCACCACACCGGTTCGCGTTCGCAGCCTGCACGTGTTCCATCACAGCAAGACGCGCGTTGAAGGCGGTGCGCGGGTCGCCGTCAACCTGCCGGGCATCGAGAAGAGCGAGATCGCGCGCGGAGCGGTGCTTGCGCATCCGCAGTTGACGCCGCGAGCGGAGTTCGCGGTATCATTCGAGGCGGTTGTCGAAGCGGGTTCGCTCTTGCGGCGCAAGCAGCGCGTGCGCGTCTATCTTGGATCGGCTGAGATTCTCGGAACGTTGCTCCTCGACGAGATACCATCATCCGGCGCCACCGTGCACGGGCGCCTGGTACTGAGTGCATCGACCGTCGCTTTCCCCGGCGTGCACTACGTTGTTCGGCGGTTGTCTCCCAAGACGCTGCTCGGCGGGGGCGTGATCGATGCGATCGGAGAGGAAACCGTCGCAGATGATCGATCGCCGATTGGTGAGCGGCTGCTCACCGTTCTTCGGGCACGCGGCGGCGCGCCGAGTGATCGCGTTGCCCTCGCCTTCGAGGCCAATATTCGTGAAGACGTCGTTGCCGAAGTGCTCGCCGACTTGGTGGCGCGCGGTGACGTGCTTGCGTTGCGCAAACCCGATGAATATTTGTGCGCGCGTGAAGCGCGCACCGTACTCGATCGCGCGCTCGCGGTGCTCGACGAGCATCAGCGCAGCGAACCGTGGTCGGCGGGCGTGACCTCGATTGCGCTCGCGCGTGTGCTCGCGGTTCCCGAGCGGGTGCTGGTGCGCATCCTTGCGTCTTACGCCGACGAAGGGCGCGTCGCCGCCCGTTCCGGTTATTATGCCACGCCCGAGCATCAGCCGCGCTTGAGCGCCGAGCAGCGCCGGTTCTTCGACAGCGCGTTTCCGCTCGATCCGCTCGCGCCGAATCTGCCGGAGTCGTTCGATCGCGTTGCCTCTGCGGTGCGTGCGTCCGACATCACCGGTATCGCTCGCGCATTCGAAACGCTGCTCGTGCGCGGCGTTATTGTGAAAGTTGACACGGCGCTCTATCGCGGCGCTCAGATCTCGGCGATCCGCCACGCAGTCGAGAACTTCTTGCGGCGTGAAGGGAAGATGACGGCGGCGGAATTTCGCGACCTTCTCGGGACCTCGCGCAAGTACGCAGTGCCGCTGCTCGAATGGTTTGATGCGCACGGCGTCACCGTCCGCAGCGGCAACGATCGCATGCTGCGCGGGGCGAAAGCCGCGGACGCCGTCAATGATGAAGCAGCGTCACCACTCCGACCACCAGTTCCAACGCAATCAGGATGATCACGATGAGTTCGAGGAACTCGTCGCGGTGATTTCTCGACTCGTCGTGGAAGAAGCGGTACATGTCGCCGATGCTCGCGAGCTTGGAGTCGATCTGCTTTTGCCAGTCGGCTAGGCCAAGGCGGCGCGCCGCGGCGCGGTACACGCGCGCGTAGTAGGCGTCGCCGATCACTTTGAGTGCGTTGCTGGCTCGGTCAGTGAGTTCGAGCACGTCGACGATCAGGTATCGAAGCGAAGCAGCGCGTTCGGCGACGCGCCGTCCGAGAACGCCGCGTGTCGTCCGTCCGGGCTGCGTCGCGTAGATCGCGTTGAGTTCATCATCGAGCTGCTGATCGTACGTTCGCAGTTCGAGCAACTGAGAGTTCGCAAATTCAAGAATGTCCTCAATCGCGTCGGCGCTATCGCGCCGGTCGTAGACGAAGGCCGTGTCCCATTGCACGATCGTGCAATCGTCGGGGTAATAGGAAAAATTTGATCGCAAGGTCTCTTCGACTTCGGCGCTCGAGAGCGCTCGCGTCTCACCGAGCAGAAGGGTCGCGAGCGCGCTTGCATGTTCGCCGAGCAACTGTGCGCCGGTGATCGGATTGGTGAAGCGCTCGATCTCGACGACGAGGTAGTCTTCCATCAGCGGAACGTGCGGATCGTCTAAGGCCGCCCCGATCTCGTCCTGGACGTCGCTTGCGACGCGCCGCGCGCGATCGAGCAACTCCTCGTTCTGACGAAAGCGGACGACGGCATCGGAGAAGTCGCTCCACGAGCCGGAAAAGCGCAACGTGAGGCGCACCGAGATGACGCCGTAGTCGAACAGCTTGACACGAACGGCGAGCGGCTGCCCCTGGTACTCCTGATCGGCGAGCAGCGCGACCAGCGGCGGCACCGGAAACTGGAGATAGCCCTGCGAGGTGTGCTGCCGGAGAACGAGCGGTGCGCGCGCCAGGCCCCCGCCCGCGATGCTCCTCAGACTTCCCAGATCGATCGTGTCCGCGACGTCGAACAGATAGTACGCGCGCAGGGCCCCGGTTTCGATCTGCATGTCGAGCCTGATCTTCCACGAGCAGGCCAGCCCTCCGCTAAGAGGGCAAGCCTGCAACCGCCGAGCCGCAAGCGCGGTACTATGGTGTGGAATGAATGTTGAACGCATGACCGAGCGCGTGTCGGATGCGCTCAGTACCGCCTACTCCCAGGCGCTCAATGAGCACCATACGCAGGTCTCGCCAGAGCACATGCTGGCCGCCCTGCTCGAGCAAGAACGCGGCATCGCCCCGGACATCATCGAGAAGGCCGGAGCCGATCCGCGGGTGCTCGCGCGCAAGAACGAGGAGTTGATCGGTCGCCTGCCTCGCCTGAGCGGCGCCGGCGCGGAGAGCGCGCAGCCGACGCTCGCGCCGGAGCTGTCGCGCGTGATGAGCGTCGCGGAGGGCGAAGCCAAGACCCTACAAGACGATTACGTCTCGGTCGAGCACGTGCTGCTGGCGCTCGCGCAATCGAGCGGCACCGTCGGAAGACTGTTTCGCGACAGCGGTCTCAGCAAGGATGCGCTGCTCAAGGCACTGCGCGACGTGCGCGGCAATCAGCGCGTCACGACCAAGGACCCGGAAGGAACGTACAAGGCGCTCGAACGATACGGACGCGATCTCACTCTGGATGCCGAGCGCGGAAAGCTCGATCCGGTGATCGGTCGCGACGAAGAGATTCGCCGCGTCGTTCAAGTGCTCTCGCGTCGCACGAAGAACAACCCGGTGCTGGTCGGCGATCCCGGTGTCGGCAAGACCGCGATCGTCGAAGGCTTGGCGCAGCGCATCGTGCGCGGTGACGTGCCTGAAGGCCTCAAAGACAAACGCATCGTCGCGCTCGACATGGGCGCGCTGATCGCCGGTGCCAAGTATCGCGGCGAATTCGAAGAGCGGCTGAAGGCCGTGCTCAAGGACGTTAGCCAATCCGAGGGCCGCATCGTGCTCTTTCTCGATGAGCTGCATACGCTGGTCGGGGCAGGGAAGACCGAAGGCTCGATGGATGCCGGCAACCTGCTCAAGCCGATGCTGGCGCGCGGCGAACTGCACATGATCGGCGCGACGACGCTCGACGAGTATCGCAAGCACATCGAAAAAGACGGTGCGCTCGAACGCCGCTTTCAGCCGGTGGTAGTGGATCAGCCCAGCGTCGAAGACACGATCTCGATTCTGCGCGGCCTCAAGGAAAAGTACGAGGCTCATCACGGCGTGCGTATCAAGGACGGTGCGCTGGTTGCCGCCGCGACGCTCAGCAACCGGTACATCGCCGACCGTTTCTTGCCCGACAAGGCGATCGACTTGGTTGACGAAGCCGCCGCCAAGCTGCGTACGGAGATCGACTCGATGCCGCAGGAACTCGACGAGTTGACGCGCCGCGTGATGCAGCTCGAAATTGAGCGCGAGGCGCTGCGTAAGGAGAGCGATGCTGCCAGCAAGGCGCGTCTAGACAACCTTGAAAAAGAACTCGCGGAGGTGCGCGCCGAGCAGATGACGCTCAAGGCGCAATGGGACAAGGAGAAGGGAGCGGCGGTCGCGCTGCGCGATCTGCGCGAGCAGATTCAAACCACGAAGGTGCAGATCGAGCAGGCGGAGCGTCAGTACGATCTCAACCGCGTGGCGCAGTTGAAATACGGCACGCTTGCTGATCTCGAAAAACAATTGAAGGCGCAGGAAGAGCATCTGCTCAGTCAGCACCACGGGCGCCTCTCGAAAGAAGAGGTCGACGAGGAAGACATCGCCGAGGTAATCGCGCGCTGGACCGGCATTCCAGTGACGAAGCTGCTCGAAGGGGAGAAGCAGAAGCTGCTCCACCTCGACGAGGAGTTGCATCGGCGCGTCATCGGCCAAGGTGAAGCGGTCGATGCCGTCGCCGAGGCCGTCATGCGTTCGCGCTCGGGTCTCTCCGACCCGAATCGTCCGATCGGCTCGTTCATCTTCCTGGGTCCGACCGGCGTCGGTAAGACGGAGTTGGCGCGTGCGCTCGCGGAGTATCTCTTCAACGACGAACGTGCGCTGATTCGCATAGACATGTCGGAGTATCAGGAAAAGCACACCGTCGCGCGCTTGATCGGCGCGCCGCCGGGATACGTCGGCTATGAAGAGGGCGGCCAGCTCACCGAGGCCGTGCGCCGCCGCCCGTATTCGGTGGTGCTCTTCGACGAGATCGAAAAAGCGAGCAGTGACGTGTTCAACGTCTTCTTGCAGATCCTCGACGACGGACGGCTCACCGACGGTCAGGGTCACACCGTCGATTTCAAGAACACGATCGTCGTGATGACCTCGAACATCGGCAGCCATCGCATCCTCGATTACAAAGGTGCGCTTACCGGCGCCGAGTACGCGGTCATGCGTGCGACCGTGCTCGACGAGTTGCGCCAGCACTTTCGCCCGGAATTTCTCAACCGCGTCGACGAGACGATTGTGTTCCACTCGCTTACCGAGGAAGAACTCGAAGAGATCGTCGAGATCCAGTTGCGGCGTTTACGCAAACGCTTGGAGGATCGCCACATCACGCTGGTTCTCGATGCGGCGGCGAAGCGGCATCTAGTGAAATCCGGCTATGATCCCACCTACGGTGCGCGTCCGCTCAAGCGAACGATTCAGAAAGAGCTGGAAACACCGCTCGGGCGCAAGATTCTTGCGGGCGATGTTCGCGAAGGCGATGCCGTCGAGGTCGGTTACGACGATCTCCGCGGTGAACTGACTTTTGCGACGGAGGCTCGCGTCACCGCCGCCTTGCCGTAAGCAGCTATTCTTCGAGCGCTCCCACCAATTGGGTGCAGAACATGCACCGCCGCGCGTCCTTGGGAATCTCACCCAGACACTCCGGACATTTCCGAAAGTTCGGGTCGGATGGGGGTTGAAAGTACGCGTTGTTCTCGAGCCGGTTGGTGGGCGTGATCACGAACAGATACACCACACCGGCGATGATGAGAAACGACAGCAGCGAGTTGATAAAGCTGCCGTAACTGATGGTGCTGCCCCGGATCGTCAACGTCGCCTTCTCGAACTCGTGCGTTCCGAAGATCATCGCAATCGCCGGAGCGAAGATGTCTTTGACAAACGAGGTGATCAGGCTGCCGGCCGCGGCGCCGATCACGACGGCGATGGCCAGATCGACGACTTTTCCGCGCAGCAAGAAGCGCGCGAATCCTTGCGCGAGCGATTGTCCACGGCGCGCGACGACTTTCGGATCGAGTTCCACTATCGGATTCCCAAGGTAATGAGTGCATCGGCGATCGGGTCGACTGACTGCGAATACCCGATCACCTCGTTGCGGACGATGCCGCGATCATCGATGATGAACGCGTGCGGTAAAGCAAGCGGATTGTCGACCGGCGAGGTCGTGATCTTACCGATGCCGACGGTGATGGCGACGCCGTGCTCCGCGGCCAGCGCCGTCAGTTCACGCGGTGTGACGTCCACGCCGCGCTTGAGGACTGGAACGAGCCGCGCGAAGGTTTCCGGAAAGAGGGCACGTTTGAGCAACGGCAAGATCGTGTCCAACTCGGTTGCGGTGAACGCGGTCTTCTGGGACGGTACGCAGCGGCACCGCGCTTCGGTTGCCTGAAGTGCATCGATCGTCACGGATTGTCCCATCGACTCGTCGCCGAAATGCTCGACCGGAAACGGAATCGCATACCGTGCGACGACCGAGCGTCCGGCTTGCTCCGCATCGAGAAAGTCGATGCCGGCGAAATTGACGCGGTCTTTGAAGCGCGCGTAGTCGGCAAGCACTCTCGGCAATTCTTGAATGCATGGCTCGCACCACGACGCGAATGCGATGACGACCGTCGGTTTGCCCGGTTGCACCAGCGGTTGCGGCGGACCGTCGAACGGCACGAAGGTGAGCGCCGCTGCCGACTTGCCCCGCAGTGCAAGGAGCAGTGTCGGATCGGACGGCGCGGAGACCGGATCGGCCGCCAGCAGTGTGAGAGCCAAGAGAGCGGCCAGGAATGGACGACTCATCACGGCGCCTACTTCCCGCACCGGTAAGGTGCTGACCTCTTCCCGCTCGAAAAAGCGTGCCATGCATCCGATGCTCAGCGTCGTGATACCGGTGCGCAACAACTGGTGGTTGACGCGCCGATGTCTTGACGCGCTTGCGGCTCTGCGCACCGAGGGCGCGACCGCGTTTGACGTCATCGTCGTCGACAATGCTTCGACTGATGAGACACCCGCAGCCATGCAGCGAGATTTTTCTTGGGTGTGTACGTTGCGGCAGGAGACGAACTTGAACTTCGCGGGCGCATGCAACGTTGGAGCGAAGGCCGCCCAAGCACCGGTGGTGTTGTTTCTCAACAACGACGCCGTTCCGCTCGGCGATGCACTGACGCCGATTCGCGCCGCGTTTTCAGACGATCGTGTCGCGATCGCGGCCGGACGGCTCGTCTTCGAAGACGGTGTGCTGCAGGCCAACGGCATGGTGCTGTTGCCAAACGCGCAGTGGTGGCATTCGCATCGTCATCTTCCGGATTCACCTGCGCACGACGGCGCAACGTATGAAGCCGCAGCAGTGCCGGGAGCGGCGATGGCCGTGCGGCGTGATTGGTTCCTCGCCGCGGGCGGTTTCGACCAGGCGTATCGCAACGGCTACGAAGACGTCGATCTGTGTATGCGTGCCGGTGAAGATGGACGAAACGTACGGTTTGTGGCCGACGCGGCGTTCGCGCACTATGAAGGTGCTACCGACGGCCGCTTCGATCACGAGCAGCACAACGAGATGCGGTTCTTTCGTCGTTGGCATCGTCGTTTGCATGACGTCGCGCGCGTCGAACGCGGCGAGGTCGGTGCGGTGGTCGTGCGCCGCGACACACACGGCGATCTATTGCTTGATCGCGCACTCGACGATCTGCTGGGCGGCATGCGTTCGTTCGGACATCCGATGGTCGCCGATCGCATCGCGCCCTGGTCGTTGGTCAACCGGCGGTTTCGCATCGCCGCTTCGCTCGACTGGTTTGCGCCGGAGCCATCACCCAGAGCCGGAGTGACGGTTGCCGCCGGCGACGACGGCTTCGCCGCTCTGACCGCGCACGGTGCCTATGCGGGGAGCATCCCCTGGCTGCCGGGAGTGGATGCCGAACGCGCAGCACACTGCGGTGTACGGCACGCGGATGACGTGGCTGCGCGTCGCGTCGGCGTCTTTGTCGCCGCCGGCGATACGCCGGAAAAGCAACACGCTGTTGCCGCTGCCGTTGCCGCCGTCCGCGCGTCCGATCCGCAGCTGGAGATTGTCGCGCTCGACGGGCAGATGCTGTTCGCGCACGGCGAACCCACCTATCTCGATGTTGCGATCTTTGCGGGCTTGACCGACACGTGCGCGTACGGCAACGTGTTGCTCGCCCGTGCCGGTATCCCCACGGTCGTCCTCGAGCATGCGGCGACGCGCCGCATCTACGCTGACGACGTCGCGTTCATCGGGTCTACGTCCGCGTTGCCGTCGCTGGCCGAGCGCGCGTTGCGCGATGTCGCATCACGCCGGGCGAAAGCGACGTGCGCGGTCGCCGATTTCTCGCGACGGTTCTCTCCTCGGCGCAGCGCGATGCGCGTCCTCGATCTTGCGCGCGTGGCGCGCTCCGGGCTTGAGCGGCCGGCGCGTGCAAGAGCCGATTCGCCGATACCGCTGGGCTAAGGAGCCTGCACAGGCTCCTAGACCTTACGCTTTGCTCATCTCGCGTTTACGGTGCTTGAGACGTTCGCTCTCGTTCAAGATGCGCTTGCGCAAACGAATCGAGAGCGGCGTTATCTCCACGAGTTCGTCATCGTCGATGAATTCGATCGCCCGTTCGAGGCTCATCTCCTCGGCGGGAGCGAGTTTGACGTTCTCGTCGGAACCCGACGCGCGCATGTTCGTCAATTTTTTCTCACGCACGACATTGAGTGAGATGTCTTTGTCGTCGTTGGCGCGGCCGACGATCATGCCTTCATAGGCCTCGACGCCGGGTCCGATAAAGAAGCGGCCGCGCTGTTCCACGCCCATCAAGGCATAGCCGGTCGTGGTGCCGGTGTCGCTCGCGACGAGCGCGCCGACATTGCGCCCGGGAAGCTCACCCTGCCATTCTTGGTGATCGTAGTAGGTGTGCGACATGACGGCGGTGCCGCGCGTCAGCGTCAGCAACTCACCGCGCAGTCCGAAGATTGCGCGCGTCGGCATCGTGTACTCCAGGCGGCGTGAATCGCCGATGTTGATCATGTTCGACATCACGGCTTTGCGCTTTCCGAGCGCTTCGATCACCGCCCCGGCATATTCGTCGGCCACGTCGACGACGACGTACTCGACCGGTTCCCAGCGCCTGCCGTCGCGTTCGGTGACGATCACCTGCGGCTTTGAGACCTGCAACTCGTAGCCTTCGCGGCGCATCGTCTCGATGAGAATCGACAGATGCAACTCGCCGCGTCCTCGCACCTCGAACGTGTCGGCGGAATCTGTGTCGGCGACGCGCAAGGCGACGTTGGATTCGAGTTCGCGCATCAAGCGCTCGCGAATCTGCCGTGACGTGACGTACTTGCCTTCTTTTCCGGCGAACGGCGAGTTGTTGACGCTGAAGAACATGGAGACCGTCGGCTCGTCCACCGCAACTGCGTGAATCCCCTCTGGGGTGTTCGCGTCGGCGATCGTGTCGCTGATGTTCAACCCCTCGATGCCTGAGACACAGATGATGTCGCCGGCGCTAGCTTCCTCGACCTCCACGCGTTCGAGACCCTGGAACGCCAGCATCTTCGTCAAGCGCAAACCGGTCTGCACCTCACCGTCGCGCGCGACCTTCGCGATCGGCGCGTTGACGCGCGTGGAACCGCGGAAGACGCGGCCGATGCCGATGCGCCCCACGTACTTGTTGTGATCGATCGCGGAGACCAGCATCTGGAACGGTCCCTCTTCAGCCGGCGCTTCCGGAATGAAGCGCGCGATCGTTTCGAAGAGCGGTTCGAGGTCGGCGCTTTCGTCCTCGAGGCGCCGCTTCGCCACGCCCTGCTTGGCGTTGGTGAAGATCACGGGGAAGTCGGCTTGCTCGTCGTTGGCACCGAGTTCGATGAAGAGGTCGAACGTCTCATTGACGACCTCCTGAGCGCGCGCATCCTTGCGGTCGATCTTGTTGACCACGACGATCGCTTTCAAATCGAGTTCCAGGGCCTTGCGAAGCACGAAACGAGTCTGCGGCATCACGCCTTCGGCTGCATCGACGAGCAAGAGCACGCCTTGCACCATCTGTAGCACGCGCTCGACTTCGCCGCCGAAGTCGGCGTGGCCGGGGGTGTCGACGATGTTGAATTTCACGTCGCCGTGACGTACCGCGGTGTTCTTCGCGAGAATGGTGATGCCGCGCTCGCGTTCGAGCGGGTTGGAGTCCATCACGCGGGTTTCAACGTGCTGCCCTTCGCGGAAGACGCCGCTTTGGCGAAGCATGGCGTCGACCAATGTCG
This sequence comes from Vulcanimicrobiota bacterium, assembly GCA_027307235.1. Lineage (GTDB taxonomy): Bacteria > Vulcanimicrobiota > Vulcanimicrobiia > Vulcanimicrobiales > Vulcanimicrobiaceae > DAHUXH01. Next base: position 233,556 of record DAHUXH010000012.1, on the reverse strand, counting down.
TTTTGCCGTGATCGACGTGGGCGATGATGGCGACGTTGCGGATATCGGGACGTGTTCTCACGGCAGCCGCCTTTACGCGCAGAGGCGCGCGGCACCTACCTTGCAGGCGATTCCAGAATGTCACCCGCATGGCATCCAGAAAGGCAATAGTAGGCACGATGGAGCCCGTCTCGCGCAAGGTCGTCTATCGCCTCTATCCGTCGCGCTCGCAGGAGGCGGCGCTGCTGGATATGCTCGGGCTGCACCAACGGCTCTATAACGCCGCGCTCGAACAGCGCATCGCCGCCTGGCGGCTGCAGCGCAAGAGCCTGTCGGCATACGATCAAATGCGCGTCGTTCTTTCGGCGCTGCAAGAACGGCGAAGCCCCAGGTTTCCCGCGCTTTCAGGCGTTCGCCCGGTTCTCAGGCTGGGGATATAAGACGCACGGCGATGGCTTCCGCTTCACACCTGGCAACGGCGACCGACATGGCAGGCCGCGTCTCTCAGGTGTCAGGCGGAACGTCTGCCGTTGGCTTGGATTGGGGTGTCGAGACGTTCGCCACGCTCGCCCACGACGACGGCAGCTTCTCGGCAATCGAGAACCCGCGCTTCTTCACACAGATGCGCGCCAAGCTGGAAGCGGCGCAGCAGAACCTTGCGCGCAAGGACAAATGCTCGAAGAACCGCCTTAAGGCACGCCTGGCCGTCAGCACAATCCAGCGTAAGACGGCCGCTCGGCGCCACAACTTTCTGCATCAGCTCTCGGCAGCGCTGGTGAAAGCGTCGAATCTCATCGCGACCGAATCGCTCTCGATCAGGAAGATGACCCGTTCGGCCAGAGGAACGGTCGAATCACCCGGGCGCAACGTTGCGCAAAAGGCGGGCCTCAATCGCGAGATACTCGCGACGGCCCCACGCGCATTTCTCGATATGCTCGCATACAAAGCGGCAGAAGCTGGTGTCGAGTTCGTCGAGGTTCCGTCGCATACGGTCAAACCAAGCCAAACGTGCAGCAACTGTGGAGTGCAGCGTACGAAAACGCTCGCGGAGCGCCAACACGTCTGTGCATGCGGCTTGGCCTTTTCACGCGATCAAAACGCTGCGCGCGTCACTCTCTTGTGGGCGCTGGCCCACACCGGCCGGGAACCGACCGGGTGCCTCGCGCAATCAGCGTGAGCAACACGAAATTTCACCTTGTACCCGCGGCGTCAGGTGGAGTCGTTCATCCGTCCAGGCTTGGGGCCTGCGCCAGAGCGGCGACGTCGGCACGGGGCATGGTGAACCAGAACGTCGTTCGCTTGTTCGGCTCGCTCTCGCAGCCGACGCGGCCGTTCATGAGTTCGGTCAGTTGGGCGCAGATGTGGAGCCCGAGTCCGGTCGATCCGTCGGAGTGCGACAGATGTCCAAAGCGGGTGAAGAGCTTGCCCCGGTCCTCCCGATCGATGCCCCGGCCCTCGTTCGAGATCGCGAATAGCACGCGATCGTCGTAGACTTTAATTTCGACGGTCACCGGCGTATTTGCAAACGAGTACTTCGATGCGTTCGAGAGGAGATTTGTGAGGATCTGCACGACGCGGCCTTCATCGGCGCGAATCATCGGCACCGGCTGGATATACGCCATACAAAACTCGCGGCCGGGGTGCTCGCTCTCCATGCGCGCAATCGATTCGGTGCAGATAGCGATTGGATCGACCGGCTCGATCCGCAAGGTGAGTTTGCCGGCATCCATGCGCGAGAGCAGCAAGAAGTCATCGAAAATCGTCGAGAGCCGCGTCGTAGAACTGCCGATCACGCTCAGCAGTTCATTCCGGCGTTCGAGCGATAGCGAATCGAAGTGCGACTCTAGGATAGCCGTTGCCCCGCGGATCGCCGAGAGCGGTGAACGTACTTCGTGCGAGACCATCGCGAAGAATTCGGTTTGGAGTTGGGAGTGCTGCTCCAAGAGTTCACGCCGTTCGACCTCGGACCGGTGTGCGCGTGTGTTCGCCAGCGCCAACGCAACCAGATTGACGAACAACTGCATCTGCTCGAGCATGCTGCGCGACGGTATGCGTCCGTCGTGCGGACCGTCAGCGGACAGGTAACCCAGCATCTCGCCGTCGCTGTCTGAAAGCACCAACGCGAGGAGGTCGCGCTCGTGCCACGCATCGGATTGCGTTCGCGGCGCATCGAGCGGCATGTCGCCGGCGTAGATCGTGCGTTCCCAATGAACGTCATCTTCCGCCGATACGTAGTAACAGTTCGGGACGATTTCAAAACGTTTCTGGAGAAGGCGTTCGACAGCGTTCCGCTCGACATGTTCACCCAGGCGTTCTTCGATCACCGCTTCAGGCCAGCCGAGCACGACGCGTCGCTTCAGGTCACCGCCGGGGAAATCTGCGGCCACGATTGTCACGTACTTAAAGCCGAACAATTCCACCACGGCACGGGCAACTGACTCCAGCGCAGGTGTCAATTCATGCGCCTGGAGTACGTCGCGCGTCGTGGTAAGAAGCCGGTCGAGAATATCTTCCCGTCCAAGCGCTGCTGGCTCGGTGATGGTCATAATCCCCCGCATTATGTATCGGTAACGAAACGAAAGTTCGGAGTGTGCGATGTGTTGAAGCTAGTGTTTACATGTAAAGATTATGACCTGTTACGATTACAAAACGATTAAATGCTTGCATGATCGACCACGATAACGTCCGACGCAGAAGCACCGTCCGTGCTGAAGAGGCGTGCTCCCGGGAGCAGTTCGTCGATGAATTCACCTGGATCAGCATGCAATGCGTTGAGAATTTGAATCAACTCGACAATGTCTAGGCGACGTTCACCGCTTTCAACTTTCGAGATAAACGATTGCGGCTTCCCGATCGCCGCCGCAAGTTCCGACTGAGTCATCTCACCCTTTTCACGATAGCTCACCAGCAACTGCCGTAGCCTCTTGTAAAGGGCCGTATGGATTGATTTGCTCAACGGGCCTCCACCGCCCGATTATGAATTGCCGCGGAAAGCTATCCCAAAACGGGATATTCGCGAATTCCGGCATTAGTAAAAAGTCCACCACCCGGGCTGGTAACGATTAATGATCATCCAAACCAAAACTCGGCCGCTGCCTACAGGAGTACACTTCGAGAAGATTTTACGCGCGAAGGTTTGCGGGTTCTTTCCCTGATCAAAATTCAAACCAATCCCATACACAAACTAGACACTTCGTTCGCGCTACTGAGCAATGCGAGGAACGGTGAAGTCATTCGCGATGGACAGGCTGACGCATCACCACTTCATCGGAGTTCGTGAAAGCCACGCGCGGATAGGCGGCGATCGCATCACGCACGAAAGAGCGTCGCCGCGAACGCTTCTCTGAATCCGCGTCGCAAAGGCGGTTCGCCGCAGTGGCATATCAGGACGATCTCGTAGGAAACGCGAATCCGGCGAAATAGGGTATCCGATGGGAAAGTACGGGTCTGGTGGCCCGCACGGTCTTCAAAACCGCTGAGGTCGCCGCAAGGCGGCTGGTAGGTTCGATTCCTACACTTTCCCGCCACATCCCCAAAAACGCGCGAGTTTATCGGCATTTCTGCTTTTGATCCCCGGCATGATGCGTCTACCGCATCGCGCAGGTAGGCGGTCGAGGCGCTGCGCCTTCTCGCGCCGCCCTCATCAAACAAGCGCACGTAGATGAGCCGCGAGAATTTCCGGGAGAGTTCATCCGGATTCCACGGGTTTGCGTCGGCGCGCGTGAAGAATCCAATAGCGTCGGCTCGCGCACTGTGATTCGCGTGAACAGCGTGACGAGGATGTTTCGCAGCGTGCCGCCTGCGAGCGGTTTGCCCTTGCGGTTCGGTGCGCGAGTGATCGTGCGCCGCGGTAAGTGACGTTCATAAAGCGTTTAGTGCGTTACGTCCGATCGCCAGTTTCGTGCTCAAACATCCGGCGAAGTGCGGCATATCCATACGCTTTCCCACCGATCGGGCGCCTACCAGTTTATTGCGACATTTGCCGGAGAGCGCCTGCGGAGGACTCAGCGATCCTCGCGCCGACGCGGGGGAGGCCCTAGGGTTGTGGTCACGAAACCTAGGCAAACTGCCATTTTACCTAGAGTAACGGAGGCAACCCTAGGCAAACCATGGAGCCGTGGTCATTTACTAACCGGATGACCGGAGAACTTGTGCGCATCACCGAGGGCGGGGTTGCTTTCTTGCCCAAGCCGCTGCCGCTCGCTAATTTCGTGCTGTCTCCCGATGTGATTCTCGCGCTCGATGAAGCGACAACGGAATTAGGTCGGCTGGATGGTCATGGCCAAAACCTCCCCGATCCTCAGTTGCTCATCGCGCCGTTCTTGCGTAAGGAAGCAGTGCTATCAAGCCGCATCGAGGGAACCCAGACGACGTTCTCCGATCTCGTGCTTTTTGAGGCGGCGCAGTTCGAGAAGTCTGAACGCGAGCGTGACAACCGGGAAGTGTCAAACTATGTCGCCGCACTTCAGTACGCGCTCGCGCGCTGTGGAGACATTCCGATCGGCAAACGATTGCTCTGCGAGGTTCACAAGAAACTACTCGCAGGAATCGACGAGGAGAATACGCACCCCGGCCAATTTCGTAAGACGCAGGTGTACATCGGTCCGCACGGTTTGGGCATCGCCGAAGCGCGTTACGTTCCGCCGCCGCCGTATTTCCTCGATGAGGCGTTCGATGCGCTGGGCCAGTACATCCAAAAGCCGGATCGGCTGCCGTTGATCGTGCGCCTTGCGCTGGTGCACTATCAGTTCGAGGCGATCCATCCATTCCTCGACGGTAACGGACGCATCGGGCGATTACTCATCACGCTCATGTTATGCGCCGAGAAACGGCTTGCCGTGCCGATGCTTTATTTGAGCGCATACTTTGAACGTCGGCGGCAGCAATACAACGATCTCATGCTCAACATCAGCAAGGACGGGCAGTGGGAGCCGTGGATACTGTTCTTCCTGCGCGGCATCGCGCTACAAGCGCGTGACGCGGTGCAACGCACCAAACAACTACAAGAACTACGTGAGCAATACCGTAAGAAATTAACCGAGGCACGTGTAACGGCCGCACCCTTGCGGCTTGCCGATGAACTGTTCAGGCTCCCCGTAATGACCTATGCAATCGCCGAGAACGTGTTGGGTTTCTCCTGGCAATCGTCGCGCGATACAGTTTTGAAACTCGTGGAATTCGGCATCATCGAACGGTACAGAGATAGCGGTAAACAGCACCTGTACCTGTGTGCTGACATAATTCGTATCGTCGATGCGGTGGAGTAGGCGTTGCCTATGAGATTGACCATAAGGTTTGCAAGCCGAAAAAGAAAGATGCCGCGCGCGAGTGAGTCGCGGCGCGGCATATGGGCGGGACCTTGTTGACTAACGGTTCGCGAGCAATCCGAGGCCGTTTGCGATTGCCGAAGCATAACCGTTCGGCGTCACGTCCTGATTTGGACATAATGCGGCCGATTCGTTGTTGAAGATGTCGCCCGAATTCCAGACCCACCCTCCGACGACACCTTCAGGTTGCAGCGCTGTGAATGTCGACTGCATCTCGCTTGGGCACTGACCCATTCCAGATTTTGCGCCGGCATGCGCAACCCAGAAGCCGGGGAAGATGAATGTGATGGGGTCCGCGATCCCGAGCGGCGAGCCGTAGCTCGAAATCTCCGCTGCCCACTGTGCCGGGTCGTTCCCCGTTCCACCGTCGTAGCACTGCAAATTGAACGCGCTGACGAGTTGCACGTTCTTGTTCTTTTGGTAGACCTGCGCGAGACAGGACAGCCAGAAACTCTCGTAGGTGTACGGGCAGTAGGTCACCTCGAGGCCGAGGTCCTTGTAAAGAAGCGTTGTGAGATTCGCGAGGTTGGTTGCGTCTTGGTCGCCGTAATTACCCTCGTAATCAAAATCGATGCCGTCGATCGGCAGCGCTGCCTTGAGTGCGGCGAAGTTTGCCCTGGCACTCGCAAGGTTGGCGACGATGTGATCGAAATCGCTTTGGAACGGCCCAATGCTGAACAAAATCTTGCCGACGTTCCCGCCGCTCTTCACTTGCGAAAGCAGGCTCGCGAGATCCGGGTTGACCCCTTTCGTGGGATCGGTACTCGTGACGAACTTGCCGTTCTGCACCATCGGCGTATCGTTGTAATAGAAATCTCCGTTCGTCTGAACGTGCAGCGCCCAAAGGACGCAGCGGTTGAACGGTGATTTTTGGATCTGCGCGAGTTGGGTGGCGTAGGGCACCGTCGGATTGGGATAGGCGTCCTGAAAGAGGCCGCTCCCGTAAAATTGAATCGTGCCTGTGGACATGTGTTCACTCTCCATGATCTCGGGAGACACTGCTCCCTGCGTGTGGAAATCGAACACCTTGCTGGTCAGATGGTCAGAGAAGCCGTGAAACAACCACACCCGTGCAAGGCTTCGTCGGGCACCCTACGCGGCGTGAGGCATGCCCTCCTGCGCTTTCATGGCTGCGGGGAAGCGGCGCGGAGTGTGTCTTCGACCTTCGACCAGGGCGTGGGGCTCATATGCATGCCGATGATCGTGCTGACAGTGATGTGCGCGTCGCGAATCGCTTCCTTGAGTTCGAGCAGCGATTCGGGGAAGAGGAACGAACCGTTGGGACCGAGCGGTTGCGCCATCTCCGCAGTGTGAGCGAGTTTCGCGTCGGGAATGTAGGTCATCAACATGTTTCCGCTGGCGCGGCGGATCGGAAGTACTACCAGTTGATTGTGCCCGCTGCCGATCACCGTGCGATCAGAGACGATGCGAATGTCGGGTTGCCGGCCGCTCTTCGCCAGGTCGTCGGGGACGATGGTATGCGGTGCGCTCAACAAGCGATGAACCGTCGGCGCATTGTGATCCAACACGTAGATCGGTATTCCGCGAGCCGCATATTCGCGGACGCCGGCAATGTGCCAGAAGTATCCGGTTGACGTGATGAGTGCTTTGATCGGCACACCCGGGAAGCGGCGTTGCACCTCGGCGATCACCCGCTGCGAATATCCAGCCGAGATCGGAGCGTCGATGATAACGATCCCGTCATTCTGCCGCACGAGCGTCGTGTACCAAGATCCCGGTATTTGCACGATGCCAGGTGCGATTTCGCTGATCGGCCGGCCCGGAGTGCCGAGCGGAATGTCGTCGGCAGCGGCGATTCCGGGGGTGTCCGCATCCTTGCGTGTCGTCGCGGCAATAGCAAAAGCGTCGGCCGCAAGCGGCACGTCGGCATGCACTTGCGAGAGCGCGATCGTCTTATAAATGTCGCCGTTGCGCGTGATATCCCATTGAAACGGGTAACGAATACCGTCGACGAGCGTCCAATTCTGATACTCAGTGCGTTCGACGACGTCGCCCCACGCATTCCAGGCAATCTCTCCGCGATAATCGACGGTCGCTTCAACCGCGCTCGGAAGGTCCGTATCTGCATTGATGAACAACCGCACGCGGTAGCCGTCGTTCGTGAAGCTGACGACGTGTTGCGGCGCATCGTGGCTTATGGCGTCCGGTTCCTGCGTGAGGTCGGGAGCGGCTGCGGCGATCAGCAATGCTTGCACAGGATTACTCGTCTCCCACGTCGGCGGCACTGCGAGCGCGTTCGTCGACGGCGGATCGTTGTCGCGCGAAACGGCGTATTGCGCGATGTCGCGGGTGAGAATCAGCGTGCCTGTGATACGCGACTCTTTCCCGGGCGTGTTCGTGTCATTCCCGGGAAGGACCGAGACGCTGGTGCTCGATTCGCGACGGCCGGGCAGGTCGTCCGTCACGGTCGCGTTGCCGAATGCGACGAGAAATGGCGCATCGGCGTGATCGCTGTCGGTGATGTGAAACGAGATCGTTCTTTCGGACATTTGCAGCGATCGCATCGAATGCAGGTCGCGATGAACGCCGACGACCGCGATCGCGCGAGCGACGATGGCTCGCGCCGCACCACTGGCTTGCGCCTGCGCTCCGGCCGCCGGTAGGCTGAACATCAGGAGGCATCCGAGGACTCTGCTGCTTTTCATGTGAGGAGCCTACACAGTAGGGCTAACGATTGTCAACTATGAATATAGGCTTAAAATAATAGGTGTGAATCGTCGAGCCGGAGGTCTCAATGAATCGTCTGAAGTTGCTGGCCCTTGCCGCACTGATCGTGCTCTGCGGCGGTGTCCGTGCTATAGCCCAACCGGCACCGGATTACTTCCACCACACGTTCACGCGCGGCGAGCATTTGTCGAACGTTTTCTCCTTTATGTACTCGTTCCGGGGACCGGGTTTTAGGGAACAGGTCCGCCGCGTGGCGGGTTCAGCGACGTATGTGGTGACCGATGTTCACAACGGACGGGCGAACTTCACAGGGCCATACCGCTACGATGGCTTGGCCTCGGGAACCAACGCTGGATACAGCTTGGACGTGCGAACGCTGATGCCGATCGTGAAGGGTCACGTGACGCCCGATACCCAGGCAAGCGGACTTGCACTCAATCGCTTCTTGTGGGGCAATCCGCCCGACCGGCTGCGCGCGGGTCAGACATGGACGGTCACGATACCGACGGACTGGGAGATGGGACCGGCGGGGGTGCAGACCGTCACGGTCGTGCAGGCCGACCCGGACCACGCGACGGTGATGCTGATGCGCGAAGGGCGCGCTACTGCCCAGAAGTCGTCGAAGTCGAGAGGAACGTCGATTCTGATCAACGGCAAGCAGGTTGCGGTCTCCGTCACCTCCGCCGGCCCGACCCACTGGCGTGGGTACACCACCTTTCGCAGCGGTATCATCATCAGCGATGACGTATTGAGCGAGCGTGACGTCATCTTGGCTACTCGCGACGGGCGCACGTTTCGCGCCAAAGAACGCATGATTATGCTGCTCAACGCCGTTCCCGGCGACACCTAACGTGGCGCAACGCGCCGCTGCGTTGACCGAAGCCGAGTTGCGCATCATGCGCGTGCTTTGGTCGCGTGCCGAGGCGACGGTCAACGAGATCGTCGATGCCATCGAAACACCGCGCTTGGCACGCAACACGGTGCTCACGACCTTGGGCGTCCTTGAACGCAAAGGCGCGGTGAAGCACACGGTTGCGGGACGAACGTTCCTGTATCGCGCTACGATCGCCCAGAGCGCGGCGCAAAAAACCGCGCTCGCGGACGTCGTCGCGCGGTTCTTCGATAGCTCGCCGAGCCTCCTCGTGTCGGCACTGCTCGATTCCAAGCAGATGACGGCGCAGGAAGCCGCAAGCATTCGTGCGCTTTTCGAGGAGAGCCGAAAACGCAAGTGATCGAGCCGTTTGCCGTCACCTCGCAACTCGCGTACGGGTTGGCGGCGAGTGTGCTAGTGGCCTCGCTCGGTGTGGCTGCCGCAATGGCGGTCACGACGCTGGTGCCGAAAGCGGCGCCCGGCGCGCGTTACCGGTGCTGGATGTTCGTCTTGATGGCGACCGCTGCGACGCCTTTCGTGTACGGCCGTGCCGTGCTCAACGCCCCGCCGACGGTGGCGCTTCCGGCGGTGCGGCACGTCTCGCCGACAGTTGAACCGCAGTTCCGTGCCGATGCATTGCGCACGAGTGAGCAGTCCGCAACCTCGACGGCCGATATCGCAGGCGTTCGGCAGCGGCTGCAGATTCCGGCGGTTGCTGTGCCGGCCGTCGTGGTGTGGCTGACCATCGCGGTGTGGCGCCTCCTTTGCATCGCGCGCGCTCTTCGGGGCGTGCGGATGCTAAAGAGCCGCGCCAAGCCGCTCGACGTTGTGCTGCCGCTTCTGTCGCGCGACGTGCGGCTGCTGTCCGCCGATGCCGTGACCACACCGATCGCGCTTGGATATCTGCATCCGGCAATCGTGATGCCACAGGCACTCTTGGAGTCTATGTCGTCTGAAGACATCGCGTGTCTGCTCCGCCATGAACTGGCGCACATAGGCCGTCGCGATGATTGGGTGCAACTCATCGAACGCGTCGTCGCGGCGTTACTCTGGTTCAATCCTTTGCTCGCCTTTGTGTGCACGCGCCTGTCGTTAGAACGTGAACTCGCCTGCGACCGTGAGGCGGTCGCGACCACCGGTTCGTCACGCCGCTATGCTGAGTTGTTGTGGCAGCTTGCGCAGCAACCGGCGGCGCGCACGCCGGTGCTGTCGGTGGGCATAGTGAGGAGTGGCTCGCACACCGCGGTGCGATTGCGCCAGTTGCTTGATGACGATGCGCGCGCCGCTTCGTGGAATGGACTGGTGACGGGCATCCCGTTCGGGGCGCTCGTGGCCGTGCTGGCCGTGCTGCTGACCTGGGCCGTTCCCGCGCTCGCGCAGCGCGCGATGACGCGGACCGCGGCGACGGTCGTGACGTTGCGCGGCGGCACCACGTTGATTGTCGGCGGCCGCACGCCGGACGGCACGTTCTTGCCGATTATCCAAGAGATCGATGCGCGAACGGGACGGGTGATCGCGACGGCGCGCATGCCGGTCGCCCGCGCCGATGCCACGGCAACGCAACTCGCCGACGGCACCGTCTTGATCGCAGGCGGATGGACGCGTGGCGGCGTGACTCGCGACGCGCTGATCTACTCACCGCAGGATCACCGCGTGCGAGAGGTCACGAGCATGACGTACGCGCGCGCGCAGCACTCCGCCATCCTGTTGCGCGATGGCCGCGTCTTCCTGACCGGCGGCGAATACGCCGTCAACCGGTTCGTGCACACGCCGGAATTTTTCGACCCACGCGCGCGGCGCTTCGTTCGCGCACGGATGGACGGCGGCGAGCATGCCGGTCAAGGCATACGCTTGCTGCCCAACGGACACGTGCTGATTTGGGATGGCTTCGATGCCAACGGAAGAACCATCACCTGCACGATCGCGTTCGACCCGCAACGCCAGCGATTTTACAACGTGGGATCAACGCTTTGGAGGTACGATGTCCATGACTGACGCGCAGAAATTGGCGAACGCGCTCAACATCCTGGTGAAGGCGCCGCAGTTTTCCTACATGAAAGCACGCGCGGCGGCGCGTCAGTTCCCCGAGGTGAACTGGCCGGCGACGAAAGCCGCCAATGAAGATTTCAACCCGGACGTCGACGGCTGCGAATCGTTCGTGATGCGCGACGGCAGCGTGTGCGAGTGGCTGGCGGGGCAAGTCCGCTACGCGGTCCGGCGCTAGGAGCCTAGAGCTTAGCGCCGGGAGATCGGCCCCAGCATCTGCTGTTCGCGAGCGAACAACAGACTGCGAATCACGGTGTCACGTGTGACGAAGCCGACCAGATGAGCATGCTCATCGAGGACCGGCAGTTGGCTGTGCGATGAGTTTGCGAGTTTTTGAAATGCCGCGAACGCCGGTTCGCTCGCCGCGACACTGACCAGATCGGCGGCGCGTGTCATGATCGAAGTGACGGCGGCGTCGTCCAATGCGCGCCCGTCGAGCTTCGCGAAATCCGCTAGCGTCACCATGCCGGACAATTCATCGTTGGAGACCACGGGCAGGGCTCGGTGTTGCGTCGCTATCATGCGGTCGAGAGCGGCTTGGCAGTTTGCTTTCAGCGGCAATGATGCGCCGACCGGGTCGGCGACGTCGACGACGCGCATCGCCTGCATGGGGCGAAGGATCATCTCGTACTGCCATTCTGCTTGACCGGCACGCAGCATGAACCAAGCCAGCAGTTCGAGCCACACGCCGGAGACCAGATAGCCGCCGGCGAGCTGCAGAATACCAAAGAGAACGAAGGCTCCGCCGACCGCGCGCGTCATGCCTGCGGTGAATCCGGTCGCTCGCGCGCGATTCTTGTTGACATGCCACACGATGGCATGGAAGACGTGACTGCCGTCGAGCGGATAAGCCGGAAGCAGATTGAACGCGCCGAGGAGTGCATTGACGAACGCCAGGTAGAGCATCGCGGTCGCGGCGGCGTCGCCGACGCGCACGACGCTCGCAACGGCGAAGAAGATCAACGCCAGGACGAAGCTCGTCAACGGACCCGCGAGCGAGATCAGCGCCTCAGCACGCGGTGAATTTGGTTCCGACCTGAGGCTCGACACGCCGCCGAACACGAAGAGCGTGATGCTCGCCGTGTCGATGCCGAATCGCCGGGCAGTCAAAGCATGGGCGAGTTCGTGCGCGATGACGCATGCGAAAAGCAGCAGCACTGCGATGGCCGCCGTCACGATGCGCGTGCGCTCGGGAAGATGCGCGAATGGTCCGGGAGCGCCGGAGAGCGACCAGGTCATCAGTCCGAAGACGATGAGCCAGCTCCAGTCGATCCGTAGGGTGATGCCGAAGATCCGGCCGAACTGCACGGCCTACTCCACTATGCCGGTCCGGCCGGCGTTACGTCAGCCGCGGCGTCGTTCAGGCGCTCTGCGCGTAGCGCTCCTCGTACTCGAGCCGGTTCGGCGTGAACACGTCGACCAGCACGCAGCGTTCCGGGAACGTCGCCGAATGCGGAACGTTCTTTCCGACGACGTAGAGATCGCCGGGGCGCAGCGTGCATTCGGTCCCGTCCGTGTAGCGCATGACGATCGAGCCTTCGAGAATCACGCCGCCCTGCGCGACCTCGTGCTGGTGCAGCGGCACGTCGCCGCACGTCGGCGGTTCGAAGATCCAGTACACTAGGGTCATCCCGTCGCCGGGCAACACCGCCCAGCTGATGCCGGGCGCGAACGTCTTGGTCTGACAGTTGGAAAGAGCGGTCGCATGCGGTTGGTTCATGCGAGGCTGTTCTCGCGCGCGGCGTGTGAGTCATGCGAGTCACGTTACTGGAAGGTGACGGAACGCGATCCGGTCTTCACGATCATGCGCAGCGCGTGCATCAGGGCCGCCAGCGTCGCTTGCGCGAGCTGCTTGCCGACGGTATCGTGAAAGAGCTTACCCGCGACGTCGTTCGCACACGAATAGCGCGCCTCGACGACGACGCTTGCGAGTACGCCGATGCACCGCGAGGTGATCGTCCCGTGCATGGTCGGGAGCGGGAAGCCGTTGCGCCCAGACCACGAGAACACTATCGAGCGGCGGCGTCCGCTCCCGGTCGCGATCGCGCGAAGCTCAAAGACGGCGCTGAGTGGCGGCTGGGAATGCTCGCCGGGAACCGGCAGGTGCAGCCGGAAGAGCGCCGAGCCATTGCGCGCCTGGAGGTACGCCGAGAGGTCATTGAGCGGATCGGCCTCATGCAGTATCCAGAACCTCTCGGTCAGCATCGGTGAGATTGCTGTCGGCTCCGCGTTCAGGTGTTTCATGAGGCCCCTCCTTCCCGGGTTGCTGGGCCATCATACGGCGACCATTTCAGGATCTTGGGAACGAGCGCGCCGAGAATCGCCCCCGGCTTCCCGAGAAGTTCACAGCCGCTTCACACCCGCTCCGAGGCGCGGTCGCTTGGGGCGCGCCTACGTCCCCTTCTGCGCCCCTACGTAGTCGATCAGCTTCACCACGAACGAATGCTGGGTGGCAAGTTGATTGGGGTCGCCGTACACGAAATAGAGTTCCGCGTGCGCGACGCGCTGGTAATAGGCAACACTCAAATTCGTCGCGTTCGTGAATTGCGCGGAGGAAAAAAACGGCGGACCCGTTCCGATGATGCGGCGAGCGCCCACGCTGAACGACGTGTTCGAACCGAGCTGATACGCGATGTCGGCCCGTTCGAGCCATTGCACATCGCTGGTGGTGTCGTCGGCGTGATCGATCGTATTATCGGCTTCCAGCGTCAGCGTTCCACGCGCGCCTAGCCGTAACGACGTGGCTCGCGCCCACGCGTGCAGATAACCAGCACCGAAACGGCCGATGTTGTACGAGATCCGCGTCGGAGTCGAGGTATTTTGGCGGTATGCGAGCGAGAGGCCGTTTTGGTTGGCATAGCCGCCTGGATTGCTCCCTTGGAGTATATAGGTCTCGCCGGCACTGAGGTTCAGCGAAAATTGCGTGCGCGTGTCGATCGATACACTCGAATTGGAGAATGTGTAATCCACGCCGCCCGCGTGCGAGACAAACCGATTGTCGTCATGCGAGACCGAAATTTTTTGAATAGGTGCCGACTTGCCGAAGATGAATTCGTGAAAGCCGAACACCGTGGGCCCGCGAACATCATTCAATTGCGTGAAGCTGTCCAGCGGGTTGTATTGGGTTCCCACGTCATGGTAGGCGGCGAAGACACCGGAGTTCGGGTTGAACAGATTGACTCCGAACTCACGGTAGCGTCCGCCTGCAGCCGAGGATATCTGCGTGCCGTTTTCCTGACCGCCGATGACATAAGTGCTGAAGTTGTGGACGTTGCCGATCTCCGCTTGTGCGAAGCTCACGTCGTCGTGCATGCCGAGCATGTCGACGCTTTCGCGTTGCGCAAGCAGGCGAACGCGGCGGTCCGGTGATGTCCAGCCGGCCGACTGCGCCGTGTCGGTTCGCCCATTGGAGAGCGCCTCGAATCCGCCGAACTGAAGGCGCTTCTGGACGCCTTCGAAGGAGAAACCGTCGCGCGGCGTCGGAATCGCCGGCGTGTAGAGCCACGGAGAGCCGACGCAGTCGTTACAATCGAAGTTGTTATAGAAATTGCTGCCTTGCGTGAAGAACGGGCGAACTTCTTGAAACTGACGCGCGAATGCGGTCGGAGAGATGGTCTGCTGGTCGAGTTCGACATTCGAGTAATCGGGATGGAGCGTTCCGATGAATGACGACGTCTCGGTCACCGGCAGCGAAAAATCAGCGCCGACTCGCGACGTGTCGCCGCCGGCGGCTCGATTGGCGAACGTTCCGAGCGAATAGAGTTGCAGGCGCGGTTTGGTTCGCGTGCTCTTCGCGGCCACCGCCATTCCGGTGAGGTATCCCGCGTACGACGGATCGCCGGGGCCGCCTTGCGCGTCGGCATGTGACCACTCGTAGGTGGTGTTTGCGTTACGCACTTTCCGCTCCAACTGCAGTCTCCAGGACGTGCGGCCATCGCCGCGCATCACGTCGAGCGGAATGCGCTCGGTAACCACATAGCCTCGCGCGTTCGTCGTGCCGACGGCCGTCCAGAGCGGAGCAAACGCCGAGTTCTCCGAGGAGGAAGATGAGCGCGTTCCGATCGGATTGGCGGTAAAATCGTAGTCAAAGCCGCGATCCCCGCCCGGCCAGAGACGCACGTCGACGATGTCGTCGGTGGACAGACCGGCGTCGTTGGTATGCTGCGTTGCCGTTATCGGTTCAACTTGTTGCACGACGAAGGCGACGTAGATGAAGTGCGCGTCGACGAGCAGGTAGGCGTCGGTGCGTTCCTCGGCGGGGCGGCGAAACGAGAAATTCCAATCCAACTGGACGTGCGCGGCCTTCTGCCATGCCGGGTCGTCGAGCGTGCCGTCAAGTTTCGGCGGCACGACGGCCAACGCGGCCGGTACGGCAAACGCTTTCTGCGCCGCCGTGCCGCGCCCGGGCAAGCACGAACATGCCGCAGTCAGGGCAACGACCGCGAAAAGCTTGCGAGCGAAAAAACGACGCACGTAATAGGGACTCCCGGAAGGCCAGGACAAGCTAGCATGGTGAAAACCCACAGTCAACGACGGGCAGCGCATCATTGTTCCGTATTGATGAATTCTTGATCGTTTAGAGGAAGAGGTACCGCGTGGAACAGACTCTCGTGCACATGGCCCAGGGTGCGGCTTGGACATTTCTCATCATCTTTCTCTTCGCGCTGGTCGGCGTGTACGCGACGATCCGCTGGATCGTCGGGCTGTTTTGGAAGGCCGAGCACGCGGTCGAGCAGGGCGTCGAGAATGCCGAGCGCGCTATCACGCACCACGACCGCTAGAGATCGGGACCTTCGCTCAAAAGAGAATGGTTGAGAACTCGCCGATGGTGCGAAAACCGACGCGGTCGTAGAGCGCGACGGCGGGTTCATTGAAGTCGTTCACGTACAGCGAGATGGTCGGGACGCGATCGAGAAGTGTCGCGCAGATGCCGTAGAGGGCATGGGTCGCAAAACCGCTGCCGCGCAGTTCGGGCGGCGTCCAAATTCCTTGCAACTGCACGGTGTGCTCTGTGTACGGGCCGATGTTGCAGAAGAAGCAGAGCGTCTTGGCGTGTTCGCCGACGTACCACAGGCCGCGATCGATGGTGCGCCGGATGTCCTCGTCGAATGTGACTGAAGTCGTGCGCGGATCGAACCCGAGTTCGTGTTCGATGACGTGGGCTGAACTAGATGCAACGCTGCGCCATTCATTGGGCTGCGCCGGTCGCGTGAGCACGCTGTCTCGCGTCCCCCGCAGCGACGATCGTTCGACCGACATGACGAACTGGCGCTCGCGATAGGCGCGCGCCGGCCGGTGCCACGGTTTGACGATCGCCCAGTACTTCTGGGCGATGCGCCGTGGAGCCACGATCATGCGCTCGCCGCGGTGATCGCGCGCCATCGCGGCGAACGCTTCGATGACGTCGTCGCGCTCGCACGCGAGCACGATCTGCCGGCCGAAAAAAGCCACCCCGATGCATGAGCCGTCGAGATCGCGCGCGACGAATAGGTCTCCTGACGGCGCGCCGTTCGACGAGACCAAGAACGAAAGATAGACGTTCTCGATCGGCGAGCGATCGAGAAACGCTCGAACCGCGCGCTCGCTTTGGCGCGCATAGCGTTGCACTCGGACCGGCATCAGCGCAAGGAAACGACGAACAACGGCGCGGTCGTCGGCTGTTTGCTGCCTCCGAACGGCTCGACGCTGACCGCGACGGCCGAAGTGCCGGTGGCATTGACCGGGAGCGCGACGACGGCGCCGCCGCTGCGATCGGGTTCGAAGGTCACCGACGGCGTCATCGTGGTGGAGCCGCGCGCAAGCGTCCAGGCCTGATAGGTTTTTCCGCGACCGAGATCGGTCATCGAGCGCATCGCGATGTAGAGATGCGCGCCGCGGCGCACGACCTCACCGTTGTTCACCGGAAAGCGCTGCGCGTCGGCGCTCAACAGATCGGCGACCATCGCGCGCGACTCCATGTCGATCCGTTGGAGCGTCTCGATACGGCGGGCGTTTTGTGCCAATTGCGACTGTGTGGCATGCAGACGCGCGGTGAGGTCGATGTTGGAGATCGAGGTCAGCAGCGTAAGCGCGATGCAGGCGGCCGCAACCAGATACGCCGGCCACGGTGATATCGAGCGCGAGCGAGAGCGCGGAGCCGGACGCGGGGCGGCATCGGTGCGCACCGCGCGCATGATGCGCGTCTTGAGCAAGGGGCTGACTTGCGGGCCGTTGACGCCGGTCGGGCAGGCTTGCGCGGAATACGCAAGTTGGACGACAGCCGGCTGCAGCGCGGCGTATTCGGCACGGCACCGCTCGCAGAGACGCAGATGCTCGCGCACGCGAGCGGCTTCGTCGGCGCGCAGCGTTCCGAGCGCGTAGGCGGCGACGTCGTCGAGCCAATCGTCGTGTCTGTCGATCATGCCGTCACCGCCGCTTCCAACTCATGGCGAAGCTTGCGCAGACCGGTGCGAATGCGTGTCTTGATCGTGCCGAGCGGAATGCCGGTGCGCCGGGCGATCTCTTCGTGCGTGATGCCGCCGAAGAAGCCCATCTCGATCGGCTCGCGCTGGTCTTTGGGAAGCTTGTCGAGGGCATTGCGCACCGATTCGGCGTCGAGGTGCGCGACCGCGACGTCTTCGAGATTTTCGTTTTCCGGCAGCGATTCGGGCAGTTCGCTCTTTGGCCGGAATGCGGCCGACGAGCGCATATCGAGGGCTCGATTGCGCGCGACGCGCGCAATCCATGCTGCAAAATTTCCGCCTCGAAACAGGTCAGGTGCACTCCATACCTTCAAAAAAACCGCTTGTGTGACGTCTTCGGCCGCCGAAACGTCGTCGAGCACGCGCAGAGCGACCCCGTAGGCGAGGCGATGATAGTCATCGTACAGCGTTTCGAACGCATCCGTGTCGCGTTTGCGAACGCGCTCCATCAGATGCCCGGCATCTTCCACGCCGTGTTCTTCGCTTTTCGCCGCGCTTGGGCCCTCGCCAGAATAACGCGCGGGGCGGCCAAACGGATTCCCGCTTACGGGTTGAGGCGAAACGGCGGTCCGAACTCGTCTTCGTAGGTGCCGCTGATGACGGGGAGTTCGGGCATCGCCGGTGCGTCGTCGTCGAGTTGCGAGAGACGCGAGGTATCGATGCGCCCGAAACCATCGACCACGACCCCGGTCGGAACGGCTTCTTCGGCCGGTGCGATGTAGGCGTCGGGCTCGACGGCATCCGGGGGCGGTTGAGCGACCACGACCGTTTGCTTGAACGCGCGTTCGGAAGGCAGCGTGAGCGAGGGATCGTCGGGCACCGCGTTGCTGAGGCCGCGAATGAGATAGGCGTTCTGCAAACGTTTGAGCCCTCGCAGCGGCAGCGACGAGGCGGGCAACCCGACGAACAGATCGCGAACCGGGTTGTAGGTGTCCTCCGACGCGACGATCAGGGCGTTGATCTCTTCGGCTGCGGTCTGCAGACGGGAAGCGACGGTAGCCGGGTTTCCGATCACCGCGAATTCCCGCCGATGCTGAAAACCGGTGTCGCCTGCAACGATCTTCCCCGAGTTGACGCCCACGCTGACGAAGAGCGGCTTGCGGTTTTGCTGCTTCCAGCGCCGTTCCATGGCGTCGGCAAGGCGCACGATGTCGAGCGCGGCACGCAGCGCGCGTTCTTCTTGAAACGTTTCCTCGACCAGCACGCCGAAGACGGCGAAGACGGTGTCGCCCCGCAAGGTTTCGATCATCCCGCGGTTGCGCTGCACAGCCTGACCGACGATCGTGTAGAATTCGTTGAGATAGCGCAGCGTGTGTTCGGGCGAGAGCGATTCGGCGACGAGCGCGAAGTTGCGAATCCGCGCACAGAGGATGGTTGCGTAGTACTCGCGGGCTTCAAACAGACGCGGGTCGTGGCGCTCGAGCAGATCGTCGACGACTTGCGGCGACACGTAGCGCGAGAAGAGCGCGCGCACGCGATTGTATTCCTCGCGCTCGCGCAAGTATCGTTTGAAATAGACGTGCGCGAACGCTCCGGCCGCAATCGCGGCCAGCAACGCCACGACAACCACGAAGATCGCCATCGCCCACCCTCTATACTACGGCGACCCGATGATCCCGCCCATGAACGGACGGAAACGGGCGGCCGCCGCGATGGTCCGAAGGTAACCCGTGCAGCGCGGCCAAACGGGCGTTCTGTGCAGAGCGGATCCGTGCGCCGCGCGGCGTGTATCGCCGCGCTTCTGACGGCCTGTGTGGGTCGGGCGAGCGCCGATGAGCTGCATTTGCTCCCGCGGCCGCTTCATGTCGACCTGCGTGCGTGCCGCGGCAGTCAGGACGCCGTCCCTCGCACCCTTTCCACGCGATTTGACGGCGCCGCGCTCGAGGAGATAACGCAGCGGTGGCGCGCGCTCGCCATCGGCACGCCGGTGCGCGCGCCGCACGCGGACGTTACCGTTGCGTTCGCCGCGATGGCGCCGCAGGCGTATCGGCTCGACACTAGCGTTCATCCGATCCGGGTGGAAGCGGGCGACGACGACGGCGTCTTCTACGCAGCGATGACGCTCGCGCAGCTTCCGGTTCGTCGCGCGGACGGGTGGCGAATGCCGTGCGTGCGGATCGAGGACGAACCGGCGTTGCGTTGGCGCGTGCTCTCCGACGACGTGTCACGCGGTCCGTTGCCGACGATGCGCTATTTCGAGGAACGGATTCGCACGATCGCAGCGTTCAAGATGAACGGGTATTCGCCGTACATGGAGCACGTCTTCGCGGTCGCGAGCGATCCGCTGCCGGCGCCGTTCGACGGCATCACGGCCGGTCAGTTGCGCGCGCTCGATCTCTATGCGCGGCGTTTTCACGTGCGTTTGATTCCCGAACAGCAAACGTTCGCGCACATGCACAATACGCTCGCTTACGAGCAATACGCGAGCGACGCCGAAGAGCCTCACGGATTCTTGCTCTCGCCGAGCGCACCGGGTGCGCTTGCGTACGCTCAGCGGATGGTCGCGGCGGTACTGCGGGCGGTTGCGCATCCGCCGTTCGTTCACATCGGCTCCGACGAGACGGCGACGCTCGGACTTGGGCAATCGCGCGCTCTCGTCGCCGCGCGCGGCCGCGCGGCGGTGTTTGCCGATCACGTGCGCGCCCTCGACCGCACGATCGCACCCTCTGGGGCGCGCACCATGCTCTGGGACGATGCGATCGAACAGGATGCGTCGATCATGCCGCTCCTGCCCAAGAAAACGGTGATCGTGAATTGGCACTACGGCACTGAGAAGACGTTTCGTCCGTACATCGCGCTGGTCGCGCGCGGCGGTTTCGAACAGATGGTGGCGCCGGGCGCGCGCAACTGGAACGAAATTTTTCCCAATGTCGATGCCGCGATTGCCAATGAACGGCAGTTTATCGCGGATGGGAAGGGCGCGCACGTGCTCGGTTTGTTTCAAACGGTCTGGAACGACGACGGCGAGACGCTCTTCGAATCGACCTGGTACCCCGTGCTCTACGCTGCCGCCGATGCGTGGGAACGCGACGATCTCGCACCGGCGCGCTTCGCGCGCGACCTTCCGTTTGCGTTTTTCGGTGTTGACGACGCGGGTTATGCCCGCGACGTCGCCGATCTCGGCCACGCACTCACGCTGCTCGAATCGCATCCCTACGACACCACCGATCGTCTGTTTTGGAGCGACACGTTCGATGCCGCCGCCGGCGCACGCATGGCGCAGGTCGATCTGCACACCGTGCGTCTGGATGCCGAGGCGGTCGAGACTCACCTGGATCGCGCCGTTCCGCCGCTGCATGCCGCTGCGGCGCGCGCCATGCTGCTCGCTGCGCGCCGGTATGACGTGCTCGGCCGCAAATTTCAAATCGCCACGGAGATTGCCGCGATGTACGCCGATGCGCAGGCGCACGTCACCGAGGCATCCGGTCCGGCGTTGCGCGATCTCTTCTGGTGCAAGTACTGGATGTGGGAGTTGCGCGACGACGACGAACAACTCGCCGATCTCTACGCTCGCGCTTGGCGCTACGAAAACCGCGCGAGTCATTTGGCAAGCGTGCTCGAGCGCTATCATCTGGCCGCGCAACGCGCGATCTGGCTCGCCGATGCGATCGACCGCGCGACCTATGAAGACTTCGTGCGCAACCACACCCTGCCGCCGCTCGATGAGTTGACGCGATGAGCGGCGCTGCGATCGTCGCGGTTTTCATCGTGAGTGCGGCCTTGATGGCGACGCGCCGGCTGCCGGCGTTGCTGGCCGTACCGCTGATGGCGCTCGGCATGGCCGTCGTCTCAGGCGTCGCATTGCCCGAGTTGGGCGCGATCGTCGTCGGCGGGGCGGGCGCGTTGTCGAACGCGTACGTGGCGGTGATCTTCGGCGCATGGCTCGGGCGCGTCACCATCGACACCGGCATCGCACGCGGCATCGTGAATGTCGTCGCCGAGTTCGGCGGTGAGGAACCGCTTCCGGTCGCGCTTGGGCTGTGCGCGATCGTCGCCGTGCTCTTCGTCTCGCTCTCGGGTTTGGGAGCGATCGTTATGGTCGGCTCGATCGTGCTGCCGATCTTGCTGACGTCGGGCGTTCCCCGCCGCGCCAGCGCGACGCTGTTCTTGATGGCGTTCGCTCTCGGCTTCATCTTCAACATCGCTAACTGGACGTTCTACGCGAAGTTCTTCGGCATCCAGGAACAGCAACTGATCGTCTATGCTGTTGCGCTGGGCGTGATCGATGCAATCGCGCTGGTCGTGTACGCAGCCGTCGCCTGTCGCGAGCAAGAAGGGTATGCAACCTGGGCGGTGCGCGCCGATGAAGAGCCATCGAAACATCCGCCGTTACCGGCGTACCTTGCACCGGTACTCCCAATCGTGCTCTATTTCGGGTTTCATCTTGAGGCGACGGTGGCGTTCGCGTTGTCGGCGATCTATGCGGCAGCGCTCGCGCGACCACGAGCCGTCGCGCAAACGCTCGTCGCGGCGGCGATCAAGGGGCTGGAAGACGTCGCGCCTGCGGTTTGGCTGTTCATGGGTATCGGGATGTTGCTCGCGGCGAGCCAGACGCCGCAGGTGGCGGCAGCGCTCGCGCCCGTCGTGCGCGCCGTTCCGCTGAAATCGCCGATCGTCTACGTCACGCTCTTCGGGCTGCTCAGTCCGCTCGCGCTCTATCGCGGTCCGCTCAATCCGTTCGGCGTCGGCATCGCCGTCTTCGGGGCATTGCTCGCCGCGCACGCGATCCCGCCGATTGCGCTGGTGGCCGGCGTGATGGCCGTCGTGCAAGTGCAGAACGTCTGCGATCCAACCAACACCGCCAACGTCTGGGTCGCGAACTATACGGGCGTTACGACGGATGAGATCGCACGCCGAACGCTGCCGTATCAAGTCGCCGTGGCGACGCTGGCATGTGTCGTCGCGGTCGCGTTTGCGCCCCGCTTGTTCGGAGCGCCGGCGTTCGGCAGTGCGATCGCGCCGGCTCGGGCCGACACGGTGGCTGCTCCCAGCGCTCCGCCCGGTATGTTCGTGGGCCCGGCGGGCGTCGACCGCATGGTCGTCGACGACGACGGATCGCCGCTCGCGCGCGGCGCCGCCGATGCGATCGCGGCGCAGGTTTCCTCGGTGTTTCCGAAGCTGCACGCGGTTCGCGCGCATCTCGACCCGAACGTGCGCGAGTGTTCGGCCAAGAACTACGCTGGGTACGCGCAGGTGCGTGCGACGCAATTCGCGCTGCACGACGGAGTCGATTTCGATGTCGGACTGCTCTTGGAAGATTGCGGCGGTTGGGAAGTCGACCAGTGGCACGAGCATCGCGTCTACATCGTGAGCAACTACCTGCCGTATCTGGGCGCGCTCGGTCTTGCCGATCTACAGCGGATGAAGCGCTGGAGCGACGCGAACCCGGTGCGCTCCGCCAATCTCTGGTCGTACGGAGCGGCGTTCGCGCCGGGCGACCGGCCGACGTACTATTACTCGCTCTTCAAGCCGATCGACGGCTACATGCACGCCTTTGTGCGGGCAGGCGGACCGGCCTATCGTGACGGATTGCGCACCGGCGACATCGTCGATAAATTCGACGGAAAGTTTTGGTGGGAGTACGGCACGTATCAGACCCAGTCGCGCGCCTACGACGGCAAGCCTCACCGCTTTGAGGTCGAACGCCGCGGTCACACCCTCGACATCGAACTCACGCAGCCGTTTGCGCCCTAGCGCCTATGAGGAAGGACAATAGCAAGGATGACGACGACCACCGGCGACGATCTCTTCGCCTACTGCGACGCCAACCGCGAGCAGCATCTCGATGCGCTCAAGTCGGCGATTGCGATCGCGTCGGTCTCGGCTGATCCGGCATACGCTGGTGAGGTGCGACGCTGCTGCGAATCGTTCGTCGAGCGCATGCGCGCGATCGGTCTTGAGTCCACCGTGCTCGAAACCGACGGCAATCCGCTCGCGTACGGCGAATGGATGGGAGCGCCGGGCAAGCCGACTGTGCTGATCTACGGCCACTACGACGTGCAGCCGGTGGATCCGTTGGAATTGTGGCACACGCCGCCGTTCGAGGGCAGCGTGCGTGACGGGAACATCTATGGGCGCGGTGCGGTTGACGACAAGGGGCAAGTCATCATGCACCTGGCTGCGATCGAGGCGCATCTGCGCACGCGCGGCCGTCTTCCCGTCAATATCAAAATCGTTGCCGAAGGAGAAGAAGAGATCGGCTCGATCAACTTCGACGCGGCGCTGGCCCGCTATCGCGATCGCTTCGCCGCCGACGTCGCGGTGATCTCCGACACGGCGGTCTACGACGAACAGACGCCGTCGCTCACCACGTCGATTCGCGGACTGGTGAACTGGGAAGTGACTGTCAACGGTCCGTCGAGCGATATTCACTCCGGCTACTTCGGTGGCGCGGTGCGCAATCCGATCGAAGCGCTGGCGCGCATCATCGCATCGCTGAAAGATGCCGACGGACGCATCGCTATCCCCGGCTTCTACGACGGTGTTCGGGAACTTTCGCCGGAACAATCGGCGGAACTGCGCGCGCTTGCATTCGACGAGATACGCGAAGCCAAGGCGATCGGCGTCACCGAGCTGGCCGGCGAGCGCGGCCGCCCCGCGCTCGAACGCATGTGGTTTCGCCCGACGCTGGAATGCAACGGCATCTGGGGCGGCTATTCGGGACCCGGCAGCAAGACGATCATTCCGAGTTGGGCGAAGGCCAAGATCTCCGCGCGTCTGGTCGGAGATCAGGAACCCGAGCGCATCAAGCGGCTGGTCGCGCAGTTCATCACGCAGGCCGCGCCGAGCGGCGTTCGCGTTCACGTCGAAGAGCACGGCGACGTGCGCGCGGTGGTGACGTCGCGTTCGCATCCCGCCGTCGCGGCGGCGGCGCGCGCGATGGCCTTCGGGTTCGGGAAGGAACCGGTCTTCATCGGAACCGGTGGAACCATCGGTCCGGTCGTGAGCTTCGATCGCATCCTGAAGCTGCCGCAAGTTTTGATCGGCGTCGGTTTGCCCGACGATCAGATCCACGCTCCCAACGAGAAATTTTCACTCGCGCAATTCTTCGGCGGCATCAAAGTCATGGCTCGTCTGTACGACGAGCTTGCCGCGCTATGAGGTGAGCACGCTTCGCATGGGCATCGACGTCGGTGGGACCTTCACCGACGTGGTGGCGATCGACGCGGCGACGCGCATGCTGGTCGCGCGTGTCAAGGTTCCGACGACGCACCATGCATCCGACGGCGTGGCCGCCGGAATCGTCGCCGGCATCACGACGCTGCTCGAACAATGTTCCATCGCGCCGCACGACGTTGCGTTCATCGCGCACTCGACGACACAAGCCACCAATGCGTTGCTGGAGGGTGACGTGGCGCGCGTGGGCGTGCTGGGCGTTCTCGACGGTTTTGGTGCGCTCGCTGCGGCGCGCATGCGCTTTGCGCCGGTTCCGCTGACGGCGTCGAAGCGGCTGGAGCCGCCGTTCGTCTTCGCGCGCGCCGATGACACCGAACTAAACGCGGCGATCGGTGAACTCGCACGGCGCGGCGTTGAATCGGTGGCGGTCACGTCCGCGTTCGGCGTTGACGACGGGACGCTCGAATCGACGGTCGCGCGCAGCATTCGCGAGCGCGGCATCGCCGCTACGTGCGGTCACGACGTCAGCTCGCTGTACGGTCTGCGCGCGCGGACCCGCACCGCTGCGCTCAACGCGGCGATTTTGCCGATCATGATGCGTACCGCGCACATGACCGACGCCGCCGTCAAAGGAGCGGCGATCGCCGCGCCGCTTCTGATCATGCGCAGCGACGGCGGCGTGATGGACGTCGCGGAAGTGGAGCGCCGACCGATTCAAACGATGCTCTCGGGACCCGCAGCCGGTATCGCGGGCGCGCTCTTCCACGAAAACGTGACGGACGGCATCTTCGTCGAAGTCGGCGGGACGAGCGCCGATCTTTCGGTCATTCGCGCCGGCCAGCCGCAGATGCGCGCGGCGCGCATCGGCGGACACCGCACGATGCTGCAGACGCTCGACGTGCGCACACTTGCGATTGCCGGCGGAAGCATGGTGCGTGTCGGCCCCGGCGGCATCGCCGATGTGGGCCCGCGCTCGGCGCATATCGCGGGCGCACGCTACGCCTGTTTCGTCGAACCGGGGTCGTTCGACGGCGCGCACGTCGAACGCGTCGCGCCGACGCAGCGTGATTCAGCCGATTATGCGGTGATCGTCACGCGCGATGGAACGCGCATCGCGGTGACACCCACCTGCGCCGCCAATCTGCTCGGCGACATTCCCGACGGCAACTTTGCTCGCGGCGATGACGAGAGCGCGCGGCGCGGTTTCGAAGTGCTGGGCGCGTACCTCGGGTTGGATGCGCGCGCGTGCGCCCGGCGCGTGCTCGACATGGCCTGCGCAAAGGTGACCGCATGCGTGGAAGAACTGATCGCGCAGTACGCGCTCGAACGCGAGTCGGTCGTGCTCGTCGGCGGAGGCGGTGGTGCGGCCGCGCTGGTGCCGGGAAGCGCGCGGCACGCGGGCCTCGCGAGCCGGCTTGCGCGCGACGCGGAGGTCATCTCGCCGATCGGCGTCGCGCTCGCACTGGTCCGCGACGTCGTCGAGCGCACCATCGTCGACCCGACGCCCGGCGACATACTGCGCGTTCGTCGTGAGGCGAGCGACCGGGCTGTCGCCGCCGGTGCCGCGCCGGATCGCGTCGACGTCACCATCGAGATCGACGCGCAGCGCAATCGCGTGCGCGCGATTGCGTCCGGCGCGACGGCCATGGTCGAAGGCGCCGCGCAGGCGGTTCGCGGCGCAGAGGAACGCCGAGCGGCCGCGGCCCTCTCGATGCGCACCGGGAGCGAGGGTGTGTCGTTGATCGCGGCGAGCGACGCGCTCGACGTCTACGAAGCGTCCCTCACTCGACGCGGCGCTTTCGGGAGAACCGCTCGCGTACGCGAACAGCGCATCGTGGACGAGCGCGCGATCGTGCGTTTCGGTGCGCGCGACGCGCTCGTCGTGCAGACCACCGCCGCCGCGCTCGCAGCGGCATTACGGCGCACATTGGAAGAAGCCACCGTCTTCAGTGACGTCGGCCGTGCGTTGCCCGAGCTGTACATCTTGCATGGTGCGCGCATCGCCGATTTCCGCGGCATCATGAACACCGAACACGCGATCGCACTCGCGGTCGAAGACATCGCCGGCCGGGAGCCCACCGCGCGCGTCGTCATCGTTGCAAAACCCCGAAAATAACAACGGGCCGCATCGCCTGCGACCCCCTTGTTGGTGAAAGTCCTAGCTTTTGCTGTAGTACGTCAGGCCGAGGCGCGGAGAGGCGAAGTGTACTACGGTACACGAGCCTCTCCGCAACGACGGCATGGCGTACTACAGCAAAAGCTAGTTCACTTTTCCGTTGGTCGATACCGTGCTGTTCCGCCGTCCGTAGACGAAGTAGAGCACCATGCCGATCAGGAGCCAAACGATGAAGCCGGCCCACGGCAACGGGATGTTCGTTCCGGGGACCGACGGGCTGCCGAACATCAGCGAGACCATCAAACCGAACGAGACCACGGCCGAGATGATTGGAATGAGATAGGGGCCGCCCGGGACGCTGAAGCCTTTGCCGCTCGTCAGTTCAGGATACTTAGCACGCAGCACCGGAACGGCGAGCGAGGTAAGGATGAAGGCCGCGAGGGTTCCCATGTTCGTCAGCGATCCGACCACGCCGATGGGCGTGAAGCCGGCGACGGTCGCAATGAAGATGCCGAAGAAGACGGTCGAGAAAACCGGCGTCCGCCAGGTCTTGTGCACCGCCGCGAACCATTGCGGAATCAAGCCGTCGCGCGACATCGCGAAGATGACGCGGCTCTGTCCGAACATCATGACCAGCAGCACGGTCGTCAAACCGGCGATGGCGCCGAGTGAGATGACCAATGCCATCCATGACGGCAAGCCGACGTGGAGGACAGCGAACGCCACCGGCGAGGCGACGTTGAGCAAGTTGAACGGCACCATGCCGTTCAGGATCGCGACGACGGCGATGTAGAGCACTGTGCAGACCGCGAGGCTCATGATGATGCCGAACGGCAGATCGCGCCCGGGGTTCTTGCATTCTTCCGCGCTGGTCGACACCGCGTCGAAGCCGATGTAGGCGAAGAAGATGAACGCCGCGCCGCCGAGCACGCCTTGCCAGCCGAACGGGAAGTACCCGCCGGCCCCGGTCGTGGGTCCGGCCGGAAGATGGAAGTTCGCCGGGTTCACATGCCCGATGCCGACCGCGATGAAGAACAGCACGATCGCGATCTTGATCGTGACGATGATATTGTTCACCATGCCCGATTCTCGCGTGCCCCTGGCGAGCAGCGCGGTCATGACGAGGATGATCGCGGCGGCCGGCACGTTCATGATCCCGGGCGTCGGATCCCAATGGTTGTGCGTCCACATCGTCGGCAGCGTGATACCGAATGCGGCAGTAAGAAAATTCCCGAAATACCCGGCCCACCCGATGCTCACGGTGGCCGCGCCGAGCGCGTATTCGAGGATCAAGTCCCACCCGACGACCCACGCGAGAAACTCGCCGACCGTTGCGTAGGCGTACGTGTACGCGCTGCCCGCGATCGGAATCTTGCTCGCGACTTCCGCGTAACACAGCGCGGCAAACGCGCTGACGATGCCGGCGACGATAAACGAGATCGTAATCGCCGGCCCGGCACGGGTTGCTGAAGCGACGCCCGTTAGGACGAAGATGCCGGTGCCGATGATCGCACCGATTCCCATTGCCGTCAGGGACCACGGACCGAGAGTGCGCTTCAGACCTTTTGTTCCGTCTGAACCCTCGGCCAAAATGGTGGCCAGCGGCTTTATGCGTTGCATGATCATCCGGCGGGAATATGCGCTTGGTCGCAGACTCCCTGTATTTGTCGCTAAGAAGATTGAATCGAGGCAAGCGACCTGCCTGAAACGCAGCCGAGGAGTACGTTGAGCCTGCGCGCTCGAAACCCCGCGCGATGCTCGATTACGACGTGCTGGTGGTCGGCGGCGGGAACGCCGGCTGCGCGGCGGCCATTTCCGCTGCGCGCCACGGGGCGCGAACGCTGCTCATCGAGCGCTACGGCTTCTTGGGCGGCACCGCGACCGCGGCCATGGTCGGGCCGTGGATGACCTTCCATTCCGGCGGCGAGCGCATCGTCGGCGGCATCGCGCAGGAGATCGTCGAGCGGCTGATGCGCGCGGGCGCCTCGCCCGGCCATCTCCATGATTCTTCCGACTACGTGCCTACGATCACACCGTTCGATCCCGAAGCGCACAAGGCGCTGCTCTTCGAGATGATGGCGGAATCCGGCGTCTCCCTGCTGCTGCATGCCTGGTTCTTGGAGGCGCTGGTCGAGAGCGAGAGCGTCGCCGGGGTGCGCGTCGCCACCGTTGCCGGCGTGCGCGAATACCGCGCGCGTGCGATCATCGACGCAACCGCGGATGCCTATGTCGCGTCCAGCGCCGGGGTGCCGACGCAACAGGGCGACGAACGCGGCCGCGTGCAGCCGGCGAGCTTGATGTTTCGCCTGTCGCACGTCGATCTCAGCAAGATCGCATCGTACGTGCGCATGCACCCCGATCAAATGCGGACCTCGCTCAAAGCCCACGAACGCACCGCGCACGCCATCACCGCGGTGGCGGGCCTCAACGACCTGTGGGATCACGCGCGCGCATCCGGCGAGGTCGACGTTCCGCGCGAACTCGTGTCGTTCTTCATCTCGCCGTATCCCGATGAAGTGACGGTGAACATGACGCGCGTCACCGACATCGATCCGCTCGACCCCGACGACCTCACGCGTGCTGAAATAGAAGCGCGCGCGCAAGTCATGCAGCTTGCGGCGTTCTTCCGGCGGCGCGTTCCCGGCTTTGAAAACGCGCGCATCGCCGCGACCGGCACGCAGATCGGCATTCGCGAATCGCGCCGCATCGTCGGCCGCTACACGCTCACGCGTGACGACGTGCTGCAAGCGCGGCAGTTCGACGACGCCGTCGCACGCAGCGCCTATCCGATCGACGTCCACAACCCGTCGGGGAGCGGAACAACGACCACACGCCTCGCGCCGGGAACCAGTTACGAGATTCCGTTCCGCTGTTTGATTCCGATCAATCGCGAACGGCTGCTGGTCGCGGGGCGGTGCATCTCGACGACACACGAAGCGCTGGCATCGACGCGCCTGACGCCGACGGTCATGACGCTCGGGCAGGCGGCCGGAACCGCCGCTGCGCTCGCGCTGCGCCAGGAGCGCGCGCTGCATCAGTTCGACGCGGCCGAGTTGCGGCGCACGCTCGTCGCCGACGGCGTCGATCTGCGCCGGTGACCGATGTGAACGAGCACGACGGTCGCGCCTGGCGGCTCGCGCGCGAGTACGGCGTTCGCATTGAAATCGCCGACTTGGGCGAGTGGGGTCCGGGCGAGTTGCGTTCGGAATACGATCCGTCGGGCCCGGCCATTCGCATCAATCGACGCGTCGTCGAACGCCTCGCGCCCGGCGAACGGGGCGCGTTCATCGCACATGCGCTCGGACATGAACTCCACCATCATCGCGAACGCCTCGGAGAAGTCGAGCGCCGATCGGATCGCGCGGCCCGCGAGCGCGCGGCCGACGACTTTGCGCGTGCACTCATGGAGCGCGTGTGAGGCTCTTCGCGGGCATCGACGGCGGTCAGTCGCAGACACGGTGCGTCATCGCGGATGAGCGCGGCGTTCTGCTCGGACGCGGCACGGCGGGCCCCGCCGATGAAGTCGGCGCCAGCAGCGATTCGACGCGTCTGCGCGATGCGCTCGGCGACGCGCTCTCTGCCGCCATGCGCGCTGCGCACCTCTCGCCCGCAACGCGTGTCGACACCGTCGTCGCGGGCGTCAGCGGCTACGAAGGCTCTCCGCGCGGCGTGCGGCCTGATTTGCCCGCGCAGCGCTCCGTGCTTCTCCACGATGCGCCGATCGCACATGCCGGCGCGTTCGCTGCGCGCGCGGGCATCGTCGTGATCGCCGGGACCGGATCGGTCGCATACGGTGTCGCTGCCTCGGGCGAGGCCGTCACCGTCGGCGGATGGGGCTTTCTCTTCGGCGACGACGGAAGCGCCTTCGCGATCGCGCGCGAGACGGTGCGCGCCGCGACGTGCGCGTTCGACGACGGCAGGCTTGACGACGCGCTCTTTCGCGCGGTTCAAGCCCACAGCGGCTATCCGAGTCTGCATGGGTTCGTGCGAGCGTGTTCGGATGGAGCGGTCGCGCGTGACGCGATTGCGGCGTTGGCGAAGACCACGCTCGTGCTGGCAGAGCACGGTGATGAACGCGCCGCGCAGATCGCGCGCTCGTCCGCGGCAGCGCTCGCGCACCTCGCGGGCGGCGCGGCACGCCGTCTGGAAATGATCGCACCGGAGGTCTGCTTCGTCGGAGGTCTGCTTGCCAATGCGTGGTTCTCCCAACAGATCGATGCCGCGCTCGGCGCCGGAGCGCCCGCGATGCGGCGGGTGGCGCCGCGCTACGATCCGGCGGCCGGCGCGCTGCTGCTGGCATATCGTGAAGCCGGGCTGCAGGTGACGGAGGTGATCGGATGACCGTGCTCGATCGATTGCGCGGGGGGCTCATCGTCTCGGTTCAAGCCGATCCCGGTTCGGCGATCGACGACGCGCACGTCATCGCGGCGATGGCACGCGCCGCGCAGGACAACGGAGCGGTCGCGGTGCGCATTCGCGGCGTGGAGCAGATTCGCGCGGTCCGCGCGGCCGTCGGGATTCCCGTGATCGGCTTGATCAAGCGCGCCTATGATGGTTTCGAGCCGTACATCACGCCGACGCTGCGCGAAGTCGACGAGGTGCTGGCCTGCGGCGCCGAGATCGTCGCCTTCGATGCGACGCTGCGCCCGCACCCGTCCGGGGCGCAGATTGGTGCGCTGGTGTCGGCCATCCACGACGGCGGAGCGCTCGCGATGGCCGACTGCGCCGTGCTCGCCGACGCGGTCGCCGCCCTCGGCGGCGGCGCCGACCTGGTGGGCACCACCCTGCATGGCTATACAAAGGAAACGAACGGTGCCGCGCTGCCCGCACTTGGCCTCGTGCGCGAGCTTCGCGCCGCGCTCGGCGGCTTCGTCGTCTGCGAGGGCGGCATCGCGAGCCCGGAGGGTGGGCGCGCCGCGCTCGACGCCGGGGCGGATGCGATCGTGGTCGGAACCGCCATCACCAACATCGACCGGCGCGTCGGGGAGTTTGTGCGGCGCTTGGCTAACTAGTGGAGCGCGCTTCGCGTGGGCCTAAAGTCGGTGCGTGCCGCGGCACGTATCCCTATAGTTTTCGTGAGAGCGCTCCGCATCTGGGAGAGACGTTTTGGTAGAGCAACGAGACCCGGCCGTAAAGCTGGACCGCGGGTTTTGGATCGTCACGGCGGTCCTGGCCGTGCTATCCATCTGCGGCATTATCTTTTGGTATGCCGTGCCGCTGCAGCACTGGCTGCCGGAGTCCGCGCAACCGGCCGACCAGGTCGACGCCTTGTTCGCGTTCATGGCGGCGACGAGCACGGCCCTGTTCGTCTTCGTCTGCGGGTACATTCTCTATTTCTCGATTGCGTTTCGCGCGCGCTCGACCGATGCGCCCGACGCGATCGGCGTCCAAATTCACGATAATCACAAACTGGAATTTTGGTGGGCGCTGATCCCGGCGCTGTTCGTGATCCTGCTTTCTGTGTTGAGCGTGAAGATCTGGTGGGGCATCCAGATTGCGCAGCCGAACAACGGCATGGTTCTCGAAGCGATCGGTCATCAGTGGTTCTACACGTTCCGCTATCCCAACGTCAAAGGCGAAGTGCCCGACGAGATGCACTTGGCGCTCGGCGTTCCGGTGACGCTCCACGTGACCTCGTCCGACGTCATCCATTCGTTCTGGGTGCCGACGATGCGCCTGAAGGCCGACATGGTGCCGGGCCTGATCAACACCATTCGTTTCACGCCGAGCGCGGTCGGCACGT
This sequence comes from Vulcanimicrobiota bacterium, assembly GCA_027307235.1. Taxonomy (GTDB): domain Bacteria; phylum Vulcanimicrobiota; class Vulcanimicrobiia; order Vulcanimicrobiales; family Vulcanimicrobiaceae; genus DAHUXH01. Next base: position 201,209 of record DAHUXH010000012.1, on the reverse strand, counting down.
ACAAGATCATCTGCACCGAGTTCTGCGGCACGCAGCACGGCGAGATGAACAAGCAGACGGTCGTCATTCAATCGAAGGCAGACTTCGACAAGTGGTATCAAGCGACGCAGGCTGCGCACGCCAACATGAGCGATGCGCTCGCCACGGTGTCGACCGGCGCGATCAACCTTGCGGGCGGTGACGCTGCCGCCGGCCAGCAGCTCTTCAGCCAGAAGTGCTCGGCCTGTCACGCGGTCGGCCCGTTCTCGCAGCGCATCGTCGGTCCGGGCCTCAAGGGCGTGCTGGACGATCCCGCGCATCCGAATCTGGTCGACGGCGACAAAGCCACGCCCGCCGACGTCGCGAAGATTTTGCAGAACGGCTTTAAGGGCGACTTGGGTGTGATGCCCAATCAAGCGCAAAATGGCTTGTCGGACAAAGACATCGCCAATCTCGTCGCCTATCTGGCGTCGTTGAAGTAATCGGGGGAAGCAGACATGACAGTTGCAGCAGTACACGGCGGCGGCATCGCGGATCACATCCACCCCGAGCCGCAAAGCTTCATCCGGCGCTACATTTTTTCGATCGATCACAAGATCATCGGCATCCAGTACATCATTACCGGATTCGTCTTCTTAGTGCTCTCCGGGATGCTCGCGGAACTGATCCGCGTGCAGTTGATGCATGCCAACGGCGGCTTGGTCAGCAACGACACCTACAACGAGATCTACTCCGTGCATGGCAGCGCGATGGTGTGGCTGGTCATCATTCCGCTGGTGACCGGTGGTTTCGGTAACTTCGTCATGCCGCTGCAGATCGGCGCGCGCGACGTCGCGTTTCCGTGGCTGAACATGCTGAGCTTCTGGATGTTCCCGGTCGCGGGCCTGATGCTGTTCTCGTCCTTCCTGATCGGTGCGCCGGTCGCCGGCTGGACGGAGTATCCGCCGATGTCGCTGCAGGCGGGACCAGGCACCTCGATGTGGTGCGCCGCGATCTTCCTGATCGGTGTGTCCTCAACGCTGACCGGTATCAACTTCCTGGTCACGATCCTGAAGATGCGCGCGCCCGGCATGACATTTACGCGCATGCCGCTCTTCGTGTGGGCGCAGCTCGCTACGGCACCGCTCTCGATGGTCGCCACCACGGCGCTTGCCGCCGCGCTTGCCGCGCTCTTCATCGAGCGCCAGTTCGGCGTGCCGTTCTACGACCCGACCAAGGGTGGATCGCCGATTCTGTGGCAGCACATGTTCTGGTTCTACTCGCACCCGGCCGTGTACATCATGATTCTGCCGGCGTTCGGTATCATCTCCGAAGTGCTGCCGACCTTTTCGCGCAAGCCGATCTTCGGCTACAAGATGATCGCGTTTTCGTCGGTCGCGATTGCGCTCGCCGGATTCATGGTCTGGGCGCATCACATGTTCACGTCGGGCCTGGCACCGTTCTTGCAACTGCCGTTCATGATCCTCACCTTCGTGATCGGCGTGCCGACCGGCATCAAGATCTTCTCGTGGATGGCGACGCTGTGGGGCGGCAAGATTCACTTCACCAGCTCGATGCTTTTTGCCATCGGATTCCTCGCGCTCTTCACCTTCGGCGGTATCACGGGCATCCTGCTGGCGGCGGTGCCGTTCGACTTCCACGTTCACGGAACGTACTTCGTGGTGGCACACTTCCACTACGTGCTCGTCGGCGGTTCGCTGATGGGCATCTTCGCGGGCACGTACTATTGGTTCCCGAAGATGACCGGCCGCTTGATGAACGAGTTTTGGGGACGCCTGCACTTCTGGCTGTTCTTCATCGGGTTCAACGGCACGTTCTTGCCGATGCACTGGCTCGGGATTCTCGGCATGCCGCGCCGCGTGCCGGTGTACGACCCGCAGTTCCAAGGCTGGAATCAGTTCGAGTCGATCATGTCGTTCGTCATGACGCTCGGCATCCTGATCTTCTTTGCGAACTTGCTCGTGAGCATCCGCAACGGCAAGAAGGGCGGAGCGAATCCGTGGAACGCGCGCACGCTCGAATGGCAGATCCCATCGCCGCCGCACTACTACAACTTCAAGAACATTCCGGCGGTCTACGCGCTGCCGTATGACTTCTCGGAACCGTTACCGTACACGGGTCTCGAGAACGAACTCACCGACTCGCCCGCGCCGGCTACGGCGGGAGCACACTAATGGCCGTTGCAACGCTGCCGCACGCTCAGACCGCCGATCACGGTGAGGTCGATCGTCTCTACGCAGAGACGCGCGATCTACGCCTGAACGGGTTCCTATTGTTCCTCGTGAGCGACGTGGTCTTGTTCTCGTCGTTCATCTTCGCCTATCTCTACATGCGCAACACCGGCCAGGGCTGGCCGCCCCCGGGCATCAATCGGCTCGACGTCGCGTTCGCGGCGCTGAACTCGGTCGTGCTCTTCGGGTCGGGCGCCACCATGCACTACGCGCTCGAGAACTGGAAGCACGGAAACTTCGGCCGGTATGCGGGCCTGATGGTCGCGACGATCGTGCTCGGCGCCATGTTCCTGTGCGGACAAGGGTACGAATACACGACGCTGTACTTCCGCGAACACGTGTCGTGGGCAGGCAGCGGCATCTTCGGCGCATCGTTCTTCACGCTGACCGGCATGCACGGCTTCCACGTCTTCGTCGGCGTGTGGTACCTGACGGTGCTGCTGCTGCAATCGGTGCATGGCGTCTACACCAAGCAGAAGTATTTCGGCTTGACCGCGGGCACGTTGTACTGGCACTTCGTCGACGTGATTTGGGTCGTGCTCTTCTCGATCTTCTATCTCATTTAGGGACGGAGCGTCATGGATCTCGCAATCATTGAAAAGATCTTCGCGATCGTCGGCGGCATCATCGTCTTTCTGGTCGCGGTCATCGCGTTTTGGAACGACCGCAAGTCGGTCGGCATCGACAATCACGTGTTCAAATTGATGCTCGTTCTGCTGGCGGTGGGCGCCGCGCTCGCGTTTTTCGCGGCCGTCGGCCTGCTCGGCAATTTCCCAAAGGCGGCATAATCATGGCAGTCGTATCCGAGAGCGATTTTCACCCCGACTTCGGAACCGTTCCGCAGAGCACCGGCATCCCGTCGTTCCTCCCATTTATCGCCGCGATCGGCCTCATCTGCATCTTCCTCATCGGCGGCGCCTGCGTCCTCACCGCCGGCCACGGCCACATGTGGCCGTCCCCTCAATCTCAACGATACGACCTAACCAAGAATACTTAAGTGAGGTCCTGATTTTCGTTAGGCCGAGGCTCTTCGCAACGGTTGCTTGCTCTTTTTCGGCGCTGGTGCTGATCTCGACGTCTTCTGCCTGCGCGAATCGCTGGCCGTCGTCGTCCGCCACGTTGCCACCGCCGGGTCACCCGGTCGCCGTTTCCAGACACGGTGTGGGCTGCACGAGTTTTGCATTTCCGAACAAGGTTGGTCCGCCCAGCTACTCCGCGCTCGATGTCGGTCAAAGCGACGTGCCACGCCTGACGACAGAACAATCGAACATGCTACGCAGGATCCAGCACTATGTGCATTCGCCAAGCCTTCGCTTTGCTTTCATCGAAAACGATTATTTTGTTATCTTCGACGCTCGAAACGGGCCGTGTCTTGCCGTCGGAGGATATCGCATTCTCAACAGCCTGAACGGCGTGTACGAACCAGGCGACAATCCGTTTACCACGCACGGCGCATCGGCCGATAACGTTCCGACACCCGGACCCTGGATGAATCCACACGAACTCCCGTCACCCTCACATAGGTGATCACTTGCTCTACTGGGGCTTCCGGCTTTCGAGCCTCTTCGCAACGACGGCATGGCGGAAATCAGACCTTCTGCCACAATGTCATTGGCTAGTGGCGAGGAGCTATTCCTATGGCTAACACCGGCAGTTCGGTGTCGGGGAGGACGCCGGTGGGTTTGCCGTCGATGCTGTGGAGCCCGCCGTAGGTAGAAAATTCGATGTGCGCCGGGATGGTGCGCTCGGGCAGGTGCCTGCTGCCGAAACACTCCCACTCGCACGCGACGGTGCGATCCTCGAAAAGGGCGGCGATGTAGCCGGACGCGTCGATTTCCGCACGCTCGTCAGGGGCGCGATAGCGAACGTAGCCGTCGACGATGTAGATCGGGCGATAGGTCTGTAGGAAAGCGCGTAGGGGTGCGACCATCACCGCGATAGCATAGATGGTGAAAGAGAGAGCACCGACGGCGAAGACGGGCGCGATGACGATGATCGACGCATCCGCGGGTACGTGGTGCGAACGCCAGATGATTCCCCAGGTAAAGAGCGCAAAGAACAGCATGCCAAGAAACGGCTCGATCGCGATCGCCATCCGACCGGTGACGCCTCGCCACACGACATGGCGCTCGCGAGGCGTCCAAGCGCGTTGCGCAAGCATGCGTGTTCTCGCGTTCATCTTCCGTATGCGCACACTGCTGACTTCCTGCGTCGCGGTCTCGGTCCTGGCGCTCACACCACTGGGCGCGTGCGCGCATCAACTCCTGCGCGGCACGGTACTGGCGGTCGAGGCCGGAAACGGTACGGCCATTGTACACTACGCCGCCTTCGCCGGGGGACCGAGTCTGACGAAGGCCTTCCGCGTCGATCCAGCCTCGGCGCTGCGGACGCTGCATGTCGGCGAGCGCATCACCGGCGAGGTAGAGACACAGACCCTGCCGTGGACGCTCCACGATCCGGCCCCCGCCGCTTCAGCGGCCGTTCCGGCACTCGATCAAGTGGCACCCGTGCAACTCGACTCGCGTATTCCCGATCCGCCGCTCGCCGATCAAAGCGGTCGCGCGTTTCGCTTGTCGTCGCTGCGCGGGCAAGACGTCGTCATCGGTTTCATCTACACGCGCTGCCGCGACAAGAACGAGTGTCCGCTCACGTCGGAGAAATTCGCGGAACTCCAGTCGCTCGTGCATGCCCACGCCGCCACGCATCTGGTGCTGGTGACGCTCGATCCGGCTTACGACACCGTGCCGGTGCTCGCGGCGTACGCACAGCGCTACGGCGCCGACTCATCGCGCTGGTCGTTCTTGACCGGCGACGTGCGGACCGTCATCGATTTCATCAAAGGCTTCGGCGTCAATCCCCTCGCCGATCCACAGGAAGGCATGATTCACGAGGAAGTGACGGCCATCGTCGATCGCAGCGGCATCGTACGCAACGTCATCACCACCAACTCGTGGCAGCCGGGCGAGATCGTGGCGGAATTGAATGCGATCGACGGCAAGTTCGCCAATCCGCTGGTTCGCCTGGATCTTGCGCTCTCGCGTGAAGCGGTCGCCGTCTGCGGCAACAGCGTCGCTGGATTCGACGGCTTCGTCGACTTGGGCGTCGTCAGTCTGATCTTCTTGGCCTTCTTCTGGGGAATGTACCGGCTCTACCGCGCGATCAATCACGCCCCGGAAGGCCGGTAACGCACCGCATAGACGTGAATGGGAACCAGCGGTGCCGATCCACGCACGCGGTGCCCGTCCCAACGATCGAGTTGACTATTTCCAACGAAGTACAAGGTGCCGTCGTCAATGCAGCCCTCGGTCGGCAATGACACTGCCGGCGTGTTGTATTCGAGTGTCTTTTCCGCGATGACCGCGGTGCCGGCGGCATTCAAGGTGAAACGCACCGCGCGAATGATGCCGTACCCGTTCTGAACTCCTGCCAAGTATCGGCCGTCGGAGTAGAGTCCGTCGATCGACGCCATCGCGATTCCCGGCGCATGCGGCAGCAACGCGACGCTCGCGGTTGCCGCGTCGTAACGATACACACCTTCGAACTCCGTCGATACATAGATCGCGCGACCGTCAGTCGACTGCGTGATGCCGTTGGGTAGCAGCAATCCGCGCATCACTACCACAAACGCATGCCCGTCTCGTGCGACGCGATAGACCACTCCGGCATTCGAGTCGGTGATGTATGCATCGTGCGCGGGCGTGACGAGCAGGTCGTTGAACAGATGCGGTTGACCACCGTGCGGCAGCATGACACGCCGGATGAGCCGGCCTGTCGCGAGCGAGAAGACGTAGAGGCCGCTTGCATCGTCGCGATTCGCCACCACCCAGAGCGTCCGGCCGGATTGCAGCAGACGCATGCCGAGCATCTTTCCGATGCCGCCGTACTGCGGCGGAACGAACGTCGTGACGGCGCCGAAGCGATCGACGCGCACGATCTGACGCGTCGGGATGCTGCCGACGTAGAATGCACGGCTCACCCGATCGTAGGCCACGTCTTCGGTGATGAAGCTGGGCGCATGCACGATCGTCACGAGGCGGCTGTTGCTCACCGGCGGATGTGTGTGATGAATCGTCGCGAGCAACTGCCGGTAGCTTGGGTCGCGGGCGAGCGAGGCGAAGCGATCGCCGATGTCGCGCGACGGGTCGTAGAGACCGCCGGTCGCTGCCACCGATCGCAGCAGCGACAACGCCGTTGCGCGATTACCGCGCATCGCCGCTCGCGCCGCGAGCTCAAAGCGAATCGCCGCCGGTTCGTGACTGTGCGTCACTGCGCGCATGAGCGATGCCGTCGCCATCGGGTCTGCCGCCGGTACCGCACCTGCCCCGAGTGTCACGAGCGCGAGCGCAACGGCGAGCATCGCGCGTCGCGTTGGGTCAGGCGATCTCTGCACGGCGGGGTCTCAAAAAGGTGGTGACGATGAGTGCGCCGAGCGCAACCGCGGCGAATGCGAGGTACGCGTCGCGATACCCGGCGATCTCGCTCGTCGCAAGCGCCATGATGCCGCCCGCGAGCGAACCGCCGACGATCTGTCCGACGATCAAGAATTGACTGAGCAAGCCGACTGCGGTGGCGCGCGAGCCTTCGTCAACTTCGCTGGTCACGATATAGCGTGTCGGAGCGCCGAGCAGCGCGCCGAAACCGATGCCCGCGACCACGATCGCGGCGATCGCAAGTGCGAGCGACGAAAAGCCCAAGGCGAACGCGGCCAGGCCGATTTCTGCGAGCAGTGTGCCGCCGAGCAGTACGTCGCGGCTCCCGATGCGATCCAGCAGACGGCCCGAGACCGGGATGACGGCGACGAAGGCGATCGCGCCGATGGCCGCGATCGCTCCCGCCAGCGCAAACGAAATGCCGAGCGTGTTGACGAGCACGGTGGGAATAAAGAAGAGCGCGCCTTCGAGCATGCCGATCAGCAGTTCGAGCACGTAGGTGGTGGTGAGCTGGCGCGAAGTGAACAGCCGCGGAGGAACGATCGGTGCCAGCGCATGCCGCTGCCAGAATGCAAACGCACCGAGCACCAGTGCGCCGGTGACCAGCGGAACGACGTGCGCGTCGACCATGCCGTACATCATGCCGAGCAGCCCGGCGACCAGCAGCGTCAAGCCGCCGACGTCGAGCGGCCCGCGCGTGTGTGGTGCGGTCAGCGGAACGTCGCGCAGCGCGCGCACGCCGACGAATGCCGCGAGCGGAACGTTTGCCGCGAAGATCCATCGCCAGGAGATTGCGTGCGTGACGACGCCGCCGACGAGCGGACCGACGATTGCGGCCAATCCCCAGGTCGCGGCGACCATTCCGAGCGCCGCGCCGCGCCGCTCGGCCGGCACCACGTCGCCGATCGCCGCGGTGGCAACCGGGAAGATGCCGCCGGCGCCGAGTGCCTGCAGCGTGCGCGCGAGCAAGAAGATGCCGTAGTTGGGGGCGATGATCGCGATGACGCTGCCGAGCGCGAAGAGCGCGAGACAGCCCAAGTAGACCGGACGCCGGCCGTACCGATCGGCGAGCGTGCTCGCCACCGCGATGCTGGCGACCGTCGCGAGAAGATAGAGCGTGTAAATCCACGCGAGATCGCCGGTTCCAACCGCGAACTGGCTGCCGATCGCGGGAAGCGCTGGCGACAGCACGCCCAGATCGAGCGCGCCAGCGAACACGCCGAGTGCCAGCGTGACGAGCAGCGGGGTGTTGCGCAGGGACGTGTTAGGCGACAATCCGGTCGATGACCATGACCGCGCACATCAGCGCGAGATACAACAGCGAGAAACGGAACAGCGCGCGCGCCGACACCTTCGACGGGTCGCGCCACGTGCGAAACGCGTCGACCATGAACTTCGCACCCAGCAACGCCGCGGCCGCAAAATACAGCGCGCCCATGACGTGCAGCGGGAAGAGTGCGAGCGAGGCGATGACGAGCAGCGCGCTATAGTAGACGATCTCGCGCTTGGTGCGTTCTTCTCCGCTGACGTTGGGCAGCATCGGAACTTTGGCTTTGTCGTAGTCGGTCTCGGTCGTCAACGCCAGTGCCCAGAAATGCGGCGGCGTCCACAAGAAGATCAGCGCGAAGAGACCGAGCGCGGGCGCACCGATCTGATGCGTCACCGCCGCCCAACCGACCAGCGGCGGCACGGCGCCGGCGGCGCCGCCGATGACGATGTTGATCGGAGTAAGGCGCTTGAGCCACATCGTGTAGATGCCGACGTAGTAGACGTTGCCTGCCATCGCGAGCCACGCGGCCAGCGGATTGACGAGAAGGTACAGGATCGCAAACGATGCGACGCCGAGCGCGATCGCGAAGACGGTGGCGTTCACCACCGTGATGCGCCCTTGCGGAATCGGGCGATGCATCGTGCGCCGCATGACGGCGTCGATGTCGGCATCGTAGACGCAGTTGAGCGCGCCGGCCGATGCCGACGCGAGCGCGCCGCCGAGCAGCGTCCAGAGCGTGAGCAGCAGCGGCGGAATGCCGCGTTGCGCCATCACCATCGCTGCCGCGGTAGTGATCAGCAGCAGCACGATGATGCGCGGCTTGCACAGTTCGAAATAATCGCGGAAGCGCGCGCTCATCGAAGCGAGACCGCCGTCCGGCGCGCCGGTTCCGATGTGTCGATGAAGGCGAAGAGCGTGGCTGCCACATACGCGAGAAAGACGAGGGCGGCATTGGCGGCATGCGCCTCACGCAGATCCATCGGCAGCCGCAGAGCGACGTTGAGCAGACCGAGGAGCACCTGAATGAAGATCAGCCCGAGCCCGGTGAGCGCGATGGCGCGCACGCGCACGCTCGAGGGAAGCACGAAGACTAGTGTGGCCGATGCCGCGCCGCCGACCAGGGTGAGCGCGGCGACGATGCGGTGAATCATCTGCACGAGTTGACCGTCCGAGTACACCACGATAGTGCCGGCGCACGTCGGTATCGAGAGGCAGGCCAGCCCGGCGCCGCTGGAACTCACGTATGCGCCGATGCACATGGTCACGAACGCAATCGTCGCGGTGGCGCCGAGCGCGGTGACGACGCACCGCGAAGTCTGGTTCGTGAGGCGCGTCCGGCGGTGCCCGGCGTCGGTGAGGATCGCGAGCGAGACCAGCGCCGCGATGAAAGCCATGGCCGTGCCCCAGTGCAGCACCACCGAGATGGGGCTGTTGCCCAGATGGACGGTCGCCGCGCCGAGCAGCACCTGCGTGAGGAAGAGCGCCACAATGGCGCCTCCGGCCGCGAGCATGCCGGGGGCGCTGCGCCGGCGCCAGGCCACGAGCAAGACCCCGAGCACGAGCGGCGTCACGCAGAACGCGAGCAGACGGTGCGACCATTCCCAGACCGTTCCGTCGGCCATCGACGGAACGAGCTGTCCATGGCAAAGCGGCCAGTCGGGACAGGTCATCCCCGCCCCGTTGATCCGGGTCCAACTGCCGAGCATGACGGCACCGTAGGCCACGGCACTCGCGACCAAGGCCAGGTTGCGCAGCGATAACACGAGGCTCTTAGTCTATCCCTCGTTCGTGCGCGCCGCCAACGACAGGCGTCTTAGCATCCGGCAATCGCGCCGGGGATATGAACGGCCGCAGCCTGCTCATCGGCCTGGATGAGCGGGACGCGGCGTGCGAACTCATCGGCGACCGCCGGCCCCGCGTCGGCCGCCGCCGTGTATGACGGTGCCGACGACCCGTAGATGCTGCGCAGCGCGCTGGTCACGCCGTCGGAAGACGGCAGGAGATCGTCCAGGCTGGGCACGGTGCTGGCGGCCACGCCCAGTTCGCTTTCCCGGTCTTCGCGCATGGAGTCGGCGAGGGTCAGCCGGTTCAAGAAGACGCCGACGTCACTTGCGATCTTCTGTTGACGGCCGAGCGCCCCGGCCAGCGCATCGGCGAAGGCGAGCAGCTCGCGCTTCTGAGCGGAATCCTGTGCGTGCGCGGCGAGCGCGCGCAGCGCGTCGACGTCTTTGAGTCCGCCGTGCGCGCTGTCACCGAGTTGGAGTTCGAGCGCGTTGAGCGTCTGCTCGCCGGAGAATCGTTTGGCGAGATTGGTCTCGCGAAAATCGGCCGTGCGCAGCGCGCCGATCGCGCGCGTCAGTGCCGCATCGTCATCGGTAAGATCGACGATGGCGTTGTTCGCATGATCGCGAAAGGCCGAGCAGAGCGCGGTGGTGCGAATGTGTGCGATCGTCTTGAGTCCTTGCGCTTGCGGTGCCGGCGTCGGTGTCGCGAGGATGACCGGCGCGAGCGGTGCCGGCGTTGGCGTCGGCTCCGGTGCCGCCGCCAGCATCGTCAACGCCAGGAGCACCGGCAGCACGGACGCTAGCAGCCCGCGACGGCGCCGACGACGTGCTCGGCTGCGGTGGCCTCGTTCTCGCCGATGGCTTGCTGCTGGCTCTGAACATGATCGGCGGTCTCCCGCGCCAATGCTGTGGCAGCCTGGAACGGATCGGCCCACGTGTCGATCGTCGGATCGTCGTAGGAGGGGGGCCGAACGTGCGGCATGTTGCCGTAGACCATGCGATCGGTTCCGACCTCGAAACTGGGTTCTCCCGGAACCGTATGGTTGATGTCGCTCGCGACCAAGTCGCCGGCACGCAGCGTGTTCTCGGTGTCGATCCGCGCCAGCGTGATCGCGATGTCGTGCGCTGATTTTTGCTGTAGCGCGAGCGCGCCGCCGAGCGAATTGGCAAACGCCAGCAAGGCGGCCTTCTGATCGGGGTCGGTGACCTTGTCGGCCAGAGCGCGCAATGCGACGACGTTCTGCAATCCGTCGTGCGCGCCGTTCCCGAGCTGTTGGAGGAGCTTCACCAGGTATTGTTCGTCGCCGCGGCGCGCCACCGCGTTGTCCACCCTCAAATCGGCACTGCGCATCGATCCGATCGATTGCGCGATGATCTCGTCGTTGCGCACGGTGTTGGTGATGGCGTCGTTGGCGTGTTTTCCGAGCGCGGTGCACACCGGAGTCGCGCGCAAATGCGCGATCGTCTTCAGCGGCGTCGCTGCGGGGGCCGGCGTCGGCGGCGGTGCCGGCGCGATCAAGGCTCCGAGAAATACGAGGGTGGGCAGCATGTTCGTTCAGCCCTTCTGCGAAGATGAATCTCTCTTTAGAATGCACCCGCCGGACACCTTTGACAACGGGGGGTGCCCGAACGTCGGCGAAACGGGGGGCGTGAAACGTTGGTGGGCGCTCGCTGTGCTTGTCCTGCTTGCCGGGTGCCGGGAGGTTCGGGTCCGGACGTACGCCACCGGCATCACCGGCGTCCTGGGCAGCAACCAGGTGGTCGTCGCGCGCAGCGAAGAGCAGCTCGAACGCCTGGGAATCAAGCTTCCGCTGAGGTTTCGCCGGGAGTTCGCGGTGGTGCTGCTGATGGGCCCCCACGACCGCTCGGGCTATCGGCAGATCGTCGAATCGATCGGGCCGGGAATCGGCGGAGTACGCCTGGTGGCCTTCGAGCAAGCCCCGCCCGACGGCGGCGAGCCGACCGGCACGTATCGCACGTTCACCGTCTGGGTACTGCCCAACAATGAATATGCGCGAGGCATTCGGGTCCAAGTCGTCACCCCAAGCAATGAGCCCATCGCCAGCACGGCGCTGCCGTAAGCAAGCACCTTCCTAAGCATAATGGACATGCAGACGATAATTGTGAACGGCTGACATGACGACAACGAGTTTCGAACGGCTGGACGTTCGCATGGAACGGCGCGGCGTGGTGCTGACGCCCAACGGCGATGCTTCCGAAGCGGAAGGCGTGCTGAATCCGGCGTGCGCGAGAACGCACGCCGGCGATCTGCTGTTGTATCCGCGCTGCGTCGCGGAGGGAAACATATCGCGCGTCGGTATCATGCGCGTTCGCGAGAACGCCGGCGGATTTTCGATCGGTCGCGACGGCTTCGCATTGCAGCCCGATGCACCATACGAACTCCGTCCGCAGCCCGGGTACGGGTGCGAAGATCCGCGCGTGACCTACGTCGGTGCGATCGGCAAGTACGTGATGGCCTACACCGCGTTCGGCCCGCAAGGACCGCGCATCGCGATCGCACTTTCGAACGACGGTTTGTCGTGGGAGCGCTTAGGGTTGCTGCGGTTCGAGCATCCCGGAATGAATCGCGACGACGACAAAGATGCGGCGTTCTTTCCCGAGCCGGTGCTCTCGCCGAACGGCGTCGAATCGCTCGCGTTTTATCATCGTCCGATGTTGCATCTGTCGGCGGTCGACGGCCGGGCGGCGACGCTCATGATCGAGCGAATGCCGTTTGAAGATCGCGAATCGATTCGCATCGGATACATTCCGCTCGCCGGGGTACGCGACGACATCACGAAACTGCTCGAGGTCGGTGAGAGCGTGCAAGTGCTCTCGCCCGACGACCGCTGGGGCTCGATCAAACTCGGCGCCGGAACGCCGCCGGTTCTGATCGACGAAGGCTGGATGTCGGTCTTCCATGCAGTCGACGCCGTAGCGCTGGACGGGGGGCGGCCCGGCTTCCAGTACAGCGCGGGGATCGTCGTGCACGATCGGCATGAGCCGCATCGCGTGATCTATCGCTCGCCGCAGCCGGTCTTAAGACCCGAGACCGCGGAAGAACGCACCGGCATCGTCGACAACGTGGTCTTTCCCACCGGTATCGATCCGCGTCCGGACTTGGGCGCGCGCACGTTCGACATCTATTACGGCATGGCCGATTATGCCGTGGGTGCCGTCCGCATGACGCTCATCTGATGTTCGCATGATTCGTTGGGTGGTGCTCGCGACGATCATTGTCGTCGGGGTGGTGATGATCGCGGCCGCTCTGGAAGGGCGATTTTCGCTCGGCGACATCAAGCTCGCGTCGGTGCCGGGAAGCGCTGCGCCCAAAGCGATCGACGAGCGCAGCAGCAATGCGCCGAGCGGCCGTCCGTTCGTCGGTGTCGCGCCCTGGGCGCTCTCCGCGGTTCCGGATTGCTTGGAGCAGAAGCTGGTCTCGCGCGGACCGTTGAGCTACGTGCGCGCTCACGTGGCGTCCGGCGCAGTCGCGGTTCCCGACGGCGCGGCGTTGCGCTATGGCGCCTGCACGATCATGGTGCACGGTGACACCGTCGACGTCGCTCGCGGCCGCGATCGGTTTCACATTCCGCCCGTCTCGCGGCTCTATCGCTCGTCCGACCGGCTGTTCTTGCTGCGCGTCGACGCGAGCGGCGCGCAGTTGCGCAGCTATGCCGCAGCGAAGATCTTCTAACCTAGCATGAGCATCACGCCCGAAGTTCGCAAGCGCCGGACGTTCGCGATCATCTCGCATCCCGACGCCGGCAAGACCACCCTCACGGAAAAACTGCTGTTGTACGGCGGTGCGATTCAAGTCGCGGGTCAAGTGTCGGCGCGCAAGCGCCAGCGCCAAGCGACCAGCGATTGGATGGCGCTCGAACGCGAACGCGGCATCTCGATCACCTCGACGGTCTTGCAGTTTCCTTACGCGATCTCCGGCGGCGAGAGCTTCGTCGTCAACCTGCTCGACACACCCGGCCACCAAGACTTCGGCGAGGATACGTATCGCACGCTGCTTGCGGCCGATGCCGCGGTCATGCTGATCGATGCCGCCAAGGGCGTCGAGCCGCAGACGAAAAAGTTGTTTGCGATCTGCCGTGCGCGGCGCTTGCCGCTGTTCACGTTCATCAACAAGATGGATCGCCCCAGCCGCGATCCGCTCGAACTGCTCGACGAATTGGAGAACGTACTCGGCATCGGTGTCTATCCGATGAATTGGCCGCTTGGGAACGGCGAAACGTTCAAAGGCGTCTACGACCGCCAGACGCGCGAGTTGCACTTGTTCGAGCGTTCGGCTCACGGCAGCAAGCGTGCGGCCGTGCAGACGGCCGATGCACGCGATCCGCAGTTGCGCGAACTGGTCGATGACCAAACCTACCGGCAGTTCATCGACGGCATCGAATTACTCGACGGCGCGGGGGCGGACTTCAATCGCGATGCGATGCTGCGCGGCGACGTGTCGCCGGTGTTCTTCGGCAGTGCCGGGACGAACTTCGGCGTGCAGCTCTTCCTCGATCGTTTTGTGACGTTGGCTCCGTCGCCGCATGCACGTCGCGCCGCGCACGGCGAGGTTGCGCCCGACGACGAGCGCTTCACCGGGTTCGTCTTCAAAGTGCAGGCGAACATGGACCCCCGCCACCGCGACCGGATCGCGTTCGTGCGCGTCTGCTCGGGGAAGTTCGAGCGCGACATGGTGGTACGCAACGCTCGCACCGGCAAAGAGGTGCGCTTGTCGCGCGGGATGCGCCTCTTCGCGGACGAGCGCGAATCGCTGGAGACGGCGTTCGCGGGCGACGTGGTCGGCTTGGCGAATCCCGGCGTGTTCGCGATCGGCGACACGCTGTGCGAAGGTGCGCTCGTGCGCTTCGATCCCATCCCCCCGTTCGCGCCGGAACATTTCGCGAGCGTTCGGAGTATCGACACTTCGAGCTACAAGTCGTTCGGAAAGGGCATCGAGCAGTTGCGTGAAGAGGGGGCGATCCAAGTGATGTATCCGTTCGGATCGCCGCGCACCGAGCCGATACTGGCCGCGGTCGGCGCGCTGCAGTTCGAAGTGGTGAAGTATCGCTTGGAGTCGGAGTACAACGTCAAGACGCATTTCACCGCGTTGCCCTATTCGCTGGCGTGCCGCGTGCAGCTCGACTCCGATGCCGCTGCCCGCATGCAACTGCCGTCGAATGCCAAGCTCGTCGAAGACTGGAGCGGCCGGCCGGTCGTGCTTTTCGAAAGCGAATGGAGCCTGCGCCTCGCGCGGGAATGGAACCCGGCCGTCGGCTTTGTCGAAGGTACCGCCGTCGATGCAGAGGAGACCGTCGCATCATGAACTACCGTCTCGCGCTCACCGCGCTCACCGCGCTCGCGGCATCGCTCGCACTCGCCGCGTGCTCATTCGAGAATCATTACGAGTCGCTGGCCGATCAATTCACACGCGCCGCGATGAGCGACAACTTCTCGCCCGTGGAGACTGAGATCGCGCCCGGCATGCGTCCCACCGACGCGCAGATCGGTGCGATGGCCGACGAACTGAGCCACCTCGGAAAATTGGTCTCGGTCAAACAAGTGACGCAAGGATGCGAGCCCAGTTGGTATTGCTTCAGCGTGAAGTTCGAGAACGCGCTCTACCACGAGCGTCTACAACTCGACGACCATGGGAAGGTCGTGCGCTGGCAATACCACGTGGCGCCGCCGGGAGCCGCGCTGTAGCCGATGGTCGCATTCGAAGACGTTCGTTCCGCCGCGCAACGCCTACGAGGGGTCGCACATCGAACTCCGGTCGTGACGTCGCGCACGCTCGACGAGCGCGTCGAGGCACACGTCTTCGTCAAGTGCGAGAACTTGCAGCGTATGGGAGCGTTCAAGTTTCGCGGGGCGTACAATCGGCTCGCGCAATTGAATGCCGGCGAGCGCTCGCGCGGAGTCGTCGCCTATTCGAGCGGCAACCACGCACAGGGCGTTGCGCTAGCCGCACAGTTGCTGCAAGTTCCCGCGACGATCGTCATGCCGCGCGATGCGCCGGAATCGAAACTCGCGGCGACACGCGGTTATGGTGCCGAGGTCGTTCTTTACGAGCGCTCCGAGGAGAACCGGGCCGTGATCGCACAGCGCCTCTGCGAAGAGCGCGGTGCGACGCTCGTGCCGCCCTACGATGACGAACGCATCATCGCCGGCGCGGGCACGGCGGCCCTCGAATTACTCCAGGATGCCGCGCCGCTCGACGCGATCGTCGCGCCGGTCGGCGGCGGCGGGCTCTTCTCGGGCACGTGCCTGGCAGCGCACGGCCTCGATGCGGGGATCGAGTTGTGGGGCGTCGAGCCCGAGGCCGGTGACGACGTGCGTCAATCGCTCGATCGCGGCGAGCGTGTCGTCATCGACGTGCCGCGCACGATCGCTGACGGCCTGCAGACGCAGTCGCCGAGCGATCTCACCTTGTCGATCATCCGCCGTCATGCGCGCGGCATCGTAACGGTGACCGACGATCAACTCCGCGACGCGATGCGCTTTGCCTTCGAGCGCCTCAAGCTGGTGCTCGAACCCAGCGGAGCCGCCGCTCTCGCGGCCGTGCTCTACGCCGGCATGGCGCTTGCCGATAAACGCGTCGGTATTATCTTAAGCGGCGGCAACGTCGATCCGCGCCGCTACGCCGAACTCATTTCGTAGCCGAGAGAATACGCTTTGCTCGCGCTTCGACGAGCAGACCGAAGTGTTCGGAGAATGCGGCCGTGCCGCTCTCGGTGACGCGCAGCGCGCGGCCGCCGGGGATGCGCCGTATCCACGCCCGATGAAAACACACCTGCGCGAGCCCGGCGCCGAGCGCACCCGCAAGATGCGGACGCCGCTCGCTCCAGTCGATGCACGCGCGTGTGAAGCGCCGACGCCGTTGCCGTAATTCACCCAAGTCGACGCCGATGGCGCCGCACCAGTCCTCCCCGGCGCGCGTCAACAAAAATTCATCGTGTTCGACGCGGAGGACGCCGCGCGAGAGCAGTGCTTCGCTTAACGCCACTCCGAGACGGCCGGCGAGATGATCCCAGCAGGTCCGGGCGAAGCGCAGCGCTTCATCTGCCTGACTGTCGGCGAGCGTGCGAACCGTGCGCGGCGGAGCGATCGCATCGAGTGCTTCGAGAACTCCGGCAACGTGCGCGCCGGCAAGACCGTAGTAGCGGTGCCGGCCGCTGGGGATGCAGACGACGAGCCCCGCGTCGAGCAATCGGGCGAGGTGCTCGCTCGCCGTCGGCGGTGCGATACCGGCCACCTTCGCGAGGTCTCCGGCGGGCAAACGCTCTCCGCCGAGCAACGCGGAGAGCATCGCGGCTCGTGCAGGGTCACCGATCGCCGCGCCGATTCGCGCCAGGTCGGGTCGCGCCATACTGCGGATCATACCACCATGATAGTTCGGCCAATACCGAACTTTCCGCATGGTAGACTGGTCCGCGATGAAGACCGTTGTGATTTCACCGCCGATTTTGTATTACGGAACGCCAGTGGCGCTGCTCGCCACCGTCAATGACGATGGAAGCCCGAACCTAGCGCCCATGTCATCGACGTGGGCGTTGCACAAGACGATCGTCCTTGGGCTCGGCCTAGCCGGACAGACGATCGCGAATCTGCGCCTGCGCCCGGAATTGACGATCAACTTTCCAAGCCCCGAACTGTGGGAGCACGTCGAGCGGCTTGCGCCGCTCACCGGCCGCACGCCGGTGCCGGAGGCAAAGCTGGCCAACCGGTTCCGCCATGAGGCACAAAAGTTCAAAGAGGCGCAGCTCACGCCCATCCCGAGCGAGATCGTGGCGCCGCCGCGCGTGGAAGAGTGCCCGTTACAATTCGAAGCGCGGGTCGTCGATATTCAGACCTCAACAGGAGACGACGAGCCATTTGCCATCGTCCAAGCGCATGTCGAGCGCGTGCACGCGCACGAATCGATCGTACTCGAGCACGATCACGTCGACGTTGAGCAATGGCATCCGCTCACGTACAAGTTTCGCCACTATTTCGGCCGCAGCGAACATCTAGGAAAGACATTTCGCGCCACACGGTAAGTGCCTCGGCCCACGGTGTTCCGAGCACTGTGTCTTGTACGGAGGTCCCATGGTAATGAAACGCGTGTTGACGATGGCGCTGATCGCCTGTGTTCTTGCCGGCTGCACGAAAGCCGGAACGATCCCGGGCACTCTGCGCATCGCGATTCCGCTTGAGCCGGCCACGTTGAATCCGATCATGGCGTCGAACACGACCGATGCGATGGTGCATGCCTTCATCTTCGATTTGCTAGTGACGGCGGACGAGCATGGCAAGCTTCTGCCTGATCTGGCGCAGACCGTTCCGACATTGCGGAATGGCGGCATCAGCCGGGACGGGCTCACGATCACGTATCACCTTCGGCGGAACGTACGCTGGCACGACGGCGCGCCGTTCACCAGCAAAGACGTGAAGTTCTCGTGGCAAGCCATCATGAATCCAGCCAACGACACGCCGTCGCGCAACGGGTACGATCAGGTGCGCAGCGTCGACACGCCTGACGACTTCACCGTCGTCTTCCATCTCAAGCATCGCTTCGCACCCGCGGTCACTGCCTTGTTCGGGGAGAGCGACAGTCCGACGCGAATTCTCCCCGAACATCTCTTGGGCCGTTATCATGACCTCAACCGCGTGGCGTTCAACAACATGCCCATCGGGACGGGGCCATTCAAAGTTGCGGAGTGGGTCAGAGGCGATCATATCTCATTGATCCCGAATGACGCATACTTCATGGGTGCTCCGAAATTGAAGCACATCATCATTCGCGTGGTTCCGAACGAGAATACCGCGATCAATGAATTGACGACGCACGAAATCGACTGGATGTTCCAAGCTTCTCCGAACACGTGCCGGCAACTGCCGCATGTTCCCGGCAGTCACGTCGTGTACGTCGAGCAAAACGCCTACGAATCGATTCGCTTCAATCTGCGCCGGGCGCCGCTCGACGACGTCCGTGTGCGTCGGGCCATCACCGACGCGATCGACCAGAAGGAATTGGTCGATACGCTCACCTGCGGCATGCAGGAGATCGCCACGGAGGACCATCCAGCCTGGATGTGGGCGCACGATCCGAGCGTAAAACGGCACGCGTTCGATCTGCATGAAGCGCGGCGGCTGCTCGCCCAAGCCGGATTCACTCCCGGCCGCGATGGGATACTGCAAAAGAACGGCATCCGGCTCTCACTCGCGGCGGTCACGAACAACGGAAATCTGACCCGCCGGCAAAGCGCGATCCTCGTTCAAGCGATGCTGCGGAAGGTCGGCATCGACCTCCAGTTGCGCTCTTACCCCGGAGCGCAACTGTTCGGTGCCGCCGGCGACGGCGGCATTCTGCAACTCGGGAAGTTCGACGTGATGTTCGGCGGGTGGTACGCGGGACTCGACCCGGACGATTCAGCGCAGTACGCCTGCACCAGCATTCCGCCGGGCGGCTACGATTACACGCGCTATTGCAACAACGACGTCGGCGCCGCGCAGGAGGCTGCGCTCACGCATTACGATGTGCCGACGCGCGCGCAGGCGTATCATCGTATCGAACGAGATCTGGCGCGCGACGTGCCGGAAGATTTCCTATGGTGGGTCAAGCAAGCCCAACCCATTAGCAACGATCTCAAAGGCTTCGCGCCCAACCCGGTAACGCCGTCCTGGAACTCCTATCAGTGGTCGATCTAGGAGCCGTCGGAGTATGGCCGTTTCCGTCGCCTGAGTCTTGGACAGAAAAACGGCGCCGAAATGACTCGACGCCGTTTTTCATGTTACGAAAAACGCGAGGGTGTTACTTGATGTCGCCGCACGCGACGTAGGTCTTGAGGTCGGCCGTGCTCTTGTGAACGTTGATCGCGAATGAGCCGGCGGTGAGGGTCGCAAGCTTCACGCCTTTGAGCGTCGTCGTCGACATACCGTTGACGATGTTCATGAGCGCCCACTGCGGAGCCGGATTGAGTTTCGCGCATGTTCCCGGATGAATGTGGACCGGCTGCGCAGCCGCCACGGGCTTGTCGATCTTGATCACGACCTTGAGATTAGCGCCGGCCTGCGTGAGCGTGGCCGTTCCCGTCTCGCCGCTGCCGTTTTGTGCCTTGAGGGCGACGGTCAGCGGTTTCGACATCGACGACGACATGGTGTCGGCATAGGCGGGGAGAGCGAGGGCGGCGATTGCGGCGGCCGCCATCGCGGTACGAATGAATGACATCAGTTATCCTCCAGATGAATGCGAGGGTTTACCGTTCGCAAGGGCAGTCTCCGCTTCCCTGCGCAGGCGTTCATACGCGGCGAGCGCGGTGGCAGTCGGCTGGGCGTCGACGCCCTCGATCACGGCGTAGATCGCTTGCAGTTGACCGTTGAGCCGCGCGAAGCCTGAAGCGACCGTGTCGTTGTTCCGCGCGTGCGCGCGCGCGGCTGCCGCAAACGTGCGGTCGAGCAAATCGACCAGATGGTCGGAGATGGCGGCGACGCCGCGGAGGGTTCCCACGCTTGCATTCACGCGAGGGTCGGGGCGAACCGTGAACGTACGCGTCTGCGCGGCACCGTCGGCCACGACGCGCACGGTATAGCGTCCGGGCGGCACGTATGTGCCGAGCGGTTCATGCGGCGTGTCATGCGGAACGGCGCCGAACGACAGATCGACGTTCATCGTGCGCGGTGTGGTGCCGTGCAGATCCCACACAAAACGATGCATTCCCGCCGACGTTTGCGGGTTGCTCGGCACGCGTTCCCAGTAGGTTGGTTTGTCGAGACCCGGAATTTCCGCTTGCGCCGGATCGTCGCTTTGGAAGCGGCGAATCATGCGGCCCGCCATGTCGCTGATCGTGATCGAGACATGCGTGACGTCGCGAGCGAGAGAGTAGTCGAAGATCGCTCCGTCAGGCGGGTTCTGTCCCATCGGCTCCTCGGGCGGCAACGGCGTGTCGTTGCCGAGTGAACGCCGCACGCGGTACGCGCTGGCCGGCGCGAAGAGGTGCAGGGCCTGCGTGCCGATCGCGCTTGCGTATTCGCGCAACGGTTCAACGTCGTCGAGGATCCAGAAGCCGCGGCCGTGCGTGCCGACGGCGAGATCGTCGCCATGCACGATGATGTCGCGCACCGAGGTGGGCGGCAAGTTGCGTGTGAGCGACTGCCAGTGATCACCGTCGTCGAACGACACGTCGACGCCGGTTTCGGTCGATGCGTAGAGCAATCCGCGGCGAACCGGGTCTTCGCGCACCGCGTTGACCGGTGCATTCGGCAGGCCGTTGACGATCGGCGTCCAGGTTTTGCCGTCGTCGTGCGTGCGGTAGATGTACGGATGCAGGTCGTCGAGGCGGAAACGATTGACCGCGACGTATGCTGAGTGATTGTCGAAGTGCGAGGAGTCGATCTGCGCGACCTTGCTCCATGCGGTCAATTGCGGCGAGACGTTTTTCCAGTGCGCTCCCTGATCGTGCGTCACCCACACCAAACCGTCGTCGGTTCCGGCCCAGATGGTGTCTTTGTCCACGTACGACGGACTGAGCGCGTAGACGACGCCGCGATGCTGTCCCTTGCGCGGATCTTGGTTCGCGAAGGCGCCGAGCTTCGACGGCGTGCCCGGGTTCGGGCGCGTGAGATCCGGGCTTATCACCTTCCAGTGCATGCCGCCGTCGCGGGTTGCGAAGACGACGCTCGATCCCAAATACAGAATGTGCGGATCGACCGGATTGAAGATCAACGGCGCGGTGCGGTCGAAACGATAGTCGGCGTTGCGGCCGATGACCGGCGAAACGTCTTGGAATTGGCTCGTGCGTTCGTCGAAGCGCGACGCCTTTCCGGCGAAGAAGATACCGGGATGCAACGGGTCGGGTGCGACGTATCCGTACTCTTCTCCGCCGACCGGATGCCATTCTCGCATGGTGATCTCACCCATGTCGCCGCGCGTGCGCACGCAAGCCGTGCCGCTCTCTTGCTGGCCGCTACACACCCAATACGGAAACCGGTTATCGGCCGTGACGTGATACATCTGCGCCGTTGGTTGGTTGTACCACGAACTCCACGTGCGCCCGTCGTTGACCGAGAGCGTCGCGCCTTGATCGCTGCCGAGGAAGATCAGATTGTGATTGAGCGGATTGATCCAGACGGTGTGATAGTCGTCGCCGCCGGGTGCGCCTTTGATCGCGACAAATGTGGAACCGCCGTTGGTCGAACGGTACGTCGAGGTGTTCGCGACGTAAACCTCGTTTTCGTCGACCGGATCGGCGGTGATGCCCGCGAAGTCGGAACCGCGACCGCAGACGCGACCTTCCGTGTTCGTGCGCGTCCAGGTTGCGGCGGCGTCGTTCGAACGATAGATGCCGCAGCCGTCGGGTGAATCGACCACGGCGTAGAGCCGCGACGAATCGCTGCGCGCGATGTCGAAACCGATGCGGCCGATGCGTGCCGGCATCCCGGTGATGACTTTGCTCCAGGTTGAGCCGCCATCGGTCGATTTGTAGAGCGCGCCCTTCCAAATCTGCAGCGGATCGCCGGTGGTCCACGGCGGACGGCGCGAGAGCCACAGTGCCGCGTACACGGTGTCGGGCGCGTTCGGATCGATCTCGACGGCGACCGCCCCGGTGTCGGAGTCGTTGCCGAGCACGCGCTGGAAACTCGCGCCGCCGTCGGTTGAGCGATACAAACCGCGCTCGGGATTGGGTCCGTACGGATGTCCGACGACGGCGACGAACAGGCGATTGGGGTCGCGCGGATCGACGGCGATGCCGTTGATCTGTTGCCCGTCGCGCAAACCGAGGTGCGTCCAGGTCTTGCCCGCGTCGGTGGATTTGTACATACCGTCGCCGACCGCGAGGTCAGGACGGCGCAAACCTTCTCCGCTACCGGCGTAGATCACGTTCGGGTCGCTTGGAGCGACCGCAAGCGCGCCGATCGACTGCGTCGGCTGTCCGTCGAAGACCGGCACCCAGGTGCGCCCGTAGTCGTCGCTCTTCCAGATGCCGCCGTTGACGGCCGCGATGTAGTACAGATTCGGCTGCGACGGGACGCCTGCGACCGCGACCGTACGGCCGCCGCGCGCGGGGCCGATATAGCGCCACTGCAGCGCCGAGGTCGGATCGATGGTAGAACGCGCAGCCGCCGGCGGCTGCAGCGCACCCTGGGACAGTAACGCGGCAGCGAGCACAACGGCCGCCGTGCGTAGCGGAAAAGAACGCATGAACAGAGACCTCCACTTCAATTGGAGGTCTAGCTACGCACTGACGCTGACGGGTCCTCTATCGCAACAGGCGGTGACGAATCGGCCGGCCTCTTCGAACGATGCGCGCGACTCGGGCAACGATGCGAAGAGCTGCCAGACGTGCGGTACGCCGTCCCACAGCCGGATGCGGGCGTCGCCGCCGCGCTCGCGCACGCGTTCGACCAGACGAATCGCATCGTCGCGCAGTATCTCGATGGAGCTGGCATGCACGAGCATGGGCGCAAGGCCGTCGAGATCGGCGTACAGCGGCGAGATCGCCGGATCGTCGAGGTCGCGATCGCCGGCGTAGGCACGTGCGACGGCGTGCGAGCCGTCGTCCACGATCAGATCGTCGGTGGCGGCGTTCTCTCGCGCCGACGCGCCCGTGCCCGCCAGATCGGTCCACGGTGAGAACAGCACGAGCGCCGCGGGCAACGGTTCACCGCGATCGCGCGCCGCGATAGCGGTGGCGAGCGCGAGATTTCCACCCGCCGAATCACCCGCGATCACGATCTGTTCGGGCGCGATTCCCTGGGCGAGCAGCCACCGGTAACCGCGCAACGCGTCGTCGTGCGCCGCCGGGAATGGGTGTTCGGGCGCGAGCCGGTAGTCGACGGCGCAGACGCTCGCATTCGCGTGCAGGGCAAGGGCGCTCGTGAGCGTGCGATATGTCGCCACCGCGCATGCCACGAAGCCGCCGCCGTGCAGATAATAGATGACGCGCTGGGTGGGTCGTGCGCGCGGAATTGTCCACTCGCCGCGCATCCCGTCGACGTCGATCGACTCGATGCGCACGCGTCGCGAGGCGCGGCCGAACGTCAGGCCTCCGCGGTTGAATGCCGACCGTGTGGCGGCGACGACGCGCGGCGTGCCGAGCGCGCGTGAGAGCGGCAGTCGCGTCGTCACGCGCAAGAGCGCGCGCGCCGCGCGTGCCTGAAAGCTCACGAGGACGAGCGGCGTTTGCGCACGCCGCGTCGCTTGGGCGCGAACGGTGCTCCCGGTGCGAACTTGGACGTGCGCGACAGCGAGCGATCGACGTCGTCACAGCCGATCGGCGTGAAGTCGCGGCAATCTTGCGGGCGTGCTTCGTAGATACCGCAATAATAGCGACCGCTGCGCGATCCCATGAGGAAGACGCACTTGTCCTCGACGTCTTCGGTAACTTTCCGCACCCAGCCGAGATGATAACCGTCAGCGGACTTGCGCTCGACGATGTATTCGTGCATCACGTCGTCAAACGTCATGCCGAGGTGATCGGCGATGCGCTGCACGTCGCGCTTGCTGACGAACGGTTCATATCCGCTGCAACATTCGGCGCATCCCGGCGGACACGCCACGTTCTCGGGCATGTCTTTCAACTTTTTGCGCGCGAGATCAATCACGCGCGCGATCGCCTTGACCATCTCCGCGTCG
Source organism: Vulcanimicrobiota bacterium (assembly GCA_027307235.1). Classification (GTDB taxonomy): domain Bacteria; phylum Vulcanimicrobiota; class Vulcanimicrobiia; order Vulcanimicrobiales; family Vulcanimicrobiaceae; genus DAHUXH01. Next base: position 176,904 of record DAHUXH010000012.1, on the reverse strand, counting down.
TCGTTGTACTTGTACACCCATTCGCGTTCGGTAATCTCATTGGTGTTGTAGTAGTGCGTCGTCGTTTGGTTGTACGTGATCGTGACGTGTTCTTCGTCGATCTCGATCTCTTTCACGTGCTCCAACGGCACCGTGTCGAGCAGTTCGGGATGGGTCGGCTGACCGGTCTCCCGCGAGTAGTCGCGAAGGGCGATGAGGTCGATCGTTTGCATGACGTCCATGATAACATACCGAACCCCAGGTTCGTGAAAACAGCTATCGGTGTCGATCTTGGCGGGTCGCACGTCACCGCGGCCGTCGTCACCGACGACGGCGTCATTCATTCTCAACACGAGCACGACATCGAGAACCGCTCGTTCGATGCGGTGATCGACCTCGTCGTGGACGTCATTGAAAAAGCGGTCTATGCGGCCGGCAGCGACGTCGTCGGCGTCGGGATCGGCTCACCGGGAAACATCGATGCGGCCAGCGGCACGGTCCTCTACTCGCCGAATTTCGGCTGGACCGGCGCGCCGCTCGGCGAGCGGTTGCGCGCGCGCTTCAAGCAGCCGGTCTTCATCGCCAACGACGCACGCTGCGCGACGCTGGGCGAGTACACCTTCGGCACCGGGCGCGAGTCGCGCGACTTCGTGATGCTGACGCTGGGAACCGGCATCGGGGGCGGCATCGTGGCCGACGGCAAACTGATCCTCGGCAATCGTTGGGGCGCCGGTGAATTCGGGCACCATCAAATTCGCGCAACCGACGGCTTTGTCTGCGGGTGCGGGAAAATCGGATGCTTCGAAGCGCAAGCGTCGGGCACTGGACTCATCCGTCATGCGCTGGCGATCGCGCACTCGTTTCCACGCAGCCGCTTGCTCGACAAGAGCGACATCGGGTCAAAGAAGATTCGTAAGGCGGCGCAAACCGGCGATCTTCACGCGCTCGCCGCGTGGAAGAACTTTTGCGCGGATCTGGCGACCGGTCTCGCCAACGTGATCGCGTGCGTGAATCCCGACGTGATCGCGCTCGGCGGCGGGGTATCCAGCGCCGGCGATTTTCTGCTCGACTCCGTCCGCGCACGCGTCGACGAACTGACGACGATGGTCCCCAAAGGCACCACTCGCCTCCTCTGCGCCACCCTAGGAAACGACGCCGGACAAGTCGGCGCCGCCACCATGGTTTTTCACGGGAAGCTCTGATTTCCGCCAGGCCTTCGTTGCGGAGAGGCTCGTGTACCGTAGTACACTTCGCCTCTTCGCGCCTCGGCCTGACGAAAATCAGAGCTTCCCGAAGAATCGTGACGAGATTAGACGCCGGCGGCTTCGCGTAGGGGGGCGGGAGCTAAGTCTTCTTGCGGGGGGATCGTGCCTTCGGTGGCGATTTGGGCGATGAGCGCGGCGATCCGGCGTGAACTGCGGCGCGGCGCGATCGCTTCTTGACGCTCGCGCATCGCGCTCAGGCGTGCCGGGTTACGGATCATGCGCTCGACGGCGGCCACAACTTGCCCGGCGCTGTTCAAAGCGACCTCACCGATCGCGTTGGTGCGCACGAAATCGACGTTGCCGCGCTCTTGTCCGGGCACGTAGTCATAGACGACGACCGGCAACTGCGCGGCGTTGGCTTCGGCGAGCGCGCCGGGTCCGGCTTTGGTGACCAGCAGGTCGGCGGCGCGGTAGAGTTCGGGAATCTTCTCGGTGAAGCCGAGCACGGTCATCGGCGTCGGCAGGTGCGCCGACATCTCGGCGAGTTTTTCTCGCAGCGGTTCGTTGCGTCCGCACACGACCACGAGGTGCATCGGCAAGCGCGCCTTGGCTAGAGCGATCGCGGTCGGCAAGAGTTTGCCGCCGCCTTCACCGCCAGCCATCAACAGCGTGATGAGCGCGTCTTGCGGAATATCCAGCCGCTCGCGCAGCTCTGCCTTGGTTCCGACGACGTCGTCGAAGCGCGGATGGATCGGATGACCGAGCAGACGTAGGCGCGACGGGGAGACGCCGCGCGAGAGCGCGCGTTGATAGACTTCACGCGCGGGCACGACGACCGAATCGGCTTCGGGCGTCAGCCACGACTCGTGCACTTTGCCGAGGTCGGTGATGACGGTGACGATGGGAACCGCCCACATGCGGGCATCGGCGCGCGCCCGCAGTGCCGCGTGATTGAGCAGCGGATGCACGGAAACGATCACGTCGGGGTTGTACTCGAGAAACAAGTCGCGCAGGCGTTCGCGATAGAGCGGTTCGCAGAAGCGAACCAGCGCGCGGTAGCGGCGGCGTCCGTTGGTGGCGTAGTACAGCGCACCGTAGACCGGCGGCGCGTAGCGCAGGGCCATCGAGTAGCCCAAGCCCAGTTGCGTGAGCGGAAACGAGCAGTGTGCGGCAACGTCGTCAATGCGATGCTCGAAGCGGGGTTCAGCGACTTCGCCGAGCGCGGCCGTGATGGCATTGGCGGCGCTGCGGTGTCCGCCGCCCGTATCAGAGATGAGAAAGAGAGCCCGTTTGGTCATCCGTACCCCGCCTGCGATGGTTAGACACGAACCGGCTGTCGCTTGACGCGGCGCGACGCCGCGTTTCTGGCCTTTCGGCTCGTCGGTTCGAGCAGGCGCAACAGCGCCCGTGCCGGCGCATCGTAGAAGCGGAAGATGTCGCCGAATTCTATGTCAGGGTTTCGGTGGTGGCCGTCATGGTCCTCGGGAAGCACGACCCAGAGCAGCCGCAATGGCGTTTTGAGCGCAGCCGGCGTGCGGTAGCCGATCTCAGTCGTGTGGCGCCACCAGACGTGGAATTGGCCGAGCAGGAGGCCGATGAGCGCTCCTTGCCACGATATCTGCCACACCAATGCAGCGACGACGAGGTACGGTACCGCGCCGAGCAGGCCGTCGGCGAGCACGGCCGGATCGATCGAGAGCACGGCATGATCCCAGAACGAGCGGCGCCGGTCGTGGTGCGTGCGCAAATGCAGGGTAAACCACAGATGCTGCGGCACGTGATAAAAGAACGTCGATCCAAAATCACCGACAACGAGGACGATCAGCGCTGCCCAAACTGCTGCCATCGATTTCTTTCCTTCGCACGGGGATGGTACTCGTGAGTGCAGCCGGTCTCTTGTGCGCCTGCCGGTCGGGGACCTTCGGGGCAACCGGCGTTCGCCCGCAAGCGCCGGTCATGCCGATGCTGCTCGATCGCGCTTTGAGTTGGAAGGAACGCCCGCCCGCGCAGATCGTCCGCGGCCTGGACCCGATCCGTGATGGAAGCTCGGCGCCGTCGGCGGGGATTTCGCTCGCGCGCGAGGCGCTGCGCATCAATCCGCGCCTCGCGCCGGGTGACGCGATGGTGCTGGCACGCGCCGCGGTCGACGCCGCGCATCGCTACGGTCTCGCGCCTGAGTTCTTCGGCGCGCTACTCCTGCAAGAATCCGCTTTCGACCCGGATGCGCTGTCGTCGGCCGGTGCCGTCGGCATCGCGCAGTTCGAGTTGGACACCGCCGCGGCGCATGGGATCGATCCGTTCGATCCGTATGACGCCATCGACGGTTCGGCGCGATTGACGGCGTCGTACATGAACGCCTATGCCGGGCGCAAGCCGAGTGCATGGATGCTGGCGCTGGCCGCCTATAATGCCGGTCCGGGTGCGGTCGATCGCTACGGCGGCATTCCGCCGTACACGGAAACGCGCGGGTACATTGACGACATCTTCGATCGTATGACCAGGATGTACGCGCTCGAGCCCGCCCCACGGGGGGCTCGGCCCACACGCGCGAACTACGGCCCATGATGAGGAGAACCGCTCTCACTGGGCTGATCGTCGCCGCCATGCTCGCGGCGTGCTCGCGTCACTCAGCCACGGTGTCGTTCGCGGCCCCGAACGGGTGGACGCCGCTCAGCAATTCGGCCGCCGCTACGCTCATGTCGCTGGCCGGCACGCAGGTGTTCTTCTCGCCCAGACGCCACGGCGAGCTGATCGCCTTTTCAAAGGTTCCGTTCGCGAGTCACCTCGACCCCAAGGATTTCGCGCATTCGCAAACCGATGTGCCGCAAGAGATGCAGGTTCGGCAGATTTCGATCTGTGACGGCCGTGCAGCGACCGACGTGACGATGACCGGCTCGGTCAAGACGAACTACGACTTCGGCCAGGGCGGCGTTGTGAAAGACACCAAGCAGTTCGTCGAGATCGTCATCGTGCAATATCCGCAAGGTGCGTTCGCGGCCACCTACATGCGCCCGTTGAGCGTCCCCGCCGACTCCCAAGCGGTGGACGCCATTCATCATCTCTGCTTGAACAAGACCACCTCGTAAATCACTCGAATGAAAGGCGTGGTGCGCCGTCTGCTCGCGCGACAGCCGGTGGATTGGGCGCGCGAAGCGGGTGAAGGCCCGGGTCTTCGGCGCGCCCTGCGCTGGCCAGCGCTCACTGCGCTTGGCCTGGGCACCATGCTCGGCGGCATCTTTCCGACGATCGGCGTCGGCGCGCACGCGGCCGGTCCGGCGGTCATTCTCGCCTACACGTTTTCCGGACTCATCAGCGTCTGCGTTGCACTGTGCTACGCGGAATTCGCGTCGATGGTGCCGGTGGCCGGAAGCGCCTACACGTATGCCTACGCGACGCTCGGCGAACTCGTCGCGTGGATCATCGGCTGGGATCTCATTCTCGAATACGGTTTGTCCGTTGCGCCGACCGCGTCGTCGTGGTCCGACTACGCGCAGCACCTGCTCGCGAGTCTCGGCATCACGCTGCCGGCTTGGGCGCGGACCGCGAACGTCTTCGCGGCATCGCCGTCGCTTGCGCATCCATTCTCGGGACATCTGCAATTCGATCTGATCGCTGCAGCGATCACGCTCGCGGTGACCCTGATCGTCGCCATCGGAATCCGCGAATCGGCCGGCGTGAACGGCGTGCTGGTCGTCTTTCAGGTGGCGACGATGATCGTGTTCATCGCGGCGGCCGCGCCTGCGGTGCACCTGACGAATTTGACGCCGTTCGCGCCGCACGGATGGAATGGCATCGTCAGCAGCACGGCGCTCGTGTTCTTCGCCTATATCGGCTTCGACACGGTAACGGTCGCCTCGGAAGAGTCGCATCGCCCCGAGCGCGACGTGCCGATCGGCATCATGCTCGCGCTTGCGCTCGGCCTGATCTTGTACGTGGCGCTGACGTTCGTGACGGTCGGCGCGTTACGCTTCGACAAACTGAGCGACGGCGCGGCGATGCTCGATGCGCTCAAAGCCGCGAGCGGCAACCCTTGGGTGTACGCCGTCGTCGCGCTTGGCGGTGTCGCCGGAAACACAACGGTGATGCTGACCTCGCTGCTTGGACAAATCCGAATTTTTTACGTGATGGCGCGCGACCGCATGTTGCCGGCGGGCGTTGCGCGCATTCATCCGGTCTTTCGCACGCCCGCGCGCATGACGGCGATCACCGGCATCATCGTCGCGGTCCTCGCCGCGGTGCTGCCGCTCGCCGATCTGCTGACGTTCGTCAACATCGGAACCCTCTCGGCGTTTGCGATCGTCTGCACCGGCGTGCTGGTGTTGCGCGTCGTGCAGCCGGACGCGCACCGGCCGTTCAAGACGCCGATCGCACCGTTGTTCACAATCGCCGGTGCGCTCGGTTGCATCTACCTCATCTCGGGACTGTCCCTGCCGACGTGGCTGCGCTTCGTCATTTGGTTCTGCATCGGAATCGGGGTATATGCGCTCTATGGATTTAGAAAATCGCGCCTGGGTGCATCTTTGCGCCGCTGATCGGCGTTGGTAGCGAGATGGGCTTCGTTCAGACCGGCCGCGCCGAACGATTGAGGATTGTCGAGCTGCCGCACCCGGCGGACGTGCCGACGTTCGCGCAGGACGTGGAGCGCGGGCTGCTCGCCACCCCAAAGACGTTGCCGTCAAAGTACTTCTATGATGCGCTCGGATCGACGCTGTTCGACGCGATCACGCTCCTGCCCGAATACTACTTGACGCGGGCAGAGACCGAAATTCTGCGTGAATGGGGCTGGGAGATGGTGCGCGCGCTCGACGCTCCGATCGAACTGCTCGAACTCGGGAGCGGCAGCGCGGCAAAGACGCGCATCCTCATCGAAGAAGCGCTGCGCGTGCAGGGGCGGTTACACTACTCACCGATCGACATCTCGCCGCAGGCGTTACGCGCGTCGGCCGACGCACTGATCGCTGCGTATGACGGGATCGCGATCACCGCATACGCCGCCGACTACTTCACGGTGCTCGCGTCGGACACGTTGACGTTCACGCGCGCCGTGCTCGCGCTCTTCTTGGGATCGAACATCGGAAACTACGATCCCGCCGATGCCGCCGCGCTGCTGGGCGCGCTCGGACGGCGTTTGCGCTCCGGTGACGGACTGCTCCTCGGCGTCGATCTGAAGAAAGACCGCCGCACGCTCGAACTCGCGTACGACGATCCGGCCGGTGTCACCGCCGCGTTTGACAAGAACGTGCTCGGCCGCATCAACCGCGAACTCGGCGGCACCTTCGACCTCGCCGACTTTCGTCACGTCGCGGTCTACGACGAACAGTGCGGGCGCGTCGATTCGTTTTTAGAAGCGCAGCGCAACGTCACGGTAGAGATTGCGGCAACACAATCACGGATCGTGTTCGCGAGCGGCGAACGCATCCACACCGAATCGTCGTACAAGTACGATCCTGCCGGCATCGAGCGCCTCGCCCGCGAGGCGGGATTCAAGCTGCGCCGGTCGTGGTTTGACGGCGCGCAGCGCTTCAGCGTGAACCTCTTGGTGAAACCTTAGGCAATCGGACCGGTACGACACCCTAAGACAAACGGCATAGTCGTCAGGGACAAAAACGCCTTATGCTCGCTGGGTTTACGTTGCAGATTGGGTTCCTGCGCGGCCCTTGCATCACGTTAGGAGAATCGATGAAACCCCTTCGTTTTCTCGTTGTTGCGTTGTTCGCGGCGCTCATGGTCGCGGACGTTTGCTCATCCGCGATGGCCGCGGGTGGTGAGTCGATCACCGTGCCCGCGTTGGCGCAGCCGCCCACTATGAACGGCAGCATCGACGACTCGTGGAGTAAGGCCGCTCAAGTGCCGGTCACCTTTGATTTCACCTTTCAGCGCGAAGGCGAGCCGACGGTGGCGTACATCGCGCAGGATGCCTCGGCTCTCGACGTGGCCTTCGTGGTGACCCAGAAAGAACCGGTCACGGGCGTGCAAGAGACCAACGGCGCGGGCGTGCTCAACGACGACAACGTCACCGTGGCATTGTGGCCGCAGGGTGCAAATGGCTTCGCGTACGAGTTTGCCGCAAACCCGCAGGGCGCGCGGTATCAGACCTCCACCGAGAACACGGCCTACTCGCCGCAGTGGACGGCGGTCGGCCGCAGGTCGCCATCGGGCTACGTTGTTACCATGCGGATTCCGTTCGGTGTGATGCGCGGTGGCGGTGCGACGGCATGGAAAGTGCAGTTCCTGCGCTCGACGGTCGCGACGAACGGCACGCAAGTGTGGGAACACAACATCGCGCAGTCCCAAGCTCGCGACGTCGCCTTTGCAGCGACACTCGAAAACATCGAAGCCGCCGGCAGTGTCGCATCGGCACGGCCGAAGCCGCGCGTGCAGGTCTATGGCCTTGGCATAGCCGCGCCGCGCGCGTTCGGCGGCGACACGTCGCGCATCGGGGCGGACGTTGCGCTGCCGGTCACGTCTACGTCATCGCTGCTCACGACGTTTCATCCGGATTACTCCAACGTCGAGGTCGACCAGCAGAGCATTGCGCCGACCGCATTCGCTCGCTACCTCAGCGAAGTCCGCCCGTTCTTCACCCAAGCCGCGAATAATGTCAACTATGACGTGAGCTGCGAAAATTGTCCGGTGACGTTATATACGCCCGCCATCCCCACGTTCCGATCAGGCTATGCCTACGAGGGAGCGCAAGGGCATCTGACCTTCACCGCATTCGATGCTCTCGGATTTGCGCGCAGCGACAGCGCGCAATCGCTCGATTATGTGATTGCGACCCCGCAGACGCGTGCCGCAGCGGCGCTCCAGCGTGTCGCAGTCGATTATGGCGGCGTGCACGACGACGCAACCACGTTCAATGCCGGATACCGCGACCAGCGCACGCACTTCTTCGGCTATCTCAACTCCGGTGAGGATCGTGGAAGTAACGTAACTGATCCGGCTCTGGCGAACTACATCGAATACGGCGGCGGATACGAATCGCAGAACACAGCCGCCATCTTCGACCTTCAAAGCGTCGGTCAGCAATTTCAACCGGTCGACGGTTTCGTTTCCCAAACAGACATTGCGGGGTATGATGCGTTCTTCAGACGGACGCTGAACTTCTCTCCGGGGGCGGCGCTCCGTGACATCGCGGTCAGCGGCACGTACGGCCGTTTCAACGACCACCGCTCCAATTTGGCTCAGGCGGGTGGGAACGCGCAAATCAACTTCGACTTCCGCAATTTGATGACGGTCCATCTCTTCACTAACCCGAGCGGCGTCGAAATCTTCAACGGTGAGTTCCTGCCGTTCAACACCAATGGCTTCTTCGTCGGTTACAAAACGCAGACGGCGACGCCGACGTCGATCTTCTACCAGGGCGGACCGTATTCGCACGGTCACCTCACGTCGTGGTCGTACGTCACGACGCTGCCGCTCAAACGCCACGTGAATGTGTCGCTCGAAGCCGACGAGAATCGGTACGCTCCATCACTTGCGGCCGAGCCTTCCAGCACGCAATGGCTGGAGCGCACCAGTCTGGATTGGCAGTTCAACCGCTACGCTTCGGTGGACCTCGGCGTGCGGCGCATCATCGGGCGCAATCTCCCGAACGCATTCCAGTCGCCTGACCTTCCGACGGTGAACGCGCCGTGCGGGAGGCCCAACGGCTTCAGCCCATTCGATTGCGTGAATGCTGGGAACGCCACCTTCGCTTTCCACTTCCTCGCGTCGCGCAACGAATTCTACGTCGTCTACGGAAGTCCGAATAGCCTTGCGACCACGCCCGCCGTCTACTTCAAATGGATTCGCTACATCGGCGCCGAGAAAGGCACGTAGGTTTCCCTAGCCTAGACCCTTACTGCGCGTTCGAGGGCTCGTAGTGAGGCGTCGGCGGCGATGGCGAGCAGTGCCGAGGGCAGGGCGCCGGCGATGACGAGATCGGTGTTTTGCAAGGCGAAACCGCGAAAAATCAGCGTGCCGAGGCCGCCGCCGTCCACGTAGGCGGCCAGCGTGGCGATGGCGATCATCGACACCGCTGCGAGGCGCACGCCGCCGAGGATCACCGGGAACGCGAGCGGCAGTTCGACGCGCAGGAGCCGCTGGCGCGGTGAGAAGCCGAGCCCTACCGCGGCGTCGCGTTGCGCGGGCGGCACGCCGCGCAGCGCGGTGACGACGTTGCGCACGAGGATGAACTGCGCGTAGAGCACGAGTGCGACGAACGCCGGCGCGCGACCCAAGCCGAGTAACGGCACGAGCAGCGCGAGCAGCGCCAAGCTCGGGATGGTGTAGACGGCGCCGAGCAGCGCCAGCACGGCGGTCGCTAGTCGCGGACGATATGCGATCGCAACCCCGGCCGGCAGCGCGAGCGCGCACGCTGCGCAGAGCGATACGCCGACGAGCGCCAGGTGCGCGAGCGTCAGCGCGCCGACGCTGCCCAGGTGCGTCGCCAGATACGTCATGTCGCCAAACTCATCAAATCGGCGACGCCGCGGTCGGCGGGCCGATCGCGAATATCGTTCTTTGCTCCGAATTGCACCAGCCGGCCGTCGCGCAGAATCGCAATCTTGTCTGCTAGATGCAACGCTTCGCGCACGTCGTGCGTGACGAAGAGCACGGTGGTCGTGATGCGCGCGACGATCTCGAGCAATTCGCGTTGCAAGGATGCGCGCACGATCGGGTCGACCGCGCCGAAGGGCTCGTCCATGAGCAGAACGCGCGGTTCGGCGGCGATCGCGCGCGCGACGCCGACGCGTTGCGCCTCGCCGCCCGAAAGCGATGCGGGGCGGCGCGTGCGATACCGCTGCGGATCAAGATCGACCAGCGCCAGCAACTCATCGACGCGCTCGGCGATGCGTTCGCGCGGCCATCCGAGCAGCTCCGGCACGATCGCGATGTTCGCGGCAACCGTCATGTGCGCGAACAAACCGACACCTTGGATCGCATAGCCGATGCCGCGACGCAGCGTGGTGGGGTCCATCGTTGAGGCATCGGCGCCGTCGATCAGCACACGGCCGCCGGTCGGTTCGACCAGGCGATTGACCGTGCGCAGCAGCGTGCTCTTGCCGCTTCCGGACGCGCCCAACAACACCACGAACTCGCCGGGGGCGACGTCGAAGGTGATCTGGGAGATGGCGTCGCGCGTAGCATCCGGGTAGCGAACGGTGGTCGCGTCGAACGCGATCGCGGAGCCGCGCGCCTCGCCATTCACGAGCGTTTGCCGGCGATGAAGGCGGCGGCCACGTCGGCCGGATCGCGCTTGTCACGCACAACCGCGAGATTCATGCGCCGCATCGCCGCGTCGTCGATGCGCGCGGAGAGCGCGTTGAGCGGCTTGACGATCGCGGGGAAGCGGCGCAGCGTGTCATTGCGCACGACGGGCGCGACGTTGTATGGCGGCCAGAAGTGACGATCGTCGCGCAGCACGATCAGTTTGTATTCGAGAATCTCGCCGTCGGTTGTGAACGCGGTGGCGACATCGGCGTTTCCCGCGAGCAGTGCGGCATACTTGATGCCGATGTCATACGTGCGCACGTCCGCGAAGCGAAATCCGCCGTACGCGCGCTGCAAGCCGGGCAGAGCGTCGGGGCGCGTGAGAAATTCGGGAATCGTCGCCAGACGCAGTCTCGGCGCGAGCATCGCCAGCTGCGAGAGCGTGTTCAGACCATACTGTTGCGCGATCGCGGGTGTGGTCGCGAGCGCCTGCGAATCGTTCATCGGCGCGGGCTCCAGCCACGATGCGTCATAGCGCTGCGCGAACCCGCCGCGCACGATCGCCAGTGCGACGCGCGGGTTGCTTACGGGTGAACGATGCAGCACGTCGAGCAACGCCGTGCCGGTGTATTCGGGGTAGACGTCGATGTCGCCGTGCGTCAATGCGGCAAGGGCGATCTCGGTGCTGCCGAGGTTGAGCTTGCGCTCCACCGGCAGATCGGCGCCTTCGAGTGTCTGCGCATAGAGTTCGCCGAGGACGATCGATTCGGTGAAATTCTTCGACGCGACGCGAATCGCGGTGGGGCGGCTCGCGCACGCGTGCAGCGCGGCCGTCGAAGCGATCAAGGCAAGCGCGTCGCGGCGCGTGAGCGATCGTGCGCTCATGTGCGAGCCTCGATGCGGCGCTGGAGCAGTGCGAGGAACATCTCGGCGCCGATCGCGAGCCCGGCGGCGGCGGCGGCGCCCGCGAGCACGAGTTCCTGATCGCCGGTCTGCATGCCGCGCACGATCGCGTTGCCCAAGCCGCCGGCGCCGACGAACGTGACGAGCGTCGCGCTCGCGATGGTTTCAACGGTCGCCGTGCGCATGCCGGCGAAGATCGTCGGGAATGCTAGCGGCCAGCGCACACGCGCGAATCGTTGCAAGGCGTTCATTCCTAGGCCGCGCGCGGCGTCGAGCGCGTCCGGCGGAACGCCGCGAAGGCCGACGTCGGTGTTCGCGACGATCGGCGCGATCGCGAGCAGGCAGAGCGCGAAGATCGCCGGCGGCGTTCCCACGCCCAAGAAGGGCAGGGCCAGCGCGAGGACGGCTAGGCTCGGCAGCGTCCGGGCGATCGAGACGAACGCGAGGATCAGGCCGCGCGCCAGGCGGTGCGAGGCTGCGAACAGCCCGAGCGGAACGCCGAGCACGGCGGCGGCGATGACCGCCACGGCGGCGAGTTCGAGGTGCCTCGCGGCGTCGAGGGCCAGCTCGTGAGCGTCCACGCGCCTAGAGTTTTCTTGCCGAGCGGCGAATCCCGCGACAGTCATGATCTCTGAGTCAGCAGTCCCTCAGGCTGCGGAACGCCCCCTCGACGACGCCGTCCTATTTTTCAGTCGCGAACTGTCTTGGCTCGAGTTCAACGACCGGGTGCTCGAAGAGGCGCTGGACGAACGCAACCCGCTGCTCGAACGGTTGAAATTCGTCTCGATCTTCGGGACCAATCTCGACGAGTTCTTCATGATTCGCGTGGCCGCGATCAAGCAGCAGATCGACGCGCAGATCGTGCGCCGCTCCGACGACGGGCGCATGCCGCTCGAACAACTCGCCGCCATCTCAGCGCGCCTACGCTCATCGCTCGCCAAGCAGATGCGGTTGCTCAATCACGATCTATGGCCGGCGCTCGGGAAACACGGTATCGAACTCAAGCGCGTCGCCGAACTCGATTCCGACAAGCAGGCGTCGCTCGAGCGCACGTTCGACGACCGGGTCTTTCCGGTGCTCACGCCGCTGGCAGTGGATGCCGGTCACCCGTTTCCGTACATCTCCAATCTTTCGCTGTCGCTTGCGGTCGAACTCGAAGAGATGACGCGCGACGGCGTGAAGCTGCACTTCGCGCGCGTGAAGATTCCGCAGACGCTCCCGCGCTTCGTGCCGGTTGAAGGCGCACCGTCCGGACGGCAGTGGTTCGTGTTGCTCGAAGACCTGATCGCGCATCACCTCGACGCGCTCTTCCCCGGCATGCACGTGCGCGAGTCGTACGTTTTCCGCGTAACGCGCGACGCCGATCTGGATTTGCAGGAAGACGAAGCCGACGATCTTTTGCGTGCCATCGAATCCGAGTTGCAGAAGCGCCGTTTCGGCGAACCGGTGCGTTTGGAAATTGAACGCGGGATGCCCGAGTATCTGCGCGACTTTTTGCTCAAGGCACTCGATCTCTCTGAACTCGATTGTTTCGAGATCGATGGATTGATGGGATTGGCCGATTTGTTCGCGATCGTGAATCTTCCCGACTTCGAGCGTCTGCACGATCAGCCGTTCACGTCCGCCATCCCCACGCGCTTGATCGGCGTCACCGACATCTTCGCGACCATTCGCGAAGGCGATTTGGTGCTGCACCACCCATACGAATCGTTCGATCCGGTGGTGCAGTTCGTGCGCCAGGCCGCCGAGGATGAACGGGTGCTTGCGATCAAGGCCACGCTGTACCGCACCTCCGGCAAGAACTCGCCGATCGTCCGCGCGTTGCTGGAGGCTGCTGAAAACGAGAAGCAAGTCGCGGTACTCATCGAGCTCAAAGCGCGCTTCGACGAAGAGAACAACATCGAGTGGGCGCGGCGTTTGGAGCGCGCGGGCGTACACGTCGTCTACGGTTTTCCGCATATGAAGACGCATGCCAAGGTCATCTTGGTGGTGCGCGAAGAGGAAGACGGCATCCGGCGCTACGTGCATTTTGGAACCGGCAACTACAACGAAAAGACGGCGCGGTTGTACACCGATTTGAGTCTGTTCACGTGCCGGCCGGAGCTGGGCTCCGACGCGAGCCAACTCTTCAACTCGCTGACCGGATTTTCGAGAATCTCCGACTACGAAGACTTGCTCGTCGCACCGGTGACGCTGCGCCGGGAAATGGAAGCGCTGATCGACCGCGAGGCCGAGCATGCGCGCGCCGGGCGCCCGAGCGGCATTCGCGCGAAGCTCAACGCGATCACGGACGCGGCCATGATTCGCGCCTTCTACCGGGCATCGCAGGCGGGGGTTCCGATCGACGTTTTGGTGCGCGGAATGTGCGCGATGCGGCCCGCCGTGCCTGCCGTGAGCGAGACGATCCGCGTGCGCAGCATCGTCGGGCGGTTCTTGGAACACTCGCGCATCTTCGTATTCACCAACGGCGGCGACCGCGAGGTCTACATCGGCAGTGCCGACTTGATGGGGCGCAATCTCGACCGGCGGGTGGAGACGATGATCCCGGTGCTCGACCCGCTCGCCGCCGAGACGATCGACCGAGAAATTCTCTCCGTGCTGCTGGCCGACAACGTCAAAAGCCGCGAACTCCAACCCGACGGCTCGTATCGCCGTCTCGTGCCCGCCGCCGACGAGCTTCCCATCGACGCCCAGCGCATTTTCTTAGCACAAGCCCAAGCGCTCTGACGTTCGTCGAATAACGGAAACTTAACGTTTGTTTCGTATACTGCCATGGACCGCTTCTCGGAGCGGGTTCCCCTTTGTGCCCGGGTGAGCGGCACGCAGCTAAGGAATGAACGTAAGGAGGGGTGTGTGAGCAATTTCGTGCGCATCCTGGTCGCACTGTTTGTTGCGGTTTTTGTCGTTGGACCCGTGAGCGCGGCAACGACATCGCAGGCCGCGCCGATGCAGGTCGCCCAGAATGCCGGAGGCTCCCTATCCGGCACCGTCGACGATCAGAACGGTGTTCCCGTCAGCAACGCCCACGTACAATTGCGTGGGCATCAAACATACGATACGTACACGGACGACAAAGGAAACTATTCGTTTCCGAACGTCGATCCCGGCATCTATTCGCTCACGATCACGCGGCCGGGCTTTAACACCCAGGTCGATGACTTCGTCGGGGTGACCGCCGGCCAGGCGCAGCAGATCAACGCCAAGCTGCAGCCGATCAGCTTCACGTCGTTGCGCACCATCGCGACGATCCGGTCCGTCGGTCCCGGCACGTTCAATACAACGTCCGCCGCGGTCAACGTGGTGACGGCGCAGACGTTCACCGATCAGGGCCAGGTACAAGTCAACCATGTGCTCGATCAGCTTCCCGGCGTGCAGATCAGCACCGTCGGCAACAGCGTGAACGGTGCGTCACCCGGTTCGATCTCGTTTCCCAACGTTCGCGACGCGCGTTCTTATGAAACCGCGACGCTGATCGACGGCCATCCGGTCTTCGTGGGCGGGTTCGGCGATTACGTCACGACGTTTTTGAATGCCGAGACCTTCGGCTCGGTCGAGGTCATCAAGGGTCCGGGCGCCACGGCGCCTCAGATCAATGGTGCGATCGGCGGCACGGTAAACTTCATTACGAAAGACCCCACACTCACTCCGACCCCGGACTATTTTTTCGGTATCACGAGTCACGGCGGAACGGCGTTCAATTTCGGTTTCTCCAACACGATCAACAACCGCCTCGGCTTTGTCGCCGATTACGCGTACAACAACGATCCGTCGGCGATCAACGGTCAGAAACTCTACTTCAACAATTTCGGAAATATCGGATTCCAAGATCAAGGCGCGATCTTTTCGGGGACGACGCAGACGCAGCCGATCCCGGGCACGTCTTCGTCGGTCAACAACGGCGCCGCATTGATCTTGTGCTGCACGATCGCGCAGGGAACGCTGGAATCGTCCAGCGAGCTTCTCAAACTCAAATACAAGCTCTCCGACGCGACCAACGCGACCGTGACCTATCTCGGCAATCAGGCGACGGCCGACCAGTTCGCGAATAACGCGAACATCACGAATACCACGTTTCTTCCCTACGCGGCCGGGAACGGCGGCGCGCCCGCCTACACGGGCTCCATTCCGGTCGGCACGGTGCTGCCGGTGGCCTTCGTGTTCCCGAGCCCGACTGACTATGAAACGAACAACGAGCCGATCATCATGGGCGAGATCGGTTCAACGCTTGGATCGGACACGGTCGATGCGCGCTATTATCACGCCGCGATCCAGCGCTTGCAGTTCCAGGGTCCCAACGATCCCAACCAGCCGGACATGCAAGTGTTTCAGGCGTTCGGAAATCAGCAGTCCAGCCCGTCGTTCAACAATCCGCCACTGGCGTTCAACGGCGGGATGTACACGTTCCAAAACTACGACTACTTCCGCTCTACCGAATCCGACAGTCTTAGCGGCTATTCGTTCCAGTACAACCATCCGCTGACGGAAAACAACATGCTCACGCTGTCGTTCGATCGCTCGATCGGGCAGTCGTTGAGCTATGACGTGTTCAGCCCGAGCGTGCCGTTCCCGGGTCAGGCCCCGGGCGGGGCGTTCATCGGACCGCCATCGATCCCGCCCGGTTCGAATCAGGCGTTCACCACCTACCTGTTGCGCGACAGCGCCGACATCGGCTCGCGACTTCACGCGATCCTCAGCTTGTACTCGAATCAATATGCAACCACGACCAACAATAGCGGAAGCTGCCAATTCGACGGATCGGGTTGTACGTTCGAAACGCAGAAGAGCTCGCATGCCGATGCACGGCTTGGGCTCGAATGGCGTCCGGCGTCCGATCTGGCCGTGCGCTTGGGCGCCGGATCGTCGGTCGCACCGCCGTTCCTCGGATTGCTCACAACGGTGAGCGACAAACCGCCGTTCGCCACCAACGCCGGCGATGCGTTCGAGACCGTCAATTTCAAGAACCCGCACCTCGCGCCCGAGACGTCGTTCGGATACGACCTCGGCTTCGACAAACGCATGCGTGGGCAGACTTACGTCAGCTTTGACGCATATCAGACGAATCTGTTCAACTCGTACTTCCAGCGGCTTACGCCGAGCGGCTTGACCTGCGCCTCGACGCCCACCGAATGTCAAGGTCCGGGCACCGGCAATCCCAACATCCCGATCTACGACTCCGAAGTTCAGAACTTGGCGAACGTCCGTTTTGAAGGCCTCGAACTGAGCGTCAAACGCGTTCCCGACGTCGGCCTCGGCTGGTCGTTTTCAGGCGGAACGCAGCGTGCGTACGCCTACAACCTGCCGCCGTGCTTCTATTCCACGAATCCGGCGAATTGCAACGAGTTCGACACGAATCTCAACGTCGTCCCCGGCGTCAATTTCAACGGCGGGTACGCGAGTTTCTTGCCATTGCCGAATAACGAAATCGCGTCAACGAACGTCAGCTCGCAGAACCAAAGCGTGCCGTATCTTACCGGGAACATCGGAATTTCGTACAAACTGCGCAACGGTGCGCAAGCGGAATTCGGTGAAACGCTGCTTGGGAAGAACAACTCCTACAACGAGCCGCCGTTCGGCATCGCGTACGCGTCGATCCGTTACCCGATCAACGACTCGTTCGCCGTGCAAATCTCCGGCGACAACATCTTCAACGCGTATCCGGGGCTCTTTCCCGTCGCGGGAACCGGCGTTCCGATCGGTCTCGCCAACGGTCAATCGGCGGCGACCGTCGGAAACGTCGTTGGCCCGGCCAGCTACCGGTTCATGCTGGTGAAGCGAGTCGGCAACTAACGACCATCGGCCGCACGGGGCCGCTTCCATGCAAGACACGGGCTCGTAGCGATGCGAGCCCGTGTCTTTTGTCTTATTCGCGGATTGACTAAATGAAAATCTAATCTGAACTTAATCCGGCCTTCGTATACTCGAAACGATCTAAATGCTCTCCGACGATCCTCAGGAGGATACGTGAGCCCATTGTTACGCATGCTGGCGGCTACGCTCGTCGCGTTGTTCGTCGTTGGACCCGTGAGCGCGGCAACGACGTCACTATTCGCGCCGTTGCAGGTCGCCCAGAACGCCGGTAGTGTCGTCAGCGGCAACGTAGCCGACCAAACCGGCGCTCCACTGGCCAAAGCCCATGTCGAGTTGCGCGGCGCCACCACGTACAGCGCTGACACCGACGCGCAAGGCAACTTTTCAATTCCGGACGTCAACCCCGGGATCTACTCGGTCACGATCACGAAGGCCGGGTACAATCTGGCCACGCAAGAGTTCTTCGCGGTCACGGCAGGACAACCTGAGATGCTGAGCATCCGTATGCAGGCGCTCAATTTCCAATCGTTGCAGACGATCGCGGTCGTTCGCACAGCCGGCAAAGGGACGTTCAACACCACGCCGGCTGCGATCAACACGGTCACGCCGCAGACGCTACGCGACCAGGCCACGCCGCAAGTCTACCAGGTGCTCAATCAAACGCCGGGTATCGTCGCGAGCCTCCCGCAGTCGAGCGCGAACGAAGCCTCACCCGGCGCGATCACCTTTCCGAATATCCGCGGAGCCCTCTCGTTCGAGACGGCGTCGCTCATCGACGGGCATCCGATCTCGGTCGGCTCATTCGGTGACTATGTCTCGACGTTCTTGAGCGGCTTCGCGCTTGGGGGCATCGAGGTCGTCAAAGGCCCCGGAGCCGACGCGCCCCAGGTCAACTACGCCATCGGCGGGACGGTGAACTTCCTCACGCGCGAGCCTTCGTACAAGCCAGATGGCGAGTTCATGGCAGGCATCAGCAATTTCGGCGGCCTCTTGTCGAATATTGGATTCTCGAACACGGTCGGCCGGTTGAGTTTCGCACTCAATTACTCGTATGAGACCGACGACGGCGGCTTTAGGAACTACCAAGCCATGTTCAACCCGGGCCCGGGGTCCTTCATCAACGGCCAGAAGCTCGGCTTCAACGACGGCAACCTGCCGATCGCGGGTACCGATACGAACTACTTCGGAAAACAAGGAATCGTCGTCTGCTGTCAGACGATCAACGGCGGCTACTCGAACTACAGCGCGCTGGCGAAGGTGCGCTATCAGCTCTCCGATGCGACGACGGCAACGTTCACGTACTTCGGCACGCAAACGACGGCCGATCAGAATGCGAACACGTCCTCGCAGACGCTGGCTGTGTTCACGCCCGGTACGGGCGGCGCGTATACGGGTTCGATCGCGGCCGGATCGCCGATCACGACCACGAACCTGCACCCTGGAACCGACACCGAAGTGAACAGCGAGCCGATCGTCGAGGGCGACTTGCGCACGACGCTCGGTAACGACACGATCCTGGGCCGGTACTATTCGGCCGGCATCCATCGCTTGGTCAACCAAGGCGGGCCGTTGGTGTCCACGCCGCAGATCTTCATGGTGACGGCGTTCGGCACGAACTGCGGCAACACGGTCGGGTGTCCCGCCACGGCGGCGAACACGTTCAACGGACAGCTCGTTCCAATGAGCTCCTTCAACTACTTCAATCAGGCTGAAAACGACGCCCTGAGCGGCTATTCACTCGAATACTCGCATCCGTTCGGAAGCAACGATAACGATACGTTGACGCTGTCGTATGATGCGACATCATCGACGACGCAGTCGTACAACATCGGTGCCAATGCGAACGCGACGGGAACGTCAGCGACTCCCAGCTTGAGCACAACGATTCCGCAAGGCGGCGGACAGATCTTCAGCACGGCCCTCGTGCGCGGATCGTTCAGGCTCAACAGCAAGCTTTCGACGACGCTCAGCCTGTACGGCAACCGCTACCGCAGCACGTATGCGGCTCGCTGCGGTTCGGGAAGCGGCGCCGCGTTCACGACCGCCACGTGCGCGATCGATGGTTCGAACGCATTCTTCCAAACGACGACGCGTTCGCATTTCGATCCGCGTCTGGGCGTCGAGCTTCGCCCGTCGGCGAATCTTGCGCTCCGTTTCTCGGCCGGATCGTCGATCGCTCCGCCGTTCTTGGCCGAACTCAATCAGCAGACCGGCTTGGTGAACTTCACCACCGGCAACACGTTCGCAACGCAGACGGTCAATGCTGGAACGCTGCTGCCGGAGACGGCCTTCGGATACGATCTGGGCGCCAGCTATCGCTTCCATGACCCGGCGACAACCGTGTCGATCGACGGCTACAGCACGACGCTGTGGAATCACTTCATCTCGCAGCTCTACAACAGCGGCGTGACCTGTGATGCCAACACGCCGGTCGGTTCGGGAACCGCCTGCCCAGTCGGAACACCGATCTACTACACGTCGAATGTCAACTTGTCGAATTCGCGCTATCAGGGGATCGAGCTTCAGTTGCGCCGTCAACCGGCTGCCGGTCTGGGCTTCACGCTTCAGGGTGCAACGATGCGCGGATACGCCTACAACCTCCCGGCCTGCTTCTACACGACGCAGATCGTCAACGGCGTGCCGGATTGCGCCGTGTTCAATAAGAACGTCGCCATCGTTCCGAACGTCAACTTCACCGGCGGCACCGGCGGCGGACAGATCGCCGGCCAGAACGGCGTCGTGTACCCCGGCGTCAATGGCAACAACCCGATCGCCGCGTCGGCGAGTTCGGGCTACTCCAACCAAAACATCCCCTACTTGATGGGATACGGTGAACTCAGCTACACGCTCAAGAACAGCGCGCGTGTGGCCGTCGGCGAAACGCTCTTCGGCAAGAACAACTCGCTGAATCGTCCGCCGTTCGGCGTCGTCAACGTCAGCCTGCGCTATCCGGTAGCCGCAGGATTCGACGCGGAAGTCGCGGGTTCTAACGTCACCAACACCTACAGCGGCCTCTTCCCGGTCTATGGCGGGGCGAGCGTCGGCATTCCGCTTGCGAACGGACAGATCGGCGGCACCGAGGGCAACGTTCTCGGGCCGGCGTCCTGGCGGTTCGTGCTCATCAAGCACCTCGGCGGCGAATAATCGCACCGAGCACGTCGCAAAGGAACGCTCCGATGTCTTCGGACATCGGAGCGTTCTTTCGTTCAAGCTGGTTGCGTCGTTTCGCGAGCGAGCTCGAGCATGATCTGCCACTGCTCGGGCGTGACGGGTTGGACGGACAGGCGCGAGTTGCGTACGAGCGTCATCTCGGCAAGCCGCGGTTCCGCGCGAACGCGCGCCAGCGTGACCGCATTGGGCAACGGCTCCACGTATTCGACGTCGACCATGTACCACTTCGGATGCTCGGGACGCGAGGTCGAATCGAAATACTCACTGGCTGCATCGAACTGCGTGAAGTCGGGATAGGCGGTGCGAACCACGCGGCAGATACCGACGGCACCGGGCACAGCGCAGCTGCTATGGTAGAAGAAGCCGAGATCGCCGGCGCGCATCTCTTGCATGTTCCGCCGCGCTTGCCAATTGCGCACGCCGCTCCAGGGCGTGGTGCCGTCGCGCTTGAGATCGTCGAAACTAAAGACGTCTGGTTCGCTTTTGAAGAGCCAATAGTGTAGCATTCTTGGTATGCTCCGGTGGCTGGTCGTTGCGTCCGTTTGGGTGGCGATCCTGCTCGCTCCGGGGCGGTTGCTCGCCGGTTCCCCCTGGCTCGTGGTCAGCGATCTCCACTTCGATCCGCTGGCCTCGCCGTCCGTGCCGATGACCGCCGGGCACGACACCAACGGCGTGCTCCTCGACGCATCGCTTGCCGAGATGCGCGCCGTCGACCCGAACCCTCCGGTCGTCATCATCGCGGGCGATCTGCTCGCGCACTCCTTCGATCGATCGCAAGCGGCGGCGACCTTCGCGTACTTGGCGAAGCGCTTCGGTGCGGCGTTCCCGCACGCGCAGTTCGTGCTCACGCTCGGCAACAACGATTCGGCGTGCGGCGACTACGAATTGCAGCCCGCGGACGCGTTTCTGCGCAGCGTGGCGCACGCGTGGAGTCCGCTGGTCGCGCGTCCCGGCGTCACCACCGATTTCACAGCCGGCTTCGCACGCGACGGATCGTATACGACCACGCTCCCGACGTCGCCATCGACGCGTGCGATCGTTCTCGCCGACGTCTATTGGTCGCCGCGCTATCGCGATGCCTGCGGCCCGCGCGCTTCCGACCCGGCGGCTTCGCTCGTGAACGAACTGCGCGACGACCTTGCCGCCGGCCACGGAAAGCCGGCGTGGGTGATCCTGCACATTCCGCCGGGAATCGACGCGTTCTCGACGACGAAGCTCGCGCACCAGTTGATCACGATCTCGTTCTTGCAAGACGATCGTCAGCGCGCGGCGCTCGCATTGCTGGAAGACACGTCGTATCATGTGGGAACGGTCATCGCCGGACACTCGCACAAGTTCGCGTTTCGGCTCGCCGGCTCCATACCGCTGCTCCTCGTTCCGTCGATCTCGCCAGTCTACGACAACAATCCATCCTTTGTGACGCTCGACGTCGCACCTGACGGCCGCATTCGCGACGTCACCGAATTTTCTCAGGTGGGCGCTGCGTGGCAGCGGGTCGGAGACTTGCGCGCGCTTGGCGTGACCGCGTTCGATGCCGCGCAACTGCGCGCGCTGCACGATCGCTTGGAAAACGATCCTGCGCTGCGGGCGGCCTTCGCACGGCTCTACGACGGTGACGCATCCGTCGCCGAAATCACGGAAAGCAATTGGCGTGCGTACTGGTGCGCGGCGGTGGACTTAAGCGCCGGCGCCTATCGCACGTGCGCCGCGCTTGGTCCAGCTGGGCGATTCGGCGCGCACGCCGCCGCGCTTGCGGCGATGCTGCTCGCCGCCCTCGCAGCGATCGTCGGGGGGATGCTGTTCTTTCGCGCGGGACTTCCGCGCAAGGCGTGAATCAGGTCGTTGCGGAGCGCTCGACCGGGCGTGACGGATCGGCGCACCATTCGCTCCAGCCGCCCGCGTACAGCGCGCCGCCGCCGAGACCGGCGTACAAGCTTGCCAGCAGATTGACGGCCGCCGAGATCCCCGAGCCGCAGTAGCTCACGCTGCGTCCGGCGGTCGATGCGTCGATGCCGATGCGCGCGAATTCCGCGCGCAGGTGGCCGGGCGTTTTGAAGCGCCCGCGTTCGTCGAAGTTCTCTTTGAACGGGCGATTGATCGCGCCGGGAATGTGACCGGCGACCGGATCGATCGGCTCGGTGATGCCGGCGTAGCGCTCGGGAGCGCGCGCGTCGAGCAGCAGCGCACCGGCGCCGACGCGCGGCAGCGTTGCTGCAACATTCAGAACCGGATCGAGCGGCGCGTTCGCGGTGATCGTTCCGCGTTGGCGCACCGGGGCCGGCGCATCGGTCGTCGGGAATCCGGCGTCGTTCCACGCAGCCATGCCGCCGTCGAGGACCGCGACCGCTTCGTGCCCGATCCAGCGGCACAACGTCCATAAGCGCGCCGCGAACATGTCGCCGCCCGCATCGTAGGCGACGATCTGCGTCGTGTCCGTCGCACCGCTCGTTCGCAGAAATTCGACGAACGTGTCGCGATCGGGGAGCGGATGGCGGCCGTTCGTCCCGGTCTTCACGCCGGACAAGTCGGTCTCCACGTTCGCGAAGCGCGCACCCGGAATGTGCGCGCTCTCGTAGAGACGGCGGCCGAGGTCGAAGTCGGCGAGCGCGTGGCGACAGTCGAGGACCAGCCAGGACGAATCGTGCAGGTGCGCGTGCAGTGTCTGCGCGTCGACGATCATCGTGTACACGGCGTCAGCGAAGGTTGATGGTTTGCTTGTCGGCGGGTGCGTAGCCGAACGTTGCTTCGAGCAGCTTGGCCAACTCGCCGCTCTGCGCCATCGGTTCGAGGATGTCGGTGTCGCCGTAGAACGTGCCGTTGATGAACACCTTGGGCAGCGTCGGCCACTTGGTCAGTTCGGAGAGCGCTTCGCGCTTGGGCATGTTGTCGAGGGCGTCGATCACTTCGAACGGGTAGCCGAAGCGATTGAAGAACTCGATGGTTTCGAGCGTGAACCCGCAGCGCGGCGCGGCCTTGGTGCCTTTCCCGTATACGAGAATCTTGTGGGCGGCGACTTCGTGCTCGATCTCGGTTTTCAACTCTGGCGACATGACATCAATCCTCTGCGATGGTTTTGAGCTGGGCGGCGTGGATGCGCCCGTCTTTGAGGGCGGCTCCGATCGCATCGTACACCATGCGGTGCTGATCGATCAGCGGTTTTCCGGCAAACGCCCGCGATCGCACGGTGATGTTGAAGTGGTCGCGCGTGCCAAACGACGACCAGTCGACGATCTCAACGCGCGCGTCAGGGAGCGAGTCGCGAATCAACGCGACGATGGATGCATCTTCGATCATGGAGTCTCGCTACAAGCTATGAAGGCAGTCGTTGCGGGTTGCCGTCGCGCAACGCCTCTGCCAACCCGCGCGCTTCGCGCAGGGTTTCGGGGAGCCGGTCGGCGCTCTTTGCCACGGCGGTCGCGATCGCGCCGGCGCAGACAACGCCGGTCACGGCTGTGAGGATCGCCGGCACGCCGCGCGCATGGATCGGACCGTAGTCGATCGAGAACGATTCGACCAGCCGCGCGAACGAGTCGAGCGACACCCGTCCGCCCACCTTGGCGGAAAACGGTCCCAGTCGTACGCGCACGATGCCGCGAGTCAGCTCCGATCTAGCCACGCCGTGCTGTTCTTCGACCGGAAGCACGCGCCTCTCGCATCCCGAGCGGGAACCGCCCAGCTCCGCGAAAAAAGCCGCACGCCATGCCCTTCTCAGAACTCATCGCCGCCTGTTGCATCATCTCCGGCCAGATCCACACGCCGGCCGGTGCGCCCCTCGCCAATGCCCACATCGTCGCCATCGGTCCCGAACGCAAGGACACGACGAGCGATGCAAGCGGGCATTTCTCCGTTCAGGTGCTCCCCGGGAAGTACGAGATCATCGCTGTCTCCGCCGGATACGATTCGGCCGACGTCGGTCCGGTCGTCGTCGATCGCGACACGGCCGTCGACGTCGGGCTCGAACCGGTCGATTCACCGGAAGTGCGCACGATTGCGACGGTGAGCGTCAACGGGCGCTTGGCGCTGGTGCGTAATGAAGTTCCGTCGGTGGTGGTGTCACGCGCGAGCATGGATCGGCGCGGATTCGATCGCGTGATCGACGCGCTCGCGGAAGTTCCGTCGGTCACATTCGCGCATCCCGATGGCGGCAATGCCACGACGCCGGTCGTCGCCGCGCTGCGCGGCCCCGATCCATCGGAATCGCAGATCACGCTCGACGGACAGTTGCTCAACGACGGCAATACCGGCGACATCGATCTCTCCCGGTTTCCGGTCGCGGCTTTTTCCGCGCTCGACGTGAGCGAAGGTCTCGGCCCGCGCGATACCGAGGGCAGCAACACCTTCGGCGGCGCGGTGAACTTCGTGTCCCTGCGCCCGACCGCGACGCCGCATTCCGCGCTGCAACTGAGCGGCGGCTCGTTCGGCCGCACCGAAGGCTGGCTTAACGACACCGGAACGAGCGGACGTTTGGGTTACGCGTTCGCGCTCGACGATCAGCAAGAAGGCGGCTTCGTGCACCAAACGGTGCCGTTTCTTTCGGCGAGCGGCGGCACGCCGCAACCGCTCGCGCTCGGCTCGTCGATCGCCGGCCGCACGGCGCTTGCCAATCTGCAATGGCAGTTCTCGCAGCGCGCCGGCCTCAGCGTGCGCGCGTTCGACTTGACGAACCTGCGCGACGAAAGCGCCGCGGTGAATGCGCCGTGCGACAACGCACAGGTTCTGGCCGGCGTCTGCCTGCCGAGCGAGCAAGCTGCAGGCGATGTTCTTGGAGTTGGTGCGGCGAGTTTCGCGCAGGAGGTTCGCGCGTATCAGGTGCGCGGCGAGATGCCGCTGGGCGCGGGCGAATTCGGTGCCGCAGTAAGTCTTTCCGATAACGCCGTCACGTTCACCGGCGGCGCGCCGGCGTCGCCCTACGACGTCAACCATAGCGATCGCCGCGGCATCGCGTCGGCCGACTGGTCGCGCACGTTCTCGGGCAGCGAGTTCGCGATCGGTGCCTCGACGCGCAACGAGACGCTCGCGCAGGACGGCGTCAACGGCGCGCTCGCACAGCACGTGACCAACCTGTACGTGCGCGGCGGCATGCATCCCACCGATCGGCTGCGCCTGGACGGCGGCATCTACTCGACGCGCTACTCGACCTTCGGCGTATCGACGGACTGGCGTGCCGGAGGAACCTACGATCTCGATGCGCAGAGCGTATTGCGCGCCTCCGTCGGAACCGGATTTCGCGCGCCGTTGTTGATCGAACGCTACGTAGTGCCGCTCGCCAACCTCGTGCCCGACCAAAACTGTGTGCTGACCGGTCAGGGCAATCCGAACGAACAACCCGAGCGATCGACCGAATACGAACTCGGGTATTCTCGCAAACTGAACTATCGCGCGACGTTCGATCTTTCCGCGTACTGGACGAATCTGCGCGATCCGATCGAGAACTTCTATCCGCTCGGCGCAAGTTGTCCGGGACCGACGCCGCCGTTGCAGTCGTTTCCGATCAACACCGCCAACGCGGTCTACAAGGGAGCGGAAGCGCGACTCGTGCAGCAAGTCGGACGTCTGTTCGTCTCGGCGTCGTACGGCTTGAACGTCGCGTATCCGTTCGGTCTTCCGGCGACGGTGTCGAATCCGACCTCCGGCGGCGCGCTCGTCGACAACCAGCAGTTCCTTGGTATCCCGCAGCAAGTCGGATCGCTCGGTCTGGATTGGGATCACGCCGGCTGGCATGCCGCGCTCGACACGCTCGTGTACGGAAAGAACAATGGCTTGAATCAAGGAGCGTACGCGATGGTGGATGCGGGTATCGGGAAGTCGTTCGGAAAGTTCGACCTCACGCTCGCGGCGACGAATCTCACCAACGCGGTCTCCGGCAGATTCACGCAGCCGCTCAACGGAACGGCGTATCGCGGCGTGGTCGGTCTCAATCCCGACAACAGTCCGGTCTACGGTGCGTTGCCGACCGACGCGCGTTTTGTGGAACCGCTCGGCATTCGTCTCATCCTCACGGTTCGTAACTAGCACCGTGGCGACGATGCGCGCCGTTCGTCTGCACGCCGTGGGCGGACCGAAGAATCTCACCGTCGAGACGGTTGACGCACCGGTTCCGCAACCCGGCGAGATGGTGGTGCGCGTGCGCGCGGCGGCGTTCAACCGGCGCGACGTGTTCATCACGCAAGGCCGCTATCCCAACATCGCGCTGCCGGCGATTCTTGGCTCCGACGGAGCGGGCGAGGTGGCGGCGGTCGGCGACGGCGCCGCGGGACCGCCGATCGGCGCGCGTGTGATTGTGGATCCGATGCTGTGCTGGGGCGCCGATCCGCGCGTGTGGGGCGACGACGCGACGATTCTTGGCATGCCGCAAGCGGGAACGTTCGCGCAGTACGTCTGTGTGCCGGCGCGCAATGTTCATCCCGCGCCCGAGCATCTCTCCAACGAAAGCGCGGCAGCACTGCCGTTGGCCGGATTGACCGCCTATCGCGCGGTGTTCACGCGAGCACAGCTACGTAAAGATGAAACCATCCTTATCACCGGCATCGGCGGCGGCGTGCAAACCTTTGTGCTGCTGTTCGCAAAACACATCGGCGCACGAACGATCGTCACGTCGGGAAGCGACGAGAAGCTCGAACGCGCGAAGGCGCTCGGTGCGGACGTCGCGATCAACTACCGCACCGATGCCGACTGGCACAAGACCGCGCGCAAAGCCGGTCCGATCGACGTCGTCGTCGATTCCGCCGGCGGCGAGACGTTCGCCCGCTGCATCGAGATCGTCCGCCCCGGCGCACGCATCGTCACCTACGGCGGAACGACCGGCGATGCGACGGTCCGCATGTTTCCGATCTTCTGGAAGCATCTGACCATCATGGGCACGTCGATGGGCAGCCCGCAGGATTTCGCCAGTATGCTCAACGTCGTCAACGCCGGAAAACTCGAGCCCGCCGTCGATTCCGTCTACGATATGGAAAACGTCGCCGCCGCCGCCGAAGCCGTCGAACGCAACACCCAATTCGGAAAAGTCATTCTGCGCATCGGCTAAACTCGGTACTCCCGAATCGCGTCTAATCGCAGGAGTGCGCCGAGTTCGGCTTCGATGGTGGCGGCCTGTTCGGTGCCGACGATCGTTCGCCAATCGGGATTGAGGATCGCTTCCTCCTCGCGCGTCAGCGGGCGATCGAGCGCACTGGAGCGCACGCGTCCTTCGTCTTCGAGCGCGATGAGGTAGGCGAGCATCTGTCGCGCGGCTGCCGTCCAGAGCATCGGTGAGGTGCCGGCGTAGATGCGGGTGACGAGTTCGGGGATCGTCTGCGGGCCCGTAGCGAGGGCGGCCAGCAGTTCGGCTTCGCGCCGTTCGCGGTGGGCGATGTACTCATCGAGCTTGGCTTGCGCGTCTTCGACGATCGGACCATGGCCGCCGCAGATGCGCTGCGCATCGGGAAACTCGCGCTTGAGCCGCCGCAGCGTGTTCATGTACGGACGCATCGCGCCGCCCGGCGGTGCGATCACCACCGTGCCTTCGCCGAGTACGACGTCGCCGGTGAAGAGTGTGCGCTCCTGCGGTTCGTAGAGCACGACGTGATCGAACGTATGGCCGGGCGCGTCGACGACGGCGAAGGTGCGGTCGCCGAACGTCAGCGCGTCGCGGTCGTGCAGGCCCTTGTCATGGAAGAACTCAGCGTCATGGTGCGCGTAGATGGTTGCGCCGGTTTTCTGCGCGAGCGGCATCGCCGCCGGATAATGATCGGGATGACCGTGCGTGACGAAGATCGCGGTCAGCCGCATACCCCGTTCCCGCACCGTGCGCGCCAGCGCATCGACATGACGTTCGATGGCGGGACCCGGGTCGACGCACACCGTCGTTCCATCGCCGCAATCGATCAGGTACGAGTTCGTCCCGCCGAGCGTCAGCGCTGACGGATTGGGCGCGCGCACCAGGGTGATGCGGCTTACCATGCGTTGTCGAGTGAAGCGGGCAGCTCGAAGCCTTCGTCGGGCGTGCGGTCGGGAACGATGGTGAGAATCGGTTTCGAGCGTGCGAACGCGAGCAGTGCGTCGACGGTCTCTATCGGTGCGATGCGCTCGAGGTGCTTGATCGTCGGAAATATCAGATGGAACTCGCCCGAGCGGTAGCGTGCGAGTGCGTCGTGCGGTGCAATCCAGAGTCCGTCATGCGTTTCGCTCGCGTCGGCACCGGCGATTTGGCCGTGCGGAGCGCGCGCAACGAAAAAGTGCGTGTCGTAGCGGCGCGGCTCGCTCGGCGGCGTGATCCAATGTGAAAACAGGTGCAGCGCGCTCGCATCGCTGTAGACGCCCATCGTCGCAAGCGCCTGCGCGAAGGTCGTGCTTCCGGCACGCACGTCCTCGCGCAGCCGCGCAAGCGTTTCGGCCGGTACCGTATCGCGCGCGAGCAGAATGCCGGCTTCCTCGAACAGTTCGCGCAGCGCGGCGACGAACAATCCGGCACGCTCGCGCGCCGTCGGCGCCTCACCGTCGCGCGGCAACAACGGCGCCGGCATCGCTCGAAACTCGCGAGCGACGCGCTCGTCGTCCGCGCCGATCGTGCGCTCGAACGCGGCGTCCGCGACGTCCTGCGCGTCGAGCGTTCCCCCGGGAAAGACAAACGCGTCGGGAGCAAACGCGCTGCGCGCGCTGCGCCGCACCATGAAGACTTCGACGCCGCCGTGCGCGCCGGACCGCGCCAGCATGACGGTCGCCGCCAGCCGCATTGAGGAGACCGGTTTCATCCCGGCAACCCTTCCATGAGCGCCGCCGGATGCCCCGCGACGTGCAGGTGCGTGCGCGGCGCGATGCGTATCGCGATCCTCATCGTGACATCCGAAAACCGGGAGCGGTCCGTGCGCATCGCCATCGGAAGCGATGAGAAAACCGCGTTGACCGACGCGCTCGAAGACTGGTTGCGCGCGCACCACTTCGAGGTTGACGCGTTCGGCGCGCTCGAGCCCGGACGCGACGATGCATGGCCCGCGGTTGGTCGCGACGTCGGCGAAGCAGTCGCTCGCGGCCGGTGCGCGTGGGGCATCGTCTGCTGCTGGACCGGCACCGGCGTGAGCATCGCCGCCAACAAGGTACCGGGTGTTCGCGCCGCGCTCTGCAGCGACGCGCAGACGGCCGCCGGCGCGCGCGAGTGGAACGACGCCAACGTGCTCGCCTTGAGTCTGCGTTCCACATCGATTCCGCTCGCTCGCGAGATTCTCGATGCGTGGCAGTCGGGCACGCCGACGCGGGATGCCGCGCTCGCCGCGATGATCGACCGGCTTCGGTCGACGTAGCCGCGCAGAGCCAAGAGACATCCGAACGGGGCGCCGAGCCGTTGTACGGGCGAACCCCCGGAAACGGGGATGCACTTTTGAAAGGATCGCAGTTCATGAAATTCCGTACGCTCGCGGCGCTGGTCGCCTCCGCCCTGCTTTGCGGGAGCGGCGCCGCTCTTGCCGACCAGATGAGCGGCACGCCGATGCCGCAGGTGACCATGCAGGCTTCGCGCTTCTCGGGCCCCGGCGTCTACACCGGTCAACCTGCCCTCGCGGTCACCCTCTCGATGATCGAAGCCGGCGGAGGCCCCTCCGCATTCGACTCGGTTGCGCTGGTCAAGACACTGACGGGCGCGAAGTTCACCGCCGAAGTCGGTGCGCTCAACGCCAAGTTTGGAAAAGACAAAGTCGGCAACTTCCTCAAGGTCTTCAACTTCGTCGTCGCTGATTCGCTGAAGATCGTCAAGGCGAAGGGCATCGCGCTTCCGTCGACGCCGCAGCCCGATCCCAAGGACGGAGCCGCGCTCTCGAAGGCGCTCTGGGACGCCGGCCAAACCGGCAGCGGCTTCAATGTCGAAGTCATGCTCGATCGCGCCGTGTCACATCCGATTCACGTTCAAGTGATGAAGGACGTCGATGCGAAGTACGGCATCGCGCAAGATGCCGACTATCATGCGGTGCTCAATCAGGCGATGCACGATCTCGCATCCGTGTACAAGCTGAGCTAAGGCGCCGGCAGAAAAAGCAGAAGGGACCGCGCACACGCGCGGTCCCTTGTTTTCTGTTTCTTCCCGGCGAGCCGGCGCAATTACGCCGTTCGCTGGTTCGAGAAGATAGGCGAGAGGATACCAAATCCGCATCGCTTCAGCAATATGATAAAAGAAATAATGCGGCTGTCGCCGGGACGAGCAAGAAATTGACGATGTGCGCGGTCCAGCAGACGGGACACTCGCGAGCGTTGACGACGAGCGAGCGGGCGAGGACGGCTGACATGAGCGCCGCAGCGAGCGAGGCCGCGATCGGCGCCGGCGGCCAGACGCGGCAGCCGAGCCATGCGGACAGGGCCAGCGCCAGGTAGTAGGCGGCGCCGAAGGCGGCGTTGGGCAGGCCGAATGCCAGCCGAGCCGTCGGCAGCGACGCGATGCTCGGGGCGCGCAGCAGCCCGCGGCGGGCGAGACCTCCCTTGCGAAGCATGAAAACGGAGGCGTAGAAACCAACACCGCAGACGATGGTCATTCCCAAGCGCACGAGCAGCAGCGTCATCGCGTGAGCATGCTCTTTCGGCGGCTCATCGGTATCTTGCTGCTGGTTGCATCGTTTGCCCTGGCGGCGCTGGTCATCCGCGACAAGCCCTGGGTCGAGCATGAGATTCGCACGCTCGGTCCATTCGCATATCCACTCGCGATCGCCGTCTTCGCGCTGGTGGCGAGCGCGCCGTTCTCGGTGACCGATGCGCTCGCGATTATGAACGGCGTGATCTTCGGACCGGTGCGCGGTTCGCTCGTCAACGCCGTTGGCTTGGTGCTCGCCGGTATGTTCGGCTACTGGATCAACCTGCATGCGACGCGCTTGATGGACCTCGACCGCGCTCTCGAACGATTGCCGAAGTGGGCCAAGCGTTTTCCGGTCGGGTCGCCCGGCTTTCTCATCTCGGTGCGCATTATTCCCGGTCTCGGCGGCACCATCGCAACCGCGACTGCGGCGGCGATGCGGGTGCCGATGTGGATTCACGTGCTGTGCATGTGTGTGGTTGCCGTTCCCATTTGCACGGCGCTTGCCATCGGCGGCGATCGAGTGACGGCCTTCGTGCACATGCAGGAGCGTCGCGCGGGCGACTACATGCATCGGCACCACCCGCGCTTTCAAATGCGTTCCTTTTTTGTACATCTTCATAAAACGGAAACCCCCAAACCATGACCGTGACCATGATCGCCGATGCGCGCAGCCTCGATGAACTGTGCGAGCGTATTCGTGCCGCGAACCGTGTCGGCATCGACACGGAGTTTCATTCCGAGCGCACCTATGCCGCGCGCCTGATGGTCGTGCAGATCGCGTTTGAAGACGGCGCCGCGATCGTCGATCCGCTGACGATCGCCGACCTTTCGCCCCTCGCCGGCGCGCTGCACGAAACGACCGTCGTCGGTCATGCGCTCTCCAGCGACTTGAAGATCTTCGCCGACCGCTTCGATCGCGTGCCGCGCACGGTCTTCGATTGCCAGGTGGCGGCGGCGTTTCTGGGGTACGGCATGCAGGTGTCGCTGGCGGATCTGGTGCGCGACGTGCAGCATGTTCGCTTGACGAAATCGCAGACGGTCAGCGATTGGTCGACGAGGCCGCTCACGGCGCGTCAAATCGAATATCTCGTTGACGACGTCGCGCATCTCTTGCCGATGCACGACAATTTGCTCGAACGGTTGGAGCGTGCCGGCCGCCGCGACTGGGCGCAAGAAGAGTGCGCGCTGCTCGCCAACATCGATCGCTATCGTGCCGATGCGGCAAAACTGTATTTGCGTATCCCCGGCGTGACCAAGATGAACCGCCGCGAACTTGGGATTCTCAATGAGTTGGTGCAATGGCGCGACCGTGTCGCACGCGAACGCGATCTGCCGCCCAAGTATGTGCTCTCCGACGACGTCATCGCCGGCATCGCAAGCTTGCGTCCCAAGCGCGAGGACGATCTCGCGCAGTTGCGCCGGCTCGATGCAGGCGCGCGACGCACGCACGGCACGCAGATTCTCGCGGCAGTTGCGCGCGGCGAGCAGATTCCCGACGACGAGCTTCCGCCCAAACCCGCGAAACCGCTTGGCAACGCGCGCGAAACGCTGGCGACGTTGATGTCCGTCATCGTGGGCGAGATCGCGCGCGACTTGAACCTGCCCCCCAGTTTGCTGGTGCCGCGGGCCGCGCTCGAACGCGTCGCCCGTGAGATCCCGGTCGGCACCCAAGCGCTGGAAGACTGTCTCGATCTCTCGGCCTGGCGCATCGGCGTGGTCGCCGAGCCGATCGCGCGACTTTTGTCGGGAGAATCGTCGCTCCGCGTCGAAGGCTACCAGACCGGCGATCCCAAAATACACCTATCCCCATGAGCACGAATAACAACAGCTTCAATGCCGCCGACACGCTGCGCGTCGGCGATCGCTCCTACACGTACTATCGTCTCGATGCGCTCGAACGCGCCGGCCTCACGAAACTCGCGCGATTGCCGTATTCGCTGAAGATTCTGCTGGAGAACCTCCTGCGCTTCGAAGACGGACGCTCGGTGACCAAAGCCGACATCGAGACACTCGCCAAGTGGAGCGCGCGCGAGGCTTCCGAGAAAGAAATTGCGTTTCGTCCGGCGCGCGTGCTGTTGCAAGATTTCACCGGCGTGCCGTGCGTGGTCGATCTCGCCGCGATGCGCGATGCGATGGCCGCGATGGGCGGGGATCCGAAGGCGATCAACCCGTTGCAGCCGGTCGAACTCGTGATCGATCATTCGGTGCAAGTCGATTATTTCGGGTCGCCGCAGGCGCTTGCGAAGAACGCCGACCTCGAATTCGAACGTAATCAGGAGCGCTACGCATTCTTGAAGTGGGGGCAGTCGGCGCTCGACGGTTTCCGCGCGGTCCCGCCCGACACGGGCATCGTGCATCAAGTCAACATCGAATATCTCGCGCGTGTGGTGTTCGGCGCGGGCGGCGCGGGCGTCGCGTTTGACGCACGCAACGCGGTTGCATATCCCGACACGGCAGTCGGCACCGACTCGCATACCACGATGGTCGACGGGTTGGGCGTGCTGGCATTCGGCGTCGGCGGCATCGAAGCCGAAGCGGCGATGCTCGGGCAGCCGGTGACGATGCTGATTCCCGAAGTTGTCGGCGTGCGTTTGGACGGCGAGTTAGGTGAAGGCGTCACCGCGACCGACCTCGTGCTCGCGGTGACGGAGATGCTGCGCAAGCGCGGCGTCGTCGGCAAGTTCGTCGAGTTTTTCGGCAAAGGATTGAGCAACCTCGCGGTTGCGGATCGCACGACCATCGGCAACATGTCGCCGGAGTTCGGCTCGACGATCGCGATCTTCCCGATCGACGATCGCACGCTCGACTATCTGCGCTTGACCGGACGCAGCGCCGAGCACGTCGCGCTCGTCGAAGCCTACGCCAAGGCGCAAGGCCTCTTCCGTACCGACGCGACGCCCGATCCCGAATACAGTGACGTGCTGCACCTCGACCTCGGTACGGTCGTTCCCAATCTCGCCGGCCCGCGCCGTCCGCAGGATCGCGTCGCGCTCAACGACGTGAAACCGTCGTTCATCGCCGCGATGGATGAATGGATTGCCGCGCGCGAAGGCAAGAACAACGCGGTCGCGCGCTTCGAAGGCGAGGGCGGCGGCACCGCCGTCGAGACGATTCCGTGTGCGTCCGACGTCGCTGACGGTTCGGTCGTGATCGCGGCGATCACGTCATGCACGAATACCAGCAATCCATCGGTCTTGATCGGCGCGGGATTGCTCGCCAAGAATGCGGTCGAACGCGGCCTCACGAGCAAACCGTGGGTGAAGACGTCGCTCGCACCGGGCAGCAAAGTCGTCACCGACTATCTTGCCAAAGCCGGTTTGCAGACCTATTTCGACCAACTCGGCTTCAACACGGTCGGGTACGGATGCACGACCTGCATCGGCAACTCCGGTCCGCTCCCGGCCGACGTGGCGGAATGCGTTGCCGAAAAAGATCTGGTCGTGGCCGCCGTGCTCTCCGGCAATCGCAACTTCGAAGGCCGCATCCATCCGCAGGTGCGTGCCAACTATCTCGCGTCACCGCCGCTCGTCGTCGCGTATGCGCTGGCCGGGCGCATGGACATCGACCTGACGACCGAACCGCTCGGCACCGATCGCAACGGCACGCCGGTCTTTCTCAAAGACCTCTGGCCGACCAACGCGCAAATCGGCGCGACGGTCGCCGCGTGCGTGAGCGACGATTTGTTCAAAGCGCGCTACAGCGACGTGTTCAAAGGCGACGACAACTGGGCCAAACTCAGTGTCTCAAAGAGCGAGCGCTACGCATGGGACCCCAAGAGCGAGTACGTCAAGAACCCGCCGTACTTCGAGAACATGCCGGCGCAGCCGCCGGCCCTGCGCGACATCACGAACGCGCGCGCGCTTGCGATGTTCGGAGATTCGATCACGACCGATCATATATCACCGGCCGGGAACATCGCCAAGGCGTCGCCCGCCGCGAAATATTTGATGGAGCACGGGGTCGAACCGAAGGACTTTAATTCCTACGGCGCGCGCCGCGGCAATCATGAGGTAATGATGCGCGGCACGTTCGCCAACGTGCGCTTGAAGAATCTGCTCGTGCCCGGCGTCGAAGGCGGCGTCACTCGCTACCTGAAGACCGGCGAGCAGATGTCGATTTTCGATGCGGCGGTGAAGTACAAGGCCGACGGCACGCCGCTGATCGTGCTCGCGGGTAAGGAGTACGGATCGGGCTCGTCACGCGATTGGGCGGCGAAGGGACCTTATCTGCTCGGCATTCGAGCGGTGATCGCTGAATCG
This sequence comes from Vulcanimicrobiota bacterium, assembly GCA_027307235.1. Lineage (GTDB taxonomy): Bacteria > Vulcanimicrobiota > Vulcanimicrobiia > Vulcanimicrobiales > Vulcanimicrobiaceae > DAHUXH01. The sequence goes on along the minus strand of DAHUXH010000012.1, from coordinate 141,850 downwards.
TTCGAACGCATTCATCGCAGCAACCTGATCGGTATGGGGATTCTACCGCTGCAGTTCGTGGACGGCGCGAATCGCACGACCTACGCGCTCACCGGTGAGGAGATCTTCGAGATCACCGGCATCGCGGACGGCGTGACGCCGCGCATGCATGCGCACGTCAAAGCCACCGATGCGGCGAGCGGCAAATCACTGCAATTCAAGGTGCTGGTGCGCATCGACACACCCGACGAAGCCGAGTACTACCGCCACGGCGGCATCCTGCAGTACGTACTGCGTCAGCTAAAAACAAAATAGACTGCGCTGAACGGACGCCGGGTTTACCAAACAGTATCCGTGAGCGATGGTATGGATAACCTGATCCGAAAAAGAGGTAGCCTCAGATCGGCGCAAGATGCATCTCTGATCTATTTTGCGATCCTGATAGGAGTTCCAATAGATCAATGAGTGGGTTCTTCGCCGCGATCGTATTGATCAGCATGCTTCTTACTTTCATGGGTACCAATGGCAGTGCCGGGATCGAGCGCACGTCGGTGGCCTGGCCGACCAAACAAGATGCCTTGATTTTGTATAGCCGTGAGCGAACGCACCTGTTGCTTGTTAGGCAAAATGAGACTCTTGAAGAGATTAGGTATGACACTACCAGCGAAGCGCGGGCTCTTGCCGGGGTGAGGATCGCGGATCTCGTGGTGCCAGCAACGACACGGGCCACGCTTCCGAGTGGAAACATTCAAAATATCTACGTACATGCGGTTAAAGAAATGGGATGCGGTAAATGGAAGTTATTGAAAACGGGGGCCATAAGAGAATCCTACAAAGTAATACTCAGCGAGTCGCCAAAATGCACGAGGAAAAGCATTATTTCTAAAAACAATATAATGGAATTTGATTTTCAATCTAAGAAAGATGCCCATAGGACGTTCGGTACTTTCTGACTTCTTAGCAGGCTGCTGAAAAATGGCGAGGCCAAGTCCACGGACGGGTGTAGAATCGAACTGAACCTGGCCCGGTTTCGCGAATATTTTCTGCTTAGGAGAGAACGGTCACCAAACTAGGGCGCGGTGCGTTGATGGAGGACGAATGAGTTTCCATCGGGGTCCTCGCACCATTGCGCCCGGCAGTTGGGGAAGTCGCGAACGCCTTCGATCAGCGTGCCCCCGATCTGCGGCACACGCTTGGCAAGCGTTTCTACGTCGGGCACGGCAAAGAGCACGCAGCCGGACGGCTTGTACTCGCCGCTCGAATACGCGCCGACGCCGAACGCCGTGCCGTCGCCGAGAATCCACTCGGCGCCGTACTCCGCTTCCCACGACGTTTCGGCGATGGAGAGCAGCTCGCGATAGAACGCGATCGCGCGCGGAACGTCTTTGACGGAAAAGAAGATGGCATCCACGCCGGTCGCTTTGTCACTCATAGTGTTCTGGATTATGCGGTGTGCTGTCGTTGCCTTCCGTGCGCCACGCGCCCACCGACTGCACGCCTGCTCGTTAGTCTTAAAATATTAGTTGACAGCCTCAATCTGGCTTTGTATAGTGCAACTAAGAAATTAAGAATCGCCCGAGAGGCACCGCCATGACGAGATTCCCGTTTGTTCCGCCTCCGCTCCCCGTGAGCCAGCCCCGCGTCCTCCCCCGCCAACTGTCAGAGGGCGCCGTCGAGGGAGTCTTCACCGGCTGGGGCCCCAAAGCATAATGCCCTTAAGGAAGCCCTGATTTTCGTCAGGCCGAGGCGCGGAGAGGCGACGTGTACTATACGGTACACGAGCCTCTCCGCAACGACGGCCTGGCGGAAATCAGAGCTTTCTTCTAGAGAAGAACCCGGCGGAAGTCGGCTAGCAGGTTGCTGAGGTAGACGAGGAAACGGGCGGCGGCGGCGCCGTCGATTACGCGGTGGTCGTAGCTGACGCTGATCGGCAGCATCAAGCGCGCTTTGAATTTCTTGCCGTTCCACACCGGACGCATCGCCGCGCGCGTCGCACCGAGAATCGCGACCTCGGGTGCGTTGACGATCTGGGTGAACTGCGTTCCCCCGATGCCGCCGATCGATGAGATGGTGAACGTCCCGCCCTGCATTTCGCTCAATCCGAGTTTCCCTTCGCGCGCCTTGCCCGCGAGTTCCGCGGATTCATGCGCGATCTCGATCAGCCCCTTGCGGTCCGCGTTCTTGATCACCGGCACCACCAGACCGTTGGGCGTGTCGGCGGCGAAACCGATGTTGTAATACTTCTTGTAGACGAGCGAGTCGCCGTCGAGCGATGCATTGAAATCGGGAAATTGCTGCAATGTCGCGACGCAGGCTTTCATCAAGAACGCCAGCATCGTCACCTTCGGTCCGCCCTTTTTCGTTTGTTCGGCGCTCAGCGCAAGGCGGAAGGCTTCCAGATCGGTGATGTCGGCTTCGTCGTAGTTGGTGATGTGCGGAATCTGCAGCCAGTTGCGGTGCAGATTCGGTCCGGAGACTTTCTTGATGCGTGAGAGCGGCTTGCGTTCGATCTCGCCGTACTGCGCGAAGTCGACGACCGGCCACGGAGGAAGTCCGGCGACACCGATTCCGCCGCCGGCGGATGCGCCGTCTCCCTGGAGCGCGCGCTTGACGAAGCTCTGCACGTCCTCGCGCGTGACGCGCCCGTGCGGTCCGCTGCCGGAAAGCCCTTGAAGATCGACGCCGAGTTCGCGCGCGAACCGGCGAATCGCCGGACTCGCGTGCACGATGCCGTTGGTCTTGATCGGTGCGACGGGCGGTGCCTTCGCGGGAAGTGCGCTGACCGGTGCCGGTGCCACCGCCGGTGCCGCCGCGGCGGGCGGCGCCTGTACCGTCGCCGATTCCGACGTTCTCATGGTGGCGAGCACGGAGCCTTTGGAAACGCGATCGCCGACCTTCGCGCGCACCTCGACGATCGTGCCGCCGGCGCTCGCCGGGACTTCCATCGAGGCTTTGTCGCTCTCGAGGGTGACGACGGATGCATCCTTGGCGATCGTGTCGCCGGGTTTCACCAGCACTTCGATGATCTGCACGTCTTTGAAATCACCGATGTCCGGAACGACCACGTCAACAGTGGTCTCCCGCTTCGCCGGCGCCGGCGCGGTGTTCGCAGCCGGTGCGGCGGTCTCGCTCGCGGCCAGCGTCACGATCACGCTGCCTTTGGCAACTTTGTCACCGACTTTGACGCGTACGTCTTGCACGATGCCTGCGGCCGTCGATGGCACTTCCATCGACGCCTTGTCGCTCTCGAGCGTGATCAGCGATGCGTCCTTGGCGATGCGATCGCCAGGTTTGACCATCACCTCGATGACTTGAACGTCTTTGAAGTCGCCGATGTCGGGAACGCGAACTTCCAGCGTGTCGCTCACTCCTGCTCCTTGCCTAGCGTTCAAACGGTGATGGGGTTGGGTTTGTTGGGATCGATGCCGTACTTCGCGATTGCGTCGCTGACGGTCTTGGCGGGAATCGTTCCTTCGTCGGCAAGCGATTTTAGCGCGGCCAGCGTGACATAGAAGCGATCGACCTCAAAGAACCGCCGCAGTTTGCGCCGGTAGTCGCTGCGTCCAAATCCGTCGGTGCCGAGCGTCATGTAGCGCCGCCCCACGAACGGACGAATCGACTCGGCGAAGGTGCGAACGTAGTCGGTGGCGGCCACGCCCGGCCCGCGATGGTTCGCCAAGCATTCCTCGACGAACGAGCGCCGCGCCGGTTGTTCGGGGTGCGTCAGATTCCAGCGCTGCGTGTCGACGCCGTCGCGCTGCAGTTGGTTGAAGCTCGTGACGCTCCACACGTCGCCGAGCACGTTCCAATCACTCGCCAGCAGGTCGGCGGCCGCGATGACTTCGCGCAGAATCGCGCCCGAGCCGAAGAGCTGCACGCGCGGCGCGGCAGCGTCGCCGCCGCCGTCACGAAAGAGGTACATGCCGCGCAAGATGCCGTTCTCGGCGCCTTGCGGCATCGCGGGATGGTTGTAGTTTTCGTTGAGCAGCGTGATGTAGTAGTAGATGTCTTCTTGATTGGTGAGCATGCGACGCAAGCCGTCTTGAATGATCACCGCGACCTCGTATCCGAAGGTCGGATCGTAGCTGACGCAGTTGGGGATGAACGAGGCGAACACTTGGCTGTGCCCGTCCTCGTGCTGCAATCCTTCACCGTTGAGCGTGGTTCGCCCGGACGTGCCGCCGAGCAAGAACCCGCGCGTGCGGCTGTCGCCCGCCGCCCACGCGAGATCGCCGATGCGCTGAAAACCGAACATCGAGTAAAAGATGTAGAAAGGAATCATCGGCAAGTCATGATTGGCATACGACGTTCCGGCCGCGATCCATGACGACAGCGCACCGGCTTCGTTGATGCCCTCTTGCAGAATCTGGCCGTGCTTGTCCTCGCGGTACCACATCAATTGCTCCGAATCTTGCGGATGATAGAGCTGACCGACCGACGAGTAGATGCCGAGTTGGCGAAACATGCCTTCCATGCCGAACGTGCGCGATTCGTCGGCAACGATCGGCACGACGCGCGGACCGATCTCCGGGTCGCGCACGAGCGTGCTCAAGATACGCACGAACGCCATCGTGGTGGAGTGTTCGCGCTCGCCGCTAGACTGCAATTGTCCCTCGAACGCCGAGAGTTCGGGCACCGCGAGCGACACCGACGACGTGCGGCGCGCCGGCAGGCTGCCGCGCCGTTCCACGCACTCGCGCAGATACCGCATCTCGGGGCTGTTCTCGGCAGGTTTGAAGAACGGAACTTTCTCGATATCGCTGTCGGAGATTGGAATCGAGAAGCGATCGCGAAACGCGCGCATCTCGTCGATATCCATTTTTTTCGCCTGGTGGGCGATGTTGCGTGCTTCGCCTGCCTCACCCATGCCGTAGCCCTTGATCGTCTTCGCCAGGATGACCGTCGGTTGGCCGGTGTGTTCGAACGCCGTTTTGTATGCGGCGTAGACCTTGGCGGGGTCGTGGCCGCCCCGCTGCAGCGCCCAAATTTCTTCGTCGGTCATGTCGGCGACGAGCGCCGCGGTCTCGGGATAGCGCCCGAAGAACTGCTCGCGCACGTACTTTCCATCGCGCGACTTGAACGTTTGATAGTCGCCGTCGACGCATTCGTTCATCAATTGCACGAGACGTCCGGTGGTGTCGGCCGCGAGCAGACGATCCCAGGCGGTGCCCCAGATCACCTTGATCACATTCCATCCCGCGCCTTTGAAGACGCGTTCGAGTTCTTGAATGATCTTGCCGTTGCCGCGCACCGGGCCGTCCAGACGCTGCAGATTGCAGTTGATCACCCAGATCAAGTTGTCGAGCTTCTCGCGGCCGGCAAGTGAAATCGCGCCCAGGGATTCAGGTTCATCGATCTCCCCGTCGCCGACGAACGCCCACACTTTGCGGTTGTTCGCATCGATCAGGTCGCGGTCGTGCAGATAACGCATGAAGTGCGCCTGGTAGATCGACATGATGGGGCCAAGTCCCATCGAGACCGTCGGAAACTGCCAGAAGTCACGCATCAACCACGGATGCGGATATGACGACAAGCCGTGCCCGTCCACTTCTTGACGGAAGTGTTCGAGTTGCTGTTCGGTGATGCGGCCTTCGAGAAATGCGCGCGCGTAGAAGCCCGGTGACGAGTGTCCTTGCAGGAACAGCAAGTCGCCGCCGAACGTTGCCGAGGGCGCGCGGAAAAAATGATTGAAGCCGACGTCGTACAGCGTTGCCGCCGATGCGAACGATGCGACGTGTCCGCCCAACTCGCTCGATTCCTTATTGGCGCGCACCACCATGGCCATGGCGTTCCAGCGCACGTAGTGGCGCAGATGCGCTTCCAGCTCGCGGTCACCGGGGAACGGTGCTTGGAGATCCGGTGCGATCGTGTTGATGTACGGCGTTTCCAGCCCAAGGGAGACATGAGCGCCGCCGCGCCGCGCCTCGCCGACAATCGCCCCGATCAGGTCGCGCGCGCGCTCAGGCCCCTCGGCCGCGAGCACCCCGCGCATGGAGTCGAGCCATTCCTGAGTCTCTTGGGGATCCGTGTCGTGCGCAAGCGTCGTCATAGCGTTGCGGCTATTCCCGGCGCCGCGGGGAACCCTTTCAGATGGACCGATCCAAATCTAGCCTAGGACCAGTCCATTTTGAGCGGGCCTCCTCGCGCAGCACGACGCCGATTGAGAGCAGCACGATGACGCCGCCGGTGATCGCGAGCGGCGGCACCGGTTCCGCGAAGATAACCAGTGCAAGCGAGGCGGCGATCACCGGTTCGATCAAGGTTGCGAACGCGATGGCGCTGGGCGAAAACCAGCGCACGCAGGCGTTGAGGATCGTATGGCCGAGCAGTTGCGAAACGAGCGCCATCGCCATGATCCCGCCCCAGGCCGGCACATTGCCGAGCGGCGGCGGCGGCTGGCGTGCGATCAGAGCCGCGGCGATCAGCACCACCGATGCCCACGAGTACGTATGCGACACGATGGTTCGTGTCGGCAGCGCTTCGCGCACCTCGCGCACGATGGTGAAGTAAGCGCCGATCGCGACGCTGCCGATCAGCGCGAGCGACGCGCCCAGCACTTCATGCCCCGGAAACGGCGGCGCGGTACGGTCGAAGCCGACGACCAGCACCAAGCCGATGCCGCCGGTCACGAACGCCGCCAGTGCCGCGGCGGTGAGCGGACGTTTGAGGACGATCGCATCGTAGGTTGCCGTCCAGATCGGCGTCGTGGTCACGAGCAGCGTCGATATGGCGACGTTGGTGTAATCCAGCGACATGATCCACGTGGAAAAATGTGCCGCCAGCATCACGCCCGCCAGAGCCAAGAGCAGGCGTTGCCGCCGTGTCGTCGGCACGCGCACCGGATGCAGTGCGAAGCCGAGCGCGATCGCGGCCGTCGCGATGGTGAGTCGCCCGGCCGCGACTGCGAGCGGCGCGGCGCCCCCGAGCGCATAGCGCGCGAAGATCGCGGCCGCTCCGACCGCGAGTTGCGCGATGCCGAGCAAGACGTACGGCAACGACTATACCAATTCGCGCAACGTCAGCCGTCGCGTCGTGGTCGCACCGTGTGAGAGAACGGTGAGCGTCACGCGCGTTCCCGGCGCAAGCGCGCCCAGATATGCGCGCAGACCGGGGATCGTCCATCCGCCGGCGCGCCGTCCATTGACCGTGAGAAGAACGTCACCGGTGCGCAAGCCCGCGCGTTGCGCGGGAGCATCCGCCATGACGGCGGCGACCACCGGCCCGCGCGCACTCTGCGAGAGCCACATGCCAGTCGTGTCGTAGGCGTCGCGCGTGCCGTAGAGCGTGCTCGGCCACGACGCCAAGCGCCCGTGCGGATAGTCGTAGATCATGTTGAAGCGTTTGAGCACGCCCCCGCCGATGCTGGCCGCTTCCGTCTGGGTCGCGAACGCGCCCGCGTGCTGGCGTGAGGCGCGCGCCACCAGATCGTCCAACTGCCAATCGAAGAGCCGCAGGTGCGGAAGACGAAACACGTCGGCGTAGACCGGACCGCCGATGCCGATGCCGGTCACCGCGTTGCGCAATGCGCGATAGCGCGTCGCGAATCCGTGCGCAGCCGCGAAGCGATTGAAGATCGTCACCGACGAACGGTCCCCGGTGTCGATGATCGTGCTTCCCGCGATCCCGTCGATACGCGCGTCAACATGCAGCAGCCCGTCTTTGACGGTGAACGGCACGACGTGTGCCGAACGCGGCGGCGGGATCGTGGCGCGGCTGAACGTCAGCATGTGATGATCGACGTCGACGGCGAGGTTGAGCGTCTTGAGCAGCGAGTATCCGAGGATACCGTCGAAGTGCGTGAAGCCGATGTTGCGGTCGATCGCGGAGAAGTCGAGGACGAGGGCCGGCAGGTGCGTGAAACGCAGATCGCCGAGCGCAATCGACTCGAGCGCCACCGAACCGGTGTCGACGACACCGTTGCCGACGCCGCCGGTCTTGCCGGCCGGTGTGTCGCGCAGGTGCAGCATGCGCACCAGCTGCGGCGTGATGACGGCGTCGCTCGCGCCGGTGTCGATCATGAATGTGAACGGTCCCTGCCCATCGACCGTGCAGCGCACCATCATCCGGTTGTCGACGTAGGTGAACGGTATCGACGTGGATGCAGCGCCGATCACGCCGGGCGGGGCGTCGCCCGCTTGCGCGCTGGGCGAGAGAGTGATGAGGAGCGCGAGCGCCGCGCCGGCGGTGAGAAGCTGTCGCATGATACGCGCCGTTCTACGACGGCGCCCAGCGAAAGACTGCACGACGGCATGTGTCCTGCCGGAACTTCGGATCGCAAGCTGGTATAAGAGGTGTGACACGGGAGCTCGCGACGCGGGCTGAGAGGGCGCACCAGTGCGCCGACCGTCGACCTGATCCGGGTAATGCCGGCGTAGGAAGGAGCGTTGTCATGAAGATCTATGTTGAGGGGCGCGACCCGTCGATTCGGGTGCCGATGCGCGAAATCTCGCTCACCGACGGCACGTCGCACGTCGTCTACGACACGAGCGGTCCGTACACCGATCCCGGCGTCACCACCGACGTGCGGGCTGGATTGCCGGCGCTGCGCGAGTCATGGATTCTCTCGCGCAACGACACCGAAGAACTCGCGCAACCGACGTCGATCTACCGGCGCGGCCGCGATGCGATGCACGAACTCGACGCGCTGCGTTTTTCCAATGCGCGCAAGCCGCGCCGCGCCAAGCGCGGAGCGAACGTGACGCAGATGCACTATGCGCGTCGCGGCGAGATCACGCCGGAGATGGAGTTTATCGCGATTCGCGAGGGTGTCGATCCGGAGTTCGTACGCGCGGAGGTCGCGCGCGGCCGCGCCATCATTCCGAACAACGTCAACCATCCCGAGAGCGAGCCGATGATCATCGGGCGCGGTTTCTTGGTCAAGATCAACGCGAACATCGGCAACTCCGCGGTCGCCTCCACGATCGATGAAGAAGTCGAGAAGATGACGTGGGCGACTCGCTGGGGAGCCGACACGGTGATGGATTTGTCGACCGGCAAGAACATCCACGAAACGCGCGAGTGGATTTTGCGCAACTCGGCGGTTCCGATCGGGACGGTGCCGATCTATCAGGCGCTCGAAAAGGTCAACGGCAAGGCCGAAGAGCTGACGTGGGAATTGTACCGGGACACGCTGATCGAGCAGGCCGAGCAAGGTGTCGATTATTTCACCATTCACGCGGGTGTGCTGCTGCGTTACGTTCCGCTCACCGCCAATCGTGTGACCGGCATCGTCTCGCGCGGCGGATCGATTCTGGCGAAGTGGTGCCTCGCGCATCACCAAGAGAACTTTCTCTACACGCATTTCGAAGAGATTTGCGAGATCATGAAAGCCTACGACGTCGCGTTCTCGCTTGGGGATGGATTGCGTCCGGGGTGCACGGCCGACGCCAACGACGCGGCGCAGTTCGGCGAACTCGAAACCCTCGGCGAGTTGACGCAGATCGCATGGCGGCACGACGTTCAGGTGATGATCGAAGGGCCCGGCCACGTGCCCATGCACCTGATCAAAGAGAACATGGACAAACAACTCGAAATCTGTCACGAGGCGCCGTTCTACACGCTCGGCCCGCTCGTGACCGACATCGCACCGGGGTACGACCACATCACGAGCGCGATCGGGGCCGCGATGATCGGCTGGTTCGGCACGGCCATGCTCTGCTACGTCACACCAAAAGAGCACTTGGGTCTTCCCAATAAGAAAGACGTTAAGGACGGCGTCATCGCCTACAAGATTGCGGCGCACGCCGCCGATCTCGCCAAGGGGCATCCGCGCGCGCGTCACTGGGACGACGTGCTCTCGAAGGCGCGCTTCGAATTTCGCTGGGAAGATCAGTTTGAGCTCGCGCTCGATCCCGAATCGGCGCGTGCCATGCACGACGAAACGCTCCCCGCGCCGGGCGCGAAGATCGCGCACTTCTGCTCGATGTGCGGCCCGCACTTCTGCTCGATGAAGATCACGCAGGAGGTGCGCGAGTTCGCCGAGCGCGGCATGGCCGAGAAGTCCGCGGAGTTCATCGAAAAGGGCGCCGAGGTCTACGTCGCCGCACCCTGAGGAATTTCGCTCCCCGCCGGTATGACTGCGGCGGCAAGGCCGCGAAGACGGGCGCGTGATGAAGAGCTTTCTTTCTGCCGTTGCCGCTTGTGCGGTGGCCGGAATCCTTACTGTCTCGGCATTCGCGGCCGATCAGCCGCTGGCGAACATGAAATGGCGCGAGATCGGTCCCGCGGTCTCCGGCGGCCGCACCGCCGCCGTCGCCGGGACGCCCCAGGATCCCAACCTCTATTACGTCGGAACAGCCGGCGGCGGGGTCTGGAAATCCGAGAACGGCGGCGCCACCTGGACGCCGGTCTTCGATAAGGAGCCGGTCTCCGCGATTGGCGCGGTGGCGATCGATCCGACGAACAAGAACGTCGTCTGGGCCGGCACCGGCGAGACCAATCCGCGTAACGACGTCAGCTACGGTGACGGTCTCTACAAGACGACCGACGGCGGCAAGACGTGGAAGATGGTTGGGCTTGCGGCGACGCGCCACATCTCCCGCGTGCGCATCGATCCGAAGAATCCCAATCACGTCGTCGTCGGCGCGCTCGGCGACCTCTTCGGCGACTCCACCGATCGCGGCGTCTACGTGACGTTCGACGGCGGCGCGTCCTGGACGAAGTCGCTGTATGTCGGTCCGGCCAGTGGCGCGAGCGACGTCGCGATGGATCCGGCCGATCCCAACGTCGTCTACGCCGGCATTTGGCAGTTCCGCCGTCAGCCGTGGACGTTCACCAGCGGCGGCGCCGCCGACGGCCTCTACAAGTCAACCGACGGCGGCAAGACCTGGAAGAAGCTCACCGGCGGCGGATTGCCCGACGGCATCACCGGCCGCATCGGTTTGGCGATCGCACCGAGCGAACCCAATCGCGTGTACGCGCTCATCGAAGCCAAGAGCGGCATCCTGTGGCGCTCCGACGACGCGGGCGCGAGCTGGAAGATGATGTCGAACGACACGCTCGTCGATCAGCGTCCATTTTACTTCTCGCACATCGACGTCGATCCGAGCAACGCCGATCACGTGTACGCGGTCTCCGAGATGCTGGCCGAGAGCACCGACGGCGGGAAGAAATTCAAGGAGATCGCCGATAGCGTTCACGTCGACTATCACGCGATCTGGATTGCGCCCAACGACGCCAAGCGTCTGATCGTCGGCGAAGACGGCGGCAACGCGATCACCATCGACGGCGGCAAGAACTGGTCGTTCGCGCGCAACCTTGCGATCGGTCAGGTCTACCACATCGGGCTCTCGAACGAAAATCCGTACTTCATCTGCGGCGGTCTGCAAGACAACAACGCCTTCTGCGGACCCTCGAACTCACTCGACCGCGAAGGCATCAAAGACGAACACTGGTCCAATGTCGTCGGCGGCGACGGCATGTGGGCCGTTCCCGATCCGACCGACCCGAACTTGATCTGGGCGGATTCGCAAGACGGCCACGTCTCGATCTTCAACCGCAAGACGCAATCGAGCCATTCGATCGCGCCGTACTCGGATTTTTCGGTGAACACCTTCGATACGCGCAACACGAAGTATCGATTCAATTGGGATTCTCCGATCGCGTTCGCGCCCTGGGACGGAAACGTCGCATGGTACGGCGGCGACGTCGTCTTCCAAACCACCGACAAAGGCGAGCACTGGACGCCGATCAGCCCCGACCTCACCCTCAACGTCAAAGATCATCAGAAACCGGCGGGCGGTCCGCTCGCGCTCGACGTGTCGGGAGCAGAGTACTCCGACACGATTCTCTACATCGAAGGCTCGCAGCGCACGCGCGGCGAGATTTGGGTCGGCACCGACGACGGTCTAGTGCAGCTCACGCGCGACGGCGGAACATCGTGGCAGAACGTCACGCCGCCCGGCGTTGCACCGTTCGGCCGGGTTGAAGCGACCTCGCCGTCACCGCTCGTCGCGGGCACCGCGTACGTCAACATCGACCGCCATCGTTCGGGCGACTATGCGCCCTACGCGTTCGTCACCCACGACTACGGCAAGACGTGGACGAAGATCGTCAACGGCCTGCCGGGCGATCAATACGTGCGCACGATTCGCCCCGACGCACACAACCCCAAGCTGGTCTACGCCGGAACGGAGAATGGTCTGTTCCTTTCGTACGACGAAGGCGCGCACTGGCGGAACTTCCGCTTGAACTTGCCGCCGGTCTCGGTGCGCGACGTGCGCATTCAGCCGGAGTTCAACGACATCGTGCTCGCCACGCACGGTCGCGCGATCTGGGTGCTCGACGACGCCACGCCGGTGCAGCAACTCGCGCAAGCACAGGCTGCCGGAACGTATCTGTTCCCGATCCGCACGGCGTACGAGTACCATGCGCATTCCAACGACGAAGGCACCTACACGCGCTTTGCCGGTGCGAATCCGCCGGGCGGTGCGATCATCAACTTCTATCAAGCCGCACCGCAGAAGAGCTTGCCGAAGATCGAGATCGTCGACGCGAGTGGCGCTGTGATTCGCACGATCGCCGGCACGCGCAAAGTCAACAACAAAGACGTGCCCAACGTTTCCAACAAGGCGGGCGTCAATCGCGTGCAGTGGGACTTCCGCGAAGACGGTCCGACGCTGTGGATGGGAGCGGCCAAAGAGTCCTATCGCGGCCCGCTCGAAGGCCCGCAGGTCGCGCCGGGCACCTACACGGTGCGCGTCCTACTCGGCGGCACGACGCTCTCGCAACCGGTCGTGGTAAAACCCGACCCGCGTGATTCGACGACGCAAGCCGACTACGACGCGGCGCAGGCGTTCGCCAAGAAGTACAACGCGGTGTACGGCAAGATCGACGAGGTGCTCAATAACCTCGACGCGATCCGCACGTCGCTCGGCGCGGCTCGCAAGGCGGCGGCAAACAACTCGGCGCTGGTCGCGAAGATCGACGACGCCCTGCATGCCCATGACGACGTCTTCTCGATCTTCACCGCGGACTACCACAACGACGAAGACTCGATCCAGCATCCGGGGCAGCTGCGCGAAGACTTGCCGCGCTCGTTCGGGACGTTGCCGCCGACCGCTGCCGTCAGCGAATATGCGGCACGCTTCGACGACGCGTATCAAGCGGCGATGGCGAAATACAATGCGTACGTCGCATCGCTTGCGGCGCTCTCGCACCAGCTTCAGGCGGCCGGCGTGCAACCGGTCGCCGGTGCCAAGACGGTAACGCCGTGACGCGATGACCGGCCGGCCAGCGTTCGCCGTGCTATTCGACCGTGACGGCACGCTCATCGTCGATGTGCCGTACAACGGTGACGCGCGGTTCGTGCAGCCGATCCCCGGCGTCGCGCAGGCGCTGGATCGGCTGCGGGCGGCGCACGTTCCGATCGCTGTCGTGACCAATCAGAGCGGCGTCGGGCGCGGCCTGATCACGATCGAGCAGGTGCGCGAGGTCAACGCGCGCGTTGAAGAGCTTCTCGGACCGTTCGACGGGTGGTTCATCTGTCCGCACGCGCCGGGTGACGGATGCGAGTGCCGCAAGCCCAAGCCGAAACTGCTGCTGGACGCCGCGCGGGCGCTTGGTGTCGAACCGTCACGCTGCTATGCGCTTGGCGACAAGCAGAGCGACCTCGAAGCCGCGCGCAATGCCGGCGCGGCCGGCATACACATCGACGGCGCCCGCACCGTTACGGACGCCGTCGCGGAGATTCTTCGAATGGAGTCGCGCTAGTTCTGGACGTCGGCGTTCCAGAAGGCAATCTCTGCATCGCCGACCTGCAGTTGCGGCGCGACGACGCGCACGGTTTTATTGAGTTTGTGCCATTCCGTCATCACCTTGACGACGTAACGTTGCGTCTGCGCGTATGGCGGAACGCCGCCGTACATCTCGACCGCATGCGGGCCCGCGTTGTAGGCGGCGAACGCGAGCGTGAAGCAATTCGGCTGGTGGCGGAACTTCGTAATGAGCGCGCTCAAATAGCGTGCCGCGCCGGAAAGATTTTGTGCGGGATCGTGCGGATCGACACCGAGCGTCGCGGCCGTGTACGGCATCAACTGACCGAGCCCAATTGCGCCCGCCCACGAGCGCGCCTGCGTGTGCCAGGCCGATTCGACGGTCACGATCGCGACCAGGATGTTCGGCTCGATGCGCCACTTGCCGGCGTTGACGAGCACGCGCTTGGCGAAGTCGCGGCTCTCCCAATCCGGCAACTGCGGGTTGATGGTGCGCAGCACGCGTGCGTACGCACGGACGTTGGTGGCGGTGGCGGCGACGCGCGCGGACGCATCGGCGGCGCGCGGCGTCAGGCCGGCGGCCAGCAGCACGGCAACCAGCATCGACATACATATCTGTCGCATATAGGGCCGTCAGGTTCTCGTCCCCGGCAGGTGCTCCTTGTGGAGAGGATGCACTTCTGCACCCGTGAGCCGCTATTCAGGAATGTCCCCCGGGAAGCGCCGCGCCTGGGGTATCGGATTAATCGTTTTCTTCGTGGTGATGTGCGGAGCGATCGGATTTTCGCAGTGGTGGGCCGTCTATAGGAACGTGCCCGCTTGTCAGCAGCACCTCCCGTCTTGTCCGTATGGTACGGCCAAATGAAACTCGAAGGCACGGGCAAGCTGCTGCGCATCTTCGTTGGCGAGGGCGATCGCGCCGGAATGGCGCCGTTGCATGTCGCGATTGTCGAGGCCGCTCGCAGCGCCGGCATCGCGGGCGCGACCGTGTTCAAAGGCATCGAGGGATACGGTGCGCGCTCGGTCGTCCACGCCGCGCGCGTCTTCGATCTTTCCAGTGACTTGCCGCTGCTGATCGAGATCGTTGACACCGAGGAGAAGGTGCGCGCATTTCTCCCCACGCTCGACGGCATGGTGAAGGACGGTCTCATCACGATGGAGAGCGTGGAGATCATTCGCTACAGCCCGGGCGAACCCAAGGCATAACCGCGTGCTCGACGTTCGCACGCTGCTCACCGTCGCGCTCGGCGGTGGACTCGGCTCGGTGCTGCGCTATGTGGTGGGCTTCGCGTTCGCGCAGCGGTTCGGCGCGGGTTTTCCGTGGGGGACGCTGTTCATCAACGTCACGGGCAGCCTCGTCATCGGCATCGTCGCCGAACTCGCGCAGACGCGTGCGCTCGGCATCGGCCCGCAGGCGCGGCTGTTTCTGGCGGTCGGAGTGCTCGGCGGGTACACGACGTTTTCGACGTTCTCCTTCGACGCCGTGACGCTGATCAACGATCGCGCCGCGGCGCTCGCGCTCGCGTATGCCGGCACCAGCGTCGTCCTCGGTCTGGCCGCCGCGTTCGCCGGGGCTGCCCTTGTGAGAAACCTTTGAGCCGGCGAAGAAGGAGTGCGGCAGCCGAACGGCCGAGTTCGTAGGCGAATTGGAGGATCGCCCCGTGAATCGACCGGTATCTCTCGCCGCGCTTTTTCTTTGCGGTGTCGCTGCTTTGGCGTTCGGCACCGCGCGTGCCGACGCGCCGTTGCCAAATCCGTCGCCGTCGGCCTCGCCGACGGCCGAACCCACGCCGAAGACCCCGTACGACTACGTGTCGTGGCGCGAGGTCGGCCCGTCGCTTCCCGGCGGACGCGTTGCGGCGGTGGTCGGCGTTTCCGACGACCCGAATCTGTATTACGTCGGCGCGGCCGGCGGCGGCGTGTGGAAGACCGTGGACGGCGGCGCCACCTGGGATCCGGTGTTCGCCAAGGAGGACGTCGCGTCGATCGGATCGATCGCGATCGATCCGAAGAATCACGACACCGTCTACGTCGGCACGGGTGAGACCAACCCGCGCAACGACGTGATCGCCGGCAACGGCGTCTACAAGACGACCGACGGCGGCAAGACCTGGACGAATCTCGGGCTCAAAGAGACCAAGCAGATTTCGAGCGTCCTAATCGATCCGCAAAATCCGAACATCGTTGTCGTCGGTGCCCTCGGCGACATCTTCAAAGACTCGCACGATCGCGGCGTCTATCGCAGTGAAGACGGCGGCAAGACCTGGACGCAGACGCTCTTCGTCGGTCCGATGAGCGGCGTCTCCGACATGGCGATGGACCCGAAGGATCCAAACGTGCTCTATGCCGGTATGTGGCAGTTCCGCCGCATGCCCTGGAACTTCCAGAGCGGCGGCCCCGATGACGGGCTGTACAAGTCGACCGACGGCGGCAAGACCTGGAAGAAGCTGACCGGCAGCGGCTTGCCGGCCGGCACCACCGGCCGCATCGCCATCGCGATCGCGCCGAGCAATCCCAAACGCGTCTACGCGATCATCGAATCGAAGGACGGCATTTTGTTCCGCTCCGACGATGCCGGTGCGTCGTGGACGATGGTGAGCGACGACACGCTCGTCGACCAACGCCCCTTCTATTTCAGCCACATCGCGGTCGATCCCAAGGACGCCGACAAGGTGTACGCGGTCTCGGAATTTCTCGCGCTCTCGAAAGACGGCGGTAAGAAGTTCACCGAGATCGGCCGAGGCAATCACGTCGATCATCACGCCATCTGGATCGATCCGAGCAATCCCGAACGCATCATCATCGGTGAAGATGGCGGATACGCCATCACCGTCGACGACGGCACCACCTGGTCGTTCGGGCGACAAATTCCGATCGGCGAAGTCTACCGTGTCGGTCTCTCGAACGAGAACCCGTACACGATCTGCGGCGGCTGGCAAGACAACAGCGCGTGGTGCTTTCCGTCGAATTCGCTCGATCCGAGCGGTATTCTCAACTCGCACGTGATATCGGTCAACGGCGGCGACGGCGAGTGGGCCGTTCCCGATCCGGTCAATCCCGACTGGATTTGGAGCGACTCCGAGACCGGCAACATCACCGTTTTCAACAAAAAGACGCTTGATTCGTTCGGCGGGATTCCGTACATCGGGAACGGCGTTCAAGCGTATGACATCTCGCAAGCAAAGTATCGCTTCAACTGGGAATCACCGATCTCGTTCGCGCCGTGGAACGGCAACATCGGCTACCTTGGCGGCAACGTGGTGTTCCAGTCGACCGACCACGGAATTTCGTGGAAAGCAATCAGCCCCGACCTTACGCGTAACGACAAGTCGCGTCAGCAGCCCACCGGCGGCCCGCTGGTTCACGACGTGTCCAGCGCGGAGAACTTCGACACGCTGCTCGACATCGAACCGTCGACGATTCGCAGAGGCGAGATTTGGGTGGGATCCGACGACGGACTCATCCACGTCACGCTCGACAGCGGCAAGACCTGGAAAGACGTGACGCCGAGCGGCGCGCCGATGTACGGCCGCGTAGCCACGGTGGCGCCGTCGTACTTCGATCCGGGAACCGCGTATGCGATTTTCGACAACCACTACCTTGGCGATTTCGCGCCGTACGTCTACGTGACGCACGACTACGGCAAGAGCTGGTCATCTCTTGCCGGGAATCTCGGCAAAGAAGAACTGGTGCGCACCATCCATCCCGACTCGCGCAATCCCAACATCCTGTATCTCGGCACGGAGACCGGCATCAAGATCTCGTTCGATTCCGGGACCACGTGGCAAGACTTCAAGATGGGCATTCCGACCGTTTCGGTGCGCGACATCCGCATCCAGCCGGAGTTCAACGATCTCGTGATCGCGACGCATGGCCGCTCGGTGTACGTCTTCGACGATCTGGCCGGCATTCAGGGTTTGCCGCAAGCAATGGCGCAGGGCGCGGCGCTCTTCACCCCGCGCACGTCGTACGAGTACAATCTGCACTCCAACGATGAAGGCACCTACACCGATTTCACCGGCGAGAATCCGCCGTACGGTGTGATGATCACGTATTATCAGAAGACGGTGTCACCGACTCCGCCGAAGCTCGACGTGCTCGACGCGCTCGGACACGCGGTCCTCACGCTGCAAGGCACGCACAAAGTCGGCGGTAAGGAGCAACCCTATTTGCCGAACAAGATCGGCTTGAACCGCTACACGTGGGGCTTCCAAACCAACGGTCCGGTGAAGTGGACCGGCGCCGCGCGCGAACGTTATCAAGGACCGAACTTCGGTCCGAGCGTTCCGCCGGGCCGTTACACGATTCGCCTCACCATCGACGGGCGGACGTTCACGCAGCCTGCGGTCGTCAAACCCGATCCGCGGACCAAGATGACGCAAGCGGAGTTCGACGAGTCCTACCAGTTCGCGCTGAAGTACTCGGCCAAGTACTCCGTGATCGACACCATGCTCAACAACCTGGATACGGCGAAGAAGGCGATCGCAGCCGCACAAACCGCGGCCAAGAAGACGAACAACGCCGCGCTTTCGCAGCAACTCGACACGGCGATGGCGGCGCACGACACGATCTTCAACGTGCTCACCGCCGACTATCACAACGACGAGGACTCGATCCAGCGCCCCGGCTTCCTGCGCGAAGACATCGGCAACCTGACGTTCGTCAGCGGTGGCATCATCTCACCGCCATTGCGCGAGTTCGCAAGTAAGATCGACGTGCGCTACCCGGCTGCGGTCACCCAGTACAACGACTTCGTGACCAAGACCATCCAACCGCTCTCAGATGCGCTGAAAGCGGCCAACATGAAGCCG
This sequence comes from Vulcanimicrobiota bacterium, assembly GCA_027307235.1. Lineage (GTDB taxonomy): Bacteria > Vulcanimicrobiota > Vulcanimicrobiia > Vulcanimicrobiales > Vulcanimicrobiaceae > DAHUXH01. Next base: position 123,348 of record DAHUXH010000012.1, on the reverse strand, counting down.
ATCGACGGAGTGAGCACGGTCAAACCGTAACGCTCGGCGACAAATAGAAAGAGCCCGTGACGCACATATGCGTCACGGGCTCTTTCTTTTTTTACGTGTGCAGCGTTACTTGCCGCCGAAGATGTCGCGCAGCAGTCCGCTCGCGATCGCGCCGCCGAGGCCAGCGCCGGTGACGGCTGCCGGCGTGCTGTCTCTTCCCATGTAGGGTGCGATCGCGTGCGCGAGGTTGGGCACGGTCAACGTTTGCAGCCATACTTTACCCGGACCGGTGAGTCGCGCGACGAACAATCCGTCGCCGCCGAAGACCATGTTCGCGATACCTTTGAGAAACGTCACGTCAAAGTTCACGCTCTCTTGGAACATGCCGACGTGTCCGGGATGGACGTTGATGGTTTCGCCGGGCTGCAGATCGTAGGTGACGATCTCGCCGCCAAGTTCCACCCAGGCGCTGCACGTGCCCGAGAGGCGCTGCATGATGAAACCGTCGCCGCCGAAAATGCCCGCGCCGAGTGAACGCTGAAACCCGATCGATAGCTCGAGCCCGTCGGTCGCGCACAAGAATCCGTGCCGATGTATCAGATAGCCGGCGCCGGGTGTGACGTCGACCTGCATGAGGTGGCCGGGAACCTTGGCGGCGAATGCGATCAGGCCGTCGCCGCCTTGCGCGGTGTACTCGGTCATGAAGATGCCGCCGCCCGAGAGCGCGCGGCCGAGCACGCCGAAGAGACCTTTCGCACCTGCAGTCATCGGCGTCGTTCGCAGATTCACGTTGCTGGTCATCCACGAAAACTCACCCGGCTCCGCGACGATCTTGTCGCCGGGCGAGAGGCGGATTTGCAGCACCGGCATGGTTGAACCGGAAATTTTTGCGTCCATGATTGCCTCTTCGAAAGAGCGCTTTGCGCTCCCGCCGTCGTAGTCCGGAAGATGGAGGACCGTCCGTGAGCCGTGCTTTCGTCAAAGACGACGACGATCGACCTGAGGCGGAGATCGACCGCCCGGTCAGCGAGCATCCGAACTACGTGACACCGCGCGGCCTGCGGCTGCTGCGCGAGGCGCTTGCGGCTGCACGCGCCAGCGATAACCAGCGCGAAATACGCTACTACGAAGGGCGTGTCGCGGGCGCAATCGAGATCGATACCGCGTCGCAAGCGCGCGACGTCGTCGCCTTCGGCGCGACTGTTGCCGCACGCACCCTGGACGGTACACCGATGCGCGTCACCATCGTCGGCGAAGACGAAGCAGAACCGGCGAGCGGGAGCATCAGCTTCATATCGCCGTTCGCGCAGGCATTACTCGGTCACCGCGTGGGTGAAACCGTCATCGTGCAACGACCCGCCGGCGCGGTCAAGCTCACCATCGAGTCGATCGAGTATCAGTCTTCCTAGCGTTCGAGGGTGCTGAGCCAAGGGGAGATCACGGGACCGCTTTGGTCGTCAAATTCGTTGGCACGCAGGTTGTCGTTGTGCGCGGCCGGCGCCCGGCTGCCCAGGCGCGAGAAGAAGCGCAGTATCTGTGTCAGTATCCTCATGACACGCCCTTCCCTCGGGGGCTTGTGCCCACAGGATTCAGCTCGCAGGCGACTCGCCCCACCCCTTGGGAGCGCCGATTGGCGGCTATTATAACACTGCAAGCGTGACCCTTAAGATTCGATTATTAAGGTTACGTTAAGGAAAGAATAAGGCATCATTATTTCCGCGTTTTTGACGATTTATAGGGAAGGCAGCCGCTTACGATCGGGTGCCTGCTTTTCGATGAACGTGAATCGGAGATCACTCGGAAAATGAAGTTTCGGGTCGGAGCGCAACTCGCGCTTGCCTTTGCCGTGCCGACGCTGCTGATCGTTGCGCTTGCCCTCGTCGGCTTCATCGGGTTTCGTCAATTGGCCGCATCCAACGCGGCGATTCTCGCCGCCAACGGCATCGAGCTCACCGCGCACGATATTGTATTCCAGCGCGTCAGCACACGCTTTGCGATCAGAAACGTCGTCCTCAAGGGCCAAGCGGCGGATTTCCAAGCGCACGAGCGCGCGCAAGCCGCGCTCGTCGCCGACATCGAGGCGATCAAGAATAGTGGTGCCGGGAATGCCGCGATCGCGCAGGTCGTGTCGGAACTTCAGCCGCTCTCCGCGACGATCGATCAACGAAATGAATTTCAACTGGTGCAAACGCGTAAAAACCCGGTGAACGCATTGCTTGCCTTTCGCGGCATTCACTCATCGGGAATAACGCAGGCGCTCAATGCATCCCTCACGGCAAATGCCGTCGACATCCCGCACGAGGCCGAACTCGCGCTCAAGCTGGTGTCGCTCGCGCAAGCCAACACTGCTGCGGCAAAGGATCGCTTCGCTGCGACGTTTCAGGCAATGTCAATCATCGGTGCAATCGCATTTGTTTTTGCAGTTGTCCTGTCGGTGCTGATCACGGTGTTGTTCGGGCGGCGCATCACGCGACGCCTCGGAAGCGTGCGCTCCGCGCTCAACGACGTCGTTCAAGAAGACGTCGCCGCGCTCAACGCCGCGCTGCGTTCGCTCGCGGCCGGTGACCTGACGCATGCGTTTCAAACGCGCCGCGCCGCGCTTGACGATGACGCGGGAGACGAAATCGCGGATCTTGCGCAAAGCTACAACGAACTCGGCACCGCGCTCGGCGACATGTCCATGGAGTTTGAACGCACTCGTATGCGGCTGAGTGATGTCATCCGCAACGTTCAGGGCAGCGCCGGTGAGCTTGCGGCTGCGGGCGTCCAGGTCAGCGCGTCATCGGAAGAAGCCGATACGGCCATCCGCGTCATCTCGATGAACATCGAGGGGGTAGCGCGCGACGCGCGAGACCATTCCGACCAGCTTCGCACGGCAAGCAGCGCTGTGGAAGAACTGCAATACGCCGCGACGCAGATCGCCAAAGGTGCAGCCGAGCAGGCAGGTTCCGTTCAGTCGGCCGCGGATGCGGTGGGCGAACTTAACCAGCAGATCGCAGCTCTCGCTCAGTTAGGCGATTCATTGGCGAGCGCCGCCCGCGACGCCGCCGCGCAGGCGCAGACCGGGAGCGACGCGGTACGGATGACGGTCGAAACCATGCGCGGACTCCGCGAGCATTCTGTGAGCACCGAGAACGCGATGCAATCGCTCGAAGAGCGGTCCGGTGCGGTCGGTCAGATCGTGAGCGCGATTGACGAGATCGCAGACCAAACCAACCTGCTCGCGCTCAATGCTGCCATCGAGGCTGCGCGCGCGGGAGAGCAAGGTCGCGGTTTTGCCGTGGTCGCCGACGAGATTCGCAAGCTTGCCGAACGCGCGACCACCTCCACCAAAGAAATCGGCCGTATTCTCGGCGGCATTCAGACCGAGACGCAGAGTGTCGCGTCGTCGATGCGTGCATCGACGACGGCAATGGAACAGGGCATGAGCCGTGCCGAACACGCTGTTTCGGCCTTGCACGCGGTCGCAGACGCCGTCGCCGGCACGACGGAGGCAGCCGAAGAGATGGCCGTGCGTGCCGAACAGATGCGAGGATCGAGTTCATTGCTGACACAGAATCTCACCAACGTGTCGGCGATCGTCGAGGAAAACGCCGCGGCAACCAGTCAAATGCAGGAGACGACCGGTTCCGTCACCGCAGCGATCGTGCCCGTCGCGGCTTCCGCGCAACAGCAGTCACAGACTGCCGACGATGTCTCTTCATCCACGGCGGAACTGGCCGCGCAGATGCAGCAGATGACTGCAAGCGCCGAACAAGTGCGCCAGCAGTCACAACGCCTGAGCGAACTTTCCGCTACGTTCGCCGTCGCGGAAATCGAACGTTTCGCCGGTTCGCTTTCGGATCAAGCCGCGAACGGGCACGCAACACTCTCGCTCGCGAGGTGACGTAGGGTGGCCGCTACTGGTGGCCCAGGTATTTGTCGAGACTGCTGAGGAGCGTGATCCGGTTTGCGTGTCGCACGCCTAGAAGATGCTGATCGTAGTCGATGCGCACATATTGGCCGGGGTGAATGTGGGCCATCTGATACGTCGTTTTCCCATCTTCGGAGAAGATCTGCTTGAACTTCGGAACGATTTCGAAAGACAGCGTTTGATGAGACTTTGGGTTGTAGACCTTCAGGTTGCTCGTCGAAACATGTCTGACGATGCCGTAAAACGTATGGGCAGCGCGCGCGGGCTGCGGCGGGACCAGCAAAACAGCGACGATGAAGGTGATGCCGATGATTCCAAATAAGCGTCTCATAACTCTCCTCTATTGGTTCCTGCGCAATGCCTGCATCCATCCTACACCGGAGAGCGAAACATGTGCACGTGTTGGCCTTCGATGCGTGCTCGTGGCTAGGGAGTAACGTATCGGTCCAGGGATGGCGTGCGGGCGGGGTCGTAGCGGCCGGTGGCGCGCCAGATGATCTCGCCGCTTGGACGGACGAGCATCACGGTGATCTCGTCCTCTGATGTGATGCCCAGCGATTCATCGTATGGGCCTTTGTCGATGTAGAGCGTGATCGTGGCAGCGCGGGTTGATGGATCGGGGATGCCGGCGCGCATCCCGCCGTCGATGAAGCCGCGAAAGAGTGTGTACGAACGCGAAAGCGTTGGAATTTCATAGACGCGCACCTGCGGGAAGCGCCGCGCGACGTTCTCGACGAGTGGCTTCCAGGAGTCGACGTCGTCCTGTTGCCGGCGCTGAAACGCGATGAAGACGAGGTTGAGCGGCGCTTCGAAATCCGCCGGAAGCCGGAAGACTTTTCCGGCGAGGTTTTTCCCCACGACATTCGGAAAGCGGTGCAGCGCGGTATCGTTCATGGTGCCCTCAGGTGACGCGGTTCCAGCCGAGCGCGTGCTTCGCTCAAGCCCGCTGTCATTCGACTTAGAGGCTACCATGGCGTCGGACGTTTTTAAAGAAGACGGGGTATCGGGTTGTTAGTCGTCGATCATGTTCGGAAGGATTTCGGCGAGGTTCGTGCGGTGCGCGACGTGTCGTTCGAGATCGCTCGTGGCTCGACGTTCGGATTGATCGGCCCCAACGGTGCCGGCAAGACGACGACCATGCGCATGATCCTCGGGATCTTCGAGCCCGATGGCGGCTCGATCGCCTGGGATGGCCGGCGGATCGACGGACACGTGCGCCGCGCCTTCGGCTATCTGCCGGAGGAGCGTGGACTCTACAGTAAGATGAAGGTTCGCGAACAGATTCTGTATTTCGGCCGCCTGCACGGTTTGCGCAATCCCGACGTCGGCAAACGCGCCGATCGCTGGATCGAGCAACTGGGTCTCGGGCAATATCGTGACCTGCCGTGCGGCGAACTCTCGAAGGGCAATCAGCAGAAAGTCCAGGTCGCTTGCGCGGCCGTGCACGAGCCGCAGTTGCTCGTGCTCGATGAGCCGTTTTCCGGTCTCGATCCTGTGAACGCCGATATGCTCCTCGCGACGCTCAACGACATGCGCGCACGCGGCACGACGCTCGTGTTGTCGAGCCACCAAATGTGGCAACTCGAGCAGCTCTGCAGCGCGTTCTGCATCATTACGGCAGGGGAGAATCGCGCTCAGGGAACGCTCGCGCAGTTACGCGCCGATTGGCCGACGCGCGTGATTCGCGTTGAGCCGCCATCCGCTGCGGTGCGCGCGGTTCTCGAACGCATCCCGCATGCACGATCGCTGGGTGAAGAGAACGGGGCGATTGATGTTGAGGTGCCGGCCGGGATTGCGCTGCCCGATCTGTTGCGTTTGCTGATCGACGTCGACGCGATCACGCGCTTTGAGTGCATCGAGCCGTCGCTGCACGACATCTATATTCATACGATTAGAGGAGCGGCGTGAACGAATTCGCAACCGTGTTCGCGGCGGAGCTAGACCGCCGCATCCGCTCGCGCTTCTTTGTCATCGGCTTGATTGCCGGTGCTCTCGGCATCGCCTTCTTCATCGAATTTCCGAATTACCTCGCCAAAAGCTCCGTGACGAAAATCGTGCTCGTCGGCGATGCGCAACTCACCTCACGCGCGCAGACGCTGCTGAAGAGCGACTTTGACGTCATCGGCACCGAGCCGGGCACGCACGTTCTGAGCGCCGCTGAACTTCGTGCGCGCAATGCGAACGGCGCCGTCATGATTACGCGTAAAGACGATGGCTTGCATCTCGCGGTGTATGCGAAAGATCCCGGCGACATTCTGACGGTCACGCTGCGCCGAGACCTCGTAGAGCTCAATTTGGAGCTCGCGACCAATTCGTCGGCCAATCGCGTCAAGTCGCTCATCGATATTCCCGTCGACTTGCATGTTGTCGGGTCCAAATTCGGTACCGCCGCACAGTCCGAAGCGGCGCGCGGCATTGCGTACATTTTGCTATCCCTGTTGTACTTGCTGATTGTGATGAACAGCCAGTTCGTCATGACTTCGGTTGCCGAGGAGAAAACCAGCCGCATCGCCGAGTTGCTGGTGGCGTCGGTGAGTTCAACCGCGCTGCTGGCGGCTAAGGTGTGCGCGTCGATTGTGCTCGCGATCGTGCAGATGCTCTCGTGGGTTGCGGTTGCACTGGCGCTCGGAGGGCAAACCGGTGCGATGCCCGCTGCGAGTGCGGCCGCCCTGGGCGGAAGCGGGGTATCGGCCTTTTCACTCTCAGGCGTGACCGCGAGCGATCTGATCGGTTTCGGGATATTCTTCCTGCTCGGCTATCTGCAGATGTCGATGCTCTTCGCCGCCATCGGAGCGCTCGTCAACCGCACGGAAGACCTTGGCAGCCTCAGTTTTCCGGTGCTGCTGCCCGCGCTCGTGGGTTTTATCATCGCGATGTCAGCACTGGCACTTCCCGATGCAACCTACGTGCATGTGACGAGCTTCATCCCCTTGCTCTCGCCGTACGTCATGTTTGAGCGCATGGTTGTTTCAAGCGTACCGCTGGGGGAGATCATCGTTGCGGTCGCCCTCAACGTCCTTGCGATTTGGGGCATCGCGATCCTCGCCGGAAAACTCTATCGCGTCGGCATGCTGCTCTATGGCCGGTCCCCAAGCTACCGCCAAGTCCTAAAAGTATTGCGCTCGGGCTAGTTCCCCGGCGAGGTCAAGCCGCGGAACTTGAGGAGTGGGCCGACCTCCGGATCCTTACCGTAGAATGCGCGGAACATGGGACCGTAGTCTTCGGAGTGACCGCGCGAGAGGATGAGATCGCGGTAGCGCTGCCCGTTCGCGCGCGTCATGCCGCCGTGCTGCAAGAACCATTGATACGTGTCGTCGTCGAGCATCTCGCTCCACATGTACGCATAGTAGCCGGCGGCGTAGCCATTCGACCAAATGTGCAGGAAGTAGCTCGAACGGTAGCGCGGTGGAATGGATTGAAAATCCGTCTGCGACGCTTTGATCGCCTGCGTTTCAAATTGGTCGACGTTTTGCTTCGGCGCGCTGGCAGGTAACGTGTGCCAGGCCATGTCGAGTTCGTCGGCCGCCAGGGTTTCGCCTAAGCTATAGCTCTGGTTAAACGTCGACGCGCGCTTGATTTTATCGATCAGCGATTGTGGCATCGGCTGATGCGTCTTATAGTTCACGGCGTAATGCTTCAGGACCGCAGGATAGAGCGCCCAGTGCTCATTGAACTGCGACGGGTACTCGACGAAGTCGCGCGCGGTATTCGCTCCCGATAGCGACGCATATTCTTGATCCGCGAAGAAGCCGTTGAGTGCGTGACCGAACTCATGGAACATCCCCGTGACGTTGTCGACACTCAGCAGAGCCGGTTGACCCGGCGCAGGCTTGGTGAAATTTTCGACATTGTAGACGACCGGCTTCGTGCCAAGGAGCTTCGATTGGTTCACGAAGTTGCTCATCCATGCGCCACCCGCTTTGTTATCGCGCTTGAAGAAGTCAAAATACATCAAGGCGAGCGGTGAACCGTCCTTATCGTAGACCTGGAACACACGCACATCCGGCTGGTAAACCGGGATGTCGTGCCGCTCCTTAAACGTGATGCCGTACAGCTGATTGGCGGCGTAGAAGAGGCCGTTCTGCAGCACGTTATTTAGCTCGAAGTATGGACGTATCTGCTTGTCATCAAGACCGTATTTCGCCTTGCGAACCTGCTCGGCGTAGTGGTCCCAATCCCAAGGCTGTAGCTGGAAGTGCCCGCCGTCCTTGTCGATCATCGCTTGAAGTGTGTCGGCTTCGGCTTTCGCTTTTGCTCGTTCTTGCGGTATCAATCCCGCGAGAAACGCTTGAACGGCCGCCGGAGTCTTGGCCATTTGGTCGACCAAAGCGTATGAGGCGTAATTCGGATAATGAAGCAGTTGCGCTTTCTTGGCGCGAAGCATCACGATCGTCGAGATCGTGTCGCGGACGTCGTTCGCGTCGCCCTTCTCCGTGCGATTCCAGGCGTTTTTGAAAAGCTGCTCGCGTGTGGCGCGGTCGTCCAACGATTGCAGGGCCGGTTGCTGGGTCGTGTTTTGCAGCGATATCAGCCATCCATCGGTATGGTGGTTCGCCGCAGCCTGCGCGGCCGCGTCAATCGCACTGTCGCTCATGCCGGCGAGTTTTGCCTTGTCCTTGACGACCAGCGCGCCGGCGGCCGTTCCGGCCAGCAACTTGCGATCGAAGGCCGCCTGCAGAATGGAAAGCTGCTTGTTGATCTCGCGCAGCTTTGTTTTGTCGGCCGCATTGAGATTCGCGCCGGAAAGCACGAATTGCTCGTAGTCGACGTTGAGGAGTTGACGTGATTCCGGATCGAGCTTGAGCCGCTCCTGGTTCTTGTAGATGCTCTGCACCCGTGCGAACAGTTTGTGGTTCAAGTAGATCGCGTCTTGATGCGCGGCCGTTTCGGGCGCTATGACTTCCTCAATGTGCTGCAGGGTCGGATTGGTGTTTGCTTGGGACACACCTTCGAAGGCGAGCGTCACGCGATTGAGCATTTGCCCGGATTTTTCCATCGCGACGATCGTGTTGTCGAACGTCGGCGGCGCCGGGTTGTCGGCGATCGCTTCGATCTCTTTGAGTTGCTCCGCCATGCCGGCTTGGAACGCCGGCAGATAGTCGCTGTCTTTGATGCGATCGAACGGCGGAGCGCCAAGCGGCAAAGTACTCGGCGCGAAGAACGGGTTCACCGAAGCGCTAATCGGGGCAACGGGCGCGGTGACGGCGAGTGCGACGACTGCGGCGAGCGCCGCGACGCGGGCTGGGCTTCCAAACACGAATCGGCCTACTTTCATGCAGCAGGATAGTTCACGGGCGAGTTTTTACTCGTTATTGGCGACACCCTGCCTGGCGAGAGACGAACGTGGGCGTGGCCGCTCAGCGATCGCTCCGGCGGCGCTTCGCTACTCGCTCGAACAGCCCGCGCAACACGATAGCCTCATTGTGCTCGGCGTCCTTTGCGCCATACAGCAGCGTAATTACTTTTGCTGGTTTTGCGGCGTCGAGGAGTTCACCGATGCTCTTGGATGCGTGCGAGCGAGTAAGTTCTGACCGATACCGCGCACGAAACGCGGTCCATTTGGCTGCGTCGTGCGCGAACCATTTGCGCAGTCCGTTGCTTGGAGCCAACTCTTTTGGCCAGGCATCGAGGTGGAGAGCCTCCTTCTTTATGCCGCGCGGCCAGAGACGATCGACGAGGATGCGGAATCCGTCTTCTTTGGCGGGTTTGTCGTAGGCGCGCTTTAGTACAATGGTCGGTGTCGTCATGCGCCATGCACTTGGGCGGTAAGCAGAGTTGTTAACGGTACATCGTCGTCTGTAAGTTTGGACGCCGGCACATCGGCCCGGCCTAAGAGGCGCTTGACCGTCGTTGTGTCTCGCGACCGGTTCACGGCGCATGCCGATTCAATGCGGCCGTCCTTTCGATAGAAAGCCATAAATGAACCCTGCGAAGGATGACCACGGAAAAGGACATCATCCCATTCCTGGGCGCTCCCGTAGTATTGCAAGTCCCAGTCGTATTGGTCGGACCAGAAGAACGGTATCGGATCGTACGGGGTCATTTCGTCGCACATGGAACGCGCCGCGGCGGCACCTTGCAACTGCGCATTGTCAAAGTGTTCCAAGCGGACATGGCGACCTAGCCGAGGCCGCCATGAGCGCGCGATGTCGCCGGCGGCAAAGACGTTATCGATGCTCGTTCTGCAGAACTCGTCCGTAACCAGGCCATCATGCGTATCAACATCGACGAGCATCCCAACGGACGGCTCAATTCCGACGCCGACGACGGCGATGGTGCATTCAATGGTGCTGCCATCGGAAAGCAGCGCCTCCTCAAGCGATCCAGCTCCATGAAATTCAGTGACGGTAACGCCGGTCTTCACACGCACGCCGTGATCTCGGTGGTAGTCCGCATAGATCGTCCCGACTTCGACTCCGAGAGCGTGCGCCATCGGAAGCGTTGGGCCAGCGATCGTGACGTCGCATCCAAGCTGTCGGGCCGAGGCAGCCACCTCGCAACCGATGAAACCACCGCCCACCACGAGAACGTGCGGATGCCGCTGCAGCTCCGAGCGCAAAGCGATCGATTGAGCTAGTGTTCGCAGGTAATGAATTCCAGCGAGATTCGATCCGGGAACACGCAACACTCGCGGCATACCGCCTGTCGCGACCAGTAGTTTGTCGTACGCAAAACGAACGCCACTAGCACACTCAACGCGGCAAGCGTGAGGTTCGATACGAGTCACGCGGTCGCCCAAGTGCAATTCGATGGCGTTCGTTTCATAGAATGCCGGCGAGCGCAGAGACGTGAAGTCGGGCGCAACCTCTCCTCGCAAGAATTCCTTAGAGAGCGGCGGTCGCTGATACGGATACTCCTGCTCCTCGCCGATGAGCACCACGCGGCCATCGAAGCCCGCGCCTCGTAACGCCTCGGCAGCGCTTACGCCAGCCACGCCTCCGCCAACGATGACGTACGCATTAGTCACGGTGTGCCGTCGCATCGCCTTCAGTCGATTTGAAGCCGACACGTTTGTGCGAGCCGTCGCAGAACGGCTTGTTGTTGGAGTGGCCGCAGCGGCACAGGTAGATGGCACCGCTCTCGTCTGGCTCGCCCGTTTGCGAGATCGTATGGCCGCTCGGCCACTCTAGATCGACGGCGCCGACGATCATATTCGGGCCATCGGCGGTCGGAACAATGCGCACATTTGCCATTAGCTCCTCGTTTCTACGGATCGCCTGATAGGTAATCTAGTGTACTACTGTACCACTCTACGTTGAATTGCCCAGCAGCTCAGCTCGATTGCATTGCAAGCAGTGGCCGGGCGGCCGCTCGCTTTTCTTCATGCCCTAGATTGTGATGTTGCAAACGGTGAGGCGACGCCGCTCTAGTCGCGCTGATCGATCACCGGTCGCGTAACTTTTCGCCCCATGTGCCAATGATGCAGGCGACACTCGTAGGGCTCGTACTTGCGCCCGCCGCCGCCTTTGCGGATTGCGTCCTGCGCTGCGGATTGGCTCGCGAAGATTTTCTTTGCTAGACCATCGGAGCGAAGGCATTCCCGACGCGGGCCGGCATAGTTCCCTGCTTTGTTCCATAGGCCATCGGCGCTTGGCAAGACGTTCTTCGGATAACTAGTCAGATACCAGTTGCCGCATCCGCGAAGGTGCACGGTGCTCGTGTACGTCCTGCTTCGGCCACAAAGATAGGGCGTCAGGATATTGCCGGTTTGTGCGAAGACGCAAAACGCTTTAGCCCATGCCACATCGAGCGACTCGTAGACGCGTTTCGAGGTGCGGTGCCGACAGCAAGGCCGCCATTCGCCGTCGATCTGGACGTCAGCGGGCATCGCAACGGTCGCCGCGTGTCCCGCCGCTATCGGCCGAGGCTCCGGCACCCGTACCTGCGGTTGCGCCAGTTTCTGAGGCGCAAATGCAAGCGCTCGAAGCAGCACGCGAACGTCAACAACGTCAGAAGGCATTGATCGAGGCGGCCGATGGTGCGCCGGTTCTGGTTCGGATGGGCGAGGATGGGGCTCCCGCGCCGGCGACACCGCAAGATCGTACGGGTGTCGCGCCATCGCCGCCATCGGTGCCTGGGCTGCTGGGTAGTCCGCAGCCTCAAGCTCCACAGGACGAGCACGCAGCGTTTCTTGCATCGGCCGGTGCCAATACGTCGCACGATCGGATCCTCGTTGCGCGCCAAGACGATCCATCGCCGTACGAACTCCATGCCGGTAGCGTGATCCCCGCGACGCTCCTAACGGGAATTAACGCCGATCTTCCCGGCACGATCGTCGGGCAGGTGCGCGACGACGTCTTCGACAGCGTTACCGGAACGTATCTGCTCATTCCACGCGGCACGAAGCTCGTTGGTACGTATGACAGTCGCATCGTTCAAGGTCAGCGCCGCGTGCTTGTCGCCTGGACGCGCTTACTCTATCCCGACGGCTCGAGCATGGACATCTCAGGTATGGCGGGAACCGATCCGGCCGGCTACGCTGGATTTGCGGCGAACGTCGACGAGCACCTCAACAAGGTGTTCAACTCAGCGCTGCTCCTCAGCATCATCGGCGCGGGCGCTCAACTGAGTCAACCGCAGCAATCCGGCAGCATCTACGCGGCTCCGGGCATCGGGCAGACGATCGCCGGCGCCGTCGGGCTGCAAATTGGTAACACGAGCATTCAGCTCACGCAGCGTCAGCTGCAGGTTCCACCGACACTCCAAGTACCGCCCGGCTATCTCTTCGACGTCATGGTCGATCGCGACATCGTGCTGACGGCGCCGTACACGATTGCGGGTGCGCCATGATGTTTCAAGGACTCGCCCTAGCGGGGCTCATAGCACAATGCGCTCCGAGTGTCGCGCCTTCGACGATGGCCGCGATCGTGCAAGTCGAAAGCGACGGAAACCCACTCGCGATCGACGACGATACGACGCACCGTTCGTACTATCCGCGCGATCGTGCAAGTGCAGAAGCGCTAGCGAATCGTCTCATTGAAGCCGGGCATCTTCTCGATCTGGGAATCGCGCAAGTCGACAGCATGAACTTCGCTCATCTCGGCGTCAACGTACATACGGCGTTCGATGCCTGTACGAATCTTCGTGCCGGTTCCGCTATCCTGGCAGCGGATTACGATGCGGCGGAGCGACACTACGGTGGCGGTCAGGTCGCGCTGCGGCACGCGATCGGTATGTACAATACGGGACGCCTGGACGGCGGAGCTGGCTACGTGCGAAACGTCCTGGCCGCCGCAGGGATTCACGAACAATATACTGCGGCATCGCGCGTTGATGCGCGACAAGCGGCGATGCATTCAGCCGTCCTTATTCGTGTGGCCGTCGCACCGGATACGTCGGCGCGCGTCACCCACAAGGTCGTCACGCCTGCGCGCGCGCCGATACTCGTTTCGAATCAGTCCAACGTCGTCGTCTTCTGAGCCATGAGCCAACCGGTTCTGATGGGGGCGCTGACGCTCGTCGCGGCCGTCGTCGTCACTGCAGCGATTGCGGTCGCGACGTTTGCGAACGGGAATACATGGCGTGCGATCAGGCTGACAATCGTAGGCGCAGCTGCCGCGCTGACGGCGCTTGCGATTCAGCACGCTCACCTGCGGATCAACTTCACCGCCAGCATGCCGATCGGGATCTATTCGTTGTCGCCACTGCCGACGGCCGGCGTGGAACGCGGCATGGTCGTCGTCGCCTGTGCGCCGGGTGCCGCTGCGGCCCTGGGCCGGTCGCGCGGCTACCTCGGCGCCGGGCCTTGCCCGCACGGCACGGAGCCGTTGCTGAAGTCGGCCGCCGCGATCGCCGGCGACGAGGTCGACGTCACGGCCGCCGGAGTGGCCGTCAACGGGTGCCATGGGATTCCCGCTATTGGGGCCCGGGTCGGGTGTCGGGCGTCTTGGCCCAGGCCGAGCCTCTGCTGACCTTCCCAACTGTCATCTTATCCCGTTACTGTGTGTATCCATAGGAGAAGATAGGGAGTCAATTGACAGTGGGGAGCAGGAAATGCTACTGTCATCAAGACCCCACATGGAATCGCCAATCGCACCCCAAACGGGTACCTTGCGACAGTCGCCAAGGCCCATCCCTCGGTGGCTGGCTGCTGTCGTTGAATACCTTGAACTCTTCCAGCCCGGCATTCTGACCCTCAAAGACATCGAGCTCTACCTTCGCGAGCTCGGGATCAAAGACGATCCCTCAACTGTTGCGCGCGAGCTCCAACGCCACGGCTGGCTGCTTCCGTTACGGACCCGAGGGTATTGGGAATTTGCACCAGCCGCCCGCGCCGGCGCCGTTTCTTCTGGGGACCCCTTTATCGAGCTCCGGGCGACGCTCATGAGGCGCAGCCTACCTGTCGCCTTGGCGTACGACTCGGCGGCATGGCTCCAGGGGCTTAGCGCACGTCAGCCCGTGAGACAAGTCCTCGCTACCTATCCAAGTCAACGGAAGCTGCCGCCAGCGCTAAGCAACTTTCGTGTTACGCGAATTTGGGGCGTGCTTGAACCGGAACAGAAGGACAACTTACCGGTGTGGCGCGTTCCAACGCTCCTTGCGAAAATGGCGATCGTTCCTCACTACTACCGCGATTGGCCAAACGTCATGGAGTGGCTTGAGGAGGCATTCAGACGCGCGGATGCTGCAGACCTTGAACGAGAACTCGACGGTGCGCCCGATCCAGCACGAGTAAGGCTTGCGTACCTCGCAGACCAGGCGAACTTCAAACATCTTGCTCGGGAATTGATGGATAAAGCGCGACCTAGCGGACTCGTGTATCTCGGAAGGAATCGCGCACACAGCCGCTTTGTGCGTGAATATAACCTGATTGATTCACTGCTCGTACCCAGCGTGAAAACGTGATTACCGAAGGGCTCTTGCTCCGCCATTGCCAGGGACAGCAGATGTTTCGGGATGGCGCGCTCATCGACGTTGCGCAGGATCACGCCTTGCATCTGCTTCACGAGGCGGGCCTGTTCGATCTTGACCTTGTATTCAAGGGCGGAACTGCCCTGCGGAAGTTTCGGCTTGGTTCGGCTGGTCGATTCTCGACAGATCTCGATTTCGCCGTCAACGAGCAAGGGCTTGCGGAGCTCGTCTTTGAGCGCCTGGATGGCGCGTCGATCGACGGTTTTGCGTTCAAGGTCGAGCAGCTGGTACCAGCCCGTCGCGCGCTCTTGCATATCGAGTCGAACTTGGGCTCGCCGAGGATTCCTGCTCGCATCGACATCGCGCAAGAGTTACCGTGGATCCCCGCGGAGACGATCGCTCCAATACCCATGCCGATTCATCGAGCCTACGGCCTCTCTTTGCGCGCTACTCCCGTAATCACGATTGAGGAGTTGCTGGCGGAGAAACTTGCCCGGTATCGTCGCGATAGTCTGGCTCGCGATCTTTACGACCTTGCGTGGTTCAGCTCTCGGGCATTCGATGAAGCCCTTGTGCGCCGGCTCACGGTTCTGAAGGTGTGGCGCGACATCAATGTTACGGGGCTCGGAAGAGCACCGTTCGATCCGGAAAACATATTGCGCCCTCGCGCGCGTAATGAGTTCCGGGAAGAAGCGATTGGATTCCTCACCTCACCCGTGGAGATCGAGAAGTGGGTTGAAGCCGTTCGCAAGCGCTATGCATTCCTGCGTGACGTCGACGACGTTGAAAAAGGACTACTGGCGGCGAATCCACGCGATGGGTGGACCGTGCAAAATCTCATTGCGGCCTATCGCCCGGCGTCTTCGGTATCGTAGTGTGTTGACGCAACTAATCTGTCGCGAGATAATTGGGAGTGCAGCGCTACGCTCGACTTTTACTCGCAATATAATGCGGGTGAAATCCGGGCCAGCGGCATGGCCCTTTCACGGGGCCTTTTCTTTTTCTCGGCACTTTGGTGAGACCATGGAACAGATCAGAAGCGCTGACCACATCAGTGTGATTCGCGACGAATTCGTCGAGCCTCGATCGACGAAGATTGAACCCGCATCGATCCACCGGATCGATCGTGCGTTGGCCGCCGCAGCGAGCAACCTCGATGAAGCTCGTCAGGCTCTGGAGGCGCTCTGCGACGGTACGGCCATCTCTTCAACCATACCGGGCGTCGCGTAGCGCAGACGGCGCACCAAATCTTTGCAGCCCTCGAACCCAGTTGTCGTACGATTGTCGTAAATGCGGCCGATCGCTTCGGTCAGCCGCGCCAAAGAAAAACCCGCAAACCCTTACGGGATGCGGGTTTTGACGTGGTGGAGATGAGGAGACTCGAACTCCTGACCCCTTACATGCGAAGCAAGTGCTCTACCAGCTGAGCTACATCCCCATGGGGCAACGCGGGGGATTATACGTAGTTTAGGTTGGCCCTGTCTAGCGATTGTGTCGGGCGGGGGCAGGATGATTTTGCGAACGGTTCGCAAATAGAAGGGTATGCGGGCTGCTTATTCTACCCGGCCTCGGATGCGGATCGCCGCGATTTTGCGCGAGGCGCGGCAGTATCTCTCCGCGGCCGAGATTCACGCGCGGTTGGAGCGGGAATCGGCCGAGGTGTCGCTTTCCACCGTCTACCGGACGCTGGAGTTCTTGCGTGCGCAGGGGGCGGTCAGCCAGCGAACCGACGAGGCGGGTGAGACGACGTACCTCTCGTGCGACGGCGATCACCATCACCATGCGATCTGCCGCGGCTGCGGCCGCGTCGAGGACGTCGATTGCGAGGCGATCGACCAATTCACCGAGGACCTCGACCAACACAACGGATTCTTACTTGAAAGCCATTCCATGGAGTTTTTTGGACGATGCCGCGCCTGTCGCTAGCACCGCTGCTCGCCGTCGTCGCGCTCGTCGCGCTTGCGGCGTGCGCGCACACCGATCGCGCCGCCGATGCGAGCGGAAAGCTCGTCGTCGCTACGACCTTCTCGACCCTCAACTCGTTTGCGGAAGCGGTCGGCGGCGACCACGTCGAGGTACACAATATCGTGCCGGTCGGCGCCTCGCCTGAAGAATTTCAGCCGACCCCGCAAGACATCATGAAGCTCTCGCAGGCGCGCGTGCTCGTTCAGAACGGCGGCGGCATCGAGTCGTGGCTCGACCGCATGGTCGACAACGTGCAGAACCCCAACCTCGTCCGCGTCACCTGCACCGACGGCGTCATCCTGCGCAACGGTAATCCGCATGCCTGGATGGACCCGCAACTTGCCGCGCATTACGTCGACAACGTGCGCGATGCGCTGATCAAAGCCGATCCGGCCAACAGCGACGACTACCGCGCCAACGCGGCTAAGTACCAGCAGCAGCTCGTCTACCTCGAACTGCAAATCCAGAAGCAAATCGCGACCATACCGCCCGAGCATCGGGTGATGATCGTCTTCCACAGCGCATGGGATTACTACGATGCGCGCTTCGGCATCCGCAACATCGGCGTGATCGAGAAGAACCCCGGCCAAGACCCCAACCCGCAAGATCTCGCCAAACTCATCGACCTCGCGAAAAGCAACGGTGTGCGCGCGGTCTTCGCGGAGCCGGAGTACAGCCCGAAGCTCGCGCAAGCCCTCGCCCAAAGCGCCGGCATCAAGACCGTCTCCGATCTGTACGACGACTCGATCGCACAGAGCGGTCGCGTGAAAGACTATATCTCCATGTTGCGCTATGACACCGACGTCATCGTGAAGGCGCTGCATTGAACGAAGCGGTCGCACTGCGCGACATTGTCGTGCAATACGATGGGTTTACCGCGCTCGACGGTGTCACGCTCACGGTCAAAGCAGGCGAAGCAATGGGAATCGTCGGTCCCAACGGTTCGGGCAAATCGACCTTGCTCAAGACGGTCGCAGGGTTGCTACGCCCTTCATCCGGCCGCCTGGCGGTGCTCGGCTCCGATCCGCGGTCGTTGCCGTCCGGCTCGATCGCCTACGTGCCGCAGATCGAGCACGTAGATTGGTCGTTTCCGGCGACGGTGTGGGACGTCGTCGCGATGGGGCGCTTTCCCCATAAACGCGCGTTTTCGTTTTTCAATGCGCGCGATCGCGCGGCGGTGGAGCGTGCGCTTGACTCGCTCGATATACTGTCGCTCGCGGACAGACATATCGCGAACCTCTCGGGCGGGCAGCAGCAGCGTACGTTCGTCGCTCGCGCGCTCGCGCAGGAACCGCGACTGCTCTTGCTCGACGAGCCCACCACCGGCGTCGATGCGAAAACCGAAGATGCGTTGCGCCGCGTCGTGCGCGAACGCGTCGCCGGCGGTTTGCCGGTGATGATGACGACGCACGATCTCGAACACGTCAACGAATGGTTCGACCGCTTGGTCGTGCTGGACCGGCGCATTCTCGCCGAGGGCACGCCGCGCGAGGTCGTCGCATCCGGCGCCTACGCGAGCATTCGCGAGCACGTCCACACCCACGGCCATCTGCGTCTCGATCACGAGCCGCACGAACATCACGCCGAACACCCGGAGATTCGCCGTTAGCATGGACGCTTTGATCGCCCCGTTTCAATACCCGTTCATGCAACGCGCGTTCGCGGCGGCGCTGACCGTCGGCATCCTTTGCTCGACGATGGGAACATACGTGATTTTGCGACGTCTGTCGTTCATCGGCGACGGCATCGCGCACGCATCATTCGCGGGCATCGTCATCGCTTATCTGAACAAGATGGATTACTACATCGGTGCTTCGGTGGTCGCTGTGCTCACGGCCCTGGGTATCGGGTACGTGCATCGCAAAGGCCGCATCTCGTTGGATACGACGATCGGCGTGCTCTTCACGGGCGCATTCGCGCTCGGCGTCTTCTTGATGAGCCGCCAGAGCAGCTTTGCGGTTGACCTCGAAAGCTTTCTCTTCGGCAACATTCTAGCGGTGGGGGCGCGCGATCTCTGGCTGATTCTCGGTCTCTCGGCCGCGATCGCGATTGCCGGGATGATCCTCTGGCGCCCGCTGCTCTACACGTCGTTCGATCCGATCGTCGCGCAGGCGAGCGGCATCGATGCGGAGCGCACGGAGTACATCTTGCTCACCATGCTCGCGCTCACGATCATCGTGTCGCTGCAATCGGTGGGTATCGTGTTGGTCGCGGCGCTGCTGGTGACGCCCGCCGCCGCCGCCTATCAGTTGACGGAGCGCTTCGTCCCGATGATGACGCTCTCGGCGGTCTTCGGCGTGCTCTGCAGCGTCGGTGGGTTGTACCTGTCGTATTTCTTGCAGAGTTCGAGCGGCGCCACGATCGTGTTGCTCGCGACGATCGTCTTTTTCATCTCGATCGCCGGGAAGCAACTGCGAGTCGCAGCGCGGCGCCGCTCGTAATCGCTACTGCTTGACGGCTTCGATCTCGACGGTGAGATCGATCGAGTTGCTGACGACCGGATAACCGTAGGTCATGCCCCACTGCGTGCGATCGATGGTCGCGTTGGCCGCGAACGCGATGCGCTGCTGACCTTCGCGCATGCCCGGACCGCGCCCGAGAAACTGCCCGGTGAAGGTTACCGGATGCGTCTGACCGTGCATCGTCAAGTTGCCCTGCATCGTGAAGGTCTTGCCGTCGGTCGAGGTGATGCTGGTGCTGGTGAACGTCATGGTCGGATCGTTCGTGACGTCGAAGAAATGCGGCGAGCGCAGATCGTTGTCGCGCGAATCGTTGTGCGTGTCGATGCCCTTGATGTCGAGCGTGGCTTCCGCGGACGACGGGACGTTGGAACCGTCCGGCACGACGACTTTCGCGCTTTCGATCGGAATCGTTCCGGTGACGTGCGAGATACCCAAGTGAACGGCGGTGAACTCCGCCGAGGAGTGGACGGGGTCGATTTTCCAGGATGACGGCAACGCGCCGGCATTCGCGGTGAGCAGGCCGGCTGTCACGACGGCGGCAAGCAGGCAGCCGCCGAGGCGGGAGACGAGGTGTGGCAAAGCTGGCAGTCCTTTCCTACGGGGAGGGAGCGCTACGTTGCGTTAACCTCGTCTGCGCGGGCTACGGTTGCGGCTTGAGGGTGATGCTGCCGTTGACCGTGCTCAATTTGAGTTCGGATCTTCCGTCGCCGAACTGCTCCTCGGCGCTCCCGCTGACTCCGGGGAAGCTGTGATGAACGTGCAGATTGCCGAACGACGAGAAGTGGCCCGAAAGCGAGTGCATAGTGACGTGCGCGTTCGCGTTGCGGGGCAGCGTGAGCGTGATGTCGCCGTTGACGGTCGTGAAACGCACGGCGTCATCGGACCAGCTGGTCGCACCGAACGCGGCTGCGATGCTGCCGTTGACGGTGTTAGCTTTCGCTGGGCCGGTGGTGCGAATCGTGATGTTTCCATTCACCGAAACCGCGTCGACGCTGCCGGTGAGCCCGGTCGCGGCGATCGCCCCATTGACGGTCGCGGGCGTCACGTTGACGCCGTCGGGCACGCGCACCGTGAACTGCACCCGGATGTTGTTACGGGGGTTCTGATGGCCATGATTCCCAGAGCCGCACTCGCTGTCGTCGCCGCCGTTGGGCCAGAGCGCGCAGACGACATACCCGTAGTCGGTCTGTTTCTCCACGATGCGGACGGCGTTGGGGTCGCCCTGCTGGGAACTGCGATAGGCAACGAACGAGGCGGTGCCGTCCGTCGCGCGCTCGACCGTGACGTCGCCGTTGATGTTACGAATCGAAAGCGTCTGACCGGCATGCATCGGAGCGGACCAGGTGACCGGCGCTGCGCCGGCGGCGAAGGCGCCGGCAGCGGGCACCGCGAGCGCGCAGACGGAGATGGCGACGGCCAATGCCGGAATCTTCATGACGGCGACCTTTCTAAACGGAGCAAGCAGACTTAATTCTTTAAGAATATAGTCTTAAAGAATTAGTTAGTCAAGTGGTTGCCGGGTGGCGCGCCACGATTCGGGGCCGGTCTTTTCGAGAAACCCGGCTGCGGTAAGGGCGTCGAGCACCTCGGCGGTCGCGGCGCGTTCGTTCTTGTTCGGCATCCCCGCCCAGCGCATCGACACCTCCGCGAGGTCGAGCGCCGCGCCGGGCACCAGCAGCTCGCGAACGAACGACGCCGGCATCTTCACCCGCTCCATGCGCCGCGCGACCGGCGCGAGCGCTTCATCCAATGACGACGGCGCGGCGCGCGGAGGCGAGGGCGGCGGTGGCTGCGGTTGTGGCTGGGTGCCGGCCGCTGCCGGGGGCGCGGGTGTGTCGGCGACGTGCGCCAGGATGATGTCCGCCAAGCGCGGGAACATCTCGCCGAGCGCGACGCCCAAGGTCTGCAGCGGCACGGCGTTCAGCACCGCTTGGCGCGTGCGAATCGCACGCATCACGCGCCGCGCGACGCGCTCGGGCGGCACGAGCCATGCTCCTTTGCTGCGTTGCATGCCGGAGGCTTGCGAGAACTCGGTGTCCACCGCGCCTGGGTCGACGTAGGTGACCGCGATACCGCGCGAGCGCAGTTCCCGGCGCAATTGCGTGGCGGCGGCGCGCACCGCCGCTTTGGCCGCGCAGTACGCGCCGAACTGCGCGGCGGGAACGCGCGCAAGACCCGAGCCGAAGAACAGAATCTGACCGCGCGTCTTTTCGAGATGGGGCAGCGCCGCGCGCGATAGGCGCAGCGGTGCGCCGACGTGCAGATCCCACTGCCCGTCCAACGCGTCGTCGGTTTGCTCGAGCAGCGTGCCGGGTGCGCCGGTGCCCGCATTGTTGACGAGGACGTCGATCCGGCCGAACGCGGAGAGCGTCTCGGCGACGATGCGCGCCGGAGCATCCTTGTCGCGCACGTCGGCGACGACGGCGATGCAGGCGCCGCCTTCGCTGCGAATCTGTGCGGCGAGATCGATGAGACGTTCGGTGCGGCGCGCGACCGCGACCACGTCGAAACCGAGGCGTCCCGCCAGCAGCGCTAGCTCACGACCGATGCCGGAACTCGCGCCGGTGATGACGATCGTGCGCCGGGCGGCGCGTTCACGCTCCGACGAGACGGCAATAGCGACGGTAGACATCGTCGAGCCCATTCGGCAACGACGCGTAGAACGCCGTTTCGTCGATCGGCTCGACGTGCGCGGGCTCGGCGACGCGGCGCGATTCCCGCGCGAAGCGCTCGATTGCCCGTGCCACCGGCTTCTCCGTGCCGTCGCTGCGCACGATGCCGAAGGTCAACTCATGCGGGGCGCGATCGAACGGCGCAAGCTCACGCAGGCGCTCGTCGTAATCGGCAAAGCACCACCAAAACGCACCGATCGCGCCGCGGCGCTGCAAACGGTCGAGCACGGCGTACGCATAGCGTGCCATCTCGTCTTCGGTCAAGCACGCGAACGCGCCGGCGCGCTGCGCGCCGTTCAGACATGTCGGGTTTCCGAGTTCACTGAAGAGCACGCGCTTGTGCGTGAGCGATTCGGTGAGCATCGCGAGAAACGGCACGACTTCGGGATCGTCGTTCGCGTGCGCGAAGGAACTGTAGACCGGATAACCGTGCATCGTCGCGAACGACCACGGATACGCGATGCTGGACGGCCGCAGGTTGCGATCGCGCGTGACGTCCTCGCCGTGAATTCCGCCGGTGACGTCCGCACCGGTCGCCTGCTCCAGCACTTCCGTCAGCATCAGGCTCCAGGTCGCGGCTTCAAGCGGCGACGCGGGTTCGCGCATGTTCGAAAATTCGTTGCCGATGTCCCAGGCGAGCAGCGAGGGATGGCGGCGCGCGCGCTCGCCGATCGCCCACGCAAGCTGTAACTGCGCGCGCATGAGACCGTCGTTCGCATAGAAGTCGCCGATGCCGCGCGGGCTCACCACGCCGCCGGAGATCGTGCGGAAGCGACCGTGCGACGTGCGTGCGTCGAGCGTCCAGGCGGGCAGCCAGTTCACGCCGCTCATGTGCCCGCAGAAGAGCGTCGGCATACCGAGGAGATTCGCGTCGCTCAGGGCCTGCATCACCGCGTCGAAGCGCTTCAAGGCCGTGCGATCGACGGTGTCGCGCTGCGGCTGAAAGGCCTCCCACGAGAGAAAGAAACGCACGGCGCGGATGCCGAGCCCCGCGATGCGCGCGAAGTCCTCGCGAATTTCGCCGAGGTCGAAGCGCTGCCACATGTACATCGCGCTGCGGCGCGGCCAGTAGTTGACACCCAGCAAAAACGCGCTCATCGAGCGGCCCATTCGACGCGCGAACCGAGGGCGCTTTCATCTTCAGCGCGAAACTGCCGAACAATGAGCGACGGTAGCCCCCTCGTGGGTATCATCATGGGTAGCCTGTCCGACCTCGACACGATGTCGGCGGCGAGCGACATGCTCGACGATCTCGGGATCGCGCATGAAGTCCGGGTCGTCTCGGCCCACCGCATGCCCGACGAGATGTTCGAGTATGCTCAGACCGCGCAGTCGCGCGGCCTGCGCGTCATCATCGCCGGCGCGGGCGGCGCGGCGCATCTTCCCGGCATGACGGCCGCGAAGACGCTGCTTCCGGTCATCGGCGTGCCGGTGCGCTCCAAGGCCCTCAAGGGGCTGGATTCGCTGCTCTCGATCGTGCAGATGCCCAAAGGCGTTCCGGTGGCGGCCGTCGCGATCGACGGGGCTGCTAACGCGGCGCTGCTCGCCGCGCGCATCATCGCGCTGCAAGACGCGAATGTCGCGCACCGGCTCGAACGGTACGTTACGCGCATGCACGACGAGGCTGCCGCCAAACAACCGTGATCGCGTCCATCGGAGTCATCGGCGGCGGCCAGCTCGGCCGCATGATCGCGCTCGACGCCAAGCGCATGGGCTACCATGTCATCGCGCTCGATCCGCAGGAGCATTCGCCCTGCGGACAAGTCGCCGACGAACAGATCGTGGCCGACTACACCGACCTCGACGCGATTGAAGACCTCGGCAACCGTACCGACGTGGTCACCTACGAGTTCGAGAACATCCACATCGGCTCGGTGCGTCTGCTCGAAGAGCGCGGATTCGCAGTTTCACCGTCGAGCAAAGTGCTCGAGATCACGCAGGACCGTCTGCGCGAGAAAGCCTTCGTGCGCGCGAGCGGCGTGCCGACCACCGATTTCGAAGCGATCGAGCGTCCCGACGATGAAGCGCAGGCCGCGATGACGATCGGATTCCCCGCCATTCTCAAGACGTCGCGCGGCGGGTACGACGGCAAGGGCCAGTGGCGCGTCGAGGGGACTTCCGCCGTGCGCAGCATCTTCGCCGAGCAACACGGCGTGCCGCTGATCTTCGAACGGATCGTCAACTTCGCCAAGGAGCTGAGCGTCATCTCGACGCGCAGCGCGGGCGACGACGTCGTGAGTTACCCCGTCGCCGAGAACATGCACGAGCACGGCATTTTGATCACCACGATCGCCCCGGCGCGCATCGACAACGACGTGGCCGCACGCGCGCAGGCGATGGCCGCGACGATCGGCCGCCGCCTAGGCATCGTCGGCACGTACTGCGTCGAATTTTTTCTGACGCGCAATGACGAACTGCTGGTCAACGAAATCGCTCCGCGTCCGCACAACAGCGGCCACTACACGATCGACGCGACGCAGTGCTCGCAGTACGAGCAGCACGTGCGCGCAATCTGCGATCTGCCGCTGGCGCCGCCGCGCCTGCACGCGAACGTGGTGATGATGAACATCCTCGGCACCGGGACCGGCGATCATTTGATGGGCGTCGATCAACTACTCGAAGATCCGTCCATCGTGCTGCACCTCTACGGAAAGAAACATGCGGTTGCGCGCCGCAAGATGGGGCACTTCACGATGCTCGTCGACGGTCCGGTGGATGACGCGGTGCTCAAGCGTGCGCATGACGCGCACGCTTTGCTCCACTGGGAATAACTTACCCGCGCGGGTGGTCCGGGATGACGTACTGCGTCGCTGTATGCGTTGTGGTGTAGTGGACGGTCTTACTGTCGATCAGTCCGCCCGCAACGGCGGTTTCCCGAACGTCGTCGGCCTTCATGTCCGCCGAATCGGCCTTCGGATGGAAGACCCACAGTGCTCCCTCTGATTTGAGGTGAGATTTCGCGGTGGCGATGCGGTCGAGATCCTCACGCGTGTCGACGCGCAAGAGAATCACGTCATACGCGCCATGCAGCTTCGTGCTGACGGCCTTGTTGCAGCGTTCGCCGAGTTCTTCGAGCAATGCGGCGCTGCGCACGTTGATGACGGCAGCGCGCTGCTCGGCGGTGATGCCAAGTCGGTCGATGAGCGGGTGATGCTCGTGTTCGGGTTCTTCAGGGACCATCAAAGATAAGGCTTTTTGGTTTCTCGGAGATGTCGGTGAAGGCCATCGGCCGGTCCCACCAATCGTGCGCGCGCGCACGCACGTGCTCCTGCGTCGCCGGGGGCGGAGTGTGCAAATCGAGCGCGCGTGCATAGACGTCGAGGTAGCGATCGATCATGCGCTCGATTGTGAATTCCATTTCCACACGGCGGCGGCAAGCGTGGCGGTCGAGCGACGCAAGCGCCGGGACGCGCGCCGCCGCTTCGTCGACGGAATCGCACAGAAAGCCGGTGGTGCCGTCGATCACAATCTCCGGCAACGATCCCATGCGCGCGCCGAGAACCGGCGTTCCGCACGCCATCGCTTCGATCGTCGACAGGCCGAAACGTTCGGGCCGCGTCGTCATGTGTACGAGCGCGAGCGCATTGCCGAGCAGTTCGTTGCGCGCCGCGCGCTGGACTTCGCCGAGATAGCAGACGCGATCGCCGTCGATGTGGGGCGCGATCATCTCGCGAAAATAGCGCTCGTCTTGCGGAATTGCCGCGATCTTCAAACGCACGCCCGCGCGCTTGGCGATCTCGATGGCGAGGTGCGTTCCTTTTTCGGGATGGAAGCGCCCCAAGAACACTAGATAGTCGCCGGGCTTCTCACGAAAGGTGAACTGCGCGGGATCGATGCCGTTGTACGTCGTCGCCAGATAGGCCAAGCCGGGATCGCGATCCGCGTCGCTGATCGAGCAGAAGAAGCTGCGGTGAGCGCACGCATAATATGCCGCGAGAATCTGCGGCGATGAAAAACCGTGAACCGTCGTCAGCAACGGGGGTGCGTCGGTTGCGAGCGCGTACGTCATCGGCTTCCAGTCGAAATTGTTGTGAATGAGGTCGAACTGGTGCGCGCGGCGGAAGAGTTCGCCGATGTGCAGCGCGGTGAACACCTCGCCGTTGAGTGCCGGGTCTTCGTTGATGCCGACCGGCACGACGGAGACGAGCTTCCCGTCGAAGCGCGAGTTGCCGGTGGCAAAGAGCGTGACGTCGGCGCCGCGCCGTCGCATGCCGTCGGCGATGTTGAACGCGATCTGCTCCCACGGGCCGTACCCCTCCGGCGGCGAGGGCCACGCGATCGGGGCTAGGACGGCAAGACGAAGCCCGGTGATCTGCATCACCGGGCTTCGTTTCCCCCAGGGTTGACGATGACCTATTTGTCGTCGTCGACCGGGATGGTGGCTTTCATGGTCTTGACGCGGTTCCAGTCGCTGAGGTTGATCATCCGCTGCATGTCCGCGGCCGTGACCGGCGGGATCGGGTTTTGCGTGTAGTTGAACATGTCGCTGAGATCGTCGGCGCCGGTGTCGCGTGCCCCGAGCGTGCCGAGATTCCAGTTCTTCTCGATGTAGCGCAGGATCGAACCGAAGTCGCGCTGCGTGTGAGAGACGTACGGCGGTGCGAGCTTGTTGTTCGGGTCGAAGCCGGATTTCGCGAATGACGAGACGACCAGCAGCGGAACGCGGAAGCCCATGCTCGTGCCGTTGGGGCCCATCGGCGGTGCCACATGGTCGTACCAGCCGCCCGAGTCGTCCCACGTCAGGATGATCGCGGTATTGCCGTAGTACTGGCAGGCGGCGTTCTTCTGCAATGCCTGGCTCTGCGCGATGGCGAGGTAGATCGTCCCGACCCAGCCCGGGCCGCCGTTGCTCAAGTCGCCTGCGTGGTCGGAGGCCAGCGCCGGCGGCATGACCCATGACACCGCGGGCAGCGTGCAGTTCTGAATGTCGTTGAGCACGTTGGTGTTCGGGTTGGAGATGTTGTTGGTCCAATCCGGGCCGTTGCGAATGTGCTTGATGGCATCATAGGAGCTGACGCCGCCGTCGATGCTGCCGATTTGTCCGGTGTAGTATTTCCAGGTCACGTGCGCTTGATCGAGCAGATCGCCGAGCGTCTGATAGTCGAAGCACGGAGCGGGACCCGGCGTGGTGATCGCTTCGGGGCCGGCGCTCGGATTGAAGACGGGAACCGTCGCACCGGGCTGCGAGTCGCATCCCCAGACGAGCGGATCGGTCGGGTCGTCCGACGGATCGCTCTGTCCCGCGATCAGCATGAGATGACCCGGGAACGAAGGCACGAGGCGCGAGCTGAACATGTTGTCAGCGAGCGCGTAGCGCGATGCGAGCGAGTGATAGATCAGGGTTTCGAAATCCGGCACCTGCGCGTACACGAAGCCGTTGGGCGGCGTTGACGTGCCGGCGACCGGCGACACTTGATCGGTGAAGAATCCATCCATCTTTCCGCCATCCCATTCGGCGAGCAGCGACGTATGCGAGTGGCTCGGATCGGCCGGAAACTCGAAGGGAACTTGCGCGAGGGGATGCGTTGCTCCGAGCGGATCCGTCCAGGTCGTCGCGACGTTCGCGCCCGGATAGGGACCGCCGTTCGTCAAGAATGACGTCGAGAACAGATTGTCCATCGTGCGGTTTTCTTGCACGATGACGATGACGTGTGAAATCGGGCTGCCTGCCACTTGGGGCGCACTCGCGGGTGCCGTGGTCGACGCAGGCGTCACCGGGGGCGCAGGCGTTCCGCCGCCGCACGCCGAGAGTATGGTCGCGCTCGCAGTCAGCGTTGCTGCGATGCGGAGAAGATGTGAAATGCGCATGACCGTGATGATAACGTGCCAACGTTATCCCACAATTGTGCGATCTTATTTCTTGCTTAAGGCCTCCATGGCTTGAAACGCTTTGCTCGTCAACATGTGATCGAGCACCGAGGCGATGAACCGCGACGCCGCGCGAACCTTGTCGAGATCGACGCCGGTTTCGATTCCCATTGCGTGCAGCATGTAGAGCACGTCCTCGGTGCCCACGTTGCCGGTCGCGCCGGGTGCGTACGGACATCCGCCCAACCCGCCGCTCGATGCGTCGAAGATAGAAATGCCATGCTGCAACGCAGCGTACACGTTGGCGAGCGCCGTTCCGCGCGTGTCGTGAAAATGAAACGCCAGGCGGTCGAGCGGAATCTCGCGGGCAAGCGCCGGCACGAGTTCATCGACTTGACTCGGAACGCCGACGCCGATCGTGTCGCCGATCGAGAGTTCATCGCATCCGAGCGCCATCAGCTTGCGGCTGACGTTGACGACCATCGCGGGCGTCACGCGGTCGCCGAAGGGCGAGCCGAACGCCGTCGAGACGTAGCCGCGCACCCAGACGCCCTCCGCTTTGGCGCGGCGGACCACGTCGCCGAAGACCGCGATCGATTCGTCGATCGTCATGTTGATGTTGCGTTTGGTGAAGGCTTCCGAGGAGGCGGTAAAGACCGCGATCGAATCGGCGCCGACGGCGCGCGCGCGTTCGTACCCCTTCATGTTCGGGACGAGAACGGTGTGGCGTACGCCCGGCTTCTTGCGGATGCGCGTGAAGACGTCCGCCGCGTCGGCGAGCTGCGGAATCGCTTTAGGGCTCACGAACGAGGTCGCCTCGACGTAGTCGAAGCCTGCGTCGGTGAGCAGGTCGATGAAGCGCACCTTGTCGCCGGTGGAGATGACGGTATGCTCGTTCTGCAAACCGTCGCGCGCGCCCATCTCGCAGACGCGCACGCGTGCGGGAAGACTCATGTCACCTACGATTCCTGTGGAGCTGCGGAAGTTGCGCGTCCGTCATGCGCGCGATCGCGCGAACCGTCATCGGCCAGACGTCGTCGTTCACCCAAAATCCCGCCAAGAGCATGACGTGGAGTTCGAAGTACCCGATCAAGTTCATGTGGTTGGCGTGCGGCCCGATGATGAAATGCGCCGGAAGCCGGCTGCCGAGCGTCGCCGAATCGGCATTGACGAGCCCGTCGCTGGCGAGTCCGCGCGACGGGATCATGCCGACGATTGTATGCACCGCGACGTGCGGCGGCGCGATATAGGGTTCGTGGTCGAGCGTGTAGATGGTGTTGCCGTCCGGCATCGTCTCCCAGTGGCCGCCGGTCTCGTTGAGCCAGCGCAAAAAGTCGGAATTGAAGTCTAGGTCGGGCAGCGCGCGGTCGGGGATGAAGAAGAGGCGCGACAATATGGAAAGCGGTGCCGTTGCGATGCCCCAGTGCGGCGTCGCGATCGTGACGGCGTGCTCGACGTCGTGCGTACGATTGGGATACGCGCGCAGATAGCCGCGCACCACCAGTCCGCCAAGCGAATAGCCGACCAGCACGAACGGCGTCGGCATACCGTCGGCGCGCAGTGCCTCCATGAACTCCGCGAAGCGGTCGATGCGTTCGCGCAGACGCTCGGTATGGCGCGGAAACCGCACGCACGCGAATCCATGATCGCGCAAGCCGGGGTGCGCGCCGCGGCCGAACTCGAACGCTTCGAAGTGCGCGGGGTCTTCGCTATAGCCGGGCACCAGAACGAGGGTGCGCGGCGACCTCATTCGATCTCGACGAGCGCTTGCGCGGCGGCGACGACGTCGCCTTCGCGAACCAACACCGCTTTCACCGTCCCCGCGCTCGGCGACTCGATGCGGTGCTCCATCTTCATGGCTTCGAGCACGATCAAGAGACTGCGCTCCTCGACCGCATCGCCCTGCGCGACCGCAATCTTCGCGATCTTCCCGGGCATCGGCGCGATCACACGGCCGTCGGCGGGACCGCCGGCCGCCTGCGTCCGCGCATCGGCGCTCGGCGGCGCGGCCTGCCGAAACCCGTCGTCGAAAACGTTGCCCAGCTCGATGCCGTCGAGTGACGCGACGAGGCGATCGGCGTTGTGGCGTACACGCAGGTCGCCGGTCAACGCACCGCGCAAATGGTAGACGCCGTCGGCGATGCGGGTGGCTTCAAGCGCGTAGCGTTCGCCGTTGCATTCGAGCGCGATCGGCATGCCGACGCCGGCGATGCGCCATGGCGCCGCGCCGCCGGCGAGCGCGCGTGCGCACGCACGTGCCAGTGCTTCGCGTGAAGCCTTGGCCGGCGCGAAGATCGACTCGTCCAGGCGTTCGGCGAGGAATCCGGTGTGGAGCGCGCCCGCGATGAACGCCTCGTCGCGCGCGATCCAGCGGAGCAGCGGCAGATTCGTTCGCAGGCCGTCGATGGTGAAGTCGTCGAGCGCGCTCGCCATGCGACGCACCGCCGCAGCACGATCGCTGCCGAAGACGATCAGTTTCGCCAGCATCGAATCGTAGTAGACGCCGATCTCGCTGCCGGTCGTGACACCGGCGTCGACGCGAATGCCGGGTCCGTCCGGCGGCGACCAGCGCGCAATCGTGCCGGTCGAGGGCAGCAAGTGGTTGCGCGGGTCTTCGGCATTGACGCGCATCTCGATCGCCCAACCGCGCGGGCGAATCTCGGCTTGCGCGAGCGTGAGACGTTCGCCGGCGGCGATGCGCAACTGCCACTGCACCAAATCGAGTCCGTAGACGAGTTCGGTCACCGGATGCTCGACTTGCAGCCGCGTGTTCATCTCAAGGAAGTAGTATGCGCCGGTCTCGTCGAGCATGAACTCGCACGTGCCTGCGTTGGTGTATCCGACCGCAGCGGCGGCGCGCACCGCTGCCGCGCCCATCTCGGCGCGCAATGCGTCATCGACCGCCGGTGACGGAGCTTCTTCGACGACTTTCTGATGGCGACGCTGAATCGAGCACTCGCGTTCGCCCAGATGGACCACGTTGCCGTGATGATCGGCGAGAACTTGAATTTCGATGTGACGCGGGCGGCGCAGATACCGTTCGAGCAGCACCGCGTCGTCGCCGAAGGCCGCGAGCGCTTCGCGTTTGGCTGCCGCCAGCGCCTCGTCGAACTCCTCGATACGGTCCACGACGCGCATGCCGCGTCCGCCGCCGCCGGCGCTGGCCTTGACGAGCAACGGCATGCCGATGCGCTGCGCTTCGTCACGCAGCCGTTCGCCTGACTGATCGTCGCCGTCGTATCCGGGAACCGTCGGCACCTGTGCAGCGCGCACGCGACGTTTGGCTTCGATCTTGCTTCCCATCGCCGCCATCGCTTCAGGCGTCGGGCCGACGAAGATCAGCCCGGCGTCGCGCACCGCTTTTGCAAAGAGCGGGCGTTCGGAGAGAAAACCGTATCCGGGATGCACCGCATCGGCGCGCAGCGTCTTGGCCGCTGCGACGATCGCGTCGGCGTCGAGATAGGATTCAGGGGCAGGCGGCGGGCCGATGCGCGCTGCATCCGCCATGAACGAGAGATGATACGCATCCGTGTCGGCATCGGAATACACGCCGAGCGGGACGATGCCCATCTCACGCGCGGCATGCGCGATACGCACGGCGATCTCACCGCGATTAGCGATCAGCAGGCGTCGGATCACGGCGTCCAGTTCGCAGGGCGGCGATCGAGGAACGCGCGCAACCCCTCTTGCCCCTCGGGGGTGGTGCGCGTTTCGGCGATGGCGCGGGTGGTCAGGCGGCGCGTGGTTTCATAGGTGGCCGCGCGTACTCCGTGCACGAGTTGTTTGGCTTTCGCGACCGCCTCGGGTCCGGCCGTGCGCAGTTCGGCGATGATGCGTTCGATCGTTGCGTCGAGCGCGTCCGCCGCAACGACGTCATGCACGAGCGCGATCTCTCGCGCGCGACGCGCGTCGAAGCGCTCACCGGTGAGAAACAGCCGGCGCGCGTGCGACGCACCGATTTTGGCGATGACGAACGGCGAGATGACTGCCGGAATGATGCCGAGCTTGGTTTCGGTAAAACCGAAGAGCGCGTCGTCGGCGGCGACCACGATGTCGCAGACCGCCGCCAAGCCGGCTCCGCCGCCGAGCGCGGCGCCGTGCACGCGAGCGATGGTCGGTTTGCTCACCCGATCGATCGAGCGGAACATGTCGCTCATGGCTTCTGCGTCGGCGACGTTCTCGTCGAAGGTCAGGTTGAGCGATGCGCGCATCCAGTTGATGTCGGCGCCGCCGCAGAACGTCTTCCCCTCGCCCGAGAGAACGATGGCACGCACGTCGGAGGCGTCAAGCTGCTCGAAGGCGTCGCGCAGTTCGGCGATCACGGTCGCGTTGAACGCATTGCGGACGTCGGGGCGCGCCAAGATGACGCGCGCAATGTCATCGTTGATCTCAAGACGAATGGTTTGGGAGGCCATGCCGGTGCGACGTTCTCGCCCCCAACCAAACAGGCCTACAGAGGAGGTGCAGAGATGACGGTCCGTGCGATCCACCGCTACGCGCTCGCGACGCGCATCGCCCACTGGCTGTGGGTCGTCGCCTTTGCCGTGCTGGTTTCGAGCGGTTTGCAGATATTCAACGCCGCGCCGTATCTCGACGCCTCCGACAAGAGTGATCCGGCGCATCGTGTGTTCGCCATCGGTTCGCCGCGAGACGGGGTCGGAGAGACGATGCTCTTCGGGCGCACCTTCACCACGACGGGCGCGCTCGGCTGGACCGATGACGGCGCGGGCGGCGCGGGTGCGCGCGCGTTTCCCGGGTGGCTGACGATTCCGTCGTATCAAGACCTCGCCGACGGCCGTCGCTGGCATCTGTTCTTCGCATGGATCGCCGCCGTCTGTTGGCTGACGTGGCTCGTGTCCAGCGCAATCAAGGGCAGTCTGCAAAAACTCGTGTTGCGTCCGTCCGACCTTCCCAAGTTGTGGCCGATGCAAGCGTATTATTTTCACATGCGCAAAGAAGCGCCGCCGCACGGCGTCTACAACCCGCTGCAGAAGGCAGCGTACACGCTGCTCATGTTCGTGCTCGCGCCGCTGGTTGTACTCACCGGCATCGCGCTCGCGCCCGGCGTCGACGCCGCGTTTCCGTGGCTCACGGTACTCTTCGGCGGACGGCAGTTCGCACGGTTGTGGCATTTTGCCGCGATGCTCGCGCTGCTCGCCTTCTTCGCGGGTCACGTCCTGCTGGTGCTGACGCAAGGGTTCGTCAATCAAATGAATGCGATGATCACCGGCTGGTACCGTTTGGGCGAGCACGAAGGAGACGGCGCGTGAAGCGGCGTCTCTTCGTCGCCTCGTCGATCGCCGCGGCGCTGGGCGCATGCGCCCCGATCGGCACCAAGCTCAACGACAGCAGCTTTCACGAGCTTTTGCGCGGCGCGGAGTCGCTGAACTATCCGCTGATCGGAACGCACGGGCTCGCGCGCGAATATCGAGAGCAAGACGTCGATCGCGATTTTCGCGTCAACGGGCTGCCGGCACCACAGAGTTCGCAGTACGAACGCTTCGTGCGCGACGGATTCGCGTCGTACCGTCTGCGTGTCGACGGCGCGGTGCAGCGTCGCATGACGCTCTCGCTCGCGCAGTTGCAGCGCATGCCGCAGACGACGCAGATCACGCGGCACGACTGCGTCGAAGGCTGGAGCGCGATCGGCAGTTGGACCGGCGTGCGCTTGAGCGACGTGCTCGATCTCGCGCAGCCGCGCGATGACGCACGCTTCGTCGTCTTTCATTGCATGGACGTCGATGACGGCGGCACACAGTATTACGAAAGCCTCGATATCCGGCAGGCGCGCCACCCGCAGACGCTGCTCAGCCTGCGCCTGAACGATCGAGCGATCGATCCCGACCACGGAGCGCCAGTACGGTTGCGCGTTCCCACGCAGCTTGGCTACAAGAGCGCCAAGTGGGTCGCGCGTCTAGAGATCGTCGGCTCGTTTGCTACGCTCTTCGGCGGTCACGGCGGCTACTGGGAGGACCAGGGGTATGAATGGTACGCGGGAATCTAGCCCCGCGAATGATTCGAGCCCTTGCCGTCGTGTCGTGCATTGCGGCGCTCCTCTGCGCCGCCGCGGTGTCGCGCGCGATCGAACCGAATGTGAGCCTCACGCCGATGCCGCTCGGCGCCGTCGTGCAAGATATTCCGTTCTTTCCGGCCGGTGAGACGCCCAGCGGCTCGTGGCGCGCGGTGACGAGCAAGAAGATGGTCGCGCAAGACACCAAAGGCAACACGTTCTTTCAGTGGTACCTGTCGATCTATCAGATCGACCCCGCCAGCGGCGTCTACCAGTTGCGAGCGCAGTCGCCCGGCGACGGGCCCGATCTGCTCGCGACCGTCACGCAGGGTCATGGAACCAGCCTCTATTTTCCCAATCAGTTGCTCAACATCGTCGGCGCGGCGCAACTGATGCCGACGACCGGCGAACAGCTCGTCGTTCAGACGCATGAAGAAGCGGCCGACTGCGGCAGCACGCGCGTCGACGTTCTGGGCTATGACGCGAAGACACAAAAACTCGCGACGCTGGTTCACGTTGAGAACGGATGTTCGCTCAAGGCACAGATCGTCAAGACCAAAGGTGTCGATGAGATTGCGCTTGCCGGACCCTATTATGGTCCCAAAGCGGCGCTGTGCTGTCCAACCAAGACCAGCGTTCAATCGATGCTGCACTATGAGAGCGGAACGTGGGTAGAAGATCCGCTCTACTTCAAATTGACGACACCTGCACCGCCGTCGTCACCGAGCCCCTCACCGACACACTGACGCATCACATACGGAAGATGCCGAATCGGGTCGGCGGTTGCGGCGCGTTGGCGGCCGCTTCCAAGCCGATCGCGATGACGCGCCGCGTATCCAGCGGGTCGATGATCCCGTCGTCCCACAGCCGTGCCGTCGAATAATACGGGTTGCCTTCGCGTTCGTATTTTTCGAGAATCGGTGCTTCAAAGGCAGCCTTGGCTTCAGCGCTCATCTCGCCTTTGACGGTCGAGAGCACGCTTGCCGCTTGCGGTCCGCCCATCACGCTGATGCGGGCATTCGGCCACATCCACAACTGACGCGGTGAGTACGCTCGCCCGCACATGCCGTAGTTGCCGGCGCCGAAGCTGCCGCCGATCACCACGGTGAACTTCGGCACCTCCGCGCACGCGACGGCAGTGACGAGTTTCGCGCCGTCCTTGGCGATGCCGCCGTTCTCGTATTGTTTGCCGACCATGAATCCCGTGATGTTCTGGAGGAAGAGCAGCGGTGTTCCGCGTTGCGCGCACAGTTCGATGAAGTGCGCACCTTTGAGCGCGCTCTCGCTGAAGAGGATGCCATTATTGGCGAGGATACCGATCGGATGTCCTTCGATGCGAGCAAATCCGCACACCAACGTCGTTCCGTAGCGCGCTTTGAATTCGTGAAATTCGGAAGCGTCGACGAGTCGCGCGATCACCTCGCGTACGTCGTACCCGATGCGGCTGTCGGCGGGGATGATGCCGTAGATGTCGCGTGGGTCGTACTTCGGCGGGCGAGGCGCTGCGGTGTCCCACTGGCGCGGCAACTCGCGATGGAGATTCGAGACGATCTCGCGCACGATGCCGAGCGCGTGCAAGTCGTCGTTGGCGAAATGATCGGCAACGCCGGAGACGCGTGTGTGCACGTCCGCGCCGCCCAGCTCTTCGGCGGTGACTTCTTCACCGGTCGCGGCTTTGACCAGCGGCGGGCCGCCGAGGAAGATCGTGCCGTTGCCCTTGACGATCACGGTTTCGTCGCTCATCGCCGGAACGTACGCGCCGCCTGCCGTGCAGGATCCCATCACCGCCGCGATCTGCGGAATGCCTTTGCCCGACATGCGGGCCTGGTTGTAGAAGATGCGGCCGAAATGCTCGCGATCGGGAAAGACGTCGGCCTGCAACGGTAAGAATGCACCGCCCGAGTCGACGAGATAGATGCACGGCAAGTGATTCTGTTCGGCGATCTCTTGCGCGCGCAGATGTTTCTTGACCGTCATCGGGTAGTAGGTGCCGCCCTTGACGGTGGCGTCGTTGGCGATGAGCACGCACTGCACGCCGCTCACCGTGCCGATGCCGGTTACGATGCCCGCCGACGGCGAATCGCCGTCGTACATGCCGCCGGCGGCCAGCGCCGAGAGTTCTAGGAACGCGCTGCTGGGATCGACCAGATGATCGATGCGCTCGCGCGCGGTGAGCTTCCCGCGCTTGCGATGCTTCGCCGTCGCGTCTTCGCCGCCGCCCGCCCGCACCGCACTCAGGCGCTCGCGCAGTTCGCCGACCAGCGCTGACATGCGTGCGGCGTTGACGGTGTACCGGTCGCTCGTGCGATCCAAATGCGTCTCGATCAAGCTCATCGCCGCGCGATTTCGGCGCGGCGATGCCGGGTTCCGGTCTGTGCATTTCTCATCCGGCTCTCACGACGGCGGCGAGGCCATCTGCGTTACTATCACACTATGGCAGCAGGTCTCCATCGCCCAACCGGGCAGCTCGACGTGACGACGGCATTGGTACCCTACGCCGGGCCGTGGAATGAACGCGCCGCGTCGCATCTGATGCGTCGCGCCGGGTTCGGCGCAACTCCCGGCGAGCTGCATCGCATGCTCACCCGCTCGATGCAGCAAACCGTCGACGATCTCATCCACTTCCCGCCCGCCGATGCCTCGCCGCCGGGCGAACTCGTCGATCTGCAGACGCTGCTCGCGCAGGGACCGCTGCGCGGTCTCGATGCGGACACGCGGCGTCAGCGCTTGATGGGCTTCCGCATGGAAGAACGCCGCTCGATTCTGGCGCTCCAGCACTGGTGGCTCAATCGTATGCTGGTCACTCCGGCGCCGCTGCAAGAGAAGATGACGTTCTTGTTGCACGGCCACTTCACGACGGCGGCGATTCAGAAGAACGTCACGCCGGCGCTGATCTATCAGCAAAATCAGCTCTACCGCGACAACGCGCTCGGAAATCTGCGCGACCTCACGCTCGTGGTGAGCAAGGACCCCGCGATGCTGCTCTACCTCGACAACGCGCGCAGCAGCAAGGCGCATCCCAACGAAAACTACGCGCGGGAACTGATGGAACTGTTCACGCTCGGCCGGGGGAACTATTCGGAAGAAGACGTTCGTCAGTCGGCGCGCGCCTTTACCGGCTGGACGATCAACCGCGCCACGCAGCAGTTCGTCCAGAATCCGCGTTTGCACGACGACGGCGTCAAGACGTTCCTCGGACGCACCGGGAATTTCGACGGCAGCGACATCGTGACGGTGATCTATCAGCAACCGGCGTGCTCGGCATTTTGGGCAACGACCTTGCTGAACTGGTTCGTGTACAACGACCCGGAACCGCAGCTGGTCGATGCGGTCGCGCATCTGCTGGAAAAAAACGACTATCAGCTTGCTCCGGTGCTCTCGGTGCTGCTGCGCAGCAACGTCTTCTTCTCCGAACGCGCGTACCGCGCGCTGGTCAAGAGTCCGGCGGAATTTGTGGTCGGCACCTACAAGGCGTTCGGGATGCCGGAGATCGACCCATCGGCGGTGCGCGCGATGGCGCAGATGGGCCAAGTGCTCTTCTATCCGCCCAACGTCGCGGGATGGCCGGGCGGGGCCGCGTGGCTGACCTCGCAGATGATGATCGCGCGGCAAAATTTTGTCGCCGGACTGGTCAACTCGGCGGCCATGCAGCAGTCGCCGTGGTTGAGCGCCCTGCCGCGCAGCGCCGGCCAAGCGGCCGGTGTGCTGCTGCAGACGATCCTACAAGGCGACGTGCCGCAGCAATCATTCGCGCAGTTGGCTTCCTATCTCGACGGAAGTGCCGAATCGGCGCTGGGTACGCTCAGTCCTGAGAACTTTGAATTGCGCGTGCGCGGCGGCGCGTATCTGGCAATGGCGATGCCCGCCTACCAACTGAACTGACGGGGAGATCAGGATGAAACGCGGACCTTTCCTACTCGGAGCGCTCTCCGGTCTTACCGTGGTCGCAAACGCCGACCACGTGTTCGCGCGAGCGCTCGCAGATACACCGCTGCCCGGACTTCCCGGAGCGGACAATCGTGTCTTGTTGTTGATCAATCTCCAAGGCGGCAACGACGGCTTGAACTGCGTCGTGCCCCACGGTGATCCGACCTACTACCAAGTTCGTCAGAACATCGCCGTCGCGCCGAGCGACGTACTGCACATCGATGCGCGTGTCGGCTTGAATCCGCGCATGACCGCGTTCAAGAAGCTCTACGACAAGAACATGGTCGCGATCGTGCAAGGCGTCGGCTATCCCGCGCCCGATCATTCGCATTTTCGTTCGACCGAGATTTGGCAGACGGCGGTTCCCGATCGATACGAACATACCGGTTGGCTCGGCCGCTATCTCGACGGCGCGAATCTCCCGGCGGACAACCTGTTCAATGCAATCGCGCTCGCGCAGGTGCTGCCTGAGGTGTTGGTCGCGCAGAAGACCGATGTGCCGTCGGTTGCGGCGCTGGCTGGATACGGTCTGGTCAGCGATCGCAATGCGGCGGCGCGCCGCACGTATTCCGAACTGGTCGCCGACAATCGCTTTCCGTTTCAATCGCCGTACTTGGCGCATGTCGCCGAGATCGAAGATCATGCGCAACGCGGTTCGGAGGAACTGCCGAAGCTGATTGCCGGCTACACGAGCGACGCCGCCTATCCGGCGACGCCGCTCGGGCGCAGCTTGGCGCTCGCGGCGCAGATCGTCGGCAGTCGCAGCGGCACGCGCGTGCTCTACATCCAGCACGGATCCTTCGACACGCACGTCAGTCAGCGCGGCACACAGGACCGGCTGCTCGGCGAGTTCTCCGATGCGATCGCGGCGTTCTACGGCGATCTCGCCGCGCACGGGAACGACACGCGCGTCTTGACGATGACGTTCTCGGAGTTCGGGCGGCGCATCGCCTCCAACGCCAGCGGCGGAACCGATCACGGTGAGGCCTCGCCGCTGTTTTTGATCGGCGGCGGCGTGAAGGGCGGTCTGTACGGAACAACCCCGGATTTGGGCGGTGTGCAGACCAACATGGGAAATCTGAAGTACACCACCGATTTTCGCAGCGTCTACGCGACGGTCATCGAACGCTGGCTCGGCCGTCCGTCCGCTCCGGTGCTCTTCGGAAACTATCCGCAGATCGGCGGCCTCATCTCCTAACTCGTCGCCGCGCGGCGTCGGGCGGATGGATACGCGGCCCGCTGCCGGAAGAATGGGCCGATGACTTCGGTTCTGTTCCTCGGCACCGGCGGCGCGCGCTTCGTCGTGGCGCGCCAGATTCGCGCATCGGGTGGGATGTGGATGCGTTTTGGCGACACGCAAATTCACGTCGATCCGGGTCCGGGCGCGCTCGTGCGTGCGCTTTCGCACGTGCCGCCGTGCAATCCGCGCGATCTGTCGGCGATCGCGCTCTCGCATAAACACTTGGATCACGCCGGCGACGTCAACGCGGCGATCGAGGCGATGACCTCGGGCGGGTTCCGGCGGCGCGGCGTGCTGCTCGCGCCCGGCGACGCGCTCCACGGCGAGCACGTGATCCTGCCCTATGCGCAGCACTTCGTCGAACGCGTCGAGCGGCTGCACGAGCGCGGCGGCCCGTACATGGTCGACGACGTCGCGATTCGCACGTCGATCCGCCATCGCCACGGAGTGGAAACCTTCGGCCTGCACTTTTCGTATCAAGGGCTCACGGTCTCGTATCTGCCGTGCGGCAAGTATTTCGACGAACTCGCGAACGACTACGCCGAGCATCATCCCGACGTGCTGATCATCAACGTGCTGCGCTACGAAGACGTCATCGACGTCGATCATTTCGTATGGAAAGACGCGCGGCGCGTCGTGGAGATCGTGCGGCCGAAAGTCGCGGTGTTCCAGCATTTCGGCACACGAATGCTCGAACGCGGTCCGGCACTGCTCGCGCAAGACCTTGAAGACGAGTTGGGATTGCGCGCGATTGCCGCGTACGACGGCATGCTGCTCGACGTCGATACCGAGGTCGCCGCCGTTGCCGGTTGAAATCGCGCGCGCGCGGCCCGACGACGTCGCCGAGTTCTTTCGCGTCACTGCGCGCGAAGCGCTCAAGACCTTCTATGAGTTCAGCGTGATCTGGCACGAACAAATACACGACTTCGCGGCGCGTGACGGCGATACGATCGTCGGGGCTGCGACCATCCGCATCGCCGCGTCATTGGCGCACGTCGAACGGATCGTCGTGCTGCCGGAATGTCGCCGGAACGGAATCGGCCGCGCGCTGTTACGTCAAGCAGGTGACGTCGCCAACTACTACAACTGCCACAAGATGACGACGATGGTGCCGCACGGCGGCACGGCGCAACGTTTCTTCGAAGCGTGCGAGTACAAAGTCGAAGCCGTGCTCGCGCAACACACGTTCAAGCTCGACATGGCCGTCCTGCGGCAGTTTCTGCTGTAATATCTACGGTGCTGCCGTCGCCGGCGGGCAGTCTTGCAGACGCGTGTAGCCGTCCTTGGTCGAGTGCTGCATGACGTATTGCACGAGCGCTGGTTCATTCGGGGCCTTGTCGCTCGGCGGCTGCTGGAATAACACCGCGATCGTATCGTCGGCGGCGTTTCTGTCGGAGAACGGATTGGCGTTCTCGCTCTTGTAGTAGAACGGATAATCCAGGATCAGAGACTGCACCGACCGGTCGGGATAGTGAACGGTGATGCGAATGTCGACGAAAAAGCCGCCGGTCGCCTTGTCATAGATCGATCCGTGCGGATTGGAGAATTCGACGAACCCGCATGGCTCCGCGGCATTGGTGCCGCCGTTTCCGTTGCCGTTCCCGCTGATGCCGTTCCCGTTGCCGCCCAAGCCCAGGCTGCCGGCGCCGCTGCCCTTGCCCGCGCCCGCGCCTTGAGCGCCCGTCTGCAGGTCCCACACCGGCTTGAGATGGTAGCGCGTGTGAACCGTCGGCGCGGATTCTCCGTGATGTTTGATGGGCTGGAGCTGCGCTGATTTGCCGGGGTCGATGATCGGCGCGGCAACGCGCGTCGGCGCGATCACCGCCGGATGAACGACCGGCGGCGGCGTCGGCGTCGGCGTGGCGCGCGGCAAAACGCTCAGCGTCACCGTTTGCGCGACGACGTGCGGCTGCGACGGCGTCGTCCAGCGCGGAAAGAGCAGGACGACGCCGAGGACGTTGATGACTATCGAGAGGACGGCGGCGACGAGATAGCGGCGCCGGATGTTCCAAGTGAAGAACCGCGCGTCACCGCGGGTCGGCGCCGTACGTTTCGTAGTACCACTTCTTGAACTGACCGTCGGTGGGATAGTACCCATACTTTTGATAGAACCAGTCGCGATAGGCGGCTTGGCGTTTGACCGTTTCGCGATGCTCCTGACGTTTCAGGCGCAGCTTGTGGGTGTAGTTGGTGACGAACGCTCCGAGCCCGGCGGCGATCAAGAGGATGTTGCGCGTGCTCGCTCTGCCGCCGGCGACGGCCGGGGCGAGGCTCGAAAATGCCATGACGATTCCGAGGGTGGTTGCGATGATTCGCTGCTTCATCTCCCATTCTCTCATAGGGGGGCCATGCGCCCCAGCTACCCGCATAACGAAGAGGCCCGCCCACGCGTTTCGCGAATCGCAGCGCCGTGGATATCGCAAGCCTCGTCCGTGCAATCCCGGATTTCCCGCTGCCCGGGATCCTTTTCCGTGACATTACACCGCTGTTGAAGGATAAGCAAGGCTTCAGCGAAGCGGTCAATCACTTCGTCGAACGCTTCAAGGGTCGCGGCATCGACTACGTGGTCGGGATCGAAGCGCGCGGGTACATGCTCGGCGCACCGCTCGCATACGCCATCGGCGCAGGTTTCGTGCCGGTTCGCAAGCCCGGAAAGCTGCCGTATAGCAAGCTCGCCGAGAACTATGCGCTCGAATACGGGACGAACTCGCTCGAGATTCACGAGGACGCGCTCAGTTCCAACGACACGATCGTCATCGTCGACGACCTGCTCGCGACCGGCGGCACCGCGTCCGCGACGCGCCGCCTCGTCGACCGCCTGGGCGCGAAGATTCACGCATTCGCCTTCCTGATCGAGCTCGAAGCCCTCAAAGGCCGCGATGCTCTCCCCAACATCGACGTCGTCTCCTTTCTGAAGTACTAGGGAAGCTCTGATTTCCGCCAGGCCTCCGCGCCTCGGCCTGACGAAATCGGAGCTTCCCTACACCTTCTACCTATTCAGCCATGAGGCGGTGTGGCATCATGGGGGCATACCTATGACCATCGGCTCGCTCATCGACAAGGTCCGAAGCTACGATCCGGCGTTGGAGCCGGCGTGGCTAGAGCGGGTCTTTGCGGTTGCGGAAGGCGCGCACGAAGGGCAGCGCCGCGCTTCGGGCGAGTCGTATATCGAGCATCCGCTCGCCGTCGCCGGCATCCTGGCCGAGCTCGAGATGGACTGCAACACGATCGCCGCGGCGATTCTGCACGACGTGGTCGAGGACACCAGTGTCACGAGCGAACAGGTCGCCGAGAAGTTCGGTGAGGAGATCGCGGCGCTCGTCGACGGCGTCACGAAGCTGACGCGCATTCCGTATCAGTCCAAGGAAGACGCGCAAGTCGAGAACCTGCGCAAGATGTTCATGGCGATGGCCAAGGACATCCGCGTCATCATTATCAAGCTCGCCGATCGCCTGCACAACATGCGCACGCTCGCGAGCCTGCCCGCGCACAAGCAGCTCACGATCGCGCGCGAAAGCCTCGACATCTACGCTCCCATCGCTCACCGCTTGGGCATTTGGAAGATCAAATGGGAGATCGAGGATCTGTGCCTGCGCTACATCGATCCCGAAGCGTACCGCGACATCGTCGATCGCGTCGCCAAGACACGCAAGGAACGCGAAGCCGACGTCGACGAGGCGATGCAGCGTCTGCGCAACGAGTTCGCCGAGATGAGCGTCAACGCGGAGATTCACGGCCGCCCCAAGCACTTCTACTCGATCTATTCAAAGATGCGCAAGGGCCGCGATTTTTCGACGATCTACGATCTCACTGCCATTCGCATCATCGTCGATTCCGTCAAGGACTGCTACGCTGCGCTGGGCGCGGTGCACGCCATGTGGACGCCGCTGCCGGGGCGCTTCAAAGATTACATCGCGATGCCAAAGCCCAACATGTACCAGTCGTTGCACACGACGGTGGTTGGACCGCACGGCGATCCGCTCGAAATTCAGATTCGTACCTGGGAGATGCACCGGACCTCCGAGTACGGGATCGCCGCGCACTGGCGCTATAAAGAAGGCAGCAGCCGGTCCGATCAGTTCGAGAACAAGCTGTCGTGGTTGCGCGCGCTGCTCGAATGGCAGAAGGACATGCGTGACTCGCGCATGTTCATGGAGAACCTGAAGCTCGATCTGTTCGACAGCCAAGTTTTCGTCTTCTCACCGCGCGGCGACGTTTTCAGCGTGCCGGCCGGCGGCACGCCGCTGGACTTCGCGTATCTCGTGCACACCGACGTCGGCAATCATTGCGTCGGCGCGAAGGTCAACGGCCGCATCGTTCCGTTCGACTATTCGTTGCAGAACGGCGACATCTGCGAAATCCTGGTAAACAAGTCGAGCGGCCGTCCCTCGCTGGACTGGCTCTCGGTGGTCAAGACCGGTAGCGCGAAGCACAAGATCAAGCAGTGGTTCCGCAAGGAGCATCGTGAGGAAAACGTGCTCGCCGGGCAAGAGGCGCTCGAAGCGGAACTCGCCCGCTCGAATCTGCGCGTCGATCTCGCGCGCGGAGAATTGATCGAGCGCATCGCGCACCGCATGAATTATCCGACGCCCACCGATCTGTTCGCGGCGATTGGGTTTGGTGATGCCTCCGCAACGGCGGTCGCCAATCGTATGCGCGACGAACTGGTGCAAACCAACGTCATCGAGATCGCCAAGGTCGCGCGCCCGTCGCGTCGCGCCCCGCGCAAGCGCAGCGGCGTGCGCATCGCGGGCGTCGACGACGTGCTCGTCCGCCTGTCGAAATGCTGTCTGCCGGTTCCGGGCGACCCGATTATCGGCTACGTGACGATCGGCAAGGGTGTCTCAATCCACCGCGCCGACTGCCCCAACGTCGCGTACATGAACGCAACGCCTGAGCGCATCTTACAAGCGATCTGGCTCGATACGCCCGAAGCCACGCACGCCGTCGATCTTGAAGTTGAAGCCGGTGACCGCCCGCAATTGCTGCAAGACAT
The DNA here is from genome assembly GCA_027307235.1 of Vulcanimicrobiota bacterium. GTDB lineage: Bacteria > Vulcanimicrobiota > Vulcanimicrobiia > Vulcanimicrobiales > Vulcanimicrobiaceae > DAHUXH01. Next base: position 79,525 of record DAHUXH010000012.1, on the reverse strand, counting down.
CATGACGGTCTTCGCGGAACTCAAGACGCAGGTAAGCACCGTCAACGCGCGTGCGCGCCGCGACGGGACGGCCGTCACCAGCCTCACCGTGCAGATTCGCGATCTCGATCATCTGCATCGCCTCATCGTCAAGCTCGAGCATCTCAAGGACGTGCGCCGCGTCTATCGCGTCACCAAACGCGATCGCGTGACGCAAGGTTCCTAGACCGGAGCGAGCGGTTCGAGTTCGACGGCTGCTATCGCGCCCGGTTTGACTTCGCCGTTGGTGGGCATGCGGAATCCGCCCATGCGCGGTTCGATGTGCTTTGCCACCCAGAGGTAGAGCGTCGGCACCACGATCAGCGAGAGCAGCGTGGAGACCAGCAAGCCGCCGATGACGACCGTTCCGAGAGGAGCTTGGGTCTCGCTGCCGGCCTCAATGCCGGCGGCGATCGGGAACATACCGCCGACGGTCGCGAACGTCGTCATCAAGATCGGCCGCAGACGCAGCGGCGCTGCTTGCAAGACCGCATCGCGCGCGGACATGCCGCGACGCCGTAATTGGTTGGTGAATTCCACGACCAAAATCGCGTTCTTGACCACGATGCCCACGAGCATCAGTGCGCCGATGAACGCCGTCAGACCGAACGCGCGTTGCGTGATCATCAATCCGGCGACGACGCCCGCGAGCGCCAGCGGCACCGCGACCATGATGACGAGCGGATGCAGAATCGATTCGAACTGCGCCGCGAGCAGCATGTAGATCAAGATGATAGCGAGGATGACGACGATCGCGAGTGCCGAGAACGTGTCGCCCTGCTGCGTCACCGACGGTCCGAACTTCCAGTAGTAGCCCGGCGGCATGTTGAGCGAGTCCATGATCGGGGTCACTTGCGCGACCACTTGGCTGAGCGGAACGTCGAGCAGGGAAGCGGAGACGTCGAGCTCGCGCTGCTTGTCTTGACGCGTGATCTGCGAGGGACCGTTGCCGATCGTGATCGACGCGAGGTCGCTCAGCGGGATCGTTTGCAGCGAGAATGCCTGTCCGGCAACGGTCGGCGCGACGGCCGTCGGACTGCCGAGCGATCCCGACGAGATCACTGAACTGGGCACGGCGATCGCGAGATTCGCGAGCGCTTCGTAAGAGCGCCGCTGGTCGCGCGGATATTGAACGATGATCGGATATTCCGTGCCGTTGAGCTGCAAGAATGATGCCGTCGAGCCGTTGGTCGCGGTTGAGACCGTCTGCGAAATCTGTTGCGTGGAGATGCCGAGCGATGCGGCTTTCTCCCGGTCGATCTGCACGTCGAGTTCCGGCTGTGAGTCGGTGACGCGCGCATCCGGGCGCGACAACCCGGGCACGCCGCTCAGCGCGGGGATAGCTTCGTTCTTGGCGATGTCGTAGAGCTTCTTGAAATCGGGCCCGTAGATTTGAATGTCGAGCGCGTCCTGGCCCTGCGAGAGGACTTGCTGAATGATATCGATCGTTCTGCCGAAGACCGCGATGCCCGGAATCGGCTTGCCGTAAAGGGCCCGGAAGCGCGCCACGCGCTTGGGATCGATGGTGCCTCCGCTGAAGCGGCCGGTCGTGGTTCCCTGCAGACCGATCTGCCATTGCCGGACGAACTGCGCGGCTTGCGTGCTGGTCGTTCCCGGTTTGAGCGCGATCGCCATGAAGATCGTGTTGCTCGACCCTTCGCCGCCGCCCGCCGACGAGCCGACCGCGTCAACGCGCGGGTCGCGCTGCAAGCGTGACTCGATGTCTTTTGCAATGGAATTCGTGATGGAGAGCGACGTGCCGGTCGGCATGCGCATGAACATGCGAATGAATCGAGAGTTCTCGGCGGGGAAGATCTCCGTGTGAACCATGCCGAGCTTGAGCAGCACGAGGGTCACCGCGAAGATGGCGGCGGCGGTGCCGAAGACCAAGCGCGGCCGGTCGATTGCCTTTGAGAGCATACCGGCGTACCACTTGGCGAAACGCTGATAGACGGTGTCGAAGCGCTGCGCGAAGCGTTTGAAGATGTTGGATCGCGATACGCCGTTGCTGAAGCGGGCGCGCGCGCTCAACATGATCGACGCGAGCATCGGGACCGTCGTCACCGCGACCAGCAGCGAGATGCCGACCGCCACCATGACCATCACCGCGAACGGCGTAAAGATCAAGCCTTGCAGCCCTGGGATCAACACCAGCGGAACGAACACCGTGATAACGGTAATCGATGATGCGAGAACGGCGCTGAAGATTTCGTTGACGGCCGATTCAGCCGCGCCCTTGGCATTCTCACCGCGATCGAGATGCCGGTTGACGTTTTCGATGACCACGATCGCGTCGTCGACGATCAGCCCGACCGCCAGCGCCAAGCCGCCGAGCGTCATCGTGTTGAGCGAGAAATGGAAGGCGTACGCGGCAAAGAGCGTGCCGAGGATGGAGATCGGCAGCGAGATGGCGACGACGAGCGTCGAGCGCCACGAGTGCAAGAAGAGGAAGATGATGAGAATTGCAAGCACCGCGCCGTAGATCGCGGTGTGTTCGAGCGCGTTGATCGATTCTTGAATGAACCCTTGCTGGTCGAGCGTGACGCCGAACTTCATGCCCGGATAGCGGTGTTCGAGTTCGCGCATCTTCTGATAGACGCCAGCGGAGACCGACAGGACGTTGGCGTCGGGCTGCGCGGTGATGTTCACGTTGACCGACGGAATGCCGTTGAGGCGCGTGTACGAAAACTCTTCTTGAATCGCGTCGGAGACTTTTGCGATGTCGTGCAGGTAGATCGGCGTGCCGTTCTTGACCGCGATCACGGTGTTGCCGATTTGGTCGGCGCCTTTGTAGAGTTCAGCCGAGCGCACCAAGTATTCGTTGTTGCCGATCTGTGCGATGCCGGCGGGAAGATTGACGTTCTCTTGCGAGACGCGGCTGACGATCTGCTGCGGACTGATGCCGTAGACTTGCAAGAGCCGGGCGTCCGGCTCGATCATGATGGCGCGCTGCTGGTCGGAACCGACGCTGACCGAACCTACGCCGTTGACCGACGAGAACTCGTCGGCTAGGAAGTTCGTGAAGAGGTCGCCGAGGTCGCGCTGCGTCATGTTGGGATCGGTGACGTAGGAGCGAACGACCGGCAATGCATTCGGGTCGGCTTTTTGAATCTGCGGCGTCTGCAGGTTCGGGTCGTTCGGCAACTGTCCGCGAATGCGATCGACTTGCTGCTGCACGTCCACGGCGGCGGTGTCGATGTTGACGCCGTAGTGGAACTGCACGCGCACGTTGGTCTGACCTTGCGACGAGGTGGAGCTGATCGTGTCCACGCCCGCGACGCGGCTCACCGCGTTTTCGATCGGCCGGGTAACCAGCGTTTCCATCGAGTCCGGCGCGACGTTGGGGTAGGAGACACTGACCGAGACGACCGGCGGCGTGAACTGAGGAAGCAGGGCAAGGGGCAGGCGCGGGAAGGCGAAGACGCCGAGGACCACGATGGCCAGGGCGATCATCGAGACCGCGACGCGGCGGTTGACGGCAAAATGAGCGATCGACACGGGCTAACCTTAAATGCGGCGCCTCAAAGCCCCCTGAGCGCCGGGTGCTTGCTCCGCACGGACCGGTGTGCTATTCTTCCAAAGTTTCCGGCCCCGCTCTGCGGAGGCCAGTACCCACTGCCCGCCGTTGGGCCGCCCGCGCCGCGGGCGTCCGTAGTAGGGAAAGAACCTGTGAACGATTACGAGATCACCTATATCCTGCGTCCGTCGCTCGAAGAGGCCGACGTGGATGCCCGGGCCGAGCAGTTCGCCGGCATCATCACCGGCCGAGGCGGCGAGATCGTCAACACCGAGAAGCTGGGCAAGAAGCGCCTGGCCTATGAGATCAAGGACGTGCGCGAGGGCCACTACGTGGCCGTCCACTACCGCAGCGACGCCGCGACCTCAAAGGAAGTCGAGCGCCAGCTTGGGCTTCACGAGGACGTTATCCGCGAACTCACGATCGCGCTCGACAAGAATGCGCTTGCCGCGATGAAGGCCGCCCTTCTGGCGCCTCCGCCGCAGGCCCCGATGCCCGCGCCGTACTAGGTTCCCCTAGCCGCCGGCGCCGTGCCACACAGTTGGCACGCGCGAAAGGAAGAATAGAAGCATGGCTGGTTCGTACAACCGCGTGATCCTCGTCGGGAACCTCACGCGTGATCCTGAGATTCGCTATACGCAGTCCGGCAAATCCGTGACGAAGTTCACGCTCGCCGTCAACAACCCGCGCAATCGCGAAGACACCACCTTCGTCGACATCGTCGCGTGGGACAAGCTCGGCGAAACCTGCAACACGTATTTGAAAAAGGGCTCGAACACGCTCGTCGAGGGGCGCCTGGTCATTCGCTCCTACGACGACAAAGACGGCAACAAGCGCAAGGCCACCGAAGTCGTCATCGACAACATGCAGATGCTCGGCTCGCGCCAATCTGGCGAAGGCAGCAGCTACGACAGCGGCAGTTCCCAAGCGTCATCCCCCACCCCCTCCACCAAATTCGAAGACGAACTCGAAGACGAAATCCCGTTTTGATGTTGACTCACAATGAATCCGCCTAACCAGGGGCTCGTTGTGAAATTCAGCCCAGAATGTGAAATTAATCCGAAGATGTAGAAAAGACCCCCAGTTTTGTGGGGTCTTTTCGTTCTGAATTACGCCATTTTCAATGGGTGTCATCGACGAGGCCTTTTCACATTTGCGCGGCGTTACGGGCCATATCGGATAAGCGGCTCGTCGGGCGGCAGAAGGAAGCATGAGCGAATGTGATAGTCGACCTCCGTTCCCTGGACGCCAGGTGCTTGTGCGACATGCAAATGTTGCATGGCAAAATGGAAATCAAATCATGAGCGTTGCCGAAGGCAACGGCGTCAGCGCCGCTGAGATAGACGCGATTCGCGTCGCAATGCATGGTGTTCCGTTAAGGCCGACGATGTCACGCGGCCACAACTGGGCGGGCTTTCTCAGGATTCATCGCGCCACTCCGTGAAGGTGGCTCATGAGCGTGTCGTTGCCGATGAGTTCATCACCATTCGCTGAAGCGGTATGGTGCCTCCGGCAAAGGCGGCATGCGATTGATCGGTGTCGTTCCCCCGAGCGTGTCTCCCAAGCTGATCACAATGATTCTCGTCGAACATGAGCCCAGGTTCGTTGAGGTGGAAAATGGCGAAGATGCAGTTCCAATCGGTAGATGAATATATCCAGGCACAACCGCCTGCGGCTCGAGCGGCCCTCGATCGCGTCCGAAGCGCTATACGCAGAGCCGTGCCGGAGGCCGATGAGTTGATCTCCTACAACATGCCCACATACAAAATTCATGGCGATGCGGTCTTGCATTTCGCCGCATGGAAAACGCACTACTCGCTGTACGCAGCCAGTGAATCCCTTGTAGAAAAATTCAAAACCGAATTGCGCCCATACCCCATCGACAAAGGGACCATTCGTTTTCCGCTGAGTGAGCCCGTCCCCGAGAGCCTGATTGAGCGAATTGCCAAGTTTCGCGCCACCGAGGCCAGCTACCAGCCTACGGCTTCACCGTCTTTGCCGAAGTCGGAACCGGCGCTGTAGCCGCCGTGCGGAAGCACCATGATGGCTTGATATCCGCCCATCGGAAGTCGCGTCGTCGAGCGTACCTTGTGCCCCATTGCGCTCAACTGCTTGCCGACGAGGCGGTAGAGCGGCGATTCGAGGAACAGTGTGTTTGAAACTTGGTCGTGACGGAATCGTGCCATATCGCCGGTCTGCTGGACGTTGGTGCCGAGGTCGATGAGATCGACGAGTACCTGTTCGTGTCCTTGTGCTTGCATGTCGCCGCCCATGAGGCCGACGCTCGCAAACGGCTTGCCGCCGTGCATGACGAACGCGGCGCAGAGCGTATTGAACGGGCGTTTTCCGGGTGCGATGACGTTGGGGCTCTTCGGGTCGAGCGTGAACAGCGCGCCGCGGTCGTGTAAAATGAAGCCGTATCCGGGGACAGTAATTCCGGAGCCGAATTCGTCGTAGTTGCTGTTGACCCACGACACCATGTTGCCCCATCTGTCGGCTGTTGAGAGCACAATTGTGTCTCCGGCTCCACTCGGTGCGCCTGGAGGAGCGATGCTCGAAGCATGCGCGGGATCGATCTTGGCGCACAGCGACGCAGCATAGTCGTCCGACAGCAGCCGGTCGAGCGGAATCGCGGCGAATCGCGGGTCGGAGTTGTAGCGGTACAAATCGGCATACGCTAGCTTCTTCGCCTCAACGAGAAGATGCCAATAGCGTGCATTCGCCGGACCGAGCGATGCAAGCGTCTGACCAGGTACGAGTTTCGGGGCGCATTGCTGGAGAATATTGAGCGCTTCGTTCGTTGCAAATCCTTGCGACGGCGGCGGGAGTTCGGACACGTCATAGCCGTGATAGGTCGTGCGAACCGGTTCGCGCCAGACGCCGTGATAGGAAGCCAAATCGGCGAGGGTCATCGTTCCGCCGAGCGCGCGCGACTTTGCAACAATGGCCCGCGCGATCTCGCCCTTATAAAAGACGTCGCGGCCGTATTTTCCGAGCAATGTCAGTGCATGACCAAGTTCCGGATTGCGAAAGATCTGCCCCTCGACCGGACGCTTTCCATTGACGTACCATGCAGCGACCGAATCCGGATCGAGGCGCGTGCAGCATCCGCGCAGCGGAAGAGCGTCGGGGAGAACCCAATCGTGAGCGATGCGTTCGGAGATGGGGAAACCCTGTGTCGCATAATCGATCGCCGGCGCTAGGACGCGCGAGAGCTGCAACGTGCCGTAACGCCGGAGCACTTCGTCCCAACCCCACGCGGCGCCGGGAACCGTCACATCGAGAATCCCTCCGGGCGGCATACCTGATCCCGGTCCCCAGTGCTTCGGATCGTAGGCATAGCCGAGCGCATTCATGCGCGCGAGCGTCGCGCCGCTCGGTGCGATGCCGCTTGCATCGAGAACGTGGACGCGGTGCTCCTTCGCGACGTAAATGATGACAAAGAGATCGCCGCCGAATCCAACGTTCATCGGCTCGGTAACATTGAGGGCTGCGGCGGTGGCGACTGCGGCGTCGACGGCGTTGCCGCCCTCCATCAATATCCGTAGCCCCGCTTGCGCTGCGAGCGGCTGGCTCGTCGTCACCATGCCGTTGCGCGCCATGACCGGTGACCGGCTCTGCTCGAGCCACCCTTCCGCGCGATCGCCGCGAACGGCGTCCCTCGTGGCGCCCGTCAGCACGAGCAATGCCGCAACGGCCGACACGGCCATGTTTCTCACGCTCACCTCAACCTCCTGACGCCAGCGATTCAGGGGGAAGGTTAGGGGTGTGCCGCTTCAACTCCCATGAGGCTCCAGCGAGGCGTCTTCTTTTCTCCCGTCGTAACGTCGTCGGGAGGCCTGCTTTTAGGAAGGAGCGCTAGTTGAACATGGGACGACGGTGGTCGGAGATCCGCAACGGGTTCGAGCGGCCGTTTTGGGTTGCGAACACGACCGAAATTTTCGAACGCCTTTCCTACTACGCGGTGTTCTCGACACTCGCTGTGTATCTCAATCAGACCCTTGGGTTTTCCAGCGCGCAATCGGCAACGCTCAGCGGTATCTTCGGCGGCGCGGTCTGGGTGATGGCAATTTTCGGCGGTGCGCTGGCCGATCGCATCGGCTTTCGGCGCGCGCTGTCGTCGGCATATTTCATCCTAGCTTGCGCATACTTCTTGGTCGGCTCGATCGGCGCGCCGTGGCTTGCGCCGGTGCGCGCCGTGATTCCCTTGCCGCTGCTTGCCGGGATCATCCTGTTGTTGCCTGCGCTCGGTGTCGCGCTCGTGAAACCGTCGGTGGTCGGCACGACGGCGCGCGCGTCGACTGAAGAGGTTCGCTCGATCGGATATTCGATCTACTACACGATGGTCAACATCGGCAGCACGCTCGGGCCATTTTTGGCGGGCTGGCTGCATTCACGACTGCCGCCGCAAGACGTATTTCTAGTTGCAGCGATCAGCGTGCTCTTAATGGTCGCCGTCGTTCTCGTATTCTTTCGCGAACCGCGCGCTGCCGTTGAATCGCGGTCGCTTGCGCAGACGGGACGCGACTTCCTGACGGTTCTCGGTAACGCCCGGTTCATGCTCTTCCTCGTAATTTTTTCCGGATATTGGATCGTCTTTTGGCAGCAATATCTCATCCTTCCAATTTATATTGTGCATTACGTTGACAAGAATGCAAACACTCCGTTCATTCTCATTACGGATCCGCTGATGGTCATCACGCTGACCGTTGCCATCAATGCTCTAACGCGAAAAATCCGAGCGTTTCAATCATTGATACTGGGTACCATGTTGACATCGGTTGCCTGGTTGCTCATGCCGCTGCACCCGAGCGTGTGGATGGCAGTGCTGAGTCTTGCCGTCCTTGCGCTCGGCGAGATCATTCAATCGCCCCGCTACTATGAATATGTTTCGCGACTCGCGCCTGCCGGCCAGCAGGGCACGTACATGGGCTTTGCGTTCTTGCCGATCGGCATCGGCTCAATCGTGGGCGGCTGGCTCGGAGGCACGCTCCTCTCGAATTTCGGCGAATCGACGCACCCGGCGATCGTGTGGCCCATCCTGACCGGCGTCGGCCTGTTCACGACGCTGCTACTGTGGCTCTACGACAGATACGCCCGAGTCAGCGATTCGTTGGAACTATCATCGGCCGGCAGCCCCTGATAGATTCACTGCGCATGTAACCATGGCGGGACCGCCGGGAGTGCGTCCGTCACAGACCGGCTTGACGACTAGTGCCAAAATGGATATAGTCATCGTGAAATGGCAAAAGATCCTTCGGCGGCGCTCCCGCTCAGCGCGGGTGTCTTTCATATTCTGCTCTCCCTGGCGGGAGGCGAGCGTCATGGCTATAGCATCAGCAAAGAAGTGGAATTATCCAGCAACGGTGCGGTGCAGTTAGGGCCGACGACGCTCTACCGCTATCTACGGCAGTTGCACGCTGATCGCTGGATTGAAGAGATTGATGATCCCGATTCAAGCGATCCGCGCCGGCGCTCGTATCGCCTCACGACATGGGGTAGGCGAATCGCTGAAGCGGAAGCGCTGCGTCTTGCCGACGTTCTGCGCATCGCAAAAACGCGAAACGTTCTTCCTGCCCGTGTTTCGGTATGACGATCCTGCGCCTTGCACTGCTGTTCTGCCCGCGTGAGTTTCGCGAGCAGTACGGCAGCGCGATTTGTGATGACGCGAAAAACGGCGGCGTCCTTCATGCCGTCGCCGACGCAATCGTCGCCGGAATGTCGATGCGCTTCGAAAATGGCGCGCGCGATCTGCGATTGGCCGTGCGCTCTCTGCGGAAGGCGCCGCTGTATAGCGTCGTTGTCATAACCACGATCGGCCTCGCGATCGGTGTGAACCTCAGCATCGGTGCGGTGATAGAGGGTGTGCTGCTGCGGCCTCTTCCCTACGATCATGCAGAGCGGCTGCTCTTCGTCCAAGAAACAAACCAGGGGAATTCACTTTCTTATCCCGATGCGACTGTGCTGGCCGCTCGCATGCGGAGCTATGGAACCATCGCACTCTCCGAGAGCGACGGCGGCACGTTGCTCGGCCGCGGTCGGCCGATTCAACTCAGCGGCGCTGTGGCTTCGGCGGACTATTTTTCCGTGGTTGGCCTTCACCCGTCTTTGGGGCGTTTTTTCTCCAACGGCAGCGCGGATAGACGCGCTGCCGTCATTTCATATGACCTTTGGCGTCAACGGTATTCCGGAAGCATCGCAACCCTGGGACAGATTCTCAATCTCGATGGGCGCGCTTACACGATTATCGGCGTAGCTCCGCCCGGGTTCCTCGACCCCACGCCCTACGGTCTCGTCCATCGGTCGTATTGGGTCCGCATCGATCCGAACAACACGTCGCAGATCGCGCCAAGTAATTTCAGCTTCAATGCACTTGCAAGAATACGCCCCGGTGTGGACATGGGTACGTCAGCGGCGAGCATCGGCCGTATCGTCAAGAGCATCGCCGATGGGAATACCTTCGATCCGCCATCAAAGGCACGAACGATCCAGCTAACGCCCGTCATCGATCGGATCGTTGGTCCGATGCGGCCGTTGTTATGGCTGCTCTATGCAGCAGTGACCGTGGTGTTGATCATTGCGTGCGTGAATGTCGCGAATCTTCAACTCACGCGCACGATGTCGCGCGGCGGAGAGCTCGCGGTTCGAGCGGCGCTGGGAGCACCCTGGAAGCGAATCGTTTCACATGTTGCTGCTGAAACGGCAGTCCTGTCGTGTGCCGGCGCGCTGGTCGGCACGATGCTCGCATGGCTTGGGCTGCGCTGCTTGAGCGGGTTCGGTGCCAAGTTGCTGCCGCGCTGGAATGACGTGCACGTGGACGGTCCCCTTCTCGTCTACGCGACCGCGTTAATCCTCGTCACTACGCTGGTGGCCGGCGTGTTGCCGGCGTTGCCTCGCCGCAGGCAAGTCCGGCGCTCGATGCGGTTTGCCCGCGTTGTACTCGTCGTGGGCGAGATAGCGCTCGCCACCGCCGTCGTGTTGGCGGCCGGGCTCGTGCTGAACAGTTACCGTGCACTCACCAACGTCGAACTCGGTTTTGATCCCCGCAGCGTCTTCCTTGTTCAAACGTCGACCCCAACGACGCACGAACATGTTGTTGCCGGCGAGGGCGGGGCGCCCGGTGGCGATCTGACGCTTCGATTTGTGCAAAACGTCATGCAGCAACTACGCACAATCGACGGCGTACAAGCGGTCTCGGCGGCCCTCGAGGCGCCGTTCGACTGTTGCGATCAAACGGATGTCGCTTTCCCTGGCAGTTCGCAGGAAATAAAAACGTTCTACGACGCAGTCACGCCCGCCTATTTCCGTACATTGCAGATCGGGCTTGTCCTTGGGCGCATGTTTGCGGCGTCCGATCGCGCACATGCACCGTGCGTTGCGATCGTCAACGAGTCGTTCGCGCGAAGTTATCTGGGCGACACCGGCGCCATCGGGCGGGTCATTTCTCCGGGCATCTTCGACACACCGCGATCGTGTGCCGTCGTCGGTGTCGTCCGAAACGCGGTCGAAGAGTATGGACGCGCCGCGGTCCCGATACTGTACGTGCCGATGGCACAGCATCCAGAACTGCGCGAATTCGTAGTCCGTCTCGGCCGCCCCAATCCAAATCTCGCGTCGCGCATCGATCGCATCTTTGCTGCAAGCTACCCGACGCTAGCGGCGCCATCCATTGTTCCAGAAGGATCGCTGATCGCCGCTAAGGCTTTCGCTCCCTTGACGATCGCGTTGGTCTTTGCCGCGCTGGCCGCCATCGCGCTTATACTCGCCATAGCGGGAACGTATGCGGTGGTGTCGTTTTCGGTCGAGCAGCGGACGCACGAGTTCGGCATCCGTAAAGCTCTCGGCGCGCGCACGATCTCGATCGTCGCAGACGTCACGGCGGCGGCCCTCGTGCAATGCACCGTCGGCATGATCATCGGCATGACTCTTGCGGCATGGGCAGCGCGCCAACTTGGTGGAATACTCTTTGGGTCATCAACGGTGCAACCGCCGGTCTATATCACCGTGATGGGTGTCGTCGTGATCAGCGCTGCAGTCGCTGCCATCGTACCCGCGCTTCGCGCCGCGCTGCTCGATCCGGCCCGAGCACTGCGCTACGAGTGATTCAAGCGGTATCCCGGAGACCTTAGTGAAGCATCCGATGGTAAGCGCGGAAGACTTCGTCGTGGACGTAGCCGTGGCCCAAATACAAGCGCTGGGCAATCTCGTTCGTGTGAGCCGTGGTCAGACTCAATCGTGCGGCATCGGTGCGAACGGCGAAGGCCTCTGCGTGACGCAGCAGCGCGCTGCCGACGCCGCATCGCCTATGTGCGGGATCGACGAATAGGTCCTCGAGGATCCATGCGCTCCTCATGGCAAGCGTGTCGAAAGACGGCAAAAGGTGTACGAAGCCGACGTGTGCGCCGCCAAGTATCGCCAGGAAGAACCGAGTCGCCTTTTCTTTGATCCGACGCGACACAAAATGCCTGGCAGATTGCAGGTCCGGCGTGCAGTCATAGAATGCTCGATAGTCGTTGAACAGCGTCGCGAGCGCTTCAAGATCGCTCTCTTGTGCATCAATGATCTCGACGACGTGCCGATCGTTCACCATATGTGGGCGAATTCGCGTACAGGCATCGATCAACCCTTTGATTCTGACTTAGGTCGCTACGAGACGAGTGCGCATGCGCAAATGCTCGTAACTTGGGAAGAACTCTTGAAGACGTTCCGCGTGTGATTTCTGCAAAGCATCCAATTCTTGGCGTAAGGTTGCAATTGAAGCGGCATTTCGCCGAAGAATGGAGTGGCAGAACGAGCATGGGTACCTTTCCCCGAAAGCAATTCGTTGCTGCGATCGGTGCTTCCGCACTGCTTGCAGCGTGCAATGCGCCGAAGAACGATCAAGCACAGATATCGAGCGCCGAACCGGCTGGCGTCGGCAACGCGCCTCCCGCGGGCGGGAACGCGGATGCGATCATCAAGGCTCGCGGCTTGAATCCGGGCGATGTCGACGCGGCGCTGCGAACCTTCGTTCCGCCCGGCAAGCATGACGATTACGTGATGTTCGCATCCGGCGGGCACAGCGGTCAGGTGGTTGTCTTCGGGCTTCCATCGATGCGGTTGCTGAAAGTCATTCCGGTCTTCACGCCCGATTCGTACGTCGGCTGGGGCTACGACTTCGAATCGAAAGCAACGCTGCATGACGGCGATTTCAAGGACGCAACGATCACGCACGGCGATACGCATCATCCGGCACTGAGCGAAACGGATGGTGACTACGACGGCCGTTTTCTCTTCATCAACGATAAGGTGAATGCACGAGTCGCGGTCGTCGATCTCGCACGGTTTGAAACGAAGCAGATCGTCAAGAACCCGCTCATGATCAACACCCACGGTCTGGCGGTGACGCCCAATACCGAATACGTCATCGAAACGGCGCAGTACGCGGCACCGCTAGGCTGGGGATACGCTCCTCTGAACGCCGCGAATTTTCGCGAAAAATATCGCGGGTTGGCGACGTATTGGAAGTTCGACAAGAACAAAGGCGTGCTCGATCCGCAAAAATCGTTTTCTATCGAACTGCCGCCGTTCTTTCAAGACCTCACCGACGCGGGGAAACTCGATAGCGATGGCTGGTCGTTCACGAACTCGTTCAACAGTGAACTAGCTTATCCGGACAACTGGGACGGCGGTCTACCTCCGGAAGCCAGCATGTCGCAAAATGCGTACGACTGGATGCACGTCATCAACTGGAAAGCTGCCGAGGCCTTTGTGCGGTCCGGCCGCGCATCCACGTTCAACGGGATGGCATTGATCAGCATTGCTCAAGCGGCGCAAAACGGCATCTTGTATCTCCTCTCCGAAGCGAAAAGCCCGCACGGCGTCGACGTCACACCGGATGGCAAGTTCCTCGCCGTGAGCGGTAAGCTCGATCCGTACGTGCAGATCTATAGCATCGCCAAGATCAAGACGGCGGCTGCCCGCAGCGACCTGAAAAAAGGCCCGTACGGAATACGGGTTCTTCCACTGACGGAAACACGTATTGCGCAGATTCCAATTGGCCTTGGACCGCTGCATACGCAATTCGATGACCAGGGATTCGGATACACGAGTCTGTTTCTGGACAGCGCGGTCGCAAAGTGGAAGATCGGCGATGAATCCGGCAAGGGCTGGGAGATGGTCGACAAGACGTCGCTCCAGTACAACACCGGACATTTGGCAGCTCCGCACGGCGATACCGTGAAGCCGCGCGGAAAATACATCGTCGGACTCAACAAGTGGTCGATCGATCGGTTCACTCCGGTCGGACCACTGTTCCCGAGAAATCTGCAATTGGTGGATGTCACATCGCCGAAGATGGGCGTCATCTTCGATGCCCCGGTCGGCAATGCGGAGCCGCACTACGCGCAGATTATCGATGCATCGCTGCTCAAGCCGATGTCGGTATTCCCCGTCGGCTTCACGCCGCACTCAAACGGCATCGACCCCAATGCTCCCAAAGCCGGTAAAGAAGGCGTGCGCATCGACGGCGACACGGTCTACGTGAGCATGACGCAAGCGCGCAGTCATTTCACGCCCGACGTCGTCCATGCGAAGGCCGGTCAGAAGATCATCTGGCGCCTGACGAACACGGAATCGACCAAGAACGCCATGCACGGGTTTGCGATCGCCGGCTACAATGTCAGCCTGACCATCGAGCCCGGCAAGAGCGAGCACTTCGAATTCATCGCGGATAAACCGGGAGTCTTTCCGTACTACTGCACCGATTTCTGCTCCGCGCTCCATCTCGAGATGATGGGCTACCTCCTGGTGGCAGAGCGTTGACGATGAAGCGCGATTCAGGAGCCAGGTGGTTCGCGGCGGCGGGGATGCTGCTCGCAGTCTCCCTGCTGCTGCCTTGGTGGGAGATCACCATGCATGCTCCGCAATACCCCGAAGGGCTGCACGTCACCACGTGGTTCTTCACCGTGACCGGCGACGTTCATGAAGTGGACGGGTTGAATCACTACATCGGTTTCATGCCGCTTGCGAAGGTGGCGATGCTCGAACGGCAGGCGGCCTTCGTCGTTGGTCCGCTCTTCACGATCCTCTTGCTTCTTGCGGTACCGCTTCGCACACGGTGGAGCGCTCTGCTGGCGCTGCCGGCCGCGACCCTGCCGGCCGTGTTCTTTGTCGACCTTGCCGTCTGGTTGCAGTATGCCGGACACCATCTCGACCCTCATGCTGCGCTGTCGAGCAGCGTTGCGCCTTGGACGCCCAACATCTTCGGCTCCGGCGGCGTCGGACAGTTTCACACCGACAGCGCATTCGGCATAGGGTTCTACCTTGCGAGTCTGGCCTCCATCGCTGCGATCATGGCAATCGCCAATCGCGTGAAGAATATGGACGCCGCATGATTACCGCTGCACACGTACTGCTGGTGTGTGCCTCGTGCCGCGTTCGCGATCTCACAGCGGCGCTCGTCGCTGCAAAACCGGGAACAACCATCGTCGTGAACGGCGGAACCTATCGCGGTTCATTTGATATTTCAAAACCAGTGACCATCGAAGGTCAGGCGAATGCGACGCTGCAAGCGATCGAGGGAAGAACCATTCTGACCATTCGATCGGCGGACGTCGTGATTCGCCATTTGCATCTGGTCGGCTCGCACACCGGTGACGATAACGGCGAGGTCGCCGCGATCATCCTGCGCGCAGCGCGCGCGGCGATTGTCGATGATCGCTTCGATGACAACACCTACGCCATTTCCATGTTCAGTTCGCCAAACTCGATCGTTCGCGGGAATGTCATCACCGGGACGCAAGCGCGCGACTCGCGCGGTGATGCCATCCGCGTGCTTTCGAGTCGAGGGGTACACATCGTGGATAACGCCATCGTGCATGACCGCGATGTGTTCGTGTCGTTCTCCCCGGACATGGAGTTCAAAGGGAATCACGTCTCCGACGGCCGGTATGGCCTGCATGACATGTACTCCGACCGAATGTCGGTCAGGATGAACACGTTCGAGGGCTGCGAAATCGGATCGAACTTCATGTATGCCGCGAACCTCACGATCCGGCAGAATCTCTTCCTGCACAATCGTGGACCGGCCGGCTACGGCGTCGGCATGGAAGACGTCGACGGGTCGTCGATCGCCGACAATGCCTTCATCGACAATCACGTCGGGCTCAACCTGGTGCAGAGTCCGACCCGGCCGACAATGCCGAACCGCATCACGGGGAATACCTTTACCTACAACGGCACGGGCCTCGCGGCAGAAGCCGTGACCTCATCGACGCTGGTGGCGCTCAATGCGTTTCGTGACAACATCGAACAAGTCTCTGCCAGCGGCGGGCCCACACTCAGCGGGATCACGTGGTACGATGCGCACAAGGGCAATTACTGGAGCGATTATGGCGGCTATGCAGGCGCGCACGACGTTGGCGCGATTCCGTACCGTCCGCTTCGACCGTTCGAGTCGTTCATGGATGCGCATCCGGAATTGGCGCTGTTCAACTATAGCCCGCTCGCAGCTGCGCTGGACTTTGCGGCTCGTGCTGTTCCCGCCGTCGCCGTGCCTCCGAAGGTTGTCGATCCCTACCCGTTATTGACGCCGCCGGCTCCTGCGCTCACGCCGTCGCTCGCATCGCCACGGCGGTCGTTTGCGGTGAGCGTTCTCGCGCTTGCGGCGCTCGCTCCGTTGGCATTAATTCTCGGCGCACGACGCGGACGCAGGCGCGTCATGCATCCAAAACCGGTCGTCGTTGACACCGGGACGCTGCCGCTGAGCGTCGTAGACCTCACGAAGCACTACTCAAACGGGCGCGGCATCTCCAATGTCTCGCTTCACGTGCAGGCCGGTGAAGCGGTTGCGCTGTGGGGCCCCAACGGCGCAGGCAAGACGACGTTGCTTCGCTGCGTGCTTGGGCTGACGGCCTATGCGGGCGAACTGCGCGTACACGATCGCAGGCCGAGTTTGCAAGCAAAGGCGGCGCGTTCGCGCATCGGATACGTGCCGCAGGCGTTACCGCGCGTCGACATGTCCGCAGATGAGTTGATGGAGCTGGTGCGCAAATTGCGCGGTGCATCACACGAACAGGCTCGCGCCGCGCTGCGTAAAGTCGGCCTGGAATCGGTGGGTCCGACGGCGATCTCCGATCTTTCCGGTGGAATGAAGCAGAGACTTGCGCTCGCGTGCGGCTTGGTTGGAGAACCGCAACTGCTCGTTTTGGACGAACCGTCCGCAGGCCTCGATCGCGCAACCCGGCTCGACATGCTTGCATTGCTCAATGAAGAAAAGCGTGCGGGCACGTCGATTCTCTTTTCATCGCATCTCACCGACGACGTGCGGCGTCTCGCCGATCGGGTGGCGTATCTCCATGACGGTCGGCTCGTTGAGATGGTGGCCGTGCAGGACTTTGTCGACAACGAAGGGCTGACGGCATGAACGATCTGCAGGTACTCTGGCTTCACGAACTGCGCCAGATCCGGCGCAAACGTTGGCTTTGGCTCTACATCGCAGCATTTGGTGCGCTATGCGCTCTCGTGAGCGTCAGCAGCATCGCCGTCGGCAAGGTCTCGGGCGTCGTGAGTTTCGGTCCGACTGCCGCGACTCTGATCAATCTCAATCTCGTCGTCGTGTCTCTGATGGCGCTGCTCGCAGGCGCGCTCGGCATCGTCTCGGATCGTGAAACGCAGATCCTATCGTACCTGGTATCGCTGCCGGTCACGATCAGCGAGGTCTTTTTCGCGAAGCTGGGAGCCCTGATCACCGCGCTCAGCAGCACGGTCGGGATCGGGTTTGCGATCTCGTTTCTCGTCATGTCGTATGCGGGAGCAACGGGAAACATCACGGACGTCCTTCAGTTCGCTCTTGAAACGTGGCTGCTCATGCTCTGCACTGCATCGCTGGGCGTCCTGATCTCGGTGTTCTCGCGAACCACGGTCGTCGCCATCGGCGTCGCCATCGTCGTTTGGCTTGGGCTTATTGTGATTGGTGACCTCGGCATCATGGCCGGCGCGCTCACCGTGCATCTCAGCACGCAGACACTGCTCTTCGTGACAATGGCAAACCCGCTAGAAGCCTACAAGATCGCATCCGTGGCCGCGTTGTCCGGATCGGTCGACGTGCTCGGTCCCGGTGGCAGGCTCGCGACTGACCTCTTCGGACCTGCCTTGATGCCGCTTCTGAGCTGCATTCTGCTCGCATGGAGTCTAGGAAGCCTCACCGTTGCGCATGCATGGATCGGCAAACGCGACGCCGCGTAGCATCGCGTTCAGCGCGGGTTCATGCGGTGATGATGGTGGCTGCTCCCGCGACGGCGGTGGCGATCGTTCGTTTCGAAGTGCCGCATATATAGGCGGCCCGCGCTCCGCCGGTGACGGCTGCGACGGCGGCGTCGATCTTTGGGCGCATACCGCCCGAGCAGGAGGGACTTGCGGCGAAGGCGCGCGCCTCGCCGACGGTGAGACGGTCGATCGCGCTCGCAGGATCGGGCGGATTTCGCAAGACGCGCGACACATTCGTAATCATGACGAAGGCGTGGGCATGGAGCGCAGCGGCAAGCGCTGCCGCGGCGAGATCGGCATTGACGTTGAGCGCGGTTGCCGCATCACGTTGCATCGCAAGCGGCGCGACGACCGGAACGTAACCCGCCTGAAGCAGCGCGAGTACCAGACGGGGGTCGCTCGTGCACGCGTCGCCGACGAATCCGAGCGCGCGATTCGCTGACGGCTCCGCTGTGATAGTCGCTCCGTCCTCGCCGCTGATTCCGACGGCGTGAACACCGAGCGCCGCCAAGCCGCGTACGATCCGCTTGTTGAGCGTGCCGCACAGGACTGCCTCGGTGACCTCGAGCGTCACGGAATCGGTGACCCGGAGACCATCGATGCGTTCGGTGTCTCGACCTCGATCGCGAAGCCACCGATCGATCTCCGGTCCGCCGCCATGTACCAGCACGACTGGCGTTCCGTCTGCTGCGAGCCCGGCGATCTCTGCTAAGACAAGGTCGGCCGGTTGGTCCTCGGCGGGCAGGGCGTTGCCGCCGTACTTGACCACGATCGGATGCCGGTCGAGGGGGCTTGCATAGTTATTCTGCATGTGCATAAATATACAAAACATGTATGCGGTAGCGCCAGCCCCCGCGAGCACGCTTCGCGGCCGGCACTTTCTCGATGTCACCGACCTCAGCCCGGCCGAGCTGGCCGCGCTCCTTCGGCTCGCGCGCGTTCTCAAGGCCGCACCCGGGGTGGAGCAGCGTGCGATCGCGCGGGGCCTCACTCTTGCGCTGCTCTTCGAAAAACCCAGTCTGCGCACGCGCGTCTCGTTCGAAGTGGCGATCGCGCAGCTCGGCGGCCAGGCGCTCTTCGCTGCCGGCGCCGAGTTCTTGATAGGCTCCCGCGAGACGCCGGAGGACGCGGCGCGCGTTCTCTCGCGCTACGTCGATGCGATCGTCGTGCGCACGCACGAGCACGAGCCGCTGGAGCGGTTCGCGCGCTCGTCGAGCGTGCCGGTGATCAACGGACTCTCCGCGCGCTCGCACCCGTGCCAGGCACTCGCGGATATGCTGACGATCGAGGAACGTTTTGGCTCACTCGACGGATTGCGCATCGCCTACATCGGCGATGCAAAGAACAATGTTGCGCTTTCGCTTGCGCAGGCAGCGGTGATGCTCGGCGCGACCGTGCAGTTCGGCGCTCCGTCGTCGCATCGCCCTTCCAAGGCCGCGCTCGCGCACCTGCAGGCGCTCGGCAAGGCGAGCGGCGGCGTTGCGCAGGCGTTTTCGAGCGCCGTGCGCGCGGTTCGCAACGCCGACGTCGTCTATACCGACGTCTGGACCTCGATGGGCGAGGAGCGTTACCGCGAACGTAACGACGCCATGCTGCGGGCATACGCGGTGACGGACGAATTGCTCTCGTATGCACAATCGCACGCGATCTTCATGCACTGCCTTCCGGCGCATCGCGGTGAGGAGGTCTCCGAAGCGGTGATCGATAGCGGCCGAAGCGCCGTATTCGATCAAGCCGAGAACCGTCTGCATGCGCAAAAAGCCCTGCTTGTCGCCCTCCTCAGCGACGCGAAAGGATTCGTTCCATGAAAGATCGGCGCCAACGCGCTATTTTGACGCTCGTTGCCACCCGCCCGATCCATTCGCAGGAGGAACTGGCGGCGTTGCTCGAGCGCCAAGGATTTGCGACGACGCAAGCGACCGTATCCCGAGACATCAAAGAACTGGGCCTCGTCAAAGTGCCGATCAAGGGCGACGGCGATGACGACGCGCTCTTCAAGTACGTCGTGCCGAGCGCGACCGCCAGCTACGTGAGCCGTTTGCATCGCGTCGTCGCCGAACTCGTCCTCAGCATCGCCGGTAGCGTGAATCTGATTGTGTTGCGGACTGGTCCAGGCAGCGCGCAGATGGTCGCCTCGGCAATTGACGAGGCCAACTGGCCGGAGATCATCGGCACGGTCGGCGGCGACGACACGATCCTCGTGATCGTCTCGTCGGCGGAACAGATGCCGGTCATCAAGCAGCGTTTTCTGGATTTGAAGGGGACCAGCGCCGCATGAGCCGCATCGTTCTCGCCTACTCCGGCGGTCTCGACACCTCGGTGTTGTTGAAAAAACTCATCATCGCGGGCAACGAGGTCGTTGCAATGACGGCCGACCTCGGTGAAAGCGATGCACGTGCGGGACAAGGTGCCGCAGCCGAGCTGGAAGCGGTACGGCAGAAGGCGCTGGCGCTCGGTGCTTACGATGCAGTCGTGATCGACGCGCGCGAACGTTTCATGAACGAGTACGTGTTGCCGGCACTCGCCGCAAACGCGCTCTACGAGGGTGTGTATCCGCTCTCCGCGGCGCTCTCACGACCGTTGATCGCGGCGCTGCTGGTCGAGACGGCACGGCGCTTCCATGCTGACACTGTTGCCCATGGATGCACGGGAAAAGGGAACGATCAAGTGCGGATCGAGCTCGCGGTGCGCGCGCTCAATCCGTCGCTGACGGTGCGCGCACCGCTGCGCGAAACACCGCTTTCGCGTCCGGACGCCATCGCGTATGCGGCCGAACACGGCGTCCCGGTCGCGCACTCTGCGGCAAAGCCGTACTCGGTCGACGCGAATCTGTGGGGCCGTTCGATCGAAGCGGGCGTCCTGGAAGACCCCTGGGCGGAACCGCCCGAGGATGCATTCGCATGGACGGCGGCGCCGGCGAAGCGTCCGCGCGAACCCGACGAGGTCGTGATTCATTTCGAGGAGGGGATGCCGTCGCTTTCCGGCGTGCGGGGTGCGGTGCTCGTGGCCCAAGTGAACGCGCTTGCGGGAGCGCACGGCGTCGGCCGGATCGACCTGATAGAAGATCGCGTGATCGGCGTGAAGTCCCGTGAAGTCTACGAGGCGCCGGCTGCGACGGTCTTGATCGCCGCGCATAAAGCACTTGAGCGCATCACGCTCACGCGTGATGAGCTACGATTCAAAGCAGTAGCCGATCAACGATATGCGGAGTTGGCCTACGATGGTCTGTGGATGTCGCCGCTGCGTGGTGCGCTCGATGCTTTCAATGGCGCCTTTTCGCGGCGGATCACCGGAGATGTGCGCATGCGCCTGTATCAAGGGAGCGCGGCGACGGCGGGTGTGCGATCGCCATATGCGCTCTACGACGAAGCGCTCGCGACCTATGGCGAGGGGGACGCCTTCGATCATCATGCCGCCGGCGGATTCATCCGTTGCTACGGCTTGCCGCTCGATCGCGTCGCGCGTCTGAGCCTCGCGGTCAAAGCCTAGTGTCAGCGTCGTTGCAATGGGGTGGGCGATTCAGCGTGCCTCCCGATCCGGCATTGCTGGCGTTCGGCTCTTCACTGGACGACGATCTTGTTCTCGCGCCGTTTGATGTGCTCACGTCCCATGCGCACGTCGATGCGCTTGCGGGGGGCGCAATCATCGGCGATGATTGCGCGATCGCGCTGCATCGTGCGCTTGCGCAGGTCGAACGTGAAATTGAGGACGGCAGCTTCCCCAGCTTTGCGCGCGCGACCCGCGCGGAAGACGTGCACGGCGCGATTGACGCTCGCGTGCGCGAACTGGAGCCGGAAGCGGGCGCGTGGCTCCACGCCGGGCGCAGTCGAAACGATCAGGTCGCGACGACGCTCGCTCTCTACGCACGCAACCGTTCGCAGCGCGGGGCGCAACTCTGCGAGTCGATCGCGCGCGGTTTGTGCGAGCGAGCTGACGTCGAACTCGCCGAAGGTAGCGTGCTCGCCGCTACGACCCACTGGCAACCGGCGCAACCCGTGCTGCTCGCGTTCTGGCTCTGCGCGGCTGCGGAGCCGCTTGTCCGCGCCACCCGCCGCTTCCGCGATGCGGCGGCGAGTGCAGCGCGCTGGTGTTCACTTGGATCGGCAGCGCTTGCGGGTTCGACGCTCCCGCTCGATCGCGAGGCGTCGTGCGCGCGTCTGGGGTTCGATCGGCCGTCGCGCAACGCGATGGACGCGGTCGGCAGTCGTGATTGCGCCATTGACGCCGCACACGCGTTTGTCCGCGCGGTTGCCGATTGCTCGCGGATAGCCGCTGAGGTGATCGTTTGGGCGACACCGGCGTACGGGTACGCGCGGCTCGGCGATGCTTCGTCGACGGGTTCGAGCTTAATGCCCCAGAAGCGCAATCCCGATACGTTCGAGTTGGTTCGCGGCGGAGCGTCGGAGTTGGCTGGAATGTATTCGGGCGCGCTTGCGTCCATTGTCGGCCTGCCGCTCTCGTATCACCGGGACCTGCAGCAGACCAAGCGTTTGTGCGTGCTCGTCTGCGAGCGCGGAGCGGCTATGCTCGACGCATTCGAACGGGCGCTGCGCGACACGGTGTTTTCGCGCGATACGATGCGCGCGGCTGCGGAAGAAGGCTATACCGTTGCGACCGACGTTGCGGACGCTCTTATTTTGCGCGGTTGCTCGGCGCGTGAGGCGCATGCGCTGGTTGGCGGCGCCGTTGCGGCAGCCGAGGCGCAAGCGCGGTCGCTGCGCGCGGCCGACCTCGGCGCGCTTGCCGTACGCGCGGGCATTGCGCAGCTTGAGGCGCCGCTCACGGCCGATGCGAGTGTCCGCGCAAAAGTGACGGCGGGATCGACGTCGCCTTCTGCAGTGCGCGAAGCGCTCACCTCGCTGATGAACGAGCTCTCCGTATGAACGTGCACGTCTGGGGAGCGAGCGGGTACGCCGCGGCGGAGGTGATTCGCCTGCTGCACGCTCATCCGCTCGTCGATGTAGGCGTGCTCGAGAGTCGCAGCCACACCGGAGAACGGTTAGCCGATCATTTCCCTTTGCTGCGTACGGTGCCATACCGGTTCGACGGGCCGAACACCGTCCTATCGGCGATCGTACCGGGTGACGTGGTGATTGCGGCGGGCGCGCACGGCGAAGCACGAGCGCACATCCCGGCTTTCGTGTCGGCAGGCGCGCGTGTCGTTGATCTTTCCTCGGATTACCGATGTGACGATGAGGCCGCCTACGGATTGACCGAATGGAATCGCGAGGCGATCTCCTCCGCGGATATCGTGGCGAACCCCGGATGCTATCCGACCGCGACCTTGCTCGCGCTCTTGCCGCTCGTCCGTGCGATGCGTCCGCTGCAGCTTATCGTTGATGCGAAAAGCGGGATTACGGGCGCGGGACGCAAGCCTGTGGTAGGCTCGCTCTTCGCTGAGGTTTCGGGCGACGTGCGCGCATACGGTCTCGAAGGACATCGGCACCAACCGGAGATCGAACGGGTACTATCATTCCATGATGGGCTCGCGCCGTTCGTCTTCACGCCGCACGTCGTACCGCTCTCGCGAGGAATGCTGGTGGACGCCTACGCCGTCTACGCTTCACCGATCGATCCGCACGACATCGCATCGCTCTTCGCACGTGCGTATGCTGACGAGCCGTTCGTACGGATCCTGGACGCCGCGCAGACTCCGAGCCTCCCCGCCGTGGTCGGAACCAATGCGACGGAGCTTCGGGTTGACGTCGCGGGTCCGACCGTTCGCATGATCTGCGCGATTGATAATTTGGGTAAGGGTGCGGCCGGTCAAGCGATTCAGAACCTCAACGTCATGCTGGGATATCCCGAGGAGATCGGATTGGATGCTCGCACAGTTGTTGCTTGAAGACGACGTTCGTCTGGTTGCACTGCGCGGTGGGCTGGGCGCAGTTCCGGGCGTACGTCTGGCTGGAGTTCACGCGGGAATCAAACCGCGCAAACGCGATCTTGCGTTTATCGCCTTCGACGAACCACAGCGTTGTGCGGCGGTTGTCACGACGAACGAGATCAAGGCCGCACCGGTCGTCGTGAGCGCCGAGCACATCGAACAATCGGGCGGGGCGATGCGTGCCATCGTCTGCAATTCCGGCTGCGCAAATGCGTGTACGGGTGAACGCGGCACTCGCGATGCGATCGCGACTGCGCGCCAGGCCGGTGCCTTACTCGGCGTGGCGCCATCGCAGGTTGTCGTCGCGTCAACCGGCGTGATCGGCGTACCGCTCCAGATGGACCGGCTTCAGAGAGGGTTGGAACGCGCGCACGGCCAGTTGGAGAGCGGCGGGAAAGCCGCGCACGACGCGGCCGAAGCGATCATGACGACGGATCGCGTACCCAAGCTCGCCGCGTATTCGTTCTACCACAACGAAAAGAAATTCGTCGTCGGGGGCATTGCCAAAGGCTCGGGGATGATCGCCCCCAACATGGCGACGATGCTGGCGTTCGTGGCTACCGATCTGCCGATGAGCGGTGCATCCTTGCAGCGCCACCTCCTTGCGAGCGTAGACGAAAGCTTCAACATGATCTCGGTTGACGGTGACATGTCGACCAACGATGCCGTGTATGCGTTTGCGCCGGGATCGAGCGACGCGGAACCGCCGTTTGCGTTCGCCCTCGCGTTGCGGCAGGTCTGTCTCGATCTGGCGCGAGCGATGGTCGCCGACGGCGAAGGCGCGACCAAGACGCTCACCGTGCGCGTCACCGGTGCCGCCGATGTCGCGCAGGCGCGCACGATCGGCCGGGCTGTCATCAATAGCAGTCTCGTGAAAACCGCGCTGTACGGTGAAGACCCCAATTGGGGGCGCATCATTGCCGCGGCCGGCTCGTCGCGCGCGGGAATGAATCCGGCGACCTGGTCGCTGGTGCTCAATGGCAAGACGTGGGTCGAGACCGGGGCAATCGAAGCACTCTCGGAAGCCGAAGCGCATCGCGAACTGGAACTGACGGAGATCGTCGTCGAACTGCGTTTGGGTCTAGGTGATGCGCACGCGACCGCGTGGGGATGCGATCTTTCGAAAGACTACGTGCGCATCAATGCGAGCTACCGGACATGACCGGTGAACCGGCTCGCGGCGGCCCGGCGCTTCTGGGGAGCTATGCGCGCGCTCCGGTGACGTTCGTCCGCGGAAGCGGATGTTACGTATACGATGATCAAGGGCGCGAGTATCTCGATTTCGTCGCGGGGATCGCTGTATGTGCGCTCGGTCACGCCCATCCGGCGATCGCCGAGGCGGTATCGGAGCAAGTGCGCACGCTCGTGCATGTCAGTAACCTCTACCACCACCAACCTGCGGGCCTGCTCGCTGAAGAATTGGTCCGGCGGTGCGGTCTTTCGAAGGCGTTCTTCTGCAACTCCGGAGCGGAGGCAAACGAAGCTGCAATCAAGCTCGCGCGCAAGCTTGCCTACCGGCGCGGTGAAAAGGACCGAACGACGATTCTCGCCTGCGCCGGATCGTTTCACGGGCGTACGCTCGGGGCGTTGAGCGCTACGGCAAACGATGCGTATAAGGAAGGTTTTGGGCCGCTCCCTGAGGGCTTTGCGTTCACGCCGTTCAACGACATCGCGGCGCTGGAGCGGAACATGAGCGAAACCGTTGCGGCGTTCATCGTCGAGCCAATTCAAGGCGAAAGCGGCGTGCACGTCGCGGATCGGGCGTTTCTCGAAGCGGCGCGGCGCCTGTGCGACGAGCGTGGTGCGCTGTTGATTTTCGACGAGGTCCAGTGCGGGCTTGGCCGGGTCGGACCACTCTTCGCCTTCCAGGCATTTGATGTAACGCCGGATGTGATCACGCTTGCGAAGGCGCTAGCCAACGGATTGCCGATCGGCGCGATGCTGGTCGCAGAAGGCGCGATCGATGGTCTCCAGGCGGGAGATCACGGGTCGACGTTCGGCGGATCACCGGTACCGTGCGCTGCAGCGCTCGCACATCTGCGGGTGCGGGATGAGCAGCGGCTCGAAGAGCGCTCCGCCGAACGCAGCGACTATCTGTTTGGCCTCTTACGCGAACTCGCCGCGACGTTTCCATCAGTGCTCGAAGCGCCGCGTGGGCTGGGTTTGCTGGTCGGTATTCCTATGCGTGATCCGTATAGAGTTGCCGACGTCGTGGCGGAGATGCGTGACCGAGGCATGCTCGTCGGGAGTGCCGGCGGCAACACGCTTCGTCTTGCACCGCCCTTGATCGTCACCAATGCGCAGATCGATGCTTTCGCCGTTGCGCTTGCGGCCAGCGTTTCAGGGATGCTGACGCGGTCGCCGGATCATTGACGTTCGTATGCCGCTTTGAGACCTTGAATATCCAATTTCTTCATTTTTAACATTGCCGTCATGACACGCTGCGACTTCGTTTCGTCCTCGTCATTCAGCAGCTTGCCTAAGATGCTTGGAACGATTTGCCACGATACGCCGAACTTGTCGGTGAGCCAGCCGCATTGGCCCTTCTCACCCCCTTCGGAAAGCTTCTCCCAGAGCTCGTCTACTTCGTCTTGCGTTTCGCAATCAACGAAGAACGATATCGCCGGTGAGAAGGTGAAGTGCGGCCCGCCGTTCAGTGCGATGAACTCTTGTCCGTCGAGTTCAAATCGCACGGACATGACCGGGCCTTCATCTGCCGATGGGTCGTTTCCGGAGCGGCCGCCGCTGATGATCTTCGAGTTCTTGAAGGTGGAGACGTAGAAGTTCATCGCCTCTTCGGCTTGGTTGTCAAACCACAAGAACGGGGTGATCTTCCGCATGACGCGATCAATCGTAGCACGGATCATCGGCGGCGCGAAGAGGCAACGCCTCGGGTCGGCGCCAATGAAAGGGCTCGTGAGTTCCGTTATCGATGAGCTTCTCGGCAATGCCGCCGCGCACGAAGCCGATTTTGAGGGGCCCCGTGCCGTCGTTCCGGCCAAGCACGTCGCGATTGTGACCTGCATGGACTCGCGGCTTGACAACTTCCGAATCTTCGGTCTCGACTCGGGCGAAGCGCACATCCTGCGTAACGCCGGCGGCCTCGTGACCGACGACGTGCTGCGCTCGCTCGTGCTCTCGCAACGGCTGCTTCAGACGCGCGAAGTGATCCTCATGCACCACACCAATTGCGGCTTGCACGGCACCGACGAGCAAGCGCTGCGCAGTGCGATTACCGCCGAGACCGGCGAGGCTCCGCCCTACGCCTTCGGCGCCTTCACCGACCTCGACGGGGCCGTGCGCAACGCGATCGTGCGCGTTCGCGAGCATCCGTTTCTTCCGCATCGCGACCGCGTCCGCGGATTCGTGTATGAAGTCGAGACCGGTCATCTGCGAGAAGTGAAGCTCACCTAAAACCGCCGAAAGGACGCTTGGTTTTCGTGCCGGGAGTACGATGGTCGTATGGCACGCAAATGGTCGGCGGATGTGATGCGGCGCAGCAACGCCTTGGATTTGGAACCCGGCGTCTTCAGGTTGAGCTCGCCGAGCGCGATCGCGAAATCGCTGAAGCGATCGGCGGAAGAGAGCACGCGGCGCAAGGGCACGCCGTTCCAATCGGCGATGTCGATGCTCAACTTCTACATCAACCGCGCCGGAAAGAATCTTTCCGCAGTCGATAAGCAGAAACTAGAGCAGGCAAAAGACGAACTCCGCAGAGAGTTCGGTCGCGTGCTATAATGCGGAGCACGATTCGAAGCGGAGGACGCTTGGAATGAGCCGTAGCCACAAAATCTCCGTTCCCACATCCCGTCCGCCCGCGGCGGCGCGAAAGATTTTGTACCTGTGGGGACGTGGGCCGCTCGGCCGCGATATCGAGTCCTATTTGACGCGAACCGGCGTGGCGGTCGAGCGTGACAACGAGGTCGCGCACGAGCTTGCTTCGACGCATGGATGTCCGATCGACATGGTGCAAGATGCCTGGGCGCTGCGCGTGGACGGTGCCGACGAGAACGAGATCGATGCGTTGACACGCGATGATCGCTCGGTGATGGGATGGACGGAAAATGCGCGAGAAGCATGCACCGCAAGTGTTGCCCTTCGCAACGCGCTCAACGCGCTCACCCGCGATGAATATCAAGTGATGGGTGAGACCTTGGCTAAGCGTTTCGCGATGACCGGGCCCTCGCCAGGCAAGACGTTGCCCAACCGTTGGACTGCCAAAGATAACCGCATCGTCTACTACGATGCCGAGCGCTTAGAGTGGCGTCTGGGGGCCTACGCCGGAATGTGACACCCCTAACGCTTCAGGATGCGGCAACCATCGAGTGCCCGGATGTGTACGCGCGTCTCGAAGCTTCTCCGCATGGACTGTCATCCGAGCAAGTCGCTGAACGGCTTGCCGTCTTCGGCGCGAATTCACTGGGTGAACGCAAAGTTCAAGCGTTTGTCGTCCTCGGACGACAGGTCCGAAACCCGTTGCTGATCTTGTTGGTTGTCACCGCTCTTGCATCGGTGTTTCTCGGTGAACACACTGATGCCGCGATCATCCTGGTTATCATTGTGATGAGCGTCGGGCTTGGCTTCGTGAACGAGTACCGGTCGGAGCGGGCGATGATCGATCTCACCAAGCGCGTGCGCCATCGCGCGATCGTTCTGCGCGACGGACGCACTTGCGATGTGGATGTTGCGATGCTCGTGCCCGGTGACATCGTGCTGCTCGCCGTTGGCGACATCGTCCCGGCGGACATGCGCCTCTGCGAAACCGACGAGCTTACCTGTGACGAAGCGGTGCTCACCGGCGAGTCGCTGCCCGCTGAGAAAACGCCTGGTGCGGTGAGCGCGCAGGCGGCCATGAGCGCACCGTGCTGCGCGCTCATGGGCACCACCGTGAAATCCGGGTCTGCCAAAGGCATCGTCATCGCGACCGGAACCACGACTGCATTCGGAACCATCGCGGCGCGTCTGGCCGAGCATCCGCCGCAGACGGCATTTCAAGCCGGTCTTGCGCAATTCTCCGGGCTGCTCGTGCGTGTCGCCGCAGTCCTCACGATCTCGATCTTCGTCGTCAATTCGGCTCTCCATCACGCGCTGCTTGAATCACTGCTGTTCTCGCTTGCGATCGCCGTTGGGTTGACGCCGCAGCTTCTGCCCGCGATCGTCACCGTTAGCCTCGCAACCGGTGCGGAACGGCTCGCGCGCCGTGCTGTGATCGTCAAGCGTTTGGTGAGCATAGAAGATCTGGGCAACATCGACGTACTCTTCACCGATAAGACCGGCACGTTGACCGAGGGGAGCATCGCATTTCGCGCTTCGCTCGATGCGCAAGGGCAAGCATCGGGTGAGATATTCCGGCTCGGTTTGCTCTGTACCGATGCCGCGATCAGCAATGGAGATATCATCGGGGGAACCGCGCTCGATCGAGCGTTGTGGGAACATGCGCTTGCTGCGGGAGTCCATCCCAATGGTACGGTGCGGATCGCCGAAGCACCGTTCGACTACGAACGCAAACGCATGTCGGTCGCCGTGCAGGACGCATCCGGCAAGCGTTCTATGATCACCAAGGGTGCGCCGGAAGCAGTATTGGCACGGTGCGTCCACGTCGATCCGCACGCGCAGGCCATCGTTGACGACCTCTTTTCGACCGGGCAGCGCGTCATCGCCATCGCGACCCGCGACGATGTACTGGGAGATACCCTGCAACCGAGCGACGAGCGCGATCTTCGGTTTCGCGGATTCATTTGCTTTGCCGATCCGGTGAAGGCGGACGCGGCGCAAAGCATCGAGCGTCTGCGCCGGCTCGACGTCGACGTCCGCATCATCACCGGCGACAACGAAAAAGTCGCCGTCAAAGTCTGCTCCGAGTTGGGTATCCCAGTCGAAGAGACGCGAAGCGGTTCGGCGCTCGAATCGATGAGCGATGCCGAACTCAAGGAAGCTTTGCCGCGGACGACGATCTTTGCGCGCGTCACGCCCGACCAAAAGTCGCGAATCATACGGCTGCAGCGCGAACTCGGCAGCGACGTGGGATTCCTCGGCGACGGTGTGAACGACGCGGTCGCGCTGCACTACGCGGACGTGGGCATCTCGGTTGACTCGGGAACCGACGTCGCCAAAGACGCGGCCGACGTTGTGCTTCTGCACAAGGACCTAGGTGTGCTCGCGGATGGCGTGGTAGAAGGCCGGCGGATCTTCTCCAATACGATCAAGTACGTGCTGATGGGAACGTCATCGAACTTCGGCAACATGTTCAGTGCCGCGGGCGCATCGCTGTTCTTGCCGTTTCTTCCGATGACTGCGTCGCAAATTTTGCTCAATAATCTGCTCTACGACGTCAGCGAGATGACGATTCCCACCGACCGCGTCGATGAAGAGCTGCTGCGGCGGCCGTCACACTGGGATATCGGGTTCATTCGCCGGTTCATGCTTGTCTTCGGCCCGATCAGTTCGATCTTCGATTTCATGACCTACGGCATCATGCTGTTTGTCTTCCATGCGGGTGCGGCGCTCTTTCGATCCGGATGGTTCGTCGAATCACTCTTGACGCAATCGCTCATCATCTTCGTTATCCGTACGCAGCGCGTGCCATTTTTTCGCAGCATGCCGAGCCCTGCGCTGCTGGTCACGACGCTATGCTGCGTTATCGTGGGCGCCGTTCTGCCATTTTCGCCAATCGCAGGCTTCTTCGGTTTCGTGCCGCTGCCGCTGCTTTTTTTCGGCATACTGCTTGCAATGATCGCGGCCTATCTGCTTCTGGTTGAAGCGGCGAAGGGGTTGTTCTTCCGGCCACGCCGGACCCTTCCGTCGAGCGCTGATCTTCGGCGCACGCGGCGTCTGGGACGGCTAGCATCCCGCTTCGTGGGGAAAGAGGCGCCATAGCATGGAAAAACCGGCGCACGCGTTGGAGGGTGCGTCGTGGGACGCACGCGGTTTCTATGCGTTGAGCAATCGCGACACCGGCAACGTCCCCGTGCGATTGTTTCTAACCCCATCACTGCTCGGTGACGTGGACGACGAGGTGTACCGGCAGATCATCAACGCCACACGATTTCCCGGCACGAAGCTCGTCGTCATCACGCCTGATGTGCATGCCGGATACGGCGTACCCGTCGGCAGCGTCATCTTGACGGATGCCGCAACCGGTGCAATCGCGATGGGTCCGGTCGGCTATGACATCGGCTGCGGCATGATCTCGGCGCGTTCGAACGTTCCGGCGCAAGAGGCGACGCCGGAAAAACGCCGCGTCTTCAATCAGGCGGTGATGCATCGCGTGGAGATGGGGACGGGAAGCCGCAGCCGCCGGCTGCAAAATCTGACGAAGATCGAGTTCGAACAACTCGTGCGCGGCGGTGCGCCCGCCTTTACGGCGCTGTTCGGATCGGTCTTCGACCGAAGCCGCTGCGAACGAAACCTGTTGCCGGTCGATTCCGAGTGGCAGATTCCCTGGGGCGAACCGGGCACGCCGGAGCGCGGCATCAACCAGATCGGAAGCCTCGGTGCGGGCAACCACTTCATGGAATTGCAGCACTGCTTGCAGACCGGCACGCTATTCGCCCAAGTGCACACGGGAAGCCGGGGCTTCGGCCACGGCCTAGCGACCAATTACTTGCGTCTTGCCGGTGCTGGCGACCTCGGGTTCTTTACTCCCGACTCACCGCACTACCGCGGCTATGTGAACGCCGTGTCGGCGGGGGCGAATTACGCGATCATCAACCGTCTCGTGCTGTTTGAAGCGGTCAGTGAAGCGTTCGCCGAGGTGTTCTCGGAGAAATTGGAGATCGTCTACGAAATCAGCCACAACCTGGTTCAGCGCGAGACCCACCCTGAATTCGGCGACGTTTGGGTGCATCGCAAAGGCGCGACCCGCGCGTTTCCCGCCGGGCATCCGGCGCTTGCGGCAACGCCGTGGGAATCGACCGGCCACCCCATCCTCATCCCCGGCAGCAATTTTGACCGCAGCTACATTCTACGTGCGCTCCCGGGTGCCGTGAACAGCGCCTTTTCCGTCAATCACGGCTCGGGCCGTCGCCTCTCGCGCACGTGGGCCAGCAAACACCTCAACGTCCGGCAGATCGAAAAGGACTATCGCACGGCCGGGGTGCGCGTCAACGTGGACGACCGTGTCCCGATCGATGAGTCGGGCCCGTGCTACAAGCCCGCAAGCGAGGTCATCGACTGCGTCGTCAGAGCCGGTTTGGCGCAGGTCGAATACGAACTCAAGCCGCTCGCTTCGCTCAAGGGAAAAGACTAACGGCGAATCTTCACCGGTCGTTCCCATGTTGTGCGGCAGTGAAATGGTACCATGCCTCCACGAAAGGCGCGCAGGCGCAACGGGAGGAGATGTCTATGTCGGTTGCTCGTATCACGGAAATCAGTTCAACTTCAGACAAAGATTTCGAGGACGCGATTCGCCAGGGAATCGCGCGCGCAGCCGAGACGCTGCATGGCATCAAGAGCGCATGGGTCAAGGAACAGACCGTTGATATCGACGACAATAAGATCAAAAGCTATCGGGTCAACATGCTCGTGACCTTCGTGCTCGATAAGTCGTAACGCTGGCGCAGAACGCAAAGCGATCATCCATGGAACTGCCGCTGCAGATCACCTATCATGAACTCGCGCCATCCGAGGCGCTCGACGCGCTGATTCGCGAAGAAACCGAAAAGCTGGGGCGGTTTTTCCCGCACATCATCAGTTGTCACGTTCTCGTCGACCGCGTCTATCGCCACCCGCGCGTCGGGTCACCGTTTCACGTGCGCATCGAAGTGGGTGTCCCCGGCGACCGGCTCACGATCAGCAGCGAGCCGCACATCCGTTCGACGCTTATCGGCAGCGAGGAACGGCGCACCCGCAAGCGTGACGAACTCGGCGGCGAGCATAAGGATGCGGCGCTTGCCGTGCGCGATGCATTTCGTCGTGCGAAGCGCCGCATCCAAGACTACGCCCGCCTCTTGCGCCGCGAACAATAGCTTGGCATGCATGGTATTCATGCGCCGGCTCGTTCCGTTCATCTGGTTCCTGGTGCTCACGCTCGCTCTGCAAGGCGCAGATTGGCCGCTCTTCGATCGTGATCCGCAGCGCACCGGCAGCACGGACGAGCGGGTACTCACCACGGCAAATGTGGGGAGTCTGCACGAACGCTGGAGAGTGAAACTCGGTGAGGTATCCGATTCGGCGCCGCTCGTAGCCGGAGCGATGTTGTTCCTCACCGCGACAAACGGAACCACCTACGGCATCGACGCGCCGACCGGGCGCATCGTGTGGCGCTTTGTCACGCACGGCCCGAGGTTTACCACGGCCAGTCCCGCCTTCGACGCAGCCGGCGATGCGCTCTACGTTCCTGGCATCGACGGCTACATTCACAAACTCAATCCGCGAACCGGGGCGGAACGCGCCGGCAATGGTTTTCCCGCGCGCGTTACCACGTCACCAGCAACCGAAAAAGTATCGTCGGCGTTCAACCTTTCCAACGGGTATCTCTACGCCACGGTATCCGCATACCTGGGTGACATTCCGCCCTACGTCGGTCACGTGGTCGCCGTTCGCCTGCGTGACGGCGCTCCAGCGGTGTTCAACGCGTTGTGCAGCGGCCGCCGCGCGCTCATGGAGCCGCAGTCGTGCTCGTATCAAGGAGCCGGCATCTGGGGACGCAGCGGCGTCGTCGTCGATCCCGATCCGTCGATGGGCGGACGCGTGTACGTCGCAACCGGAAACGGGCGTCTCGACGCGCAGCAAGGCGGGTCGAATTACGGCGACGCTGTCATTGCACTCTCCGCCGATCTACAGCGCATCCTTGGGTTTTTCGCGCCGGATAATTACGCGAGTTTGGAGTCCACCGATATGGACTTGGGGAGCACCTCGCCTGCGCTCTTGCCGCGCCAAGCCGGGAGCGCGACACCGCTCATGGCCGTTCAAGGCGGAAAAGACGGCGTGCTGCGCTTGCTCGATCGCGCGCATCTCGCCGGCGTGGGCCGCACCATCCACAGCCTCTTACTCAGCGGCGGCATCTACTGCGCGCCGGCGATCTGGAGCGATGCACGCGGCGGAACGTGGATCTACCTCGGCCTGCCGGGAGCGGTTCAGGCTGTTCGCCTCGTAACGATCAACGGCATGAGCCGCTTGGTGAGCGCATGGCGCACCCCCGTCAATTCACTGCAATCAACGCTCGAAGGCGACTCACCCGTGGTGAGCAACGGCATCGTCTTCATCGCGTCGAATGGCGAACTGGTCGCGCTCGCAGCGACCACCGGCCGGAGGCTTTGGAGCAGTCTGCGTGCTGGCGCCGGTCATTCCATCGGAAAGATTCACTGGCAGAGCCCGGTCGTCGCCAACGGCGTGGTGTATTGCTCCGACGAAGACGGATTTCTGACCGCGTACGCGCTGTCGCCTACGGTACGTGGTGGAATTCGACGTTTCCGGAGATGACGTTGTAGTATCCCCAATACACCTGAAGATGGGCTCCCACTTGATCGCGCACGATCGGACTCTGACGCAAGATTATCGCTTGGCGTTGCGCGTTCGCGCGAACCGCGAGGTCGATCCACGCGGCCTTGGCTTGGGGACTCACCGGAAGCGGCGGCAACGGAATGTGCCGCACCGCGGGAACGATCAAGTGCACGATCGAGTCGATGTCGTAACCGGGGAGCTCGCCGTACCGAAGGTATTGAAACGTCGCCTCGACCGCTCCGCATTTCTGATGACCGAGAACGAGCAAAAGTCCCGGATGATAGTCGTGGGCTGCGAACTGTATCGAGCCGGTCACCGGCGGGTCCGCGACATTTCCGGCCGTTCGGCACACGAACACATCGCCGGCGCCGCGATCGAAGACGACCTCGGGCGGAACACGCGAATCTGCGCACGTCAACACCGTTGCGAACGGGCACTGGCCTTTTTCGCCGATCTCTTGGCGCCACGCGACCGTCTGGTGCGGATGCTGCATGGCCGCAAGCCGCAAGCTCCACCGTGCGTTACCGGCTTCGAGAGCGCGTTTGACGGCGAGCGGATCGTGCAGCGCGCACGCGCCGTTGTCGGTGAGCGGCGCGATCTCGGCCGCGGCGGCCCGGCCCACCGCCAAGAACGCCGATGCAGCGGCCAGAAACCCGCCGCGAGTCTGATGACGCATCCCACACCCTCCTCTTGCCGTGCCGCTTCCGCACAGCGCGTCGCTGCCCCTACGCGGCGGCCGCGCAGGGAGGGGGCGCGCCGACTTTTTGTCTGAAAAGATGTACCACATGGACAAAGGCCTGCCTCCAGGCTTGTGTAAGCGTTGAGCCATACCGCGGCGTCAAGGAGTGCGAACAGAAGCGATGTCTACCGAACTGCGTGAATTTCTCACGCTCTCGTATAGTGAACTCGAAGAGTTGAACTTGCAGGCGAAGTGGCAGCGCAAGGAGCGCCGGCCGGTCCAAGAGATCGAGGAAGAACGCCTCAAGTATCTCACCGACGAGCCGCGCATCAAGGCCGTCACCGTCTTGTTCAGCGACCTCGAAGGCCGTCTGCACATGCTCGACTACGACAAGAAGTTCTTGCTGAAGTCGGCCGACAATCTTACCTTCGACGGATCGTCGATTCGCGGCTTCACCCCGCAGCGCGAGAGCGATTTGCGTCTGACGCTCGACTGGAACTCGTTCTACTGGGCTCCCTCCGACGTGTTCGGCCCCGGCAAGGTGCTGGTGTTCGGCGACGTGCTCGACCGCGACGGCTCGCCGTTTGCAGGCGACGTGCGCGGCAGACTCAAGACGTTCGCCGACAGCATGCATGCCAAGTACGGCTACACGCTCAATGCCGCCAACGAGATTGAAGGCTTCCTGTTTCAAGGCCTCAACGCTGAGCGGCGCTATCACGAGACGGGACGCTTCGAGTACGTCAGCACCGGCGGGTACTATCACACCCTGCCGGGCGATCCGCTGCGGACGTTCATCGATGCTGTCGCCGAAGTGCAGCGCGCGATGGGGTTCCAAAATGAGAAAGACCACCCGGAAGTCGCCCCCTCGCAGTTTGAGATCAACTATGCCTACGGCGACGTAGTCGCGGCCGCCGACCAGATTCAGCTCTACAAGCTGATCTGCCGTCAGGTTGCGACCAGACTCGGGATGACCGCGAGTTTCTTGCCCAAGCCCGTGGTAGGCGTCAACGGCAGCGGCATGCACACCAACGTGTCGGTGACCAAAGACGGCAAGAACATCTTCTGGGATCCGAACGGCAATGAAAAAATGAGCCAGTTCGCGTGGCAGTTCGTCGATCGGATTCTCACGCATGGCAATGACATCTGTTTGATGCTCAATGCGAGCGTCAATTCCTATCGCCGCCTCGACCCGCACTTCGAGGCACCCAATCAGATCAAGGCTTCGGCGGTTGATCGCGGATCGATGGTGCGCATTCCGATTGGGAACGAACGCAGCGCGCGCGTCGAGGTGCGCTCGGTGTCACCGGATGCAAACCCGTACATGGTGATGCTGTCGGTATTCAAAACAGGATTGGAAGGACGCATCAGCGACGAGAGCAACCTGCGCCAAGCCGAGCATTACCTGCCGGATAACATCTACGATGCGCTTGCCAACTTCCGCAACGCGCCGTGGACCGGAGAACTGCTCGGTGACGACGTGAAAACCCGCTATGCCGACCTCAAACAGGCCAGCGCCGATCGTTGCCCGCGCCTTCTCGGCACCTTCGTGAAGACGCAAGAAGTGCAATACCATCACGAAGTCTACAATCAGTTTCTTTGGAATCTCTTTTAAGGAGAGGGTATGGCTGGCAAGTTCGTTCCTACCCTGTTGGTCGCCGTCGTTTCGAGCACGCTTGCGGTGCTGCTCTCCGCGCACGCTGCGCACTCGCAATCGGCCTCGCTTGACGACGCCTACCGCATCATCGCCGGAAAGCAATTCGTCGATCTGACGCACTCGTTCTCGCCTGACATCCCGCATTGGGAAGGCTTCAAGAAAGAGACCGTTCAGACGCTGTATTGGTATGACCCGAAACCCGGAACGCTGGGCTCGGGATTCTTCGCGCAGATGTTCTGTCACGTCGGACAGTGGGGGACGCATGTCGATGCCCCGGCGCACTTCGCCAAAGGCGGTCGCACCGTCGATGAAATCTCACCCAAGGAGATGTTCATGCCGATGGTGGTGCTCGACGTACACGAGCAAGTCGCAAAAAATCCCGATTACGTCATCTCACTGGATGACGTGAAGGCGTGGGAAGCTCGTCACGGGGCGATTCCGGCGCATGCGTTCGTGGTGATGCGCACCGACTGGTCGAAGCGCTGGCCGAGCGCAGCCGCCATGGCGAACAAGGATGCGCACGGCATCACGCATTATCCGGGGTGGAGTCTGCCGGTTCTGAAGTACCTCTACGACGTGCGTCACATCACGGCATCGGGTCATGAGACGACCGACACCGATCCCGGCGTACGCGCGGCCAAGGGCGACTTCTCACTCGAAAGCTGGCTGCTTCATCACAACCACTATCAGATTGAGATGCTGGCGAACCTCGACAAGGTTCCGGAGAGCGGCGCGCTTGCCATCGTCACGTTTCCCAAGCCGGCCGGCGGATCGGGTTTCCCCGCGCGGATCATCGCCATTCTCCCATAGTGGAGCTGCTTCGCTTTTCCGAATTGGAATGTCACTACGGCGCTCGCGAGGTCTTCGCGGGCGTCGCTGGTGTTTTGCGCGATGGTGAGCGCGTCGGGTTAGTCGGTCCCAATGGCGCCGGGAAGTCGTCGCTCTTGCGGCTGCTTGCCGGCGTCGAGGCGCCGTTCGGCGGCACGATCGTTCGCGCCAAGGATGCGCGGCTCGGCTATCTCGCGCAGAGCGTCGCCGACGAAACGCAGGCCACGCTGCAGCAATTGGCGGACGCGGCGCTCGAACGCGCCAATCACGAAGAGTGGGGGCTGCGCAACAAGACGCTGCGGACCATGCTGGCGGCGTTCGGGTTCTCCGGCGAGGACTACGCGCGCCCATTGCGCGAGTTTTCGGGCGGACAGCGAGCGAAAGCCGCGCTCGCGCACGTTCTGATCGACGACCCCGACTACTTGATTCTCGACGAGCCGACCAATCATTTGGACATCGCGACCGTGCGCTGGCTGGAATCGTTCATTGCGGGCGACAAGCGCGGGTACATCGTCGTCTCGCACGACCGCTATTTTCTCGATCGGGTCGCCACGCGCGTGTGGGAGATCGAACGCGGCCGGCTGCACGCGTACGCGCCGGCGACGCCGGCCTATACCTCGTACCTCACGCAGCGCGAGACCCGCATGGAAGCCGAACGCCGTGCCTACGAACAATTCATCGCCGAACGTGACAAACGGCGTGCGACCATCGCCGGATTGCGGGCCACGCACACCTCATCGGATTACAGCCAGGTGCGCAGTCGCGAAAAACAGTTGGCGCGCGCTGAAGCGGCGCTCGAAGCACCTCCTCCGGCTGCGCCCGTGCGCGCGATCAACGTGCGCCTGCAGTCCGAGCGCCGCGCGGGCAATGCGTTTGCGTTTGAGGTGACCTCTCTCGCAAAATCGTACGCGCAGCCGCTCTTCACTGATCTCACCATCGGGGTGCAGCAAGGTGAGCGCCTTGCAGTCGTCGGTCCCAACGGCGCGGGGAAATCGACGCTACTCAAAATTCTTGCCGGCGGTTTGCAGCCCGATCGCGGAGCAGTTCGCTTCAATCCTGCCGCGCAGGTCGCCTACTTCGCGCAAAATTCGCATGACCAGCTCGACGTTGAACGCACCGCGGTCGAAGCGTTGCTCGCCGCCGCTGCCGTTACTCCCGAACAGGCGCGTTCGTTGCTCGGGCGCATGCGCATCAGCGGCGAGGCTGCCGACAAACCGGTGCGGGCATTTTCCGGCGGCGAGCGCCGGCGCATCATGCTGGCGTGTTTGATGGCGCGCAAGGCGGACGTGTTGCTGCTCGATGAGCCGACCAATGATTTGGACATCGACAGTCAAGAAGCGCTGGAATCGGTGCTCTCCGACTACGAAGGTGCGCAGGTGATCGTGTCGCACGATCGTTATCTGCTTTCCCGTCTCTCCGACCGCGTGCTGTGGATCGACGGCGGAGCATGGGGCGTGTTGGAAGGCGGATACGACGCCTACGAAGCCTCGCAGCGTGAACGCGAGCGCACGGTGCGTGAGCGCAGTCAAGACGATGCGCAACTGCGCCCGAAATCGTCACGGCTGACGCCGCTCAAGATGCGATCGCAACTGGAAACGCAGATCGCCCGCATGGAGCGTGAGATCGCGAAGCTCGATGCGAGAAAAGCCGAGATCGACGGGCTCTTCGCTCAGCCGGAATTGTACGAAGATCGCACCCGCGTCAAGACGCTGGAAGCGGAGATGGCGGAGCTTGCGCAGCGCAGCGTATCCTCGCTCGCGGCGTGGGAATCGCTGCAGGTGCAACTCGAAGAACTCGGCTGAGCGGAAATCCCCGTGATCATGGGCCTGTTGTCCCCGCCGCGGGCCGTCCGGGGCCTCTACAGCGGGCAGTGCTTCGTGCTTCAATTAGGCCAGGCGGTTTATCGCTTCTCGTTGAGGGATGGAGGGGGCCCATCGCCATTCGCGTGCGCCAACGCTGTCAGTACATGGATACGCTCGGGCGTCACCCGTGGCGAACGCGGCTGGTCGCACTGTGGCGCCGCCGCCCGAGCCTCCGAGAACTCGTGGCCCCGCAGCCGCAGCGGGTGATGCGCCTCGGCGCGCCGTCACGCTTCGCCGCCGGAGATTATGTTCGCGTGCGCTGCGAAGCCGATGTCAAGTCCACACTACGAGACGGCGCGGCGAGCGGGCTTACGTGGCTGCCGCGGCAGTGGGAATGTTGCGGAGGCGTGTATCGCGTTGAACGCCAGGTCCGCAGCATCCTCGGTGACGATCGGCGCACACTCATTCCCATGTCGCGCACCGTCGTCCTCACCGGCGTCACCTGCGCGAGCCAAAAGCATCCGGGTTGCGGACGCCTTTGCGAGATGTATTTTCGCGACGACTGGCTCGAACCGGCGTCGCCGGCGGATGATCCGCCGTCGCCCGCGATCGACACGACCGCGCTGCGCTACGTTCGCGTGCGCGGTGAGCGTGAGATCGAGCAGACCCTCGACGCGCGCGGAATGTGCGACGGACTGACGTTCATGCCCGAGATGCGCCAATATGCGGGCGGTCGATTCGTGCTCTCGCATCGCTTCTTGAGCATTCATGAATTGGGACACGATTGGCCGGTGAGGGCTCCCGTGTACGTCATCGATGGGTTGCGCTGCACGGGCAGCGCGCTGCAGGACGACGGCCCCTGTCATCGTGGCTGTGCTCTGCTCTGGCACGAGCGCTGGCTGGATTTCGAGATGTGATCGATTCGGCAGAGTCGCTTCCCTAGATGCGCGACCAGGGCTTGACGCACAGCGAAGCCGCAGCCCGTCTGGCAACCGCAGGAGCAAATGAACTGGTTCCGCGTCGCAAAGCCGGATCGGTGTTTGCGTGGATTCTACGCTTGATCGTCGATCCGATGGTGATACTCTTGGCGATCGCAGGCATCACCTATGTCGTGCTCGGCGATCGGTTTGATGCCGTCGTCGTCAGCCTGGCGTTACTTCCGATCTTTTTCGTCACGGCTGTCTTGGAGTTTCGCTCGGACCGCGCTCTCGAACGGTTGCGCGAGGTGGCTCCGGCTCGTGCACTCGTGCTGCGCGACTTTGTTGAAACGCTCATTGCCGCGCGCGAGGTCGTTCCCGGCGATCTCTTGATCCTGCGCGAAGGTGACGTCGTTGCCGCCGACGCGCAACTCCTCGAAACGAGCCGTTTGCTCATCGATGAATCCGTGCTCACGGGTGAGTCGCTCCCGGTCGAGAAGCGCGTGACTGCCGGCACGCCGACTGCGGTCCTCGCGGGGACCATCGTCCGCTCGGGTCGCGGCACCGCGCGCGTGGAACGGACCGGAGCGCACACCGAATACGGTCGCATCGGACGCAAACTCACACAAATGCGGGTGCAGCGAACGCCGATCGAACGTTCGATTCATCGCATCGTCTTTCAGGTCGGCATCGGCGTCGTCGTCGCGTGCGCATTCGTCATTATCATCGAACGCGGTCATGGAGTCCCGATGGCAGGTGCGATCATCGCGGGTGTAAGTCTCGCGATGGCTGCGATTCCGGAAGAACTGCCGATGGTCTACACATTATATCTGGCGTTGGGCGCCTGGCGGCTCGCCAAAGATCAGGCGTTGGTACGACGGCTTGCCAGCGTCGAAACGCTCGGTTCGACGACCGTTATCTGTGTCGATAAGACCGGAACGCTGACCTACGGACAACTCGCCGTCGACGCGGTGTTCTCCGTTCCGGGCGTGTCAAGGCAAGAGGTGCTTGCCTTTGCCGCGATGGCCTCGGAGCCGCGCTCCGGCGATCCGCTCGACCGCGCCATTCTTGCGAGCGCCACGCCGCCGGATGCTGCGTTTGAGCGCAAGTTGGAACTCCCTTTCGACCCCGCGCGGCGCTTCGCGGCCGCCGTGTGGAGCAACGGTGCGCGCAGCATCCTTGCCGTCAAGGGCGCGTACGAAGCCGTAGCGGCACGCGGCGCGGCGCAAGAGTCAGCGCTTGCCAAAGATTTTCTCGAAGCGGCGGCGGTGCGCGGCGCACGGGTACTCGCGATCGCGGTCGCTGACGTCGATCGTTTCGACGAACAGACGGCACAGAGTGCTACGGTCCGTCTGGTGGGAATGATCGCGTTTGCCGATCGCGTGCGCGAAGCAGCCCGTGAGGCAGTCACGCACTGCCGTGATGCCGGCATTCGCGTGATGATGGTGACCGGCGACCATCCCGCAACCGCCCGCGCTGTCGCATGGGCTGCCGGCATGAGGACGGACATCGTCGCGTCGGGCGAAGAACAACTCGAACGATGGAGCGATGATCAACTGCGCGGTCGCATCGCCGACGTTGACGTGTTCGCGCGGGTTCGCCCGGAGGAAAAACTCCGCATTGTTCGTGCGCTGCATGCTCGCGGCGACATCGTGGCCATGACCGGCGACGGCACCAACGACGCGTTGGCGCTACGCGAAGCCGACATCGGCATCGCGATGGGGAAGAGCGGGACGGAGGTTGCGCGCGCCGCCGCCGACCTGGTGCTGCTGGACGATGACGTCACCACGATCGTGCGTGCGATTGGCGACGGCCGCCGTATCTTTGACAATTTGCGCCATGCCTTCTCGTATCTCAATGCGTTTCACATCCCGCTGCTGCTCAGCGCATTCGTGTTGCCCCTAGCAGGCGTGCCGATTTTTCTGATGCCGGTTCACCTCATTTGGCTGGAAGTGATCGTTCATCCGACCTCTGCGCTGATATTTGAAAACGATCCGCCGCGTGCTGACGTGATGGCACGCCCGCCGCGCAGTCCGCGCGCCGGGCTGTTGCGACCCGGCGACTGGATCTGGGCATTTGCGCACGGCCTCACGCTCGCCGTGGTCGTGATTGCCGTGTACGCGATGCTGCTGCACGAAGGCCTTCCGGAAAATTCTGCGCGCACGGCGGGCATGGCGACCATGCTGGCGGGACAGATCATGCTGGTGTTCGTCGAACGCGCAGGGCATCACCCAGTGTGGTCGGTGAGTCTGCGTAAGAATCCGGCGATCGCGCCGATCGTGCTCGGGACGGCGGCAACGCTTGTCGTGGCGGTTCTCTGGCAACCGCTGGCGCTTGCGCTCCATCTCGCGACCGTCCCCGCAAACGTTGCCGCGTTCTGCGTGGTCATCGGCTGCGCGGCGGTGTTGTGGACACAACCGTTCTATGCGCTGCGAAGGCTCTAAAGGCGCTGCGGCAGAATGACGCGCGGCGTATGAGCGGCATCCACGATATGGGCGGAAACCTGGGTCTTGGCGCGGTCGATGTGCGCGATGACGGCGTCGGATTTCACCATGAGTGGGAGGCACGCGTCTTCGCAATCAACCGCCTTCTGCTCGAACGCGGACTCTACACGCTCGACGAGTTTCGGTACGCTATCGAGCGGATGGAACCGGAGCGCTATCTGGCAGCGTCATACTACGAGCGCTGGCTGCACGCGATCGAAGTGCTATTGGCCGAGAAAGGCATTCTGTCGTGACGGCGCGGCGTTTTCACATCGGCGACACTGTGCGCACGCGCGCGCACGGTAACGGTGGTCACACCCGCATCCCACGTTATCTGCGCGGGCGTCGCGGGCGCATCGTGGCGCTGGCCGGATCGTTTCCGCTTGCCGACGACCGCGCGCGCGGCGTTCGCGATGCGCAATGCACCGCGGTGTACTCGGTGCGGTTCGATGCCGTCGAGGTCTGGGGTCCCGAGTGCGACGCGAATGTCACCATTGCAGCCGATCTTTGGGAATCGTATCTGGAGCCGGAGCACGCATGAGCGATCACGATCACGATCACGAGTCGAGCGCAGCGCTCTCCAATCGCGTCAAAACGCTGGTCGCGCAACTCGAACAGCGCGATCTGCTTACGGAAGCGAAGCTGGACGCCACCGTGGAGACCTTCTTGCTCAAGGCTACACCGGCCAATGGCGGTCGAGTTGTGGCGCGCG
Source organism: Vulcanimicrobiota bacterium (assembly GCA_027307235.1). GTDB lineage: Bacteria > Vulcanimicrobiota > Vulcanimicrobiia > Vulcanimicrobiales > Vulcanimicrobiaceae > DAHUXH01. Next base: position 36,338 of record DAHUXH010000012.1, on the reverse strand, counting down.
CGTGGGTCGATGCCGCGTTCAAACAACGCTTGCTCGACGATGCGAGTGCCGCGGTCGCCGAAATCGGCATCGACATGAGCCATTGGGCGCCGGTCAAGCTGCGCGCCGTCGAAAACACCGATCGCGAACACAACGTCATCGTCTGCACGCTCTGTTCATGTTATCCGATCGCATTGCTCGGACCCTCGCCCGCATGGTACAAGAGCGCGGAGTATCGCTCGCGCACGGTGCGCGAACCGCGCGCCGTGCTGGCCGAGTTCGGCGTGGCGCTACCGCCCGACGTGCGCATAAACGTGTGGGACAGCACGTCGGAACTGCGCTACATCGTGGTGCCGCGCCGGCCGCAGGCTTCGGAGGGCTTGAGCGAAGCCGAACTGGCGGCGCTGGTCACGCGTGACGGCCTCGTCGGCACGGCGCTCCTCTAACCCGCGCTCACGGCCTCGCGGATTGTCTGCACGAACTCGTCGATGTCGTGTTCGGTGGTGTCGAAGGCGGCCATCCAGCGCACCACCGACTGCGCGGCATCCCAGGTGTAGAAGAAGAAGCGCTCGCGGATGGCCTCGATCGCATGTGGCGGAACCTTCGCGAACACCGCATTGCTCTGCACCTTGTGCGCAATCTGAATCTGCGGAATGTGGGCCAGCTTCTTCGCAAGCAGTTCGGCCATCGCGTTGGCATGGCGCGCGCTGCGAAGCCAAAGATCGTCGGTGAGCATCGCATCGAACTGAGCGGCGACAAAACGCATTTTCGAAGATAATTGCATCGCCTGCTTGCGTACGAACGGAGCGGCCTGCGCTTCGGCGAGATTGCCGAAAAAGATCACCGCCTCGCCGAAGAGCATCCCATTCTTGGTTCCTCCGAACGACAGCGCGTCGATGCCGCAGCCGGCGCTCAACTCGCGCAGGCTGACACCGAGCGCAGCGGCGGCGTTCGCAAAGCGGGCGCCGTCGACGTGCAGGAGCAAGCCGTGGCGAGTCGTGCACGCGCGTAGTGCGCGCAGTTCGTCGAGGCTATAGAGCGTTCCCAGTTCGGTGGCTTGCGAAATCGAAACCACGCGCGGCTGCGTGTGATGCTGGTCACCCATACGCCACACTTCGCGTTCGACGAGGGCGGGGGTGAGTTTGCCGTCGGGCGTATCGACGGTGATCAACTGTGATCCGGTGAAGTTTTCGACGGCGCCGCACTCGTCCATGAAGAGATGCGCGTTGCGCGTGCAGATGATCGCTTGGTGCGAACGCAGCAGCGTTCCGAGCGCGACGACATTCGCGCCGGTGCCGTTGAAGACGAAATGCACGTCGGCGTCGTCACCGAAGATCCGCCGGAAGCGCTCGATGACATGATGCGTGTAGGCGTCGCCGCCGTATCCGCGTGCATGACCGTCGTTACTGCGTGTGATGGCGGCGAGGACTTCGGCGTGGGCGCCGGCGTTGTTGTCACTGGCAAAACTGCGCGAGATCGTCATAGGGCCGCCAAGTTGGCGGTCGGCGCCGTCTCATCCCGCAGTCGTCACTGCCGATCGTGTAACGCCGTTTCGACCACCCGCATCACGTCCTCCGGCTCGGAGGGCTTGGGTATCACGTGGCGGATGCCGGTAATTTCAAGAAATGTCTGCATCGCTGCGTTCGTCGCCGTGCCCGTGTAGAGAGCCACGGTGGTCCGTGCCAGTTCGGTGTCGGAACGGAGCGCCTTGATGAATGCTGTGCCGCTCATTCCCGGCATGAACAGGTCCATGATGATGAGATCGGGGCGCTGCTCTTTGGCGACAGACAGCCCTTCGTGTCCGTCGGCGGCCTCGAAGAGCTGGTGGCCTTGATACGTGAGAATGGTGACGATCAGATGCCGGTTGTTCGGCTCGTCGTCAACGACCAGAATCTTGGGCACGTGTATCACCGTCGATCCAGCGCTCAATCTCTTCGACGAGCCGGACCGGGTCGATCGGGCGTAGCAGAAATGATGCGGCCCCGAGTTCCATCCCGCGCAGCTTCTCGCTGGTCCGCCATGCCGTCGACGACATGAAGACGAACGGAACCGAACATAGTTGCGGGTCCGCCTTCACCTGCGCGATGAGATCAAACCCGTTCCCCTCGGGCATGTGAACGTCGCAAAGGATCAGGTCCGGACGAGTTTCCTGGGCCTTTTCGTAGGCTTCGCGCGCGCTGTGCGCTTCGATCACGCGGTAGCCGAACGGCCGCAGCGCACCGCCGATCACGTGAACGTTGACGCGAACATCGTCGACGGCAAGAACGATCGGTCCGCTCGGTGTTTCGCGGCGTACCGGCTGCGGGGGCGAGGGATGGTACACCGGTCCCGTGGAGCGCAACCTGGCCGGCAAGTACTCGTCGACTTGCGTAACGAACGTTTGCGGGTCGATTGGCTTTGCGATGTACCCGTCGAAGCCCGCCGCGAGCGCGCGTTCACGGTCGCCGACCATCGCGAGTGCCGTCACCGCGACGATCTTGCGATCGGCGAGCTTGGGATCGGCTTTGAAGCGCCGAGCCAGTTCGTACCCGTCGATCCCGGGCATGAGGATGTCGGCGAGGACGAGATCGTAGTGATCGGCGCGCGCAGCTTCGAGTCCTGCGATCCCGTCGTTGGCTCCGCTCGGCGTGTGCCCGAATGCCCGCAGCAGATACACCATGAGATCGAGGTTGGTGCGATTGTCGTCGATGACGAGAATGCTCGCCGGCATCGTTATCGTCGTTCCGGCAGCGTCAACGTGAACCGGCTCCCCGTGCCGAACTCACTGCTAACGCTCAACTCCGCCTCGATTAAGGTCGCGAGCTTGCGACTGAGATAGAGTCCCAAGCCCGCGCCTTCGAAACGACGCGTGCTGGATGGGTCCACTTGTTCGAAGGCCAAGAACAAGCGGTCTTGATCTTGCTGTTTGATGCCGATACCGGTGTCGATGACTTCGATCGTCGTGCGGCCGCCGTCCCGGCGCAATGCGATCTGGACGCTGCCGCGCTCGGTGTACTTGATCGCATTGTTGGTCAGGTTGATGAGGATTTGGTGCAGCGCACGCCGGTCCGTCATCGCAATCGCGTCGTCTTTCGGCAGCGTGACCTCAAGTGAGAGACCCTTGCTCTGCGCGAGCGATTGCAGTGCCGTCGAAATTTCCTCCACCACGTGCTGCACGACGATGGGCTCGAAGTGCAACTCGACTTTCCCTGATTCGACTTTGGCGAGGTCGAGAATGTCGTTAATCAGCGAGAGCAAGTGCCGAGCGCTGGATTGAATGATGTGCAGCTGCTGCTCTTGCTCGCCCGTGAGCGGCCCCGGCAGCTTCATCAGCAACGTGCCTGTGAATCCGATGATGGCATTGAGCGGTGTGCGCAGCTCGTGGCTCATGGAGGCGAGGAAACGATCTTTGGCGAGATTCGCGCTCTCGAGTTCGAGATTTTTTTCTTGGAGCGCTCGCTCGAATCGTTTGCGGTCGGTGATGTCTCGAATCGAGCTTGCGATCAGCGTGCCGTCTCGTGTCTGAATCGGGCTTAGGCTGATCTCGACCGGAAATTCGGTGCCGTCTTTGCGTGATGCGTAGAGGTCGAGTCCCACGCCCATCGGGCGCACACGCGGATCGTGAGAGTAGCCGGCGCGATGACCGGCATGCGTTGCGTGATAGCGTGCCGGGACGAGGATCTCGACGGTTTGGCCGATCAGTTCCTCGCGCGAGTAGCCGAAGAGATTTTCGGTCTGTGCGTTGACCAGCACGATGGCGCCGGAAGGGTCCACGATCACGATCGCGTCCGGTGCAGACTCCAGCAGGGCTCGGAACGTCTCGTCCGCACCCCTCGCGAGAAGTAGGTCGCCGGTCATCTGTTCGATGGGGCAATCCTTCGGGGGCGTTCGAATCCTTCCCCCGGCATTGGGGTGTCCATGGGTACAAGGGAGGGCGTTGTCATGGACGAGCGCACCGTGATCACTCGAAGCACGGAACTCCTAGTGGCAGTTTTTCGCGAGCGGTTTCTCGCCGGTTTCGCCGTGCGGTTCTGGAACGGCGATCTGCTTGCCGCTCACGGCCCGCCGGCGTTCACGCTGGTCGTCAACAGCCCCGAGGCGCTGCGCGCCGCCTTCTCGCCGCCCGCCGATCTCAATGCGGGACGGGCCTTCGTTGACGGAAGTCTGGACGTGGAGGGGGACATCGAGCGCGCGCTCGCGTTGCTGTCGGGTGCCGATGCTACGCGCTCTTCGTTCGATACAATGCGGATTCTCGCGGCGCTGTCGCGTCTTCCCCGCGGCGCGGGCCGAGGGCATGACGGGGAGGCGAAGTTACGCGGCCGTCGGCACTCGCCGATGCGTGACCGTGCGGCAATCGCGCACCACTACGATCGCGCTGTCGAATTCTACGAAACGTTTCTCGATCGCAATCTCGTGTACTCCTGCGGGTACTTCGGCGATCCGCGTGCGTCGCTGGACGAGGCGCAGGAAGCCAAGCTCGACTACGTACTGCGCAAGCTGCGCGTGCGGCCGGGGGATCGATTTCTCGACATCGGCTGCGGCTGGGGTGCGCTCGCGATCCGCGCCGCGCAGAAGTTCGGTGCGAACGCGCTCGGCATCACGCTGAGCGCCGCGCAGCATGCGTATGCCAACCGCCGGATCGCCGCAGCCGGTCTTTCAGATCGCGTGCGCGTCGAACTTCGTGATTATCGTGACCTCGGGGATCGGCAATTCGATGCCATCGCCAGTATCGGCATGGTGGAACATGTCGGGCGCAGCCGTCTGCGCGAGTATTTCGCCCGCGCGCTGCGCGCGCTGCGGCCGGGCGGCTTGTTTCTCAATCACGGCATCGCCGAGCAGAGTCCGGGTAGGCGCGGCGGGCGCACGCGCGGGTTCATCGATCGCTTCGTCTTTCCCGACGGCGAGCTGGTCGCGATCGGCGATCTGCTCGCGATCGCCGAACGTAACGGTTTCGAGGTGCGTGATGTGGAGAATTTGCGCGAACACTACGTCTTAACGCTGCGCGCGTGGATCCGCAACCTCGAACGCAATCGCGACCGCGCGCAAGCGGCGGCGGGGATCGCGGCGTATCGCACGTGGCGCCTCTACATGGCGGGCAGCGCGGTCGGGTTCGACAGCGGCACGATCGCGGTGTTTCAGTCGCTGCTCGGTAAACCCGACGGCGGCCGGGTCGACGTGCCGCTCACGCGCGACGACCTCTATGCGGGCGCGCTCAACGGACGCGGCCGCCAAGCGGCTAGCGCGAGCGCGATCGACGCACCGACGATCGCCGCGCACAAGAACGGAATGTGACCGTCGCTTCCCCAGAACGCGCCCGCCCACATGCCCGCGCCGATCGACGCGAAGCCGGAATATTCGTAGTAGCGTCCCAGCGCCGCGCCGACGTATTCACGCTGCACGAGTCCCGTGATCCATGCTGTTCCGACGCCGTCAGTGAACGCCATGTACACGCCGTAGAGCGCGAACAGCAGCCATGCTGCGGCTACATTCGACGTCATCGCAAAGCCGAAGAATGAAATCGCGAATGCGAGCAGACCGATGGCGAAGACCCATTGGCGCGGCAGACGATCGGCCAGCCGGCCGGCCGGGTAGCTGAGCGCCGCATACGCGACGTTGAACATCGCATAGGCGAGAAAGACGTGTTCGAACGAGAATCCGAGTTGACGGATGCGTAAGATGATCATCCCGCTCGAAAAGTTGACGAGGTTGAATATCGTCAGCAGCACGAGCGCGGCGCGATAGCTGCGCGTCATCGGCGCGCGCGCCACGCCGTTGCTCGGCGCGATGGCTGTTCGCGCGGGTTCGCGGACGAGGAGCGTGAAGGCGGCGCTGAGCGCAGCCGGGATGAATGCGATGACGAACAGCGGGCGTATTGCATGATGGAGCGCGTCGTAGAGCAGCAGCCCGATGAGCGGTCCGATTACCGCTCCGGTGGTGTCCATGCCGCGATGAAAGCCGAAGGCGCGACCGCGATTGCCGTCGTCGACGTCGGCGTCGATCAGCACGTCGCGCGGCGAGGTGCGCAGGCCTTTGCCGAAGCGATCGAGCGCGCGGCTGATCAGCACGATCGGCCAGGCGTAGGCAAAGGCCAGCAGCAGCTTGGCGGCGGCCGCCACGCCATAGCCGGCCCCGACCATCGGTTTACGTGGGTAGCGATCCGCAAGGCGGCCCGAGACGCCTTTCATGAGCGAATTCACGCCTTGGGCGATCCCCTCGACCAGGCTCACTATCCCAGCCGGCGCCCCGAGCACGCCGGTAATGAACAGGGGCAGCACCGGAAAGAGCATTTCCGTCGCGGTGTCTTGGAGCAGACTGACCCACGAGAGGACCACGATATTGCGGCTCAACGGTTTTTCCAAGCCGCGTGCGTTCGTGAAGCAGGGGCGCGACTCCGTGAATCGAACGTTTGTTCGTGTGCTTAAGGGGGTGTATCTCGGGTCGCAGGCGTGATAAGATCGTCGCCGGTCTCCCGGGGTCTCCTCGGGGGATTTTCATGAAATCCGGCCGCCGGCCGGTAGTGGCGAGGGGTAAGAGCCGCGTCACTTGGCTAGGGCTTCGGATGCCGTCTGGGCATCACGCGGCCGCCAACCACCTAGTCATCGAAAGGGAAAACCGACATGCCAGCGCCCAAGGGCAAGCGCGCGAGCAAAGAGCGCCGCGTCAAACGCAAACCGTGCACGTTCTGCACGGAGCGAGCCATCGACGTCAGCTACCGCGACGTCAACCGTCTCAAGAAGTACGTCTCCGAGCGCGGGAAGATCGTTCCGCGCCGCATCTCGGGAAATTGCGCGAAGCATCAACGCATGCTGACGGTCGCCGTGAAGCGAGCGCGCGTGATCGCGTTCTTGCCGTTCGCCTCCGAATAGCGGGGAAACCGCATGAAACTGATTCTACTCAGCGACGTCAAGGAACTGGGCAAGCAAGGCGAGGTCGTCGACGTCGCCGAGGGGTACGCTCGCAATTTCCTATTGCCGCGCAAGCTCGCAACCGAGGCCGACAAGGGCGCGCTTGCCGTGCTCGAGTCGCAGAAGCGCGCCAAAGACCGGCGTGACGCTCAAGCGCTGACCGACGCCAAGGAACTGGCGCAACGCTTGGAGGCCGCGCAGCTTTCGGTCAAAGCCAAAGCGGGCGGCAACGGCAAGCTGTTCGGAGCCGTCACCAACGCCGATGTCGCCGACGCGATCTCGCATACGCTGCAGATCAACGTCGACAAGCACAAGATCGAGATCAAGGCGGCGATCAAAGCGCTCGGCGCCTATCCGGTTGAAGTGCGTCTGCACAAGAGCGTTCTCGCGAAAACGACGGTGAACGTCGTGGCGGCGTAAGCCGCCCCATCGACATGGCTGTGAGCGCCGAAGCACGATATCCGCAACGCCTGCGACGCCGGTTCGGTGTCGAAGACGAACTGAATCGCCATGTCTCGGCGCTCTACGACATGCTGGCCGACGTGCTCGGCTCCGAGAAGGTCGTCTTGCGCGCGGGCAAAGTCAACGCACTCAAGATGATGCGCTCAGCATCGCTTGCCGATCGCTTGTGCGCGCTGGCGCGTCTGGTCTTCGAAGACCCGACGCTTGAACGCGCGACGACGCGCGCCCAGCAGCGCAAAGTGTTGGGCGAGATCGAAGACGAGATGGCCGATCTCGTCGCGCAGAAGAGCGTCGAAGACGCAATCGAACGCCGGGTCAACGAGAAGATGGCGGTGCGCCATCAAGAGTATCTGCAGGACCTCAAGCTCGAGGCGCTGCGCGAGGACTCCGGTCCCGAAACGCCATCGTCCAAAGCCAAACTCGAAGAACTCGATGCGCTCTCCCATCGCAAGCTTGCGGCGTCGGCGCTGCAGCAACTGCGTCCGCAAGCGCTGCGTGAGATCGTCGGACAGGAAGCCGCGATCCGCGCGCTGCTCGCGAAGATCTCCTCGCCCTACCCGCAGCACGTGATTCTCTACGGGCCGCCCGGCGTCGGAAAAACGACGGCGGCGCGCCTCGCGCTCGAAGTCGCGAAGGCGCGAGCGGGGACACCATTTGCGAAAAATGCGCCGTTTGTCGAGGCTAGCGGCACGACGCTGCGCTTCGATCCGCGTGAGACCGTCAACCCGCTGCTCGGCAGCGTTCACGATCCGATCTACCAAGGCACGCGGCGCGAATTTGCCGATAGCGGCATCCCCGAACCGAAGCTGGGTCTCGTGACGCGCGCGCACGGCGGCGTGCTGTTCATCGACGAGATCGGCGAGATGGACCCGCTGCTCCAAACGCGACTGCTCAAGGTGTTGGAAGACAAGCGCGTGACATTCGAATCGTCGTATTTCGACGAAAACGCTCCCAACGTGCCGGAGTACGTCAAGCGGTTGTTTCGCGAGGGCGCGCCGGCGGATTTCATCCTCATCGGCGCGACCACACGCGATCCCGAGGATATCGATCCCGCGGTTCGTTCGCGCTGTGCCGAAGTGTATTTCGAACCGCTTACCCAAAGTCAAATCGTGACGATCGTTTCAGCGGCCACCAAACGGTTGGGCGCCAAAGCGGAGCGCGGCGTCGCGCAACTGATCGCCTCGTACACCATCGAAGGGCGCAAGGCGGTGCAGATCGTCGCCGACGCGTTCGGTCAGGCGCTCTTTCGGCAGAAAGGGACCGGGCCGGTCACGATCGCGGAAGGCGACGTGCGCGCCGTCGTCCAGACCAGCCGTTTGGTGCAGCACACGCTCGTCAAAGCGCGCAAGGCGCGCGAGATCGGCAAGACGTTCGGCTTGGGCGTGATGCACTATCTCGGAAGCATCATTGAGATCGAAGCGGTGGCGTTCGCGGCCGCGCAGCCCGGAAAAGGTGTGGTGCGCTTCAACGACACCGCCGGCAGCATGGCTAAGGATTCCGTGTTCAATGCAACCAGCGTGCTGCGCGGATTGCTCGACGTGGATCCTGTGAATTTTGATCTGCACGTCAACGTCGTCGGCGGCGGCAATATCGACGGCCCGTCGGCTGGACTCGCAATCTTCTTCGCGCTCTACTCGGCGATCGCCAAAGTGCCGCTCCCGCAAGACGTGGCGATCACCGGCGAGCTGTCGATTCAGGGCAAGGTGCGCGCCGTCGGCGGCGTGGTCGAAAAGCTCTATGCCGCTCGGCAAGCCGGCATGCGATCGATGCTCGTGCCCAAGGAGAACGCGCGCGAGATCGACTCGCGCCTGGCCGGTATCGAGATCGTTCCGATTGCCAACGTCTCCGATGCCGTTCGCGCTCTCGGTATTCGCAGGCAGTCCACAAGGCGCTCCACAGCGCGGCGCAAGAAGAACGCGCGCTCATGAGCGTCGCGCAACATTCGCTTCCAACGTCGATCGACCGCATCCCGCCGCACAATCTCGAAGCCGAGATGGCGTTGATCGGCTCGGTGCTGGTCGATCGCGAGATCATGGGCGTCGTCAGCGAGATGGTGCGCCCAACGGATTTCTACGCGTTGATTCACGAGACGATCTTCAGCGTGCTCACCGAACTCTTCGATCGCGGCGAGCCGCTCGACAAGATCACGGTGGCCGAAGACTTGCGCCGGCGTAATCTGCTCGAACGCGTCGGCGGCGTCGACTACCTCACGCAGTTGATGGACACCGTGCAAACCGCGGCATCGGCGCGCTACTACGCGACGATCGTGAGCGAGAAATCGGTGCTGCGTCAACTGATTCACGCGGGCGGCGAGATCGCGCAGCTCGGGTTCATCGGCGAAGACGACGTCGACGCGGCGCTCGATCGTTCCGAGCAACTCGTGTACTCGATCGGCGAACGCCAACTCAGCGGTGACTTCGTGCAGGTCGGACGCTTGATGAAAGATGCGTTCGATCATCTCGATCGATTGCAGCAGGCGGGCGGCCAGCGCAGCGGCGTCACGTCGGGGTTCTCCGACATCGACCAGGTGACGACCGGGTTTCAGCCCGGCAATTTCGTCATCATCGCGGCGCGACCGGGCATGGGCAAGACCTCCTTTGCGCTCAACATGGCGGTCGCCGCCGCACGAGAAGCCGAGGCGCCGGTCGCGTTCTTCTCGCTCGAAATGTCCAACCCTGAACTCGTGCAGCGCCTCATCTCAGCGGAAGCCCGCATCTCGATGCACGACATGCGCCGCGGAAACATCAGGGACCATCAGTGGGGCAAAATCTCCGATGCGATGGCCGCGCTCAACGAACTGCCGATCTATCTCGACGACACCGGCGGGTTGAGCGTCTCCGAGATTCGCAGCCGGTGCCGCCGGCTCAAGAGCGCGCAAGGTCTCTCTGCGGTCTTCATCGATTATTTGCAGCTCGTGCAAGCCGCCATGCAGCAATCGCGCGGCATCAACCGCAACGAAGAGCTGTCGCAAATCTGCCGTACGCTCAAAGTGACGGCCAAGGACCTCGAAGTGCCGATCATCGCGCTGGCGCAACTCAATCGCGGCGTCGAGACGCGCAACGACAAGCGCCCGATGCTCGCCGACTTGCGCGACTCGGGATCACTCGAACAAGAATCCGACGTGGTCGCGTTTCTCTATCGCGACGGCTACTACAACCGTGAGTCGCCCGAGCCCGACCTTACCGAATTTATCATCGCCAAGCATCGTAACGGGCCGACCGGCATGGTGCGCTTGCGTTTCCAGGATCAATACACGCTCTTCGTCCCCTACGGCGACGACGCGCACTTCCCCCCAGCGTAATTAGGGCGCCGCCGGCGCGGGCACGACGCCGATCTGCTGCTCCATGTACGATCGCGAGAGTTCGACGTACTCGGCAGCCGATAGCTCGATCCACAGCGCGGCTTCGCCTTCGAGCGCTTTCTTCACCGTGGCCGGCGCACCGGCAGCGACCACCCGCGGCGGGATCTGCGCGCCTTGACCCACGACGCTGCCCGCGGCGATCAGCGTACCCTCGCCGATGGTCGCCCCATTGAGGATGGTGGCGTTGCTGCCGATCAGGGCGTGATCGCCGATCGTGCAATCTTCCATGACGGCCGCGTGTCCGACGGTGACGTCGTCGCCGAGGATGGTCTGCCCGGCCTTGCTGACATGGACGACGGCATTGTCCTGAATCGATGTCCGGGCGCCGACACGAATCGGGCCGTTATCGCCGCGCAGCACCGTGCCGAACCAGATGCTCGACTCGGCGCCCACCTCGACGTCGCCGATCAAGACGGCGGTCGGTGCGATGAACGCGCTCGGGTGAATTTTTGGGAACTTCCCGCGGTACTCGATGATCACGTGGGCCCTCCGTGGAAAATCCTTTCGCATGCACCGCCACAACACCCCGCTCCGCGGCGTCAAAGCGATCCCGCACCCCAAACCGGGCGACGCCAACTACAGCGCGACGAACTACGACTACGCGGGACGCGTCGGGCACATCCACGAGGTGGTTGAGATCGGCGGCAAGCAGTTGGCGAAGGTCGGGTTCGACGACCGCAAGATCGTCTATTACCTGCTGGAAGACCTGGAACTGGACCAGGCCGCGCAGCGCGGCACGTTTCACGACCGCGATTCATAAAGCGGTCATGCTCGCCACGCATACTGCGGGGTGGGGCCCTACCGCACTTTTTCTGCGACTGTAGAACGAAAGGAATCTCTTCATGCCGCTCATTCCCGTTGCACCGCCGGTTCAGATCGGTCCGGCCGGTGGCTTTGACTACGTCACCGTCGACGCCGCCCATCGCCGGATGTACGCAGCGCACGGCGATGCAAACTCGCTCGTGATCGTCGATGCCGACACCGGAAAGCTCCTCGGTCAAGTGAAGGTCGGCCCGATGGCCGGCGTCGCCGTCAACCCCGCCAACGGACACGTGTTCACGGGCAATGGCGAAGGCAATTCGGTCTCGGAAGTCGATCCGGTCGCGCAGAAGGTTTTGCGGACGGTGCATGTCCAGGGCCACGTCGATGCGATTCAGTACGATACCGTGCTCGGACGCATCTATGCCGACGAAGATGACGGCACGCGGATGTTCGTGATCGACGCCAAGACGTTCAAGGAAATCAAGGCGATCCCGCTCCCCGGGCACAAGCCGGAGTACCTGCAAGTCGATCCCCAGACGCACAACGTCTATCAGAACATCGCGAACATGAGTGAGATCGCAGTCATCGATCAGCAGACGCTCACCGTGTCGCGCACGTTCGCAACGCCGGAGATCAAGAACAACCATCCGCTGCAGCTCGACGCCGCTCACGGCGCACTGCTCGTCGGCGGTGAGAACAACGTCCTCTCGGTCTACAGCACGGCGGGCAAGAAGATGTTCTCGGTTCCATTCCAAGGCCGCGTCGACCAATGCGATTTCGACGCATCGCGCGGTTGGCTCGCATGCGCGGGCAAGACGATCACCTTGATCTCGTTCGACGGTTCGTCGGCGCCCAAAGTGCTGGCACGCGTGAACGTTTCGGACACGCTGCATACGCTCGCGATCGACAAGAAGACGGGCACGATCTTTACCGTGTTCTCCGATTCGACCCCGAGCGGAAAATCATACGTCCAACGCTTCACGTACAAACCGTAAGCGCGAGAACGTAAGAAAGAAGGCCACCGCACGGGATGCGGTGGCCTTCCTTTGTTTCCGGGTAGTCGCCGGCGAGTGCACGATCATCCAGGCTGGGCGGCCGCCGGACGCTTGGCCTCAGGCACCTCGTCCCGCGTTCCCGCCCGCTTGGAGGTCACGCAGGCGAACCGGCGAACCAGGGTCGGCGCGGTTTGGCCCAAAATCCGAAATCGCGTCACGCCGACGTAGCTCAGTTGGTAGAGCAGCTGATTCGTAATCAGCAGGTCAGCGGTTCAAGTCCGCTCGTCGGCTCCAGGTTCAAAGCCCGTAGAATCAAGCGATTCCGGGCTTTTCGTTTTTCTGGATGGGGTAAACCCCGAAAAATGTTGCACGACAATGTTGCACGCAGCCGAAATCGGTCGCGGCCCGAGCCCAATAGGCAAGGGGTGAACACGTGCCAGGCGACGGTGAGCGACGGCTACGGCCGCGCGGCGCCGTACTTACTCAAAAGTGGGGCCTATAAGGCTCGCTGGGTTTGGCAGTGCGTCCTGACCGAACCGGACGGTAAGAGACGGCGCATTTCCTTCTCGGCGCCGACCAGGCGCGAGGCGCAAGCAAAGCGCGATGCTTTCCGCGACCAGGTACAGCAGGGCCTGGCTTCTGCGAAGGCTCCTCTGCAAAATGCGCAACCGCCCAGGACGAATGATACAACCCTCACGCAATTCTTCGCCAGATGGCTGGAAGAACGCGAACATGAGGTCGACGTCTCGACGTATCGCTGCTACGAAATCCTGGTTCGCAAACACCTCGTGCCGGCAATCGGTCGAATATCGCTTGCGAAACTGACCAAGATGCAGATACGCAACATGCAAGCCGAGATGCGAAACGCGAGGAAATCGACGCGCACCATTCGCGGGGCGTTCGTCGTTTTGCGTTGCGCGTTGAATTGGGCCGTAGTTGAAGGACTGCTGCCGAGCAATCCGTCGACGGGCTTGAAAGTGCCGAAGCATGAGGGACAAAAAGCGAACCCGATGACGCGCGATCAAGCGAGCGCATTTCTCAAGGCCGCCGAGGGTTCGCCGTTAAGAGCGCTCTATTACCTCGCCGTAATGACCGGAATGCGCCAAGGAGAACTGCTCGGCTTGCGCTGGTGCGATCTCGACTTCGAGAACGGCACACTAGCGATACGTGGACAGGCGAAAGAGCATAAAGGCCGGATCACGATTACGAACTACACGAAGACTCGCACGAATCGCAAGGTCGAACTCCCGCAAATGGCACTGGACGAAATTGCGCAGCATCGAGAATCGTTGGTTCCAAGACGTCGCGAACCGAACGCGCTGATCTTCACCGATTCGCTCGGTGGACCGTTGCGTAAGTCTAACGTTCTGCGCCGCTCATTCTGGCCGATCTTGGAGCGTGCCAAACTAAAAGAACCTGATACGCCTTCGCCGTTTCGTTTCCACGATCTGCGCCATACGTGCGCGGTGCTGCTTTTGCAGGGTGGCGAACAGGCCAAAGCCGTTCAAGAAATCATGGGTCATTCGTCGATCAAGGTAACGCTTGATGTGTACGGTGCATGGTGTCCGACAATTCATCGCGCTTGCGCTCGTACAATGGATAACCTGTTCGCGTGACAGGAGAACGGTTTTACATGCGTGACCGAAAAAGGATCGCAGAAATAGCGACGAAGGGGACGCTCGCACGCAAGCAGACAGCGGCTACCGTTTGTCACAATATTTTCTCAATACTTGCCGACGCGGCGGATCAACGCTTCGGCGGAAATTCGGAGAAGCCGATGAACCTCGAACGAGTCCGCTATAACGCACAGAGCGTAACGCTTTCCTTATGACGCTTGCAACGAAAAACCGTCGCAAGATCAGCGCCGTCGTGCGTGATATTCGGTGCGCAATCTTCGATCTCGATGATGCGATGCAGGCATTTCTGATTGGCGCGAATCGCGCGCTCGATGCAGCGCGCACGCAAGACGACGGGCGCGGCCATAACGATCCCGAAGCGTACTGTGCATGGCGCGGTATGCTCGCGGTGCGCGAGTCCATGCGCAACGTTCGCGGGAGACAAGGGCGCCCTTGCATCAAACAGCACGCGGAGGCGCGGGTGATACATACCGGCGCCCTGGCTAATACTTTCGAAGGCAACGAAGCCGGCAGTCTATTTTACGCCGATCCGAACGATTATGCGGGCGAGGCGTGCGTTAATATCGGATTGCCGGCATTCCTTAGCGGCCTTCGCGGATTCGATCGTGATCTCGCGTCGCTCCTGGTGTACGGAGAGACTAAAACCATAATGCTGACCTGCACCTGCACGGGCGCCGTGCATTCTTACATCCATGACCTTGCCTGCGCACTGAACTGCAGCGAGCACAGGATTTTCAGGGGCATCCGCCGTCTGCGTGACGCGGGGAAGCGCGAGTTCGAATTAGCATGAATGCCCGATACAAAGGGCATGGAGGATGACAACCCACCGAGAGTCCTGGTATTGACGCCGATGCGCGATAGACTGTCATTTGAAACAGACCTTGCGCTTTCGCGAGGCATGGATGGTTTCGATTGGGGACATGAGACAGTTTCCGGTCTTCATCTCCAAGTAGATGAGGCGCGTAACGTGCTGTGGCAACGCGCGAAGGAAATGTATCGGGACAGCCGCTTTTCGTACGTTCTGTGGGTCGATGATGACTGCTGGTGGCCCTGTGGGACGATCGCGACCCTGGTATCAGCACTCGAAGGCGGCACTCATGCAGCGCTTAGCGGCGCATGCTGCTGGCGTGCTCCTTACGCTCCCATTTTGGGATTTTCCGGGATCGACTTCCCGTTCAAGCCGCTCGGTTATGAAAACGGAAAAGTAAGTCAAAACTATGCGCCCGATGAGATCATACCGGCGGCCGGCCTTGCGCTGCATGCCATTCTGCACCGGGCATCTCTTCTCTCCGAACTGCCCGATGCACCGTTCACGGTGGGATTTCGCGAAACCGAAGAGACCTCGTTCGCGCGGCGTCTTCAGGAGGCCGGCAAGACTGTGGCCGTCTGTATGGCCGCGCGTTTTGGGCACGTGGAATCTACCACGGGAGTTGCCTTCATGCCAAACGAGCCTCCGGGGCGAATTGTCGGCAATCGTTTCTTTCCGTCGGACAGTCGCCCAAGACTTGAAATTTTGACTCGCTATGCGCTTCAGGCCAAGGCGCACAGCTACGGCGCTCGGGTCGATGCGACTGCAAAAGAAATGCAGGCCATAACCGTTCAGCGTCTTGCTAAGAGATACCGTGAATTGATCCGGTAACGCTCACAAATCGCGCAGCCGTGACTCTGTGTTGCAAAGTTTCTTCCGTAAGAGCGCCGAAAAATTTGCGCGGCAAGTTGGCTACTGGAACATGAGAAAGGGATAGGACAACGAAGCACACTTTCGAGCGTGACTGTCCACCTAACGCCTTGCAAACGTCCCTGTGCGCGATCCGTGCCCCCGTTATGCTTCCACGCGCAGAGTCATGCGCCGAAAACGTCACGCTCGTGAGACTGCAATTTTGAGCGTTACAGGCGTTGGACGATGTTGCCCACGGTGCTCGGATTCCACGTCTTCGCATGGCGCGGACGGAACTGCGTTTCGTTGAGGCGAGCGGCTATCGCGCGAATGGTCATGCCGCGCTTGCGCAGTTTGCGAATGAGCGCCACTGCGCGCGCTTCGTCCTCGTCGGCCACGAGCGCCTTGCCTACGGCGCGCGTACCGAAACGTGGGCGACCTTCGGCGTAGCCGCCTGCGGCGCGCTTTACGCGACGACCGCCAACAAGCCGAGCGGTAATCAGCGAACGCTCGAACTGCGCGAACGCGGCGAGCATCGCTTGCATGAGTTGCGCCGTTGGATCGCTGCCCGTCGTCTCTTCGCTCGCCGAGATGATCTCGACGCCGGCCTTCTTGAGCGTGAAGCGCAAGTACCCGTCGAGCATTACGTCACGCGCGATTCTATCGCCCTTGGCGACCACGACAGCATCGAAAGGCGGCTTCCGGCCATCCTCGCCCTCGTGCGCGGCTTCGTGCAGCATACGCGCCAATTCCGGGCGATCTGCCGACGCGCCGGAGTATCCGGCGTCTTCGTACACGGCGACGATTTCGTGATCGTGCTCCGCGCAGTATCGCTCGACGGCCTCGCGCTGCGCCTGCAGACCGAAGCGGTCTTCCCCGGCCTGGCTCGACGTGGAAACCCGGTAATACACGGCGACTCTCATGCGCTCAGTATGCGCCTTCGCGTTGCCGTTGTCCACTAATTTAGAAAAATATGGACAGAGTGGAGATTCTGCCCCAAAAAAATGTCCCCCTATCGCGCGATCTGCGTGGGCGGCACCTGCGCCGGCGGGGTAGAAATCGAAAAATATCGCGTAACGCGCGCAATTCACGCCCCATAGCCGGCGCGTTTTTCGTGATCAGCGATTCCCGTTCAAAGTTTTTTGGGTAGCGCTCCGGCCAAGGGTGTCACGCTAGCGATTGCGTGCCGTCCGGCGAGTCGTTGGCATTTATCATGGCATCGTGAGTGCGTCAAGGTTTCCCGCTATTTTGTCCCCCACAACGGGACACAGGAGATATTCGATGACCACCCACGCCATCATCAGCGATACCCGCATCTCGCCCATGCAGCGCCTCATTCTGCTAGCGTTGCGCGACTGCGCTGACGACGCCGGCCTCGTGCAAATGCGTACCGCCGACATCGCAGCGCACGTGCGAGGGGATTCGGCGACGGTACACCGTGCGCTTGCGGCCCTGGAACGCGCTGGGGCGCTTTGTTTCGAGCGTCGTGGCGAGAAGTCTCGTCCGCAGATTTTGCGCATCAAAGACGCGCCGCAAACCGCATAAAAAAACAAAACCCTCGATGGATCAGATCGAGGGCGCACCGAACGCGATTGGAAACCTAGATGAGTACCAAGACTACCACGGCTCTTTCCGAAGAGCAAGTGCGCGCGAATGGACCGTTGAGCGTTCACACGCGCCGACTTGTTCACCTGCTCGGAATATCGGGCAACGCGTGTCATCTCTTGCGCGTGCTGCTCGATCACGCAAACTCTTCGTGGGAAGATTGCTTCCCCGGTAAAGGTGCGCTGGCGACGGAAGCGCGCTGCTCATTGTCGACGGTGAAGAAGTCCTTAGCCGAACTCGCCGTCGCCGGCATCATTACCGTAACGCAACGACCGAAAGACGGGCGTCGTTGGGACAGCAACACATACGCGATCCAGCCAGCCGCATTCGCGAGCGCATCTCAAAACGCGAACGCACCTAGGTCGCCACGCGCCCTACCCCCTAGGTCGCCGCACGACCTACCTGGGGCGTCGCACGACCTACCCCTAGGGCGCCGCGAGACCCCTAATGGAGCCAAGGGAATGCAGCCAGTAATGAAGCCAGTGATAATGCAGCCACCGCGCGAGCGCGCGGAAGAAAACCACGACGAGAATCTTCGACCTTCGTCGGACGAATCAGCGGCGAACCCCGGCGTTGCCGGCAGCGACGATCTAGCGCCGTCACGCGCACAAATGGCGCCAAGCGTGGAAGACAAGGCGCGGCTCGAAGCCTCGAAGGTAAAGCCGATCTGCACAAAGTGCGGGACCAATCGCTGGTGCGAACTCGTCTTGCCGGCGCTCGCAGAGTCATACGTCTGCCCTGCGTGCCGAATCGAAGCGAGGAAAGATCGCCAAAGACAAGAGCGGCTGCAGAAGGCGTGGTGACGTGGCCGTGGCCCGCATGCACGCATACACACATGCGCTCGATGTCTGCTTTTTCACCCTACGTTATTCCCCGGGGAAAGCGAACGCAGCGGATCTAACTTGTTTCTCCGAGTTGGCCCCGTGTCGTTTGACAGTTGCGACCGCGCGCGCTTTCCCCACCCTCGCAAAGAGATTTGAGGAAAGCATGAGCAAACCCAACCGGCCAACCTTTCAAAATGCGTTCAACAAGCGTGGTGAATTGACACTGCGCCAAACCGGGCGCGCGGAAGAGTTGCGGCGCCTACGAGAAGAAGACCCGCCCGCCGACGAATCGTGCGATCACCGGAACTCGCGCGGTCAACTGTACTTGAGTCCGCATTGTCCAAGATGCGGCGGCCAGATTCGGAAGTTGGCGTAACATGGCGCGCGGAATTTATGCAACTGGCGACGTGCCGATCATTCGGGTTGCCGTCCAGGCCGGCGCGTTCATCGTTTCAAGAGCACCGGGTGGGTTCACGGACTGCGTGACGGGTCTACACTTTCCAGGGCCGAAGGCGACGGTTGATCCGGTGACGCGCGAAGTGGTTGCGCTGCACGACTTTCCCGATCCGATTCAATTGCCTACAACGAAGCAATCGCCAAACGAAAAAGACCTGTACGAATACCGCGAGATCGACTTTTTCGAGGGCGATACCGTCAACGCCCAAGACGCTATTCGTATGGCGCTCGATGTCGGAATCCTGGAGATCGTTGACGACGAAGTGATGCGAACCACGTATCCGCATCTTTGGGAGAAGCGTCGCAAATGGTGTTTCGAGCCGCGCTCAAATGTCCGCGATGCCGCAAAAAGTGAATCGCTATCCGATTTGTACGACGCCGCTCGCGATGCGCATTTGAAAGCGGCACAAGAAGCGAATCGAGAAACTAATGCCGACGCAAAAGCAGCCGTCGCGCGTTAAGCGGCGGTACTCGCGTAATGCCCCGCCAGTGCTCGTCGTGTGTCCGGGCGACGGTTGCCGTCGTGTGATCGCTGTTGAAGCCCAGCACGCGCATAATCAACGGTGCGATGAGTGTTCCACGTTCGTTCGGAGGCTGCTCACCCGCGAGCGCAAACGTCGACAACGTGCGCGACTTCGAGGGATACTGTGATAAGCGATGGCTGTCGTCTGACGCGCTGGCGTGAGCGCGAATGCATCGCTTTGGACTCCGTGGCTGCGTTATGCGGGATAGCACCGAAGACCCTCGATCACATCGAGCACGGCGGCTACCTTGACGTTGCGGACGAGATGGCGCTGAAATTGTTGTTTGGCGATCGGTTCGGTAGGGGCGTACTACTTGCGCGCGACATTGCGGCTAACGAAGATTTGATCATAGACGAGATCGATTTTGCGTATAAGCGCACCCTGTCCGCGTGGTTCGGTAAATGAGCAGCATTGTACGGCGCTGGCGAGAACGGCAACGCCTATCCACCAAGGACGCTGCTACGCTGCTCGACCTGAATGTGGAGCAGTACGAAACACTCGAATGCGGCAAAATAAATGCACGCACGCCTGGCATAGGTGCGCTGTTGACAACATCCGGCATTACGCTCGCGGACGTTCGCGGCGAAAGGAAAACGCCATGACGCAGATCGGACGCAACGCGCTGTGCCCTTGCGGGAGCGGGCACAAGTATAAGCAGTGTTGCCTTGCAAAAGATGAAGCGCAGCGCCAACCGCATACCGGCGAGGATGCCCTGCTAATCCTCATGCCGACACGCGGATCGGTTTCCGTTGAAACGCTCCTGAGCATCGAGCACAATATGGGCGACATAAAGCACGCGGTTCTTCGTGTCGCGCGAAAGCCCGTTGCGGAAGCACGAAATATGTTGGCTCGGCGCGCTCTCGAAGTGATCAAAGAAAAGCCGTTCCCGTTCACGCCCCGCGAGACGTTCATCTTGTGGCTCGATGATGACTGCTGGCTGCCGCCTGGCCTTGTACCGACGATGGTAAACGCGATGCGCGATCTACCGAACCTCGACGCGCTCTTTGGATGGTTTTGCACGCGATTACCTTATGCCAAGCCGGTTGCGTATCGACGCCTCGACGACTCCGAGAGTTTCCCAAAAGTCGGCATCGACTGCAAGAACGGCGACGTGGTGGCGATTGAAGCCGCCGGCTTTCACTGCGTGCTGATGCGCCCGCGTCTGTTGCAGCGCATCGGTCCTGATCCGTTTACGCCGCTTGCAGAATACACAGAGGGCGAAGATTTCGCGTTCTGTCGCCGTGCCAAAACGATCGGTGCAACGATGGCCGTGGGAACAGCGCTCACGAGCGTTCACGTCGACCCGCGCGATGGGAGCGCGTATATCGTCGGTATGCCTGCGGGGGTGTTCGATGGAAACAGCGTGAGGTCGATCGGCACGGAGCACCTTAGCGCGTCTGGAATAATCAAGAGCGGCGAGATTCGCGGCTACGGCCTCGATTAGGTCGAGGCGACAGACACCGCATTTGGAGCGATCAGCGCTGCTTGAGGTAAACCGTTCGGTCGCCGGGACAAGCGACGGCAATTTGGTCGCCGGTCATCGCTAGGGCCGTGGGCACGCATGGTGCGCTGATGCGCGTCCATCCGTACTGCGCCTTAGCGGCGGCGACTCCGGCGACGAACGTCACGAGCCCCAATACGGCGATAGCGCCGATACGTTTCAGGGTTGTTTCTCAGCGTCAGCAGAGAGTAACCGTATCATTCGTTCTTGCTGCCGAATGATGATCCAGTTTTGCTGAACAATCGCGCTGAGGTACCCGACCGTGGCTTGGTCGGCGGCATTTGCGAACGAAAGCGCCATTCCGGCTTTGAACCAATTATTTCCTAGAACGTCGCGCGCGATGGTGCGTATGTTGTCCACGTTCTTTGCTCGGATCGCGTCTTCATCGTAGGCGTCTAAGTCGAGGCCGTGCTTGTCGAGCAACGCCTTTTCCTTAACTTGAATGTCGGCCACTTTTTCCTCAGGCGATCGCTTGTCGAACATCCCCATTCTTGGCATCCTCCTCGTAGCCGCGTTTCCTTACGGCACAGCGACCGCCTGCCTGGCAGAAAATGTTGCACGAAATGTTGCACACAGGCCGCAACTGGTTGCTACAGCATGGGATGAAGGGAAACCGCCAAACGCGAGAAAGATGCGAATTCTACGGCCTTTTATGAGCGTTTTCGGATAATCCGGTATTCCGCCCTTAACGTTTCGTAATCAGCAGGTCAGCGGTTCAAGTCCGCTCGTCGGCTCCAGATTCACTCGGGCACCATCGTCCGAAGACGATCTTCTCGCAGCCGCCGATTTGGCGCACACACTGAAGCAAATCGCCCAACGCTCAAAGGCTTGGTACGCCTTGTGGCAACCTCCTAGGCGGCTGCGCGGTGCGATTCGGCTTCGGCTTTGAGTTGTTGGAGCAAGACGCGGCGAATCAGTTCGATTCCCGGTGAGAGCAGCGCCCAGTATCGGCGAAAGCGGTCGTGGCTGACGGGATCGGTTGTTTGTACGCGTGTTTCGGTGCGCGCGATCGATTTCGTTGCATCGACGGGATCCACGCGAAGGGTAAATGCGATCTTCGCATATCCCGGTTCGTTGAAGCGGACGAACTCGTCGCTCGGCAGCCCGCGAAAGACGGGGTTCGCCTGCCACGGTTGCGTAATCGTGGCAAAAACAAGCTCTCGCCCCGCCTCCCGAGCGACGATCGTCCATCCGAGGTCCGCCAATTGTGCGAGCAATCCGGTCGGCATCGGGCGATCGACGTGGCGGGCGTGCAAGACGATCTCGCGCGCGCGAAATAGGGCTTGTACGATCGGCGAGCGCTCAAAGTCCATGTTTTGCATCGCGTCAAACGTCACGCCGGCGGGCGCATTGATGTGAACGCTGTGATGGAGGCGCAGTTCGTACTCCGGCATTACGCCGTCCAGCAGCGAATCACGGCGTTTGGCGCGGCCGTAGCCTGCCCACGTTGCGGCCGCGTATGCGGCGTAGGTTGCGACGGCGAACAAGCCGGTCGCAACCAGCGGTCGTATCGGATTGAAGTGCTCATGGCGTGCGGGAACGCTGTCTTCCTCGACGAGTGACGCCATACGGTCGAGCCACTTCGCCCCTCTTTTTTCGTTCGCGTCCATGACGCTGCCGATCAACGTCTCGCGCACGGGCGCAATGCCGCACATGCCAAGATTCAATTCGATGCTCTTGAGCGCATGGGCGCCGAAATACGCGCGGTAGATGAACGCTGGCATACCCATGGTGACGACGATGCGTGCGGATTTTCCGACCAAGAGTTTCTTCGGGAACTGCCTCGGGCCGCCGTACGCGAGTGCGAATCCGGGCCGAAACGTCTGCTCGATGAATGCTTTGAGCAGCGCCGGCATGTCGCCCACCCAAAGCGGATAGAAGAAGACGAGGTGATCGGCCCAGGCGATGTCGCGCTGGCCGTCGCGAATTGCGTGCGGCGCTTCACCGTTGTAAAAATCGTCTGCGATGCGGAGAAGCGGAAAATCCAAGCGTGCGACATCGATGCGCCGAACCTCGTGTCCGGCGGCGAGGGCTTCTTCTGCGTAGCGGCTTGCGAGCGCGTGGTTGAGGCGGGCTTCCGATGGATCGGGATGGCCGTCGACGATCGTGATGCGTTTCATTGCGTGAGCATAGGCGTACATTGCGAAATTCCTGTGAACGATCGACGTACGCCGAACGAGCGTTTGCTGTGTGTTGATGGCATGCCGTGTTGGTCTCTTGAGACCAAGGGATGCGCGCGAGGCGGCGCGCAAGACGGAGTTCGGAGGGAGCCCCTCTATGCAACGCCAGCGCCTTATCCCACCACTTCTCGCACTCGCGATGCTCCTGTCCCCCGCCCATCAGCCGTTGCTCGCCGCGACCGTCGGCTCGATTCATGGGGTCGTTCGCGACGCTGCCGACGGGAAGCCGCTCGCGGATGCGCAGATCGCCGTGCACTCGCGATCGTCGCGCTACGAAACGACAAGCGACGCGCACGGATTCTATTCGATCGTCGGCATTCGACCCGATACCTACACGGTCGATGTGATGAAGAGCGGCTATCAGGCGCTTTCAGGAATCACGGTGTCGATCGTTCAGGATTCCGCTATCGCGCTCGATCTCACGCTCACGCCGCAGGCGCTCAAGACGATCGCGACCGTTACGGCAAGAAGCGCAACCTTTCCGGTGCAGCCGAATCAGCCTGACGACGTCTATGTGACCGGCGTGATCGAGCAAGCGCAACTCGGGGGAATCCCCGGATATGAAAATGAGGGATTGCTGCTCAATGCTCTTCCCGGCGTCAGCGCCGTCGGCGGTGCGGGCGGCGGCTACACGGGGTCGGGCACGTCCGTGCGCGGTGGCCTTGCCAACGATACCGGCTATCAGCTCGACGGCATCAACGCAACCGATCCGATCACCAATTTCTTCATCAACAATCTTGTGCTCAACGGTGCGCAGAACGTACTGATGACTGCGGGGCCGGGCGATGCGAGCAAAGGCGGTTCGGGCTCCGGATACGTCAACATCGTGTCGAAAATCGGGACCTATCCCTCAACCGGGTTCCTACAGCTGGACGATGGCGGACCCGCCTTCGAGCACAACGCGAAATTTGAATTCGGAACCGCGACGCAAGATCGTCGCTACTCGCTCTTCTTGAGTGGCCGCTACAGTCGCGATTTCGGCGGCTGCTGCGCGCCGCCGTACGGCAACACCTACGGCGGTTCAAACACGAGCTTTCCCGACACGCTCGGTCAGACGCAATTCGAATCGACCAACGACACACTCGCGAATTTCTTGTGGCATTTCGGACGCGATCAGGCGAACACGCTGCAGATCTGGGGCGAACTCGGCGCCAACCAGCAGACCGGCGGCTACGGCATCAATCCCGCGACCTATCCGTTTGCATCGGCCAATCCGGCGTATCTGAATGTCTACGCTCAGGCGCCGCTCTTTCTGAATCCGGCGGCCACGCCGCTCACGCCCGGGCAGGCGCAAGCGCTCATCCCGTTCTTTCCGACGCAGTCGTCGGCGCAGGCCGCGATCGGCGCGCTTCCGGCGGAGAACACGGAGTACGACCTCTTCAAAATCGCGTATTCACGGGCGATCGGCGCACGCGCCTTTGTCAATGCGCGACTGTACCGCACGCAAAACCGCGTGGTCGATTCCTTCGCCGACCCCAACGACCCCGTCTTCGGGTACGGGCTGCCGTCGTTCGGGTTTTCCGACACGTACGTGGTACGCTCGTCGCAAAATACGGGCATCGCCGCCGATCTTCAGCAACAGATCGGCGAGCATCATGCAAGCAGTTACGGCTTCGAATATCGTTTCTCGCGCGCGTCGCTCGATGGGTTCTTGCCGTCGTCCTCGCTATTTTTCGCCGGACCGACCATCGCCGATTTTCTTCCGGTCAATCCGCTGACGGGAGCCCCCGGCATCTTCGCCGGCAGCCGTTATCCCACGTTCAACGAAACGATTCGCGATCCGATGCACCGCACGTCGTTCTACCTCTCGGATGACTGGAGTCCGAACGGTCGTCTTCTGGTGCAGCCGGGCCTACGTTACGATCTGCAGACCGTGCCGACCGCAGCCGGACGGTACGAAGCGAACCAGTTTCAGCCTCGTCTGTTCGGAACGTTGACGCTGGGGACACGTCACGAAACGGTCGTGCGCGGCGGATACGGACACGCGACCACGTTCGCGCCGCTCTTTCAGATCGAGAGTATCTATAACCCGCCGGCAAGCTATCACAACGTGCCTGCCACGCTTCCGATCTGCGGCGGCACCGCCGCCAATTTCAGCGCACCGTGCGCCGACTATTTCGACCAACTCTACAATGCGTGGTGGAAGGGCTACGGCGTGAATCCCTATGCGTTTTCGCGCGCGCAGCAGTCGGACAGCTACGACCTCTCGATCGAACGCGCATTTTCCGGCGGAATCGGCATGAAGCTGACGGTCTTTGACCGGCGCGATTACGACGTCATCGTCAACAGCCAGCAAGTGACGGTCTCGCAAGGCGCGGTGATTCCCGGTACCGTCAACGTCACCAACGACGGGCGAGCGCAAACCCTGGGTGCGGAACTGCAAATCTCGCGCCAAATCACGCAGGGCCTCTCCGTGCAGCTCAACGCCACGTACGTCAATCAGTTCGTGAACTATCTGACGCCGATGACGCCGGCGTTCCGTCCGGCCGTTCAGCCCGCGTTGCTTGCGTCGGGCACGCTCTTTCACCCGCAGTACCTCTCCCCGTTCACCGCGACGGCGAGTTTCGATTACCGGACGCGTGACGGTTGGCGAATCGATCCGATCTTGCAGTACATCCGCGGCTTTCCGGTCGGCGCCTGGGCCAACGATGCCGCGTTTATCAACGGGACGGCATCGCTGATTCCAAACACGAATCTGTTTGGGAACTTTAACGGTCAGCCGTGTTCCTACGTCGATCCGCAGACGCCGGGAACGCCGCAGAGTCCCAATGTCGTCGGCTCGACCGGAGGCGGCTGCAACGCGGCCCTCAACGTCTCGCTCACGCATCCGGTGCTCTATGCCAACCTCGCGATCTCGCGCGATCTCTCCCGGCGTATCACGCTTGGACTCGAAATTCAAAATCTGTTCAACAACTATGCGAACTATCCGTACTACAATCCGGGTTACATCAACAACGGCTTCGGCGTATCGGGTCCCGGCTCGGGAACCAATCCGGTGGCCGGATTCCCAGGTACGATTCCCGCCTATGCGGGCGGACCGTTCATCGCCTATCCGAGCGGTCATGGCCGGCAGTTCAGCATCTTCACGAGGTTCTCGTTGTGAAGCACGCGCTTGGGCGCGCGTTCGCTCTCTCCGCGCTCGCAACGATCGGCGCGTGTTCCACCGGGCAATCGAACACGACGCCGCCGATCGTGTCGCAAGCGCCGTCGCAGGCATCTGCGAAGCTGCAACTCGCCGTCGGCACCGTGAATTTCTCCGGCATCGCGAGCGGAATCAACGTGCTCGAAACCTTTCGCGGCGCGAACGGCTTCAGTGCGGTGCCGATCAACACCGCGACGCTCTCGGGACCGCCGGGCTTCACCGCGCCTGCGGGATCGAGCGACCCGGGCAGCGGCGCCGTGCAGATTCCGCTCGGATCGTCGCACAATGCGTTCATCATCGGAAACGCCGGCAGTGGAACCATCCTTGCGTCGGCGGACGGCTTTGGAATCGGCCCGCCGTCATCGTCGATCGCCGGACAGAATATCTATCCGTTTCAACCCCAGTTCGCCGATGCCGCCGGTTTGCAAGCCGCAGGCCTCTTTCCCGGCGGGGCCATGCCGATCTACGCAGGCCCGCCCGCATATCCGCCTGCGATCATGGTGCCAAGCGCATTGAGCGCGCAACATCTCATTCCGTCCGGCTGGGCCGAAGGTTTCTATCTCGTCGCGCTCAGCGCGGCGCCCGCGTCCGGCGATTACACACTGACGGTGCAGTACACGGCCAACAGTGCGACGGTCGTCACTCAGGCGAGCGCCCATCTCGCGAATCAAACGCTTCCGCTCTTCAACCCGCCGCAACTCACGTCCACGGGGAACGGCGGCGCCAGCGTCACGGTCGCACTCCCGCCCGGCGTGACCGAAGCGATCGTCAACGTGCTTGACACCAACGTCCTCACGACGTGCGCGACCGCCGTAGCGAACACGACGCTCGTCTTCAGAGCGGGCGCCGCGCCGACGCAAACGATTCCCTCGAATCTCGGAACTGCCGGAGCGCCGACGTTTTGCAGCGGCGACACGCTGCTCGCGCAGGCGTTCGGATTCGACTATGACGACGTTGGGCTCGGGCCGCCCGCAAACGTATCGCCGGCTCCAACTCTTCCCGCACAAGCCGACGTCACCGTCAGCTTTCCGTCTCCGGCGCAAGAGTAGCCGCGGATTCGAGCGTCTGCGCGAAGAACGCCGCTTGATAGGCGACCATGTCGTCGACGAGCGGAAACTGCGCATGGCGGGGCGTTCGGCTCACACGGTAACGGTCGTCGACGTGGTCGACGATATGTAACCGCAGCATCTGCGCGAGCGCGCGTTTCACCGCTCGCTCGGGGTTTGCGAGGAGTTCGGGGTCGATGAGCACGTGTGCCGGCAGAGGGTGCAAGCGGGATGTTACGTCTGCGATGAGTTGATCGCGCGAGGCGTCGCCGCCGCGGGCGACCAGCGATGCGGCGATCAATTGGCTCACGGTGACCGGGCGAAGTGCGGCGAGCGTCTCTCGTAAGCGCGCACGGTCATGCAGCGGTGCAAGACGATAGAGCATGGAGAGACGACCAGGCGCAAAAACGTCGTAGCTGACGCCGGCGAGGTAGACCTGTGCGAGCGGGGCAAGCACGTCGAGCGAGCGGCGCATCGGTCCGATCGATCCGTCGGTTGAGTAGCGGCCTTCGGGGGTGAGATAGACCGAGCCGCCGGCGCGTAGGATATCTTCCAGCCGCTGCAAGTCGTGTGCGACGAATGCACGCGTCTCGTCCAGGATTTCGGTACGGAACGGTTCGCGCAGCATCGTCAGGCGCACCGGCTGTTGGGCTCGATCGAAGTGCGCCGGATTCCAA
This sequence comes from Vulcanimicrobiota bacterium, assembly GCA_027307235.1. GTDB lineage: Bacteria > Vulcanimicrobiota > Vulcanimicrobiia > Vulcanimicrobiales > Vulcanimicrobiaceae > DAHUXH01. Next base: position 8,646 of record DAHUXH010000012.1, on the reverse strand, counting down.
AGATCCGACGTCATCGTGCCGGCCGCGAACTGCGCGGCGACGCGTTCGTCGAAGACCTCGGCAAGCGCGCGCGGGCCGTGCCGCTGCTGCACGGACCAAGCGAGACCCGCAATCGAACGCGATGAGAGTTCATTCTCAAGCGGAAGCAGGCCGAGCGCACGAAAGAGTCCGCCGGCGTTGTAGCTGCGCGCAATTGCGCGCAGCCAGGGAAGGCGTATGGCAAAGAACCCCGGTTCGTGCATGCGACGCGACGTGATCGAAAAGATCGGATCGCGCCACGCGCTCGTCAGCGACAGACGCGCGATGAGTGCCATCGATTCCAGATCGTGCTGGTGGTTGGCGACGATCAGCGTCGCACCGCGCCGGCGCGGCAGCGATCCCCAGCCGCGGATACGATAGACGATGTGAAGATAAGACACGTTGGCGAGTACCGCCGCCATGCGCAGCAGCACCGACCACGGCGGCGAGAGCGGACGTGCGCCGACACGCAGCACCACGAGCGACGCGAGCGCGAAACTCCCGGCCGACAGGCCGAAGATACATTGGTATCCGATCCGCGTTCCGCGAAAATACGTCAGGATCGTGCCGCCGACGAGCGGTGCTACCACGTTGGGCAGATTCGTCGCGATGCCCCAGAGACCCAAATCGCGCGCAACGTCACGAAATGCCGGAACGGTATCCATCGCCAGCGCCCAGCCGGTCGAGAGCACACCGCCCAGTCCAATACCGAAGAACGCCGCAAACAGAAGCATCCAGCGAGGATCGGGAGCCAGCGCAAATCCGCCCGCCGCTATTGCCATCGGCACACCGGCAAGCGCCGTGACCAGGCGACGCGGCACGCGATCGGAAACGATGCCGAGCCAGATAGACGAAACGATCGCTCCGCCCAGCGACGCGAGCGCGACGAAGCCGGTGCCTGCCGCCGGATTGCGGACGTTGAGCACGTCGCTGAAGAAATAGAGTACGAACGTCATCAGCATCGTCAGACCGAAGTACAGCAGCATACGTGCGAGAAAGACGATGCCGAAGTCATGCCAGTTGTTGATGCGAGCTGTCTCTTCGCGATCGTATGGTGCGTTCGGAATCGCTGCGAGCGAGAGCGTCGCGAGCAGAATCACCATCGCGGTCGCGACGAACGTCACCGACGGATTCGGTGCGGCGCTCGCGGTGATGAGCCCGAAGACCGTCCCGACCAGCGTGGCTGCGCCGCGCACACCGGATACCGTCCCCCAGCTTTCGCGCGGCACCGATTCGGGAAGCATCGCTTGATACGCCGCAATCGCGATATTCGCGCCGATGATGGCAATCACGAGCAGTAGGCCGAACGCGACGATGTCGTGCGTCAAGGAAAGACCGATGAGCGCCGCGGCGTCGATCGCGATGCCGGCGAGAACGAAGAGGTGTCGCGGGCGGCCGTCGCGGTGCGCGCGATCGGAGAGCCATCCCGCGACCGGGGGAACCGCCATCGCACCCAGGGACGAGACGCTCGCCAAAATCGCGAGCGTCGGCCGATACGAGTGCGGCGCGATCTGCAAGAGCGCAGCCGGCACGGCAATCGCCATCAGTGCAGCGTCTTGAAAGGTCAGCGGAAGCCAGAGCAGATTGAGCAGTATCCAATCGAGATACGCTCGCAGCGCAATCGCTTGGTCTTTCATTGGGCAGCGGTGGGAGTGGGGTCGGTCGTCACATGATAGTTGCTGAACTCAGCGTGTGCCCTGGCGTGATAGTGCGGCATCACGATGTCGGCGTCTTCCGTGCCGGGCAGAAAGTAGCCGGAGATGCTCACGGGAACGATCGCGACGTCGACGCGTCCGCCATAGTCGTAGGTGCACAGCAAATCGCGTACGCCCGTTTCGTCGATGGTCGCTCGTGCTTCGATCAGGCTGCTCTTCACGCGATCATGCATCGACAGCACACTAGTGCCTTCGTGCTGTTCGGCGAGCGTGATCGTGTAGGTTGCCGGCCAACTCGCCGGGTCGAGCGCCTCGAGGTTGATGGTTTCAAAGCCGTGGCCGAACCAAGGGACGCGATCGAAATGAAGCGTGTGCGTGCCGTTGCGCTGGTATTCACCGTGTCCGTTCATGCGGAAGTGAATCCATGGAAAAGTGAGGAGCGCGACGCGCAGCGAGATGTCGAAGGTGTAGCCGCGCATTCCGGCATTGCGCGCGGTCATCGCCGCGATGACGCCGTCGGCGCCGGCCGATTCTGTGGGAGCGGCGCTGCCGAGCAACAGGACGGCGGCGCACAGTGCCAACGTCCGGACAAGCATGTCGAGGCACTTCCGCGGGCGCACCCGGAATGCCCGCAGAAGCCGTCATCGTCGCATCGCCGTTCAGGCGATAGGTTGCTGCTACTCTTCGAGCAAGAAGATGTTGAGCGCGCCGGCCCCGGAACTCGAGGCTACCACCGGGCCGATTTCGTACATGGTCAACGACTTCGGGACTCCCGACAACTTTGCTTGAAGCTGCTCCAGCGCGGCCTTGCCGAGCTCGGGTGCATTCGAATGCCCTAATGCGATGCGCGATCTCGCCGGCGATTTGACGTGCCGGACGAAGATATCGACGAGTAACTCTTGCGCCTTCTCATACGAGCGCGCCTGCGCCTCGCTTTGGATCTTCCCGGTCGCGTTGTCCATCTTGAGGATCGGGCTCACGTTCATCATCGCGCCCAGGGTCACTTGTGCTTGCGCGACCCGGCCGGCGCGTCCCAACAATCCTAGATCGGGAACGGTGAAGAACCCGCGCTGCTTCGCTCGATAGCTCTCCAAACGTCGTGCGATCTCGTTCGCCGGCTCGCCGCGTTTGGCCGCCTCCGCGCCGAGCAGCACGTGCAAACCAAGGCCGCCCGAACTCGTCTTCGTGTCGACGACGTGGATGTTCTTCGTATCAAGCTGCCGCGCGGCTGCAAGTGCGTTTTCGTAGGTTTGCGAAAAGCCGCTGGAGATCACCGGGCAGACGATATCGTTGCCCCGATCCAACTGGCGTTTGAATGCGGCGGTGAATTGCTCGACCGTCGGCGGCGACGTGCTCGGATATTCCGCCGCCAGTGCAAGTTTGGCGTAGAATGCGCTGCGCGAAAGCTGGATGCGATCGAGAAACGTTTCCGACTCAAAAGTGATGGACAGCGGGACAGCTTCGATCGGCAATCCCGCGGTCAGGCCGTCCGCGATGTCGGCGGAAGTGTCGGTGACGATAGTGGTGCTCATACATTCCTATGGAGGTGGTTGGGATGGTTACTTTTGGCGAACTCGCTTCGGCTTTGGCGCATGGTGAATGAGGAGCGAGTCGAGAAAACGGCGTGAGAGCCGCCAGGCGTGCTCGAACATCGCCGTGTCTCCGGTCGTCTGTGCGAGGTGCGCCGTGTTCTGATAGGCCACGAGCGTGATGACGGCGTCGACGACGTCGATGTCGGGACGAAGTTCTCCGGCCGCTTGAGCTTCACGCAACTGCTTGCCGAGCGTCTTGCGCCAGAGAAGAAGATTGTGAACCGCCCGGTCGTGCAGCGCGCCGGATCGCGCCCGATACTCGTGCGCGGTCGCGTACATGAAACACCCGCCCGGAAAATCACCGCCTGCGATGCGCTTGAACCAGCCGTCGCACAATGCCTGGACGCGCGCGAAGGGCGATGTCTTGCGCAGCGCCGGCTCGACGACGATTGAAACCATGCGTGCGATGGAAGCGTCGATCGTTGCAAGTTGCAGTGCCTCCTTGTCGCCGAAGAGCACCGTCAAGTTCCCTTTGCTGATGCCCGCTTCCGCAGCGAGCCTTCCGAGCGTGAGCCCCTCGAGACCCTCCACGGAGGCGATGCCGAGAGCACGGTCGAGCACGGCGAGCCGTGACCGGTCGCCGCGCGCGCGACGACCGTCAAGTTTTTGGATCGGCACGTTCTGCGCCACGTGGTTCGCTTCGAGCATCCTATCGATCACTCCTCAATGCCGAGCGCACCCCGCGCCCGATCAGCAGCGGCAACAGCGCGAGCGCGGCGGCGACGATCGCCGACCAGCGCACGACGTCGGCGGCGGCGAGATTCGTCGCTTCGTTGCCGATGAGCGCGGTGAGCATCGACACCGCACCCGCGGTGTGCTGTTCGACGAACGCGTGAATGGCCGGGTTCGACGCCTGCACCGTGCTCGCCAGATCTGAACGGTGCTGCGCGATGAAACGATCGAAGAACGTCGCCGTCAACGCGGCGCCCAGCGATCCGCCAAGTTGTTGCGAGAGACGTGCGAGCGCCAGCGCCGGCACGGTGTCGGCGGGCGGCGTCAGTCGAAAGAGCAGCACGTTGAGCGGCACGAAGATGAAGGCAGAGCCGATGCCGCCCCAGATCAGCGTCGGCAGGAATGTGCCGAACTCCGTGTGCGTCGTGAAGATCGCCGCTTGTGCCCAACTCGCGACGGCGAGACACGCGATGCCGACGGCGGCGACGATACGAAGGTCGAGTCTGGCATGCGACGACACCCAGTTCGTCACCGGATAGAGCACGAGCATGGCGCCGGCGCGCGTCATCAAGAGCAGCCCGGAGAGCGTCGTGGTCATGCCGAGCACACCTTGCCAGTATTGCGGAAACAGCAAGATCGTACCGAAAACGATAGCGCCGAGACCGAAGTTGGCAAGCGCGATCGCCCAGACGGCGCGATTGCGCAAGACCCGCAGCGCAACGGCGGGGTGCTCGGCGCCGAACAGCTCCCACGCGACGAACGCGGCGAGCGCCACCGCGCTCAGAATGGAAATCATGACGACCGTTTGATCGTCGAACCAGTTCCGGCGTTCGCCTTCGCCCAATATCCACTGCAACGCGCCCAGGCCAATCGCGAGCAAGACGATGCCGAGCGTGTCGAATGCGCGGCGCGGAGCGCCCTTGGGTTCGCGTATGAAGAAGAGCGCAAGCAGCACGGCGATGACACCGGGAATCACGTTGATGAAGAAGACCCAGCGCCACGATAGCGCGTCGGTCAAGAATCCGCCGAGCGTCGGACCGATCGTGGGGCCCATAATGACGGCGAGCGCGAAGAGCGATTGACTCGTGCCAAGTTGGCGCGGTGGGAAGGTGTCGCGAATGATCTGCTGCGCCGGAACCATGATGCCGCCGCCGAATGCGCCTTGCGCGAAGCGCAACACGATCTCGGTTTGCACGTCATGCGCAAAACCACACGCAAGCGAGAGAACGGTGAAGCCGCCGACGGCGATCGCAAAGAGGCGAGTGCGTCCGAGCATCGCTTGCAGCCACGGCGAGAGCGGAATGACGATGACGTTGGCAATGAGGTAGGCCGTGATGATCCACGTGCCTTCGTCGATCGAAGCACCCAGTTCGCCGTTGATGGTGGGAAGGGCGACGTTGACGATGGTCGCGTCTGCAAGCTGGAGCAGAGCGGCGAGCATGGCGGCGCCGACGACTGCCGAACGGCGTGGGCCGTACTCGACGAGGTCGAGAATGGCAGTCAAGGCGTCGTAAGGTTGCGCGGAACCGTCGCGAGACGCGCTTCGAAGGTCAGCGGCAGCGGCGTCGGGTGGACGATCGCTTCGCACAACTGCATGAATTCCGGCAGGTGATCGCGGCGCCCGCCGGTGCGAACGTCGACGCAGCAGCACGAATTCCAGGAGAGCACCTTCAGGTCGCCTTTGCGGCACCCGTACATGCGCGCTTCGACGTGAATGTAGTTCTCGTTGAAATCAACCAGGCGCGTCAGGATACGCACCGGTTCGGAAGCGCGAGCGGGCGCGAAGAAATTGATCTTGGTCGAGGTGATCACCCAACCGAGACCGTTCACGCGGGCGTACTCCGCGAAGTCGATCCCGTAATGCTCGCGCAGATGCTCTTCTCGCGCATCCAGCAGATAGTCGGCGTAGCGCGTGTTGTGCAGATGCCCGTACGGATCGCAATCGCGAAAGCGTATCAAGCATTCGCTCGAAGGCTCGCGCTCGGCTTCGACGACTCGAATCTCAGACAGCATGGGGCACCTCGCATTTCGGCCGCCTTCGGCGTGGTTTCGGGCAGAAAAATATATATATATACGATCGTATGTATAGTATGCAAGACGCGCAGCCGTGTCAAGTAGGTTGACACGAGGGGATATGATGGTTACGGATTCCTCGTTAGGTGAGGCGTCCGCACGATGACACGCCGCTGCCCGGAAAGGTCGAGAGACTCCAACGGGTTGACCAGATCCCGCCGAATCAAGGCGGAATCTAACGCGGCTAAGGCCCACGGGACCTTTATAGCGTGCGGTGCTAAAACTCGACATTGAGGGAGGTGCGGCCGGGTCTGCCCGGTGTCACGTTTCTCGACTGTCGCCTGCGAGGATGCAAGCGGCAGTTTTTTGTTTGTGCGCGCGATTGGGTTCGCGGCACGCGAGAGGAGGTGAGTTCACGCCGTGGACGGTGGCAGTAGTAGCAGTAGCAGTCGCAGGCTCGCATTGAGCCGATTTTCGCTGTGCCATTCGTTCGGCGCAGCACCCTAGGAGACTATGAAAGGAACCGTGCCATGACCATCTTGGCATTGCTGCGCGCCGTCGCGCGCTCATTCTTCAGCCGTACACCGAACGCGCACGACGACTCGCTGCGTGCGGGCCAATTCAGTGATTCGTGCCGCGTGTACTCGCCGTGGCTGTCCTACGCCGGCTACTTGGGAACCAAGTAAGGGGATCGATGGAATGACGACCCTTGAACGCCAGGTAGCGAGTGCGCACCTCGACCCGCTTCACGTCGGTGACATCAAGGGTGCGTTCGGAACCATCCGCAAGGAAGACACGGCGTCGCGCAAAGGCCTATGGGCCAAGCTCGTCGCGTTTCTCGCCATCGTCGGGCCCGGCTTGATCGTAATGGTCGGCGACAACGATGCCGGCGCCTTTTCGACCTACACGCAGGCAGCGCAGAACTATGGAACGGCGCTGCTCTGGACGTTGCTGTTGCTGGTTCCGGTGCTGTACGTGAACCAGGAGATGGTCTTGCGTCTGGGCGCCGTCACCGGCGTCGGACATGCGCGTCTTATCCTCGAACGCTTCGGAAAATTCTGGGGAGCGTTCAGCGTCATCGACCTGCTCATCCTCAACGCGCTGACGATCGTCACCGAGTTCATCGGCATCAGCCTTGCGCTGAACTATTTCGGCTTGCCGAAGATCGCGGGGGTCGTCGTCGCCGCGCTCCTGGTGATGCTTGGCGCCGCGACCGGGAGCTTCCGCCGTTTTGAGCGCTTCGCGATGGTCTTGTGCTTCGGAAGCCTCTTGCTGTTGCCGGTTCTCATGATGGTTCACGCGCCGATCGGGCAATCGCTGCACGATTTCTTTGTTCCCGGCCTGCCGAAAGGTGCCGACGTCGGCGTCGTGATGCTGCTGATCATCGGTATCGTCGGCACGACGGTCGCACCGTGGCAGCTATTCTTTCAGCAAAGCTACGTCATCGACAAGCGGATCACGACGCGCTGGCTCAACTACGAGCGGTGGGACTTGGTTTTGGGCATCCTGTTCGTGATCTTCGGCGCTGTTGCCATGATGTCGTTCACGGCCGCGACATTTGCCGGCCACCAAGAGTTCGGTAACTTCCAAGACGCGGGAGCCGTGGCGGCGGGGATTGCAAAATATGCAGGCGCCCTCCCGGGAAACCTGTTCGCGCTTGCGCTCTTGGACGCGGCGATCATCGGTGCGGCGGCGGTATCGCTTTCGACAGCCTACGCGGTCGGCGACATGCTGTCGGTCGGTCATTCGCTGCACCGCAAAGTGACCGACGCGCCCGCATTTTATCTCGTCTACATGGGGTTGATCGGCATCGCTGCCGCCATCGTCTTGGTGCCCGGAAGTCCGCTCGGACTGCTCACGAACGCGGTGCAGGTGCTGGCCGGCGTGCTGCTGCCGAGTGCGACCGTCTTCCTGCTGTTACTCTCCAACGACAAGCCCGTTCTCGGTCCGTGGGCGAACTCGCAGCGAACCAACGTGTTCACCGGCGTGGTCATCGCGGCGCTGGTCATGCTGTCGATCATCCTCACCGCCGCGACCGTGTTCCCATCGCTTGGAACAACGCAGATTCTTTGGATTCTTGGGATCGGCACGATCCTGACCGTCGCCGTCGGCGTTTGGATGTCGCTCATGCGCTCCGACGACGCAGACGCCCCGTCGGTCGATCGAACCAAACAGCATGAATGGCAGATGCCGCCGCTGTCGTCGCTGCCGAAGGCGCGATTGACACCGCTCAACCGGTTCTGGCTGATCGTGCTGCGCGCATACTTGATCGTCGCCGTCGGCCTTGTCGTCTTCCGCGTCACACAACTCGCGCTGCACCACTAGAAATTCTTCAACTATCATCTAACCGAGGGAGTTCTCCCATGACGTTATCGTCGAGCATGCGGCGTTTCACCGCACGTTCTCTCCGTGCGCGTGCGCTCGGCACCGCAATTGCTATCGTCACCATGCTTCCGGCGACGGCCGCTCTTGCCGACGACCAATCGTCCGATCCGTGCGGCGGCCCGGGGCGCCTGCTCGCGACGCTGAACCGGCCGACGATCGGCTTTAGCACCTGCGCCGTCGACAAGGGGCACGTCGTTCTCGAAAACGGATACCAACTCACCGTCGCACCGTCGGCAACGCCGCAGACGCTCGCGCAGTACACACAAGGCTTTCAGCGATTCGGTCTCGGGAAGGGGCTGGAACTGGATGCG
>DAHUXH010000008.1 GCA_027307235.1 Vulcanimicrobiota bacterium | reverse complement strand
GCCCGCGCACGTCCGCGAAATCACCGTGTGTGAGATGATCGAGCGCATCGATTGTCGGTGTCTGCGTGCGCGTGCGCCATTTCCCGCCGTTCCCGAGCACGACCGCAACCGCGCTCTGCAGCGAATCGACGGCGTACAATTCGATGCCCTCGACGAGCGCAGCTTCCCGAGCATTTGCCTGCGGAACGATGAGCGTGGTGAACCCCGCGTTGCGCGCACCGAGCACCATAGGGAGAATGCCGCTCACGGCGCGCAGCGAGCCGTCGAGCGCGAGTTCGCCGAGCGCAACCGCGTTTTGCAACGCTAGCCGGTCGACTTGCTCGTCGATGGCGAGTAATGCCAGCGCAATCGGCAAGTCAAACGCCGGCCCAATCTTGCGCACGTCGGCGGGCGACAAATTGACGAGCAGCCGTCCAGCCGGAAAGGCGAAGCCCGAATTGAAGATGGCGGCGCGCACGCGGTCGCGCGCTTCGGTCAATGCCCGGTCGGGAAGCCCAACGATCGCAAGCCCGGGCGTTCCGGGCGAACTGTCGGCCTCCACCCGCACGACATACCCGTCGATCCCGTGCATACCGGCCGAAAACGCGAGCGACAGCATCTCGATCGCCCATCTGCGCCAGCACGCGCGAACGTCAAGCCTACTGCCGCTTACGTGACCTTGGCCGGTGAAGGCCGGCTGCATATGATGGCGAACGCGCGGAGATGCATCTCGCGCCGATTGACTGGTTCATCGTCGTCGTGTCGCTTGCCGTCACGTTTCTGCCGGCGATTTTTTTGGCGCGGCGCGCGGGGAAGAACGCGACAGAGTTCTTTGCGGCCGGGCGCCAAGCGCCGTGGTGGCTGATCGGCATCTCGCTTGTCGCAACGACGTTCTCGACCGATACGCCCAACCTCGTCACCAATCTCGTGCGGCAGGGCGGCGTGTCGGCGAACTGGACGTGGTGGGCGTTCTTGCTCACCGGTATGGCGACCGTCTTCTTTTACGCACGCTTGTGGCGGCGCAGCGGTGTTCTCACCGATCTCGAATTGTACGAGCTGCGGTACTCCGGCAAAGGCGCGTCGTTCGTGCGCGGATTCCGCGCGGTGTATCTCGGGCTGTTCTTCAACTGCGTCATCATCGCGACGGTGAATCTCGCGGCAGCGAAGATCGCGGCCGTGCTCTTCGGATGGCATGAATGGCAGACGCTGCTCATGCTTGGCGCGGTCCCGGTGCTCTTCGCCGCGATCTCCGGCGTGTGGGGCGTCATGGTCACCGATCTGCTGCAGTTTTGCATCACGATGACGAGCGCGTTTGCGGCGGCGTTCGTGGCATTGCACGCGCCCGGCGTCGGCGGTCTGCACGCCATGCTCGCGACGGTGCAGGCCGCCCATCCGCGCATGCTGTCGGTGTTGCCGGATTTCGGTGATATTCGAACGGCGGCGACGATCTTCATCATTCCACTCACCGTGCAATGGTGGTCGGTGTGGTATCCCGGCAGCGAACCCGGCGGCGGAAGTTACGTCGCGCAGCGCATGCTCGCGGCGCGCACCGAGAAAGACGCGTCGGTCGGCACGCTGCTCTTCCAAGTGATGCATTACGCGCTGCGTCCGTGGCCGTGGATCATCGTTGCGCTGGCATCGACGATCGTTTTTCCGACCGTCGCCGACATCGCGCACCGGTTTCCGAATGTGGATGCGCACCTGCTCGGCGACGACATCGCCTATCCCGCCATGCTGACGTTTCTTCCCGCTGGTTTGGCGGGGTTCATGGTGGCCGGACTGTTCGCGGCCTACCGTTCGACGCTGGAAACACATCTGAATTGGGGCACGTCGTATCTCGTCCACGATCTGTACCGGCGTTTCATCGTGCGCGATCGCGACGAACGGCATTACGTTCGGGTCGCGCGCGTGACAACGGCGCTGATCATGGTGGTCGCGATCGGCGTCACGTTTCTCCTCGACACCGCGTCACAGGCGTTCCATTGGCTGCTCGACATCGGTGCCGGAACCGGGCTGATCTATCTCTTGCGCTGGTTCTGGTGGCGCATCAACGCCTGGAGTGAGGTGGCGGCGATGGCGTCGTCGTTCGTGATCTCCGGCGCGTTCATCATGGCAGACAAGCTCGGTGCGCACGTCGATGGCAACACGACGCTGATCGTCACGGTCGCTCTGACGACGGCGACCTGGGTGCTTGTCACCTACTTGACCGCGCCGGCCGACGATGCGACGCTCGCCCGATTCTATCGGCTGGTGCGCCCCGGCGGTCCGGGGTGGCGGCGCTTGCACGCGCTCGTGGGCGACACCACGGCGCAGCAGGCCGCCGAGCGCGGAATGCTGCCGCGTGCATTGGCCGGGTGGACGCTTGGTTTGCTCGCGGTCTACGGCGCGCTCTTCGGCACGGGTGCGCTGCTCTACGGACATCTCCTCTCGGGCGGCATTGCATGCGCGATCGCCGTCGGAGCTGGCATTCTGCTGCTTGCCTTGCTCTAAAATCGGGCTTCTAGGGCCAGATTGCCTAGATTTATCCACCTTATACACAGATCGAGGCCGTCAATCTGTGGAGAACTCCCTGACTGAACCGAACAGGCGCGGAGCGCGCGAGAGCAAAACCCCGTCGGATATGAAGAAGATGATCGTGGTTGCGGTCTGTGCCGCACTTCTCGCCGCGTGTTCCAACGGTGGCTCGCAGTCCGGTTCCGCTCAACAGTCGGCCGCGAACGGCGCCGCTGGAAAAACGATCGGCGTCTCCATTCAAAATCGCGAAGCGCAATTCTATCAGGACATGGAAGCCGGCATGAAGTCCGAGGCGGCCAAGTACGGCTACACCGTCAACGTGGTCGACGCCAACCGCGATTCGGCCAAGCAGCAATCGCAAGTCGAAGATTTCATCTCGCAGAAAGTCGACGCGATCGTGTTGACGCCGTTTGACTCACAAGCCATCGGCAGTGCCATCGTCGAGGCGAACAAAGCGGGGATCCCCGTCTTCACCGCCGACATCGCGAGCACGAGCAAGCAGGGAACCGTCGTGGCGCACATCGCGTCTGACAACGTCGAAGGCGGCGCGCAAGCGGGCAAACTGATCTGCACCGCAGTCGGCAAAACCGGTAGCGTCGCGATCGTCGACGAGCCTGAAGTGACCAGCGTGCAAGATCGCGTAAGAGGCTTCAAGGCAGCGCTCGCCGCGAATTGCCCGGGCGTCAAAATCGTGGCCGACGTCGATGCGGGCGGCACGCGTGATAAAGCCGCGAGCAGCGTCGGTGACGTCTTGCAGTCGCATCCCGATCTCAAGGGCATCTTCGGCATCAACGACGACTCCGCGCTGGGCGCGCTCGCGGCGGTGAAATCCGCGAACCTGAGCGGGAAGGTCGCCATCGTTGGCTATGATGCCTCACCCGAAGCGCGCACAGCCATCGCGAGCGGGCAGATGTTCGGCGACGCGATTCAGTATCCCGATAAGATCGGCGCTCAAACGATCGATGCAATCGCCGGTTATTTCGGCGGCAAAGCACCGGCGAAGCTCGTGAAAGTCGGCGTCGGCTCTTTCACCAAGGCCGACGCGATCAAAGCCGCAGGGCACTAGCGCTGAGCGCGCCGCTGCTGGAGATGCGCAACATCGGGAAGACCTTTCCCGGTGTTCGTGCTTTGAATGGTGTCTCGCTGACCGTGCAGGCGGGCGAAGTGCTCGCGCTGGTCGGTGAGAACGGCGCGGGGAAATCGACGTTGATGCGCATTCTCGCCGGAGCCGAACACGCGGATTCCGGCGAGATCGCTATCGACGGCGCCGTCGTGCAGATCGACGGGCCGCGCGCCGCCGAGCATCTCGGCATCGGCATGATCTATCAAGAGTTCAATTTGGTTCCGGCCTTCAACGCCATTGAAAACGTGGTGCTCGGTCGAGAGCCGATGAAGAACGGCCTGATCGATGATGCCGCCTCGCGCGCGCTCGCCGAAGACGCCTTCAAGGAACTGGGCGTGGACATCCCGCTCGACGTTCCGATCGCGCGCATGTCGGTCGCGCACAAACAGCTCATCGAGATCGCAAAAGCGCTCTCGAAGCACGCACGCATCATCGTGATGGACGAACCGACGGCCGCGCTCACCGAAAACGAAATCGACCGCCTGTTTGAGATCGTCGCACGGCTGCGAGCGTCAGGCGCGGGCATCGTCTACATCTCACACCGGCTCGAAGAACTGCCGCGCATCGCCGATCGCGTAACGATTCTGCGCGACGGCGAGGTGGTCGAGACCCGCGCGACCAGCGCCTTTCCCACCGACGACATCGTGCGCGCGATGGTCGGCCGCCCGGTCGATTCGCATTTTCCCGCCCTTGCGCCGATTGCAGCCGATGCTCCGGTGGTGCTCGACGTGCGTGACCTCGTCAACCCGCCGATGGTCAACGGCGTGTCGTTCACCGTGCGCGCCGGCGAGATCGTCGGCCTAGCTGGACTGGTCGGTGCGGGGCGCACCGACATCTGCCGCGCGATCGCGGGAGCCGACATTCCGCGCAGCGGCGTGGTGTCGATCGACGGTACGACGCTGCGCGTCTCCTCGCCGCACGACGGCATCGAGGCGGGCATCGCCTTCGTGACGGAAGATCGCAAGTCGCAAGGGCTGGTGCTTGGGATGAGCGTGCGCGAGAATGTGACGCTCGCGCATCTTGCGCAGTTCGTCAATCGGTTCTTCCTGATCGATCGTTCGCGTGAACTGACCGCAACCGGCGTCGAGATCGCGGACTTGCAGATTCGCACGCCGGGCCCCGAACAGCTCGTGCGCAACCTCTCCGGCGGGAACCAGCAGAAGGTCGTGCTGGCAAAATGGCTGCTGGGAAATGCGCGCGTCGTCCTGTTCGACGAGCCGACACGCGGTATCGACGTCGGCGCGAAGATCGAAATTTACAATCTCATGATCGACCTTGCGAAGAAGGGAGTCGCCATCGTCATGGTATCGAGCGAATTACCGGAGGTGCTCGGTATGGCACACCGCGTCTTCGCGGTGCGCGGCGGGCGCATCGTCGCCGAGTTTGGGCGCGAGGAGGCGACACCCGACAAGGTCATCGCGGCCGCGGCCGGAGCGCCGGCTGCATGAATCGTTCGAACTGGTTGCGTGTCGCCGGCGCGCTCGGCGTGCTGGTGGTCGCGGTGATCATCATCAACGTCGCAGCGCACGGTAATTTCTTGCAGCCCGGCAACATCGTGCGCGTCTTGCGGCAGATCACGTACAATTGTATTCTCGGCGTCGGCGAGACGTTTGTGATCATCACCGCGGGCATCGATCTATCGATCGGTTCGCTGGTGTCGCTGACCGGTGTCGCGATGGCGCTCTTCGCCAACTCCATTCATCTCACCGGAGTGCCTTTGGTCGCCGCGACGTTGCTTGTGGGGCTCGCGGTCGGTGCGCTGGCCGGATACGTGAATGCGTTGCCGGTGGTGAAACTCAACCTGCCGTCGTTCATCACGACGCTCGCGATGCTCGACATGGCACTGGGCGCATCGTATATTCTGTCGCACGGTCGTCCGATTCCGGTCAACGATTCCGCGTTTGGCGTGATCGGCTTCGGCTCGTTTCTTGCCCCGCTGACCAATCTGTTGCACGTGCCGAGCATTCCCATTCCGGTCGTGGTCATGGTGATCGTGATCGCGGTCTGTTCGGTGCTGCTCACCCGCACGCGCTACGGACGCTATCTGCTCGCGCTCGGCGGAAACTCCGAAGCTGCGCGCCTGGCCGGCGTGAACGTCGGCCGCATGACGACGATCGCATTCATGATCAGCGGCATGTGCGCGGCCATCGTCGGGTTTCTCTACATGTCACTCTTCGCATCGGGTTCGCCGCAGACCGGCACGGGCGACGAACTGCTGGAATCGATCGCCGCCGTCGTGGTCGGGGGCACCAGCCTCATGGGCGGTCAGGGCAGCATCATCGGCACCTTCTTCGGCGCACTCTTGATCGGCTTGCTTTACAACGCCATGAATCTGCTCAACATCGATCCCTATCTTCAAAAGATCGTCCTAGGCGCCGTCATCCTGCTAGCCGTCGTCGCAGACCAACTACGCAAACGCTTCTTCGCCCGCGCCTAGCTTAGGCAGACTCGGAGAAATGCGTTAGCGCCTCGCATTTACTTCGCTTTCGAATGCGCGGAGCTGGTCGACCACGACCTCAAAGGGCGGTGGGTCGCTGAGGAACATCTGCTGCATATTATGGTAATCGGTGGCTAGCTCACGTGTGCGGACCTCGTGAGGGACGACCACGAGCGTTCCGGGTTTTGCAAGGTCGTAATTTGCCCAGGCTGCGTGATAGTAGACATCCTTGAAGGCGCGGACGTCTTCTAGCATTGCAAGATCGCGGGAGGCGTCTTGCCCTATGCTCGTACGAAGCATCGCAGCGACATCCGAGTAGTGACGGGAGAAAAATTGAGTCGGCTTTGCCCGGAAACTCTCGGCATGTAGAGCTGTAACCTTCTCCCAGAAGGTCCGGTCCGGGACCAGAACGCTGCCATGTATTTGCGGTTCTTCAAGAACGCCGGACATCTCAGCAATATACGGGGCAATGACCTTGAGCTCAGACGGTGCCATTCTGGCGCGCCATCCGAGTTCAATTCTTACGGTATCGCGAAGGTACGAATGTATCTTGCCTGGATCGCTCTTGGGATAGCGAAAAAGCAACGTATTGGGATCGGCCGGATCGACACCTAACGACCATCCTTCGCTGGTGCCTAGTCGGGCCGCAAATTGCGATTGCAACGTCGATTTTAGCTGCCCGCCGATGTACGAAGTACAGGCCGCATCGAGCTGCCCCATGCGCTTTTCACGTTTTGTACGGCTGATGTCGGACGCTTCGGGATCCGGAAATCCTCTTTCGGCGAAATAGTGTGGATCGATCACAACGTCGATATCTTCTGAAAACCGGTCGATCAGGCCATAGGCTTTTGAAAGCGACGTCCCGCCCTTGAACGTCATGGTCGGATTCCCTGAGGGAAGCGCGAAGAGCGACTTGAGCGTCCAGCAGACCCAGAAGTCCTTTTCAACAATCGTGAAATCAACGCCCATCTGACTTGCGCGTTGTTGGATGATTTCTCGACGATCTTGCGCAGAGAAGCTCGCGAAGTTATCCATCGGTATCGCGGGCTTCCGAAAGTATGTCGTCAATAATCGGGAGCATCCACGACGGTGCGCGGCGCGCCCGCTGTCGAAGCTTCTTCTCAAGCCCGTGCTCGCGCACGAACTCGCGCACCTTAGCGACTTCACGTTCGGTGATGTTTGCTTTGCCCATCGCCTGAAGGGCGTCAATAACGAGTTCTGACGGGTTCGTATCGCGCGCAAGCGAGCGCGGGCCAGCGGTTTTTAGCCGAATCGTCTGCCCGCCGATCTTTAATTCGCGCGGGAAGAGGTTCGTCCGATAGATTGGACGCGCCACAACCTGTGTCGTCAAGCCGAGCCGGTTAGCTGCGTCTAGTTCCGGGCGCTCGATCGTGGCGCCGGTCTTCCGAGCGTGCGCTGCGATGATGGCCTCGGGGGTCGGGCTGAGGACCCCGATTCGCGGGTTAACCCGGGGAATGTCATAATAGCCCTTGGATAAGCGCCGCACTTCCCCGGCCGACGTGAGCCGGCGAAGCGCTTGACGGACCGCCTCCTCGGAGCCAAGCCTGGCATGGACGAGTTCCGCCGGGGTGACGACGGTCCCAGCCTCAAGCCGCTTCAGGTATTGGCGGATGGCCGCCGCCATGCTCTTCGTAGCCATTCTGTCACATTTTACTATAGAAAAATGTGACAGATCAAGCCCGCCACCGACTGGGCGCTAGCGATACCGCTGGTTGGGGCGGAGCGCCTTCAGAACGGGAAATCGTTTTGCGTGAGGCCTGTGTTGGTTTTGACGTCGGTGAACGTTTGATCGAGGACGTCGTTGTTGCCGGTGTCGTAGAAGATCTCACGCAGCGGCCAGTGCGTCACTTTTGAGAGATAGACGATCATCTTTGCGACGCCGCCGTTACCGGCGGGATCGGCGACCTTGAGCAATACCTCGTCGGTCTCCTCGCCGGCGATGCGCGGCCCGGGATGCTGCGAGAGTTCGCCGGGGACGGTGCGATAGCGGTCGATGATGTTCTGAACGAGTCCGTCAGGAATCGTATAGCCGCGCAGTGACGTTGCGCGATGATCGTGCAGGTCGATCTTCAAGTGAATGGCTGAAAGAAACCCACCTTGGTGACCGCTGACCTGATCGCTGCCAGCCCAGACGCCGCCGCTGCCCTGTCCATCGCCCGAAACGATCAACGTTTTTGCGAAGTGCGGCTTCATGAAATAATATTGATAGACGCGCGTCTGCGACCCGTTGCCGAGCGTTTCGTGCGAGTGCAGCTGAAACGCGTAGTCGTTGATCTTCGCGAAGGCAGCGTCGAACTCGTCGAGCGCCGGCGTCGTTCCGGCCGCCCGCACGTGTGCCGGCGGCATGAGGATGGCGCAAGCGGCCAGAGCCGACAGCGCGAGCGTGCGTAGATTCACCGTGATACCTCCTGACGGGTAACGGGCGTGGTTAGGTTCTTGGTTCCGCCGAGCCTGTTCCGGTCGCCTGCCCCGTTTCGTCTACCAGCAGCGTGCCGTGCTTGCCCTCGACGCCGATCAGGACATCGCATTTGGCGTTAGCCGCGATGAATTCGATCGTTCGGCTGAGCGGCGCGCCGGTGTATTTCCCCTCGCGATACGATCCGAGGATGATGATGTTCGCTTTCTGGCTTTTTGCGTAGTCGAGCACGGCCTGGCTCGTCGAACGCGACTTCAGAACCTCGGTGCTGAGATCGACGTCGTTTTTCTGCGCGATCGTCTCGGCGGTGCCGAGCGCGTCGAGCGCCAGGCGTTCTTCCTCGGGCATCTCGGCGTCGGGCGGGAGCGTGTAGGGAACCTCGATCACGTAGATGGCCGTCAATGCGGATCGCTCGCCGCGCGCCAGCTTCGCCGCGAGCGCCATCATGTGCGCGGAAGCGATCTCCGGCGAGAACACCACGATGATGCTGCCGACGAGGCTCTTGAGTTCGCTTTCCGCCTCCGCGGCCATCCGCTGAATCGACGAAGCGGGCGGGTGCATCATCCACCACAACACCGCGATCGTGGTTGTCGCGATGATCAGTGCGATGACGCCGCCGGGCAGCGTGACCTCGACCGGGTTCACGAGCCGCTCCGCTGCATCAGCGTGAGCCGCATCCGATGGATGCCAAGTCCGATCAACGCGGCGCCGAGCACGAGACCCGGAATCAACGACCACGAAAATCCATAGAGGAGCAACCGTACATCGATGCTTATACCGAGCACGATCATCAGCATGGGCCTCAACCCGCGAAGCACGTTCACGTGCCGCTGCTCAGACGCTTGCGAGCGTCGCTCGCCTTGACGTTCGCCACGTATTCGTCCATGAGCTCGAGTTCGCCGGAGTGGCGCAAGATGTCGACCTGTTCGGTGCGCCAGTCGCGCGGTGCCGAACCGAAGATCGGCAGTCGTTTGTTTCGCCGGTAGAGCATGTACAAGACGATGCCGACGACCAACCATGACGGTCCCGCGACGCGGCCGATGTCATGCGTCGCAAGGGTGAAGGCCAAGATCGAGACGATGCCGATGAAGCCAATCACACCGATGACCGGAAACTCCGCGCGTTCTCCGCGAAAGACGAGCGGAATGTTAAACGGCATCTTGAATTTGCGCGGCGCCAGCGGCTCCTTCAGGCGCAACGCGATCAACGCAAGGAAGACGAACGAATAACTAGTTGCCGCTCCGAAGGCGTAGAGATCGCCCAAGAACGCGATGCCGTCCTCGCCGTGGAACAGGCGTGCGTAGAACGCATGCGCTGCCGGTGCGAGTGTCGGCAGTGCCGCGAAGAGCGTCTCGAATGCCGCCAGACCGGTGAAGACCAAGATCGAAATCACCGGCGTGCGGTAGCGCGCGTGCACCCTCTTGAACGTTGACGGCAGCAGGTTCGCCGAACTCATCGCGTAGGCGATGCGCGAGCTGCCGAAGACGCCGGAGTTGGAGGAGATCAGCAACAGAACGGCACCGAGCAACGGCACATAACGCGCTGCGAGCCAGCCGTAATATGGAACCTGCTCTGCCAGCAGCGCGACCGCTTTGCCCTGGTTGTCGCTCGACGTCGGAAACAGTTGCCAGAATGCGATCGCGTGGCCGTGTGCGTCGTGCAGCGAATGCCACGTCTGCATGCCGAGCGCGAGGTTCGAATACGAAAGCGCGAAAATCAAAATCGTCAAGATCAGCGAGACGGACGTTCGCGGAATGATCGAGGCGGGTCGTTGCGTCTCTTCGGCTGCTTGCGCGATCGATTCCAAGCCGACGAACGACACGATCGCAAGCGAGATGCCTTGCATCAAGTGAAACGGATTCGGCCAAGCAGTCTGCATCGTGTGGACGAGCAGGTCAGGGCGGAACGCGAATAGGAAGCCGAAGCAGAGGATCAGCGTCTCCGAGATGACGTCGAGCGCACTGACGAAACCTTGAAACGCCGTGCTTTCGCGAACCCCGACGACGTTGAGAAAACAGAGCGCCGCGATCAAGACGATGACGACGATGAAGTGCGTCCACGGATGCAGCGCCGAATCGAACGGCGTGATCAGTTGGCCCAGATAATCGACGCTCGCCCAGGCGAACAGCGCCACGTCGATGGTGAAATCGAGCAGCACCGCCCAGCCCGCGACGAATCCGAAGACGTCGCCCAAGCCGCGTGTGACGAAGTATTGGCCGCCCCCGGCGACCGGATAGGTCGCCGCCAGTTCCGTGTACGCAAGGCCAATGCAGACGTAGACGATCCCGGCGAAGAGAAAGGCGACGTTGGAGGCGCCGGCCGCCGACGCGAGCACGAGTCCGAGCCCGACGAAAATATCTGCTCCGACGTCGGAATAACCCCACGCGAACGAGCCCCACGGTGTGACGGAACGGCGCAGCTCCGGCTTCTTGTTCAGTGACATCGAGCGGTTGTCAGAGCAGACCGATGGCCGCGCGTTCCAGCGCGTTGATGACGTATTCCGTCTCGGCGTACTGTTCGTGCAATGTGTACTCGCGGAACACGCGCAGCGCTTCGTTCAGCCGGTTGACGCCGTCGCGCATTTGGCTGCGTTCGCGCTGCCCGTCGGAGGCTTTTTGCAGCAACATCGTCCCGTATTTGACGGCGGTCTTTGCGTATTCCAATTCGTTTCCGATCGCGGATAGTTCGTAGAGCGCGGCGGTAAAGGCTTCGTTGGCTTCATCGTACCGGCGCCGGCGCGTCGCCATCATGCCCTTGAGCACGTTCTCGAGCGCGTCGGTGCGATTGCGCGACGTCGCGAGCGCCCGATCGAGGGCCTGACGTAACGTCGGGTCCGTCACCGACGTCGGCTTGTCGCCGACCGTCCGGGGCGTCTTGGGTTCTTGCGAGACGGCCTGCGGCACGAGCAACTGGCGCAAATCCGCGATGAACATGGTCGCGTTCTGATAGCGCCGCGCGGGTTCTTTTTCCAGCGCCTTGACGATCACGTCTTCGAGGGGCTGCGGAATGCTGCGATTGATCTCGCGCGGCGCGGCCGGTGTGTCGTGAACGTGCGAGAAGATGGTCGCGACCAAATCGTCGCGGTCGTTGCGAAACGGCGTCGTGCCGGTGAAAATTTCATACATCACGATGCCGATCGAATACAGATCGCTGCGCGCGTCGGCGGGTTTGCTCAAGAAACGTTCGGGGGCCAGATAGGCAATGGTGCCGACGATCTGTCCGGTGCGCGTCGTTTGCGTGAGGTCGCTGGTGCGCCGCGCGAGGCCGAAGTCCATCAGCTTGACATGAGCGGCATCGGAATCGGTCATGATGTTCGACGGCTTGATGTCGCGGTGGACGATGCCTTGAGAATGCGCGTATTCGAGCGCTTCGAGCACGTCGGTGAGATACCCGATGGCCTGCTTGTACGTGAGCGAGCCGCCTTCGAGGTCGCGCAGCGTGCGCCCGCGCATCAGCTCCATCACAATGTAGGAGACGCCGTCGTCTTCGCCGGCGTCGTACACGGCGACGATGCGCGGATGGTTCAAACGAGCCATTGCCTGCGCCTCGAGCAACATGCTGTTGTTGACCTCGCCGGAGCGGTCGACAAGCACCTTGACCGCTACTTCGCGACCAAGTTTCGTGTCGATAGCGCGGTACGTGTCCGCCGTTCCACCGCGGCCGATCAGTTCGTCGATCTGATAGCGGGTCGCGATCGTCCGTCCTTGGAGCGTGTCCACTAGAAACCCCTACCCACTAAAAGGCGTTCCGATGCAAGAGCATGCGTTCTCCGTCGAGCGCAACCACGTCAAAGCGAACGCGTGCGTCCGGAGCGACGATTTGGGCGAAATCTGCCGCGTGCCTGCGTAGGGCTGCCCGCTTCTTGGCGTCGACCGCAGCGAGTGCGGACCCGTACCGGCCGCTCCGGCGTGCCTTGACTTCGACGAAGACCAGGACGCCTCCATCGAGGCAGACCAGGTCAATCTCGCCGCCCGGCACCCGCACGTTGCGCGCGACGACCCGGTAGCCGCGCGCGGCCAGATAAGCCGCGGCGCGGTCCTCGCCCTCCCGGCCGAACTCGCCCGTGCTAGGGCGGGGCATCGAGTGCGGGGGGCATGTCGTCGTTGTTCAGGCTGAGGGCGAGTTGCCGCGCGACGCGCAGGAAGCTGCGGCGATGGTAGGGAGAGGGCCCGAAGGTCTCCAGCGCCTCGATGTGGCGGCGCGTCGAGTAGCCTTTATGCTCGGCGAAGCCGTACCGTGTGTCGATCTGGTCGAGTTTGACCATCAGGCGGTCCCGGTGAACCTTCGCCACGATCGACGCTGCCGCGATCGACGCGCAGCGCGCATCCCCCTTGATGACCGGCTCCTGCGAAATCTCGATATCGCGCAGGCGCAAGGCGTCGATGAGGAGATGGTTGGGCGCCACCTGCAAGCGTTCGATGGCGCGGACCATCGCGAGCATCGATGCGCGATAGATGTTCAGGCGGTCGATCTCTTCGACGCTGGCTTCCCCGACGGCATACGCCACGCAGCCCTGCACGATGGCCTCGGCCAACCGCTCGCGGACCTCGGCGGTCAGCACCTTGGAATCGTTGAGGCGGTCGAGCGAGAGCGGCTCGCGCAAGACCACGCAGGCGGCCACCACGGGGCCGGCGAGCGGACCACGACCGACCTCGTCGACGCCGCCGACCAGCAGCAGACCGCGCTCCCAGGCCGCGCGCTCGAAGCTGTGCAGCTTGTGCAGACGGCGGCGCTCGCGCGCCCGCGCGTTACGCTGCTGGTTCTTCGTCATCGGGGCGTTCTAGGGAAATGCGTCCGAACACGCCGTCGTTGAAGGCCGCGATGTACGACTGCGCCGCGTTGTGGAGGTCGGCTTCCCCGCCGCGCCGCGCGAAGCCGCGGGCACGAGCGAACTCGTCGAGGGAGGGGACCTTCGCACGCGGGTATCGTTCGAGCAGCCAATGATGGAACACGACGGCAATCTCTTCGGGGTCGTAACGTTCGCGGGGGACGGCTCCGATCATGGCGAGCTTCCACTGCGCCGCACGCGAGGCGATCTTCGGCACCAGAATGCCGGGGGTGTCCATCAATTCCAGGTTGGGTGCGACCCGGAACCACTGAAGCGAGCGAGTGACACCGGCTTTGTCGGCCGTCTTGGCGGCTTTGCGCTTGAGCAGCGCGTTGATGATCGACGACTTTCCCGAATTCGGGACGCCGACCACCATCGCGCGCGCAACGCCTCCGACTTCGGCGCACAGCGCCGCCAGTTCGCGCGCGACGCGCGAGACCGATTGCGCGTTTCTGCCCTCAACCGCGATCGCGCGGCGGCCGGCGCGAGCAAAATGTTCTAGCCAGGCTTTGGTGGCGTGCGGATCGGCCAAATCCTCGCGTGTGAGCACCAGCAGCCGTCTGCGCGTTCCGGCGACGGCGTCCAGCATCGGATTGCTGTCGCTGCGCGGAGCGCGGCCGTCGACAGCTTCGATCACCACGTCGATGAGCGCCATGCGCTCGCCGATCCGGCGCATGGCGCGCGCCATGTGTCCGGGATACCATTGGACGACCCGTTCGAAGTCGGCGTTCACAACGTGCCGAAACGGTCGAGCGGCCAGACCGCCGCGACGGCGCGCCCGATGACGCGGTTGCGGTCGATGGTGCCGAAGAAGCGCGAGTCGTCGCTCTGCGCGCGATTGTCGCCGAGCACGTACAGATCGCCCGCCGGAACGGTGATTTCCGCGAACGTGCGCGTGTCGGGATAGCGCACGTACGATTCATCGAGACGCGCGCCGTTGACGAAGACGGTACCGCGCTCGATGCGCACGCGATCACCGCCCAGTCCGATAACCCGCTTGATGAACGTCTCGGGTTCGTCGCCGTCATGGCGAAAGGCGATGATGTCGCCGCGCTGAGGCGCGCGAAAGCGATACGTCAGCGTGTCGATGAGCACGAATTCTCCCGGCGCTATCTGCGGCGACATCGAGAGACCTGAGACTTGCGGTGCGCGGAAGAAGAACGCGGCAACCAGCGCCAGCAGGACGGTGACCTGCAGCGCGAGACTCGCGACCGATCGCAACGACGAGATCCGAGGCACGAGCGCTTCCGTTCGACGAGCGCGCGCCGCTATCCTAAGGACGAGCCTTCGGAATTACAGCAAGTGCGCGTGGCTGATCGGCCAGAAGATCGTGAAGGCGCGCCCGGTGAACCATGCGGGCTTTCCGGCGAGCGGTCCGGTCGCGAATGTGCCGGTGTCCTGCGCGAAACCCCACATGTGAGAATCGACCGAGTCATTGCGGTTGTCGCCCATCATGAAGTAGCAGTTCGCCGGTATGCGGTTGGGCGCCGTCCACATGCTCTTGGGCGGAATGTTTCCGTCGGCCGGATCGACTTTGTGCCATCCGAATCCGTCGTTCACCCAAATGCCGTAGTCGCGAATCTCCATGTCATACTGCGGCTTCTGATTGATGTAGTCTTCCGCGAGCGCGACGCCGTTCCGGTAGACGATGCCGTTCTTGATCCGCAGCGTGTCGCCGGGGACGCCGATCACGCGCTTGATGAAGTCATCCGGTGACGGAATCGGCGGCGGAAATACGACGATGTCGCCGTAGCGCGGTTGACGAAAACGAAACTCCACCTTGTCGACCAGCAGCACGTCATGCACTTCGAGCGTCGGGATCATCGAGCCTGACGGAATGTAGTACGTCCGGCCGACGAACGTGATCAACAGCCACGCGCCCAATCCGGCGAAGATGAACGTGTCGAGCCATTCGCGCGCGACAGTGAGGCTGCGAGTGCGCGTGCCGCCGGCAGCGACGCGCTGCACGACGAGCGCGATTCTCGCGACGGCGAAGACGGCAACGAAGGTCAGTAAGAGTTGCGGAGTCATCGTTTCCTTATGCTAATCGAGTATGTGCAGCCGCCGAAACGGCCAGAACACGAGGAATGCGCGGCCGACGAAGTGTGCCTTCGCCGTGCTATGTACGAGCGGTCCGGCGACGAAGTTCCCCGTGAGCTGGGCGAATCCCCAGACGTGAGAGTCGTCGGAGACATCACGGTTGTCGCCCAGCATGAAGTAGAAACCCTGCGGAATGCGGTCCGGCGCTTGCCAGAGGGCTTTGGGCGGGATATTTGCCTGGAGCGGGTCGAGCGGTGCGCCGTCAACGTAGATCGAGTAGTCCTTGATTTGGAGTTCGTAGTCCGGGGCGGCGGCGGCATAGGGTTCGACCAGCGCCATTCCGTTGCGATACACGACGCCGTCGTGGATGCGAATACGATCGCCGGGGACGCCGATCACGCGCTTGATGAAGGCGTCGTTCCCGGCCGACTGGATCGGGGGCGTGAAGACGGCGACGTCACCATCCTGGGGCGCATGCAGGCGATAGGCGAACTCGTCGACGAGCAAGACGTCGCGCACACGCAGCGTCGGCGCCATCGACGGCGATGGTATGTAGTAGGTGCGAATCACGAACGTGATCAGAAAGAGCGCTAGCAACCCGGCGGCGATGAACGCGTCGACATACTCGCGCAGCGGGTGCACGCGCGACGCGACCGGCGCATCGGCCGTCGCTTTTGTGCGGGTGACGAAGAGACGGACGATCGCCAATGCGCCGAGCAACCCGAGGAGGCGCAACGGCATCAGAGCGATACTCCGACAGGCTCCTAGCGGGCGACCTTCTTTTCGCGGACGCGCGCGGCCTTACCGATCTTCTCGGTCAGGTAATACAGGCGGCTGCGACGCACGATGCCGCGCTTGCTCACTTCGATCTTTTCAACGCGCGGGCTGTGGATCAAGAACGTCTTTTCGACGCCGACACCGTGGGCGACGCGCCGCACCGTGATCGCTTCCTTGCCGCCGCCGCCCTTGCGAACGGTGACGATTCCCTCGAACATCTGCACGCGTTCCTTGTCGCCCTCGACGACTTTGGAGTACACCTTCACCGTATCCCCCGAGCGGAATTCGGGGACGTTGCTCTTGAGCTGTTCGCGATTGAGGACATCGATGACGTTCATGGCAGTGCTCTCTGTGGGTGATCCGCAAAAATTCAAAGCGAGCCGCTCGGCGACTCGGTGACAACCCCCGGATAGTACCATGCCCAGCGCAACAGGCGCAACGGCTCAGGCCGAGAGGCGTGTAGGGGTGTGAGGCAAGGGCCTGTTTCATGGAGTTCGCCGCTTCGCCAAGGCAAACGCCGATGCCATCTGGCCCCGGATTTGCATTTCATTTGACTAGCCGGTAAACTAGTGGAGTGAAAACACTTGGAATATTCGAAGCGAAGACAAAGTTTTCAGCGGTCGTCGAGGATGTGGCTAGCACGGGCGGCTCCTATCTCGTCACCAAGAAGGGCCAGCCGGTTGTCGAGATTCGGCCGGCACGCACGAGTCGCGAGGACCTCCTGAATGCGGCGGAAGGACTGCGGCGACTCGCACGCGGGATCGCCGCTCAACATGGATCGGCTTCAGCAGATGAGGTGCGCGAGATGCTGAATGAAGGGCGTCGGCTGGAGTGATCGCCGTGGATGCGTCCTCTGCGCTGGCCTGGATCCTCGAGCCGGAAAATCTGTACGCGGAGGCGGCCCTTGCTGAAGTTGTGGGGTCCGGCGGAGCAGTCGTGCCGGGCAATTTTCCCACGGAGATCGTGCATGTCTTGATCGTTCGAGAGCGACGCGGTCAGATATCACGGCTTGAAGCAAGCCGCGCGATCGACTACGTACTTAATCGCCTAGAGTTGCAGGCCGAGTTCCCATCGCCGCTCATCGTTGCCGATGTGAGCCGCAAACACCGACTCACGGGATACGACGCGGCGTATCTGGCCTTGGCGCTGGAACGCGGAGTTGAACTTGCGTCAATTGACAAGACACTGAGCGCGGCGGCGCGGGCTGAAGGTCTCGCGTGGATGCCGAGCGCGAGCGCGCTGCGCACAAAGAAGAGAAAGCGGGATGAAAAACATCACGATCTATGACTTGCGGGCGGCGGTTCGGGCTCGCGACTGTTCGCGGCGCCAGGCGGCGATCTTCGCGTGGTCGCCGGAGAGCAGCACCTCGGGCACCGCGATACCGCGAAAGACCGGCGGCCGGGTGTAGGCCGGGTAGTCGATCGAGCCGTCCTCTCCGAAGGACTCGGCCGCGGCCGACTCGGGCGCGATTGCGCCGTCGAGCAGACGAGCGGTGGCGTCCATGATCGCGAGCGCCGGAATCTCGCCGCCGGTGAGGACGAAGTCGCCGAGCGAGACTTCCTCAATCGGGTAGAGCGCCCGCAAGCGGTCGTCAATTCCTTCGTAGTGGCCGCAGACGACGATCAGGCGATCGAGGCCGGCATAGCGCCGCGCGTCGGCCTGGTGGAAGGTCGCTCCGGCGGGGTTGGGCACGACGATGGCGCGCCGTTCGCCGGCCGGCGCGGTTGCGAGAATGGTGTCGATGGTCTGCGCGACCGGCTCGATGCGCATGACCAGACCCGCGCCCCCGCCGTAGGGCCGGTCGTCGGCGCGCTCGGTGCCCGCAACGGCGTCGAGCAGGTGGTGGTAACGCACGTCCACGATTCCGGCCTCGACCGCGCGCCCCACGATCGAGAGACCGACAAACGGAGCGAAGACTTCAGGGAAGAGCGTGAGGACGTCGATCGTGAACATCTGACGGTCGTGTTCGCGTTTTTTCGAAGACTCGCTCTTTTCCGGCGGCGCCCCCGGACGCCGTACGAGACCGCTCTCGCCCAGATCGCGCACGGTCAATTCGCCGAGGCCGAGCGGCGTCTCGCGCAACTCGCGCACGCGGCGACGGCGCCGCGCGAGCGTGCGACGCTGGAGAACAAGCGTGGCGTCGCGCTCGTCGCGATGCACCGGCGCGACGATGCGCTGCACGCGTTTCAGTCCGCGCTCGACGCCGATGCGCGATTCGCGCCGGCGCTCGCCAACATCGGCAACCTGCTCTTCGAGGACGATCACATCGACGACGCAATTGCAATGTACGAAGCTGCGATCGCCACCGACGACCGCTATGCGCTCGCGCACATCAACTTGAGCGCGGCGCTCAAGCGCGCCGGCCGATTCGACGAGTCCGTTCGCGCGCTGCGCACGGCGCGTCGACTGGAAGGCGGGTTCTTAGGCCTCTCCAAACGCGCGTGAGTTATAAGCTGGGTGTGGGGTCCGCCGTCGTGATCTCTTCCAAATAGTCGAACAATTCGGGAAGCGTGATCTTTTCGAGTTCGGTGCGTTCTTGAGGATGGAATTCATCCTCGCCCTCGTCGCGCAGATAGCAGCGCGATTCGACATTGCCGCCGTCAAGTTCGCTGATGAACGAGACCGCGAAGCCGCGTCCGGGCATCTCGTCGTAGATGCGCATGACCTGCGGGTTGAGAATCTCGATCGAGTGCGCCGGATGGTGCGCATCGAAGATGAGGATGGTCAAGTAGTCCCGGCTGGTGATCTCGATCGCACCGACGGTGAAGACGTTTTTCGAGGAAAAGAATTCATGACCGCGTTTGCTGCGGCTGGAGACCTCGTAGAACACGCGATGTGCGACAAAGCGGTTCAAGATTTTCCGGAGCGTCGCAAGGGAAGCGAGCGTTTCCGTACGGTTGCCCCGCGTATAAACAATCTTCACGGGTGGGCCGACTGCTTGCACGGGTCATGGAGGGAGCCCTGCCGAAGCGTCGCGCGCGATGTTTTCAATCCCGGATATGGTTGTGATCGGCGTCCTCGCTCTGCTGCTGTTCGGACCCGAGCGCTTGCCTACGATGATGCGGCAGTTCGGCCGGTTCACGCGCGAGGTCCAGCAGACGTCCTCTGCCTTCGTCGCCGAGATGGAACGGGCGGCCGAGGTCAAGGACCTTGCGGAGACGCCCCCGCCCCGGCCGGTCGACCCCACCGGAACGCCGCCGCGCCCCTAAATGTTGAAATTCTGGCGAATCTCGCCGATGCGCTGCTGGACGATGTTCTTGACCTGACCGTGCAGGCGTTCTTTCTGCTCGTCGGGCAGGCGGCGGTAGACCAGGTACCCTGCCGCGGAGAGCAGGCCGCCAAGCACGCCGACGAGGAGCGCCTTTCCGGCCTCGCTGCCGTCGCCTGAGGCGTTTTCGTAGCTGGCGTCGGCGTTTGGAGCGAACTGGCCCTGGTAGCCGTTGCCGTTACTGTTGGCGTTGCGCGTGTCGTTCATGCCTGGTCCTTTCTGGTCGTCGATCGCGTCACCCTGACGTGATCGGGGTATTGGCGAGCAATCTGCTCGATGGAAAGCCGTGCGGTATCAACTATCGCACAAACGTCCTCGCGGTTTCGAGCCTCGGGCGGAATTTCGACCGCGAGCTGCCCGCTCGCCATCGTCGCAGCGAGGGCGAGGTGGGCGTGCTCGGTCAGGCCGAGCACGGCGGCTTGAAGGATAGCCGAGACCCCGGCGCAGACGACGTCGCTGCCGTGATCGGAGAACTCGGCATGGCCGTCGGCAAAAAAAGCGGACAGCCGATTGCGGCTGTCCGTTCGAAAGGTCACGGTGAGCACGACGGTGCCCGCTCCGTTAGAGTGAGATCTTGGTGATCTTGACTTCGGCGTACGGCTGACGGTGGCCGTTGAGCTTGCGGACGCGCTTCTTCGGCTTGTAGCGGAAGACCAGAATCTTCTTGTCCTTGCCGTGGCCGAGCACGGTGCCGGTCACGGTCGCTCCGGCAACGGTCGGCGCGCCGACCTTCACGTTGGCGCCGTCGCTCGCGAGCACGACCTTGTCGAAGGTCACGTCCTTGCCGGCTTCCTCGGTGAGGAGATCGCAGTGAATGACGTCGCCTTCGGCGACTTTGACCTGCTTGCCGCCGGTCTCGATGATCGCGTACATAACCACGGAAGGATACCAGGGCCCCGCCGCTGTGTCAACGGCGACGGACGACCCCGCGAAAGACCGTACCGGTTATGACTTGCTATGCGTCGCGACGGAGATGACAGTCGGCGCGGACGCATCCTTCTGCGCGATCGTGATGTCGACTTCGCTGCCGGACGCCGATTTCGTCAGTTCGTAGCTTTCACCCGAGCCGCTCTTGTTGTGCGCCTCGGTGTATCCGGCGAGGTGCCCTTTGTACCAGGCATACACCGTATCGAGCGTATCGGCCGTCGAGAGCACGACGATCGTGCCGGCACCACCGGGAAGTGCGATCACGGACTGTTGTTTCGCATTGGGATAGGAAGGAACCGAATCCGCGCGGGCAGCCAGCATCGACATCGACAGCAGCGCGGCGATCGCGCCGAGAACGGCAAACCGTCCGAGAAAAGCCTTCAGCATCCTAAAAACCCCTGCCGCCATCGCGGCGTGAAAACGAGTCGAAGAACAGTCGGTTACGCAACGTCGCCCCGCGACGCTGCTCCTCGCCGGTATAGCTAATCGGCTGAAGGTGGAGGAAAATTCACCCTGCGCGACCCCCGGTCCCTCCGCCAAGGATCAAAGATCGATCAAGATGTCGTCGCCGTCGAGGCGCAGGCCGTACGTGCGCAGCGGAATCACCGCCGGAAGCGCCAGCACGGCACCGGTCCGCACGTCGAAGGTCGCGCCGTGACGGGGGCACACGATGCAGTGTCCGCTGAGCTCTCCTTGGTCGAGCGCCGCGCCGTCGTGCGTGCATACATCCTCGATCGCCGAGAACTCGCCATCGACGTTGCAGATGAGCACCTCGTGCCCGCGGACCCGGAACGGCTTAGCCGTGCCGGCCGGAATCTCGTGCGCCGACGCGACCCTCCTCAAGAATAGGCCTCGGTCAGGCGCGGCGTCTGCGGCGCGCGCAGACACGCCTCGATGTCGTCGTCGGTGAGGCGGTGACGCTCGTCGGCGCAGCGGAGCAGGTCACGGTTGTAGAGCGATCCGTGAACGACACGCACGATGTTGCCTTCGGCTTTCGCGATTTCAACGGCGGGGACGATGTCGCCGTCGCCGGTGACCAGAATCGTGCCGTCGGCGTGGCCTTTGATGGCGTGAACGACGAGGTCGAGACTCATCTGCACGTCGACGCGCCGTTGATCGTAGATGCGATCGCCGGTCTCCGAATCGATGCCCCGCACTTCCAGGCGGCCAAGACGCACGGAAAAGCGCGGCAGGTACTGCAATGCGCTCAGGAACTTCTGCGTGCGCGTCAGACGCTCGCGTTCCTCGAACGTGGCCGGGTTGCTTTGGTACGGTTCGCAGTAGTGGTAATACACCCGTAGGATCTCCGCGTTCCCGGCGATGCGGCGTGCGAATGCGGCATAATCGATCGAGGGCTTGCCGAATTCGTCTTCCAATAACCGATTGAGATAGTCACCGTCAATAATGACGATAGCGCGATGCATTAATGGACTCCCTTGGCGATAATGTGGACCACCCCGTAATGACGGTGATCATTCGCCGGGGCTAGCCGACCGCGCCTTCCATCTCCATCTTCACGAGTCGGTTGAGTTCGACGGCGTATTCCATCGGGAGTTCCTTGACGAAGAAGTCGAAGAATCCGTTGACGATCATCGCGGTCGCATCGGCCTCGCTCAGGCCGCGGCTCATCGCGTAGAAGAGCTGCGCTTCGCCGATCTTGCTGACACTGGCTTCGTGCTCGACGGTCGAACGCTGCTCGTGCACTTTCATCGTCGGCTTGGTGTCGCTCGACGATTGTTCGTCCATGATGAGCGCGTCGCACTTCACGCGCGTCTTCGCGCCGACGGCTCCCGGATAAATCTCGACCAGACCGCGATACGTCGTCTTGCCGCCATGCGCGCTGACGCTCTTGTTCGTGACCATCGACGTCGTATTGGGCGCGACGTGAATCACTTTCGCTCCGGCATCTTGATGCTGTCCTTCGCCGGCGAATGCCATCGAAAGAATTTCCCCGCGTGCGCCTTCGCCCACCAGGTAGATCGCCGGATACTTCATCGTCAAGCGAGAGCCGAGGTTGCCGTCGACCCATTCAACGGTCGCGTTCTTGTGCGCGACCGCGCGTTTGGTCACGAGGTTGAAGATGTTGCGATACCAGTTCTGGATCGTCGTGTAGCGGATCGACGCGCCTTCGAAGGCGATCAATTCGACGACCGCGCTGTGCAGCGATGAAGTCGAGAACTTCGGCGCGGTGCAGCCCTCGATGTAGTGCACCTTGGAGCCCTTGTCGGCGATAATCAACGTGCGCTCGAACTGCCCCATGTTCTCCGCGTTGATGCGGAAATAGGCTTGCAGCGGCATCGTCACTTCGACGCCCGGCGGCACGTACACGAACGATCCGCCCGACCAGACCGACGAATTCAGCGCGGCAAACTTGTTGTCGCCGGCCGGAATGACGGTGGCAAAGTACTTCTGCACGATCTCGGGATGCTCGCGCACGGCGGTATCCATGTCGCAGAAGAGCACGCCGAGCTTCTCGAGTTCGGTGTTGACGTTGTGATAGACGACTTCGGATTCGTATTGTGCCGAGACGCCGGCAAGAAACTTGCGCTCCGCCTCGGGAATGCCCAAACGATCGAAGGTGCGCTTGATGTCTTCGGGGACGTCGTCCCAGGAGCGCTCCGTCTTGTCGGTCGATTTCACGAAGTAGTGAATGTCGGCGAAGTCGATCTCGGAGAGCAGCGCCGTGTCGCCCCACGCCGGCATCGGCTTGCTCATGAAGATCTCGTATGCTTTCAAACGGAAGTCGCGCATCCAGGCCGGTTCGTGCTTCATCGCGCTGATGCGCTCGACGATCTCGCGCGTCAGCCCCTTGCCGGACTTGAAAACGTAATTCTCGGTGTCGTGAAAGCCGTGCCGGTAGTCCTCGAGGAGGCCCTCGGGCCCGGTAGTCGCCTGGATCTGCGTCGCCATTACCCTCCGAGCGTAGCTGCGGGGCTCGGTATAGTCAAGATAGTGAAGTACTAGCTTCAAAATCTTAGCCGGACCCTGGCTGCAGCGAGCGGCCGCTCCCGCTGAAAAAAGTCGTGCCCAGCACTTTACAGGGGGGTACCCACGGGGTATCATATCGGTCGTTTCCCGTTTTTCGGAGCGGGCACACGGTAGGGGAGGGCGCGCCCATTTCGCGCCATCGCGGCGAATCGCCCGTGCACCGCAAACGCGCCGGCAAGAGTTCGTCGATAGGTCGGGGACGTGACTGCACCGCAGGCGCCAGCCGACGAAGTCCGGAGGTGGGATTCCCCCGAGGGTCAAGGAGACCAGGAAAATTGAAGGCACTCGGTACGCACATCGTGTGCGAGCTGTCGGGCTGTAGCCCGGAGCTTCTGACGGACGTCGACGCAGTCCGTGAAATGATGATCGGCGCCGCGAAGGCCTCGCGAGCGACCATCATGGAGGTGGCGTTCCACCGCTTCCACCCGCAAGGTGTATCCGGCGTGGTGGTCTTGGCGGAGTCGCACATCTCCATCCATACCTGGCCGGAGACCGGTTATGCGGCCATGGATTTCTACACGTGCGGTGACCACACCGATCCCTGGCTTGCCTGCGAGTTCGCGGCAAGTGCGCTCGGGGCCAAGTCGGTGCAGTCGACCGAAGTCAAACGCGGTATCGCCCAAAGTAACGGACGGTACACGCACGTCGTGACTCACGAGCACGACGCAGCCGTGCTGAGCGCCTAGCGTTCGGCGACCCTCGACGGAATCGCGGCGCCTCCGACGGAGGCGCCGCTTTCATTCAAGCGAACCGCTGTCTCTCGTTATGCCGAAGACCGAACATTGGCAATGGTACGTCGAGTCCTGGGGACCGACGGAAGAACATCATCACGCGATCGAATCGGTGTATTACGCCGGGCGATCGGCGTTTCAGCAGATTTCGGTGATCGAGACGCCGGTGTTCGGCAAGATGTTGATCCTCGACGGCGACACGCAAAGCTCGCAGGCTGACGAGAAGATCTACCATGAATCGCTGGTGCACCCGGCGATGGCGGCCTCGGCGCGTCCACGCGACGTGCTGATCTTGGGCGGCGGAGAAGGCGCGACGCTGCGCGAGGTGTTACGGCACCCCGACGTCACGCGCTGCACGATGGTCGACATCGACGGCGACGTCGTCGAGCTGTCGAAGAAATTCTTGCCGGAATGGGCCGACGGGGCGTTCGGCGATCCGCGCGCACGCGTCATCATCGGCGATGCGCTGAAGTTTCTCGCGACGGATCGCGACGCCTATGATCTGATCATCTCCGATCTGACCGAACCGCTCGAAGATTCGCCGAGCAACATCTTGTTCAACGACGACGTGTTTCGCACGATCAAGGCGCGGCTTGCGCCGGGCGGCGTGTACGTGTTGCAGGCCAGCACCGCGGCATTTCACAACTGCAGCCTGCACGCCAAAATGGCGCGCACGCTGCGCAAGCACTATCGGCACGTCCGGTCGTTCTACACGCACGTTCCGGCTTTCGATACCGACTGGGCGTTCTTGGCGTGCAGCGATGCGGTCGACGCAGCCGCGCTCGACGCCGATCACGTTAACGCCTACTGCGGCCGGCTGCGCGGTGAGAACTTCTTCTATGACGGCGAGACGCACCGCCGTCTGTTCGCACTTCCGCTCTACCTGCGCCGCGCGCTGGCGCAGCCCGGAGACACGTTCTCATGACCAAGCGCTACGCCGGCAGAACCGTTCTGATCACCGGCGGCGGGACGGGGCTCGGGCGCGAGATGGCGATCGCATTCGCGCAAGAAGGTGCGCACGTCTGCGTGATCGGGCGGCGCGCGGAGAAACTCGACGAGACCGTCGCGGCGATCGAAGCGCTCGAAGGGAAGGCACTTGGCCTGACCGCCGACGTGCGCGACGTCGCGCGCATCGACGAGGTCGTCAAAGAGGTGCGTTCGCGCACCGGGCGGATCGACGTGCTGGTCAACAACGCCGCCGGCAACTTCGTGGTACCCTCCGAACAGCTCTCACCCAACGGGTTCAAAGCCGTCGTCGACATCGTGCTGCTCGGCACGTTCAACGTCACGCGCGCCGCCTTCGAGGCGTTGCGTGAATCCGAAGGAAAGATTCTCAACATCATCGCCACCTATGCGTGGAGCGGTGAGCCGGGCGCGGTGCATTCGGCGTCGGCAAAGGCCGGAGTGCTCGCGATGACGCGCACGCTCGCGGCGGAGTGGGGCCGGTACGGCATTCGCGCCAACGCGATCGCACCGGGCCCGATTCACACCGAAGGGACCGACAAGAACCTTTGGAGCATCGCCGACATCGAGGAACACGTCCGCGCGCGCATTCCGCTCGGGCGTCTGGGGACGCCGGGCGACGTCGCGCGCGCGGCGACGTGGATCTGCTCGGACGACGCGGCGTGGATCAGCGGCGCGGCCTTGCCGGTCGACGGCGCTCATTGGCTCGGCGGCGGAACGCTCGATTTTCGCGCCGCCTACGATGCCGCCGCCGGTGCGGCACAAAAGCACTAGACGGCGATGATGCCTTTGGCTAGGCTGGAGCGGTCATGACCATCGATTCGCACGAAGCGGCGCGCCAGTGGAATAAAGAGAAATCGCACTTCGTCGAGTTGCTCGACCTCCATCTCGTTCACGTCGAGCGTGGAAAAGCGGTGATGCGCATGCCGTATCGTGCTGAGATATCCAACGGCACCGGAGCGGTCCACGGCGGCGCGATCGTCAGTCTCTGCGACACGGTCTTCTATTTGGCGCTCGCATCGATCTACGGGCGCGAGCAAGACACGACGACCGTTTCACTGCAATGCAGCTTTCTGGCGCCGGCCCTTCCGCCGCACGATCTGATTGCCGAGGCAACCGTGCTGCGTTCCGGGCGTCGCATCTGCTACGGCGAAGTGCACGTTCGCAGCGGCGAGAAGCTGGTCGCTCACGCGACCCTCAATTTCCTCAACACCTATCCGGAAGAGAAGCCAACAGCATCATGACCACGACGACCGAGACGACAAAACGCACCGCGCTCTACGGCGAGCATGTGAAGCTAGGCGGTCGGATGGTGCCGTTCGGCGGCTTCGAGATGCCGGTGCAGTATGCCGGCATTCTCAAAGAGCATGACGCGGTTCGCCGGCGAGCCGGTTTGTTCGATCTTTCTCACATGGGCCAGTTCTTGCTGGAAGGCGAGGATGTGGCTGACTGGGCCGACCGTCTGACGATCAACGCGGTCGCCACCATGAAGCCCTATCAAGCGCGCTACAACATCTTTTGCAACGAACGCGGCGGAGCGCTCGACGACGTCATCTTCTACCGATTGCTCAAGCACTTCTTGCTGGTGGTCAATGCGTCCAACGCCGACAAGATGTGGGCGCATCTCAACGCGCATCCGGCGAGCGGCGTGAAGCTGACGAATCTTCACGGCAAACGATCGCTGATCGCCATTCAGGGCCCAAAGAGCGCGGCGATGTTGCAGCCGCACGTCAATGTCGATCTCGCGACGGTGCGCTACTATTTTTGCGTGGAGTCGAGCGTCTACGGACATCCGGTGACGATTGCGCGCACCGGCTACACCGGCGAGGACGGGTTCGAACTCTTCGTCGATGATCGTATCGCTGCCGACGTTTGGAATCGATTGCTTGCCGATCACACGAGCGACGGGCTCGAACCGTGCGGCCTGGGCGCGCGTGACGTGCTGCGTCTCGAAGCCGGGATGCCGCTCTACGGCCATGAGATGAATGAGGAGATCACTCCGGTGCAGGCGGGCTTGACCTGGGCTCTCAAGCTGAACAAGCCGGAGTTCATCGGAAAGACCGCGCTTGCCGGGCAACTCGAACGCGACGACTATGCGCGGATCGTGGGCTTGATCATGGAAGGCCGCGCTCCGGCCCGCGAAGGGTACGCGGTCTTCATGGGCGATCGCGAGGTCGGCGAGGTGCGCAGCGGTTCGCTCGGCCCCTCGGTTGGAAACAAGAACATCGCGACGGCGATCGTTTCGAAGGATGCCGCAACCATCGGCGGTACCGTGACGGTCGAAATCCGCGGCGTGCGGCACCCGGCACTGGTTGTCGCTCTACCATTCTACAAGAAGAAGGAGAACGTCTAACGTGGCGCAGCCGCAGGATCTGCTCTACAGCAAGGAACACGAATGGGTCAAGCTCGACGGAGACGTCGCGACCGTCGGGATCACCGACTACGCGCAGGACTCACTTGGAGACATCGTTTACGTCGAGTTGCCGAAGGTCGGCGCCGCGATCAGACAGTTCGGCACGATCGGTGTCGTTGAATCGGTCAAAGCGGTGTCGGATCTCTTCACTCCCATCTCGGGCAGCGTGATCGAAATCAACGCGGGGCTCGAAGCCGATCCCGCGCTGGTCAACCGCGAACCGTTTGCCGGCGGCTGGCTTTTCAAGGTGAAGGCGAGCGATACGAGCGAGACTGCGAAGCTGCTCAACGCCGACGCATACGCGGAACTGACGGCGGGATAGGCCGGCAAAGCCGCATGTACACGCCTCACACGGAGCGCGACATCGCCGAGATGCTGGCTGCGGTCGGCGTCTCGTCGTTGGACGAGTTGCTCAAAGTTCCCGACGCGGTCGCGCTCAAGGCGCAACTCGACATCGTTCCGGCGCTGGCCGAGTCCGACATCGCGCGCCGCTTCACGCACATGGCGCAGAAGAACACCGCCGTGTCGATGCCGTCGTTTCTAGGTGCAGGCGCCTACCGGCACTATGCGCCGCCGGCGATCGCTTCGCTCGTGATGCGCGGTGAGTTTCTGACCGCATATACGCCGTATCAGGCGGAAGTTTCGCAAGGGTATCTTCAGGCGATCTACGAGTGGCAGACATATATCTGCTTGCTCACCGGCATGGAGATCGCCAATGCGTCGGTGTATGACGGCGCGACCGCGCTCGCCGAAGGCGTGATCATGGCGCTCAACGCCAATGGACGTAAGCGCGTGCTCGTATCGCGCGCGATTCATCCGAATTACCGCGCGGTGCTGAAGACGTACTGCGACGGGCTCGACGTCGAGATCGACGAGTTGGCGCTGCGTGCCGACGGCACTACCGACTTCGCGACTCTGCGTGAGGCCCTGGCATCGAAAGCCTACGCCGCGGTGGCGGTTCAGTCACCCAACGTGTTCGGTTGCGTCGACGTGTTGCCCGCCGATGCACTCGCGACGATTCGCGAGAGCGAAACGGTTCCGATAGCCGTTGTCGCCGAAGCGATGTCGCTTGGAGCGCTTGCGACGCCGGCTTCGTGGGGCGCGCAGATCGTCGTCGGCGAAGCGCAGTCGTTCGGAAATCCGCTCGCCTACGGCGGTCCATACGTCGGGTTCATCGCCGCAACGCCCGAACACATGCGGCGCATTCCGGGGCGGCTCGCCGGTAAGACCGTGGATACGCACGGCAAGACCGCCTACGTGCTGACGCTGCAAGCGCGCGAGCAGCACATTCGCCGCGAACGCGCGACCTCGAACATCTGCACCAATCAAGCGCACTGTGCGCTGGTCGCGACCGTCTACTTGGCGCTGCTCGGAAAGACCGGGTTGCGCGACGTTGCGGCGCACAATTTGGCGCGCTCGCGCGAACTCGCGACTGCCGTGTCGAGCGCAGGCTGCAAGCTGCAGTTCGACGCGCCGTTCTTCAACGAAATCGTGCTCAATGTCGGCCGTC
This sequence comes from Vulcanimicrobiota bacterium, assembly GCA_027307235.1. Lineage (GTDB taxonomy): Bacteria > Vulcanimicrobiota > Vulcanimicrobiia > Vulcanimicrobiales > Vulcanimicrobiaceae > DAHUXH01. The sequence goes on along the minus strand of DAHUXH010000008.1, from coordinate 126,288 downwards.
CCGCCAACGATGTGCTCGCAGCGCTGCAAGCGCGCGGGATTCTCGGCGGCGTGGACTTGGGCCGCTGGTATCCGGAGTTCGCACACTGCATCCTGATGTGCGCGACGGAACTCACGACCACAAGCGAGATCAACGCGCTCGCGTCGGCTTTGAAAGAGGTGGCTCATGTCCCCGCTGGCGTCTGACTCCGGCGTCGCGCTCATCTTCGACGAAGGTCAAGAGGGGCGCGCGAACCGTTACGTCGATGCCGGGGCGTCGCTCGACGCATTTCTGCCCAAGGCATTGCTGCGCGATGACCTGCCGCTGCCCGACAACAGCGAACTCGATGTGGTGCGTCACTTCACACGCCTGTCGCAGCGCACGTTCGGCATTGATCTGGGCTTCTATCCCCTCGGCTCCTGCACGATGAAATACAATCCGCGCATCAACGACGCGATGGCGAACCTTCCGGGTTTTCGCGATCTGCATCCGTACGCGCCGGATGAACTCTCGCAGGGCGCGCTGCAAGTCATGTATGAACTGGAACGATCGCTTGCATCGTTGTTCGGCATGGCGGCGTTCAGCCTGAATCCGTCGGCAGGCGCGCACGCCGAACTCGCGGCGCTGCTCATCGCCAAGAAATACTTCAAAGATCGCGGCGAGACCCACCGCGACAAAGTGATCGTTCCGGACACCGCGCATGGGACCAATCCCGCGTCGGCGGCGATGTGCGGATTCAAGGTCATCTCGATTCCGAGCGACGCGCGCGGACGCGTGAGCGTCGATGAGATCAAGAAGGTGCTCGGCCCGGATACGGCCGTGTGCATGATGACCAATCCAAACACGCTCGGTCTCTTTGAAGATCACGTCCACGAGATCACGGCGGCCGTTCACGCTGCGGGCGGATTGATGTATTACGACGGAGCCAACGCCAACGCGCTGATGGGCAACGCGCGTCCCGGCGACATGGGTTTCGACCTGATGCATCTCAACACGCACAAGACGTTCACGATCCCGCACGGCGGCGGCGGCGCGGGTCACGGTCCGGTCGGCGTCGCGGCGCACCTGATCGACTACCTGCCGACACCGGTGGTCGTCGCCAAGCAACGCTCCAACGGCGACGCAAGCACCGCTCCGAGCGACCGGCTCACGTTCACCCTCGACTTCGACCGCCCGAAATCGATCGGTCCGATGCGCTCGTTCTGGTCGAACTTCGCGCACGCGGTGCGCGCGCTCGCGTACATCTACGCCAACGGAGCCGAGGGCCTCAAGAAAGTCTCTGCGCTTGCCGTGCTCAACGCGAACTACATTCGCGTGAACGTGCGCGACGTGCTGACGACGCCGTACGACGAGATCTGTCGCCACGAGTTCGTGGCTTCCGCGCAGGAACTCAAAAAAGAGACCGGCGTGCGCGCACTCGACATCGCCAAAGCGCTGCTCGATCGTGGCTTCATGGCGCCGACGATGTACTTCCCGCTGATCGTGCCTGAATGTCTGATGATCGAACCGACCGAGACGGAATCGAAAGAGACGCTCGACGTCTTCATCGCGGCGCTGCGCGAGATCGTCGCGACCGCGAAGACCGATCCGCAATCGATTCTCGACGCGCCGAAGAACACTGTCGTCGGTCGCGTCGACGAGACGCGCGCGGCACGCCACCCCGACCTCCGCTGGCACCCGGGGAAGCCTTGATGTAAGCCAGGCCGTCGTTGCGGAGAGGCTCGTGTACCCGTAGTACACTTCGCCTCTCCGCGCCTCGGCCTGACGTACATCAGGGCTTCCCCTGCGTCATGGTTTGAGACAATGGACTCTTTCAAGTCACTGTAGGATCGAACAGGCGCGGAAAGAGCCACTCGGCGTGGGGTTGCGGGAAGCGCAGCGACACCGGACCCTTTGGCGTTGCGGATGCCAGCAGCTCCTCTTTGAGCAGGTCTTCCAAGAGGCGACGAGAGGTGCGTTCAGGAAGGCCGGTGATCGATGGGGCCATTCCGCGAGCGAATTCGCCGCGCGTAAGTGCGGCGTCAAGCAACAGATACGACTCCCGCTTGAGCTGTTCGTGACGATCAACGAAATGACGTAAGCGCTCGGAAAGTTTCTGAAGGTCAAAAAGGCTTGCCATGAACGTGATCTGATCAAGCTCAACCGTTAGAAACCACTCCGTGAACCGCGCAAGCGCGTCACGGGAGAGATTTCCGCGACCATCGAGCTCGCCGCGGCGTGGCGTGTCGGCTTCATCGAGTTTTGTCTTGTACTCTGTGCGCGAGGAAAGCCCGCGCGCTAACCCTCGCGAGATGGACCACAATCCATGAGACCCGATACCGGCTGCATGCGCCATGGCGTGGCTCATCAGCCGACTGACGCGACCGTTGCCATCGGGGAAGGGGTGGATGTAGTTGAATCGATGATGCGCAGCGGCAATGGAGAGTATCCGATCTGAGGGCCCCATCTGCTCGAAGCGATATCGCTCCTCGAAGTACCGCATGAATCGGCCGATCATGACGCTCGTTGGCGGCTGGTGCCGGCCAACGACAACATCCTCTTTGCGCTCGTGCCGAAAGGCGCCAGGCAGCATACGATAATCCGGGTCGTTTTCGCGAACGTGGAGCAGTTCTTCCGGCGCATTCTCGTAGAATGAGCGATGAATCCAGGTGATGAATTTGCTCGACGCGGGTTCCGGAAGCGACCCTTCGGCCGCCATCTGATCGATCTGCGCCTGTACTCGCACGTGTGACGCGGCTTCGAGTTGAAGTATTCGGCGTTCAGGGACGTCGGAGAGTTTACCGACGAGCGCGCACGCGATATCGCGCGGCAGCGTGTTATGCCCTTCGATGAGGTTGCTGTAGTACGCGTTCATAATGCGCACGAGCGCAGCGAGGCTCGCCGCCGTCATGGGATGAAGGCGGGTTCCTAGCTCATTGGAAGAGCGGGCAACCTCCACGAGTAGGTCACGGATTGCTGTGTTGGGATTGTCGAGCATCGTCGGCTCGATCCGCTGTGGCGACTCATCTTCTTTGAGATTGGCCGGTCTCTTCTGGCTCACAGAGCCAAGTATATCCTAGAAAAACCCTCGGTGTCGATGTGTAGGTGGCCGATACTTTGGCCGATGTCTTGGCCGATCTCTTGGCCGACCGGACTGGCACGCGATCCTCAATCAGGTCGTCTTTCCGGGACGCCCGAGCGGAGGCCCTCGCGCAAAAAGAGGATGATCCTTCTGGCAGGCTCTTCTTGGTGGCGGGCGCTATAATGGGGGTAATCAGGGCGCACCGTTCGGGCGCCCTTGCCGCACCTCTAAGGGGTCTGGTGATGCGTATCAAGTACGAGGTTTCGGCCGGTGGGCTCGTGTTACGACCGCACGAGTCCGGCTTTGATGCGCTTTTGATCGGGCGCGGTTCGCCGCGCGTTTGGACCTTGCCCAAAGGGCACGTGGAACCGCGCGAATCCAAAGAGCAAGCGGCCATTCGCGAAGTGCGCGAGGAGACCGGGTGCTGGGGAGAGATCCTGATGCGCCTCAACGAGATTTCGTATTGGTTCTACGTCAATCAGGCCAAGCACAAGAAGAGCGTCACGTTCTTCCTTATGCGCTACCTCTCGGGCGACGTCGCCAACCACGATCACGAGGTCGACGAGGCCCGCTGGTTCGACATCGGGGCAGCGCGCAGAGCCTTGCGCTACGTCAACGAGAAGCGCCTGATCGACTTGGCAATCGAATACGTGAGCGCGAATCCGGCTGCATTCGGCGACGTGCCGATCGTGGCACGAGCGATCGAACAGAAGACCTCTTGAGCATCCTCGCCCACGACACGCCCATGGACGCCCGCCCGAACGACGGTGCCGCCACGGATGAGCGCGCATGCCATGTCCAACTCGCGGTCTTTGACGGACCGCTCGATCTCTTGCTTCATCTCGTCAAGGAGAAGCAGCTCGACATCGCGACCGTGCCGCTCGCGTCGGTGGCCGCTCAGTATCTCGACTACATCTCGCTGATGGAGTCGATCGACGTCGAGGTTGCCGCCGAGTACCTGGTCATCGCCGCTACGCTGGTCTTCCTGAAATCGAAGGCGCTGCTGCCGCCCATCCCGACCGAACTGCTCGACGAAGGTGACGACTCGCCCGAGCAAGTCGAAGAGCGGCTGCGCCAACGGTTGATCGCCTACTCGCAGTATCGAGAGATCGGCGAGGACCTGCGCAGCCGCGCGCTCGAAGCCTCCGCGTTTTTCTATCGCGATTCGGGCGACCCGAGCAGCGAGCTTGTGCAGCGCTATCGCATCGATGCCGACAAGTTGGTGCGTGCCTTCATCTCGATGCTCAAGACGGCGCGCCCGGAAAAACGCTCGATCGCCCGCGAACGCGTCACCTTGCTCGCGCAGATGGACTATATCGCGCGGCGTATTCGCGAGACCGGCGAGGTGCTGTTCTCGGCGCTGTGCGCCGAATTGGGTCGCGAGTCGATCATCGTGACCTTTCTTGCGATTCTGGAACTGATCCGTCGCCGTCGAGTCGCCTACGAACAGGCCGAACTCTTCGACGACATTCGTTTGTTTGCCGTCCTCACTCACCCCGAAGGCACATCGTGATCACGGAAGAAGTTGAACTCGAACCGGTCCTCTCTGAAGAATTCGACCACGTCGACGAAGCAGTGCTGCTTGAACAAGCGGTTGCGCGGTTGCAGACGCCGATCGAGGCGCTGCTCTTTGTCGCGAGCGAGCCGCTGTCGATCAAGCAGATCGCAAAGCTCGTTCGCTCGGAAGAACGAGAAGTAGCGGCGACGCTGGCGCGCTTAGAAGAAACCTATGTTGACCGCGGCATCGTGCTTCGGCAGGTCGCCGGCGGGTTTCGCTTCGCGAGTTCGCCGCTCGCGCGAGATGTCGTCGAAGCGTACCTGCTTCCGCCCAAGAGCACGCTCTCCACACCCGCGCTCGAAACGCTGGCGATCGTTGCATACACGCAGCCGTCGACGCGCGGGGAGATCGAGGCGATACGCGGCGTCAACTCCGACAGCGTCCTGAGCACGTTACTCGAACGCGGCTTGATCGCTGAAGCCGGGCGCAAAGACGTGGTAGGGCGTCCGATGCAGTACGAAACGACGCCGGCGTTCTTGGAATCGTTCGGGCTGCGCTCGCTCGACGATCTTCCGCAACTCGAACTTGAAGCCGGGCAGCCGCTCGAACTCGATCTCCTGACCGCGGGAATAGCCGCGCAGATGGCTGCGGCGAATGCTGCTGCCGACGTTCCAGTGGACGCCCACGCCGAGGAAACCGCCGCGGGCTCATGACCAATACCGTCGATTTTCTCTACGATGCGCGCGCCGGGTATTCGCGGGAGTTGTATGACGCGCTCTTCCAGTATGGTATTCGGCCCGGCATGCGGGTGCTCGACTACGCATGCGGCTTCGGCGTCGCGAGCGAACCGCTGGTCAGTAACCGCTATCAAGTCACCGGTGTCGGCGAGAATGACGAGACCCTTGCGGCCGCGCGAACGCGCATGCCGAGCGCGACCTTCACCAAAGTTGAACTCGATCGTTTGCCGTTCGGAGCGAATGATTTCGACGCCGTCATCAGCGCGCAGGCGCTGCATCGCTTCGACCGAGTGATCGCATTGGGCGAGATGGTGCGCGTCCTCAAGCCGGGCGGCCGCATCGCCGTGTGGTGGAAGTACAACATGAGCGACGACGCCACGCGATCGCTGAGCGAAGCGTCGGCGCGGGCGCTCGGGAGCGAACCGGTCTCGGGCGGCCTCACCGGCGGATTCCGCGAGTTCTACGCGGCAGGGCTCGTGAACCCGACGTTGAGAGTGCTTCCTTGGAGGGTCTTCATTCAGGTGGAGAAGTTCCTCGCAATCGAAGCCGAGCGTATCGACGTGCGTCAGGCATTCGGTGCGCGCGTGCCGCAGTATATCGCCGAGTTACGTAAACGTCTGCAAGAGCGTTTCGGCAGCGATGATTTCATGCTCCCGATCAGCTACACGCAGTACCTCTATCTGGGAACCAAGCAGTAGGATTTATCATGCGAATCGGCGTCCACGTGCGCATCGGTGACGGGTATCCGGCGGCGCTCGATTATGCCAAGCGCCTCGGCTGCGACGCGGTGCAGATTTTTTCGAGCAATCCGCGCAGCTACCGGAAGACCCCGATCGACGAAGCGGCGCTGCTTGAATTCGCGAAACTGCGAGCCGAAGCCGGCATCGATCCGTGCGTCATCCATACCTCGTACTTGATCAACCTCGGCAGCGAAGACAACAAAATTTCTTACGGGTCGCTCGGACTGCTCAAGCACGATCTGGAAGTCGCTGCCATCGGGAAGATTCGGCTGGTCAACACGCACTTGGGTTCGCACGGCAAACGCGATCGCAACGAGAGTTTCGTCGCCATCTGCAAGAAGCTTGAAGCGGCCCTCGAGGATATCAAGCCGGGCGTCTACCTGATCATGGAAAATTCGGCCGGAGCCGGGGCGCTCGCCGGCGGAACGCTCGAAGAGCTGGGAGCGTTCGTGAAGACGATCGGCCATCCGCAACTCGGCGTCTGTCTGGACACGGCGCACGCCTGGGCCGCGGGCTACGACATCCACACTGAAGCCGGTGCGAACGCCTTCGTCGACGAGGCCGGCACGAAGATCGGTATCGATCGCATCCACATGTTTCATTTCAACGACACCGAAGTGCCGCTCGGCGGAAATCGCGACCGGCACTTTCACATCGGACGCGGCAACATCGGCCTCGACGGGTTTCGCGCGCTCGTGGCGCATGCGGAACTGCGCGACAAGACGGCAATCCTTGAGACTCCCGGCGAAGAAGAAGACGACATGCGTAACCTGGCGGCCATCCGGGAGTTGCTCACCGAGGCGGCGTGATCGCGCACTTCGACGTCGACGCGTTCTACGCGAGCGTCGCGATCCGCGACGATCCGAGCCTGCGCGGCAAACCGGTGGCGATCGCCGGATCGAGCCGTCGCGCGGTCGTGCTCACCGCATCGTATGAAGCCCGCCCTTACGGCGTGCGGTCCGCCGTCCCGCTGTATCGCGCACTCGAACTGTGTCCGCACCTGATCGTCGTCGCACCCGACATGGCGAAGTACAAAGCCGTTTCGCGACAGATTTTCGACATCGTCGCCGAGCGCGGATATCCGGTCGAGGCGCTCTCACTCGATGAAGCGTTTATCGATTTGGGTGAGGCCGGCAGCGAAACCGCGGTGGCCGAAGTGGTGAAGCTGCGCACCGACGTGCTGGCGCGCACCGGGCTGACGATCAGTGTCGGCATCGCGACCGGGAAGATGATCGCAAAGATCGCGTCGGACCAGTGCAAGCCCAACGGGATGCTGGCGGTACCTCCGGGCGATGAGCGAGCGTTTCTGGCGCCGCTCCCCGCCGGGCGTTTGTGGGGTATCGGCCCAAAGACGCAGGCGCGTTTGGCGCAGGCCGGCGTGACGACGATTGCCGACGTCGCGACATTGGATGATGCGCGCGCACGCGCGCTCTTCGGGTCGTGGTTCGACAACGTGCGTGAATTGGCGCGCGGAGTCGATCGCCGCCGCGTCGAGCCCGACCGCGAAACGAAGTCCATCTCGAGCGAAGAGACGTTCGAGTTCGACGTTCGCGACGAGGCGCGTCTGCGCGAGGTGTTGCGCGAGCAAGCGTTCGACGTGGCGCGCAAGCTCGAACTCGAAGACCTCAGCGCCGCGACCGTCGGTATCAAGATCAAGCGCGCCGACTTCCGTGTGTTCGGTCGTCAGACCCGGCTGGCGGTTCCGACGCGCGACGCCGAGCGCATCTTCGCCGCTGCCGGGCACTGCTTGACGCGCGCCGCGCTCAATGGCGCTCCGGTGCGCTTGCTGGGTTTGCGCGTCGGCTCGCTCGTCGCCGGCATGGAAAAACAGACCAGTCTGTTTGAGGCGGCCCCGCAGATCGTCTCTTAGATGTGGTCGGTACTCCAAGCGAAGTCGTCGGCGCGCCGCGCTGCGATCGCCGCGGCCATGCGGCGTGCGTGCGGCGACACCGGAGCCATCATCAGGATGGCATCGGTGCGTTTTCTCACCGAGCCTCGTGGAATGAGTTCTCGCGCGCCCGCAGGCGGCAGCCAACCGGCGACGCGCTGCAAATCGCCGGCGGCGCTGCGCAGCAGCGGCGCGACGAGTTCTCGCCAACGGGCGTCAGCGAAGCCGAATTCGTCGAACACGTAAGCGTCGCGTTCGGGGATGCGCACGCCGAAGACGTACGCGGCAACCGAACCATTGTCGCGGATGACGAGATTAGCAGGCGTGCCGCGCGTGTGCTCGGAGTCGTGCCGCACGCGCAGCCGAATCCACTCCCACACCAGCGGCGGCCGCGTGAAGCCGCGCTCCGTCAGGCGCTCGAAGGCGGCGTAGCACGAACGGATCGCCGCCCAATCGGTATCGCGCAGCGTATCGACTTCGACGCGCGATTTCGGCAGCAGATCGGCACGGAACGAAATCGACCGCGACGGCAGTTCGATGAATCCGAGGTCAGCGTAGAACGCCGGCCGGATGTCGGAATAGAGAAAGGCGAGGTCGTGGCCGTCGCTCGCGCACCGGTCGAGCAGCATGGCGAGCATCGCGCTTGCATAGCCGCATCCGCGCTGCTCGACGGGAGTGAATACCGCGCCGATACCGAGTGCGCGCAATCGCAATCGACCGTCTTTGACCGTGCGTTCGTACGTCTTGCACGACGCGAGCAAGTGCTCGCCGTCGAAAAGTCCGATGGTCCGGTACGCGCGCCGGCCATACCCGGAGTGCGCGATGTCGCGCGTCTGCCGAACGTAGGTGTCGAAATCGCGACGTCCTGCCCAGAGTTCCGCCGTTAGCGGCAGCACCAGCCGCGCATAGGCATCCGCCGCGATCTCGCGCAAGCGCAACGACCCGGGCCGTGCGAGAACTTCCGCCATCAGCGCATCTCGCGCAGCATCGCGGAGAGTTCCTCGACGAACTCAGGCGCGGTGGTCCCACGTGTGGCGCGACCGCTCGCCGTAATGAGGAGTCCGCGTCGTGCGCGGGTGAGCGCGTAGGCGAACGCACGGCGCTCCTCGGCATTGTAGTGCTCGCGCGTCTTCATGCGAAACAGATAGTAGGTGAACTTCGCGGTGCGCGACGCGGTGGCATCACCGGCATTCTCGCGCGCGACGATTCCCAGACTCGGGCTGTAGAGAAACGCGTCGGGGACGTACCAGCGCGGAAAGGTACCGGCACGCGCGTTCGGGAGAGCAACATACTCGAACGATCGGCCGCGCACGGCATCGATGGATGCGAGGACGACCGCGCCGTGGCGGCCGTCGTGCTCGCAGCTTTCGTATGGACTGCTCATGCGTTGCTCCGCATAGGCGAGAAACGCTCCAAGCGTCGCCTCCGGATGTTCGCTTTCAAAGCGTTCGATGCGTTCGAGCAGGCGCTCGAGCACGATGCGCTGGGCGGTGGAACGGCCCGAATTCTCGCCTCCGTCGAGCGCGAGCCCCTCGTTCCAGACGTTGATGGCGAGCGAAGCAATCGTCATGCGCGATGACGCGTCGACCCATCGCTCGCGCATCGCGCGAAACCGCGCGAGCCGTTCGCGCGCGAGTTCCGAGAGGCGTTCGTCGTGCGCGCCGTAGAGAACGGCAAGGCCGAGCAGGACGCGCCGCATTGCACCGCTGTGACTCTCTTGCGGCGGAGCAATCTCAGGCTCGTCGGCAAAGAGCATCGTCTGCGGGCTGGGCGGATCGCCGCACAGGATCGCAAGCGTCGCGTCCGAGAGGGCGAGCGCCGGCGCTTCGAGCGTTCGCAGAAGCCAATCGTGCCGAAACGGGTCCCAGACGTTCCAGAGCAGCGCCAGCGCATCGTGCGCGCGTGGATCGAGAAAGACATTCGCGTCGCCTACGACATGCACCGCGACGTCGCGCGCAAGCAAGGCTTCCTCATACACGCGCACGTTCTCGACAGAACGAAAGAGCACGCCGATCTCGTGTGCGGCCGCGCCGCGATCGAGGTGAAAGCGTACGTAGTCGGCGAGATACGCCGCTTCGCCGGCCTGCGTGGCTTCGCGGCGAACCTCCATGCCGGCCGGATCCCCGTCGATCGCGCAGGCAGCATCGCCGGTGAGACGACGCCAGAGCGTTGCGGCAAGGGGCGGAAGAAACGTTGTGTCGAGGTGTTCTTTGGTCTGCGCCAGCGAGAATGCGCGTTCAGGGCGTGCCCCGCGGAAGGTGCTGGTAGCCGCACGCAGATCGCCCGCCAGCACGACGCCGTCGAAGCGCTCGTTGAGCGCGCGCTGCAAGAAGGCGATCTCTCCCAGGCGCAGCTCCTGGACTTCGTCGATGGCGACGATTGCGTACGTTCGTTCCGGTTCGCCGCGCGATGCAAGAAGAGCGGTCGCGCGGTTGATCGCATCGCGCTCGGTCATGACACCGCCGGCGTCGAGCGCATTCAAATAATCGCGATAGAGGCGGGCCAGCACCTTCGTCAAGTCGATGTCACGGCGGTACTGACGCTGCAGTTCCCGGGCATCGACCGCGAGTGAGTCGCGATAGACGTCCTTGGTGTAGAGCAGCAAGTCGGTGTTCGCGAAGTTGGGCAGGTTCGCGTAGAAGTCGGCGGCGCCGCGCAGCCCGCTTTCCAAGAACATCTCCGGCGTGACGTTCGCATCGCGCAACTTGCCGATGAGTCGCAGCGCCGCTTCCAAGAACCGCTGCGGCGAGCGCAGGCCGGCGACGTCGGGATCGAGCGACCCGTCGAGCAGTTCCGGCCACTGCAGTGAGAGCAGCGACGCGGCTGACGCTTCGAAGAGCAGCGCTGCCTGCGCCTCGTCGATGATGGCGGGCATCGCCGGCGCATACGCGCGCAGCACCTCACGGGCCAGCGTCCCCGGCGTCGCGAGGATGATGCGCGCAGCATGATGCGCGGCGACGTCTTGGGCGAGCGTGACACGTATCGCATCGAGTGAAACGCTCGCCGGTACGAGCACGAGTGCCGAGCGCTCGCGGTCGTCGTCGAGGGCGGATGCGACGCGAGCGATCAGCGCAGAGGTTTTTCCGCTGCGCGGCGGCCCGGTGATCGCATGACAGGGAGCGCAGCCGTGCGCACTCATCGCCCGAAACGATCCTCGGGCGGAATCGGCCGCATGCGGCATGCGGTTGCGTAGGCGCAGTACGTGCAGGCTTCGGGGTCGTCGGTCACGGCGAACTCACGAATCTCACCTGAGGTCAGCTCGCGGCACAGATCGATCATGCCGGCGCGCGCCGCTTCCAGATCGCTCACCGTAATCTCTCCGCGCGGTGCTTCTTTCCCGTTGGTTCTTGCCGACGACGACTCGGTCACGAGCAGCTCAATCGGACGCACCTCGACCAGGTGGCTCTTGAGCGGCAACAACGCGATGCTGCGCACGCGCTCGCCGGAGATCGTGCATGCCCAATAGTAGAATGGAAGCTGGAACTCCTGACCGCGCCGGATGCGCTCGCGGTACTCAACCGCGCTCTCCGCGATCGTTCCGGTTTTATAGTCGAAAACAGCGACCTCACCGCTGTTGTCATCGCGGTCGAGCCGATCGATGTAGCCGACGAACGGAAAGCCGTCAATCTCCAGCCGCACCGGCAACTCGCGCCCGACCGTGGCGAACGGCGCGCGCCGCGCATGGTCGATCAGCCACGCGATGTAGCGTTTGGCGGTGCGGTGCGCGCGCCGCCGCTGGAGTTCGCGTTCCAGCTCCGAATCGAACTTCGTGCTGTAGCGCTCGAATGCTCGGTCGATCTGGCGCGCGAGTCCATCACGCAGGGCGCTTGCCGGAACGTCGCTCGGATGGAGTACGTCGCCGTGAAAATCTTCGAGCGCGGCGTGGAACGCCGTGCCGTAGGTGGCCGCCGATGAGCCGTCGTCCTCGACCGCGCCGCACGCATAGCGGTAGAACCATTTGCGCGGGCACTCCGCGTATGCGTTCAAGGCCGACGCGGAGAAGCGCGTGACCCGCGTCGGGACGGAGCCGGGCGTTTCTCGCCGGTTCGGCGGCGCGAGCGACAGCGCAGCGTCGTGTTTGCGGCGCGTGCGTTCAAGCGGCGGAAAACAGGTCGCGATATCGCCGGCCGCCAGCGTTTCGATCGTGCGTATGAATGCGAGCAACACGTCGTGGAGCGCGTCGGGGAGATGGCGGCCAATCTCCAGGCCGGCTTCGATAAAGGTGCGGTCGTCTTTGGCGAGCGCGCTCGCCGCGGCAACGGCTTCCAACGGCAGTCGGGAATGGTGAGAGCTCGCCGCGCGCCGCAACGCGGCATCATCTCGTTGCGTGCACCACGCCGCGAGATCGTCGGCGAACGCGGCGTACGACGAGTCGATCACGGTCCCCATCGTTGGCGCTATCACCACGCGCCCCTCCGCTCCGGAGCAATCAAGGCACGGCGCGGGCACATGCCTAAGGTACGTGCATGCGACGCATCATCATCGGCATCAGCGGCGCGAGCGGGAGCGTCTACGGGTACCGCTTGCTGCAGGCATTGCGCGGAGTGGAGGGCGTGGAGACACACCTCGTGCATACCGCCTCCGCCGCTCGAACCATCGAACTCGAGATGCACGAGCGCATCGCCGATTTCGAGGCTTTGGCCGACGTCGTCCATCACGATGATGATCTCGCATCGTCGATTTCCAGCGGATCGTTCGTCACCGAAGGCATGATCGTCATTCCGTGCTCGATGAAGAGCGCCGCCGCGATCGCCTACTCGCTCAACGACACGTTGCTGGTCCGTGCCGCCGACGTCTGCCTCAAGGAACGGCGCAAACTCGTCCTGGTCGTGCGTGAGACACCACTGCACCTGGGCCACCTGCGCACGCTCACGCAGCTTGCCGAGATCGGTGCGGTGATTCTGCCGCCGATGCCGGCGATGTACGCCAAGCCGCAGACCGTCGACGACGTGGTCGCGCACACGGTCGCCAAAGCGCTCGATCAATTCGGCATCGAACGCCATCTGTTCAAACGTTGGGAGACACCGGGTCCGTCGAAGACCGGGTGATGATCGCGCGTGCGAGCGCGACGTCGCTCACGCGATCCACGTTGACGGCGATTTGAGGAAACGGCGAGATTATCGCGCGCGCGTGAACGCCAAGCAGACGTGCGGCGCGTTCTTCCGCGTCGGCGATCGAGAGCCGCCGCAACGCATATTTCAGAAGGATGTCGGGTCCGAACAATCGTGCAAGGCGCAGCGGATTCTTGCGTGCCGCGCCGAGGCGCTCGATGAAGGCTTCGAGCGCCGGCCATGCGCGCGGCTTCAGCGCAACGAGGCCGGCGCCGCAGAACGTGCCCTCGCGCAGCCGTACCCAGGTGTGCGGCACGTCGGGAAACTGCTCGCGATGACACGTTTGTTCGACGCAGCCATAGCAAATGTCGGCGGCGGCGTCGTGCACGCGCGTGACGAAATCGTCAATGGAGTCCGGCGTAAGAATCGGCATGTCGGAAGCCGCGATCAGCACGTCGTCGCCGAGCGGCAGGCCGGCCAGACCGTTGGCGAGGCTATCGCGAATACGAAGTCCGTCGGGGCGCCGTTCGTCGGCGAGCTTCAAGGTGGTGTCGGTGCGCGTGATGGCCGGTGCGACGACGATGATGCGCGCGATCGACGGCGCTGAACGCAGGGCGCGCAGCGTACGTTCGACCAGCGTCATCCCGCCGATGTGAATGAACGCTTTGTTGGGTGCGCCGGACTCGACGGCTGCGACGTCATCGGGCGGTCCGCCCGCCAAGACGACGGCGTCGATCGGTTTCACGCTGCGCAGCGCCATGCGTCGCTTGCGACCAAAGCCGCGCGATAGATGAGAAAGTCTTTGGGAACGAGCAGCGCTTGCGCGACCTCATCGCGCTGCTCGCGCGTGGCAAACAGCGCGAAGACACACGAACCCGAGCCGGTCAAGAGCGGCTTCTCCGCTCCGGCGGAGCGCAGCGCGCGCAGTGCCTGCGCAATCTCGGGTGTCGACTCGGCCAGCACGTCGTGAAAATCGTTTGAAAGACAGCGCTGCACGGTTGCGAAGTCGCCGCGCTGCAGTGCGGCAAGCGCTTCGAGCGTCACCGACGTGCCGCGCGCCCGGGTCGGGCGGTCGTGTGCGTCGATGCGCGCATAGGCGGGCGCGGTCGAGATCGATACCGGCGGCTTGACCAGCAGCACGTGCCAAGACGCCAGCTCGCCGACGGGCACGACGCGCTCGCCGGTTCCTTCGACCAGCGCCCCCGTTTGCGCGAGGAAGAACGGGACATCGGAACCGAGGGTCCGTGCCATCCCGACGAAGTCCCGTTCGCCGATCGCGCCGAAGGCGCCGTTCATGGCGGCGATGAGAACGGTTGCGGCGTCGCTCGAACCGCCGCCGAGCCCGGCCTGCGTCGGAATCCGCTTGCGAAGCGTGATGGCCCAGTCGCCCGCCGGCGGTTCGAGCGCCCGGAAGGCCTTCTCCGCCAGATTCTCGTGCGCGAGTTCGGCGACGTCGCAGGCAAAGCGAAAGCCGGCGGCGCTTGGGGCGATCTCGACCTCGTCGTACAGGTCGATCGGCACCATCAGCGATCGCAGGAGATGGTAGCCGTCAGCGCGGCGGTTGAGCACTTCGAGGGTGAGATTCAATTTTGCCGGAGCGCGAAAGATCACCATTCGATGTTCCGTCAACAGGTGGGTGCCGCCTCCGGGCGTAGTCTCTGCTCATGGAAGCGACGTACGATGCGCAACGTAACGAGTTTTGCGCGTACGTGCTCAACGAGGCGCAGACGCCGTACGGTCTGTTGCTGGGTAACTTCAAGTCGTACGCGCAGTCGACCGCGAAGGGCGCGGTGCGCGGCTTGTGGGATGCCGACACCGACCAAATCATCTTCGGCACCCACCAGATCGCATATCGCCTGCTCGACTCCGATCGCACCCTGTTTCCGCGCCAGATCACGCGCGATTTCACGTTTCTTCCGTACGCGCAGATTTCGGAATTCACGCTCGAGCATCGTGTGAACGTCACCGAGGCCTTTTACGTTCCGCACGGCGCGACGTACGATCGAGCGGTTGCCTTCGTCATCGACATCACGCTCTACAACCCCGGCGCGCAGAAGGTCGACATCGCGATCTTTCCGTGGGCGCTGCTGGTCGGCCAGCACTTCTACGGCGAGCCCGAGCATGAGGTGCGCGCGTGGGTGGACGGCAACTACATCTGCTCGCAGAATGAACAGACCGGCAGCGAACGGTGGTGGGGTGCGAACCGTGCGCCGTTCGCGGCCATCGTCTCGCTGCGCGAAGGCACGATTCTGCGCGACATCCGCGAAGGTTCCGTTGACGTGCAGTCGGCGGTCTACCTCGAAGAAGTGACCGCGCAGCAAGCCACGACGGCAGGCCGCCGCATCTTCGGTGCGTTCGAGTATCGTGTCGCAGTTGAACCCGGCGCGCGCGAGACGCTGCGCATCGCGGTCGTGTTTCACAAAGACGGAACCGAAAAATCCCGGCCGATGCTCGAAGCCTTGCTTCACGATCGAGAAGCACTGCATGAGACGCAGCGTTTCTTCGCCGAGAAGTTGGCCGACGCGCGTTTCCTGACGCCGTCCCCGGCGATCAGCCGCGGCGTCGTGTGGGCCAAAGCCAACATGCTGCGCATCGTCAAGGAATATCCGCACGGGTGGGGATCCACCAACTCACCGCCCTCCGACATCCTGGTCTCGCGCGACACCTCGTGGTTCGTTCACGGCTACGACTACTTCATGCCGGAGTTTAGCCGCGACTCGCTGGAAGTCTTCAATAGGTTCGTCGAGCCGAGCGGGCAGATGATCGAGTACGTGCGCGGCGTCACCGCATACAAGACGTCGTACGAGCTGAACATCAACGACGACACGCCGCTGCACCTCATTGCCATGCTGCATCACTACAATGCGACGCTGGACGACGCATGGGTCAAGCAATGGCTGCCGCTGATCGTCAAGATCGCGGATTACCTGCTGAGTCAGCGTGACGACAAAGGCTTGGTCTTTTGTCGCGCCAAGGGCGTCGAACTCTTCGGCATCTCGTCATGGCGCAACATCATTCCGGGATATGTGCTCGACGGAGCGGTCACCGAGATCAACTCCGAATCGTATTTTTCGCTCGAAGCGGCCGCGATGCTGTGCGCGGTCGCCGGCGATCACGAGCATTGGGAAAAGTATTCCAATGAGGCGCAAAGCCTGCGCAGCGCCATGCTCGATCTGCTCTACGACGACGATACCGGCGCCTTCGTGCTCAACTACGACCAGGACAACAACTTTCAGGACAACTTCACCGCCGACGAAGTCTTCCCGGTGCTCTTCAACGTCGCCGACTCCGATCAGCGGCGGTCGATTCTGCGGAGATTGTGCGAGCCCGATTTCGTCACCGACGTCGGCTTGCGCACGATCTCGCTGGCCGATTCGTGGTACTTTCCCTCGTACGGCTACGGGTTGCTCGGCGGCGTCTGGCCGGACCTCACGCTCTGGTTCGTCGTCGCGCTGGCGCGCAACGACGCCATCGCCATCGCCGTCCACTACCTGG
The DNA here is from genome assembly GCA_027307235.1 of Vulcanimicrobiota bacterium. Lineage (GTDB taxonomy): Bacteria > Vulcanimicrobiota > Vulcanimicrobiia > Vulcanimicrobiales > Vulcanimicrobiaceae > DAHUXH01. The sequence continues at coordinate 109,839 of DAHUXH010000008.1, read as the reverse complement.
AGGCAGTGTACCGTGCGGTCGAAGCGGGTTCGGCGCGCAACACCGTTCCCGGTGAGTTCGCGGAGTGGTTCGACGGCGGCTCGCTGACCAACCGCGGCATGTATCTCTCGCCCTGGACGGGCGCGAAGTTCTTGTGGGCGGTTGCCGAGACGGTCGGCGGGCTCGACGGCTACCGCACGAGCGGCCGACCTCACCTCAACCCGCTCGTTCCGCAAGCTTGGCAGTGGGTGGCGGGCGCCCGCGTCCGCTGGGGCGGCCGTTCCTGCACGTATCTCATCGACGTTCGCGCCAAGACGATCTACGCCAATCTCGCTGAACTCTCGGCTGAGGAACCCTACACGTGCGTGTTCGCGGGGCGCGACGTCAGCGATGAGGTGACGGTCTCACCGGTCGAAGTCGGCGCGATCGCGTTCGAAGACGACGCCGGCGGGGTGCGCTTGTTCCTGTGCAACTGGAACGACCGTCCGCGTAACGCCGTGGCCGAGTTTCGCGGAAAGACCTGGCGCGTGAAGCTTGATTCCGGAGAGGTGCATCAGGTCGACACGGCCGGAAAGCCGTCGTTGCGCTTGGCCCGCGCGCATCGCCGGGACGTTCCGGCGGGCGTCTAGGGACACCGCGCCGAAGCGGCAGGCCCGTGCTCGACCCCTCCAAACGCTTGTCCACGCTCATCATGGCGGCCGGCATCGCCGTCTTTCTGGTCGCGCTCGTCCTAGGCGAGCGCATCGGCGACCGCGTGCTCACCCATGGGACGCTGGACGGGGCCGTGTACGTCCCCGTCGTGACGGTGACGCCCGGACCCGTCTCCACCGGCGGCACCTACGGATACGGATGGAGCCACGAGCAGGTGCTGTCGGCGGCGCCCGACCCGCGTTTCCCCGACCCGCGCGTCCCGCCGCAACCGTTGCCGACGCTGCCTCCGCAAGTCGTCCGCACCCCTGGCCTTACCCCGACGCCCAATCCAAATATCCCAATTTGGGATCAGGCGCCCTTTCCGCGCCTGAAGCCGACTGCGACACCGGAACCCGGAGCGACCAACGGCGGATGATCCTGCGACAAGTCCACGGGTCGTGAGTTGGACCGGCCTGCTAGGATAGGGGGATAGAGTCCAGAGTAGGAGAGATCGTGGAACAGCAGACCGGCACCGTCACCGTCAAGCGCGGGCTCGCGCAGATGCTCAAGGGCGGCGTGATCATGGACGTGGTTACGCCCGAACAAGCCGTCATCGCCCAGGATGCTGGCGCGGTTGCCGTCATGGCCCTCGAACGCATCCCGGCCGACATTCGCGCCATGGGCGGCGTCGCGCGCATGAGCAACCTCGAATTGATCCAGTCGATCATGGATGCGGTCACGATTCCGGTGATGGCGAAGGTGCGCATCGGGCATTTCGCCGAGGCGCAAGTGCTGCAGGCGATCGGCGTCGATTTCATCGACGAGTCCGAAGTGCTCACCCCGGCTGACGACAAGTACCATATCTCCAAACACGAGTACACCACGCCGTTCGTCTGCGGCGCGCGCGACCTTGGCGAAGCGCTGCGCCGCATCGCCGAAGGCGCGGCGATGATTCGCAGCAAGGGCGAGGCCGGGAGCGGCAATATCGTCGAAGCCGTGCGTCACATCCGCGCGATCAACGACGGCATCCGCGAACTGACGGTCGCGCCGAAGGAAGAACTCGTGGCGCGCGCGCGCGACCTCGGCGCGCCGCTCGAACTCGTTGCGTATGTGGCCGAACACGGCAAGCTTCCGGTCGTCTTGTTCTGCGCGGGCGGCGTCTCGACGCCGGCCGACGCCGCGTTGATGATGCAGCTTGGCGCCGAAGGCATCTTCGTCGGCAGCGGCATCTTCAAATCGAACAATCCCAAGGCGTTTTCGAAAGCGATCGTCGATGCGACGACGCATTTCGAGGATCCCAAGACGGTTGCCGAGGTCAGTAAGGCACTTGGGAAGGACGCGCTCGCGATGGAAGGCATCGACCTTCGCAAGCTTCCCGAGAGCGAATTGCTCGCGCCGCGTGGCAACTAAGAAAACAATCGGCGTTCTCGCGCTTCAAGGCGACGTCGGCGAGCATCTGCGCGCACTCGAGCGGGCCGGAGCGAACGCGATCGCGGTGAAGACGGCGGCGCAACTGGCGAGCGTCGGCGGTTTGGTGATTCCCGGTGGTGAGTCGACCACCGTGATGAAGCTGCTCTCTCGCTTTGGACTCGCTGAACCGATCGCGACGCGCGTGCGTGCGGGCATGCCGCTGTGGGGTACCTGCATGGGCATGATCGTCGCCGCGCGCGAGGTCGCCGATCTCGACCAGCCGACGCTCGGCTTGATCGACGTCACCGTCCGCCGCAATGCGTTCGGGCGGCAGAACGAGTCGGCGGAGGTCGATCTCACGATTCCTGCGCTCGGTTCGCGGCCATTTCCGGCGATCTTCATTCGCGCGCCGTGGATTGAACGTGCCGGGCCGCATGTCGAGGTGCTCGCCGAGCGCGACGGCCACGGCGTCATGGTGCGTGAGGGTCAGGTGCTGGGTACGTCGTTTCACCCCGAACTTACGAGCGACGATCGCGTACACCGCTACTTCCTTTCGATGGTCGAGCAGACGCCGACCGTAGGGAACAGCCGCGACGCCGCTTAATCCTTCCCGCACCATGAGTGCGCAGACACCGACGCGCCAGACGATTGCCGAGCAAGGGGCGGTTCCCACCATCGAACCGCTTGCAAGCGAAGTCGTCGCGACGATGGCGCTGGCGGCACATGCCTACCTCGCCGATCAGGAAGGCCGCGAGCCGGACCTCGAGGCCGCGGCGATCGCGATCGACATCGCGTCGGCTGCCTTCGAGAGGGTAAAAGAGAGGTTACGGCCCGATGAACGGTTGGCAATGGCGCAGATGCTAACCGAAACCCGCATGACCTTTGTCAGAAAGCGAGGCACGTGATGCCTCGCTTTCGTGCATTAATGGACGCTGCTACCGCACACACGACGCTTGGAGGACGCCGACCGTGACGGAAGTCCTGGTCTTGAACTTCACCTACGAGGCGCTCAACATCACCAGTTTTCAGCGCGCCGTCAAGTTGATTTTCGCCGGGAAAGCGGAGATCGTGCACGATCGCGACCGGCTGATCGGCGCGCAGACCTTCGCCATGCGCATGCCCTCGATCATCCGCATGCTCTACTACATCCGGCGCCCGATGCAAAAGGTCGCGCTGACCAAGAAGAACGTCCTCATTCGCGACGATCACATGTGCCAGTATTGCGGACTCCACGGCGAGAAGCTGATGACGGTCGATCACGTCGTTCCCAAGAGCAAAGGCGGCCCGTCAACATGGGAAAACCTGGTGGCGGCATGTATGCGCTGCAACAACCGCAAGAACAATCGCACGCCTGACGAGGCGAACATGGCGCTGCGCCGCAAGCCCAAGCAGCCCAAGTACATCCCGTGGATTCAGATCAAGCGCAACACGCTCCCCGACGAGTGGGGCAAGTTCCTATTCCTCTACAACGTCTCCATCGAAGAACGCATCGGCTAGGAAGCGTTGATTTCCGCCAGGCCTTCGTTGCGAAGCGGCTCGTGTACCGTAGTACACTTCGCCTCTTCGCGCCTCGGCCTGACGGAAATCAACGCTTCCTAGCGGCTTGGTTGTAGAACGAGAGGTTCACCTCGGTTTGCGAGGCTCTGTTGCGATCTGCGCGAAGAACGTGGGCCGCATGGCTTCGGATCGCAGTGCGCTGTGGCTGCCCTTCACTCAGGCGGCATCGTTCGATCGCTCGTCGCGCACGTTCACGCGCGGCGAGGGGAACTATTTGTATGATGTCCGCGGCAATCGGGTATTCGATGCGGTCAGTTCGATTTGGACGACGATTCACGGGCATTCGCATCCGCGCATCGTCGCCGCGATAGCCGCGCAGGCAGCGCTGCTGGATCACGCGACACTGCTCGGTGCGACCAATCCGGTCGCCGAAACCTTGGCCTCGCGCTTGTGTGCGCTGACCGCGCTCGACGTCGCGTTCTTCGCAAGCGACGGCGCAAGCGCCGTCGAGGCAGCGCTGAAAATGTCGCTGCAGTATTGGCAGAACGTCGGTGAACCGCAGCGCACCCGCTTCGTCCGATTACATGACGCATATCACGGCGATACCGCCGGCGCAATGAGCGTCTCGGACATCGCAGTGTTCAAGGCGCGTTTTTCAGCGATCACCTTCGACGTCGTCTCATTCGACGAAGCGCCGGGCGTGGTGAACGATCCGGACGTCGCCGCGGTGATCGTCGAACCCCTGGTGCAAGCCTCGGCGGGCATGCGTCTAGTGCCCGCAGACCGGTACGACGCATTGCGCGACATCACCCCGCTGCTCATCGTCGACGAGATCGCGACCGGCTTCGGCCGAACCGGGACGATGTTCGCGTACGAGCAAACGGCGCTGCGGCCTGACGTCGTCTGTGCCGGCAAAGGGCTGACCGGCGGGGCGCTGGCGCTCTCGGCGACGATCGTGCGCGCGCGCGTTCACGATGCGTTTCTCGGCGCGCATGCAGAGCACCGCCACTTCTTTCACGGTCATTCCTACGCGGGAAACCCGATCGCATGCGCGGCTGCGCTAGCCTCCCTCGACCTGTTTGCGGAAGAACGCGTCTTGGAGCGCGTCGGCGCGCTGTCGTCACACGTCGCCGCGCGACTGCGCGAACTGGATAAGCATCCCGGTGTCCGTGAAGTTCGCGCTCGGGGCCTGATGTGCGGCATCGAACTCGATGCCGGCGTGCTCGACGCGGCGGGCGCACCGACGGCGGCGTGGCGGGTCGCGAACGGTCTCTACGAGCGCGGATATTTCACGCGACCGATCGGTGATGTGGTGCAGCTCGTTCCGCCGCTCTCCTCGACGACCGCGGAGATCGACGGCTTCTTCGACGCGCTCACGGAAGAGTTGTCGCAGTGAGCTATATCGGGCGGATCGAGGAGCGGCTCGCGCAGATCGCGGCGCAGCATCGGACGCGCGAACTGCAAGCGTATCAGGTCGAGAACGTCATCGACTTCGCAAGCAACGACTATCTCGGACTGGCCGCCGATCCTCGCGTGGTCGAGGCGCTCAAACGCGCGCGCCGGGTCGGATCGGGTGGCGCGCGTCTGCTCGGGGGACGCCACCGGGAACACTCGTTGTTGGAAGAAGAGCTTGCCGCGTGGCTCGGGCGCGAGCGCGCGCTGCTCTTCTCGTCCGGCTATCTCGCAGCGATCGGGGCCGTCACCGCGCTTGCCCCGGTCGTGGATGCCATTGCGTCCGACGCGCTCACGCACGCCTCGTTCATCGACGGCATCCGTCTCACCAAGGTCGCGCGCACCATCTATCCGCACGGAGCGCTGCCGGGGCGAGAAAGGCGTCCGGCGGCGACGATGGTCGTCAGTGAGACGCTCTTCGGCATGGACGGCGACCGCGTCGAACCGGCCGCGCTGCTCGCACAACTCGGACCCGACGACGTGCTGCTGCTGGACGAGGCGCACGCGCTCGGCGTGTTCGGTCGTGAAGGCGCCGGATTGGCACACGGACTCGACGATCCGCGCATCGTCGTGTTCGGGACACTCTCCAAAGCGTTGGGCGGGCTCGGCGGTTTCGTCGCCGGTCCCGCGCGCGTCATCGAACTGCTGATCAGCACCGCGCGCACGTTCATCTTCGACACCGCGCTGCCGCCGCAGTTGGCGCTCGCGGCCCGCGTCGCGCTTGCCATCGCGCGCCAAGCAGACGAAAGCCGCTCGCGCTTGGTCAGAGCGTCACAACTGATGAGAAGCGGTCTGCGTGAAGTCGGCGCTGTGACGTGCGGCGATGAACGATCACCGATCGTTCCCATCCTGCTCGGCACCGAGACGCATGCGCTCAACCTCTCGCGCGCGCTGTTGGAGAAGCGCATCTACGCGCCGGCCGTGCGTCCGCCCACCGTTCCTCCGGGAGCGTCACGTCTGCGTCTGGCTGTACGCGCCGATCATACCGACGAGCACCTCGACATCTTCTTGCGCGAACTGCAGCGGTGCATCGCTACTTCGTAACCGGCACCGACACCGATGTCGGCAAGACGATCGTGAGCGCGTCGCTGGCACGCGCGCTGCGCGAAGCCGCGCTCACGCCGGCGATCGTGAAACTCGTGCAGACCGGGGTCGCCGGCGGTGACCCGGGCGATGCGCAGCGTGCGGCGGCGCTCTCGGGATGCGAAGGCATCGAGTACGCGCGCTTCGCCGCACCGGCCGATCCCTGGAGCGCAGCGCTTGCCGAAGGCCGTACACCGGTCGCGGCAGGCGATCTGCGCGCTCGCTTGCGCGAGCGCCCCGGGCCGCTCGTCGCGGAGGGGGCGGGCGGGCTGCTCGTGCCGCTCAACGCGCGTGAGGATTTTCGCCACGTCGCCGGTCCGGCGGGCCTCGCGACCGTGCTCGTCGTCGGGCTTCGGCTGGGCTGCATCAACCACGCGCGGCTGACGCTCGAAGCGTGCGAGCACGCCGACCTGCGCGTGGCTTTTGTCGTGCTCTGCGAGCGCTGGGGGAGTGCGCAGCCCGCCTACCGGCGCGACGTTGAGCGGGCGTTGCAGGGAATCGCGCCGCGAGTGGGGATTCTGCCGTTTGCGAGCGATGAAAGCAGCGCCGTCGAAGCCGGCGCGCGACTCTTCGGTTCGCTGATCCATTAATTCGAGGTAACCGAAACGCTCGTGCCCCACAGCATCCTCGAACGCGCTCGTGAGCGCGTTCTTGAAAACGGTCTTCCCGCCGATCGCGACCTGCTCGACGCGATCATGCGTCTTCCCGATAGCGACGTTCCCGCTCTGCTCGCGCTGGCTGACGAAGTGCGTGAGAAGTTTTGCGGCAACGGCATCGCCGTCGAAGTGCTCTACAACGCCAAGAAAGGCGGCTGTTCGGAGGATTGCAACTTCTGTTCGCAATCCGCGCGCTATGCAACCGATGTTTCGCCCGAGCCGCTCTCGAGCGTTGAAGGCTTTGTCGAGGCTGCGCGGGACGCGCGTCTGCGCGGCGCAAGCGAGTTTTGCATCGTGGTCGCGGTGCGCGGTCCTTCGATGAAGCTGATCGATCGCGTCTGCGAAGCAGTACGCATCATCAAAGCGGAATTGCCGCTCACGGTCGCGGTCTCGCTCGGCATTTTGCGCGAAGAGCATCTGGCAAAGCTCGTCGAGGCGGGCGTCGACAAAGTCAATCACAATCTCGAAACTTCTCGCCGGTACTTTCCGTCGGTCTGCACCACGCACACCTACGATGAGCGCTGGGAGACGTGTCAGAGCGTGAAGGCGCACGGCCTCGAACTGTGCTGCGGCGGCATCATTGGCATGGGCGAGACGATCGAAGACCGCGTCGAGTTCTTGTGTGCGTTGCAGCACCTCGAACCGCAAGAGGTGCCGATCAATTTCCTGAACCCGCGCGAAGGAACGCCGTTCGGCGATCGTTCAGTCGTGGAACCGACGCAGGCGCTGCGCTTCGTCGCGGCGGCGCGTCTGGCTCTGCCGCGCGCGCTCGTGCGCTTCGCGGGCGGCCGTGAGATCACGCTGCAAGGGCTGCAAGACCTCGGCATGCGCAGCGGCGCGAGCGGAATCGTGCTCGGGAACTACTTGACGACGCAAGGTCGCCGGGACGCCGACGACTTCGCGATGCTCGATCGCCTCGGCTTCGAAATTCTGGCCTAGGCGCGACCGGCGGTGGACCAAACCAAAACGCCCTACTTTCAGGCGCTGCTCGACTATGTCGACTCAGGCGTCATCCCGTTTCACACGCCGGGCCACATGCAGGGCATCGGCATGGAGCGCTCGTTCCGCGAATTCGTCGGCGACAACATCTGCGCGATCGACTTAACGCCCATGCCGGGCATCGACGATCTGCTGCAGCCGACTGAGTCGATCAGAGAGGCGCAAGAACTCGCCGCCGAAGCCTACGGCGCCGACCGCACGTTCTTCCTCATCAACGGTTCGACCAGCGGCAATCAGTGCATGATGATGACCGCGATCAATCCCGGCGACAAGATCGCCGTCCCGCGCAATTCGCACAAGTCGATGCTCGGCGGCCTGGTGATGAGCGGCGCGCATCCGATCTATATGCAGCCCGCCGTTGATCAAGAGATGCACATGGATCATTGCGTGACGCCCGACACGATCGCGCGCACGCTGGACGAGCATCCGGACATCAAGGCTGTGTACGTTGTTTCACCGACGTATTACGGTGTCGCGGCGGATCTTCAGGCGATCGAACGCATCGTTCACGATGCCGGAAAACTGCTGCTCGTCGACGAGGCCTGGGGACCGCACTTCCAGTTTCATCCCGCATTGCCGATCTCGGCGACGCAAGCCCGCGCCGACATGTGCATCAATTCGACGCACAAGATGCTCTCGGCATTTTCGCAGTGTGCAATGCTTCACCAGATCGGCGATCGCGTCCGGGTCGATCGCTTGAAGTCGGTCCTCAAGATGTTCTTGTCGACGTCGCCCAATCTGCCGATGGTCGCCTCGCTCGACGTAGCACGCATGCAGATGGCAACCAACGGGGCGGCGCTGCTTTCGCGCACGATCGACCTCGCGCAAGAGACGCGGCGCCGCCTGAACCGCATCGCCGGTATCTACTGCTTCGGTGAAGAGATTCGCGGGCGTCACGGTGTCTTCAATCTCGATCCGACGAAGATCACCGTCGCCGTCAAAGGTCTCGGCTACACGGGCTACGAGGCGTCGGAGATTCTGCGCCGCCGTTACAACATTCAAGTCGAGCTGGCGGACTTGTTCAACGTCGTCGCGCTCTTCACGATCGGCACGACCAGCGATGCGGCGGACCGCTTCGTCGCTGCCTTCGAAGAACTCGCACGCGACGAACGCCCGGTCGATCTCTACGCGCCCTCGGGCGTGCTCCAGCAGCGCTTGAAGAAGGGCTCGTACCGGTTGCCCGAGATTCCGCCGATGCGGATGCTTCCGCGCGACGCGTTTCTCGCGCAGACCGAGTTCGTCAAGTTTCGCGAGAGCAAGGGACGCATCTGCGCCGAGACGATCTCGCCTTACCCGCCGGGCATCCCTGTGCTCTCCCCCGGAGAAGAGATCACAGACGGGCTGATCGACTATCTGCGTTTGGAGATGAAAGCGGGCACCCGCATCCAAGGCCCCTACGACGACGAACTCAAGATCATCCGCGTCGTCAAGGAATAGCGGTTCGTACCAGCGCGAGCTGTTCGGCCGTCGCGCGAGTGACTTCGTGCAAGGTTGCGCGCGTCACGCCGAGATCGCGCGCGATCGATGGTAACGCCGCAACCGCATCGCAGACCTCGTCGATAACGCCGTTCGCGCGTCGCGCGTCGCGCGTTGATGGCGGCTTCCTGGACGCTAGCGCGTTACTCGTTCGTAGGCGCGGGCGGTGGCTTGGGCGGCGGCAAGCCACGTGTAGTCGCGCGTAATCCGGTCACGCAGGGATGCGCGCCGTTCACTGTCGGCCTCGTGGTTGGCGAAGGCGCGCTCGACGGCGCGCGCGATCGAAAACGCATCGCACGGGTCGCAATAATAGGCCTCTTCGCGGAAGTATTCGGTTTCATACCCGAGACCGCCGACCACGAGGCTGCAATCCAGCAGCGCGGCTTCGAGCGAGGCGAGGCCCGGAGATTCGAACAGACTCGGCATGAGATGCACGCTTGCGGCGGCATAGAGATTGCGTAGCTGGTCCTGCGGCATCATCGGGAGCAGAAAGACGGGAGCCCTGCGCGTGGCTCCTATTGCCTTGAACCGATGAAACGTCTCGACGTCGCCGATGCCGCCCACGAACACGAGCGGGACGTCGAGATGCTTGAGTGCGAGCAACACGAAATCTTGTTGCTTGCGGCTGTCGAAACGCGCGCTCATCATCGCGAACGGACGATCGCGAATCTCGGCCGGAACCGCTTGCGGATCGGCGGCCGAGAACAACTCGACGTCGACAGCGTTGGGCACGACAAAGAAGTCGCAGTGCACGCCCATGTTGGTAAAGATTGCTTGCGCTTCCATGTAGGCGTTGGGCAACATCGCATCGACGCGCTCGATCACGTGACGGCACAGCGCGGCGCCGGGATGGGCCGCGTACGGATACACATACGATCCGTCCACCGAGAACTGCAGTTCGCGATTGGCGAGTTGGCGCAGATCGTGCTCGGCGGAAAAGATGTCGAGCGCCCCGAGATCGGGGCTGCGTCCGTACAACCAGCCTTTTGCCGCCCGCATCCATGCCATCGTGGTAAACGGCGCCCAAATGGTCGAGAGCACGACTTTGCTATGGTGCCGAACGGGTTGGAGTTCGTCGAGCTGCGCGAGGAGCTGTTCGGGAAACTGCAACGGCGTCCAAAGATGCACGACGTCGTAGCGCTCGGCCAGCGCGCGCTCCGGCGGACCGACGTCCAGTTCGACGCCGAGGTCGCGCAGCCGGTGCGCGGTCGCGCTCATTTGTAAAATGTCGCCGCCGAAGGCGCGTTCGACGTCGCCGCGCGGAACGAAAAGCACACGCATGCGCGTTTCTTCGATTGCACGCGGCAGGGAACCGCCTGCGGCCGTGCAACTGTTTTTAAAACGGACTCATCTGGGAAGAGAGGGTCAGTATTGGCGGTCAAGGCGGAATCCATCGCCCCCGGCTGGGAGCTCAGTCAACTCCTCGATATCTTCCCCCTGCCGATCCGGCAAGCGCTCGTAAGACTCCCCAATCTCGAATCCATCATTGAGGTCGTGCTCGATCTCGGGCGTCCGCCCGAGGCTCGTTTCGAGCACGATTTTGTCTATCTGAGCGACACGTCGGTCACCAACGAAGATATCGCCCACGTCAGTTCGCGCATCTCACCGTTCGGCGCGGACAATCGCGCGGGTATCGAACAAACACTGCATCGCATCAGCGCGATCCGCAATCGCACCGGCAAGATCGTCGGATTGACCTGTCGTGTGGGCCGCGCCGTGTACGGAACCATCGACATCGTGCTCGACGTGCTGCGCAGCGGACAGTCAATCTGCCTGCTCGGCCGCCCGGGCGTCGGTAAGACGACGATGCTGCGCGAGTGCGCGCGCATTCTGAGCGAGGAGCGCAAGCGCGTCGTCATCGTCGACTCGTCGAACGAAATCGCCGGTGACAGCGACATTCCGCATCCGGGCATCGGGACGGCCCGCCGCATGCAAGTCGCCGATCCGGCGCTGCAGCACGCCGTCATGATCGAAGCCGTCGAGAACCACATGCCGCAGGTCATCGTGATCGACGAGATCGGCACGGAAGCCGAAGCTGTGGCTGCGCGCACGATCGCCGAACGCGGCGTGACGTTGATCGGGACCGCGCACGGTCAGACGCTCGAAAATCTCCTCATGAATCCGACGCTCTCCGATCTGGTCGGCGGCATCAGCGCGGTCACACTTTCCGACGAGGAAGCGCGCCGCCGCGGCACGCGCAAGACCGTGCTCGAGCGCAAAGCTCCTCCGACGTTCGACGTGGTCGTCGAGATCATCGACCGCGATCGTCTCGCCATTCACAAGAACGTCGGCGAGGTGGTCGATGCTCTCCTGCGCGGCTATCAACCGCAGCCGGAGATTCGCCAGCGCACCGCGACCGGCCAAGTGGCGATCGTTCAGGAAGCCGTTCCGGAATCGATGCCGCAGATCGCCGAGGCGTACGGCGAGGACCATCATGAGGTCGAAGAAGGCGAGAAACCGATCTCGATCTTTCCGTACGGCGTTTCGCGCAACAAGATCGAGCGCGCCGTCCACAACCTGCGCATCCACGCGACGATCGCTCGCGCGTGGGACGAAGCCGACGTCGTGCTGACGCTCAAGACACTCGAACGCAAGCAGCAGCCGAAACTCAAGCAGATCGCATCCGACAACGTGCCGATCTACTCGATCAAGACCAACACCACGACGCAAATTCAAACTGCGTTGCGCGACGTGTTTCACCTCGGCGCCATCGATAACGAAGAGATTGCGTTGCGCGAGACCGAGGAAGCGATCTATCAGGTCATGTTGACCAACAAGGCCATCGAACTCTCACCCCAGACGTCGTACGTCCGCCGTCAACAACACCAACTCGCCGAAAAATACCGAGTGCAATCAAGAAGCACCGGCTTGGAGCCGAACCGCCGCGTAAGAATCTTCAAGTCCGAGTAGGAAGGTTTGATTTTCGCCAGGCCGTCGTTGCGGAGAGGCTCGTGTACCACAGTACACGTCGCCTCACCGCGCCTAGGCCCGACGAAAATCAAACCTTCCGACAAGCCTCTCCCCTTCCAAAAGCAAAACAGCGCGTCAGCAGTAAGCAACGCGCCATCTTGATCTAGTGACGGGGTCTGATTTTCGTCAGGCCGAGGCGCGAAGAGGCGAAGTGTACTACGGTACACGAGCCTCTTCGCAACGAAGGCCTGGCGGAAATCAGCCCCCGTCACGGTACACGAGCCTCTTCGCAACGACGGCCTGGCGGAAATCAGCCCCCGTCACGATTGTTGGATGATTTCGCCGCCGGGTTCTGTCACCAAAAAGCGTGAGTCGTAGGCCATCATGTCGTCGTTGACCTTGATGCGGCTGTGGACGTTGACGCGGTGCGCTTTGCCCTTGCCCGGAACGTTCACGAGCCCTCCGTAAAAAAGCTTGATCAAGGGCGTCTGGCCGGGTGCGGGCGCTTCGAGCTTGCGCTGGCCGACGAGCAGGTCGATGAGCTTCTGCTGGATCGCCATCGGCAGCAGACGATAAGCGTCGTCGACGCGGTTGGACATCTCTTGGTTCTGCTGTTTGCGACGGTCGATCGGCTCGGGTGTGTCGTTGACGTAACGGACGATCGCATCCCAATGGTCGGCGGCGATGCCCTGAAGCTCGCACACGTAGCGGTTGAACTTCTCGCCTTTATAGTCCATGACGTCGTACCGGACGCGCTTGACGCGGGCTGGCAGCATCTGCTCGCGTATGCGCATGCGGATGTTGAACTCGGGCGCCTGAATGCCGGCTTTGATGATGAAGACGATCCCGTTGGGCGAGAGTTCCATGCCGATGCCCTGCACCGGCGCCTGGTTTTCCGGGAGCCACCACATGTGGAAGGCGCCGGCTCTGCGCTTGTACTGGCGTCGATCCCCCACGCGCGTGAGGAACCACTCGATGACATCGCCGAGGAGTGAGCCGCCGAAAGTCATAGTGTTCTCATTTGTCGAAGCGAGTCTCTCATGTTCATTACCATCGAGGGCATCGAGGGGAGCGGAAAATCCACGCTCCTCGCAGGTGTGGCCGACCGCTTGCGCGCCGCAGGGCGGCGTGTCCTTACGACACGCGAACCCGGCGGCACCCTAATCGGCGATGCGATTCGACAGCTCTTTCTGGAACCCGGCTCCCAGCAGCTTCCGATGACCGAAGTTTTACTCGTGAACGCCTCGCGAGCCCAGCTCGTGGGCGAGGTCATCCGGCCGGCGTTGGCAGCGGGCGAGACCGTGCTCTGCGACCGATATACTGACTCGACACTTGCCTACCAGGGGTTCGGCCGCGGCCTCGATTTGGGCGCTCTGCAAGCGATCTGCGATACGGCGACCGGCCAACTGATCCCCGACGTCACGTTCCTTCTCGACGTGCCGATTGAAGTCTCGCGCCTGCGCACCGCGCAGCGGCGTGGGCACGTGGATCGCATTGAAGGCGAGAGCCTGGCCTTTCACGAGCGAGTGCGCGGCGGTTTCCTTGCGCTCGCGGCTCAGTCCAACCGGATCGTCATGCTCGACGGGACCGCGCAGGCCCAGACGCTCGTCGACGAAGCCTTGCAGGCGATTGCGGACTACGTCGCGTGAGCGACCTGCACTTCGGCGTCGCCGGAGCCGAGGGGCCAAAGCGATATTTTTCGCGCATGACGCGCGCGGAGTTGGCGCACGCCTATCTCTTCTCGGGTCCGGCCGGCGTCGGCAAGAAGACTTTTGCCCGCAGGCTCGCGCAATCGTTGTTGTGCGAAGCGCCCCATCCGCACGGTGTGCTCGGCTACGACGGCACCTGCACGTCGTGTAAGCTCTTCTCCGCCGGAGACGCGACGCGGCACCCCGATTTTCTCGAACATGTCGGCACGCTGAAGATCGGCGAAGGTGACGGCGGCGCGGGATTTTACGAGAGCGACGACCTCACCGCACGCGATCTCGTGCGGTTGCTGTCGATGCAGTCATACGAAGGCGGCATGCGCGTGCTCTTGCTGGGCGATCTCGACTTTGCCACCCACCACGCTGCCAACGCCTTGCTGAAATTCTTCGAAGAACCTCCCTCGGGAGTGGTGCTGATGATCACGACCGCCACGCCCGCGCGCATCCTTCCGACCATCCGGTCGCGCGTCATCGAACTCGTCTTTCCGCCGCTCGCGGCCGGGCAGGTCTCCGAGGTGTTGAGCGGACTCGGCTATGCGAGCGAGGATGTCGCGCGCGCCGTGAAGATCACGCCGGGAAGTGTGTCGGGCGCGATCGCGGCCATCGGCGGCGACGAGCAGCCGCTGCGCGCGCTGGTCGCGGACTGGTTCTTCGAAGCGGTGTCCGGCGGCACGCCGCAGACGCCGTGGGCGACGCGCGACACGCTGGAAGACGGCTTGAACACGATCAAGATGCTGGTGCGCGACTGGCTGGTGCTCGGTCTGGGCGGCGTGGAACTGTGTGCGTCGGATTACGAGGCGGAGTTGCGCCGGCTGGGTGCAATCGACATCGCCGCGTCGGAAGCGATCTTGGCGCGCGTCGCCGCCGCGCAACGCGTGGCGCAGAGCAACGTCAGTCCGGCGATGGTGAGCGATCTCGTTCGCATGGCGATCACGGGCGCCGCTACTACCAGAAGCGCGTGAACGCGATGTCGTCGTACTGTTTTGAGAACGGGAACGCGAGGTAGCCGAGTACGATCGCGTGCAAGGCTGCAAGACCGAATATCGCTGCGTAATACCCGAACGGCGCAAGCCACGCGACGGCAAACTGCGGAAGTGCGATCCACAGCGCGATGAAGACGACGGCGAGAATCGCCGTCCCCACATAGTCGTTCTTCACGGCCCGAATCGAAGCGGAGAGCGCGAGCGATCCCGGCATGCCGCCGATGGCCGCCGCCGGTACGGTGTAGATGAGAAAGTACGCGGCGACGAGCTGTAGGATGATCGAGCCGAATCCGCCGATCAACCCGCCCACGAGACCCGCGACGTAGAGGACGAAGTAGAACCCGATCGTTGCCAGGAGTATGCCGCCCGCCTTGCGGCGCGCTTCTTCCCAAATGCTGTCGAAGTTCGTGCGGCGTGAGCGCTGAACGTCGTTTGCGTACATGATCGCAACGCCAAACGAAAAACCGTAGACCATCTGCACGATCAACCCGAAGATGGAACCTCCGGCACCGCCCAACGGGTCGGTCGCGAGGTTTTGCAGTTGTTCGAGGAGGAGGGAGACAACAGCCGCGAGGAGCGGCACGACGATGATGGCGGGATGACGCACAAGCGACACAAGCGCTCGCGGGTAGATGCCGAGATCGGCGTGCCGCAGCCGCTTCACGTTACGCGCGCGCTCCGTCGAGCGCGTGGTGGCACGAGCAGTCCTTGGTGACATCGATCTTCTCGATGATCTTTCCGATTGCGCCCCGGACGCGCTCATTGTTTTTGTTGAAGATTTCTATGACCTCGTGGTGCGAGACCGGCTTCATGCCTTCCAACCCGACGTCGTAGTCGGTGATAAGCGAAATGTTCACGTAGCACATCTCGAGTTCGCGAGCCAGGTAGCATTCCGGGTACTGCGTCATGTTGATGACTTCCCAGCCTTGGCTCTGAAACCAGCGAGACTCCGAACGCGTGGAGAAGCGCGGTCCTTGAATGACAACCACCGTGCCGCGGTCGTGCGTGTCGATGCCGAGCGATCTCAGCGATTCGACGGCGATCGGACGCAACGTCGGGCAGTACGGGTCGGCGAAGCTGACGTGCGTGGTGACCGGACCGTCGAAAAACGTGTCCTTGCGTCCGGAAGTGCGATCGACGACCTGATCGCACACCACCATTGAGCCCGGCTTCACGTGCTGCGCGAGCGAGCCGCACGCATTGGGCCCGATGATGAACTTCACACCGAGCATCTTCATCGCATAGGCGTTTGCGAGATAGTTGATCGACTGCGGCGGGAAGCGGTGGTCCTTGCCGTGGCGAGGCAGGAAGGCGACTTTTTTTCCGGCGATCTCGCCGAGCGCGATCTTGTCGGTCGGCGCGCCGTACGGCGTCTCGACCCACACTTCGCGAGCATTTTCGATCAGGGAATAGAATCCCGATCCGCCAAAAACGCCGATGTCGGCGCGTTCGTTGGTATTCATGGGCGGCAGCTTTCGAAGAGGAAAGCGCGCACCCCTCGGTTCCTAACGTCAGCGGTTGAAATCGGACGGTTTGAGATCTTCCAGAAACTTCTTGAACCGCTCGACCGATGCGTCCTCGGATTCCTTGTTCTCCGTCGCCGCCTCTTCCAGGACGATCTTGTCGGTCACGTAGATGGGCGCGCTCATGCGCAGCGCAAGCGCGATGCCGTCGGAGGGGCGAGCGTCGATCTCTTGCAGCTCGCCGTTCCGGCGCACGACCAGCTTGGCGAAGAACGTCGATTCGCGGATGTCGTGAATGACGACTTGTTCGAGCTGCGCGTCGAGCGATTCCAAGATGTTGCGCATCAGGTCGTGAGAGAGCGGGCGCGGGACGGCCTGGCCTTCGATCGCGACCGCGATCGCCGTCGCTTCGAACGGCCCGATCAGGATCGGCAAGTAGTGCGGACCGTCAACGTCTTTGAGGATCACGACCGGGTCGTGCGTGAGCAGGTCGATCCCGAGCTTGTCGACCTTCATCTGTCGCATGGCTAACCTATCCTACGCCCGCGACCGTTTCTCTTGCTCGCGGTAGGGCGAAGGTGCCGAACGGACGAACGGAGCGCGGTTCATTATGGCGCTTTCTTGTGGCATCGTCGGTTTGCCGAACGTCGGCAAGTCCACGATTTTCAACGCCCTTACTCGTTCCGCGCAAGCTCTCGCGGCCAACTACCCGTTTGCGACGATCGAACCCAACGTCGGCGAGGTTCCGGTGCCCGACGAGCGCTTGCGCGTCTTGCAAGGACTCGTGAACGGCGAACGGATCGTCCCGGCGACGGTCCGCTTCGTCGATATCGCAGGGCTGGTTCGCGGCGCGAGTGCGGGTCAGGGACTCGGCAATGCGTTCTTGAGCCACATCCGGGAAACGGATGCGATCGCCATGGTCGTTCGTTGCTTCGAAGATCCCAACGTCACGCACGTTGAAGGCGATCCCGACCCGGCCCGCGACATCGAGATCATCAACATCGAACTGGCGCTCGCCGACCTTGCGACGATACGCAAGCGGCTGGAAAAGCTGGAACGCGAGGCGAGGGCCAATCCCAAGCTCCGTCCGTCGCTCGATGCCGCCAATCGGGTGGCCGCCGCGCTCGAAGAGGGAAAGCCGGCCCGATCGTTTGCCCCCGACTCGCTCGAAGGCGAGATGGCGCGCGAATCCTTCCTTCTCACCGCCAAGCCGTTGCTCTATGTGGCGAACATCGACGACGCCCAAATCGGCCGGCCGGGCCCGCTCGTCGAGAAGGTGCGTGCCGTCGCCGCTTCCGAGGGCAGCCCCGTGGTCGTGCTCTGCGGCAAGATCGAGGCTGAACTCGCTGGCCTCTCCGACGAGGAGGCGCAGGAGTTCTGCCGGGAACTCGGCATCGAACGCAGCGGTCTGGACGAACTGGCCCTGACCGCATACGATCTCCTCGGCCTGATGACGTTTCTCACGGCGGGCGAGAAGGAAGTCCGGGCCTGGACGATTGCCAAGGCGACGAAGGCTCCGGCGGCCGCCGGCAAGATTCACAGTGACATCGAGCGCGGCTTCATCCGCGCGGAGATCGTGTCGTACGGCGACTACGTGACGTACAAGACCATGGATGCGCTGCGCGCGGCCGGGCTGGTCCGCAGCGAGGGCAAGGAGTACGTCATGCAAGAGGGTGACGTCGTCAATTTCCGCTTCAACGTGTGAGCACACGGGCGGCCGATCACGACATTTGAAGCAAGGTAGTTCGCCCTAGAAGCACCAACCTTCCAGGGCTATTTAGTCCATCGGAGGCTCCATCTGTCTATGTCGACCACTACGCGCGACGTCTCGGTTTTCGGTGACGGCATCTCCTATTTCAACCAGGCTGCCGACTTGCTGGAACTCGATTCATCCATGCGCCGCATCCTGACGCATCCGTCGCGCCAGATCATCTTCTCGATCCCGTTCCAACGCGACACCGGTGACTTCGAAGTCTACACGGGCTATCGCGTGCAGTACAACTTCGCACGCGGCCCGGCCAAAGGCGGTATCCGCTACCATCCCGGTGTGACGCTCGACGAGGTCACGGCGCTCGCTTTCTGGATGACCTGGAAGTGCGCGGTGGTCGACTTGCCGTTCGGTGGCGGCAAAGGCGGCGTGACCTGCGACCCGAGCCAGCTTTCAACCAACGAACTCGAACGCATCACGCGCCGTTACGCGGCCGAACTCGTCGAAGTCGTCGGACCGGATAAAGACGTTCCGGCCCCCGACGTCAACACGACTCCGCAGATCATGGCATGGTTCATGGACACGTACTCGATGCACGTTCGTCAGAACGTGCCGGGCGTCGTCACCGGTAAGCCGCTCGAGATCGGCGGTTCGCGTGGCCGCACTGAAGCGACCGGGCGCGGCGTGACGATCTGCGCGCTCGATCAAATGGCTGCGATGGGACTCGATCCCAAAAAGGTCTCGATTGTCGTGCAAGGCTTCGGCAACGTCGGAATGTATGCGGCTAAACTGTTCGCGGAGCGCGGCTGCAAAGTCGTCGGCATCTCCGACGTGACCGGCGCCTACTACAATGACAAGGGCATCGACATCGCGCACGCCGTCGAATACGTGGGCGCAAATCGGACGCTCGACGGCTTCAAGGGCGGCGACAAGATCAGTAACAGCGAGCTGTTGACCAGCGACTGCGACGTCCTCGTGCCGGCCGCGCTCGAAAAGGTTTTCACCGTCGAGAACGCTTCAAAAGTCAAGGCGAAGCTGATCGTCGAAGGCGCGAACGGTCCGACGACCCCCGAAGCCGATCGTATTTTCAACGAGAAGGGCATCGTCGTGATTCCCGACATCATGGCCAACGCCGGCGGCGTGACCGTGTCATACTTCGAGTGGGCACAAGACCGCATGGGCTACTTCTGGAAGGAATCGGAAGTCAACGCGCGCCTGGAAGAAACCCTGCTCGAAAATCTCCACCAGCTCCAAAAACTCGCGAAAACCCACAACACCACACTGCGCGTCGCCGCCTACCAACTCGCCATCGACCGCGTGGTGCGCACATCCAAACTCCGCGGCATCTACGCGTAGAGAAGTCCTGATTTCCGCCATGCCGTCGTTGCGGAGCGGCTCGTGTACCGTAACACGTCGCCCCTCCGCGCCTCGGCCTGACGAAAATCAGAACTTCTCGGTGAGCGATCACGGAATGAAAAGAAAAACGGCGGGGTGTAATGCCCGCCGTTTTTTTATCTCGATAGCCCCCTTAGGAAGTCCTGATTTTCGTCAGGCCGAGGCGCGGAGAGGCGAAGTGTACTACGGTACACGAGCCTCTCCGCAACGAAGGCATGGCGGAAATCAGGATTTCCTAATGCTGGGCGTATGGGTCGGGGAATGGAATCGCGCCCACACCGTTGTACTCGCTGGCGGGGTTGACCGTTCCGGCGATCGGGTTGCCGAACGCGGTGTTGATGGTTTGGACGAAGGCGCTGGCGATGAACGCGTAGCCGGTGTTCGAGGGGTGAAGCCCGTCGAAGCTGACCAGACCGCCGCCGAACGCGAGCGTGCAGCACTTGCCCGGATTGATGCTGGCCGCTTGGGCGAAGAACTGGTTGCTGAAATTGCCGCTGGCCAGGCCCGCGAAGATCGTGTGAACGTCGACGAGCGGGACCTTTGTTTGCGAAGCGGCGTTGGCGATGCCTGTGTTGAGCGTGTCGTTGAGCTGCTGCACGCTCGCGGCAAACGTTTGCGTAAGGTAGTTCTGCCCGAGACCGCTGCCGGGACCAGCCGGATCGAGGGTGAGCTGGTTGATCGGAACGCCCTTCGTCAACTCGCCGATGATGGTCAGCAAGCCCGCTTCGGTGACGATGCCGTTGGCGCCGGGACCGTTGGGAAGCGCGGCGATCGCCGCGTCGATGGCGGCAGCGTTGGTTCCGATGGGGGCCGGGAACTGGGAGAGTTCACAGACCAAGAACGTCTGCACTGAGCAGGCTGCCGGCGACGGCGGTCCCGCCACTTGAGCGAAGAACGGCGTCTGCAAGATGTCGGGCAGATTTGCGACCACGACCTGCGAGCCGGCCTTCTGCAGCGTGCTGATGATCGAGACCATGTCCTGCTGCACTTGACCGACGTTGTTGCCCAAACCGTCCGAACCGGTGAAGGCCCCGCCGCTCAACGCGTAGTGGAGCAGGTCGTTGGCGCCGAGCCACACCGTGGTCAGCGTCGGATGCAGCGAGGTAGCCGCACTCAGCATCGTCGCGTTCGGTCCGAACCCGCCGAGTACTGGATAGAAGTTTCCGCTCTCGCTCAGAAGCGGAGCCAGCATACCGAGCGGCGCGCCGGCCAAGGCTTGGGCGTTACAGGTCGGCACCGGCGGCTGCGTGAGCGTGAGGGCTTCGTGCAAGGTGATGCCGGGGACGGCGAGGTCGAGCACCGTGCCTTTGGGATTCTCGCGAACCGTCGTCAGCTGATTGAGCGCGTAGGCGGCGGCGTTGAACGTATCGCAGTTGCTGCGCGTGGGGAGTTGGCCGAACGGCGTTCCCACGACCGCCGGATTGGCGGGAACGATCTGATTGCCGAGTCCTGGTGCGGCGATGAGCGGCAGCGGCGAGGTCGATTGATTTGCCATCGTCCCGTAGTTCGCGCCCTTGGCCGCCATGTAGAGCTGCGACCAGAATCCGCTCTCTTGACCTGGCGGGACGCCGAGCGCTGCGGCCGGTGTTCCGGCGGCCAGCGGGTTAGGAATCGATCCCACCGGTGCGCCGAGGAAGCCGTCGGATTGGAAGCCGGCCGTCAGGCTGTCGCCGATGCCGACGATCGTGGTGAGCACGTTCGCACCCGTTTGAGGCGCCGGAGCGGGAGGCGGCGTCGCGCCGCCGCCACCGCCGCATGCCGCAAGCGAAGCGGCGGCAACGAAGGCGAACGCCTTGGATATCTGTTCAAACTTCATTTTCGTCACAACCTTGCTTTAGAACTGGATGATGGTCGGCGAACCGAGACCGAATTCGACCTGCACCTGCGTGGCCTTGAGACCGCCGACGGTGGGAATGGCATTGCGGCAGGTCACGTCGGTGCAGGTGAGCGCCGAGATGCCGTACGGTGTCTCGTTCGTCGGGCCGCCGCTGTTGAGCACGACCTGCACGAACCCATTCTTTCCGACGCGCTGCGAAGCGCCGAGGAAATACGCCATCAAATGCTGCGCGAATCGGTCGCTCGGCAGATAGTCGCGCGAGCTTTGCGGTTCGAAGAAGAACTTCGTCCGATCGGTCGGCGTGTATTCGAGGTAGAGGATCTGATAGAGTTGCGCCTTGTTGACCTGGTTGAACCCGTTGGGATGCGTCAGCCACGACGGCGCGGCCGTGAACGTGCCGAACATCTTCGGCGTCTTCAGGATCGGCAGCGTGAACGCGATCGAATCGACCTGCGCGGTGCGCGTCTTGACGTCGAGCACCGGCGGGCCGCCGGGAACCGGAGCGATCGGCACGATGTCGTCGTTGGAGGGCGAAGCCGCGATGTGTGACGAGCGCGCGACGTAGGTCGGCGTCACCACGATCGGAAGCGTCCGTCCTTTGAGCGCGTTCTTGATCAGGATCAGCTTTTCGAAATTGAAGAGGTAGAAGCGGTCCTTCGTCGCGAGGATCTGCTGGGGCGACGGCGGTCCGAGCGGCACGGTTCCGATCGGGTTCGCGAAGCCTTGCAGGTAGAGCGGCACCGTTCCGGAGTTGAAGCCTGCCGGATAGTGCTGCAATTCATAATAGTTGGCGACGAAACGCGTCGTGGCGTCGAAGCCGTAGCCGACGATCGCATCGAAGCCGCCCGGCAGCCATTGTTTCCCGGTCTGTCCGATGTTGCCGTACGGATACGCCAATGAAAAATCGACGTCGTAGGTGAGACCCGTGGGGAGCCCGATCGCGGCGGGGCCGCCGATGGGATGTTGTTTGACCGGCGGCACCTGCGCGACTTGGTTCGGGTGCTGATGCTGATCGCGGGTCATCGCCGCCTTGATGGCGGCATTCGCGCCCGCGACGACGCCCGTGCCGTAGACGTTGCCGGTGCCGTCCGCCGACGCCGGGACGGCCGAAAAGCCGAACGACGCCGCCAAAAGCGCGGCTACAGTCGTGCGGAAGACGTTCTTGTGCATGTAGTTCTCCAACGCATGGAACCGGACTATTACATCTATCAATTGCCGGTTTGCCATGTGTTGGGCTTAAGAAGATTAAAACCCTCGCACGTTTGTCGCAGAATGCGGCGCTTTACGCCGTCCGGCGGCCTCGGGCGCGTCCCGTGAGCGACTTGATAATGACGTAGAGCACCGGCGTGATCGCCAAGTTTAAGAACGTCGAGACGAGCATCCCGCCGAAGACGACGGTCCCGAGCGAATGGCGCGCCGCCGAACCCGCCCCGGTCGCGAAGACCAGCGGAAGGACCGCGATCACGAACGCGATCGAGGTCATCAGGATCGGACGGAGCCGCGTCTGCGCGGCTCGCAGCGCCGCGGTGACCACGTCGGCGCCGGCGCGCATCTGCTGGTTCGCGAACTCGACGATCAGGATGGCGCTCTTGCTCGCGAGGCCGATCAGCATGACGTAGCCGACTTGCGCGTAGGCGTCCTGCGCCAGGCTCGGCGCGAACAGCCCGGGGATCGGCAGATGGCGGACGTTGATGAAG
Organism: Vulcanimicrobiota bacterium; assembly: GCA_027307235.1. Lineage (GTDB taxonomy): Bacteria > Vulcanimicrobiota > Vulcanimicrobiia > Vulcanimicrobiales > Vulcanimicrobiaceae > DAHUXH01. The sequence goes on along the minus strand of DAHUXH010000008.1, from coordinate 86,958 downwards.
AGCAGCGCCCCAAAGAGCGCGGCCGGCACCGCCAGCAAAACGATGAGCGGGTCGACGAAGCTCTCGTACTGCGCGGAGAGGACGAGGAAGACGAAGATCAGCCCGAGCGCGAAGATCAGCGCGCTCTGTCCGCCCGCCGCCAACTCATCGAGCTGCAAGCCCGACCACTCGAAATTTATCCCCGGCGGCATCACCTGCTGCGCGATCTGCGTCATCGCGGTCAGCGATTCGCCCGAACCGTGTCCGGGCGCGGCGCTGCCGTTGAGTTCGATATTCCGGTAGAGGTTGTAGTGGGTGATGACCGGGGCATCCAGCGTCCGGCGCACGTTCACGAGGGAACTCACCGGCGTCATGCCGGCGCCGGTCGCGTTCGTGTTGGTTCGCAGGTCGGAGTTGTGCGGCGCATTCGAACGAACGTACATCTGCTGCAACGCGGAGACGCGGTCGCGGTACGGCATGTCGGCCTGCACTTGCACCTGCCACGAGCGATTGAGGTACGTGAAATTGTTGACGAACAGCGATCCGAGATCGACTTGCATGGTGTTGAAGACGTCGGTCAGCGAGGCACCGATCGCCTTGACCTTGTTGCGGTCGATGTCCACCGCCAACTGCGGTGAGTTGATGCGGAACTGCGTGAAGACGCGAACCAGGCGCGGGTCCTTCGCGGCGGCGCCCATCATGCCGTAGGCGCTTCCCATCAGCGCGGGCAGACCGAGATTGCCGCGGTCTTCCAGCTCGAATTGAAAGCCGCCGAAGCTGCCGACGCCATTGATCGCGGGTGGGTTGAGCGCGAACACTTGCGCTTGCGGAATTTTTTGGAAGAACCCGAAATTCACGCGCTGCAGCACGGCGTCGATGCTGTGCTCGACACCGCCGCGTTCGCCCCACGGTTTCAAACGCGCGAACATCAGGCCGCGATTCGGCGCGGCGCCGGTGAAACTAAATCCGCCGACATCGAAGAGATCGCTGACTTCGGGCTGACTCAGAATGATGCGCTCGGCGGTTTGCGCGATCGTCTGTTCGCCGGCCAGCGAGGTGCCTTCGGGCGCTTGGACGAGCACGATGAAATAGCCCTGGTCTTCATCGGGAATGAATGCGTTCGGCGTCGTGCGCGAGAGCAGCGCGGTCAGAAACAGCGCGAGCGCGAAGGCCCCGAAGACCGCCCACCGGCGACGGAAGAGGCGCGGTAAAATTCGCTTGTACCAATCGCGAAAGCGGTGGAAGCCTTCGTTGAACCAATGAAAGAAGACCCAATTCGACTCAACTTGTCCGCTCAGCAGCCGCGCCGACATCACCGGTGAGAGCGTGAGCGCCATGAAGAGCGAGATCGAAATCGACGCGGCGATGGTCAGCGCGAACTGCTTGTAGAGCTGTCCGGTCGTTCCCGGGAAGAACGCGACCGGGACGAAGACGGCCAGCAGGACGAGCGACGATGCGACCACGGCGCTCTGAATCTCGCGCATGGCGGGCTCGGCGCCTTCGATGCCGCGCAGTTTTCTTTCCGTCATGAAACGCGCGATGTTTTCGATGACTACGATCGCGTCGTCGACGACGAGGCCGGTTGCGAGCGTCAATCCGAACAACGTGATCGTGTTGATCGTGAATCCGAAGATCTTCATCACGAAGAACGTCCCGATCAGCGAGACCGGGATCGTCGCGGCCGGAATCAGCGTCGACTTCGGATCTTGAAGAAACAAGTAGATGACGAGCACGACCAGCACGATCGAGAGCAGCAGGGTTAGCACGACCTCGCGGATCGACTCTTGCACGAACGTGGTCGTGTCGAAGGCCACCTGATAATGGATGCCGGCCGGGAAGGTTTTGGCAAGCTCGTTCATCCGTTCGAGAATGCCTTTGGAGACTTGCAGGGCGTTTGCGTCGGGGTACTGCAGAATGCCCAGTCCGACGACGTTGGTTCCACCGTCGAAGCGCAGTGCATTCGAGTAGTCCTGGGCACCAAGTTCCACGCGCGCGACGTCGCCCAGACGCGTGAAGCCGCCGTCGGGATTGGTGCGTAAGATGATGTTGGCGAATTCGCTGGGCTGCGAAAGCTGCGTGACGGCGTTGATCGTGTAGGTGTAGGGCTGATTGGGTGACTCAGGCGCCGAGCCGATGCTGCCGGCGGCCACCTCGACGTTTTGTTCCTGAAGCGCCGAGACGACGTCGCTGGTGGCGAGACCCTGGGCGGCTAGTTTCCGCGGATTGAGCCAGATGCGCATGGCATAGCGCCGCTGACCGAAGATGCGAATCTGCGAGACGCCGGGAATGCGCGAGAGATCGTTGACGACGTTGAGCTGCGCGTAATTGCTGAGGAAGAGCGTGTCGTATTTTGAGGAATCCGATTGCAGCGCGATCGCCATCACGAACGTGCCGGCGTTCTTGGAGACCGTGACACCGACTTGCTGCACGGTCGCGGGAAGCTGACCGAGCGCCGATTGCACGGCATTTTGAACGTCCGCCGCAGCGATGTCGAGATCGGTCCCGAGGTTGAACGTGCAGGTGACGGTCGAGACGCCTTGCGCACTCGTCGAGGTGATGTAGCGCAGACCTTGCACCGTGTTGAGCGCGTTTTCGAGCGGGGTCGTGACCTGGGCTTCGACCGCTTGCGGGCTCGCGCCGACGTAGGACGCCGATACCGAAACGACGGGGGGCGCGATCTGCGGGTATTGCGCGATCGGCAGCGTTGGAATGACCACCAGTCCCGCGATGAGGATGACCAGCGAACAGACGGTCGCCAAAATGGGGCGGCGGAGAAATACACTCGTCACGACGATCCTTTGACCTCAAAGCAACGGCGAGCGTTGCACGCTCGCCGACGGAAAATTCGCGCGGCGGAACCTACGCCGGAAATGCCTGTTCCGCGTGGTACGATGACCGGGAGAGCGGGCTGCTCACGACTTGATGGAAACCTTTGGTCTTCGCGAGTTCGCCGAGCTGCGCGAACTTCTCGGGCGGGACGAACTCGACCACCGGAAGATGCTTCTTCGTGGGCTGCAGGTACTGGCCCAAGGTGAAGATGTCGACGCCCACGTTTCGGGCGTCCTCCATGCTGCGTTCTATCTCGTCGTCGCGCTCGCCGAGCCCAATCATGAGCGAGGTCTTCGTGTAGCGTTGCGGCGCGCGCGCCTTGGCATGGTCGAGAATACGCAACGATTGGTCGTAGGTCGCGCGCTTGTCGCGCACCGCCGGCGTGAGACGGCGCACGGTTTCGAGGTTGTGCGCGAAGACCTCAGGCTGCGCGTCCATCACGATGTCGAGCGCATCCAGATCGCCGCGATAGTCGCCGCTGAGAATCTCGACCTTCGCACCGGGCACGCGCTCGTGAATCGCACGCACGGTGTTGGCGAAGATCAGCGCGCCGCCGTCGGCGAGGTCGTCGCGGTCGACTGCGGTCAGCACCAGATACTTCCAGCCGAGATCGCGCACGGCTTCGGCCACGCGAACCGGTTCCATCCAGTCGACTTCGCCGCGCGGATTGCCGGTCTTCACATTGCAGAAACGGCAACCGCGGGTGCAGGTGTCGCCGAGGATCATGATCGTCGCGGTACCGGCTCCCCAGCACTCCGCGATGTTCGGACACGCGGCTTCCTTGCAGACGGTGTTCAGCTTGAGGGCGTTGACTTCGGCCTTGACCCGCTCATAGTCATCGCCGTGCGGAAGCATCACGCGCAACCAATCCGGCTTGCGCGCGTGGCGCGCCGGTTGCGCGGCGCCGATCAGACTTATCTCGATGGCCATGAATTTATACGGTTTGTTCCATTACGAATTCGGTGTCGAACGTCTTCGCCAGTTCGTCCACGAGCACCGTTTTGAGTTCGGCGACGCTCACGTGGCGCCCGGTTTGCTCGCTCAGCGAGGTGATGCCGCGCTCGCGCAGACCGCACGGGTTGATCAAGGCGTCGTAATCGAGCGCCGTGCACGCATTGAAGGCGATGCCGTGGAACGACGTCATCTGCTTGACCGAGAGGCCGATGGCACAGATTTGGCCGGTGCCGACCCACACGCCGGCGTGCTCGCTCCAGCGCTCGGCGGCTACGCCGAAGCGCGCGCACGTCTGGATGACCGCGCCTTCGAGCGCGCGCACGAGCGGGACGACTTCGCGGAAACGTTCGAGCTTGCGAATCGGGTAGACGACGAGTTGCCCCGGACCGTGGTAGGTCACGTCGCCGCCGCGCTCGATGGCCACCAGATCGACGCCGCGCGCTGCGAGCGCCGCTTCGGAGAGCAAGACGTTCTCGCGCTTGGCTTGCCGTCCGAGGGTGATCACGGGTGTATGCTCGACGACGATCCACGTGTCGGGATCGGCGCCGTCGCGCACGCGCTCGTGAAGCGTGTGCTGAATCTCCCACACTTCACGATACGCGCGCACGCCCAAATCGAGCAGCCGCGCCTGCGTCATGGCGGGCCTTGCATCATTCGCCGCTACTTCGCGCCTACCGCGACCGGCGTTTTCGGCTTCTGATTCACGATGTGAATGGCTTTGTAGTGAGCGGCTTCGGCGGCATCCATGATGCCTTCGGCGAGCGTGGGATGCGGATGAATCGAGAGGCCGATGTCTTCCAGCGTCGCTCCCATTTCAAGCGCCATGACACCTTCGCCGATGAGCGACTCGGCTTGCGGTGAGACGATGTGCATGCCGAGCAGCAGGTCGGTTTTGGCATCGCCGACCAGCTTGATCAAGCCGTCCGACTCGTGCATGGTGCGCGCGCGGCCCGACGCCGCGAGCGGAAACTTGCCGATGCGAACCTCGTAGCCTTTGGCCTTGGCCTCTTCTTCGGAGAGGCCGACGGTCGCGACTTCGGGATCGGTGTAGACGCAGTTGGGCATCGCGAGCGGATCGTACGCTGCTGACGCATCGCCCGAGATGACCTCGGCCGCAATGACGCCTTGCTTCATCGCGCGGTGCGCGAGCAGCGGTTGTCCGGTGACGTCACCGATCGCGAAGACGTTGGCGACCTTCGTGCGCAGCTGTGCGTCGACGCCGATGAAGCCCTTGTCGTCGACCGCGAGTCCGGCCGCTTTGAGGTTGAGCGAGTCGGTGACCGGGCGGCGTCCGACGGCGACCAGCACCATGTCGAATTCGCGCGTCTCGTCTTTGCCGCTCGTGCCTTCGCCGTTGAAGGTCGCCTTGACGATCTTGCCTTCTTTTTTCAGGTCGCCGACCTTGGTGTTGAGCATGATCTCGACGCCTTGCTTCTTCAAGATGCGTCCGAGCGTCTTGGAGATTTCGAGATCGGTGCCGGTAAGGAGCTGCGGCATCGCTTCGATGACGAGCACTTCAGCCCCGACGCGCGTGTAGACGGTCGCGAATTCCAAACCGATGACGCCGCCGCCGATCACGAGCAGCTTCTTCGGGATACGCTTCATCTGCACGGCGTCGTCGGAGTTGACGATCTGCTCTCCGTCGCGCGGCCAAGCCTTCACGTCGATCGGCGCGGAGCCGGTTGCGATCACGACGTGCTGCGCCTTGATGGTGTCCTCGCCGCCTTCTTTTTTCTTCAACACGATCTCGTTCGCGCTCTTGAACGAGGCGTCGCCGTAGAGAAACTGGACGTTGTTGGCTTTGAAGAGCGTCCGCACGCCGCCCACGTTGGCGTTGACGACCTCGGTCTTGAACTTGGCGACGCCTTCGCGGTCGACTTCGGCTTTTGGAACCTTCAGGCCGATCGCGCTCGCCTGGTCGATGTGGCGAATCACCTCTCCGACGTGCAGGAGCGCCTTGGTCGGGATACAGCCCCAGTTGAGGCAGACGCCGCCGATCTCGTCGCGATCGACACAGATGACCTTCTTGCCGAGCTGACCCAGACGGATCGCTGCGTGATACCCGCCCGGACCCGCACCGATGACGACCGCGTCGACCTGATGTTCCGCCACTGAAAAGCTCCTACTCTCGGTGAAAAATGGGACGTAGCCTTCAGCCTATCAGAGTGGAAGTCCCGGGGCACCGACTTGAATCACCGTCCCCCCGCCGGTTCGGCTCCGGCGGGCAAGCCTTCCGCGCCCGTCTTGCGAACAAGGCGCGCGTGAGCAAGGGCGGATGGTCGGGCGTGATGCCGGACCTCGATCGAGAGAGCATCGTGCCGCTCTACCGGCAGATATACGAACAACTGCGTGAGGCGATCCTGACGGGGACGCTGCCTGCCTCCACGCGCCTGCCGTCCGAGCGCAGCTTCGCCCAGCGCCTCGCCGTCACGCGCAGCACCGTCGTGCGCGCGTACCGGGAACTGGTCGTCGACGGTTTGATCGAGCAGCGCGTCGGCGCGGGGTCGCGCGTGGCGCTGCGCGGTCGCCCGGCGCCGGCAGAACACTCGGCGGCGATCCCGTGGTGGGTCTCGCTCCCGTCGTGGCGGGTCGGCGAATATCCGATGGTGCTCGGCGAGCTTGCGGCCAAGCACGACCTGGGGCGCATCTCGTTCGTGCAGGGCATCGCCCCCGATGAGCCGTCTCCGTTGGGCGAACTCGCAAAGTCGTTCGCGCGCGTCGCGAGCGATCCGCGCTTGGTGCTCTCGTACGGGGATTCCGAAGGATACGGGCCGTTGCGTGACGCGATCGCGGCCCGGATGCGCGCGCGCGGCGTCAAACGCGAGGCCGCCAACACGATCGTGCTCACCGGATCGACGCAAGGCATTATGATCGTCGCGCAGAGTCTCGCGGAACCCGGTGACGAGATCATCGTCGAGAGCCCATCGTATCCGGGTGCGCTGCAGATCTTTCAAATCTGCGGATTGCGCGCGATCGCCGTTCCGGTCGACGATGACGGCATGCGCGTCGATCACGTCGAGGCGGTGCTGCGCACGCGCCGCCCGCGCTTCATCTATACCATGCCGTCGCTGCACAACCCGACCAATGCGACCATGAATGCCGACCGGCGCGAGCGGCTGGTGACGATCGCCAAGCGCGCCGGCGTCCCGATCGTCGAGGACGATCCCTACGGTCCGTTGGCGCCCGGCGACGCGCCGCCGCTGGTCGCACTCGCGCCCGAGCATGTCGTCTATCTCTCCACGTTTTCGAAGACGATCGCGCCGGGGCTGCGCGTCGGCTGGCTCTGCGCGCCCCGCCCGATCTTGGAACGGCTGCTGCTGCGCAAGCAGGCGTATGACATGGCGACCAGTCTCTACGCGCAGGCTGCCGTCACCGACTACCTCGAGCGGGCCTACGACGAGCACGTCATGCTGCTGCGCGAAGAACTGCTGCTGCGGCGCACCCTCGCCGACCGCGCGATCGCCACGTATTGGCCGTCGAGTTTTCGTGCGAGCAAACCCGTCGGCGGATTCTATCTGTGGGCGACGACCCCGCGCGAGATTCGGGCGCGCTCCTTGCTCGATGCCGCCGAGCGTTTGGGCGCTTCATTTCTCTTCGGCGGAGCGTTCTTCGCGATGCCGGGGGGCGAGCATCACCTTCGCTTGGCGCTCACTGCCGTCAAGCGCGACGAGATCGCCGAAGGCATTCGTCGCATCGGCGAAGCGATCGACGCGCTGCGCTCTTGAACCCGCTCGCGCAGAAACTGCTCGCGTGGTATGCGCGGCACGGCAGAACGCACTTGCCGTGGCGCGTCGTGCGCGATCCGTACTACACGCTGGTCAGCGAGTTCATGCTGCAGCAGACGCAGGTGGCGCGCGTGCTGCTGAAGTTCGATGCCTTCGTCGAGCGCTTCCCCGACGTGACCGCGCTCGCAAACGCATCGCAGGCCGACGTGCTGCGCGCGTGGCAGGGGTTGGGCTATAACTCGCGCGCCGTGCGGCTCAAGAGCGTCGCACAAGCGGTGGTGGAACGATTCGGTGCGCGGATTCCGAGCGATCCGCAGGCGCTGCGCTCGCTGCCGGGCGTCGGACCGTACACGGTCGCCGCGATTCGCGCGTTCGCGTACGATTGCGACGACGCCGCGCTCGACACCAACATCCGGCGCATTGTTCATCGCCTGTATTTTGGTGTCGAACATCCGGCGCGCGCGAGCTTGCGCGAACTCGACGAGCGCGCCAAGGAGATGATCGCGCCCGGCACCGGACACGATTGGAACTCGGCGATGATGGACTTGGGCGCGACGATCTGCAGCGCGCGTGCGCCCAAGTGCGGGCTGTGCCCGCTGCAAACCGAATGCGCCGCGGCTCCGATCGATGCAGCGCAACTCGATGTGCTTCGGGTTCGTGCAAGAAAGAAGAATCCGGCCGCTGCGCCGGTTCCGTTCCGGCTCACGACACGCTACGCGCGCGGGCGCATCGTGGACCGTTTGCGCGAGCTTCCGCCCGGCCGGCGCATCTCGCTGCTCGACCTTCATCGCGAGGTCGCGCCGCTGATGCCCGAGCGCAGCTTGAGCGACGTGGAACGCTTGGTGTCGCTGCTGGTGAGCGATGGCCTGGTCGCAACCGACGGCGAGACCATAGCACTTCGCGACTAACGACGGCTTGACAGTCGGAAACCATTTGGTTACCATGTATCCGTAACCAAATAGTTTCCAATAAGGAGAAGGCATGGGCGCTCACGTTTCGTGGTTCGAAATTCCCGCAAACGATCCCAAGAAGCTCAGCGAGTTCTACAAAGGCGCGTTCGGCTGGACGGTCGAGCAGTATCCGGGCATGGACTACTTTGTCATCGACACGCACTCGGAAGGCGCGGGCATCAAAGGCGCGTTCACCACGCGCGACATGTTGAAGAGTCCGGCAAACACGCTCTACGTGAAGTTGCTCGACGAAGCGATGGCGGCCGTCAAAGCCAACGGCGGGCGCATGCTCTCGGAGCGGATGGATATTCCCGAGGTCGGCGCCTTCGCATACGCCGCCGATACCGAGGGAAATGTCTTCGGGTTGCTGCAGCCCGTCAACCCTTCTTGAGGGCGAACACACGAGCGCGCGCGGCCGAGCGGCCGCGCGCGCGGCGACAATCCGAAGACGCGGTCTTCAAGGCGCTCGCCGATCCGACGCGACGCGAGATACTCTTGCTCTTGCGAGAGCGGCGCCGCTCGGTCGGTGAGATCGCCAGCAATTTTCGTGTCAGCCGCCCTGCTATCTCAAAGCATTTGCGCTTGCTGCAGAACGCGGGGTTGGTCGTCGGTCGCGCGGAGGGAACAACACGCATGTGTGAATTGAATGCCGTACCATTGCAGCGTATCGATCGCTGGCTCGAACTGTACAAGACGTTCTGGACCTCAGGTCTCGAACGGCTCAAAGCTCACGTGGAGAATACACCATGACTATACTGGATGACGCGACGACGATCGTTCGCGAGATTTCAATCAACGCACCGGCGGCAAAGGTGTTCGCCGCGCTGACGCAGCCCGAGCAAATGGTCCGGTGGTGGGGCGATGACAACATTTATAGGCTAACGAACATGGAGGCCGACGTGCGCGTCGGCGGACGCTGGCGTACCGTGGGGCGTGACGTCGCCGGTGAAGAGTTTTACGTGGAAGGTGAGTATCGCACGATCGACTCACCTGTCGTGCTCGAATACACGTGGCGGTATTCATGGGCGCAGGACGGTGATCCGCAGACCGTGGTGCGTTTCGACCTCGACGAACGCGACGGAGCGACGCACGTTCAGGTCACGCACTCCGGGTTCGCCGACGCACATTCCAAACACGGCCACGACGACGGCTGGGTTCTCGTTCTCGGCTGGCTGCGCAATTTTGCTGAAATCGGAGGATAGAAGTGTCAAATCCGTTCTTGGAACCGACTAACGTTTTTCTGTATACGCTGCATCTCAAACGCCCGGCCATCAAGACCGAAGGGCCGACGCCGGCCGAGGCGGCCGTCGTCAAGAGGCACTGGGCGCGCCTGCTCGAACTGGCCGCCACGAAGACGCTCATCTTCGCCGGCCGGATTCTGCTCTTGGGTGAGGAGGGCTGCGCGCACATCGTGTTCCGTGCCGGCTCAGAACACGAAGCGCGGGCCATCATGGAGAGCGATCCGGTCGTCGTCGAAGGCGTGATGACTGCGCGCTTGTATCCGTTCCAGGCGATGCTCCTGACCGAGTTGCCGCAGACCATTCCGGTCGCCGGGTAGACGACGCGCAGATGCCGAAAAGGTCGCTGTCTCACTTGAGATAGCGTCCTTTTCATATACGAGGTATGACGCATGCGGATCGTCTTGACACTCGCGGTGATCGCCTTTTCGGTGTGTGCCGCAACTCCGGCGCGCGCGTTCGATTTCTCCGACGCTCGCCGCGTGGTGAGCATCGGCGATGCGCAAATTTCGCCGGACGGCACGCGCGCGGTCTACGTTCGCGGGGTGGCCGACTACGAAAAGGACCGAACGCTCCGGCAGATCATGCTCGTCGATCTGCGCACCCGTCGCTCGCGCGCGCTGACCTACGATCGCAAGGGCGTCGCGATGCCGCGCTGGTCGCCGGATGGCACGTCGCTTGCGTTTCTCGCCGACGACGCCGACGAGAAGAATCCGCAGTCGCAGATATTCGTGCTGCCGATGGACGGCGGCGAAGCGCGCCAGGTGACGCATGCGAAGAACGGCGTCTTCAACTACTCGTGGAGCCCCGACGGATCGCGTTTCGCCTATGCGATGCCAGACGACGCTCCCGATCAGAAGGATGTCGACGCGCACCGCGACGCTTTCCAGGTTCATGACAACGACTATCTCCACCGTGCCGCGACGCCGCCCGTGCATGCGTGGATCGTCGGTGCCGACGGCTTGCATGCGCGCCGCTTGACGTCGGGGGCGTGGAGCATCGCCGACGTCTCGCCCGACGGCGGCGGCGATCTGTCATGGTCGGCCGACGGCAGAACACTTGCGATCACCTGGTTTCCGACGCCGTTCGTCGGCGATTCGCTGACGTCGACGATCGAATTGATCGACGTCGCTTCGGGCCGCATGCGTCAGTTGACGACATCGCGCGGCCTGCAGAATGGTCCGCAGTTCGCGCCGCACGGCGATGCCCTCGTCTACAATCGCAACACGCACGGCGACTACGCCAACGGCATAGCACTCTTCGTCACACATCCCGGCGGCGGCGACGGCCGCGACGTGCGCGCCGGCGTCGATCGCAATGTCGGTGACTACGCGTGGAATGCAGCGGGCGACGCGGTGTGGATGACCGCGCACGACGGTACGAACATCGGCCTGTGGTACGCTCCGGTCGCCGGTCGTGCGCGGCGCATCGACACGGGCGACGTGCAGGTCTCGCGGCTGGGCAATGCGGCGCGCAACGGCACGATCGTCTTCGTCGCGACGACGCCTTCGCATCCCGCCGAGGTGTATGTCCTCAATTCGGCGGCATCGAGGCCGGTGGCGCTCACCGCTGAGAATGCGTTTGTGCGGAACGTGCCGATCGCTCGCAGCGCCGGCGTCGATTGGACGGCGACAAAAGGTCGATTTCATGAAGACGGCGTGCTGACATACCCGCCGGGATGGAAAGGCGGCAAGACGCCGTTGATTCTGCTGATTCACGGCGGACCGCAATCAGCGTCGTCGATCGCGTGGAGCACGCAGCGGCAGATCTTCGCATCCCACGGCTATCTCGTCTTCGAGCCGAACTATCGCGGCAGCACCAACCTTGGCGATTCGTATCAGCACGCCATCGCTCGCGACGCCGGCGACGGCCCCGGCAAAGACGTGATGGCCGGGCTCGCGGCGGTCGAACGCATGGGCATCGTCGACGAGTCGCGGATCGGCGTGTCGGGCTGGTCGTACGGCGGATACATGACGTCGTGGCTGATCGGCAACTACCACGTGTGGAAGGCGGCGGTCAGCGGCGCGTCGCTCGACGACTGGTTCGACGATTTCGATATCGCGTTCTACGTGTACACCGACGTGCCGTTCTTCGGCGGCGTGCCGTGGAATCCGAAGTACACCGCGATGTGGCGTTCGCAGTCGCCGATCGCATATGCTTCACAGGTCACGACGCCGACGCTGATCATGGGTGACATCGGCGACAACAACGTACCGATCACCAACTCGTTCAAGCTCTATCACGCTCTCAAAGACAACGGGACGGCCGTGCAATTCGTGGCCTATCCGGTTGCCGGCCACTTTCCGTCCGATCCGGTTCGCTCCGAGGACGTCACGCGGCGCTGGCTCGGTTGGCTCGACCGCTATCTGAAGGTACGAGGATGACGACGATGATGAAACGACTGATCCCATCACTCGCGCTCGTAGCCGCGCTCGCCGCCGCCGGTAACGCCTCGGCGCGCACGATCGGCTACGACGACTTGCCCGCCATCGCCGGCGTCAGCGACGCGACGATTTCACCTGACGGCACGTCGATCGCCTACATCGTGTCGCATGTGAACATGAAGGAAGATCGCAGCGACCGCACCCTCGAACTCCTCGATCTCGCGACCGGCACACACCGCGCACTCACCTACGCGCGCAAAGCGCTGGCCTCGCCGGCGTGGTCGCCGGACGGCAAGAAGCTTGCGTTCTTGGCGCTCGCGGGCGAGGGCAGCGATGCGCGGCAGCAGCTCTTCGTGATGGACATGCACGGCGGCGACCCGACGCCGATCACGCATGCGCCGCTGGGCGTCCAACAATTCGCGTGGCGTCCGGACGGCGCGGCTATCGCATTTGTCGCGCCCGATGAACCGGCGAACACCAAGCAGATCGCGCACCACCTCGATGCCTTCGTCGTCGGCGATCAAGCCTTCGACGATCGCGCCGCGCCGACGCCCAATCATCTGTGGCTGGTCGCCGCTGACGGCGGCGACGCCAAGCGTTTGACGAGCGGCGCGTGGGGTTTGCCGAGCGCACAGCCGCCGAGTTCGCCCGGCGCGCCGATCTCGTGGTCGCCCGACGGCAAAGAGATCGTCTTCACCAAGATGCCCAACGCCTACGTTGCCGATTCCGACCACGCAGTCATCGCGGTGCTCAACGTCGCGAGCGGCGCGATTCGCACGTTGACTTCACACGGCGGGCTCGAAGGTTTCGGCGAGTTTTCGCCTGACGGAAAGAATGTTCTGTATTGGTATCCGTTCGCAGGCGACGGTGCCGCTCAAAACGACATCTTCGTCGCGCCGGCGAGCGGCGGGAATGGGACCGACGTCACCGCAAGCGACATCGACACCAACGTGCAGCGTGCGATGTGGATGCCCGACGGGCAGTCGCTGTTGATCTCCGGACACAAAGGCACCGATGCGGCGCTCTGGATCAAGACCCTCGGCGGTGCGGTCAAGCGGCTCGATCTCGGCGACGTGCAACCCGTGCAGTCGTTCTGGCTCGATGCGTCGATCAGCAAGACCGGCGCGATCGCGTTCACGGCGAGCGAGCCGAATCATCCGACCGAACTCTACTACCTTTCCTCCGCGTCTGCCGTTCCCAAACGCCTGACGTCGTACAACGACTCGATCGCGAAACTCGACCTCGGCGCGGTCAAACCGATCGCGTGGACGCTCGAAGGCTTCGATGAAGACGGTACGGTGACGCTGCCGCCCAACTACGATTCGAACAAACGCTACCCGCTGGTCCTCGTCATCCACGGCGGCCCGAACTCGGCGTCGATCACGTCGTTTTCGAGTTTGAATCAACTACTGGCGGCGCGCGGCTACATCGTGTTCAACCCGAACTATCGCGGCAGCGACAACTTGGGCGAAAAATACTGGCACGCGATCGTCACCGATTCGGGCGCGGGGCCTGGCCGTGACGTGATGGCCGGTATCGCGGCGGTCGAGAAAGCCTATCCGATCGACACCTCGCGCATTGCGGTCTCGGGCTGGTCGTACGGCGGATACATGACGTCGTGGATGATCGGCCACTACCACATCTGGAAGACGGCGGTCACGGGTGCGGCGGTCAACGATCTAGTCGACGAATATGCGCTTGGCGACAACGGCGTCGGATGGCGCTACAACATGGGCGGCTCGCCGTGGACGAAGCACCTGCTGCAAGCCTATATCGATCAATCGCCGATCACGTACGCGTGGAATATCACGACCCCCACGCTCATCTTGAGCGATGTCGGCGATCAGCGCGTGCCGATCCCGCAGTCGTATGAGATGTATCATGCGCTCAAAGATCGCGGAACGCCGGTGGAATTTTGGGCGTATCCGGTCGGCGGGCACTTTCCGGGCGATCCCGTGCGCGCATTCGACGTCGATCGGCGTTGGATCGAGTGGATCGCTCGCTACCTGAAGTAGCATGGCGACGATTCCGTTTCCCAAGAAGAAGGTCAGTGCCGCGGTAGCGCATGAGGAACTTGCGATTCTCGAACGCACGTATCCGCACGCCGTCACGGCGCTCGAATACCGCAATCCCTTTCAGCTGCTGATCGCGGTGATACTCTCGGCGCAATGCACCGACGCGCGCGTCAACATGACGACGCCGGCGCTCTTCGCCAAGTATCCGACGCCGCACGACTTAGCGAAAGCGCCGCTCTCCGACGTGGAGCGCATCATCAAGTCGTGCGGCTTCTATCGTGCCAAGGCCAAGAGCATCGTGTCGGCTGCGCGCGATCTAGCCGAGAAGCATGACGGGCACGTGCCGAAGGCGCGCGAAGATCTCGAATCGCTTGCCGGCGTCGGACGCAAGACGGCGAGCGTCGTGATGTCGGTGGCTTTCGGCGAAGCTGCGTTCGCGGTGGACACACACGTGTTCCGCGTCGCGCATCGCCTCGGCTTGACCACCGGAAAGACGCCGCTCGACGTCGAGAAAGACGTCACCAAGATCGTGCCGCGCGAGAAGTGGCGATTCGCGCACCACTGGCTCATTCTGCACGGACGCGCGATCTGCAAAGCCCCGCGCCCGCTCTGCGAACGCTGCCCCGTCTCGGCTATCTGCCCAACCGGGAAAGCGGTTCTGAAGAACAAAACAGGCAAGTCTCCCCGTCGGTGAACCTGCAGCCGCCCGCTAGGACTGGAGGTGCGTTTTCATCCATCGTCTCGCTCCGGGTGCGCATGGGCCAGGCGCCGCAGCGATCCCAGCTCGTGTTCCGATTGATTCAGCCGTTACGAAATCGGTTGGTTGAAAGAAGACATTACCGCACGCGTCATTGAGCAGCGAGTAGCGCGCACCACCCGAGCAAGGACCGTCGGTTGCATCGAACACGATAAATTGACCGCCTATATAGGCAAACCGCAGAGTTCTTGAATGCACGTACTTCATGATGGACCTCAGCATCCTGGATTCCGAGGTCGTAAGCTGAAGGACGCCCGGCTTTCCTACATCGCGTGCGAGGAAGCTGGACGGGCCAATGACGCCGTTCACCTCGCACGCCGTGGCGTAGCCAACGCGCACCTCCTGAATATTTCGACACGTTGCCGTTGGGCACGCGGTGGGAGCAGGTGTATCTTGACCGGCGAACTGGTCGCTACTGGACCCCGACGAAGTGGCTCGGCAGCCGACGAGGAGCACTACTGCCAGCGCACATAAAAAGTACTTCAACTGCCGTCCCCCACCTAGAACTGCAGAGGACCTGAAGCTCCGAGGTGCGGTGGGCGGGGTAGTTCCGCGTCGCGTGCGACGTGCTTGAGCAGTGACGAGGGGGTCAGGCGCTGCCCGTAGGCGGCTTCGGTCGAGAGCTGGGAGATGTTGATCAGCGATGGCACATCTGCGGCCGGGTCGAATTGATAGTCTCCGTCGAGCCCCATACCGGTGATGCGAACCAATTGATGGACGTCGTCTAGCTCGAGACTCACGCGCTCGTCGGCAAAGCGCAGGCGCAGGCGCAGCGGCCGTTCGAGCCGGATGAACTTCACGCTGCCGCTGCCGAGGATCGCGCCGAGGCGGCGGCAGCCGAGCGCGAGCTGATCGCCGAAAGCGCGCAGAGCGGCCTGCGCGTCGTCGAAGCGGGCGGCCGCGGCCTCGCCGGCCGTCGCGTCGATGGCGGCCGCGAGTTCGCGGCGAGCCCGCAATCGCGTCGCGGCTTCGACGATCGGGTTCTGTGCGGTGAATTCGGGATCCATCGGGTCTGGCATCGCGGGCATGTATTCTCGGCTCGCGGTGCGTAACTCCCGTACATGAAGTTCTTTCGTGCGTTCGCTACCGCCGTCGCCTTCTTGTGTGCCGGCTCGGTCGCGTCAGCCGCTGGGCTGACGCTCGACACAGTATTTTCCCAAGAGTTGCCCTGGGGGGCGCAGCCGGGGGGCGTGGAGTGGTCGCCCAACGGCAAGCAGTTCGTCTACGTCGAGGGCAAGCAGGACACGTCGATCGCGGTTCCGCTGCGCATCTACGACGTCGCGACGAAGCAATCGCGCGTCCTGCTGGATACGAAGGCCTTTGGCGCCGCGAGCACGCCGAACGCGGCGGGCTGGTCGCCGGACGGCAGCCGTTTGCTGGTCTATGTTGCCGGCAAATTGTACGCACTTGAAGTCTCCGACGCGAAGGCGACGCTGATCGCCGCCGATGCGGGCGATCCGCGCTGGTCGCCGCTGGGCGACGCGGTCGCCTTCGTGCGCGACGGCGATCTGTACGTGGCGACGCTCGGGGCGTCGGTGACCACACATCGCATCACCACCGGCGGCAAAGCGACGGTTGCCACCAATGCCGATCTCGACTGGGTGTATCCGGAAGAACTGAGCATTCGACACGGGTTCGCATGGTCGTCCGACGGCAAGCAGATCGCGTATCTGCACATCGACGAGCGTACGGTCACGAATTTTCCGATCGTTGATTTCATTCCGACCGACGACGTGATTCACTACGAGCGCTATCCGCTCTCGGGTGAAGCCAACCCGAAGGTCTCGCTGCGCGTCGTCAATGCGACCGGCGGCAACGATCGTTTGGTGTACGATGCGGCGCCGCGTGACGAGTATATCGCTGCGTTCGACTGGCGAGCGGGCACCAAGGACCTGATCGCCGAGATCATCAATCGCGCGCAGACCAACGTGCGCTTCGACGACTGGCAAGCCGCAACCGGAACGCCGGCGACGCTCTATTCGCAATCCAGCGACACGTGGGTCGACGTGCAGCCGCTTCCGCATTGGCTGCCCGATGGGCGTTCGGTGTGGTTGCTCGATCGTGACGACACCGATGGGCTGTACGTGCGCAGTGCGGCAGGCGATCTCAAACGGCTCTCGGGAACCGATCGCGTCTTCTCGATCAGCGGTATCGACGCACGCAACGGTGTCGCATTCGCGAGTGTTGCTTACCCGACGCGCCGCGATCGCGCGCTCGTCGCCTATCCGCTGGACGCGGGCGCGCCGCGCAACCTCACCCCGACGGCCGGCGTCCACTCGGTGTCGCTCGCGCCGACGGCCGATGCGTTCACCGACACGTACTCAACGCTCAACGATCCGCCGCAGACCACGCTCGTTGACGTAGCATCGATGAGCGCGATGATGCTCGCGCCGCGCGATGCCGATCTCGCGAGCAGTTTGCTCCCGGTGAAGATGCTGGAAGTGCCCTCGACGTACGGCCCGCTCGATGCCACGATGATCTTGCCGCCGAACTTTGACGAACACAAGAAGTACCCGGTGGTGACGTACGTTTACGGCGGGCCGGACGCGCCTACCACCACGAACGGTTTCGGCTATCAGACCGCGCTCTACCATCAACTGCTGGCGCGCGCCGGGTTCATCGTTTTCTCGATCGACGGTCCCGGTTCGCAGGTTTCCAGCGACAAACACGTTCGCGTGCTCTATCACAACTTCGGCCCGGGATCACTGGCCGGACAAGAGATCGGCGCGCATTATCTGTCGTCGCTGCCGTATGTCGATCCGGCGCGCTTGGGCATCTGGGGATGGAGTTTCGGCGGGTACGAGACGACCTTCGCGCTGACGCACTCGACGCTGTGGAAGGCGGGCGCGGCCGTCGCTCCGGTAACCGATTGGCACCTCTACGACAGCATCTACACCGAGCGCTACATGGGCATGCCCGACGCCCAGGCGCAAGCCTACGACACGAGTTCGGTGCTGACCGCCGCGGCCAACCTTCACGGACGTTTGCTGCTCAGCCACGGCACCTCCGATGACAACGTGCATATGGCCAACACGATCGACCTGCTGCAGAAGTTCATCGAAGCGGACAAGACCGGCGTCGATCTGTACGTCTATCCGCGCAAGACGCACAGCATCGCGGGATTGGCGCAGCGCCGCCATCTCTTCACGCGCATGCTGCAGTTCTGGGAGCAGGCTCTGTAGTGGATAGCTGGCGAGCGGTCAAGCCGCGCATTCCCGACACGCCGCAACGGCGTCGTCTGGAACGCCAACGCGACGTTCGAGAGGTGGTCTTCGGCGCCAAGGACGGTATTTTGACGACGATGGGTATCGTCAGCGGTCTTGGCGTCGCGACCAGCAATCACGAAGTCGTGCTGATGAGCGGACTGCTCGCCTTGCTCTCCGGTGCGCTCTCGATGGGCGTCGGCGAATATCAGGGAGCGAAATCGGAGCGCGAGGTCGTTCGCGCGGCGATCGAACTCGAACAAGGCGAGATGACCGACAATCCCGCCGAAGAGTTCGCCGAGCAGGTTGCGTACTACAAGCAAAAAGGCTTCAGCGCGGACGAAGCGCACATGATCGTCAAGCGCTTGGAGAAGAACCCCGAAATCTACCTCTACGAGATGATGCGCGATGAGTTCGGCATCGACCCGCGCGTCGCCGACTCGTCGAGCGTCCGTCCCGCGTTCGCGATGGCATTGTCGTACGCCGCCGGTTCACTGCTCCCGGTCTTTCCCTATTTCTTCGCGGCATCGCAGCGTTCGCTATTGATCGCGAGTGCCGCGCTCGCCTTGGCGGGATTGTTCATTACGGGATTCTACGCCGGCAGGTTGTCGTCAAAAAATGCGGTGCTGCGCGGACTCGAGATCGCGTTGTGGGGCTCGTGCGTCTTCGCGGTGTCGTTTCTCGCCGGTCATTTCATCCCGCCGCTCTTCGGCATGAAATCGCTCTCGCTCGGCGGCTGAACGTGAAAAAATAAGAAACGGCGCGGTCGGGTCCGCACCGTTTTATTTTGGAAAATGACGTTGTGTTCGGTCGCGGTGTTGAAACTACGGCTTCGAGCTGGGCTTGGCAGCCGGTTTCTTCGTCGACTTCATCATCGAGTGCGACTTCATCATCGAGCCCGACTTCATCATCGAGTGCGACTTCATCGTGGTGGTCTTGGCGGCGGGCTTCGGCGACGCCGGAGCTGCGGCCATCGCCGTGCCGGTCAACAGAAACGCGGCGGCAGCGAACGATGCGATCATCTTTTTCATATGTATTTCCCCCCTTTCAACCCATGGTGAAAACCCGGTGCTTCTCGCACCGGCACGCACGCCCGCCTGCTCCCGAAACATGAAGGGCGCCGCACTTCGAATCAACGAAGCGCAACGCCCGAAAGGTTCGACCGGGAGGTGCCCCTACCTCTTGCCGACCATCGCTCGCGCGATGACCAGGCGCTGAATCTGCTGGGTGCCTTCATAGATCTGCGTGATCTTGGCGTCGCGCATCATCCGCTCGACCGGGTACTCGGCCGAATAGCCGAAGCCGCCGAGGACCTGAACCGCATCGGTCGTCACCGACATGGCGACGTCGCCGCACTTCAGTTTGGCCATCGACGCCCAAAGCGAGACGTCGGGCGCACCCGTGTCGCATTTGCGGGCTGCCTCGTATAGCAGAAGGCGAGCGGCCTCGACCTCGGTCTTCATGTCGGCGAGCATGAACCCGACGCCCTGATGCTGACCGATCGGCTTGCCGAAGGCCTCGCGCTCCTTGGCGTAGTTGGTCGCGTACTCGAGCGCACCGGCCGCGATGCCCAGCGCTTGGGCGGCGATGCCGGGGCGCGATTTGTCCAGCACCTTCATGGCGATCTTGAAGCCTTCGCCCTCCTCACCGAGGCGATTCTTGGCCGGAACCACGCAGTTGTCGAAGACGAGCTCGACCGTCGGTGACCCGCGAATGCCCATCTTTTTCTCTTTCTTACCGACGATGAAGCCCGGCATGCCCTTTTCGACGACGAACGCGCTCACGCCGCGCGATCCGGCCGACGGGTCGGTCACCGCGAAGACGCAGACGACGTCGGCCACGCTTCCGTTGGTAATCCAAATCTTCTGCCCGTTGAGGACGTAGTTCTCGCCCTGCTTCTCGGCGCGCGTTCGCATCGAGCCGAGCGCATCGGAGCCGCTCGACACCTCGGTGAGCGCGTACGCGGCGATCTTTTTACCGGAGGCGATGGTAGGAAGGAGGCGTTTCTTCTGTTCGTCATTGCCGCCGATAAGGATCGGCAGCATGCCGAGTTCTTGAACGGCGACGATCAGCGAACTCGAGGCGCATGCCTTGGCGATCTCCTCGACCACCTTCACATAGGTCACGAAACTGCCGCCGAGCCCACCGTACTCCTCGGGAATCGGGATGCCGAGCAGGTCGTTCTGCGCAAATAGCTCCTTAAGGTCCCACGGAAACTCGCCGCTCTCGTCGATCTCGGCGGCGCGCGGTGCGACTTTTTCGGAAACGAGGTCGCGCACGACGGCGAGCATCATCGCTTCCTCTTCGGACGTTGCGTGTTGGTCGATAGCCATAGCCATTGGGTTGTTCCTTACTCCTGGGACGGGTCGGAATGACGGTTCTACGAACGCGAGGGTTTTCTTGGTAAAAGAGACTATCTCGCACACCTATGGACAAGGTCTTTGCCTCATGCGCCCAGGCCGTGGCGGATATTCCCAGCGGGGCGTCGCTCGCGGTCGGCGGCTTCGGGCTCAACGGCATTCCGCACAACCTGATCCAAGCGCTGCTCGCGACCGGCGCGACCGATCTCGTGACGGTATCGAACAACTGCGGCGTCGACGGCTGGGGACTCGGCGTGCTGCTCGACCACAAGCGCATCGCGCGCACCACCGGTTCGTATGTCGGCGAGAACAAGGAATTCGAACGCCAGTATCTCTGCGGTGAGTTGGAAGTCGAACTCGTTCCGCAAGGCACGCTCGCCGAGCGCTTGCGCGCGGGCGGATGCGGCATTCCCGCCTTCTACACGCCGGCCGGAGTCGGCAGCCAGGTTGCCGACGGCGGGTTGCCGTGGCGCTACAACGGCGACGGCAGCGTTGCCGTTCCGTCACCCAAGAAAGAGACGCGCACGTTCGACGGCAAGGAGTATGTCATGGAGCGCGGCATCGTCTGCGACTTCGCCCTCGTGCGCGCGTCGATCGGCGATCGCATGGGAAATCTGATCTTTCACAAGGCGACGCGCAACTTCAATCCGCTCTGCGCGATGGCCGGAAAAATTACCATAGCCGAAGTCGAAGAACTGGTGGAACCCGGCGCCATCGATCCGCAAGACGTGCATCTGCCCGGCATCTTCGTTCAACGTGTCGTGCACGTCGGCAGCGGCGGGAAACGCATCGAGCGCGTGACCACGCGCAAGCGGGAGGGAAACTAAGATGGCGTTGACACGCACGCAACTGGCCGCACGGGTCGCGCAAGAACTGCGCGACGGACAGTACGTCAATCTCGGCATCGGCCTTCCGACGCTTATTCCCAACTACGTGCCGCCGGGCATCACCGTTGTATTGCAGAGCGAGAACGGCATCTTGGGCATGGGGCCGTATCCGTACGAGGGTGAAGAAGACCCCGATCTGATCAACGCCGGAAAAGAGACCGTGACCGTGCTTGCGGGCGCGGCGTTCTTCGACTCATCGCTTTCGTTCGGCATGATTCGCGGCGGACACATCGATCTCGCGGTGCTCGGTGCGATGCAGGTATCGCAGCATGGCGATCTCGCCAACTGGATGATTCCCGGAAAGATGGTCAAGGGCATGGGCGGCGCGATGGATTTGGTGCACGGTGCCAAGCGCGTCATCGTGATGATGGAGCATGTCGCCAAGGGCAACGCGCACAAGATCGTCACCGAGTGCGATCTCCCGCTCACCGGTCGTCGCGTCGTGCATCAGATCATCTCCGATCTCGCGGTGATCGACGTCACGCCTGAGGGTTTGGTGTTGCGCGAGCTCGCTCCCGGCGTCACCGCTGCCGACGTTCAATCCGCCACCGGGGCCAAGCTCCTGATCTCGGCGCCGCCTACCGGCATGCGCATACCCGCCGGAGTTTAAGCGGGCTGCAAAGCCTCCGGGCCCGCGTATTCGGCTCCGTGTTCTTCGATGCGGCGTGCGGCGATGAAGAGACAAAGCAGACCCTCGGCGACGGCGGTGCAGGTGCCGAAAACGATGCCGGCCGGGATGTTGTTGAGCAGAACTCCGGCGATCACGCCGACGATCGCGATCGGAAGGAAGAACGCGTAGATGGTGAAGACGCGGATGACCGCGAGCGGACCGCGCTGATCGATCGCCGCCGGGAAGAACGAGAACGTCACGACGCCGATCGCGCGAACCATCGGCGGCAGCAAGATGGCGACGCAGGCGGCGATCCCCGTAGCCGCCGGCTCGCCCGCGGCGATGCCGGCGCTGACAACGGCGGTCAATAGAACGAGGGAAGCCTGGAGCGATGTTCCGACACACCAGGTCACGAGTTTGACAAACGTGGAGCCGGAGCCCATCCACCATATCGGCTTGCCGAGGTCCTGTGCGAGCGAGACGCCGGAGATGGCGAGCAAGATGTTCAGCACGGAGAAGCTTGTGAGCAGTATGCTGTAGAAGGCACTCGGGTCGTGTCTGGAATACATGCCGCCGGCGATGCCGCCGACGAGCGCGAGCGCAAGTCCGCCGAACAAGATCAAGCGCGCACCCGGCGAGCGCATCAGGGTGATGCGTTGCATCCAGAAGACCGTGAACGGGCCGCTCAACATCGTGGTTGCCGACGCAGCGGTGGTCACGCCGCTCTTGGGTTTTTGGAATTGACGCCACGTTCCGGCGCGCAGCCGGTGCGCTCTCGATTTCAGCGACGCGACGTAGAGTTCGGGGAAGAGATTGCGCGCATCGAATGCACCGGCTACCGGGACGGCGATCGCGATTGCGGCGAGCACCGCTAAGTCTCGCGGGTTTCCGCTCCACAACGCGGTGACGATCGTCCCGATGCCCAGATGCTCGACTGCGTTTGCGTAGGGCGCGAGTTGCGGCATCGCGATCGCGAGCGCGACGATGCCGACGCAAATCGCGGCCGAGCCGCCTGCAAGTGCGGCGAGCGCGATGACCGGCGCTTGTCCGAGGCGGCGGGCGAGTTCAAAACTCGGCAGCGGCAGAAGCATGGCGAGCGCGCCCACGAGGATCATCGCGATCGCGGCGCCCGGGGCATTGCTCCTGGTATACAGCGCTGCATAAAAAACAATAACGATGCCGATGCGCAGCAGCAGCATGACTGACGAACGCACCTGCAGCCACAGCACGACCGTTCGCTCGGACAGACGTGACATGTTGAGAAAATGCGCGTCGGCAGCGCCGTTGAACGTGCCGATGCTTCCGCGCGCACCGTTGATCGCGGAGGCCGCGAGCAGCACGATCGCGCCAAGCCCGACGATCGACCCCGCCGGATCTTGAAGCGAAACTCCCAGCTTGGTGACATTGCGGAGACGTCCGAATATGGTGAACGATATCCAAACCGCAAAGAGCAGCCACAGAATCAACCGGGAAGGCGAACGCCGCACGCCGCGCATGGCGTTGACAAAACGGCGTGATTCGAGGTAGGCGAGTGCGGCGAGATCGCTCATGCGGTGATCTGCAGAAAGATGGATTCGAGATCGGCACCATGCTGCGCGTGCAGATCGCCGAAGGTGCCGGAGAAGATGCTGCGGCCTTTCTTCATGATGATTGCGCGCGTGCCGACGATCTCCGCGACGTCGAGCATGTGCGTGCTCACGACGATGGCTTTGCCCGCGTCGCGCAATTCGAAGAGCAGTTCGCGCAGTTCGCGTTGTCCGGCCGGATCGAGACCGATCATCGGTTCGTCGAAGAGCAGCACGGGAGCGTCGGCCAAGAGTGTCGCTGCGACCAGCGTCTTCTGGCGCATGCCCTTGGAGAGGGCGGAGCCCAGCGTGTCGCGCTGGTCGAGCAAGTTGAATCTTCGCAGCAACGTCTGCGCGCGATCCTCCCACCCGTTGCCGATCTTGCAACTTCGCGCCACGAAGACCAAGTGTTCCCACACGGTCAAGAGCGGGTAGACGTCGGGCGTCTCGGGGATCAAGCCGAGGGTTCGGCCGCGATCGCCTCCAAGCGTCCGCGAATCCCACACGAACTCGCCCGAATCGGGGCGCAGCAGGCCGGCCAGGCACTGGAAGGTCGTGGATTTGCCGGCGCCGTTGGGCCCCAGCAGCGCGACGATCTCGCCGGCGTCCACCGTGAACGACAGGTCGTCGACCGCGCGAACGTGGCGGAAGCTCTTACTAAGGCCGCTGATTGAAAGCGAAGGCATTTCCGTCTCTACTACGCGGCCCCGGGCGGCGCCTGTCCGCGGCGAGCGCCGATCTCATCGCGTTTTCATTGCACCGTGCGCAGGGCCGAGGTAGAGTCATGACACGCACTCATGTTATCGAAAGGAGCTTCCATGCGTCAGTTGTCTTCCCGCGCGATTGCGCCCGTTCTCTTCGTCCTCGGCCTGCTTCTCGGTTCGACGTTCACCGGCGTCGCCTTCGCCTATCAGGGCCACATGTGGACCGCGCACAATCAACTCCAGTCAGCGGTCAATCAGTTGAACATGGCGGTCCCCGACAAAGACGGACACCGCGTCAATGCGATCAACCTCGCCAATGAAGCCATCGAGCAGGTCAATCTCGGCATCCAGGCCGGCGCCCGATAAGCGTTCGGTCACGACACCGCTTCTCTGTACTGAGTCCGGTAGAGGCGAGCGTACGGGCCGTTGCGCGCGAGCAGCACAGCGTGCGTCCCGCTCTCGATAACGCGGCCGGCGTCGACGACGAAGATGACGTCGGCCGAGACGATGGTGGAAAGGCGGTGCGCGATGGCGAGCGTGGTGCGCCCGCGCATCGCAACCTCGAGCGCGCTCTGAATCGCGGCTTCATTTTGCGAGTCGAGCGCGCTCGTCGCTTCGTCGAGAATGAGGATGCGCGGATCCTTCAGCAAGACTCGGGCGATCGCTAGGCGCTGACGCTCGCCGCCGGAGAGTTTGTGACCGCGCTCGCCGACCACCGTCGCGTAGCCGTCGGGCAGCGAGATGATGAAGTCGTCGATGTTGGCCAAGCGCGCGGCCGCGCGCAACTCCTCGTCGTTCGCGTCGGGCTTCGCATAGCGCAGATTGCTTGCGATCGTGTCGTGGAAAAGATAGGTTTCTTGCGTCACGATGCCGATGTCGCGCCGTAGCGATTCGAGCGTGACCGTGCGGACGTCGTGCCCGTCGATCGAGATCGTGCCCGATTGCGGGTCGTAAAAGCGCGGAACCAGTTGCATGATCGTCGTCTTGCCCGCGCCCGATGGGCCGACGAACGCCGCCACCTGCCCGGCTTTCACTTCGAACGAAACGCCGTCGAGGATGGTGCGGTCCGGCGAGTACGAGAAGATGACGTTCTCGAATCGAATCTCTCCACGCACGTGCGGTAACACGGTGGCGCCCTCGGGCTCGTATGCCTCGGTCGGCATGTCGAGATAATCGAAGATGCGTTCAAAAACGGCAAGCGCGCTCACGATCTGCACCTGCACGCCGACCAGTGCCGCCGCCGGTCCGTAGAGCCGGCCTTGAATGTAGCTGACAAATGCAACGATGACGCCGACCTGAAAGAGGCCAGCGATCGCGAGTTCGCCGCCGCCAAGCCACACCAGCGCGGGACCGATCGTGACCATCGCGCCGATCGAGGCCATGAACCAGCGGCCGACCATCGCCAGCCTGATCTCCAGGCGCATGAGCTTGGTGCCGACGTCGTAGAAACGATTGCGTTCGAACTGCTCGCGCGCGAACGACTTGATCAGCGACATGCCGGAGATCGAGAGCGTCTCCTGCGTGATCGACTCGATCTCGTCACGCTTCTCGCGCGTCTTCTTGCGAATGTCGTACATACGCCGGCCGACCGGACCGAGCGGCAGCACCATGAACGGAACGACCGCGACCGAGATCAGCGCCAAGCGCCAGTCCCAAATGAACATCCACGCGATGGTCGTAACGATCACGACCACATTGGTGAGGATCGTGGTCAGCGTGCCGGTCACGACGTTGTCGATGTTGTCCACGTCGTTCGAGACACGGTTCATGATCTCGCCGGTCTTGGTTCCGGTAAAGAATGAGAGCGGCATGCGATGCAGATGTGAAACCAGGCGCGTGCGGATGTCGCGCATAATGCCTTCGCCGACGAGGGAGTTGAAGTAGCCCTGCGTGACGCCCAGCGCAATCGAAATCAAGGCGGTTGTGAGGATGACGCCGACGTCGATCGCCAGATCGTGGAAGTCTTTGCGGGGGATCGCGACGTCGATGATGCGCGCCGTCACGAACGGCGGAATCAGACCGATCACCGAACTGACGACGATGCACACGAGAACGAAGGTTTGCTCTTTCCAATACGAAGCAAAAAGCGCGCCGATGCGTTTCCATTCGACGCGCTTTCGAACGTGCGGTTTTTCGGGACCGTACGCCCCCGACCACATCAATCCATGAGGACCTGAACCGCCAAGCACCTAAGTGTTAATGCGGGACCGTGATCTGATGCAAGGTGACCTTGTTGCCTTCGGGGTCTTGGAACGACGTGAGCTTGCACACCGCCGTAGTGAAGACATCCTCGACCGTGACGCCTTTAGCGCGCAAGTCCGCAATGGTCTTCTCGATGTCGTCGACCTCGAACGCCACGCCGGCTCCGGTCCCGGGCGCACGATCCAGCCATTCATGCAACATCACGACGAAATAACCGCTGCCGACGTTGGCTTCGTTCAACTGCTCGACGCCGTCGTACAGAAAGGGCTTGTCGAAGGGTACGCCGAGCGTCTGCTGATACCACTCGCGCAGTTGTGCGACGTTCTTGGCCGGATAAGCGACGAATGCGATGTCTTTGAGCATGAGGTCGTCTCCTATTCTGTTATGAGCGCTTGCCGTTTCTCAGACTGGCGAGTTCGCGAAAGAGTTTCTTTTCTTTCTCGTTGAGGCTGGTCGGAAGCTGACCGATCAGGCGCACGTATTGATCGCCGTTTCCACCGCCCTTGACCTTCGGCATACCCTTGCCGGTGAGCCGCAACAGCCGATTGTTCTGCGTGCCCTCGGGAATCGTCATCGCGACTTGCCCGGCCATCGTCGGTACTTTGACTTCTCCGCCGAGCACCAGGTCGAAAAGACTCACCGGGAGATCGACGTAGAGGTCGTCGCCTTTACGCTTGTACGTTTCGTCATCGACCAGCTTGACGATGAGAAACAGGTCGCCGTTGGTGCCGCCGCCCGTGCCCGATCCGCCTTGGCCGGCCAGGCGAATGCGTTGCCCTTCGCCGATGCCTTTGGGAATCGAGACCTCGAACTTCTTGGTGACGAGTTGATGCCCGGTGCCCTTGCAGACCGCGCACAGCCGGCCGCCGTCGGTTCCGGTTCCACTGCACTTGGGGCAGACGTCTTCGAGTTGCAGCGAGACCGACTTCTTGCCGCCGTCGTACACGTCGCGCAGCGTTAGTTCGATCGTCGTTTCCAAGTCTTGCCCGCGCTTTGCGAAGGGAGGGTGCGCAGCGGCTTGCCGCCGGCCGACGCCGCTGAAGAAGATGTCGAAGAAATCAGAGAAACCGCTCGGAGCGGCTCCTCCGAAGTCAAAGTTGAACGTGTCATGCTGCTGCGTCCGATAGCGGCGCTGCTGTTCGGCCTGATGCGCCGCCTGTTGCCAATTCATCCCGAGCGCGTCGTATTTCTTGCGTTTCTCCGGGTCGCCGAGCACTTCGTATGCCTCGGAAATCTCCTTGAACTTCTCCTCAGCCTGCTTCGGGTTGTCCGGGTTCGCGTCCGGGTGCCACTTACGCGCAAGCCGGCGATATGCCGACTTGACGTCCTTCTCCGGTGCGTTCTTCGGAACACCGAGAAGGGCGTAGTAGTCCTTGTAGTTCATGCGGTTTTCTTAGCGACGAGCACCTTCGCCGGGCGTAACAACTCGTCGCCGATCGTGTAACCCTTTTGCGCGACTTCGAGGACGGTGTCGTCTTCAACGTTGTCCTGAGCGGGAAGGGTGCCGATCGCTTCGGCGATACGCGGATCAAACGGCTTGCCCTTGACCTCGAGTTCGCGAACTCCCTCTTGCGAGAGAATCACCTCGAAGCCTTTGAGTGTTTGTTCAACGCCGCTGCGCAGCGAGTCGGACGGTCCTCCGTAACTCAAGGCGCGTTCCAGGTTGTCCAGCACCGGCAAGAATTTTTCGAGCAGCGAGCGCCGGTGCGACGTGACGATCGACTCGATGTCGCGTTGCATGCGCTTTTTGTAGTTCTCAAAATCCGCCATCGCGAGCAAGAACTTGTTGTGGTTGTCGTCGGCGCGCGCTCGCTCGGCGGCGAGTTGTTCCTGCGCGGGATCGATAGTCGCTTCGCTCACTGCAGCATCGTCGAACAAGACGGTCTCTCCAATCGGATTCATCTGATCGTCAATCATATGGTTGTGCGGTAACGCGCGGTCAGCGGATGGCGCGCCAAACGCGCCATCCGCCGATCAGGCGTTACTTCGCTTCCTTGAACTCGGCGTCGATGACGTCGTCGCTCGCGGCAGCGCCGCTCGCGGCACCGTTGGCCGATGCACCCTCGCGCGCGGCGCCGTTGGGCGAGGGCTCTTCCGCGCCCGCTTGTGCCGTCGATTTGTAGAGCAGCTCGGCCATCTTGTACGACGCTTGCTGCAACTTTTCGATCGCAGGCTTGATCTCGGCTACCGTTCCGTTTTCGCTGACGCGCTTGAGTTCGGTGAGCGCGGCCTCGACGTCGACGCGTGCGGCGCCGTCAAGTTTCTCGCCGACCTCTTTGAGCGATTTTTCGGTCGAGTAGATGAGGCTCGATGCGTTGTTGCGCACTTCAGCCTCCTCGCGCTTGGCTTTGTCGGTCGAAGCCTGCATTTCAGCGTCTTTGACCATGCGCTGAACTTCCTCTTTGCTGAGGTTGGTCGACGCGGTGATCGTAATCTGCTGTTCGCGGCCGGTGCCAAGGTCTTTGGCGCTGACGTTGGCGATGCCGTTGGCGTCGATGTTGAACGTCACTTCGATCTGCGGGATGCCGCGCGGAGCCGCGGGGATGCCTTCCAGGCGGAAGCGCCCCAGCGTCTTGTTGTCGCCCGCCATCGGGCGTTCGCCTTGCAGCACGTGAATGTCGACCGACGTCTGACCATCTTCGGCCGTCGTGAAGATCTGCGACTTCTTGGTCGGGATCGTCGTGTTGCGCTCGATCAGCGTGGTCATCACGCCGCCGAGCGTTTCGAGCCCGAGCGAGAGCGGCGTCACGTCGAGCAGCACGACGTCACGCACTTCGCCCGAAAGCACGCCGGCTTGAATCGCGGCGCCCACGGCGACGACTTCGTCCGGGTTGACGGTGAGGTTCGGGTCTTTGCCGGTAAGCTTGCGTACGAGTTCCTGAATCACCGGCATGCGCGTCGAACCACCGACCATCACGACTTCGTCGATCTTCGAGATGTCAATCTTCGCATCGCCGAGTGCGTTCTTGAACGGCTGGATGCAGCGGTCGGTGAGATCGCTCGTCAGCTCTTCGAACTTGGCGCGCGTGAACGTATAGTCGAGGTGCTTGGGGCCTTCTTGGTCGGCCGTGATGAACGGGAGATTGATCGACGTCTGCACGACGGTCGAAAGTTCGATCTTGGCTTTTTCCGCCGCTTCGGTCAAACGCTGCATCGCCTGCTTGTCCTTGCTCAGGTCGATGCCCTGATCTTTGCGGAACTCGCCGACCAGCCAATCGACGATGCGCAAATCGTAATCGTCGCCGCCCAGATGCGTGTCACCGTTGGTCGACTTCACTTCGAAGACGCCGTCGCCGACTTCCAGGATCGAGACGTCGAACGTGCCGCCGCCCAAATCCCAGACGAGAATCGTCTCGTTGCCCTTCTTGTCGAGACCGTAGGCCAGGGCTGCCGCCGTCGGCTCGTTGATGATGCGCAGCACTTCGAGGCCCGCGATCTTTCCCGCGTCCTTGGTGGCTTGACGTTGCGCGTCGTTGAAATAGGCGGGCACTGTGATGACCGCTTTGGTCACACGCTCGCCCAAATAGTTGCTTGCGTCGTTGACGAGCTTCTGCAGAACCATCGCCGAAATTTCTTGCGGCGTGTAGTCTTTGCCGTCGATCTTCACGCGATAGTCGCCCTCACCCATGTGCCGCTTGATCGATGCAATCGTGCGGTCATGATTGGTGATCGCTTGGCGCTTGGCGAGTTGCCCGACCAGACGTTCGCCCGTCTTGGTGAATGCGACCACCGACGGCGTCGTGCGCGAGCCTTCGGAATTCGGGATGACGGTGGGCGACGAGCCCTCCATCACGGCAATGACGGAATTCGTCGTGCCGAGGTCGATACCGACCACTTTAGCCATGTTGAATTGTTACCTCAGTTCAGATTCTCGCGGTGGCTCTGGACCAGCTTGGCCGGAGCGGTTTCGCGTTCGAGCCGAAGTGCGGGGCACCGAGGTGAGTGCTCTCCGCCGCGACGAGTCGGCGACGCGGTAACCGTCCGGCGGCGCCTTGCCGCTTACGAGCTACCCCAAGTTGCTTTGCTAGCCGATTATACGTCATCGGCCGCCTGGATGTTGCACGACTTATAACACGAAGAGGGGCCCCGGCGGTTCCGGGGCCCCTTGCTTTGTCGAGTCGGGCGCCGCCCAGCGCGTTTAAGGACCCTGCGGGGCAGGCTGACCGGCGGGACGCTCGCTAAGGCGAACGGTGACGTCCTTGACGATGCCCTGCGACCACACCTTGAGACGAATAGAGTCGCCCGGCTTCTTCGAGCCGATGTAGTCGTGCAAGGCCGTGAAGTCGTTATAGGCCTTTCCGTCGGCTTGCAGGATGATGTCGCCCGATTGCAACCCCATCGTCGACGCCGGCGAGCCGTCGACCACCTGGTAGACCGCGACGCCGCCCTGGCCGGTATAGCCGATTTGATTCCGCAGGCCCGGCGTCAGGTTAGCCAGGACCACCCCGATGAAGCCCTGGTCGGTCCCCTGATGGACGCCGGGGTTCTTCATGAGGTCGGCCACGACTTTTCTGACGGTGTTGGATGGGATCGCGAAGCCGATGCCCTGCGCTTCCTGCGCGCGGGCCGTCGACTGATTGACGCCGATGACCTGACCGTCCATGTCGATCAACGGGCCGCCGGAGTTTCCGAAGTTGATCGGCGCCGAGGTCTGGATCAAGCCCTTGAAGTTGATGACCTGTCCGTTGTCGTTGCTGATCGGCTCGTCGCGGTCGACCGCCGAAACGACGCCGACCGTGACGGTCTGCTGCAGTTCGAGCGGTTCGCCGATGGCGATGGCCCATTGGCCCTGTTCGAGCTTGTCGGAATCCGCGAGTGCGAGCGCCGGGGGAAGTTTCGCGTAGTTGTCGACCTTCACGACCGCGAGGTCGGAGCCGATGCTCGACGAGACGACGTGCCCCGAGACGTGGTCGCCGTTCGAAAAGACGACGGTGAGTTTCGTGATGCGGCCGCCGGCCGGCGGAGTGACGACGTGCGCGTTGGTCACGATGTCGCCCTTGCTGTCGTAGACGAAACCCGAGCCGGACGCCCGCGCGCGATAGGGCTGCACCACGCCGGGTCCGCCGTTTCCGAAGATCTGCTGGAAGAATGGATCGACCGGCACGAACTGCTGCCCGTTCACTTCCAACTGGATGGCGACGACCGAGGATTTCGTGCGCTTGACCGCGCTCACGATGCGGTCTTGATCGCTCACGCCGGTGAGTGGCGCGGCGATGACGGCCGGCGGCGTGTTGTTCGGCCCGGCAACGTTGGTGAAATGGGTGCTCGCGTAGAGCATCATGACAAAGCTGCCGATCACCGCGCCGACGAGCGCGACGATGGCGGTCGGGAGAATTCGACTACTCATACCTTATTACTCAAGCAGTGGGGTGTTCTACATTGCCAAAACGCGCGAATGCCCGGAAAAGTGCCGTCCGGCCGCCCGGAGCCGGAGGCTAGGCGGCCTGCTCGTCCGCGACGATCAGGCCGTCGCGCAGGCGGACGATCCGCCGCGCGTGGCCCGCGACATGCTCGTCGTGGGTGACCATGACGATCGTGCGGCCGCCGGCGTGCAGGCGAGCGAAAATCGCCATCACCTCCTCGCTTGTCGAGGAGTCCAGGTTGCCGGTGGGCTCGTCTGCGAGCAGCACGGCGGGGTCGTTGATCAGCGCGCGTGCGATCGCGACGCGCTGCTGCTGGCCGCCGGAAAGCTCGTTGGGCGTATGGCGCATGCGTTCCGACAGACCGACGGCCGCGAGCGCGGCCTCGGCGCGCTGCTTGCGCTCGCGACCACCCACGCCGGCGTAGAAAAGCGGAAGCGCGACGTTCTTCATCGCGTCGGTGCGCGGCAAGAGATTGAAACCTTGAAAGATGAATCCCAGCTTCTTGAGGCGGATCTCGGCCAGTTCGTTGTCGCCGAGTCGCGAAACGTCGGTGCCGTCGAGCGCGTAGGTTCCCGACGTCGGCCGGTCCAGGCAGCCGATCAGGTTCATCATCGTCGATTTCCCCGAGCCCGACGGACCCATCAGCGCTACGTAGTCGCCGTGCATGACGTCGAAGCTCACGCCGCGCAGCGCGGGAACCTCGACGTCGCCCATTTTGTACACTTTCATGACGTCGCGCATCGCGATTGCGACGCCGGTCTTGCCGTTATTCATACCGTAATGCCTCAATAGGGTCGAGCTTGGATGCGCGATACGCGGGGTACAATCCGAACGCGAGCGTTGCGACGATCGCAAATGCGGCAGCGATGCCGATCGATTGCAGCAACGGGATGGGAGGGACGATGCCGCTGAGCTTGACGATCGCAAGTTCGTTGACGAGGGCGCCGATCAGGAGTCCGAGGGTCAGACCGATGCCGCACCCCACGCCGCACAAGATCAGCGCCTCGATGAAGAATTGCCACAGTATCTGGCCTGAGTGCGCGCCGATCGCCTTGCGGACGCCGATTTCTCGCGTGCGCTCGGCGACCGAGACGAGCATGATGTTCATGACGCCGATGCCGGCTACGAGGAGCGAGACCGCGCCGATCAAGCTGACGACGAGCGTCACGGCAACGAAGACGCCGTTGACGCCGTTCGTGAACTTCGCCTTGTCGAAGGCGGTATACTCGGCGCTCGTCACGCCGCCGTGCAGTTGTTTGAGCTTCGCCATCACCGCGTTCTCGGCTTGATCGACCGGAATCTTGCCGTCGGTGAGAAAGCGTGCGGCAAAGACGGTATCGCGGCCGCCCATGTACCGGCGCACGTACGTCGTCCACGGGATGGTGATGTCGCCGCCGAACTGCGCGTTGATCAAGCCTTGGCGAGGCGGTGCCAACACGCCGACGACGATGTAGCGGCTGCTGCCCGCATAGATGCTCTGACCGATCGGATCGCCGCCATCGGGAAACAGCTTTTGATACGCGTGATCGGTAATGACGCACACGTTCGCGGCGGAAGCCACGTCGTCGGCGCTGAGCTTGCGTCCATACGCGATCGGCGCATTGTTGAACGGCGTCGCGCTATCCGGCGAGATGGGAAGCCGCCCGGATGCGTGTTCGTGACGAACCACCTCGGCCGAGAAGCCGAGTGGAACCGCATCCACGATGCCCGGGATCGACTCGCGAATCCGCGACAGGTAGGAGAGCTTGATCGCCGCCTTCGCGACGTCGCGCTGCTGCGCCGTGGGGAAGAGAATGAACGAACTGTCGGAGAGATTACCCAGAGCGCCGTTGACGCCCGTGGCCATGCTGCTGCCGAGCACCTGAATCGCGATGACCGCGCCGACGCCGATGATCAGACCGAGCATGGTGAGCACCGATCGAGCCGTGTTGGCGAACAGCACCCGGACGGCTTCCTCGAAGTACATCATGAGCGCAGCGCCTCGATCGGGTCCATCCGCGCGGCGCGCAATGCCGGATACGTGCCGAAGACGACTCCGGTCAGGATGGAAAATGCCAGTGCCATCATCACGATGACGAGGTACGGAACGATCATGACGCCGAGTGTCTTGGTCAGCAGCGCGACCGCACCGACGGTTGCCAAGACGCCGATGACCATTCCGGTCCCGCCGCCGGCCATCGCGAGCAACACCGACTCCATCAGAAACTGCAGCGTGATGTCGCGGCGGCTGGCGCCGATCGACTTGCGAATACCGATCTCGCGCGTGCGTTCGGTCACCGACACCAGCATGATGTTCATGATGCCGATGCCGGCGACCACGAGTGCCACCCCGCCGATCACCGATAGCCCGAGGCCGACGGCGTTGAGCACGGTTTCGAAGGTGCCGACTTGGGCCGACTGGTCGGTGATCCGATAGCGCGCTTTGACGCCGTGGATGTGCTGAAGTTCGGTGACGACCGCTTTCCCGACCGCGTCAGCATCGTTCCGATCCGACGGAAAGGCGTAGATGGAATCCGGAACTCCGGGGCTCATCGCGTGAAAAGCCGTGTACGGAATCAAGATGAACGTCGATCCGCCGCCGGTTGCGAACAACGAGCCTTGGATGTCGGCATAGACGCCGATCACCTGGAAGCGGGTCCCGTTGATGCGCAAGTAGTTGCCGAGGGCGGGACGGTCGCCGAAGAACTTGTGAGCGACGTCGCTCGTGATCACACAAACGCGAGCCCCGGAGTCGAGGTCGTCACCGTTCAATTCGCGCCCCGCGACCATCGCCAGCGAATCGTTGTGGTAGCGACCGTCGGAGATGACACTCACGTTGTCGCGCACCGTGCCGAAGACGATCGGATAGGTCCGCTGCCAAGACGGCTGAATCTCATGGACGCGATCGCCCAATTCTGCCGCGATCGAGCCGACATCGCGATAATCGAATTGCGCCTGCTGCGGGTTATCTTGCGAGTTGTCGACGTCGACTTGAACCGGAAGCTCGCCGAACGACGTGAACGTACTAGCTATGCCGCTGGTGGCGGCTTGGCTGATGCCGAACACCGTGATGATCGACGCGCTGCCGATGATCATGCCGAGCATCGTGAGGATCGAACGAAAGCGATTGCGCCAGAGCGAGGCCGCCGCCTCGCTCAGATACGCGATGATGCGCGTCACGGCGCCGGCGAAGCGACCGCCGCGTGCGGTTTCACGGACACGCCGTCCTTCAGATCGCCAGCCTTTTCCGCGACGATCGTGTCACCGGTATTCAAGCCGCTCACGATTTGCGTTTGCGTGTCATTGGTCTTACCGGTGCGGACGAGGCGTTTGTGCGCGATACCCTTCACGACGACATAAGCGTACGATGCGCCCTTCTCTTTGACGATCGCGCTGTTGGGGATCAGGAGCGCGTTCTTGATGTCGTCGGTGAGAATGTCGACGTCGGCCGACATGCCGTCGCGCAAGAAACTCGGTGATGAGTCCAGTGAGATGGTGGTCAGCACTTTCTTCGCCGTGCTGGTGGCGTCGGTCGATTTGACCGCGACCGGTGCGATGTCTGAGACGTGCCCCGCGATCACGTGTCCGGGGAAATCCTCGCCGCTGACGTTCGCGCGCTGACCGAGTGCAACGCCGATGATGTCCTGCTCGTCGACTTCCGCACGCACAATGTACCCGCCGGTCTGGGCGATCGTGAAGAGCGTCTGCCCGGCGGTGACGGCGTCTCCGGTCTGCACCGGACGCAAGGGATCGTTGGGATTGACGGCTACCGTCTGAATGATTCCGTCAAACGGCGCGGTGATGCGCGTGAACGACACCTGCTGCTGGCTTTGCTGGTTGAGGATCTGCGATTTTTGCAACGCTGCTTTGGCCGCTTGCACGCTGTCTTGCCCGAAGCCCGAGACCGCGCCGAGTTTGAGCTGTTCCACCGCCTGCTGGTAGGTCACGCGCGCCTGATCGAGCTTCGCCCGGTCGCTGTCCATCGTCTGGCGCGGGATGGCCTTGTTCTTGTAGAGCGCGACGTCCGCGTCGTAGATGCGCTGCGCGAGATCCAGATTCGACTTGGTCGTCTCCACCTGGCCTTGATATTGCGCTTTTGCGTTCTGCTCGTTGATGCGCGCGGTGCCCACATTCGCAACCGCGGTGTCGTAGTCGGCTTGCGAACCGGCGGCTTGAAATTCGAGCGTCGGATTGGAGATGGTGGCAAGCAGTTGACCGGCGCTGACCGTCTGGCCGGCTTTGACGTAGAGCTGCTTGATGTTGCCGGAGACCAGCGCCGGGATCGTCTGCGTGCGCGGCCGGAGGATCGTCCCGTTCTCCGGGAGCTTGGTGACGAACTCCTGAGGTTTGACGGTGGCAACGGCGACCGGAATGCCCGACTTGCTGCCGCGCGAAGCGAAGGCCGCGAGCGCGACGAGGGCTCCCAGAGCGAGAAGAACGAGGACGAGGAGGAGGGTGCGTTTCATCGATTACCTCAGGTCGGCGACGGCGCTCGCGGCATCATAGGTGCCCAAAGCGACGCGGAGATTGACGATTGCTTCGACGTACGAGACGCGAGCGTTGATGAGATCGGTTTGCGCTTGCACTGCGGTTTGCTGCGCGTTGAGCACGTCGGTGAGTGAGATGACGCCGTTTTGATATTGCAGTTGCGCGACGCGCGCGGACTCTCTGCCCAATTGGGACTCGTCCACGGCATAGGCGAGTTGCGCCTGCGCGGTCTGCGCGGCGCGGTAATTCTGCCGGACTTCGAGCGCCACCCGCGAGGCGGTGTTGTCATACGCCGCTTGGGCGGAAGAGACCGCTGCGTCGTCTTGCATCTTTTCGAAATGGCGTGCGCCGTAGTCGCCGAGCGGCAGCGTGAACGTGCTGCTCGCTTGCAGTTGCCAAAAGCCGGGAACGCCACGCGGCAGCACGGGCTTGTCCGACAGCGGGAGCGGCGGCAATCCTTGCCCGACCAGGGCCGCGTTGTTCTGGAAGAATTGCTGGTCGATGGCTTGCTGCTGCAGCACGGCCGTGGTCGGAGAGAACTGGTTGCCGAACGCCGCGGAGAGCCCGATCTGCGGATACAGCTCGACGTTGAAGCCGCGGCGCACGAGCTGCGCGACATGGAGCGACTGCCGCGCCGCGCGGACGTCGGGGCGGGTGTCCTGGGCGATCGCGACCAGCTTGTCGACCGAGGGCGCGGGCAACGGTGGCTGCGCGATCTCAGCCGGAATCGCAAATGCGGTACCGAACGGCGCGCCGATCAGTTGGGACAGCGCGTCGCGCGCGTTTTGCGCGTCGGCCTGCGCGGCGACGAGCGCCGATTGACTCTGCTTCTGGGCGACCTCGGCGCGCAACACGTCAACACCGGCCGCGACGCCGGCTCGTTCCTTCGCCTGCGCGTTGCGCACGAGCACGGTTTGATACGCATAGTTGCTTTGATCGAGCCCGACCACGCCGTCCTTTTGCGCGATGGCGTAGAAGGCTTGCGTCACGTTGCTTGCGACTTGTGCCTGCGCGCGCTTGAGTGTCTGCGTGGCGGATTCGAGTTGTGCTTTGGCCTCGTCCATCTGAATGAACGCAAGCCCGCCGGTCGTCAGGTTGTAGCTCGTGCCGATCTGCGCGGTGTTTTGCGAGGTGACGTTCTGTTGCTGCGCGCCGATGACCGCGAAAGAACCGCCGAAGTTGGAACTCTTCTGCAAGAAGTTCTGCAGTTGGCCGTTGACGGTCGGCAGCGAGATCATCCGCTGCTTGGCGTAGGCTTCTTGCGCCTGAGCGAATGAAGAGCGGTCGGCGGCGACCGTCGGGTCGTGAGCGAGCGCATAGTTCACGGCGTCCGCAAGTGACATCGACGTCTGGGCGAACGCCGCTCCGGCGCAGGCTGGGAAGAGAGCGGCGCACAGCACCGCTCCGGCGAGGGTTTTCTTCATGGACTACCTATCTGACAAAAGGAACCAACACGGCAGGCAAGAGCAGCACCACGATGCCGGTCAGCCAGGCTTGCAGGCGCGGTACGCGCGCGACGGTGAGCATGGCTGCGATCGTCAGGCCGGCGCCCCACAGCGTGAACGGCGTGGCGAGTGCGAGCAAAGCGATGAGCTTCGGAGAACCGCCCGGCGCGAGCATCGCGAGCGACGGTATTGCTAGTTGGATGGACTGCGTGCTTGCGAACGATTCGGCCCCGCGCGAGAGGACGATGATCGTCTGAACGATCGATCCCAGAGCCGCCGCCGGCACGGCGATGTTGACGGCCGAAGCCCACAGGCTTGCAAACGTGGCTGACCCGCGGCCGAGCGCATTAAAGATGAGCATGATCAGCGTTTGAATCAGAAGCCCGAACGGTACGGCGATGAGGACGAAGAGCCACGCGAACCGGCTGATGCTCGCTGAGATGGCCTGCGCACTTGCTAGCTGCGCGGGTGACATCTGCGCCGCTTGCGGCGAGTTGGCGAATTGGGTCTGGGCCGCATGAACGAACGCCGGCGTCGACAGAAATGCGCAGACGGCGGTCACGACGAGGACCAGAAGAAACGCGATCAGCCACATCGGCTGCTCGCGAAGGCATTCGAAAGCGGCTTTCGGAGCGACGATGATGTCGACGATGGTCGAAAACGGATTGTACTTCGAGGGAGCCTCGGTCATCTATTCGATCCTTTCAGGCTGAAATACGTAGCGAAGCAAGCGGATGTTTCGCAGACCGAGGCGGAATTACCCTGAGCGCTACTGCGGTGGGTCGTCGAAGAGCGTGTCCACGGGGAGCCTGCGCTCGATGATCTGGCGCACCCGGTCCAGGTGCTGCTTGCGCAGTTCGAGCAGCCGCAACTGCAGGATCGTGCGGGCGCGCCGCAGCGCGCGTGAGGAGTAGAGCTGGTCCGCATGGCTGGCCGGTCGCACCTTGGCGACAAAAGTCGGCTTTTTGGCGGGGTGGTGACGCGGCGCGCGGGCTGCGGTGGGAAGACAGACGAGCGCGAGCGAGGTCACGAGCAACGCGACGCGGTATGGGTGCATGGAAGTTTCCTCCGGGACGCTCCATCACGCATAGTCCAGACCCCGTAAAGGACCCATTGAGCACCGACACGCTTACCGTGCCGCAGCCTCCGAGCGAGGCGTACGTTCGCATCATTCCGTTGGGCGGGTGCGGCGAGATCGGCCGCAACATGACGCTGATCGAGACCAACGACGATCTGATCGCGGTCGACTGCGGCCTGATGTTCCCCGACGAAGAAATGTTCGGCGTCGACGTGGTCATCAACGATTTCACCTACGTACGCGAGCGCGCGCACAAACTCCGGGCGGTGCTGGTCACGCATGGACACGAAGACCACATCGGCGGCCTTCCGTATCTGTTGCGCGAGTTTCCGCAGGTGCCCATCGTCGGCACGCCGCTGACGATCGCGCTGATTAAGGCGAAGTCGCGCGAGCACAAGCTCGGTACGGTCGAATTCGTCGCGGTGCAACCGGGCGATCGCGTGCAATACGGTGCGATCGAAACGGAGTTCGTTCATATCAATCATTCGGTGGCCGGCGCCTGCTCGCTAGCCATCCGCACGCCGGTCGGCACGATCTTTCACACCGGCGACTTCAAGTTCGACCAGACGCCGATCGACGGAAAGCCGGCGGATTTTGCCGCGATCGCACGCATCGGCGACGCCGGCGTGCTGTGCATGCTCTCCGATTCTACCAACGCGGAGCGTCCCGGCCACACGCTCTCGGAGCGCATTGTCGGTGAAGCGTTCACCGGCATCTTCTCGCGCGCGAAGGGACGCATCGTCGTTGCCTCGTTCGCCTCGAACGTGCCGCGCATCCAGCAGGTCGTCGACCATGCGGTGCGCTTTAATCGGAAGGTCGCGTTTCTCGGCCGCTCGATGCAGAACGTCGTTCATTTCGCAACCGAACTCGGTCATCTGCGGATTCCGCCGGAGACCTCGATCCGCATTGAGGACGTCGATTCCTATCCGCCCGAACAGATCGTGGTGTTGACGACCGGTTCGCAGGGTGAGCCGATGAGCGGCCTTGCGCGCATGTCGGTACGCGATCACAAGAAGTTTCGGATCGCTCCCGGTGACACCGTCGTGATCAGCGCGACGCCGATTCCCGGTAATGAAAAGAGCGTGTACCGGACGATCAACAATCTCTACCGCATCGGCGCCACCGTGATTCACGGGACCGACGGACGTTCGCACGTCTCCGGTCATGCGTCGCAAGAAGAACTGCTGCTCATGCTCAATCTCGTGCGTCCGGAGTTCTTCATTCCGGTGCACGGCGAGTACCGCATGCTCGTCCAGCACGGCAAGCTCGCGGTACAGACCGGCGTCGAGCCGGAGAACGTCTTCGTTGTCGAAAACGGAGACGTCTTGGAATTCACCGGCGAATACGGCGACAAGATCGGCAAGACGTACGGGGGACACGTTTTGGTCGATGGCACTGGGGTCGGCGAAGTCGGTGAAGCGGTCCTGCGCGACCGCAAAGCGCTCTCCAACGACGGCATCGTGATGGTCGTCGTAGCGATCGACGCGGAGGAGGCGCGGCTCATCGGTTCCCCCGATATCATCTCACGCGGTGTGTTCTATTTGCCCGAAGCCAACGGCGTCCTCGACGAGTTGAAGACCGAGCTTGGCGCGATCGTCGCCAACATCTCGGTCGAAGCGATGCGTGACGTCAACAGCGTCAAAGAGCACATCCGCAGCGGTCTCTCCAAAGCAATCTATTCACGGACGAAGCGGCGGCCCGTCGTGATTCCTGTCGTAATGGAAGTGTAGGTGTATGGCAACACGTAAGTCATTCATTGCCGGTGTGGCGGTAGCCGGCGCGGCAACCGTCGTCGCGAAGGCCGGAGCGCAGAGCACGCTGCCGGTACCGCCGAAGCCCGTATCCAGTCCGAAGCCGCCCTCGGCCCTCGCGCGAGCGCTCGCCGAACGGATGCGCGCGTTCGATCCGTCGCTGACCGACGATCAGATCGAGACGATCGCCGATGGTATCGAAGGCAATCTTGGGCTCGGCATGGCGCTCAATCCCAACGGCACGAAGCTGAAAAATTCCGACGAGCCGACGGCGTACTTCGAGGTGACGGCATGACGCACGACGACATCGCATTTTCCGAAGCCCTTGATCTCGGCGAGATGCTTGCCGCGCGCAAGATATCGTCGGTTGAACTCACCAAGCTCTATCTCGACCGGCTGGAACAATACGGCTCGACCTACGGTGCGGTCGTGACCATCATGCGCGAGCGCGGGTTGCGCGAAGCGGCACAAGCCGATAGCGAACTCGCTGCCGGCAAGCGTCGCAGTCCGATACACGGCGTCCCCTACGGCGTCAAGGATTTGCTCGCCGCAGTCGGCGCGCCGACGACGTGGGGAGCCGCGCCGTACAAGAACCAGCACTTCAATTTCGACGGAACGGTCGTGCAGAGGCTGCATGCCGCCGGAGCGGTGCTCATCGCGAAACTGGCGATGGTCGAACTTGCCGGCGGATTCGGATACAACACCGCCGACGCGTCGTTCACCGGCCCTGGGCGGACGCCGTGGAATCGCGATTTCTGGAGCGGCGGAAGTTCGAGCGGACCTGGTGCCGCGACGGCCGCAGGTTTGGTCGGATTCTCGATCGGTTCTGAGACCGACGGCTCGATCATGGTGCCGTCCTCGTTCTGCGGTGTGAGCGGTTTGCGTCCCACGTATGGACGAGTGAGCCGCCACGGCGCGATGGCTTTGATGTGGACATCGGATAAACTCGGTCCGATCGCGCGCTCGGCGCGCGACGCGATCGCCATCCTGCGGATCATCGCGGGTAAGGATGCCAACGATCCCACCTCGCAGACCAAGCC
The DNA here is from genome assembly GCA_027307235.1 of Vulcanimicrobiota bacterium. Taxonomy (GTDB): domain Bacteria; phylum Vulcanimicrobiota; class Vulcanimicrobiia; order Vulcanimicrobiales; family Vulcanimicrobiaceae; genus DAHUXH01. The sequence continues at coordinate 45,452 of DAHUXH010000008.1, read as the reverse complement.
GTTCTCGACGCTCAACGGCAAGGCGCGCATCGGTGTGCTCAAGGGCGCGCGCGCGAAATCGCAACGCGAGGTGGTTGCCAACTTCGACGCTTCCCTCGACGTGCTGCGCGGCGTCGCCGACCTCGTCGAAAACGTGTCGCTTCCGGATTTTCCGTACGGCGCGGCATTCGGCGCGTTGATCAACGGTGAGTGCTCGGCTGCGTTTCGCGACTTGATCGAGAGCGGACGGTCGGGTGAACTGCAGAGCGTCGACGACAAGACCGGCGGATACGTGACCTACGGCACGCTCGCCGTTGACTTCGTGGATGCGATGCGCGTGCGCAGCAAGGTCAACGACGCGATGTACAAGCTGATGAGCGAGTACGACGCGCTCGTGTTTCCGACGACCGCGACGGTCGCCAATCCCATCGCCGTGCCGTTCAGCGAGTCGTACAACGACACACCGGGCGAGATCGACCCGACGACGCCCGCTAACATGGCCGGCATCCCCGCCATCAGCGTGCCCAACGGCTTTGGCCAAAATGGCTTGCCGACGGCGATCGCGTTCATCGGCAAGGCGTGGGGCGAAGCGCAGATCGCGCAACTCGCGCAGTCGCTGCAACGGCGCACCGACTTCCACAAGCGGCATCCGAAGCTGGTCACCGTCGCGAAATAGATTGCGGTGATGCCCCTCGCGCAGGAATCTGAGGCGCTCGTCGATCACGACGGGCGCCTCACCGCACTGTTCGCTGCGGATCGGGCGAGCGCGCCGTCATGAACGTCCTCGCGGGCTTACTCTCCGCCGCCTTCTTCGGGTCGGCCGACTTCTTCGGTGGTCTAGCGAGCCGCCGCGCGTCGGCCTACTCGGTGTCGATCGTTTCGCAAGGCATCGGCTTGCTGCTCCTCGCGCTCGTGTTCAAGTTCTTGCCCGGTCACGCGACGTTACGTGATTACTTGTACGGCGGGCTTGCCGGAATCTGCGGCGGCGCCGGCTTGTTGTTGCTCTACCACGCGCTCTCGATCGGGCGCATGGGCGTTGTCTCACCGATCACCGCGGTGTTGGCGGCCGGCGTGCCGGTCGTCATGGATCTGGCGCGCGGCAACCGTCCGACGCTCACACACGGTTTCGGCTTGGCGCTCGCGCTCGCGGCGGTCGTGCTGATCTCGGCGTCGTTCGAAGAGTCCGGGAAGCGCGAGATCGCGACCGAAGGCGTCCGCGAAGCGATTCTTTCAGGTCTCATCTTAGGCGGATTCTTGTTCTTCTTGGCGATGCGCGGACCCGACGCGGGCTTGAAGCCGTTGCTCGCGGCGCGCTTCACGTCGATCACGTGTCTTGTGATCGTCACGCTCGTCATGCGCGGTGACATGCGCTTGCCGCGAAACGTTCTGCCCACGGCCGCTCTCGGCGGCATGCTTGACATGATCGGCAATGGGCTGTATGTGGTCGCCGCGGATATGGGCTCACTCGCGGTTGCGGCGGTGTTGGCAAGCCTGTATCCGGCGGCGACAGTGCTGCTCGCGTTTCTCGTCTTGCGCGAACGGCTGACGCGCGTGCAGTTCGCCGGGGTCGTGTGTGCGCTCGCCGGCGTGCTTCTGATCGCCTGGCCGAGCTGAGCGCCGCTCGTCGTCCGGCAGTCCCGCTCGTCACGCAATCGTTGCGGTAACCGCGACGCTCGTATACGGTGCGTACTACGATGAACATGCTCGCGCACCGGCGTCTTCCCTTACTTGCGGCAACGGTAACGCTGATCGTTCATGCGATCGCCAACCCGCACTACGGATTCTTTCGCGACGAACTGTACTTCATTATCTGCGGGCGACACCCGGCGTTCGGCTACGTCGACCAGCCCCCGGTCATCCCGCTCATCGCCGCCTTCACTCAGATATTCGGGCACTCGCTCTTTCTATTGCGGCTCGTGCCCGCGCTGTGCGCGGCCGCCTCCGTGTACGTGTCATGTCTTTTGGTTGTCGAACTCGGTGGCGGAGTCTTTGCTCAGGTGCTGACGTCGATCGCGGTAGCGGTATGCCCGGTGTTGTTGACCTTCGGCACGATGCTCACCACCGACGCCATGAATCTTTGGCTGTGGCCGCTGATCGCGTTGTGGTTACTGCGCATCTCCAAGGGCGCGGACGCGCGCTGGTGGCTTGCGATCGGAGCGGCTCTTGGATGCTCGGCGCTCACGAAGTACAGCGTACTGTTCTTCGGGGTTGCCCTTTTGATCGGTCTCGTGCTCACGCCGCAACGCCGCATTCTGGTCACACCTTGGTTTGCTGCCGGAATGGCGCTCGCGGCAGCGATGATCTTGCCAAATTTCCTGTGGCAGGCGCACTACGGGTTTCCGATGTTGGAGTTGTTGCGCAACGGCCAACTCGACAAGAACATCGTCCTGAGCCCGCCGGCATATCTGCTCTCCGAGTTGCTGATCACCGGGCCGCTGCTCTGGGTGGTGTGGATCTTCGGTCTCGTGTGGATGCTCGCGCGTCCGCCGTTCCGGTGGCTCGGGTATGCGTATGTCACCTTGATCGTTATGATGATCGTCGCGCACGGAAAGCACTACTACCCGGCTGACGTCTATCCGTATCTGTTCGCGGCGGGAAGCATAGCAATTGAATCGTTGACGATAAAGCGTCAGGCGCTTCGCACTGGCATCGCGTCGCTCGCGTTGGCGACGAGCGCGATCATCGTTCCATACGCGCTGCCGATCCTTCCCGAGCGAGCGTTCATTCGTTATGACGACGCAGTCGGGTTTGCTCGTGCCGCGGCGTCTGAACACGCGCGCGTCGGGGTCATGCCATGGCAGAATTGGGCTGACATGCACGGCTGGCCCGAGATGGCCGCGACGGTTGCGCGCGTCTACGCTGCGCTTCCTTCAAACGAGCGGGCGCGCGCGGCCATCGTTGCACGCAACTACGGCGAGGCCGCGGCGATCGATTTCTTCGGAACCGCGTACGGATTGCCGGCGGCGCTGAGCGGACACAATCAATACTATCTGTGGGGATCGCGCGGCTTTAGCGGCGACGTGCTGATTGCAGTCGGCTGGAGCGCTGCCGACCTCAAGCAGACCTACGACGACGTCACGCCCGCAGCCACGTTATCGAGTCCATACGCGCGACCAGGCGAGGGCGATGGCATCGTGTACCTGTGCCGCCATCCGCGACGCCCATTGAACGCCGTATGGCCGGCCATTCGTTTCTACGAGTGACTCGCCGATCACCGCGCGTTCTTGCGCCGGCGACGATGATGGACGGCGCGGACACGCAGGAAGCGCAGGCGAACCTCCTCCGTTCGAGTGGTCAGGTCGCGAGCAAGTGCGAGGACAATCTGCCGATTATAGCGCTTCGGGTCGTCCCGCATCTCGTCAAGCACGTCGAGCGGAGATCGGCTCGCATCGCGTGTCGCGGGGTAGACCGACGAGCTGAAGTAGTCGGCTGCGATGAGAATCTCCGCGCCTAGCCGCACGTTCGCGTCATCGACGCCGATGCCGTTGCGCGCCTGCTGAAAAGCGGCGATCGTTCGCGCATAACGCTCCAGCGAGGTTCCACGAAGGCGCTCCGGCTCGACGAACGAGAGCATGCCTGCGCACAGCATGAAGGCCGGATCGAGGTCGTGCGACAGCGCACGCGTGATGCGTGCCGCGAAGTGACCGATGAGAATCGCGAGCGTTCCGACGCGCGGGTCCTGATCGGAAGCCTCGCCGATGAACGCGTCGGTCAGCGCTTCAACCTGCGAGTCCACCTGGCCGGGAAAGGCCTTGGCGCGCCTGCGCTCGATTTCGCGGCGTCGCGTCAGTTCATCCGTTCGTGTCCACACCGATGTATCGTCGCACGATCCGGAAACGCCGGAAAGACTGAATTTATAGTAGGCGCTTGCGACTAACCTGGAAAGTTCCTAGTGCGTCGCCGGTGGTTGTGGAGTATTCTTGAGGAGGGTAGTCGTTGGCGACTACTTTCTGCCCAAATCACTGCCTTCACGAAGGAGCAATTCAAGAATGTCTCTTGTGGGTTTGGTCTTATCTGCCTTGATCGCACTTGCCGGAAGTCAGGCTGCGCAACCCAACACACCGCCGCCCACGTCTACCGGCGCGCACGCGGGGCTTGCCGCCGTCGCGCCGACGCCGCCGCCAGCCGGTGATTCCGTAGGTGGCGGGCCCGGCTAAGAAGCGAAGCTGACGAGGGGCTCGCTTTCGCGCCGCGAATGGCCCGCCGCAACTCATGTGGGCATCGGTGGCAGACGTAAGCGGGTCCCTGTCACTCCAGGGCGCAGTTCGCGCTTTCTTGCGCGGCCAATACGGCGTCGCTCTTGATATTGTCATGGAATCGCCGGCGCAGCCGGAGCGGTTTCTTTTCGGAGCGCATATCGCGTTCCGCATGCGTCAGTATGCCGAGGCGCTTCAATGGCTTGACGCCGGAAGACAGAAGTCTGCGTTCGTCACGGCCCACCATCGCACGATGTCTCTCGCGATTGAGGCAGCGGCACTAGCATCGAGCGGCCGCGTCGCTGAAGCGTCGAAGACCCTTCGTTCAATATTGCTGCCACCGCCATTCAATGCACTCATCGCCGGCGAGATCGCGTACTATACGGCCCTCTGTGCTTGGCTCTTGCGCGACTATAACCAGGCGCTTTCGATTCTCGACGCGACCGACGTGAGTACGAGCCCGAATCTACAGGCTCGTTTTGAATTCATGCGTGGCTGGGTGCACGGTGCGCATGGGCGTTTTGCCGAACAGGTAGCGTGTAATCTTCGGGCGATCCACCTCTTTGAAGAGGAGGCCGCGCCCGACGTCGGCGCGATGGCAATGGTTCTGCGCAGCCTCTCCATGCTGGCCCGCGACTTGGTCTGCCCGCACGTCGTACCGGTCATTGCCCGAACCGAAAGCACTATTTCCTGGACGGACGATCTCTCGCTGGAGCACTTCCAAGTACTTCGCGCTTTGGCATGGTCGAGCGCTATGTCTGGCGAGTATATTCTGAGCATACGACGGCTGAACGAAGCCAAGGTGGTTGCGCCCAGCCCGCAAGGCAAGATGCTCTCGCATTTGGATCACGCGTGGATTGCGCAGCTTTCAAAGGAACCACTGCATTTACGAGCGGAGTTGGCCGAAGCGGACGCATGCGCGGCGCAGGTTCAATGGGAGACTGTGGTTGACGAAGAGGCCGGGGCATTAATGCTCGCAGCGGAATTGTATGCCCCTATCAATGAAACCAGAGCATTCGAGTTATTGGCCCTTGCTCAGACGGCTCGTGAAAAGCTGTCGCCGTGGCTCCAGTTGGGACGCGATAGTCGCGTGCAAGGCTTCTTCGATTTCGCGGAGGCGCATGTGCGGCTTGCTCGAGGAGACCGTCGCGTTGCGCGCCATCGCGCGGAGCGGGCGTTCACCGTCTTTTCGGAGGTTGGCTACGAGTGGCGCGCCGCAAACGCGGCGCTCTTTCTCTATCGCTTGACTGAACGGCAGGATTGGCTGGAGTGCGTGGAGCGCGTCGCCGCCATCTATCCGCGCAGCTTTCTTGCCGCCGAACTGGAACGCATTCGTTCGCGCGGCGTGTTGCCGATCGAGAAGCTCACCAACCGGGAACAAGAGATCGCCGAACTCGTCAAATGCGGCTTAAAGACGAAGGAAATTGCAGACCGCTTAGGCATCAGCGCGAACACCGTACGTGTTCACAAGGGCAATATCTTCCGCACCCTCGGCGTCTCCGACGAATTCGCCCTGCTAAAAATGCTCATGCGTCTGTGACAGTTACGAGTCAATTTTCAGCGTCGCCGAGGTCTGGGTCCGTGGTAGTATTTGGTCGAACGAATGTATTCGCAGAACAACCTTTTGATCCCGAGATTGAACTTCAATCTGGTTGTGCGTTGTAGTAGTCAGCGTCTTCGTCGTCCGCTAGTTTCTCGGCAATCGCCGCTCGTCGTAAAGCCGCGTCGCGCGTGAGAAGCGGCATGCGGCGGCGACGCGCCAGCGCCAGATACATTGAGTCGTAGATGGTGAGGTTGTAACGCTTGGCGAGTTCGATCTCGTCTCGGAGGGCAAACTCGCAAGAATCAACGCGGATCGGCAGCTCCGCCATTCGTTCGAACGCGGTTCGCATCTCGCTTTCGCTGAGCCGCTGCTTTCGGCTTGCAAAGAGAAACGCGTTGGCCACTTCTGCGGGAAAGATCGGAGGAACGAGTGCGCTTTCTTGCAAGAGGCGGTCGGCAGACCGTGTAGCGAAGTCGTCAAGCTCGTCCTTGAAGAACCACGACAGGGCAACAGAGGCGTCAAGAACGATCAGAAGCGCCTGCCTTGGTCGATGAGTTCGCGCGTGGAAAGACCCCTCAGGTCCCACCGGCGTGACAGGATCCATTCCATCGCACTCGCCGCCTTCGTGCCATCGATTGCAGCAGGAATGAGTTCAGCGACCGGTCGCCCGTTGCGCGTCAGCAGCACGGTTTCGCCACGTTCGACCTCGGCGACAAGCTCAGAGAAGCGATTCTTGGCTTCAAAAATCCCGACGCTCTTCATGCATGAAAGTCTGACATAATTATTCTGGCCTGTCTAGCCTGGATTGAACCCCTGCTTGTTGTGAGCCGATGGGGCGGTTATGGTTTGCGGTCGTCGTCGGTGGTGCGCAGGCGGGCGAGTTGCGCGGCGTGGGTGAAGCGCGCGATCTCTTCGCGTGTGAAGCCGTCGACTTCCAAGAACTGCATGCCGTAGACGTCGCGGCCGCGCGAGGGCGGGAAACTCGAAACGACGCGACCGCGCAGCGTCATCTCTTCGAATGCGCGGCGCATGTCGGGAATCTTCACTTTGCGCGGGCCGAACGGCGTGATTTCCACTTTGTCTCCGGCCGGAGGGTAGACGTCGAGCACGTCCTTAGGAAGTGTGAACTTCAGATCCAGCTCGATGCCGATCGGCAGTAACTCGGTACAGGCTAAGCGCAAACCGCCCGGTCCGATGTCATTGGCGAACGCCGGCGTCCACAGCGCGCTCTCGCGTCGATAGGAAATCGCGAACGCGGCCAGCGCGCGAAACGTGCGGCGCCGTTGGACGCGCGACTGCGCCACGGCTTGTTCTTTTTCGTCACGTTCCTCGGTGCGTGCGACCGCCGTGCGTCGCTGCAACTCGAAGATGTCTTTCTCCAACTCGTCGATGGTGGTCTTCGGCAGCGCATCGAACGCGACGCCGTACTCGTATGCGCCGCCGCGCGCCGGCGTGCGGCGCATGACGATGCGACCGCGCAGGCGGATGCCGGGGCGGGTGGGACGCTTCCATTCGAATTCCACGACCCGATCTTTTTCGACGAGTACGAGCGAACGAAAACGGCAGCCCGACCCCGAGATGTCGAGCAGCGTTCCGTACACCGGCGCCGGAAGATTGCGAACGTTGACGACAATCGGTAATTCAACCGATTGCCGGAAGAAACGACGCGAATTTCCGCGCTCGGCGGGAGGTGAAAGCCAAGCCATAGTTCTTCCTTAGGAGTTCGGCGCTTGGCTCGCGGTCCTTAACCCGTCAGCCTCTGGCGGCTGCCTCAGAGCGACGACCAGACATCAAGTTTCCGTTTGATGCGCTCGATGACGTCGCCGGTGAACTCGGTCGTCGATGCGTTGCCGCCGAGGTCGCTGGTCGCGATACCTTCACGAATCGCTTCGAGCGCCGATTCGTAGACGGCACGCGACGCATTGGCGGCGCGCTTGTCGTCGATATAGGAGAGCAGCGCGCCTGCGGCGAGGATCATGGCGAGCGGGTTGGCGACGTTCTTGCCTTGCAGGCGCGGTGCGGTGCCGTGCGGCGCTTCCGCCATGATCACCGACGGCTTGAGCGCGGCGTCGAAGGAGAGCAGGATCGACTCGGCGCCGGCGATCGAGCCGAAAAGCTGCATGACGAGATCGGAGAGGCAGTCGCCGTCCCGGTTGAGCGACGGAATCACCATCGGCTCGTCGTGCGGATTGGCCAGGAGCAGGGCATAGGTCGCGTCGATGAGCTGCGGCTCGTAGGGCACGTTCGGGTGCCGCTTCGCGGCTGCGTCCATCTCTTCTTTGAGCATGCCTTCGTAGATCGGGCTGACGGTGTATTTGGGACCGCCGAAGACGACCCCGCCCGACTTCTCGGCGTGCTGGAACGCATATTCGGAGACGACGCTGCAAACGCTGCGTTCAATCGTTTCGGTGCGGTAGGCGACCTCGGCGGCGCCTTCCCCTTCGCGCCATTCCTTGGCGCCGTACGCGTCGCCGACTGCCATGCGCACGACCGAGATCGGCGCGTGGATGCCGCCGATCGGGCGAACGCCGGGCAGGCGGCGGCCGGTGCGCACGATGACCTTGCCGTCGATCTCGCGCCGCAAGATCGCGTTGGGTGAGCCGACGTCGCCCTTGGTCTCCGGCGTGATCGTCGCGGCCTTGAGTCCCAGGCGATGCTTCTTCATCGCGGCGGCCGCGTCGAGGACGCACTGGTTCTGTGTCTTGCGCCGTTGGTCGAGCGTGAGATCGTGCTTCTCGAAAGCGAGTTCGATCCCGATGACGCTCGCGTCGAGCACTCGCAGCGCTTCGAGCAGCAGCTCTTGTCCGGTTTGGTCGCCTTCGAGGACGACGATGGTCGGCGTGGTCAAATGAACTCCCCGTATCGCGAAGAAATGAGCGCATCCATGGCACGCGTGCGCCGAAAGGCGACATCGAAGAATCGACTCAATCTCGAACTCATCGGCATCGCCGCCATCGGATTGGCTGTGCTTCTGGGCATCGCCGTCCTGTTGCCGTCGCATGCCGGGTTTCTCGGCACGCATGCGGAGATGGCGCTGCGCCGGTTCTTTGGAGATGGTGCGCCGTTTTTCCCGGTGCTGGTCGCCATCTTCGGTGCGGTCATCTTCCTCGAGATCAACGTCCCGCGCATGATCGCCACCCTCGGCGCAAGCGCCCTCGGCCTCTTCCTGATTCTCGATGCGGCCTTCGGCTCGCGCGGCGTCGGGAGGGGTGGCCTGGTCGGCGCGAACATCTGGGCGGCCCTTCGTGCGCTGGTCGGCCCGGTCGGCGCCTGGATCGTCCTCGGCATCATCACGCTGGCGCTCGTCGTTTGGATGAGCGACGCGAGTGTGAAGAAGATCATCGGCCTGCTGATCGTCGCCTTCTCTCGCGTGCGTGTTCCCGTCCCGAAACTTCGCGTGAACCTGCCCGCTGGTCCGAAGAATCTGCGCGAAGCCTTCGCGCTGCCCGACGCGGCCGAAAAACCGGCGGCGAGCAAACGCATCTATAACGAAGAAGCCGCGAGCGCGGCGATCGTTCCGGTCGGTGCGTTCGTGCCTGCGCGCCCGGCGTTCATCGACATCGTCGAAGAACCTGAGCCCGAGTTCGAAGAGGATGAAGAAGAGCCGGTGTTCTTCGAGGACGATGCCGAAGACGATTCGGTCGCCGGCGACTACGAGCCGGCGAGCAGCGCGACGCCGGCGCGCGTGTACCGCTTGCCCGACCTCTCGCTGTTCGATCCGCCGCAGAAGCAGGTCGTCGACGAGACCAATCGCGCGCACACACTCGAAGACACGCTCGCGTCCTTCGGCGTCGGCGCGAAGGTGACGCACATCGAACGCGGACCGTCGATCACGCGCTACGAACTCAAACCCGAACGCGGCGTCAAGATATCGAAGATTTCCTCGCTGGCCGACGACATCGCGCTCGCGCTGGCGGCTACGAGCGTGCGCATCGAAGCACCGATTCCCGGCAAGTCCGCAGTCGGCATCGAAGTGCCCAACGCGACGGTTTCCATCGTCGCAATTCGCGAGATATTCGACGCATTGCCCAATCGCGGTACCGTGCCGCCGCTGTGGATGGCGCTCGGCAAGGACATCACCGGGCGCCCCGTCTTCGGCGATCTCGGAAAGATGCCGCATTTGCTGGTGGCCGGCGCGACCGGTTCGGGTAAGTCGGTGTGCTTGAACACGATCATCGCATCGCTTCTCGTTAGCGCGACGCCCGATCAAGTGCAAATGCTGATGATCGATCCCAAGCGTGTCGAACTAACCGTCTACAACGGCATTCCGCACCTCATCAAGGATGTGATCACCGATGCGCGCATGGCCGCCGGTGCGCTCTTCGAGATGACCAAAGAGATGGACGTGCGCTACGAGCGCTTCGCGAAAGCCGGCGTTCGGAAGATCGAGGAATACAACGCAAAGTTTCCCGACGAGAAGTTGCCGTACGTCGTCATCGTGATCGACGAACTCGCCGACCTCATGCTGGTCGCACCGGCGAAGGTGGAGACGACGATCATGCGCCTGGCGCAACTCGCGCGCGCGACCGGAATTCACCTGATCGTTGCGACGCAACGGCCGTCGGTTGACGTGATCACGGGTTTGATCAAGGCCAACATCCCCTCGCGCATCGCCTTCGCGGTTAGCTCGCAAGTGGATTCGCGAACGATTCTCGACCAGGCAGGAGCGGAACGGCTGCTCGGGCGCGGCGACATGCTGTACCTGCCGATCGACGCACCTAAGCCTGTGCGCGCGCAAGGCGCGCTGATCACGGGCGGTGAGGTGAATCGCCTAGTCGAATTTTGGGCCAAGCAAGCACGGCCTGCGAACCTGCTCGACGTTGAGGTCGTTCCGGTGAGTGATGATGACGGCAACGGCAAGCGCGACATCGATCCCCTGTGCTACGACGCGGCGCGCTTCATCATCGAATCAAACTTTGCGTCAACCGCGCAATTGCAAGCACAGTTCTCGATCGGCCACCCACGTGCCGTGCGCCTGATGAAACAACTCGAAGAGTTCAAAGTGGTCGGCCAACACGAGGGCACGAAACCTCGCCGCATCTTGATCGGCCTCGGCGAACTAGAACACATCGCGTCCCGCCTAGGAAAAAGCGATTCCCAACCGCCGCTCTTCTCCGAACTTCCGTAGTCGGGTAGAGCATAGATGATTAAGGCCTTGGTCGTAGTCGCCCTGGCAAGTGCGCTTCTTGCTTGCATCGGAAGATCACGCGGTGAGGTGATCGAGCGGACAACTACGACAATGCCGACTAAAAACGTTACGTGGATTTTATATAGTGACGGCGGTCGGCACCTGTTGCTTCTTAGGGATAAACATGTACTTAAAGACGTGAAGTACGAAGCCGGTAGGGAAGCAAGGGGTCTTGCGGGTGGGAATATCGCTGACCTTCCGGCTCCGCCCAGAACGAGAAGCGTTATTTTTGCAGATACTATCCAGGGCATCTACGAGCGCGAAGTCAAAGAATTGGCATGTGGGCGATGGAAAATATTAGACTCGCGGCCTTTAAGTGGCTCATATGAACTAATACATAGTGAATCTCCAAAATGCATGAGGGAATCCATTCTTAATAAAAGTAAGAAAATTGAATTTGACGATCAGGCTGCGAAGGACGGACATTGGATTTTTACTGTCACGAGTTGACCGATTTATTCACGTTAGATTTTACGATGCCGATGGATGGCGATTGTGTCCGATGTTGACCTGGTGATGCAACATGGTCCAAATTCGCGCAGGCGGCTCACGATGACGCTCATCGTGAGCTTATTTTAGAAATCGAGAACCAACAGGAGATCGCCTTGCTGTTTTCCACGCGCACGCCTTGATGCTGATGCGTGAACGTTTCGTGCGCGTCCGCTAAAGCGAAATGACGAAGCCTTGCTCCGCCGACTCTTGGTCGCCTCTAAAGATAATCGTTAGTGAAACATCCCGCCTTCACCGGGTAGCGGACGCGCGGTCGTGCGTTCCCGTAGGCACCTGCCGCGAAAACTGCTACAAACTGCTCAGGATAAGACGGCGAATCGAGTTCCTGCGGGCCGTAGAAGACATAGAGAGTGCCATCCGCGTCAGTAGCGATTGCCTGCGGCGCCTTCAACCCCGTTGCATTTCCGGAAAGGGTTCTTATCGGTGGTGCATTGCCCGAGGTGCCGGCGCTATAGACGGTTACCGAGTTGTTCCGCACGTTCGTTACGTAAAGCGCCCCTCTTGAATCGACGGTCATACCTTGGGGGCCGGCCAAGCCGGTCCGAGGACCTTCGAGCATCCGACTGCGCCCGCTCGGTTCGATAATTTCGATGGCGTTTCGGTCCGCTCGCGAGAAATATAGCTTACCGGCGGTATCGCCGGTAAATCCATTGACAAGTGACATCCCGCCATTGAGTAACTGGTCCACATGCTGTGAACTCATCGGTCTAAAATCGCCACGAGCCCCCGCAGCGAATCGCTCAACGCTCCCGACAACCGATGCAAAATACACGCTGCCGTCACGTGCGACGCTCACGAAGTCAGGGTTGTCTAGCTGGGCGTTACGTAATGCCAGCTGTGTACTTTGTGTGACCTTTCCGTTCCTGAGAGCAAAGGCTACGAACGAATTTCCACCGCTGCTGACGGACATCTGGCCTTCAGCCCCCGGCGAGATTGTGTCGCCATAGATTGCAAGCGTCTGCGCCTTGGGAAGAGAGCGTGACGCGATGCCGTGCGGGATGAGCGCGGCTGACTTGCTTCCGAGAATTACCAGCGTATCCGATTCACGATCGTACGCAATGTCCCGTGGGTGACTCACCGGCAAACTCGCTTCGTGAAGCAGGACCATCGGCGCCACATTTCCGCGCTGCCCTGCGGCGAAGACGTAGAGCGAACGTCTCCCGGTCTCATCATTGAGCACGTAAGTCCTGTTTTGCGAATCTACTGCTACGTATGTACGGCGTCGTAAGTCCTGATCTGTCTCCGCCGATCGTCCACAGGGGATTGGTCCCGTCGCTCGCTTTTGCATCGAACGCCGCGATTCCGTCATGTCCGTTTATGGTTCCGGTTACGACGTAGTTGCCTTGACTGTCGAAGGCGAGCGCGTCTATTGTCGTCACATGAGGCGCAAGGTTGAGAAAACGCGTGGGGTGTACATTCCCCCGCTGGGAGGTCTTAAAGCACGCGATCTCCGGCGTATCGTGATCGGTAACACACAATTCACCACTCGGGTCAAATGCTATGTGTCCCGGGTCCTTCAACTTTGTGTTGCTGCCGCCGATGAAGACACGCGCACCTGACCCGCGGCTGTCTAATGGCATGCTTCGTATCTCGGGAGCAAGCTGTTGTACTGTGTAGAGGTTGTGTTTATCAGCCGTGGCGTTTACGTATTCCGCGACTTCATCATTATTTCCCAAAAGCGCCGTGGCGCCGGACCGTAAATTAACGATCCTAACAAGATTTGGGTGTTCATTGTCGCTGAGTGCTACGTAAATATTCCCGTTCGGCGCAAATCCGAACCTTGTGCCTTCAGACCCATATACGGTGGCGGAGGGTCTCTTCAGTTGTAGCGTCTGAACGCCGTTTTGCGTTACGCTCAAGAAGCCTTCATCGCCGGCAAGCAGGACTGTGCCATGCCCATCGGACGCGAGGCCGGGGTTCGGACAAACCCAGTGTGTTCCACCACCACACGCTGAAAGCGTAATCGCAAGAAGCGCGGGTGCGTACATTCTCAAGCACGCAAGTGGGGTCATGAAGGCGTCCGGAGTGCCGTGGCCAGCACTGAAACTCGACTCAGCCGCGCACGGGTGTTGGGTATGAAACCGGGCTGCGGTGGCCTTCGGCGTCGACGGCGCGGACACCGAGGATGTAGTCGTCTTTGCTGACGTCGACGGTCGCTTCGGTGACGCTGCCGACGTCTTGCGCGTACTGCCACTGAGGTGCGGTGGTCGAGCGCCATACGATCTCATAGGAACTTGCGCGGGCGGTGGGCTTCCAGCGAAGCGTCGAGGTGTAGCCGAGGCGATTGGTGACCAACTGCGCGTTCTCCGGCGGTTCCGGTCCGAGCGCGAGCGCTGCCAATGTTGCGACGTTGGCTTGCGTCACGCGAGCCAAGTAGTCGAAATCGAGAAACGACAGCAGATCGCCGTGCTGCACGCCGTTTTCCACGCGCACATTTTGATGCTGGTGCGTGAAATTCTCGTGCGCCTCGACGAAGCGGATCGCCGGGAAGCCTTGCGCCGCGAACGATTCTTGGTCGCCGCCGCGTAAGAACCGGTCCGCGCGGTAGATGAGCCGCACCTTCATCGGCGCCGCATATTGGTCGCTGGTCTCTTCGACGAAGCGCGCGAGTTCACGCGACGGCGAATCGTTTTCCGAACCGAGCGCATTGACGAACCCGGGTTTCGTTTCGACCGGCAGCGCTTCGCTGAAGACGCGCACGTCGTTGGGAGCAGCGGTGCCGTCAGGTCCGAGCGACGCGCCGATGATGTCGTTGTTCAGATCGGCGACCACGTGAACGCCTTGCGCTTTGAGTACCCGCGCGAAGTGATCCGAACCCCACAGCCCGAGTTCTTCGCCGTCGAAGCACGCGAAGATGATCGTGCCGTGGAAGGACGTCGCGGCCATGACCTTCGCGGCTTCGATGACGGCGACCACCCCCGAACCGTTGTCATCGGCGCCCGGCGCGTTGCCGGCACCATCGGTGCAATCGCCGTCGCAGTCGTCATAGTGGCTGGAAAGCACGTACGTCGGCCCGTTCGGATCGTCACCGCGCAGCATGGCGATGACGCTCGATTCGGTCACCGCGCGCGGCGTTCGCGCCGTCTTCGGCTGCTCGTAGGTGTCGAGCGTGACGCTCAAGCGGCCGCCGCTCGTCTTGGCGATGGTCTCGAACTGCGCGCGAATCCAATCGCGGGCCGCGAAGATGCCGCGCGTTTGCGAATGCACTTGTTCGGAGAAATCATTGCGCGTGCCGAACCCGACCAGCCGCGTATCGAATGCACGCAGATCGGAGGCGGAGACCGCGCTGACCATGCTCACGATGCGCGGATCGGCGGGGGCTTGGGGTGCCGGCTGCCAACCCGAGGCGAGCGCGACAAGCATCAAGAAGGGAACGATCATATGCAAGTCTTCGGCGAACGCCGTCCGATTCTCTCGCGGTCGGCGATTCGACCGCTGATCGCGGCGGTCGCGTGCGGGTTGCTCGTCGTCCTGCTCGGGTATGCCGTCGGTGCGATGAACGAACCGGCGCTGTTTTGGCAGCTCGATCGGGCGCTGGTTGGGCATGGCGCGACGCTTGCGTGGTGGTTCACCAATCTCGGTTACCCCTACGTGCTCGTTCCCGCATGCCTCCTGGTCATCGTCGTCGCCGTCGTCGTACCGCGCTGGCGCGTGCGCGGCGCGGTGGCGATCGCGTCGCTCCTCATCTCGTGGCGCGTCGCCGATTGGCTGCAGCGGCTGTTCGCGCGCCCGCGACGGCTGGACTGGATCATCAAGCATGAGACCTCGTTTTCGTACCCGAGCTCGCACGCGGCGATCGCGGCCGGTTTCTACGGCTTGATCGCGTACCTGCTGCTCGCGCATGAGCGCTCCCGCGCCGCTCGCGCGCTCGGTTGGCTGTGCGCCGGGATCGCCGCCGGCATCTGCTGGTCGCGCCTCGCGCTCGGGGCGCACTATGCGACCGACGTCCTGGGAGGCATCCTCCTGGGAACGGCCGTGGCGGCTGCGGGAACGACGCTCGTCCGCCGATAAACGTCCTTGGCTCCAAGCTGACTCTCGGATAGGAATGGAAGCGTGTTGTACACGATGGACCCGGCGCTGCGCGCCATCGAACACAAAGTCGACGAGGGCATACCGCTGTCACTCGACGACGGCTTGACCCTGTACCGCACGCCCGACATCCACAACCTCGGCCGGATGGCGCGCAAGCAGAAAGAGCGCAAGAGCGGCAAGAAGGTCTTCTACGTTCTCAACCGCTACATCAACTCGACCAACGTCTGCTATGCGCACTGCAAATTTTGCTCGTTCGCGGTCGATGAGTTCAAGGAAGCCGGCAACGTCTTTCGCATGACCGCGGATCAGGTGTTCGCGAAGGCGCTTGAAACGGGCGCGAACTTCAACCAAATCCACATCGTGGGCGGCCACGATCCGCGACAGCTCTCGCTGGACTACTGGCTGCCGCTCATGCGCCGCTTCAAGGAGCGCTTGCCGCACGTGCAACTCTCGCTGTTCACCGCAGCCGAGATCGAGTACATGGCCAAACGCCATCGCATGTCGTTCGAGCAGATCGTGCGCGAACTGAAGAGCGCTGGTTTGGACAACGTCAACGGCGGCGGCGCGGAGATTTTCGCGGAAGAGACCCGCAAGAAGATCTGTCCGAACAAGGTCAACGCCGCCAACTGGCTTTCGATTCACGAAGAGCTGCACCGTCAAGGCGTCGCGAGCAACGCGACGATGCTCTACGGGCACATCGAATCGCTAGAAGACCGCGTCGACCACATGCTTCGGCTGCGCGAGTCGCAGCAGCGCTCGCCGGGATTCAATGCCTTCATCCCGCTTGCGTTCCATCCCGACGGCAATGAACTCAACGACTGCGGATGGACGTCCGGCCTGGATGATTTGCGGACGTTCGCGGTCGCGCGGCTGATGCTCGACAACTTCGATCACGTCAAGGCGTACTGGATGATTCAAGGTATCAAAGTGTGTCAGGTTGCGTTGCACTTCGGAGCCGACGACATGGACGGCACGCACGGCTCGACCGACGAAGAGATGATCTATCATTCGGCGGGTACACAGTCCGGGCAGTATGTCGACGATCGCGAATTTCGCCGCTTGATCGAAGACGCCGGGTACGTTCCGGTGCGGCGTAACTCAACGTACGACGAATTTCCGCACGACTGGGCGCCGCCGTCGCAGCAGCCGGAACTGGTTTCCGTCTGATGCTGCGCTGCGGGCGGATTCGATACACCAACGATCTGCCGATCTATGCGGCGTTCGACGCCGGCGCGGTCACATTTCCGGGCGTGCTGCATGCCGACGTGCCGACGCGGCTCAACGACATGCTGCTCGCGGGCGAGCTGGACGTCAGTCCAATGAGCGCCTTCGCGTATGCGGCCAACGCCGAGCAACTCGTGCTGCTGCCCGATCTGTGCATCGGAGCGCGCAGTGAGGTGATCTCCGTCGTGCTCGCCTCGCAGACGCCGCTCTCGCTGCTCGACGGAGCGGACGTTTTTGTTACCGGTGAATCGGCGACAGGGCGCAACCTGCTGCGCGTGTTGCTCGAACGCCGGTACGGCGTACGGCCGCGATACGTGGAGGACGCGCAGCCGCTCGAACGCGCGCGTCACGGGTTGCCCGCGCTGCTGATCGGCGACACGGCCATCGACGCGATCGCGCAGCTCCCCGAAGAGAACGTCTACGATTTGGGATCGCTCTGGCATGAGTGGACACACGAGCAGACGGTCTTCGCCGTGTGGGTCGCGCGGCGCGATGCCTACGAACGCGATCCCGAAGCCGTGCGCGCCTGCATGCATGCGCTGACCGACGCCTACACGTGGGGACGCGCGCACATCGACCAGGTCGTTGCGGCCGCGCAGCGCGTCGCCGTGCGCAGCCCGGGATTCTACGAAAACTACTTCGCGAAGTTGAACTTCGCGTTTCACGCGGCGGCGCAGAGCGGTTTTGCCGCCTACTGCCGTGAACTGCTCGCGATCGGTGCGATCACGTCGCTGCCGTCCGCGCTTCCGGAGGTCATCGGTGTCGTCTCTCGCTAGTTTGCTGGACAAAGCCGCCACCGGCGGCCGCCTCACCTTCGACGAGGGCGTTCGTCTTTACAAGGAAGGCGATCTGCACGAACTCGGCATGGCGGCGCATGCGCGCCGCATGCAGTTGCATCCGGGCAACGTCGTCACCTATGTGATCGACACAACGATCAACTACACCAACGTCTGCAACGTCCACTGCACGTTCTGTGCGTTCTTCCGTCCGGAGAAGCACGCGCAAGGCTACACCATGTCGCACGACGCGGTACTGGAACGCGTGAAGTACGCCGCCGATCAAGGCGCGACCCAGATCATGATTCAAGGCGGCGTCAACCCCGAGTTGGGGATCGACTGGTTTGAGAAGCTCTTCGAGCGGGTCGGACGCGAGTATCCCAATGTGGACATTCACTCGCTGTCGGTCTCGGAAGTCGTCGGACTTGCGAAAATCGAAAATCTGCCGGTGCGCGACGTGTTGACGCGCCTCAAAGCCTCGGGAATGAAATCGCTGCCCGGCGCCGGCGCGGAGATTCTCGTCGAGCGCGTGCGCAAGCGCATCTCGGCGCGCAAGGTCAAGCCCGAAGAGTGGCTCGACGTGATGCGCGAGGCGCAACTGCTCGGCATGCCGACGACAGCGACGATGATGTTCGGCTCGATCGAAACCGACGAAGAGCGCATCGAGCACATGCATGTCTTGCGCGAATTGCAGGACGAGACCAATGGCTTCACGGCGTTCATTCCGTGGTACTACGTGCCGTACAAGACGCCGCTGCGCGGCCGCGAGGCGACCGGCCTGGAGTATCTGCGCGTGCTCGCCGTGTCGCGTTTGTACATGGACAACTTCCCGCATCTCCAAGCGTCATGGCTGACGCCGGGCGTGAAAATGGGGCAGATGGCGCTCTTCTACGGCTGCGACGACATGGGCGGCACGATCATCGAAGAGCAAGTCGTGCATGACGCCGGTTCGACCAACGAAGCCACGCGCCGCGACCTCGAACAACTCGTCATCAGAGCCGGGTTCACCCCGGTCATTCGCGACACGTACTGGAACCTGCGCACCGACATCGCGCTCGCCACTGCGTCGTAGGAGAACGTTCTTTAGAAGAATCCGGCCGGTTGGGGCGGTTGCGAGATCGAGCGCTGCTTCTGAAAGACCGGCCGGCTGTGCGTGAGCACCCAACCGGAGATGTCGTAGGCGTCTTGGATCGATAGCGTCCCCGGCGCGTTCTGCGGCATGTTGTAGCGAACGAAGCCGGTCATCTTTGCGATGTTCGCCATCCCGGCTCCGGTGTTGAACGAACGCGGACCCCACAGCGGCGGGAACGATCCGTGCACGCCGCCGCCGGTGGCTTGGTGGCATAACGAACACTTTTGCGCGTAGAGCATTCGGCCGCGAACGACGTTCGGCGGCGACGGCGGCAGCGCCACCAGGAAGCTGTCGCTTTTCGCTTGCGGCGCTCCGCTGGAAACGCCGCGCGAGAGGTACGCGATATAGGCGACCATGCCGATCATCTCGGCGCTCGTGTAGGCGGGCGGCGTGCCGTTCATGCTGTATAGGAAACATTCCGCCAAGCGGTCTTGCAGCGTGATGACGCGTTTTGCGCGCGGGTTCCACTGCGGAAAACGCGCGTACGTGCCGATGAACGAACCGCCGCGCGCAACGGTCCCCGCAGCGACGTGACAGGCGGCACACGACATGTCGGCGCGTACGTTGCGCGGCAGACGCCGTTGCGTATTCACGATCACGTCGTGCCCGAGCGCGATGGAGGCGCCGAGCGGTCCGCTGGGGAGTGCCTGCGGATCGAAGACGGCGCTTGCGTTGGCGGTCCCTTGTGGCGCGCGACCCGGGGTGCTGCATCCGGCGACGGATGCAGCCAGCATCAGCGCGACAAGGCTAAAACGTGAGCGCCACATACGTGTACGCGTATTTCGCCTGCAGCACCGCAACCGTTCCAACCATCGACGGCACAACGACCGAACCGGGGATCAAGTGGCTGAGAATGTCGCTGGCGACGTCCGTTCCGGTCATTCCGGCGGGAGCCAGCCCCCTCCTGACCAACGCGCGCGATTGTTCTTCAACCGCGGTGTGACAGGTCAGCATCACGACGCCGCGCTTTTGCAGCGTTTCAATCGAAGTGTCTTGATACATGCCGGTGTCGTCGTCGGGATCGGCCGCCGGATCGAATGTGCTCTTGGCCTTGAGCCAGGTGTTGCTCGCGACCGTGTTTCCCGCGTCGTCCTTCACGCCGAAGAATTCTCCGATCTTGTATTTCTGCCAGATGTAGTCGTTATAGCCGAACGCGGCCGATGGTCCGTGTCCCGCGATCGCGACGGCGATGCGGTCCGGCGCGTATCCGAATCCGAAGTGCAACCCGTTGAGCGAGTTCTTCACGTTGGCGAACATACCGGGCTTGAAAGAGACCGCTTCAAAGAGTTGGCGGATGTCCGCCGGCCGTCCCAGCAGCCTCGCGAAGGCAGCTTCATCGAAGTTTGCTCGACGTTCGACCAGGTTTGTTCCGCCCGGAACATTTTGCGCATAGACGGGAACTGCGGCGCCCGCCGCGACCAGCGTCGCCGATGCCGTCAAGAATTTCGTGCGATTCATGGATGGGATGCCTCCTGTGACGTCGGGAGTGTGAAGCCGTATGACCGGTACACCGATTGCGCCGCCGCCGTCCGCGAAAATTCGACGAATGCCTGCGCCGCCCTCGGGTGCGCAGACGATGTGACCGCAGCGGCGAGGTAGGTCGCTTCAACGTTTTGGGCTGCCGGTATCCGCACCATCACGACGCCGCTGTGCACGCGTTCCTGATAGAGCGCTTCGGAGAGCCACACCGGACCAGCATCGGCGCTGCCGTTGAGAATCCACATCGGCGTCTGTCGATGATGAATCGCGGTCAACAGCGTCGTTCCACGCTGTAGTTTGATGCGCATGATCGCGGTGTCGAGCGCGCTGCCGCCGGATTTTCGATACGCAAGCTCGATTTGGCGCGCGATGCCTTCGGTTTTCGGATTCGGCATGGCAACGCGCACGTCGGGTCGCCCGAGATCGGCGAGCGATGCGACATGTTTGGGGTTTCCGGCACGTACCATAATCGCGAGCGCATTGCTCGCGTAGACGACGGGCGTTCCGACGAGTCCGGCCTTCTGCATCGTTTCCATGCGGCTCTTCCCGGAAAGATACACGTCCGGATGAACGCGCAGGATGAGCCCGCCGACTTGAATCGCTCCGCTTTCCATCTGCTGGGCGAGGACACCGGGCGGCAACGTCTCGTAGAAGATCGAACGCACTTCCGGGTGCGCACGCTGGAAGGCCGCGAGCAGGGCGGGCATGACGAACCACTGATTCCCGGCAGCGAAGATCACCAGGCCGGCGTTGTCCGGATTTCCGTGGAGATCCATCGCGTCATCGACGCAAGGAACCGTGACGTTGACCGGGGGCGGCGGCAGCGCCCCGGTCTGCGCAAGAATGGCGAGCAACGCGAGCAGCGAGCGTCCCATGCGCAATCGTAGGCACCCATCGCTCGATAAGTCAACCGAACAGGCGATCGGTTCTAAGAAGCGGTCGCGGAGCGAATGGTTGCGGCGCCGAGCACCTCATTGTCGCTGGTGTCGAAAAACGCGACGAGTTGCCCCGGCGCGATCGCTCGCTGCGGTTGCGCGAAGCGCAACGAGAGCGTTCCGTCGGCGAGCAGCACGGCTTTCGCCCGCGCCGGCGTCGCGCGGTAGCGAACCATCGCAAGCACGTCGGTGTCGCTTGTCCATCTCTCGGGACGGATGAGGTTCACTTCATCGGCGATCAGACCGTCCGCGAGTAGCTCGTCCTCGCGCCCGATCACGATGGTGTTGGTCGATGCATCGATGCGGGTGACGTAACGCGGCCCGTCCCCGGTCGAGGGAAGTTTCGCGCGCTGGCCGACGGTGTAGTTGATGATCCCGCCATGCGTGCCGATGCGATTGCCCGCCGTCGTCACCACCGCTCCTTCATGCGCGATGCCTTCGCGTGCGCGCGCGAGCACGTCGCGGTAGTCGCCGCCTTCCACGAAGCAGATGTCCTGCGACTCCGTTTTGTCATGGACGGGGAGATTCAGACGGCGAGCATGTTCGCGGGTTGCGGCTTTGTCGAGTTCGCCGAGCGGCAACAAGAGTTTTGCGAGTTGCTCGGGCGTGAGCTGTGCGAGAGCGTAAGCCTGATCTTTGGCATGCGGATTGCGGAACAGATGCGGCCCGTCGTCGCGATGCTCGATGCGCGCGTAATGTCCGGTGGCAACGAATTCGGCACCGGCGGCGTCGGCGTACTTACGCAGCGATCCGAGCTTCACGAAGTTATTGCACGAGACGCACGGGTTGGGCGTGCGCCCCGACACATAGTCGTCGACGAAGCGTTCAATCACGTTCTTTCGAAACGTCTCTTCGAAATCGAGGACGTAATGCGGAATCCCGAGCACCGACGCGGTGCGGCGCGCATCGTCGAAATCGTCGATGCCGCAGCAACTTTTGGCGTGCGGTGCGCGCGTTTGCGCGTACATGCGCATGGTCACGCCGACGACGTCAAATCCGGCTTCGACCAGGAGACCTGCCGCGACGGCGGAGTCGACTCCGCCGCTCATCGCGGCAACGACACGTGTTTTTTCCATAGTTTTCATGGACAGGATAACAAGGGGGCGGCGCTAACAGAAGCCCCTAATGCCAACGCTGGGAGGGCGTTTTCGCGCCGCGCGCGAGGCCCGCGGCCTCACCGTCTCCGACGTTGCGGAGCACATCCGCATCCGCTCCGTCTATCTCGGCGCCATCGAGGATGAGAACTGGGCCTTGATCGGGGCGCCGGTCTACGTTCGCGGCTTCATCCGAACCTACGCTCGATACTTGAACCTCGACCCGGAGGAAGCCGTCGCGGCCTTCAACGCCCAATCCGGTGAACTCCCGCCAGGCGAGAGCCTGGCCGCGCCGGCCGGTCTCGACGCGATCCACGCGAGCGCGGGAAGATACCGGCCGTCACCGTTGCTGTGGATCGCCGGCCTGATCGCCCTCGTGATGATCGGCTTCGTCGTCTTCAGCTACTTCACGCTGTCGCGGCAGGCGCCCACGGTCGCGGTGACCCCCCTGCCATCAGCGTCCCCGCTGCCGTCGGCGTCCGGCGATCTGGCACTGGCCGTCCCCTCGGAAAGCCCCTCGCCCGCAGCCGCGGCTTCGCCCGGCGCCACACCGGTGCCGCCGGAACTCCTCAGCCACTCGCTGGAGGTGCATTTCTCGGCGCCATCCTGGTTGCGGGTCGTCGTTGACGGGAATGTTAGTATTGAGGGAACGTTTCCGGCCGGGACCGTTCGCCGATTCTATGGAAAGAATGCCACGATTCGCGTGGGGAATGCCGGCGGTGTCGACGTCCTCGTGAACGGAGCGAGCATCGGCAAACTCGGCGGAAACGGCGACGTCATCGAACGTCGTCTCGCTTTGTAAAGCGGCGCGGCCGCCGCATCATCGCAAACTCTGGAGAACATCTTCGTGGCGAGTGATCCCTCGTTCGATGTCGTTTCGCGCATCGACGCCCAAGAACTCGACAACGCGCTCAATCAAGTTCGCAAAGAGATCGAGAACCGTTTCGACTTCAAGAACTCGAAAACCGAGATCAAGAACGACGACAAGGCCATCACGATCGTCTCCGACGACGAGTTGAAGATGCGCAACGTCATCGACATGCTGCAGAGCAAGGCAACCAAGCGCGGCATCGACATCAAGGCGTTTGAATACGGCAAGGTTGAGCCGGCGGCGATGGGGACCGTCCGTCAAGTGATCACCCTGCGCAACGGCATTCCCAAAGAGAAGAGCAAGCCGCTCATGGAAAAAGTGAAGGAACTCAAACTCAAAGTCAGCGCGCAGTATCAAGACGAGCAGATTCGCATCTCGGGGAAGAGTCGCGACGATCTGCAAAAAGTCATCGCCGCGCTGAAGGCGATGGAGTACGAATTACCGCTGCAGTTCGTGAACTACCGGTAGCGCGCGCATGCCATCCGTGTCATTCGTCAGCCTGGGGTGCGCGAAGAACCTCGTCGACTCCGAAGTGATGATCGCCAAACTCGGCGCGGCCGGTTATGAACTCGAAGGCGACGCGACGCGTGCCGACACCGTTATCATTAACACCTGCGCCTTCATCGATCCGGCGAAGGCCGAATCGACCGAGACCATCCTGGAATTCGCGCAAACCAAGCGCGGCGATCAGCAATTGGTGGTGGCCGGGTGTCTTGCACAACGGTACGGCGAGCAGTTGCAGGCGCTCATCCCCGAGATCGACGGCGTCGTCGGCACGGGTGCGTATGCGGGTATCGTCGAGTTGCTCGACGACGTGCGCGCCGGCCACAAGCCGGTGCGCTTGGCGTTCGAGGAAGAGCCGGAACACGATTTTCTTCCGCGCCTCATCACGACGCCGCGCGCCACCGCGTACTTGAAGATCGCCGAAGGCTGCGATCATCCGTGCACGTTCTGCATCATCCCCAAGCTGCGCGGAAAATTCCGCAGCCGCAGTGAGGAGTCGATTCTCAAGGAAGCGCGCGCGCTCGCCGCCGCGGGCACCAAGGAACTCATCTTGATCGCGCAAGACACGTCGATGTGGGGACGCGATCGTGGCTATCGTCGAGGCGGCCTCGCGCAACTGCTCGAGCGTCTGCACGAGATCGACGGCATCGAGTGGATTCGCTTGCTCTACTTGTATCCGGCGACGGTCGACAGCGAATTGATTGAAGCGATGGCGCGGCTGCCGAAGGTCTGCAAGTACATGGACATGCCGTTGCAGCACGCGCATCCCGACGTGCTGCGCGCGATGCTGCGCCCGAGCAACGGCGAGCGCTATCTTGAGATCATCGACGATTTCCGGCGCAAGATTCCGGGAATCACCATGCGCTCTACCTTCATCGTCGGATTCCCAGGCGAAACCGAGGAACATGTCGCGTACTTGGAGGCATGGATAGCGCGCGCCGAACTCGACCGGGTGGGGTTCTTCGAATACAGCGCCGAGGAAGACACCCCGGGCGCGGAACTGCCCAACCAGGTCAATGCGCGCGAACGGCGCCGCCGCTTGGTGCGTCTGCGCGAGGCGCAGCGCGTTGCTTCCGAGCAAGCGCGGGCCCGGCGCGTCGGAGAGACAGTGCGCGTGCTCGTTGAAGAACGCCGCACGCTACGCAAGAACGATCCGTTTCGCGAACGTCTCGGTGCGGCGCACGCATGGTTTGGCCGCTCGCCGGGTGAGGCGCCCGGCGTCGACGGCGGCGTCTACTTCGCCGGAGAGGCCGCCATCGGCGAGTTTGTCGAGGTGACGATCGGCGGGCACGGACCGTTCGATTTCTTCGGACATACGATCGCCAGGGAGGTCGCGCCGGTTGGGTAAGCATCTCGGCCCCGATGACGCCGCGGAGGCGCGCGCTCCACGGTCACGTGTGCGGCGCATCGCGACGATCGGCGCGATCGCGGTGCTGGCGCTGCTGGTAGGATTCCTCGGCTATGCTGCGGTCTCGCATCGGAACCCGCTGCAGATCGCGCTCGAACCATTCGTGCAGACGCCGCAGCAACTCTTCGGCAAAGATCACCTGGTCGTGTTGGTCGAAGGCCTCGACTACGACTACAATGAGAAGGACGAGGAGTATTCGTCAGCGTCGCGCAGCGATGTGATCTGGGCGGTGAATCTCGATTTTGCCAACAAGCGCATCTACGAACTTTCAATCCCGCGAGACATGGAAGCGACCATGCCCAACGGCCGCGTCGCCAAGATCAACGAGGCGCAGTCCGACGGCGGCGTCAACGAAGCGCAGGCCGTCATCTCCAAGTGGTTGGGCATTCGCGGCTTCGACCGCTACATGCAACTGCGGATCAACGCGGCCAAAGACTTGATCGACGCGATCGGCGGCGTCGACGTCAATGTGATGAATAGCGACCCTTCAGATAAGAAGAGCGAGATGAGTTACGATGATTCATGGGGGCATCTCCACATTCATCTCAAGCCGGGATTCCAGCATTTGAACGGACCGCAGGCGGTGGGATACATGCGCTTTCGCGAGGACTGGTGCGGCGATCCGTGCCGGATCAAGCGTCAGCAGCAAGTGCTTAAGGCACTGACCGACAAGCTGAAGAACGACAAAGTCAACACGCTCCTGCACGCCAACGACCTCATCGGCGTTCTGCAACGCAATGTGACCACGAATTTCAGACAGGCGGAGTTGCTCTCGCTTGCCACCTATTTCATTGGCTTGGATGCAGCCGACGTGCACACGGCGCAGGTGCCCTATACCAGGGACGAAGTGATCGCCGACGGCGACGCCATCGTTCCCGACGTTGCGCAGCGAGCGAAGCTCGTGCAAAACATGCTGATCGCACCGCCGACGCCGGAACCGCCGGTCGACCCCGCCGCGCTGGCGGCGATCGCGCCGTCGAAGGTGCGCATCGACATCGAGAACGCGAGCGGTGTGGACGGCGCCGCCGCCCGGATCGCCGCGAGCCTCAAGGCCAAGGGTTTCACCATCGGCGATGTCGGCAATGCCGACCCTACGACGCAGAGCGCGGCAGGCGACATCACCAAAATCGAGGAGCACACGCCGATTCTGTACGCCGGGCTGAAGGTGCGTACCGCGCTCGGTCCGGTGGCGCGCGCCGTTCCCATTGAGACCAAAGCACCGTCGCCGGCTCCGCGCAGCGACGTGACGATCGTGATCGGTCGCGACGTCGCCGACGCCGTAACCGCCCCCAAGCCCACACCGGCGCCTTGAGAAACGCGCGCGTGCGATCCTCATTGTTACTCGTCGCGCTGCTCCTGGCCGGATTCGGCGGCTGGAAGTGGCTCGTTCACGCAAGCGCCGAGGCTCCCGCCATCGTGACGCCGGGCTCCGACGCCGCGATGCTCGTCGGAACCGGTCCGGTCGCCCGCGTGGAGCGCATCATCAATGCGCATGCGATCGCCGCTGCGCACCTTGCGCGTCCGAAGCTGATCGCGCTCACGTTTGACGACGGTCCCTACCCGATGTACACGCCGCTGCTGCTCGACGAGCTTCACGCACTCGGCGTTCCGGCGACCTTTTTCTTGATCGGGCGCGACGCCGAGCAGTGGCCGGAACTCACCCGCCGGATCGAAGCCGACGGAAACGAGATCGCCGATCATACCTACTCGCATCCCGATCTCGATCACGAGGATGCCGCGCAGGTGCGTTCGGAGATTCTTCGCGGCCGCGACGCGCTGTGGGAGATCGTTCACGACCCGTCGGTGCGGCGGCTGATGCGCCCGCCGCATGGGCGCTACACGCTTGCGACCCTGCGCGTCGCTCAGGACTTGGGGTATCACGTCGTGCTGTGGACCGACGACGGCGGCGACTGGCGCACCCTGACACCCGGGCAACTGCGCAACCACCTTCTCGCGCACGCGACGGCGCCGGAGATCGTGCTGCTCCATTCCGGGAAGCTCGCGACCATCCAGGCTCTTCCCGACGTCATCGCGCGCTTCCGCGCAGCCGGCTACCAGTTCGTGACGGTCGGCCGCCTGCTCGACGACGTCCGCGCCGATGCCCTCAATCATCCCCTTCATGGTCCGGTATGACTCGAATGCCCAGACAGATCATCGACACCCAGTCAAGCCGTCCGGCCTACGTCCGCCGGCGGCTCATCCAGATCGGCGCCGTCGTGCTGATCCTGGCCGGCGTGGGCGCCCTGTGCCTGCTGGTCTGGCATGGCTGGCGCCCGTCCATTCCAGGAATGTAGCCGCGCCGACGCGGAACTTGCACGTTCACTGATTCTTCGCGCTCAGAGCTTAAGAGGAGACACGGTAATTTTGCGACGGCCACCCTTCGCGCTGCTTGCCTTGGGCCTGACGGCGGCATTTGCCGCCTGCAGCACCGGCACCGGCCCGGTCAACACCGTGGGCACCGGCCCCAATTTTGCCTCTCAGACGCTCTATGCGTCCAACAGTTCGCAAAACGCCATCAGCATCTATTCCGTGAATCCGGCCGCCGGAGCCGTGCCGACCTTTCAGATCGGCGGTTCGAACACGGGTCTTACCGGTCCGACGTATCTCGCGTTCGACTCCAGCGCTAATCTCTGGACGATCAACCGCAACGTGGGAGCCGGCGCCGCGTCGCTGGTGGTGATCAAGGCGCTCGCGACCGGAAACGTCTTTCCGCTCGAAGTCGTCGGCGGTTCGGGGAGTCTGCTCTCTCAACCCAACGGCATCGCGTTCTCGTCTACCGGCGGCGGTACGATCGCCGTTGCCAACGTGAATCCGAGCTTGCAAACGCCAAGCCAAATCCTGTTCTTCGCGGACGTGACCAGCGGTTTGGTCGCGCCGAAGAATTCCATTGAAGGCGCGGCGACGAATCTCAACATTCCCTCCGGCGTGGCCTTCGATTCGAACGGGAACGTGTTCGTTGCAAATCGCGGCAATGCGTCGATCGAAAGTTTCGCTGTTCCGACGCCAGTGCCGACCGCGACGCCGACGCCGGCCGGCGCAACGCCGAGTCCGACTCCGTCGCCGACGCCGTCGGGAGCAACACCGCCGCCGGTTGCCAACAATGCGCCGCCGCTGACGGTGATCAGCGGAGCCGCGACTGGGTTGGTTGCGCCCGTCGGCCTTACCCTCGACGCATCCGGCAACATCTACGTGACGGATGTCGGCGTGCCCGCGATCTACGTCTATCCAAGCGGCGCGAACGGTGCGATCGCACCGATGCGCACCATCTCCGGATCGACTACCGGTTTGGTCACGCCGATCGACGTCAAAGTCGACGCTGCCGGAAATATCTACGTCGCCGATATCGGCGCGGGAAGCTCCGGTAAGGTGTTGGTGTTCCCGCCCAACGCGAACGGCAATGTTGCGCCAACCGCGACGATCAATGCGACCGGGGCGCTTGGCGGGATCGGATTGTCACCATAATTGACTCAACCGGCCGAGCATCGTTCGAGGCGCTGGAGAGTCTCTCGCGTCTGGCCGATGCAGCGACGCCCGCTCTTCGAGCACAGCTCCTCGCGGAAGGCATGCGCGCCGTCGGTGCAGGCGCGGCCGCGACGGCGCTGCTCTTCGTCGATGGCGAGGTGTGTACCGGAGGCGACCCCAACGCCGGGGGATTCGCGCTGCGCGAGAACTCGCCCGAGGTTCACCGCCTTCTTCTCCATGCGCTGAGCCGCTTCGCGCGAGGCCAGCTCTACGTCGTTCCCCGCGATCAGCAGCGTGTGCTCTCCGGTGTCGCCTCGGCATTGCCGCGCAGCGACGCCGTGTTCGTGCCGCTGACCGTGGCCGACCGCATGATCGGTCTGGTTGTTATCGAGGTGTCAAGCGCTCCGGACGAGCGGATACTGGTTGCGGTGGATGCGTATGCGCGCCTGGCCGCCCGGATTGTCGAAGCCGATCGCGCAGTCGTTGCGGCGGGGAGGCAGGTTCGCAACAGCCAACTGCTCGCATCAATCAACGAACGGCTGCGCCGTTCATCGGAACGCCGCGACGTGCTCTACGGAATCGCGGAAGACGTACGAGCGACGTTCGGCGCCGCTCGCTGCATCGTATGGGAGCGAGATCCGCGCGAAAACGACGTGGCCGACGTGGTCGCGGTCGCCTTCGGCGCGGAGGTGTACGCGCAGATGCCGACTCGATTTGAGTACGACACGCATCTGCGCCGAGCGTTCTCCGGGGCTATCATCCGCGTCGACGAAGTCGACGAAGGCGTGGCCGACGCGTACTTGCGCAGCTTAGGCGTGTGCGGAGCGATCATGGTGCCGGTCGCCGCCGATGGTCACGTTGAATATGTGCTGGCATTGCACTACGCTCGTCCGCACGCGTTTGACGATGCCGACGTTCTGGCCGTTCGTGCGGTTGCTCATCACTTGGGACTGGCGCTTACGAGTGCGCGGTCGTACGAGCGCGAGCGCGCGCGGCGCACCCGCTCCGAATCCCTCGAACGCGTCGTGCGCATCCTTCGCGACACCCAATACGCCGATGAAGTGCTGATGGTCTTCGTCGTGACCGTCTCGCACGAGCAGCCGGTTGATTGTGCCGCGTTCGTGCTGGAAGAGAACGATCTGGTGCGCGAAGCGCATCGCACGCGCGAGCCCGAAGCCTTCACGCCGGCCGAGCGGATCGATCGGCGGACGATCAGCGCGGCCCTGCTGGCCGATGATCCATCCAATGCCGACATCCTACCGCGAACGCTGCGGGCGGCGCTGTTTGACGAGTCCGACGGCATCGTGGTGCCGCTCCGCGTCGAGGGCAGGCTCTACGGCATGCTCGCGTTTTCGATTCCATCGGGTGCCTTCGATTGGAGCAGCGAGGAGCGCTCGTCGTTCTTTCGCACCCTCGGTTCGCACCTGGAGATCGCGCTTGCGAATGCGCATGCGTACGAACGCGAACAGCGTCGTGCGCAGGAACGCTCGACGCTCGCCGAAGCGGCGCGAACGATTCTTTCGTACACCGATTTGCGCACGCTGGCCGACTCGATGTCGCAGTTGGCCGCGAATCTCGTCCAGTCACCGAGCGCGTGCGTCTTACGCTGGAACGGCGACCGTTACGAAGTCGTCGGTTCGCAGGGCGCAGGCGCCGCCGATCTTGCGAAGATCGCGCTGATCGATCCCAACTCGCGGATCGTCTCTTCCACCGAGTTCGAGCGAGAAGGCGAGCGCCGTGTCGCGCGCATGTTCGAAGGGCCGGGCTATGCGATCGTTCCGCTGTCGGCGACGGCCGGCGCTGGTGCGGTCGATGCGCTGATGATCGTCGGCCGGGAAAATGCCGCACGTTTCACCCGCGATGAACTGCGCTTGCTTCAGGAACTCGGCGCGCTGCTCGCGCTCGCTCTGCGTAACCTGGAACTCTACGATGCGACGCATCGAGCCAACAGCGCGTTGCAAGAGAGCAATCAGTTCAAAGACGATCTGCTCGCGATGCTCGCGCACGATTTCAAGTCGCCGCTCTCGGTGATTCTCGGCTACTGCGAACTCTTGATCGAGACGACCGAGACGCAGAAGGCCGAAATCGAGATGATCCATAGCCAAGCGACGCGCCTGGTGCGGCTCTCCGACGACGCGTTGGTGCTGGCTCAGACGCAATCCGAGGGGTTCTCGCTGGCGCGAACCGTCGTCGATCTGGGTGGATTCGTCACCGAAGCGCTCAGCGGACTTGTCAAAGAGACGGGACGGGTTCGGATCGAGGAAACGGACACGGCCGCATCGGTGTCGATTGACCCTCAGCGCTTCCGCCACGTTATCGACAACCTGGTGATGAACGCCCTGAAATATTCGGAAAAAGAGGTAGCTGTTCGCGTTCTGTGCGACGGTGAGCAGGCATTGTTCGAGGTTCAGGATCAGGGTATCGGCATCCCCGAGAGCGAGATCAACGCGCTGTTCACGCGGTTTGGTCGCGCGAGCAACGCGCGCCAGAAGGGGATCGCCGGGTCGGGCGTCGGCCTCTACGTGTCGCGGAAGATCGTCGAAGTGCATCGCGGAACCATCGTGGTGCGGTCCAAGGAGAACGAAGGCTCCGTCTTCACCGTCACGCTCCCGCTCGCAAACGTGTAGCGGCGGGGCGCAACCTTACGTCAGGGAGAACGTTACCAACCGGTATGGCATTCTTGAAAACGCTCATCGACGGCAACGAGCGCGAAGTGGCTCGCTTGCGTCGCACCGCGGCGCAGGTCAACGCGATCGAGCCGCAGATGGCCACTTTGCCCGACGACGAGCTGAAGGCCAAGACTCCGGAATTTCGTGAGCGTCTTGCCAAAGGCGAGGCACTGGAAGCGATGCTGCCGGAGGTGTTCGCGGTCTGCCGTGAGGCGGGCAAGCGCGTCCTCGGCATGCGTCATTTCGACGTGCAGATCATGGGCGGTCAGGTGCTTTTCGAGGGACGCATCGCCGAGATGCGGACCGGCGAAGGTAAGACGCTGGTTGCGACGCTTCCGGTGTACGCGCGCGCGCTCGAAGGCCGCGGGGCCCAAGTTGTCACCGTCAACGACTATCTGGCCCGGCGCGACGCCGAGTGGATGGGGCCGCTCTACACCTTCCTCGGGTTGTCGGTCGGCATCATTCAACACGGACTCGACCCGGCCCAACGCCGCGCCGCATACAACTGCGACGTCACCTACGTCACCAACAACGAAGTGGGCTTCGACTACTTGCGCGACAACATGGCGTGGCAAGTCGAAGATTTGGTGCAGCGCGAACTTTACTTCGCGTTGATCGACGAAGTCGACTCGATTCTCATCGACGAAGCACGCACGCCGCTCATCATCTCCGGGCCGTCGCAAGAGACCGGTGAACTCTACGAAAAATTCGCGCAGATCATCCCGCGGCTCAAAAAAGACGAGGATTTCACCGTCGACGAAAAAGCGCACGCGGTTCCGATCACCGAAGCCGGTGTCGCGAAAGTCGAGAAGATGCTGGGCGTCCAGAATCTCTATGACCAGCGCAACATCGAACTCGCGCACCAGATCAACGCGGCGCTCAAAGCGTGGCACATCTTCCACCGCGACCAGCAGTACATCGTCAAGGACGGCGAAGTCGTCATCGTCGATGAGTTCACCGGCCGGCTCATGTACGGGCGCCGTTATTCCGACGGCATCCATCAGGCCATCGAAGCGAAGGAAGGCATCAAGGTCCGCGGCGAGGATCAGACGCTGGCAACGATCACGTTCCAGAATCTGTTCCGGCTATACAGGCATCTCGCGGGCATGACCGGCACTGCGAAGACCGAAGAGCGCGAATTTCGCGACATCTACGCGCTCGACGTGGTCATCATCCCCACGAACATGCCGATGGTCCGCAAAGACCATTCGGACATCGTCTACAAGAGCGAAAACGCGAAGTTCATGCGCGTCGTCGACGAGATCATCGAAGAACACAAAAAAGATCGTCCGGTGCTCGTGGGCACGCGCTCCATCGAGAAGAGTGAACTGCTCGCGGCGATGCTTCGGCGCAAAGGCGTGGAGTGCAACGTCCTCAACGCCAAGTATCACGAGCAGGAAGCCGAGATCGTCAAGGATGCCGGCCAACCCGGTCAGGTGACGATTGCGACCAACATGGCCGGACGCGGCACCGACATCAAATTGGGCGAGCATGTCGCCGAGAAGGGCGGCCTGCACATCATCGGTACCGAGCGCCACGAATCGCGGCGCATCGACAACCAGTTGCGCGGTCGTGCCGGCCGGCAAGGCGACCCCGGCTCGACGCGTTTTTACATTTCGTTAGAAGATGAAGTCATGCGCCTCTTCGGCGGCGACCGGATGACCTCGATCATGGACCGCGTCGGATTCACCGACGAGGTTCCGATCGAATCCGGTCTCGTGACCAAGTCGATCGAGCGCGCACAGCGAAAAGTCGAAAATCACAACTACGAACTGCGTAAGCACGTCCTCGAATATGACGACGTGATGAACAAGCAGCGCGAGATCATCTACGCCGACCGGCGCGCGATACTCGAAGGCCGCTTTGACTCGCGTGGCTTCATGCTGCAGTCGGTGGCGGCCAAAGTCGACGAAGCAGTCGAGCAGAACGCGCCGGAGAACGCCCATCCAAGCGAGTGGGATCTCGACGAGATTCTCAACGAACTCGATGCCGTGTTCCCGATTCGCCAGTCGACGAGCGTGGCCGATTTTGCCGGAAAAGACCGGGAAGAGATTCGCCGTCTACTGCACGAGCGAGCCATAGCTGCATACGAAGCCAAGGAAGCGGAAGTCACACCGCAGATCATGCGCTTCGTCGAACAGCGGTATCTGCTGCTGCCGATCATCGATCGCCAGTGGGTGGACCATCTCTATGTGATGGATCATCTCAAGAACGGCATCGGCTTACGCGGGTACGGCCAAAAAGACCCGCGCGTCGAATACGAAAAAGAAGCCTATGAGATTTTCGAAGATCTCAAGAACAACATCGCCGACGAAGCCATCAAAGGCGTGTTTCACGTTGTCATCGAGATGGGCGCACCCGAAGGTGCGCAACAGCCGATGCCCGCGCTCGAACCGATTCCGAGCGGCGCCATGGTGCCGCAGCCGGTTCACAGCGGCCGCTTGTCACCGAGCGAAGCGGAACAACTCTTGGGACCCATGCCGGGAGCGCAGCGCCGGCCGCAGCAACTGCATACCAACATGGACGGCGAAGCACCCAAACCCGTGCAGCGCCAAGAAGCAAAGGTCGGCCGAAACGACCTTTGCCCATGCGGAAGCGGGAAAAAATACAAGAAATGTCACGGCGAGTGACGGCTAGACCGCTCTTATTGCGGGTTTGGTTTGAGATAGAGGGCGCTGTGGACGTAGTCTAGGTAGATGACGAAGTTCTGTAGGACATCGCGGCCGATGATGCCGTCGTAGCCTTGCAGGTTGACTTTGCCGTCGTCGTCAGGCACCAAGATGTTGGCGTGAAGGAAGCGGATTCCGCCGAAGACGACGTTGCTGAGTTGGTAGGAATGGGTGTTGACGTCGCCGCCGATGAATCCGAGGGTGTCGCCAAAACCTTGCTTCTCCGCGTCGGGCACCCCATGCACGAAGCTGTTGAGAAAAATCGTGCGCGAGGCACCAAGGTCGAGCAAAAAGTGACCGGTCACCCCGTTGACGCTCAGCGGAAAACGCGGAACGTCGTCGTCATTCTCGATCGGAATGCCGTTCGCGTTGATCTTCTTGGGATCGAACTGATCCCACGGGTACATGGTCACCGCTTTGTTCTTGAAGTCGATCTCGAGAACGCCGCTTGAAATGAAGTCGGCGCCGAGAAGCCCGACGGTCTTCACGTCTTGACCGGTTTGTAGCGCGAAGGGAATGACCGATACCGCGAGGTTGTTCGCTTCAAGATCCCCGACATGCACCTTGGGAATCACTGCTTCGGAGTTGTCGAAGTTGCCGCCGATCAACTCGACGGTCTTTCCATACAACGACAGATTCAGACCGTGTGCCATGGCAGCGTCGACGTTGATGTCGCTGGCGCCGGAATCGAGGGCGAGGTCGTAGCCTTTGCCGTCGATCGTGACCCGCACCGCGATGCCGCCCTCCGTGAACTGTGCCGGAATCTTGACCGGCGCATCTGTCGGAAACGCAAAGACCGCGGTCGTGTCCGGAATGGTAAAATCGACTGGCGAAGTCATGCGTTCGTAGCTGACCGTCGTTGACGTGGCGTCGTCTACTGCGCGTTCGTCGGTGTACTCCACCTTGAAGGGGCGCTTCAGTCCGAAGACCGTGCGGTAGTCGCTGTAGAGCACCCTGTTGTGCGTGCCGTCTTGAGCGTCCGTATCGATGCGTGAGATCAGGAACGTCCCGGCGTCGATGTACAGCAACTCGCGGTCGGCATTCGGCGGGGCGACGTCGATGACGTACTGCTGGGGAGCGGCGGCGGTCATCCCTAGAAGTTTGACAGCACTCGATCCGCTGCGGGCATCCTTGAGCGCCTGCCGGTCAGCGTTGTCGGCGTCGTGGAATCCCGTTTCGAGCGTGACCACCTTGTTCGGGCTCATGTGCCAGGCTTGACCGTGAACGGATCCCGCGAGCGTCGTAAACGGTCCGCTCTTGCTGACACTCTTGAAATCGTCGCCGTTGCGAAAGGTCGTGGTCGTCGATATCGTTCCGTCGCCGTGAACGGTGCGGGTGAGGATTGAATACGCTCCCGGTGCAAGCGAGCCCGATGCGGTGGCAGCCTTGGCCAGCACGTCGGAGAGCGAGAGATTCGGGGGCGCGAGATCATCCGCGCGCGCACATAAGACAGCGTTCGACAATACGAACGCCGCAACGGTCAAAGTCACCCGTTTCACATCCATGAGCGGGGCTTTCCCGCCTCAGAATTCCATCCTCTCGCTCTTGCCGAAACTTGACACAGCTCCCAACTCGCTGTCGACCTGGTACCGAGGGAGCTCGACCGGGGGCTGCGGCGTCGGGATCGGCTGCGGCATGTACGGGTTGACGAAGGAGCCGCCGCCAAAGAATGATCCGAGCATCTGCATGAACTGCTGGAGCAGCCCCACGATCGCAGCGATCGGATTGAAGGGCGTTTCGGTGTTTTCTCCCGATCCGGGCCCGAGCGTGAGCCATGGCGGTGCCGGCTGCGTGATGATGTCGCTGCGTAGTCCGGGAGAGAAGGGAGCGGCGGCGTTGGCCGCGCTGCCCATGCCCGAGGCCGCTTCAGGGTTGAACGACGGCTCGGCGATGCCGGGCGCGGCTAGGTTTTGAGTGAGAACGTTCATAGTCGTGTGACGCTCCGATGGGGCAAAAGAGAATTTGCCGATCGTTCACGCGCCGCACGGCTTTCGGAAAGGGCGAGGTCCGATCGCGCAGAAGCGAGCGCGACCATGAGCGATTCGCAACTCACGATCATCGCGCGCCTAACCGAACGGCTCAACGCCGTCAAGGAGCGTCTTTGACGATGCCGGGAAGCGCCGCTCGATAGCTGAACTCTCGTCGCGCTCGCAGGCCGACGGTTTCTGGAACGATCCCGACGCCGCGCAGCGGACCATGAAACAACTCGCCGATCTACGCGAGGAGGCCGGCCGCATCGATGCGATCGACCGCGCGTTGCGCGATGCGCGGGAAATGATCGAACTCTTCGCCGACGATCCGGCGGCCGGCGCCGAGATCGACGCACAGATCGCTTCCGCCGAACGCGATCTCGAGGCGCTGGAGATGGCGGCCAACTTCAGCGGCGAGTTCGACTCGCATGGAGCGATCCTGTCGATCTTCGCCGGTGCAGGCGGCGTCGACGCCGCTGACTGGACGGCGATGCTGGCGCGCATGTACCTGCGCTGGGCCGAAACCAAGGGTTTCTCCACGCAGATCGTCGATGAATCGCCCGCTGAAGAGGCGGGATTGAAGTCGATCACCTTCTTCGTGCGCGGGCGCAACGCGTATGGCATGTTGGAGAGCGAGCGCGGCGTCCACCGCCTGGTGCGCATGTCGCCGTTCGATGCGGCGCATCGGCGGCACACGTCGTTCGCGGCCGTCGACGTCGTTCCCGAGATCGAAGCCGGAGAGGATCTCGACGTGGTGATCAAACCGGAAGACGTGCGTGTCGAGACGTTCAAATCCGGCGGCGCGGGCGGTCAGTACGTCAACAAGACCGAGTCAGCGGTGCGCATCATTCATATTCCGTCGGGACTCATCGTCGCATCGCAGCAGGAACGCTCGCAAGCGCAAAATCGCGACGTCGCGATGAACATTTTGCGTGCGCGGCTGGTGCAGCGCATGGCCGAAGAACGCGATCAACGCTTGAGCGAGTTGCGAGGCGAGCGGCAAGCCAACGAGTGGGGATCGCAAATCCGCTCGTACGTGCTCGCACCGTACCGGCTGGTCAAGGACCACCGCACCGAAGTCGAGACCGGCAATACCGAAGCTGTGCTCGACGGCGACATCGACCAATTCATTTGGCCGTATCTGCAGCGCGGACGCAGTCTAGCTGGAGCGTAACAGATCAGCGAGCGCGCGCACGAGCGACGCGGAGTTCCACTCGGCTGCACGCAGCGCGATGGGTACGGAGCGGCCGCTCCACGGTCGCCAGCGCGCCGTTTGGCGCTGCGCGTGGCGCTGCGCAGCGAAGATCGCGAGAGTCGGTACGCCGGTCATGCCGGCGACGTGCAGCGCCCCGGAGTCCGGCGCCACGAGCGCGCGCGAGCCGGCGATCGCCGCTTTCCAATCCGACAGATGTGCGAAGCGCTCGACGGGTAGCTCAGCCGCCCGCGAAAATTCATCGGCGAATGCCGACTCGCTCTGCGACGAGATGAAGCGCATGCTCATGCCTGCGTCGATCGCCGCGCGCGCCAGCGACGCGACCTGCTCGACGGGAAAACCCAGCCGCGTCCACTTGTCGGTGACTTGAAAGGCGACGCGTGCATCGCGAGCGGGTTCGGCATCGAGCACGAGCGGACGCAAACGCGCGGGGTCGGTCGACGGCATGCTGCCGGGCGGCAGCAACGATCGCCCGAGTTCGAAAAGCACCGCGCACTCGTGCGGCGCGCGCGGATCGAGCCCGGCGCTGCGATGGATCGCGGTTGTGACCATGCGCGAAATCCAAAGGGTCTTGAGCGGTTTGCCCCAGCCGTTGTCGAAGCCGATGCGTTCAGGCGCGCCGGCGGCTGCCGCGAGGCGGTACCCGCTCGGATCCTCGGTGGCGATCAGCGCGTGCGTGTACTCGCGTTCGCGCAAGTGCGCGCCGAATCGCTCGATCGCCGCGTGATTCGCGCGCGATTCGTCACGCAGGCGGAACGGGGCGACTTCGACGGAGCGGACCGCGTGCGAAGCGAACACGTCGCGGTTGTGTTCGCGCAAGATGACGTCAACCGGAATCGAACGTTCGCGCAGCGCGGCGAGCAGCGGCACCAACGCCAAAGCATCGCCGATCGCGTCGAGGCGGATGAGGAGCGCCGACGGTGAATTTTCGGACATGATCCTTGAGCGTGGTTCCCGCACCGCGATGGCAGACGCCTGCCGGTGATCGCCACGAATGACGTCGTCACCTTTCGCGATCTCACCGCCTATCGCGTCGTGAGGTCGCTCGGGTATGTCTCGGGGCGCGCGTCGCAGCCGGGAAGTCGCTTGCAGGCCACGTTTCGCAGTCTCGGCATGCTGATTGGGCTCGCACCGACCGCGATGGTCACCGACGCCGAACGTCTGCGCGAACCCGCCTTGCGCGAGATGCGCGAACGCGGCGACCAACTCGGCGCAAACGCCGTCATCGATCTGCAGTTCCACGTCACCGAGGGCGCAGACGGAGATTGTGTGGTCGTCGCATTCGGTGAAGCGGTCATCATCGCACCCGAGGAGCACGCGCAGTGAGTCTGGAGGAACGCGCGCGCCGGGAGCGCCTGTTGCAGCATGCCGCGGCTCGCGCGGACGCGTGCCGCCTGTGCGCGATCGGGTCGCTGCGGCGCAACAACGTATACGGCGAAGGCGATCCGTGCGCGCGGTTGATGCTCGTGGGCGAAGGCCCCGGCGAGACCGAAGATCGGCTCGGCCGCCCGTTCGTCGGCCGCGCCGGCGAGTTGCTCGACAAGATGATCGCTGCGATCGGTCTTGCGCGCGAAGACGTCTATATCTGCAACACGGTCAAGTGCCGGCCGACGCTCGATGACGGCGGGCGCTTGCGCAACCGGCCGCCGACTCCGCAGGAGATGGCGAATTGCCGTCCGTTCCTCGACGAGCAAATCGAGATCGTCCGCCCTGACGTCATCCTGGCGCTCGGAGCACCGGCCGCGAAGTCATTCTTGGGTCAAGACTTCCAGATCACCAGGATGCGCGGGCGTTGGTACGACGGGCCGCACGGCATCCCGATGATGGTCACATTCCACCCCGCCTACGTGCTGCGCCAAGGCGGGATGGCTCTCACTCAAACCAAGCGGCTGGTCTGGGAGGATCTCAAGGCCGTCCGCGCCCGCCTCGACCAGATCGCCCACACGCGCGCCGCAGGCGAGCCGGCCCAGACCGGCATGTGATACAATGCGCGCCGTGACCCGTGATGCGCGCGCCATTTGGCTGACCGACAAGATCAGCCGCGCCGGATTTTCCGATATCGACAGCTTCTCGCAACGCTTTGAGTTGAAGCCGTTTCGCTTGACGCAGCTCTACCGTGCGGCGACCAAGGAGCTGGCGGCAAGCGTGGACGCGGTGACCACCCTCCCCAAAGAACTGCGCGCGTCGCTGGCCGAGGCGGGTTTCGGGTTTGACGCGGTCGAGCCGGTAGCCGTTCAGCATTCGAACGATCGCCAGACCACCAAGGGTCTCTTTCGCTTGCGCGACGGCAGCGAGGTCGAAGCCGTGCTGATGGAGCATCACGGCGACCGCACGACCGTGTGTATCTCCTCGCAGGCCGGCTGTGCCTTCGCCTGCGCGTTCTGCTCCACCGGCCAAGCGGGCTACACCCGCAATTTGACGGCCACCGAAATCTTTGACCAAGCCCGCTACTTCGCGCGCGACGTCGCCGTGCGCGGTAAGCGTATCACCAATATCGTTTTCATGGGCATGGGCGAACCGTTTCACAACTACGATGCCGTGATGGACGCAGTCGCGTTGCTCAACGACGGTCAGGGTTTTGGGTTGGGTTCTCGCCACATCACGATCTCGACGGTCGGCCTGGTCGACAAGATCGACCGCTTCGCTGACGAGGGTGTTCAAGTCAATCTCGCGATCTCGCTGCATGCTCCGAACGATACTCTGCGCTCGCAGATCATGCCGGTGAACCGCAAGTTCCCCGTCTCCGAGCTGATGGCCGCGTGCGCGCGCTATGTGGCCAAGACCAACCGCAAGGTGTTCTTCGAATACGTGATGCTGCGCGACGTCAACGACAGCGACACGTGCGCGCACGAGCTTGCGCGGCTCATGGCGGGACATCTCTACCACGTCAACTTAATTCCGTACAACTCGACGCCGGACGCGCCGTTCGCGGGAACGCCCGACCCGCGCATCTGGGAGTTCGCAGCGATTCTCGACAAGGCCGGCGTTCCGACGACCGTCCGCCAGAACATGGGCCGCGACATCGCCGCCGCCTGCGGACAATTACGAGCAGAGACTCAGCCCAAGGCGCACGCATCGCGCTGAACGACCAAAGGCGCATGAGGCGCTCGCGCGACAAAACAAAACGAGGCGCTGCATTGCTGCAGCGCCTCGTGCGTTTCGATGTGAACCGAAGGCTTGATACATTGCCGACGATAGCATATCTGCGACGACTTCGCAACGGCTAGAACCGCGGCGGCTGGAGCGTCCGGGAATCGAACCCGGTGCTGAGAGGTGTATCAAGCCTTCAGTCGACACCATCGAGACGCCCCAGCCGTGATCCATCACGCGCGATGTGCATTCGGCAAGGGAAATGTACCCTTCGAGTTGTCCGATGACTTGCAAACAGCTACGAGCAGAGATGCAGCCCAAAGCGCATAAAGCCGCGGCGCCTCGCGCTTTGTCGTTACGGAGATCAAGGGCTTCGTAGGCTGCAAGGAAAAAGCGCAGCCCTGAGATAGATCGTTGCTCAGGACTGCTAAATCTCCGGGAGGGTGTGATTCATGTTGCTGGCATCCTTGGCGCTCGTCGCGTTTCACAATTATGCTGCGACGCCGCAGGGCGCCGCAATCTCGGCCGTTCATCGCGGTCTGAAAAAGCCGCCGGTGGTTCTGCGCGTGAATCGCGTGGGTTCGTACGCGACCGTTCTCACGAGCGGGGGAATGATGGAGAGCGCCGCGGTCACTTTTCCGATCCTCGTTGAGCATTTCTCATTTGGATGGCAGGCATTGGATGCGCTGAACTTCCGTTGCGGACTGGATTCGCATGCATTGGGCGCTCGCGTTGAAACCATGCTGATGCGAGACATGCCTCGGCCGCGCGATGAGCGCCCGTGCCGGGAAGGCAAAGATGCCGGCCCTCCGGCGGCGATCGAAGCCGTGCGCCGATTGATGCGCGGACCGCTGGTGCCGTCGGTTGTCGTTGCCGGGGATTGGGCCATGGGCACGTGGTACGGCGGCGGCGGAGGAGAATCGCTGTATCGGCGGCGCGACGGTGCTTGGAAGCTCGTCGCCTATGGAGGCGGAGCGATGGGTGTCGTTGAGATGCGCCAGCATGGCGTCCCACCGTCCGATTGGTGTGCGCTGCGGATCTACAATGCCGCGTGCCGTTAGCGCGCGCGAGCGTAACCCAAGGCATGTAAAGCGGTAACGAGGGTGCCGGAGCCCGGCCTGGAAAAGCCGGTCTCGATGGAAACGGCAACTCCCGAACAACACGTGACAATGGACGAGATCACGGCGCTGGCAAAGCGCCGCGGTTTTATCTTCCAATCGAGCGAGATTTACGGCGGCATCAACGGCTTTTACGATTATGGACCGCTCGGCGCCGTGCTCAAGCGCAACGTGAAGAACGCTTGGTGGCATGACACCGTCGAACTGCGCGACGACGTCGTGGCGTTTGACTCGTCGATCATCATGCACCCGCTCACCTGGAAGGCATCGGGACATATCGACGCCTTTCACGATCGGATGGTGGACTGCAAAACCTGCAAGCACCGTTTCCGCTACGACCACTTGACGGACACCTCTCAGTGCCCGGATTGCGGAACCAAAGACTCGCTCACCGAGCCGCGCAATTTCAACTTGATGATGCGCACCTCGATCGGTCCGGCGGAGGACACCGCGTCGGTTGCCTATCTGCGGCCCGAGACCGCTCAGGGCATCTTCGTAAACTTCAAGAACGTCTATCAGAGCGCGCGCAAGCGCCCGCCGTTCGGGATTGCGCAGATCGGCAAATCGTTTCGCAACGAGATCACGCCCGGCAACTTCACGTTTCGGATTCGCGAGTTCGAACAGGCCGAACTGGAGTATTTCGTTCCGGACGACGGCCGCGACATGGATGCTTTCGCTGAATGGGTCGATCGGCGCAAGGACTGGTACGCGAGTTACGGCGTGCGGCCCGAACGCCTGCGCTTCTACGAACTCACCGCGCAGGAACGGCCGCATTACGCGAAAGCCGGCATCGACGTAGAGTACTACTTCCCGTGGGGATGGGGCGAACTCGAATCGATTGCGCACCGCGGCACCTATGATCTCGATGCACACATGCGGCTCTCCGGGAAAGACCTGCGCTTTTTCGACGAAGCGAGCAAGGCGCATTACACACCGCTGTTGATCGAGAGTTCCGCCGGGATGGACCGCACCACGCTGACGTTCCTGATCGACGCCTACGAGCGCGAGAAGAGCGTCGATCCTAATGGCAAGGAAACGGAACGCACCGTCTTGCGTTTCCATCCTGCCATCGCTCCCGTGCAGGTGGCGGTGTTTTCGCTGGCGCGCAACAAGCCGGACCTGGTGGAGAAAGCGCGTGGTATCGAGGCTGCGCTGCGCGTGCGCCATCGCACACAATACGATGAAGGCAATATCGGTCAGCTCTATCGGCGTCAGGACGAGATCGGCACGCCCTATTGCGTGACCGTTGACTACGAATCGCTCGACGACAACACGGTGACCGTGCGCGAACGCGACTCGATGCGTCAGGAACGTATCTCCGCGGATGCACTGGCGCGCATGTTCGGTGAACGCTTGTAGGCACGGCGGCGTGGTCTGGAGGGCCCGCAAGCAGCCGTGAACCCGCTTCGACTGCCGTGCACAAG
The DNA here is from genome assembly GCA_027307235.1 of Vulcanimicrobiota bacterium. Taxonomy (GTDB): domain Bacteria; phylum Vulcanimicrobiota; class Vulcanimicrobiia; order Vulcanimicrobiales; family Vulcanimicrobiaceae; genus DAHUXH01. The sequence goes on along the minus strand of DAHUXH010000008.1, from coordinate 2,966 downwards.
GTCCCAATCGCTCGCGGCAGACGGGGGTGAGACCTCGGAGCGATGAAGCTCCCGTGCCTATGGCTGTCAGCACAAAAGCCACGGGGAAGTACATCTATTTCTTCGAGGAAGGCAACGCTTCGATGCGCGACCTTCTCGGAGGCAAAGGGGCTGGTCTAGCCGAGATGACGGCTGCCGGGCTTCCGGTGCCGCGCGGCTTCATCATCACGACCGAGGCGTGCTTGAAGTTCTTCACCGCCGGCGGCGTCTTCCCCGACGGATTGCGCGAGCAGATCGGCACCTCGATGCGCGAATTGGAAGCGCGCACGCAGAAGCGATTCGGCCATCCCGAGAATCCGTTGCTGGTGTCAGTGCGCAGCGGCGCGCGCGTCTCGATGCCGGGCATGATGGACACGATTCTCAACCTCGGCTTGAATGACCGTACCGTCGAGGGGCTGGCGAAGCTGACGAACAACGAGCGCTTCGCCTGGGATGCCTACCGGCGATTCATCATGATGTTTTCGTCGGTGGTGCTGGGCGTTGAGAAGGGCGAGTTCGAAGAGCTCATCCAGGAACGCAAACGCGACCTCGGGATCACGCTGGATCCGCAGATCGATGCGGCATCGTGGCGCATGCTGGTCGATCGCTTTAAAGCGATCGTGAGCGATGCGACCGGACGCGAATTTCCGCAAGCGGTCGACGAGCAACTGACGCTGGCCATTCGCGCCGTCTTCGATTCGTGGAACTCAAAGCGCGCCATCGATTATCGCCGGTTTAACAAAATCTCCGACGATTGGGGCACCGCCGTTAGCGTCGTCGAGATGGTCTTCGGCAACATGGACGAGAATTCGGGAACCGGCGTTGCGTTCACCCGCGATCCGAATACCGGTGAGAAGAAGATCTTCGGGGAGTACTTGCGCAACGCGCAGGGAGAAGACGTCGTCGCCGGGATCCGCACCCCGGAGAAGATCGCGGACCTGGAACGCACGCAGCCCGACGTGTACCGGCAGTTTCTCGACATCGCGGACCGGCTCGAACGCCACTATCGTGAGATGCAAGACCTCGAGTTCACGGTTGAGCGCGGCAAACTGTTCATGTTGCAAACACGGACCGCCAAACGCAGCGCGCAAGCGGCGGTGCGGGTGGCACTCGACATGCTCGACGAAGGCATCCTCGACGTGAAGGGCGCGCTGACGCGGGTGAAGTCCGAAGGACTCGATCACCTTTTTCACGCGCGCATCGACCCGAATTCGGCATATCATGTCGCCGCGACCGGACTCAACGCATCGCCGGGTGCGGCAACCGGACAGATCGCGTTCGACGCGGATACGGCGCAAGCGTGGGGAAGCGACGGCCGCGACGTCATCCTCGTGCGCGTCGAAACGACGCCCGACGACGTGCATGGTATGTTTGGCTCGCGCGGCATTCTGACGGCCAAAGGCGGCGCGACCTCGCACGCGGCCGTGGTGGCGCGCGGGATGGGCAAGCCGTGCGTTGCCGGATGTGACGCGCTCGTGATCGATCGGCGGGGCCGAACGCTGACCATCGCGGGAAAGACGCTTGCCGAAGGAGACTGGATCACGGTCGACGGGACGACCGGTGACGTGATCCTCGGCAAGCTCGATCTGATCGATCCACCGTCGACGTTGCCGGACTGGTTGAGCCGCTTTCTCCAGATGGCCGACGAGCATGCGCGACTTGAGGTGTGGGCCAACGCCGATACGCCGCAAGATGCGCGCAAGGCGCGCGAACTCGGCGCGGTCGGCATCGGCCTGTGCCGCACCGAGCACATGTTCATGGCGCAGGACCGCTTGCCGGTTGTGCGCGAGATGATTCTCGCCGACAGCGAAGCGGAGCGCGCACAGGCACTGCAAACGCTGTTGCCGTTCCAGCGCGACGATTTTGTCGGCATCTTGGAGGCGATGGCGGGGTATCCGGTGACGATCCGTCTGCTCGATCCACCGTTGCACGAATTCTTGCCGTCGCTTGAAGAGTTGCTCGTGGAGACGACCGAACTGCGCTTGACCAAGGGACTCAACGCGCCCGAGTTTCGCGAGCGCGAGCGGTTGCTCAAACGCGTGCAACAATTGCACGAACAAAATCCGATGCTTGGACTGCGCGTTTGCAGGCTCGGCATTGTCTATCCGGAGATATACGCGATGCAGGTTCGCGCGATCTTCGAAGCGGCGTGTGCGCTCAAGGCGCTGGGTGTTGACGCGCGACCCGACATCATGATTCCCGGTGTCGGCACGCGTGAAGAGATGGTGGCGACCGAGCAGGCGGCACGTGAGATCGCCGATGCGGTGATCGCCGAGAACGGTGTTCCGGTTGAGTATCGCATCGGGACGATGATCGAGTTGCCGCGCGCCTGCATCGTCGCGGACGAACTGGCCGAACATGCCGAGTTCTTTTCGTTCGGAACCAATGACCTTACGCAAACAACGTTCGGCTATAGCCGAGACGATGCGGAGAATTCGTTCATTCCGCGCTACCTTGAAAAGAAGATTCTCGCGGACGATCCGTTTCAGGTGCTCGATCGTCGCGGCGTCGGTGCGCTCATGAGCGAGGCGGTGACGCGCGGTCGTGCGACTCGCCCCGATCTGAAAATCGGCATCTGCGGCGAGCATGGCGGTGAGCCGTCCAGCGTTGCGTTCTGTCACAGCCTGCACCTGAACTATGTGTCGTGCTCGCCGTATCGCGTTCCCATCGCGCGTCTTGCTGCCGCGCAGGCGGCCATCGGAGCGATCGACTAACCCCCGCGCCGCCTTCGCGTAACGCATGTCTTCGTACCGGGGACTTGTGGGCATTACCGTGTTGCGATGGTGCTGCAACAACGACCGCGGGCTCAAGCCGGGTTCTCGCTGGTCGAACTCATGGTCGGGATCGCGATCTTCGTGGTGCTGGCCGCGGCGGGATATGCGTTCTACGCCGGATTGCGTCCGGCGGCGCTGCGGGCGGCATCCGACGGGCTGCGCGGCGCGATCGAT
>DAHUXH010000002.1 GCA_027307235.1 Vulcanimicrobiota bacterium | reverse complement strand
TGCGCGCCTTTTCATCGGCAGGAAAGGTACGATGCTTTGCACGCGATCGCACTTCGGAGTTGGATGACATGAACAGGAGCCTTACTCGCCCTCATGAGTTTTCCCGTTTAGCTGGTCTCACCCATCATAGACACAGAGGGCGACCCTGCTCGAATCATCGGCTAAGAAGTTCAGCATGCTGCGCGTCTCCGCCGACAAAGGCTATCTTGCGGACTCCAACGTGCAAGCGATAGCGGCGCGCGGAGCAGAAGCATTCATCGCGCCGAAAGTTTCGACGGTCCTCAATCGCCCCGTGGATGCAAGCCGCAAGAAGTCCGAAACGTGGGACCGGATGCTGCACTACTACCACTACCGGAAGGACGACTTTCTCCGGCACTACCACCGTCGCTCCAACGTCGAAACGACGTTTCACATGATCAAGTCGAAGTTCGGCGGTCGCATCCGCTCGAAGAGCGCTGCGGCGATGGTAAACGAGGTTCTGTGTAAAGTTCTCTGCCATAACTTGTGCGTGCTGGTGCAGTCGATCTATGAACTAGGGATCGAAGCGACGTTTTGGAAGGCGGATGCGTGAAAAACGTGACGCCTGACGCAAGCCCAACGGAAGGCGGATTAGCGGCGATAGGAGCGAACACATACCGGGTGAGCACGTTGTACTATGGCGACAATCTTGACATTCTGCGCAGGAAAATCCGAGCGGAGACCGTTGACTTGTGCTACATAGACCCGCCATTCAATTCGAAAAGAAACTACAACCAAATCTATAATAACGTTGGCAACGAAGATCGCGCTCAGGCCCAGGCTTTCATTGACACATGGAAATGGGATGATCTCGCAATTGCTGGTCACCGAGAGATTCTGGCAAACGCTGAGGGGCGATTTCAGCCCCAGCTAGTTGAACTCATTAAGGGCTTGCACAAGGTTCTTGGTGAGGGCAGCCTCCTTGCGTACCTTACGAGTATGGCTTTACGCGCAACGGAAATCTTTCGCGTCTTAAAGCCGACTGGATCGTTCTATCTTCACTGCGATCCGACATCGAGCCACTACTTGAAGATTATTCTCGATGCTGTCTTTTGTTCGCAGGGCGGCGACTTTGTCAACGAAATTGCTTGGTGCTACGAACTTGGCGGCCGCGTTTCAAAAAAGGCGTATGGGCGCCGACACGACACACTGCTCTTCTACTCAAAGACTGGTGACCGCACGTTTAACTATGCGGATGTTCTGGATGAGTGGGACGACAAAGGCAAAGCCAAATTCCGGTATGAGGACGAAAAGGGACGCTATCGCCTGATTGGGAGATTCCTCAAAGATAGCCCCATCAAAGGCCATCGTGATGTCAGCCCTAAGTGGGAACAAGATCACCCTGAATTGGTGCAGCGCTATTACATGAAGGCCGGTAAGGCGCAGGTTGACTTCTGGAACATATCGCCGATAAACCAGGTGTCGCGCGAGCGACTCGGATTCCCGACACAAAAGCCCGAGGAACTCCTGGAAAGGATTATCAGGGCCTCTAGCAATGAAGGCGACACCGTACTAGACGCCTATTGCGGATGCGGAACGACAGTCGCTGTTGCCCAAAGGTTGAAGCGAAAGTGGATTGGCATGGACATCACCTACCAATCTGTTTCCCTCGTATTACGACGACTAGAGAAAGCCTTTGGGCCGATCATGGTAAATGCTGTCCATATCGACGGCATTCCCCGCGACATGGAATCCGCCGAGGCACTCGCTCACAAGAAGGACGACAGGTTGCGGAAAGAGTTCGAAAAGTGGGCGGTTCTAACATACACTAACAATCGAGCTGTAATAAACGAGAAGAAGGGCGCAGACGCCGGAATCGACGCGCGGGCGTTTTTCATGACTGGAAGAACAGATAACGCCAAAATCATTTTCCAGGTGAAATCTGGTGGGGTAAAACGCGGTGATATTGCAACGCTTCGTGGCGACATGGGGCGGGAACAAGCGGCTCTCGCGATATTGATTACCCTCGAACCACCGAGTGGTCCGATGGTCAAGGAGGCAAAGGCAGCCGGGCAATACACACACGAGGAGATGGGCCGCGCCTATGATCGCATTAGCATCGTTACTATCAAAGACATTATCGAGCGGGGCAAGCGACTAGAGATTCCTATGAGCCTTGAGGTACTTGCCGAGGCGCAGCGCGTTGACGAGAGCACGCAGCTTCAGTTGTCCGCATTCATCCCGCCCGCTGAGAACGAATCCTGAGAGCCTGCCAATAAAATAGGGTGGCTGCCCATTTAATCGGCTCCCAGGGGGCCTTAATGGGCAAAGCCCGGGAGCCGTTTTGTGGCTTGACAGTTGTAAAGTCGGGGCGTAGGCTCGGGGCATGCCTGCTTTTTCTGACCGATTGAATGTCGCTATTGAGGCGGCGGGGCTCTCTGCTGCCGATTTGGCTGACCAAAGCGGGCTTACCGAATCGGCGATCTCGCTGCTGCGTGCGGGGCGGCGGGAACCCTCCTACCGGACGCTCCAGCGCTTGGCGGGCGTGCTGCCGGAACTTGCGCAACCCTCGCCGCGTCCGTCGCCGTTCGATAGTATCGAGGAAGCGATCGCCGACATCCGTGCCGGCAAGATGGTCGTTGTACTTGACGACGAGGATCGCGAGAACGAAGGCGACCTCGTGATGGCCGCACAGATGGTAACGCCCGAAGCCATCAACTTTATGCGAAAGGAGGCGGGCGGACTCATCTGCGCGCCGGTCCTCGGCAAGCGTTTGGACGAACTGGAGATTCCGCAAATGGTGTCGGACAACACCGCGGTGCACGAAACGGCCTTCACCGTTTCCATTGAAGCTCGCGATGTGACGACCACCGGAATCTCGGCTCACGATCGCGCGGCGACAATACAGAAGCTGCTCGATCCCAATGCGAAGCCGTCGGATTTTTTACGGCCCGGACATACGTTTCCGCTGCGTGCGCGTGAGGGTGGCGTGCTCGTGCGCGCGGGACAAACCGAAGCGTCGGTCGATCTTGCCCGGCTTGCCGGGCTCTATCCGGCGGGCGTCATCTGCGAAATCATGGCAGAAGATGGCACGATGGAACGACTCGACGGACTGCGGGAGTTTTCCGACAAGCACGCTCTCAAACTCATCACGGTAAAGGATTTGATCGCATACCGCATGCGGACTGAAAAACTCGTCAAGCGCGTCGCGGAGTTCAAACTCCCGACTACGGCCGGCAACTGGAAGGGCATCGCCTACGAAAGCACGATCGACGGCAACACGCACGTCGCGTTGGTGATGGGCGAGATCGGTGACGGCAAGAATCTGCTAGTGCGCGTGCACAGCGAATGTCTCACCGGCGACGCGCTGCACTCGATTCGCTGCGATTGCGCGGCGCAGCGCGACGCGGCGATGCAGGCCATCGCCGAAGAAGGCCGCGGCATCTTCCTATATCTGCGGCAAGAAGGCCGCGGCATCGGTCTTGCCAACAAGCTGCGCGCCTATGAGCTGCAAGACCACGGCGCCGACACCGTCGAAGCGAATCTGGCGCTCGGACTGCCGGTCGACAAGCGCGACTACGGCATCGGGTCGCAGATTCTGGTTGATGTCGGCGTCAAAGAGATGCGTCTGCTCACCAACAATCCGCGCAAGATCTTCGGCTTAGAAGGTTACGGTCTGAAGATCACCGGCCGCGTTCCCATGCAGACGAAGCCGACCGAGCACAACGAGAAATACATGGCGACCAAGCGCGCCAAGCTCGGCCACATGTTCGACGACACCGTCGCATCGTGAAGACCTCGAAAGGCGCCAATAACGGCTTGCCGACGCCTTCGTGCGGCGGCAAGCGTTTTGCCATCGTGGCCGCACGCTTCTACACCGACCTCGCCGATCAGTTGGTGGACGGCGCGCGCCGCGCGCTGCGTGAATGCGGCGTGCGCGACGACGACATCGTCGAATGCGGCGTTCCGGGGTGTTTCGAACTGCCGTTCGCGTGCAAGGACCTCATCGACAGTGATCGCTTCGACGGGCTGGTCGCGCTCGGCGTCGTCATTCGCGGGGCCACGGCGCACTTCGATTTCGTCGCGGGCGAGTGCGCGCGCGGCATCATGGACGTGCAGCTGGGCACCGGCGTGCCGATCGGATTCGGCGTGCTGACGACCGAGAATTTGGAGCAGGCCCAAGAGCGCGCCGACCCGGCGCGCGGCGATAAAGGCTACGAGGCGGCCATGGCGGCCGCCTCGCTGGCAGCCCTCGACGCCCCCGAAGGAATCATGCGACGGAAGTCGCATTAGGTCGCCTTCAACCGTCGTGGAGGCATTGATTTCTCTTGCAAGACAAGATGCTTATCTGCAAATCGTGCGCGCGGGAATTTGAGTTCACGGCCAACGAGCAACAGTTCTATGCGGAAAAAGGCTTTCAGCACGAGCCGCAGCGATGCCGGGAGTGCCGCCAGGCCCGGCGCGCCGGCGAGGGAGCACACGGGGCCGTCACCGGGACGACGCAACGGCAGAATTTCGAAGCCGTTTGCGCCGACTGCGGGGTGTCGACCACGGTGCCGTTCCGGCCGCGCGGCGACCGCCCCGTCTACTGCCGTGCTTGTTTCACGGCCCACGCGCCCGCTCCGGCGCACGTTTGACTGAACCCCTGGAATCGGTGAGCTGGGCGGGAGACGCGGTCGAATACATCGATCAGCGGCTCTTGCCTAGCGAACTGCGCCGCGAACGAGCGCACGACGTTGATTCCATCGTCACGGCGATCGCGACGCTGGCCGTGCGCGGCGCTCCGTGCATCGGCGTCTTCGGCGCGTACGGCATCGCGTTGCTGCGCTCGCAGATCGCCGACGACGCGGCCTTTCACGAGGCGGCGCAGCGCGTGCGTTCCGCGCGCCCGACCGCCGTCAATCTCATGTGGGCGGTCGATCGCGTGCTCTCGTCGGACGACATGCTTCAGGAAGCGCAAGCGATTCAACGCGAGCAGAGCGCCGTCGACGACGCGATCGCGCAGTCCGGTCTCGAACTGATACCGAAAAACGCGCGCATCCTGACGCATTGCAACACCGGTCCGCTCGCCACCGCCGGGGGGGGCACCGCGCTCGGCGTGATCATTCGCGCGCAGCGCGCCGGAAAGCATCCGCACGTCTTCGTCGACGAAACGCGCCCGCTCTTACAAGGCTCGCGCCTGACCGCTTTTGAGTTGCAGCATGCCGGTGTGGGCGTGACGCTGCAGGTGGACGGTGCGGCGGCGATTGCTATGGCTGCCAAGAAGATCGATCTGGTCATCGTCGGTGCCGATCGCATCGCGCGAAACGGCGACACCGCGAACAAGATCGGCACCTACGGACTTGCGATTCTCGCGGCGCATCACAAGATTCCGTTTTACGTTGCGGCGCCGCGTTCGACGTTCGATTTTACGCTCGCGCACGGCGCGGATATTCCCATCGAAGAGCGCCGTCCCGATGAAGTCCTTGCGTTCGGCGGAGCGGTGGTTGCGCCTGAGGGGATCGACGTATACAATCCGGCGTTCGATGTGACGCCGGGGCGCCTGATCACCGCATTCGTTACCGAGTACGGCGTGATACGGCCGCCGTATGCGGAGACCGTTCCGGCGCTCGAGCTACGCCCGAACTTCAGCGTCCTCATGCGCGCATAGCGCGACCAGCGCGGCGCGGAATTCCGCTTCCGGCAAGGACTGCGCGAGCAGATCGGCGATCGCCTCCTCAGAAAGAAAAGCGCGCGCGAGCGCGAGCGTTTCGTCGCGCAGCCAGCGTTCGGTCGGCTCGATCGCGGTCTCGTTGTCGCAGCAATAGAAATTCTCGCCGTGGTGCATCAACATCAGCGCGAGCGTGTGATCACCGCTGAGCGCCGCAAGGTAGCCTCCGCAAAATCCGCTGGTCTCGAAGACCTGATTGAGGCCATGCTCGCCGGCAATGGTGAGCGATTGTGAGAGCGACGCGCGAGCGCCGGGCAGGTCGCCGAGCGCGAGGCGATAGGTGGCGATATTCATGAGTCCGGTCGCCGCCAAGCGCCAGTTGCTCGAACGACGGCAATACGGAAGCGCGGCTTCGCACAAACGAATCGCGCCCTGCGGATCGCCGTGCCCGCCCAGGAATGTCGCTTCCGCGAGGTTGATCATCGATACTGCGACGAGATGCTCGTCGCCGGTTTCGCGGGAGTATTCAAGGGCGGGCGCATAGAGGTCGGCGGCGCGCGCCCAGTCCTTCGTCAGCGAGTACAGCGAACGAGCATGTGTGAAATGTGCGCGTGCGAGCATGCGGCCCTTTCCGCGCTCGGCAAAAATACGTTCAGCGCGCTCGAGGGCGCGGCGGAAGTCGAAATCCGGGTTCATGAACTCGCCGCCGGCGAGTTCAACGAGCGCAGACGCTGCGATCATGTCGTTGCCGATGCGTTCTGCATATTCGAGCGCCATACGCGCGCCGCGTCGTTGCAGGGCAAACAAGTTACTGCCGCTACCCACCACCGCCATGGCCAGCCACAATCGTGCGAGCAGGTCGTCGTTCTGTTCGTGTTCTAGGGCGTCGATCGCACGATCGATGCGTCGTCGCCATTCATTCGCGGCGGCGCCGCGGCGATAGTAGTCGCGCAGCGCGGCGCAGATGCGAGCACCCTGGGCCGCCTCGCGAACGCTGCGCATCGACCAGTCGTGCGCGGCGCGAAAGTTGTCGAGATCGGCATCGACGGCGTCGTACCACGTCAGCGTCGGCATCGTCTCCCAAAGCCGTTCCAATCGCTCGGCGTGTCCGGCGAAGTAGTGCGCGTGGCGCCGTTCGATGGCGAATCGCTCGTCGGCCTCTTCGAGTTTTTCTAGCGCGAAACGATGCGTAGCGTCGAGCAGCGCATAATGCCGTTCGGCGCGGTCGTCGAGCGCGACGAGCAGGGCCTTTTCGTTGAGGCTGTGCAGCGCTGCGGCGGTATCCTCGGACGAGAGGTCGTCACCGCGGCACACGGCGACGGCCGCCGATTGGCTCGCGCCTCCCGCGAAGACGGCGAGGCGCCGAAAGACGCAGCGGTCGCTCCGGCTGAGAAGGTCGTAGCTCCAGTCGATGAGATGGCGCGAGGTTTGACGCTTCGTCGTCGCGGGCGCGTTCGAACCGCTGCGATCGTTCAGGCGATGGTGCAAAGCCATCGAGAGCGGCTCGAGCATCAGCGTCTTCAGGCGAGGCGCCGCCAGGCAGATCGCGAGCGGGATCCCCTCGAGGTCGCGGCAGATGCGAACGACGGTGTCGAGGTTTCCGTCGTCCAAGGTGAAGGCCGGATGCGCCTCGCGCGCCGCGGTGACGAAGAGCCGAACGGCTCCGTAGCCGAGCGCGCCGGCTGCGTCGAGGGGCTCGCCAACCGGCGGGAGCGACAGCGGCGGCACGTGGTAGACGCACTCGCTCGAGTCCTCGACCAGGGGGGTGCGCGAGGTGACCAGGACGCGCACGTCCGGAGCGGCCGCGATGATCCGGCTCGCGAGCGACGCGATGGTGGCGCGCACGCGATCGCAGTTGTCGAAAATCACCAGCATCTGTTTGCGTCGCGTCCAGGTGAGGATCGCGTCGGTGATGGAATGGTCGGCGCGGTGATCGATGCCCAAGGCATTAGCGATGGTCAGGGGCACGAGATCGAGCGAGGTCAGCGGCGTGAAGTCGATGAAGCGCGCGCCGTCGCGCAGGCCGCCGGCAAGCGACGCGCCGATCTCGAGGGCGAGCCGCGTCTTCCCCACCCCGGGGGCGCCGGAGAGCGTGACGAAGCGCCTCTCGTCCAAGAGCGCGGTCACACGTGTGCAGTCGCCATCGCGCCCAATCAACTCGTCGACGCGGCGCGAAAAGATCGCGGACATCTGCGGTGGTGCTTCGCCCCGATGAAGCGAATATCCCCGATCTGTGAAGTACTACGAGTTCATCGACAACGCACCGAAAATCGGGCGCGTCATGGTCATCGAAGGCACGGAACGCACGCTCGCGGAGAGCGCACTCGATGCCATCATCGAACGCACGCTCACGCCCGATGTGCGCGCGCTCAACCTCGACCGATTCGGTCCCGATGACGTCGCCGATCTGTCGCGCGTTCGTGAAACGTTGAGCGCGATGCCTTTTCTCGCATCGTCGCGTGTGACCGTCATCACCGATGCGCATACGCTCAAAGCCCCGCTGCGCCAGGATTTGCTCGCCATCGCGCAAGAAGTTCCCGAGGGAAATGTGTTGGTGATCGTGGATTTGGTCGCGCCGCGTTCGCAACGTCCCAAACCGATCGGTGCCGAACTTGGAAAAGTCGCGACGCGCATCGACACGACGGCGAACGAAGACGTGCGCGAACGATTCGTTCAAGAAACATTGAAAAAATTGAACGCAACCGCGGAGCCGCGCGTCATCGCGGAGCTCGTTCGCAGCGAATCCGATCTCGCTTCCGTTCGTAATGATTTGGAAAAGCTTGCTCTCAGTGGAACGAAAATCACTTTCGCCGAGCTGGAACGCGAGAGTCTTTCGATCGAGGACCCGAAGGCATACAAGTACGCGAGCGCGTTGCTGGAGGGACGGGTCTCCGAAGCCTTCGCCATCGCGGCCGATCTGTTCGATGCGGATCCGCGCGGCGCGGCCATCCCGCTGCTCTCGGCGCTGGCCAACGAATGCGGCTACGTGTGGGAGATGGCTCGGCCGGGCGGCGCGTTGCCGGCGCGCTTGCAGTGGCGCGAGCGCGCGCTTCGGCCCCTGGCCGGGCGCATCGGAGCCCGCCGCGCCCGCGCCGCCTTCGAGCGGGCCGTGCGCGGCATCGAAGCCATCGTCACCGGCGCTGCCGGAAATGAGCCCGGAGACCACCGCGCACTGGTCGAGCGCATCTCCGCCGAGCTCTCCGCCTTACGTCGCAGATAATGCCGATGCGACAGAGGAAGCGAGGACGCCACCCCACCCGCCGCCGAACGCGGTAGAGTTCCATGAATCATCGATCGTACGCCTCGCCGTTCTCCTGGAGATACGGCCGCGCCGAATTGCGCTCGCTCTTTGCTGAAGAGACGCGGCGCCTGCTGTGGCGCGCCGTCTGGGTGGAGCTTGCGCGCGCCCAGGCTGAATTCGGGCTCGTGAGCGCAGAAGAGGTCGCCGACCTAGCCGCGCACGCGCACGAGATCGACATCGACGCGGCGCTCGCCATCGAGCGCGAGATTCACCATGACCTCATGGCCGAGATTCGCGTCTTCGCCGCGCAAGCGACGCGCGGCGGAGGCAAACTCCATCTGGGCGCGACCTCGATGGACATCGAGGACACGGTCGAGACCTATCGCATGCGCCGGGCGCTCGGCCTGGTCGGCGAGTCGCTGCGCGACCTGCTCGGAGCGTTCGCGGGCCGCATTCGCCGCTACGCCGACGTGGTCTGCATGGGGTTCACGCATCTGCAGCCGGCGGAGCCGACCACCCTCGGCTACCGCTTCGCCGTCTACGCGCAAGATTTGCTCATCGACGACGCGCAACTGCGCTTCACCTTTGAAAACGTGACCGCGAAAGGCTTGCGCGGAGCGGTCGGCACGGCGGCGTCGTACGAGCACCTGCTCGATCACGACGGGCGTTCGGCGCAACTCGAACGCCGGGTGTTGGATACCTTCGGTCTGAGCGCGCGCGACATCGCCACGCAGACCTATCCGCGCAAACTAGACTACCTCGTGCTCTCGTCGCTCGCCGGCGTGGGTGCGTCGCTCTCGAAGTTCGCCGCCGACGTTCGCATCTTGAGTTCACCGGAGTTCGGCGAGGTCGCCGAACCGTTCGGTGCATCGCAGGTTGGCAGTTCCGCCATGCCGTTCAAGCGCAATCCGATTCTCTGCGAACGGATCGACTCGCTCGCGCGGCTGCTCGTCGGCTACGCCGACGTCGCCTGGAACAATGCTGCCACGAACTACCTCGAACGCACGCTCGACGACAGCGCGAACCGCCGCACGATTCTCCCCGAAGCGTTCTTGTGCGTGGACGAACTGCTGATGCTGGCGCGCAAGGTCGTCGACGGATTGCGCGTCGACGAACGGCGCATCGGTCAGAATCTGCACACCTACGGGCCGTTCTCGGGAACGGAGGCGGTGATGATGGAAGCGGTGCGCGCTGGCGGCGATCGCCAAGCGCTGCACGAATCGATCCGCTCCGCCGCGATGATCGCATGGGACGCGATCGCGCGCGGCGAGCGTAATCCGCTGGTGTCGCAGCTCGAAAACGATGCGGCGATCACGGCGCTGGTTCCGCGCGACGCGATCGCCGGTTTGCTCGATCCGACCGCCCACGTGGGCACGGCGCCGCAGCGCGCCCGCCTGCTCGCCGATCGCATCGATACGCTCGACCCGTTTCCGCATCAAAAAGAAGTGAGCATTCGCACGTGAACAAAGGCATCGAGATCGCACGCGGCAAGACCAAGGTACTCTATGAGTATCCTGGGCACCCCGACTTGCTGGTCGTCGCGCAGACCGACGGCATCTCTGCGGGCGATGGCGCGCGCAAGGACGAGATTCCGGGCAAGGGACGCTTGGCGGCACAGACGAACGCGCGCGTGTTTCGTCTGCTGAACCTGTGCGGCTTGCCGACGGCGTTCGTCAACGGTGGTGAGGACGACGACGACAACGAGACGGTCGTGCGCCGCGCTCAGATGATTCCGCTCGAAGTCGTTGTGCGCGGTGTGGCAGCGGGTTCGCTCGTGCGGCGCAATCCCGGACTCCAGCGCGGCGCGCTGCTCTTGCCGCGGATGGTTGAGTTCTTCTTGAAGGACGACACGCGTCACGATCCCCTCATCACTCCCGACGCGATCATCGCGCAGAACATCGCCTCGCCGGCGGAAGTGGCCGCGATGACCGAGATCGCGCGGTTGAACTTCGAGATTCTCGCACATGCATGGCGCAAGCGCGACGTCTTGCTCGTCGACGTGAAGATCGAGTTCGGACGTCTGATCGGCGGCGAGCACAAGGGGCAGCTCGTGATCGCCGACGTCATCGACAACGATTCATGGCGCATCTGGCCGCAGGGTCGCGAAGAGTTGATGCTGGACAAGCAGATCTACCGCAACTTGGAGACGGTGGACGAAGCCGGTCTCGCGCGGGTCAAAGCCGCCTACGAACAGGTCGCCGAGATGGTCGGCTCGTTTCCGGTGATGCGTCCGGGGATGGTCGCGATCGTCGCCGATGGACCGGAACGTGCCGAGCGGATCGCGCCGCTCAACGGGGCGCTCGCGCAGTTCGGCTTGCCGGCCGTGCGTCATGTCGCAAGCGCGACCAAGACGCCGGCGTACGTCTTGCAACTCGTGCAGCAACTCGAAGCCACCTTCGCGCGGCTCGTCTACGTGACGCTCGGTGAGGGCGAGGCGCTCTCCTCGATGCTCGAATTCGCGACGACCGCGCCCGTGATCGACGGCACCGGCGATCCGACGGCCGCCGCGCTGCGAGTCGCGAAAACGCTCGGTCTCGAAGACACGATTTTGTTCGGCCGCACGCTCTTGGTCCAAGCCAACGCGCGTTCCGGCGTGCTTCAAGCCGACGCGGCGATGCAACAGGTTCCGCCGAATGCGCACCTTGGGTAGTCTGCCGATCGCGGGATGCAGCGACGGCGAGATTCGGCGCCTCGCGCAGCAGCACGGGCTGGCGCTGCGCGCCGATGAGCTGCGTACCATCGCCGACACGCTCGGGCGCGATCCGACGGTGGTTGAGGCGCATGCGTTCGATGCGCAATGGAGCGAGCACTGCTCGTACAAGAGCAGTCGCCATCACTTAAAGAAACTCCCGACGACGGGTGAATCGGTGATCATCGGTCCGGGTGAGGACTCGGGCGTCGTCGCGCTCGGTGAACACAACGGCGAGCGCTACGGTATCGTCGTCGCACACGAGTCGCACAATCACCCATCGCAAGTTGTTCCCTTCGAAGGTGCGGCAACCGGCATCGGCGGGATCGTTCGCGACGTGCTGTGCATGGGAGCTGAGATCATCGCGGTCGCCGATCCGCTGCGCTTCGGACGCATCGACGACACAGGTTCGCATCAGCGCTACGTGGCCCAGAGCGCCGTCGACGGCATCAGCGCGTACGGCAACGCCATCGGGGTTCCCAATATTGCGGGCGACCTCTACTTCGACGAACGCTTCGACGACAATTGCCTGGTGAACGTAGTCTCGCTCGGCTTGGTCAAAGAGCCGGAGATCATTCACTCACACGCTCCGCACGACGCTGCCGGCTGGTCGATCGTGCTCGTCGGCAAAGCGACGGACCCGAGCGGCTTCGGCGGCGCGTCGTTTTCATCCGTGACGCTCGACGCCGCCGACGAAGCCGCCAACAAAGGCGCCGTGCAAGTGCCCGATCCGTTCCTCAAGAACGTGATCATTCGCGCGTCCTACCGCGTGTTCGCGTATCTGCGCGAGCGCGGATGTACGGTCGGTTTCAAGGATTTGGGCGCGGGCGGCATCATGGGGTGCAGCGCGGAGATTTGCTCGGCCGGCGGCTTCGGTGCCGACATCGATCTCGATCGCGTGAACGTCGCGATCCCGGGGTTGCGTCCGGAAGTGATCGCGGTCGGCGAGACGCAAGAACGTTTGATCTGGGTGCTGCCGCCCGGCGTCGTCGATGACGTGCTGCGCATCTACAACGACGAGTTCACGCTGCCGTTGATTGCCCACAATGCGCGCGCCGTCGTCATCGGTACCGTCACCGAAGCCAAGCGGTACGTGCTGCACCACGGCGGTGAACGCGTGATGGACGTCGACATCGACTTCCTCACCGGTTCGATTCGCGACGAACTGCCGTTCGTTCACAAGGCGTCCACCGTGACTGAGAGCGGCGCCCAGGCGTTGGGCGAACGCGCAGGCGACCTGATGAACGTGTTTGTCGACGTGCTGTCGCACCGCGACGTCTGCTCGCGCGAGCCGCTCTATCAGCGCTACGACAGCGTCGTGCGCGGACGGACGGTGATGCCGCGCAGTCAAGGCGTCGCCGGCGTCCTCGCGCCGATCGACGATTCGGTGCTCGCGGTAGCGCTCGCGGTGGCCGGCAATCCGCGATACGGGAAGATCGACGCGCACCATGCGGCGCGCCACGCGGTGTCGTTTGCCTGCGCTCAAGTGGTCGCGGCCGGCGCGGCGCCGGTGGGTTTGACCGATTGTCTGAATTTCGGAAATCCGCGCAACACCGATCACTACAGCGAGTTCGTTGCGGCCGTCGAGGGTCTTGCCCACGCCGCGCACGGTTTGCATCTCCCGTTCGTTTCGGGAAACGTGAGCCTCTACAACGAGTCGTCGAGCGGTACGGCGGTGCCGGCCTCGGCGATCGTGTCTTGCATCGGGACGATGCGCAACGTCGAGGGCGTGATCACGCCCGGCCTCAAACGCGCCGGCTCTGAGCTTTTTCGTATCGGCACCGGCGGATCGCACGTGGGAGGCACGGTTGTCGCCGATCTCTTCGGCATCGATGCCGCTCTCGCGCCGATCGACGAAGGCCGCGAACGCAACGACAACGCCTTTCTCTTGGCGGCGATCGATCGTGGTTTGGTGCGCGCGGCACGCGCGCTCGGGGACGGAGGACTGCTCGCCGCGCTCGCGCAGATGGCCTTCGCATCGCCCCACTTCCCCAACGTCGGTGCTGTCGTCACGCTCGCATCACCGGTCGCGCTCTTCAACGAATACGGCGGTTACCTTGTCGAGACCGACGATGCTCGCCGTTTGCGTGACCTCGCGGCGGAATTTGAGGCCGGGATCACGAGCGTCGGGAGAACGACGCCGTCGCCCACGATCGTGCTTGCCGACGGAACGGAAGCGAGCCTCGATCATCTGTACCGTTCCTGGCGCGCACCGCTGGTCGAGGTATACGGATGAACGCACGCGTGGCTGTTCTCGTGTTTCCGGGAACCAACAGTGAAGATGAAACCCTGCGTCTGCTGCGTGCCTTCGACCTGGACGCCGACCTCGTGCACTGGAGCCGCGCGCACACGCTGCCGGCGTACGGCGCATACGTGCTGCCCGGCGGGTTTGCGTATGAAGACCGCATTCGCGCCGGTGCGATCGCGGCGCACGATCCGATGATGGACCACGTCATCGCGGGCGCACGGAGCGGCAAACTCGTGCTCGGCATCTGCAACGGCGCGCAAATCGTGCTCGAAGCCGGTCTCGTGCCGGGAACCGGCGCCGAACGCACTCCGACCGCCGCTTTCACGAAAAACGCGCCGATTCCGAAGTTCATCTGCAAGCACGTGTACGTCAAGCTGGCGATCGCGCCGGATCGCTGCGCGATCACGGCGGCGCTGCCGGAAGGCGCGCTGATTCCCGCGTGGGCGGCGCACGGCGAAGGCCGCTTGGCGGCCACCGACGAGCATCTCGACGAGATCGCGCGCGGCGGACACATGGCATTCGTCTACGCGCATGAAGACGGCAGCACCGCTCCAAGCGCAACTCCCAACGGCTCGGCGCTCGGCTGCGCCGCGCTCACGAACATTGAAGGTAACGTGCTTGCGATCATGCCCCACGTCGAACGCGATGCGTGGAATTTCAACCATCCCGATCGTCGCGCCGGAACAGCGATGCTCGCGCCCTCCGGAGGATCGCTGCTCTTCAAGAGCTTCGCGCAAGCGGTGAGGCGGCTATGAACCTTCGAGTTGTGGCGATCGGGCTGAAAATTCCCGACAATGAAGCCTACACCGCGCTCGTCGCTTTGCGGCGCGCGGGCGTCAACGCGGCAAAACTCGAGCGCGCGGTGGTATGGCGCGTGGAAGACACCGGCGACGCCGCGAGCTTCGTCGAGCGCGTCGAACATAACGAAGCGATCTTCAACCCCAACAAGCATACGTTGACCGTACTTGAGGGCATCGTTCCGCGACCGGGCGAAGTCTGGGTCGAGGAGTTCGTCGAGGGCGATGACGCGAAAGCGTACTTCGGCGGCAAAATGATCGAAGGCGTCACGCGTGCGCATCGCTGCGTCAGCTGGCGTCTGTTCGACGAGGACGGCGCGCCGGCCGGCACGGACGTCGTGCAAGACGCGGTTGACCGTCTATTGTGCAATCCCGCCATCGAGAGGGCGACTATCGGATGAATCGACCATATACCATCGCGACGCTGGGCTCGCATTCCGCGCTGCAGATTCTCAAGGGAGCGCACGACGAGGGCTTTCGCACGCTCGTCGTCACGAGCCGCGACACCGAACGGTTGTACCGGTCGTACAAGTTCATCGACGAATTGATCGTCGTCGATCGCTTCAGCGAGTTTCCCAAGCTGCTGCCGCAGCTCGAAGCCCAGAACGTCATCATCGTGCCGCACGGTTCGTTCGTCGCGTATCTGTCGCTCGATGAGCACAAGAAGATGACGATTCCGTACTTTGGCAACAAGGCGGTGCTCGACTGGGAAGCGAGCCGCGAGCTGCAGCGCGAGTGGCTGTCGCGCGCCGGACTGACGCTGCCGCGGCAATTCAAGAGCGGCGCCGAGATCGACCGCCCGGTCATCATCAAGCTCTACGGTGCCGCCGGCGGCAAAGGGTACATGTTCATTCGCGACGCGCACGATTTCGAGACGCGCGCGGGCCATCTCAAAGAGAAGTACGTCATCCAGGAATACATAATCGGCGTGCCGCTCTACATTCACTATTTCTATTCTCCGCTCGACGGCTCGCTCGAGATCATGTCGATGGATCGCCGCTACGAAACCAACGTCGACTCGCTCGGGCGTATTCCGGCAGCGGCCCAGGAAGGCTTGGACGTTAGCCCATCGTACGTCGTCGTCGGCAACTCGCCGGTGTCCTTGCGCGAGTCGATGCTGGCCGAAGCCCTGCGCATGGGTGACGACGTGTTGCGCGTCAGCAAGGAAATTTGCGGTGAAAAGGGACTCTTCGGCGCATTTTGCATCGAAACGATCATCACGCCCGACATGCAGTTTTACGTCATGGAAATTTCGGCGCGCATCGTCGCCGGGACGAATCCGTTCATTAACGGTTCGGCCTACTCGTATCTGAACTACTCGGAACCGATGTCAACCGGACGGCGCATCGCCCGCGAGATCAAGCTTGCCATCGAGACCAATCGCCTGAGCGACGTCCTCGACGACACCAGCATCATCCGCTAGAAACGTCCTCAACCTCCGTACCAGCGTAGGCGCGGCCAGAGGGATGCGAGCGGCGCGATCGGATGCTCGCAGTAGTAGAGTGGAAGCGGGCCCTCGACTTCCCAGCGCAGCGGGTCTTTGATCACTGCGACGAGCGTCACAGTGCGGTAGAGCGTCTTGATGAGATCGGCTTGCGACGCGCCGACGAGCAAGAGGCGCGAGCCGTCGTTGTCGCCGTAGCCCCACAGATAGTACGTGTTTTGCGCGCTGATGGCGCGCGGAAGTCCGTAGCGCGGACCGTAAAAATTGATGGCGCTTGCGTAGGCGTAGGTGTCGGCGTAGAGCGTGGTGCGACCCGCCGATTCGCGCGGCAAACCGTGATAGACCTGCGCGATGCGCGCGACACTGGCGTCCCAGTCGAGTTCGTCGGCGTACATCGGATGCACGAGGCGCGGTGGTGCGCCGTCCCGTCCGGTGAGACCGATCATCGCGCTGTAGTCGATGAAGTGCCGGATCGAGAGCAATGGAACGGTGAGCGGAACGGTGGGAATGGAGAGCAGTACGAGGGCACTCGCGACGAGGGCGGCAACTCGTGCGCGCGCAAGCACGCGGTCGAGCGCGGCGGCACCGGCGGCGAGCAGCGTGCCGTAGACGCCCGCGACGTAGTAGCCCTTCGCGTTGAGCGCGATGGCGGCCAGGAGCAAGAGAATGAAGGAGAGGCCGATGGCGCGGAACGGCGTCGCCACACGAGCCGCCAGCAGCCAGACGACGCCCACGAGCCAGAGCGGCGCGATCAGCGGATTGGTGTAGATGAACTGTTCGGCGAGAAACGAGATCGAGTTCGCGATGAGGTTGCGGTTCTCGAACAGCATCCCGTTGCCGAGCGCATGGCGGTTGGCGACGTCGCCCGCAAGCACGCCGAGCATCGGCCATGCATGGTTCTGTTCCCAGATGAGATTCGGCAGCATGATCGCAAGCGCAAGTGCGAATGCGATCGCGAACCAGCGCGTCGCGAGGATGCTGCGCGCCGGTAGCAGCGCGATTGCCGCAAGCGATGTTCCGACGGGCAGCACAATCGAGTACTTTCCGAGAAACGCGAGCGCCGCCGAGGCGCCCGCGAGCAGCCACCAGCGCGCGTCGTCGCCGCGCAGGAGACGGATCAGCGCATAGAACGTCAGCGACCACGTGAACGGTTCGAAGGACGAGGTCGCGAGCACACCGCCGAGCGTGAGGTAGACGGGCAGCAGTGCAGCCGCGACGGCCGCCGTCGCCCCTGCCGGGCGCGAGGCACCGAGCGCGCGCGCGGACAGATAGACGACCAGCGTTGTTGCGGCGGCCGCAAGCGCGGAGCCCAGACGTAATGCGAAGAGCGCGTACCCGAGCGGCGCGGACAGCCACGCAATCACCGCGACCAGCGGCGGCTGATCGACGTATCCCCACGCCAAGTGCTTGGCGCATTCGATGAAATAGAGTTCGTCGCCGAAATAGCCGTAGCGGTTCAGCGTGAATGCGTGCAGCGCGAAGGTGCCGATCGCAATGGCAATCGGCCACGCGATCGCGTGGCGTCTGCGATTCATGTGCGATCTTGCTCGGCGCGAGGCCGGCTCGCGAGAAACGCGATGCAGGATCCGATCAGCGCCGACCAGAGCAGCGCGCCGAAGGTCATGTTCGCGTCCCACCACAGACCGGTCGTCACCGCCGTGCCGATCTCGTAGGTTCCGAGATAGACGAGCGGCACCAGCGCCGCATAGGCGAAGAACGCGAGCGTCCGTGCCGGCGTCGCTTTCCAGATGGCGAGCATTCCATCGGCGACGATGCCGGCGGCGAGCGATGACGCGATCGTCTTGGCGAGCAGCGGCGTGTCGTTGGTATACGCAGCCGCCATCATCACGTTGCCGAGAAAAAACAGCGCCGTCGCGGCGCCGAAGAACGGGCGCAGGCGCGCGATGATCAAAATGGCAAATGATGCCGTCAACGCGCTTTGGAGCAGGACGGTGAGCATGCCGATAGCGTGCTTGTAGTAGTCCAGCACGGTGAACGTGAGCGCGTCGGGCGAAAAGCCGACGATCGGCGCGACGCCGTATGGGCGATCGGCCCCGGGATCGAAGCCGTAGGCCGTTCCGAAGTGAAGAATCTCCAACCACGCGGCAAGCGCGATGATCGCCGGGAATTGATCGACCGCGCGCAGCGATCGCCGCTCGACTACGCTGCGGACGGAACCGGCGCCAAAAATGAACATGGAGATGCCGAGCGCCTGATGCGTCGGGCTGAGGAGCACATCGACGCCCGCTTCGACGCCCATGAATGTGTGCCACAGCAGATCGCCGAGGCCGGCCGCAACGAAGGTTGCCGCCGCGAGGAACGACCAGCGGTACGCGCGCGGGATCATGTCCATGCCACGGTAACCGCGCAGGCGGTTCGCGACCATCGTCGTGGCGATGATCGCGCCCGCTCCGATCAGCGATGCGTAAAAGAAGCCATGATAGGGAGTGAAGAACGTTTCGACCGGCTCGTGTCCATGCGCCCACGCGTCGATGTACACGCCGCCGATCATCCACAATGCGACAAGGGCGATCGCGTAGTCGGTGGCGAGACTCGTGGGCGGGCCGTCACCGATTCGTTGCGCGTGGGCAGGATTGGCCATGCTTGGCCGATATTAGTCGTTCGAATGATGCGGAACCTCCCTTGCGCGCTGATTTTCGTCGCCGTTTTCGCAAGCATCACGACGGCGTGTGCGAGCACGGCGCCGGCGCTGCCGGAGAATGCGCGCGTCGGCCGAATGCCGATGGCCGCGCCGTCGCCGCGCGTCAGCGCACCGGACGCAGCGCCGGTCATTGTGTTCATTCACTTCTCCGACACCGATCTTCGCGTGGGTTCATGGTGCTCCGGCGAGATCGTCACCTCGACAAACGTCGCGTCCGTTGAGCTGCGCACGAATCTCTTTTCGTTCAACATTCCGCGCATGTCGTACGGCCGCTTCGCCTTCCGGCTGCACGTGCTCGATGCTCCCGGTATCTTCTATCGCGCCTATCCGTTGCGCATCATCGCGCGCAATGCAGCGGGCGTTGCGACTGAAGAGGACCTTCCGATTCGGATTCACGCATGAACGCTATCGTCGACGCCGCCCTCGCTCGCTACGATCTCGACCGGTTAACCATCTGCTCGGTCGGCAGTCATTCCGCGCTCGACGTGGCGTTCGGCGCGCGCGCCGCCGGCTTGCGCAATCTCGTCGTGACCGCCAAAGGACGCGAGCAAACCTACGCGCGGCACTTCATCCGCCGTGGCGATCCCGCGCGCGGTTGCGTCGATGCGACCGTCGAAATCGACACCTTCGCCGACATACTTCGCGATGACGTGCAGGAGCGTTTGCTCGCCGCCAACGCTATCTTCGTGCCGAACCGTTCGTTCGAAGTTTACCTGCGCCAACGCTACACGTACGATGAGATCGAACGCGGCATGCGCGTTCCATTCTTCGGCAATCGCGCTCTCTTGCGCGCCGAGGAGCGCGACGAGGCCGACAATCAATATGCATTGCTGGCGAAGGCCGGCATCCGCCATCCACGGCAGTTCGCTTCTCGCAGCGCGATCGATCGGCTCGTCATGGTGAAGGCGCCGCATGCGAAGGTGACGTTTGAACGCGCGTTCTTTCTCTGCTCGTCGCCGGCGGAGTACGACGAGGCCGCGCAGCAACTGCTCGATGCCGGAATGGTGACGCAGGTAGGCTTGCAGGATGCGGTGATCGAGGAGTACTTGCTCGGCCCGACGATCAACCTCAACTTCTTTTTCTCACCGATGCTGGGCGAGCTGGAGTTGATGGGCACCGACACCAGGCGCCAGACGAATCTCGAAGGCTTTCGCAACGTGCCGCCGTCGTCGCTCGCCGCGCTGCGCAACGTGCCGATGCGCATGGAAGAAGCCGGACACATCGCGGCCACGCTGACCGAATCCACGCTCGAGAAGGCCTTCGAGATGGGCGAACGTTTTGTCGCGGCCGCGCGTGAAGCGAACCCGCCCGGCGTCATCGGACCATTCGCGCTGCAATGCGCCATCATCGCCGGCCCGCCCAAAGAGTTCGTCTGCTATGATGTGTCGCTGCGTATCCCGGGGTCGCCGGGAACCCGCTACACCCCCTACTCGGCGTATCGCTGGGGACGCGACGTCTCGGTCGGGGAGCGCATTGCGATGGAAGTCGTGTCGGCACGCGATGCGCGGCGTCTTGCAGAGGTGCTTACCTAGTATCGCTGCGAAACGAGCGCAACGGAGGTTCCCATCGACATGCAGACCACAATCGAACGCGCCGGAGCGGTGACGTTCAAAGGCAATCCCATGACCCTGCTCGGCAATGCGTTGCAGGCCGGCGCGCAAGCGCCTGATTTTTCCTTGAGGGGAAGCGATCTCTCGCCCGTCACGCTCGACACGGTGACCGACGGCGGCAAGCGTGCGGCGCTGCTCATCGCGGTTCCGTCGCTCGACACCAGCGTCTGTGCGCTCGAATCGCGCACCTTCAACGAGCGGGTCGCCGAACTGCCGGAGAGCGTGCAGGCCTACGTCGTCAGCGTTGACCTTCCGTTCGCGCAATCGCGCTGGCGCGGCGACGAAGGCGACATCACCCTGACGATGCTCTCCGATTACCGCGATCACAGTTTCGGCCTGGCCTACGGCGTTCTCGTCAAAGAGCTGGCGCTGCTGGCACGGTCGATCTTCATCATCGGAAAAGACAAGACAATTCGCTTCGTCGACATCGTGCCGGAGATCACGAACGAGCCGAACTACGACAAGGTGATCGAAGCAGCGCTCGCGGCTGCGAAATAGTCGATTCCATGCCGGCCACCGTCTTCGTCCTTGACTTCGGGGCGCAGTATAGCCAACTGATCGCGCGCCGCGTGCGCGAAATCGGCATCTACTGCGAGATCGTTCCGTATGACGCGACGTGGGAGTCGCTCAAAGCGCGCCAACCCGTCGCCTTCATCCTGAGCGGCGGCCCCGAAAGCACGCTCGTGGAGGGCGCGCCCGATTGTGACGAGGCGATCTTGAACAGCGGCGTACCGATATTCGGTATCTGCTACGGGATGCAATTGATTGCGCGCAAATTGCACGCAGAACTCGTGCCGCTGGCCAAGGCGGAGTACGGGCCTGCGATGCTGCACGTCGACGGCGCCGGCGATCCGCTCTTCGCTGGCGCTCCGCTCGAATCGCGCGTCTGGATGTCGCACGGCGATTCGGTCGTGAAGTTGCCGGAAGGCTTCGTCACGCTTGCGTCGACCGAGCGCTGTCGTGTGGCCGCGATGGGCGATGCCGGCCGCAAAATCTACGGAACGCAGTTTCATCCCGAGGTCGCGCATACCCAGATCGGACGCGCGGTGCTCGACAACTTCTTGCACGGCATCGCGGGCATCGTCTCCGACTGGAAGATGGAATCGTTCGTCGAACGCAGCATCGCCGAGATTCGCGAAAAGGTCGGCGAGGCAAATGTGATCTGCGCGCTCTCCGGCGGCGTCGATTCAGCCGTCGCGGCGACGCTCGTGTCGCGGGCGATCGGCCGGCAATTGACGTGCATCTTCGTCGATCACGGCCTGTTGCGTAAGAACGAGGCGGAGCAGGTGGTGAAGGCGTTTCGCGACGTCCTGCACCTCAATGTGATCGCGGTCGACGCGCGCAAACGGTTTCTCGACAAACTCGCGGGCATCGAAGACCCCGAGCGCAAACGCATCATCATCGGGCACGAATTTATCGCCGTCTTCGACGAAGAGGCGGCGAAGATTCCGAACGTGCAATTCCTGGTGCAGGGCACGCTCTATCCCGACGTCATCGAATCGAAGACGCCGGATTCCAAAGCCGGGCACAAGATCAAGTCGCATCACAACGTCGGCGGATTGCCGGAGAAGATGAAGCTGGCGCTGATCGAGCCGCTGCGTGCGCTGTTCAAGGACGAAGTGCGCGAAGTCGGCCGCGTGCTCGGACTTCCCGAAGCGATCGTCGAGCGCCAACCGTTCCCGGGGCCGGGTCTGGCCGTGCGAATCATCGGTGACATCACCGAAGAGCGCCTGGCGCTGGTGCGCGACGCTGACGCGATCGTGCGCGCAGAGATCGACGCCGCCATACTCGATCCCAAACCGTGGCAGTACTTCGCGGTCCTCACCCCGGTGAAGAGTGTCGGCGTGATGGGCGATGGTCGGACCTACGCCAATCTGGTTGCGGTTCGCGCGATCACAAGCGAAGACGGCATGACCGCCGACTGGGCGCGCTTGCCGCACGAATTGCTCGAACGGATCAGTACACGCATCGTCAACGAGATTCAGGGCGTCAATCGCGTCGCGTATGACATCACGTCGAAACCGCCCGCCACCGTCGAGTGGGAGTAACGTAGCCGCGCCATGAGAATCTTGATCGTCGGTAACGGCGCGCGTGAAGACGCGCTGTCGTGGAAACTCGCGCAATCGCCCTCGTGCGAAGCGGTCTTCGCAGCGCCCGGCAACGCGGGAACGGCCTCGCGCGGCGTCAATTGGAATATTCCGCAGATCGACGGCAAGGCGATTCTTCAGCAGTGTATTGCCCATGCCATCGATCTCGTCGTGCTCGGTCCGGAGACGGCGATCGCGGCCGGCGTCGGTGACCGGCTGCGCGATGCGGGCATCGCGGTGTTCGGTCCGAACCGCTCGGGCGGGCGATTGGAGTCGAGCAAGATTTTCGCCAAACGCTTCATGGCGCGCCACGGCGTGCCGACCGCGCCGTTTCAGATCATCCATTCGCTCGAAGCCGGCGAGAAAGTGCTCGACGAGTGGACGTCGCCGGGCGTGGTGATCAAAGCCGACGGTCTGGCGGCCGGCAAGGGCGTGGTCGTCTGTGACGACGTCGATGCGGCTCGCGCCGTGCTGCGCGAGTGGTTCGAACAGAAAGCGATCCCCGGAGGCGGTACGGACGTTTTGCTCGAGGAGCGGCTGCACGGACGTGAAGTGAGCGTCTTTGCGCTCTGCGACGGACGCGCGATGATTCCCATTGCCGCCGCGTGCGATTACAAGCGCGCCGGCGACGGCGACACCGGTCCGAACACCGGCGGCATGGGGGCGTACTCACCGCCCGTCGGCTTTCCTGACAATTTGTACGATCGCGTGCGGGAAACGATTCTCGCTCCCGTGTTGCGCGGGTTGCTCGCCGAGGGCGAGACGTATGTCGGCGTGTTGTACTGCGGATTGATGTGGACCGAGGCCGGACCATACGTGATCGAGTTCAATGCGCGTTTCGGCGATCCCGAAACGCAAGTGCTGATGCCGCGCGTCACCGGCGATTTTGCCGCCCTGCTCAAGAGTTGCGCCGACGGTGCGCTCGACGTGAGCGCCGCTTCGTTCTCGCCCCAGGCCTGCGTGGGCGTCGTTCTCGCGACCGCGGAGTATCCGCGGACCAGCACGCCCCTGCGCGGATTGCCGGTGGATCTCTCGCTCGGCGATGGAATTGCGGCGTTTTGGGGTACAACGCAGAGAGAGGGTGCGGTCGTCAACGCGAGCGGCGGGCGCGTGTTGACGGTCACGGCGCTCGGCGAGGACGTCGCCGCCGCGCGCGCTCGTGTCTACGAGGCCGTTTCCACCCTTGCCCGTCGCTTCGGGGCGACGTCGCTCACCTACCGCACCGACATAGCGAGGGGGCTGTCATGATAGAAAGCATTTCCATCGTTTCGCTTCCGGTCTCCGATCAAGAGCGTGCGAAGCGGTTCTTCGTTGAGAAGCTCGACTGGGTGGTCCTGCGTGACGAGCCGATGGGACCCGATGCGCGCTGGCTGCAAATCGCGCCGAACGCAGGCGCGACGACCTCGTTCGCGCTGGTGACCTGGTTCGAGCACATGAAGCCGGGATCGTTGCGCGGCGTCGTCTTGAACACGGGCGATCTGCCTCGTGCGCATACCGTGCTGCGCGAACGCGGCGTCGCCATCGGCGACATCGAGCATGCGCCGTGGGGCGACTTCGCGACCTTCGACGATATCGACGGCAACGGATTCTTGCTGGTTCAACCTACAGAAGAAGACTGAGTTGCGCGTCGCCGCGCGGGGCGATCTGCGCAACGCGCTGCTTCGGCAGGGCGGCGCGTGCCCGGGTCACGCGCGCATCGATTTCGTCGCGCACCGCTCGAGGGGCGTACTTTCCCCGGTAGAGCTGAGCATAGCGCGCGATCAGGTGCGGGCGCGTCTTTCGTAAGAATTGGAAAAAGGCATCGCGCGTCACGTCGTGCAGATGCAGCGCGCCATGCCAGACGTGCCGAGCGCCGGCCTCGTGCGCGGCCGCGATGACGGATTCGATCTGCTCGGGCGCATCGGTGATCTGGGGAAGGATCGGGGCGAGCGCGACGCTGACATCGATACCCGCGCCGGCTAGAGCTCGCACCGCTTGCAGACGCCGCAGCGGAGGCGCCACCGTCGGCTCGATCTCACGAGCAAGCGCCGCGTCCATCGTCGCGATGCTCACCGAAACGTGCGCGCCGGCGCGCTGCGCGAGATCGCGCAGGATGTCCAGGTCGCGCACGATCAGCGGCGAGCGCGTGACGATCCTCACCGGCGTTTCCGCGTCGCGCAGCGTCTCGAGGATTGCGCGCGTGAGGCGGTAACGCGATTCGATGGGCTGATAGGGATCGGTGACGGTTCCGATGCTGACCGTTTCGCGCCGCCACGTGCGCTTGGCAAGCTCCGCGCGCAACACGGCGGCCGCGTTGACTTTGGCATACAAGCGGCTGCTCCAGCGCCCGACACCGTCGTCTTCAAGATAGCCATGGGAGCGGCGCGCATAGCAAAAGACGCAGCCATGAATACACCCGCGATACGGATTTACCGACCAGGCGAACGGCATGCCGGCGACGCGATTGAGGATGCTTTTGGCTTCGACCTCGATCACGTCGATGCGGCCGACGCGGCGCAGCCGTCCGGCGGGTGGGAGGCGCCGCGTCGCGCCGAGAGCGTCGGGATCGAGCAGCGATATCGCCGCCGTGGTCGCCATACCGGTGAGTATAAGCGAACGTGTGTTCGATTTCAAGGGGCGTGCCATCCGGCGTGTAACCTCGCTCGCGCAGGGAGGTTACTAGAGAACGCTATGGCTTATCGTTTTTCCGCACCGCGGCCGCTCGTTCCGGCGGTTCCCGTTCAAACGCTGCTCGGGCAAGTGCTCGGCATCACGGCGCTCGGCATGGCGCTCACAGCGCTCTCCGCCTATCTGTTTGAGGCCACGATCCCCATCGGCTCGCCGATTGCGTTGATCGCGCTGCTCGGCGGCTTCGGATTGCTGATCGCGATCAACGCGACGCGCGCCAACGAGCCGCTGTCGCTGTCGTTGTTCTATGCCTTCGCGTTCTTGGAAGGCATCGGCATCTCACCGATCATCGGCCGCTACGTGCAAGGCTTTGGTCCGTCGATCGTGGTGAACGCGGCGGCGACCACCGCCATGGGCATGTTCGTTCTCGGCGCGGTGGTCTATGCCACCGGCCTCGACCTGCGGCGCTTCCAGGGCATCATGATGCTGGCGCTGCTCGGGCTCATCGTCGCCGGCGTCCTCTCGATCTGGCTGCACTTCATCTCGCCGACGATCTACTCGTGGGCGACACTCGCGATCTTCTCGGTGCTTACCCTCATCGATTTTGCGCGCATCCGGGCGGGCGGCGACGGGCTGACGCCGGTGCAGATGGCAACGCAGATCTACCTCGACGCGATCAACATCTTCCTCGCGATCTTGCAGATCTTGGGCAACCAGCGGCGCAGAGACTAAACGTGGTGGCCTCTGCCCCGTGCGCCTGGTAGAATCAACCTACGATGTGCGGAATCGCCGGAATCTTCTCGCCGGAGCGCGACGCGGCTCGTCTGACGTATTTTGCGCTCTACGCGCTGCAGCATCGCGGGCAAGAGTCGGGCGGCATCGCCGCCGCCGACGGCAGTCATGTTTCCGTTCACAAAGAGATGGGGCTGCTCAGCGGCATCTTCGATGAAGAGATTCTCGAATCGCTGCACGGCCATGTTGCGATCGGACACGCGCGCTATTCGACCTCCGGGTCATCAGTCGTCGTCAATGCGCAGCCGTTGCTCGAATCGAGCGACGCCGGCCCGTTCGCGCTCGCGCACAACGGTAATCTCACCAACACCGAGGAACTCGAAGGACTCCTGAAACCAGGCACACGCCTGGACGCCACCTCGGACACCGACGTTCTGGCGAAATATATCGCGCAAGGCACCGGGCCGATGTTGGAGCGCATCGTACGCGCGATGAAGGTCGCGCGCGGCGCGTACTCGATCGTCTTGAATACACGCGACGCATTGTTCGCGTTTCGCGATCCGTGGGGTGTGCGGCCGCTCTGTTTGGGTGCGCTCGAAGGCGGCGGTTGGGCGGTCGCCTCGGAGTCGTGCGCGCTCTCGCCGATCGGTGCCAAATACGTGCGGGAGATCGAACCCGGTGAAGTCTTGCGCATCACGAGCGACGGCATCGAGTCGGTCGTCGTTCCGGTCGCAGACGCGCATCCGGCGCTGTGCATGTTTGAGTACGTCTACTTCGCGCGGCCCGATTCAATGCTCAACGAACGCTCGATTTACATGGCGCGCTACGCGATGGGGCGGCGTCTCGCGCACGAGCATCCCGTCGACGCGGACGTCGTGATGGCGGTTCCGGATTCGGCGATTCCCGGCGGCATCGGCTATGCGGCGCACAGCGGGTTGCCGTTCGTCGAGGGCTTGATCAAGAATCGGTACATCGGGCGCACCTTCATCAGCCCGGATCAAGCGATGCGTGACCGCGGCGTCCATTTGAAATTCAATCCGGTGATCGAGAATCTGCGCGGACAGCGCGTCATCGTCGTCGACGACTCGATCGTGCGCGGCACAACGACGCCGCGCATCGTGCAACTGCTTCGTGAAGCCGGCGCCACTGAAGTCCACATGCGCATCACCTCGCCGCCGATCAAGCATCCGTGTCCGCTCGGCGTCGCCATGGCGACGCACGCCGAATTGATCGCCGCGAATCATTCGATCGAAGAGATTCGCTCGATCATCGGCGCTGATTCGCTCGGTTATCTCAGTCTTGACGGCTTGATCGCCGCCACCGGCCGCGATCGCAAGGAGATGTGCCTGGGCTGTCTGACCGGCGTCTACCCCACCGCACCCGCCAATTTCGAAACCCGCGCAACCGCCGGCTGAAACGTCCGCTTAGCGGCGGATGATGGTGGTGGCGCGGGGGTCGCGCGATTCCCAGCCTGCTCGAAGGAGGTCAGGCTGGTCGTTGACCTCTTGCGGATAACCGACGCAGAGGTAGGTGATCAGTTGCCATGCGGGCGGTACGTCGAGCGCCTGCGTCACGAGCGCGGGTTCGAGGATCGAGACCAACCCGACGCCGATGTTCTCGGCGCGCGCGGCAAGCCAGAACGCGAGCACGGCGTTGGCGGCGGAGTAGGCGAGTGTCTCCGGCATGGTTCGCCGGCCAAGACCCTTCCCCGACGGTGTCTCTTGGTCGCAGTAGACAGCAAGATGGACCGGGGCTTCGCGCAGACCGGCGAGCTTCAGGCCCGCGTACTTCTGCGCGTCGGTGCCGTCATAGGCGCTGAGCGCGTCGGCGTTCGCGCGCTCGAATGAATCGATCACGCTTTTCCGCCGCGCCGGATCGTCGACACGCACGAAGCGCCAGGGTTGCGAGAAGCCGACCGATGGCGCAAGCGACGCGATCCGCACTAAACGCTCGATGACCTCGTCCGGCACCGTCTCCGAGCGGAAGTGATGCACGTCGCGGCGCCACACGAACAACTCGTGCAATCGCTCGCGAAACGCTTCGTCGAAGTCCGGGGGTGCCAAGGTTATGACGGAAATCCGCCGTTGCGCACGTCGTCGCCGAACGCGCGCAGCGCTGTTACCGCGACCGACCCGATGTCGGCATATCGCTTGGCGAACGATGGTGAATGCGGGTACATGCCGAGCAGGTCGTGGATGACGAGCACCTGCGCGTCGCATGCGGCTCCGGCACCGATCCCGATGGTCGGGATGTGCAGCATCTGCGTGATCTCGCCTGCGATCTGCGGATCGACGACCTCCAACACGATGGCGAACGCGCCGGCCGCTTCAACGGCTCGTGCGTCGGCGAGCAAGCGTTCGCGATTGGTGCGCATCTTGTAGCCGGGGCCGAGTCCTGCGGTCTGCGGCGTCACGCCGATGTGCCCGACGACCGGAATGCCGGCCGCTGTCAAGGCGCTGATGCGCTCGGCCTCATGGACGCCGCCCTCGAGCTTCACGCTGCACGCGCCGGCTTCTTTAACCATGCGGATGGCGTTGCGCAGGGCATCTTCGTCGCTGACGTGATACGAACCGAACGGCATATCCACGATCACGTGCGCGCGCGAGGTACCGCGCGAGACCGCTTTGGCGTGATGGATCATCTCGTCGACGGTGACCGGCGTTGTCTCGTCGTAGCCGAGGACGACGTTGCCGACGCTGTCGCCCACCAGGATCACGTCGATGCCGGCCTCTTCGACGAAGCGTCCGAAGGGCGCGTCGTAGGCCGTGCAGACCGGGAAGCGCTGTTTGCCCTTGCGCCGCGCGATCGCGCTCGCGGTGATGCGCCGCACCGTCGCGGCCTTGATCGGTTCGTAGGGGCGGGCCTCGGCGCCGTCGGCCGGGCGTTCGTTCGAAATAACCACGACGCTGCGCACTTCGGCGCCGCGTCACGCGCCCCCCGGGAAGCCCACG
The DNA here is from genome assembly GCA_027307235.1 of Vulcanimicrobiota bacterium. Taxonomy (GTDB): domain Bacteria; phylum Vulcanimicrobiota; class Vulcanimicrobiia; order Vulcanimicrobiales; family Vulcanimicrobiaceae; genus DAHUXH01. Next base: position 54,029 of record DAHUXH010000002.1, on the reverse strand, counting down.
GGGAGACGCGAGGAGCGATGCAAGGACGCTTAGGCCCGAGCGGCCCTCGCTGCACCGTTGGTGTGGATGACCGGCGATCCGGCGAGCGATTCGACAAAGGCGATGAGCGCGCGCACCGGTGTTCCGGTCGGCCCCTTCGCGATCCACGCGGACTCGTTGTCCACGTAGGCGGTGCCGGCGATGTCGAGATGAATCCACGGCGTGTCGGCGACGAAGCTTTTAAGGAACGCGGCGGCGGTGAGCGCGCCGGCCGGCCGTCCGCCGGTGTTCTTGAGGTCGGCGATGTCGCTCTTCATCTGCGAGGCGTAGTCGTCGTAGAGCGGCATCTGCCAGTAACGTTCACCGCTCGGTTTGGCGGCACCGAGGAAACGTTGGACGAAGTCGTCGTCGTTTGAAACGGCGGCGGCAGCGGCGTGGCCGAGTGCGATGACGCACGCGCCCGTCAGCGTGGCGGTATCGACGATCTTCGTTGCACCGAGCTTGCGCGCATAGCAGAGCGCGTCGGCGAGGATCAGACGGCCTTCGGCGTCGGTGTTGATCACCTCGATCGTCGTGCCGTTCATTGCTTTGACGATGTCGCCCGGCTTGGTCGCTTTCCCGCCCGGCATGTTCTCGGTCGCCGGGGCGATGCCGACCACGTTGATCTTTGGTTTGAGCGTGCCGATGGCACGCATCGCCGCGATGACGCCGGCCGCGCCCGACATATCGTATTTCATCTCTTCCATGCGCTCGGGCGGTTTGAGCGAGATGCCGCCGGTGTCGAACGTGATGCCCTTGCCGACGAGCGCGAGCAGTTCTTTGCTCGACGGGTCGCCCGTGTAGGTCAACACGATGAATTTCGGCGGTTGCGCGCTGCCTTGCGCGACTGAGAGAAACGATCCCATCCCTTCGGCGCGGGCGCGCTCTTCGTCGAGCACGTCGATCGACAAACCGGCGTCTCGGGCGGCGTTCGCGGCTTCGTTCGCCAGGTGCGCCGGCGTCATATCGTTCGCCGGCGTCAGCGCGAGACGGCGCGCGAAATTCACCGATTCGCCGACGACGATGCCGCGCTCGGCGCCGCGGACGACCGCGCCGTCATCGAGGCCGGATGAGAGAATCGTCACGCGTTCGACGGCGGTGCGCTTCTCGGGCTTCTCCTGATACAAGGTCGTGTCGAGCGATGCGGCGATCGCGCCTTCGGCGAGAAACGACGCTCCGGCGGTCGTGTTCGCCGACATCTCGCGCGGCGCCGCGATAGTGACGTCGGTCACGTTGCGGCGACCCAGGTAGCGCACCGCCGCACCGGCATAGCGCGCCAGCATGAAGGATTCGAATTTCTCGCGCTCGCCAAGTCCGACGACCAGCACGCGGCGGAAGGGCTTGTCTTTGGCGTGAACCAGCGCCATCTCGTACGGCTTGCCCGCGATCTCGCCGGACTGCACGATGTCGGCGATTGCGCCGCCCAGCGCCTCGTCGGCGGCTTTTGTCGCACCATCGAGTTGCGCATCGGCAAAGACGGGAACGACGAGGGCTCCTGTGCGTGCATCAAGCGGTGCGTCGTGGGCGACACGAACTTGCATGGCAAACCTTTCGCTACGATGAACTACGACGCGATGGCGTCAGAAAAAGTCAATATTCGCAAGCGTCGCCGGGACAGCCTTGTTCAGTTGCAGGCGGCTCGATGAGCGGCACGGGCGACGCATACGCACGCGCAGGCGTGGACATCGCGGCCGGCAATGCCGCGGTCGAGCGCTACAAGCACGTGCTCTCGGGATGGCGGCACCCCGATCAACTCGACGCCATCGGCGGATTCGGCGGTCTGATGCGCATGCCGGGCGACGCGCGGCGGGCGCTCGCCGCATCGACCGACGGCGTCGGCACGAAGATCGTCATCGCCGCTGAATTGAAGCGGTACGACGGCGTCGGGCGCGACCTCGTCAACCATTGCGTCAATGACATTCTGGTCGTCAACGCCACGCCGTTGTTCTTTCTTGATTATCTTGCCGTCGGAAAACTCGATCCCGACGTCGCCGGCGCGATCGTGGCCGGATGTTATGAAGCGTGCCGCGCGCACAACTGCGCGTTGCTCGGCGGCGAGACCGCGGAGATGCCGGGTGTGTACGCGCCCGAGCACTTCGATCTCGCCGGAACGATCGTCGGCGTCGTCAACACCAGCGACGTTCCCGATCCGGCCAGCGTTGAACCCGGTGATGCGATCGTCGGTTTGCCGGCGGTCGGATTGCACACCAACGGCTACTCGCTGGCGCGCACGCTGATCGCGCGCGAAGAGTGGCTGCAACCCTTCGAGGCAGCGACGTATGCCGATGCGCTGCTCGCCGAACATCCCTCGTATTACCATGCCGTGCGCGCGATGCAGCAAGCGGCGCGCGTGAAGACGATGGCGCACATCACCGGCGGCGGGTTGCTCGAAAACGTCCCGCGCACGCTGCCGCCGGCGGTCAAAGCGATCTTCGAGCAGTCACGCTGGAGCGTGCCGCCGATCATGCAAGAACTCGTGCGCCGCGGCAACCTCTCGTACGAGGAGCGATATCGCACGCTGAACATGGGGATCGGGTATACGCTGGTGGTGCCGTTCGCGCAGGCGCAGCAAGCGGTGGATGCGGTCGCGGGTGCGCGCGTCGTCGGCTGGATCGAGGCGCGAGCGGACAACGAACCGCGCGTGGTCGTGCATCCGGCGCGTGCGTGATCTCGTCAATCTACTCGTCGATCTGGGCGACGAGCGCTGCGGCGCGGATGCGGCCGCGAGCGCTCGCGCCGCGCTCGATGCCGCCGGTTACGCGCTGCACGTCGCTGACGGCTCGGATGACACGCTGCTTGCATGGATCGACCAGCGTTTCGGCGGGACATGGAGTTCTGAAGCCTACGCGGGTTCCTCCGTTGTCGCGCATCGCGACGGCGAGATCGCCGGCTTCTGCACGTATGGCGCGCGCGATATGCGCTTCGCCTGGCTGCGCGGTGTCGCGCGAGAACCGGGCGTCGGCATCTTCGGTCCGTTTGGTGTGGCCGAAAGCGAACGCGGCGGCAATCTCGGCCGCAATCTCGCGACACTCGCATTCGCGTCGCTGCGCGAAGCCGGTTTCACACGAGCGCTCATTCCCGCCGTTGGCGGCGATGGACTGATCGCGTATTACCGGCGGCTTGCCGGTGCGCGTGTCGTCGAGACCTTCGCGCGCGACCACTGGTTCGCACGACGCGTACGAACGGTCGTGATGGCGTCGGGAAACGGATCGAATTTTCAAGCGGTGCTCGATCGCGTTGCCGTCCAGGAACTCCCGCTCGATATCGTCGGCCTTGTGACCAACCGCGCTTCTGCCTTCGCGCTGGAGCGCGCGCGCGCGGCGAACGTGCCGCCAGTGCTCTGTGTGTGGGACCGCGCGCAGCGCTCTCGTGCGCAGTATGACGCTGAATTGCTGAACGCCGTGAGCGGCTACGACCCCGAACTCGTGCTGCTGCTCGGCTGGATGCACGTTCTGGATGCTGCGTTCATCGCGCGATTTCCCGACGCGATCAACATTCATCCGGCCTTCTTGCCGCACGATCAAGCGCGCGAGGTGGTCGGGATGCCCGACGGAACGGTGATCCCGGCCTTTCGCGGCGCGCAGGCGGTGCGAGACGCCGTTGCCGCCGGAGTTGCATGGACCGGCGCGACCGCGCACGGCCTGACGCTCGAGGCCGATCGCGGCGCCGTCCTCGCGCGCCGGCCGCTGCGCATTGCGCCGAGCGAGAGCGTCGAGGCGGTGCTCGCGCGCCTGCATCCGATCGAGCACGAGGTCGTCGCAGCGGCGATCCGGCGTTTCATCTTCGAGCACGCCGTCTTCGCCGAGTAGGAAAAGCGGCGGTTTTTCGGCGACCCTGAAGGCAAACGCGGGCGGACCTGGCATATTCGTTTGCATGAGCCGCCGTAGAGCGGGGCCACTGACGTTTGGATACCGAGGAGCTGTGCGTTGAAGTTCAAAGCCGTTCTGTCCACTCTCGTCTTCGTATTGGCGGCCACAGCCGCCGCTCACGCGGCAGCGCCCGCGTCACCGTCGCCGCAGCCGTCGCGCCCGCCGACGCCTCCGCCCAACGGCGAGATACCGTACGCGGTCTTCAGCCATACGTGGAAACCGCAGCCGGGGCTTTTCACCGTGTGGCGTTCAGAAGGCGGTCAGGTCGCGCTCGAGTTGCGCGCCGATCAGCTCAACACAGATTTCATCGAAGACGCCGTTCCGGAGAACGGTATCGGTGACGGCGTGTTCGCGGGCTCAACGGATTTTCAGACGGCACAGATCATGCGCTTCGAGCGCAGCGACGATCGCGTTACCATCGTCTTTCCCAGCACGCGGTTTCTCGCCAATCCGGATACGCCGATCGCGAAAGCCGTCAGTGAGGCAACCGCGCCGACCGTCGCAGGCGTCGCGCGGATCATCACCGAGAACAAGGAGGCCGGAACGGTCGTCATCGACGCATCGGCCTTCCTCGGCGACGTGACGAATTTCAGCGAGACCCTCACCGACCTCAACGGCGGCTTGTTCAATCCCGGCGGCGGCTATCACCTCGATCCGACGAAGACGTACTTCGGTCAAACCAAGGCCTTTCCGGAAAACGTCATCCTCGCCGTCGATCAGACGTTCGCGACGGCCAAAGCCGAGGACCCCGCGTTCTTGGCATCACCCGATGGCCGCTCGGTGCAACTGCGCGTAAAATACAACCTGGCGGAACTCCCGCACGACGACGGCTACATGCCGCGTCTGCTCGACGATCGCGTCGGCTATTTTTCCAATGCGCATGAAGACTTCAGCAGCGACAACATGTACAACAAGACGCGCGAGTACATCATTCGCTGGAACGTGCAAGCTTCCGATCCGTCCAAACCGATCTCCCCGGCGAAACATCCGGTCGTCTATTATCTCAGCAACACGATTCCGATGCAGTATCGTAAGGCGATTCGCGACGCGCTGCTCACCTGGAACAGCGCCTTCGAGAAGATCGGCATCTCCGGCGCGGTCGAGGTCAAGGATCAACCCGACGATCCGAGCTTCGATCCCGACGACATTCGCTATAACGTCATTCGCTGGCTCACCGAACTCCAAGGCGGATTCGCCGAGGCGGAGTTCCTCTACAACCCGTACACGGGCGAGATGATCAAGAGCAGCGTCGTGATCGATTCCGATCTGATGCGCGGCGTCAAATGGGAGTACCCGCCGTTGGTCAGCCCGACCGCGCAGACGGCGCTCACGGCGCGCTCGCAGCGCGCGCGCGCGATGCTGGGCGGCCGCGATTTTCTCGAAAACTCCGCGCTGAATTTCGGTTACGCACGCGTCGCGCTCTCGCTCATGAATCCGCCGTATCCGATTCCCGAGCAGTTCGCCGACGACTATCTCCAATCGGTGGTGCTCCACGAATCCGGGCACGATTTCGGCTTGCGCCACAACTTCATCGCAGCCCAGGCATACACGGCCAAGGAGTTGCAAAGCAAGGCCTTCACGTCGAAGTACGGTGTCGCTTCGAGTGTCATGGCGTATTCGCCGACGAATATCTGGCCGAAGGGTACGCCGCACGGCGACTATTTTCAAACGGTGCTGGGCCCCTACGACTACTACGCGATCCATTGGGGCTACGCACCGATCGCCGGCGCCAAGACGCCCGACGACGAAGTGGCGACATTGAACGCATGGGCGTCGGACTGGAGTAACCCCCAGCACATGTACCTCTCCGACGAAGACATCGCGTGGGGGAACGGTGCCGCGATCGATCCGCGCAATCAGCAGTTCGTCCTGACTAACGACAACATCGGCTGGTGTCAGACGCAAATGTCGATGGCGCATGACTTGCTCAAGACCGTCGATCGACGTTTTCCGCGCTCGGAACGGCCGTACGACGACCTGCGAACGGCCACCGGGTACATCGTCGGGCTCTACGGACGGTGCGGCGTCGACATCTCACGCTACATCGGCGGTGAGTATGTCTCACGGTCGCTGCGCGGTGACAAGAATGCGGCGCTGCCGCTCTCGCCGATACCGCTGGCGACGCAGAAGCGCGCGTTCTCGATCCTCGAGCAAGACATCTTCTCACCCACGGCGTGGAACCTCTCACCGCAGCTGTTGCGCGAGCTGGTGACCCAGTATCGCTATGACGACTGGTTGAGCAATCTCTCGCTGCGTCACGATGAAGCACCGGAGAACATCGCGCTGATTTATCAACTCAACGTGATCTACCGGTTCTTCAACCCGATCACCCTCCAGCGGCTCGACGACATCGACTTGAAATATCAGCCGGGCACGACCATGGATTTGAGCGACCTGTATACGTGGATGCAGTATGCGGTCTTCGGCGACATGGTTCCGGGCCGCTCGATCCCGCTGGAGAGCCGGAATCTGCAGCGCATTTACGCTGCCTTGCTCTCGAAGATCGCCAATCAAACGCTGCCTGCGCCGCCGGATGCGCAGGCGTTGGCACGGCACGAACTGGTGACGTTGCGGCAGTCGATGGCCCGCGTGCTCGCGCATGGCGGACTCGATCTTCAGACACGTGCGCATCTCGAACAGCTCGACACGGACGTCTCGCGGTCGCTCGACGCCCGCTACGTCATACCGGCAGCGTCGGTTCCGCTGTAGCGATCGCGTCGGCGATCGCGGCTGCGAGTGCGTTCGACTCGGCCAAGAACGCGTCGTGGCCGTGATCGCTCGCGAACGCTCGGTATGCGGCATTGAAGCCGCGGCGCTGGAAACGCAGCGCCGCGGCTTCAACGTCTTGTGGCAAGAATAGCCAATCCGAGGTGATGCCGACGAACGTGAACCGGGTCGAATCCGGTTGGGCGGCGTGATCGCGAACATCGAAGGAATCCATCGCGTGCGTGAGCGTCGCGTAGGTGGCCGCATCCATGCGCTGCTCGAACAGGTCGGCTTGGTGATCGAGATAGCCCTCAACGTCGAAGATCGGCCGGCCGCCGCGATCGGCCTTGCGATCGTGCCGAACGCGAAAGAGACCGTCGCTCTTGTAACTGAGCATGGCGATCTTGCGCGCTAACCGCAAGCCATCTTTCGGATCGAGCGCGAGCGCATCGCGCTGGAGCGCGTTGAGTGCAATTCCAAACGCTGAATGATGATCGTGCGCACCGACCATCACCGCATGTTCGACGAGCCCCGGATGGTCGAGCGCCAACTGCAGCACCTGCATACCCCCGAGCGAGCCGCCGATGGCGAGATGAACGCGCTCGACGCCGATCGCGCGCAAGGCGGCGGCGAGCGCCGCAGCGATGTCGCGCACGCTGATGCGCGGAAATCGCTGCCCGTAGGGGAGGCCGTCCGGTCCGAGCGAGGTCGGACCGGTCGAACCGTAACAACTGCCGAGCACGTTGATGCCGATGACGCACCGCGCCGACGTGTCGATGGCTTTGGCGGGGCCGACGATGCCGCTCCACCATTCACCCGGGCGCGACGATCCGGTCAGCCCGTGCGCGACGAACACGACGTCGTCGCGGCGTGCGTCGAGGTCGCCGTAGATCGTCACGCACTGGCTGACGTGCTCGAGATGCGCGCCGCACTCAAGCGAAAGTGGACCGATCTCGATGATGCGTTCGATCATGCCTCCAGGGCTTGTGCGAGATCCGCGAGCAAGTCCTGCACGTCCTCGATGCCGACGGACAGACGGATCGTCGATGCGTCGATGCCGCTGCGCAACCGTTCCTCGTCGGTGAGTTGTTGGTGCGTCGTCGTTGCGGGATGAATCACCAGCGACTTGGCATCGCCGACGTTTGCAAGCAGAGAGAAGAGCTTCAGACGATCGACGATGCTTCTGGCCGCGACCTCACCGCCCGGCACGCGGAAGGTGAGAATCGCTCCCGAGCCTTTGGGAAGATAGCGCTGGGCACGCGCGTGTGCCGGGTCGCCGGGCAGACCCGGATATGCGACCGACTCGACGCGCGGATGGCCGGCGAGAAATTCGGCGATGCGCTGCGCGTTCGAGGAATGCCGTTCGACCCGCAATCCGAGCGTCTCCAACCCTTGCAACAGAAGCCAGGCATTGAACGGCGAGAGTGCGGCGCCGACGTCGCGCAGCAACTGAACACGTGCTTTGATGATGTAGGCGATGTTTCCGAAGGTCGCTGCATAGTTCAGGCCGTGGTACGAGGGATCGGGCTCGGTGAATTCGGCGAAGCGCGGGCTTGCCGCCCAATCGAAGGTTCCGCCGTCGACGATCGCACCGCCGATCGCGGTGCCGTGTCCGCCGATGAACTTCGTGGCCGAGTGAACCACGACGTCGGCGCCCCATTCGATCGGCCGCAACAAGTACGGCGTCGCGAGCGTGTTGTCGACGATGAGCGGAAGGCCGTGGCGATGAGCCAGGTCGGCGAGTCCGCGCACGTCGAGCACGTCGATCTTCGGATTCCCGATGGTCTCGGCGAAAATCGCCTTGGTGTTCGGCTGGATCGCCGCTTCGACCGCATTGAAATCGCCGATGTCGACGAGCGACGCGGTGATGCCTAAACGCGGCAGCGTGTGCTGCAACGCATTGTACGTTCCGCCGTACAGCGACGCCGAACTGACGATGTGATCGCCGCTGCGCGCGAGCGTGAGCAGCGAGTACACGACTGCGGCTTGACCACTCGCCACCGCAAGCGCACCGGCTCCCCCTTCCAGCGCGGCGATGCGCTGTTCGAAGACGTCGGTCGTCGGATTGTTGATACGTGTGTAGATGTTTCCGAACTCTTCGAGTGCGAACAGGCGAGCGGCGTGACCGGTATCGTTGAAAAGATACGACGTCGTCTGATAGATCGGGACGGCGCGGGCATTGGTGGCCGGGTCACCCGAATGCCCGCCGTGAATCGCGATCGTATCGAAGTGTTGCGCGGGAGTATGGTCGACGGTGCTGCTCACGATGATCTAGTCCTTTCCCGGCCATGCGAACGCAAGCGATGCTTGCGAGGCCGGAGCTTCGAGGCAAGTGTCGTCCCACTGCGGGTAGCGTGGGAAGTCCGCATGGCGCGTGAACGTGTGGAAGAACGGTGAAACGTCGATCGCCGGTTCTAAGCGCACCCGAGCGGCGTTGACAGCACTGCGCGACGCGATCGCGCGCAACGCCGAGATGACGTCGCCGATCACGGCAGATGCGCTCGCTGCGCCGCCGGCGCCGAGCCCGCCCAGGAGTATGCAGCCGGCGTCACGCGCACGCACGAGCACGGCGTTCTCCGCGCCGGTCGTGCGCGCGAAGGGATGATCGCGTGCCACCAAGACCGGAGCCACCTCTGCGAACGCTCCGTGGGGCGACCGCGACGCGGCCGCGACCAAACGTAACCGGTAGCCGAGTATTGTTGCTCGCGCGATATCGGACTGCGTGATGCGCGTAATCCCGGAACGGCGGATGCGCGGCGACACGACGGCGAGTCCGAATCCGAGTTGCACGAGCAGCGCGAGCTTGTGCGCCGCATCGGCGCCTTCGACGTCGCTTGCCGGATTGGATTCCGCAAATCCGCGGAGTTGCGCGTCAGCCAGGGCATGCGCGTAGCTGTTTCCCTGTTCCATCGAGGAGAGGATCGACGTGCACGTGCCGTTGAGGACCCCCGCGATGGCATGGATCTCGTCACCGGCGAGCGCGTCGCAGATCGTACGCACGACGGGAACCGCGCCGCACGCGGCCGCTTCGCACGCAAGCGTGACGCCTCGCACCCGCGCAAGCGCGAACAAGCGCGGCCCTTGGTTGGCGATCAAGTCCTTGTTGGCGGTGACGACGTGGCGCCCGCGTTCGAGCGCGCGTTCGATCAACTCAGCGGTTTCCACCGTCGCGCCGATACATTCGACGATCAGATCGACGCTTGGATCGTCGATCACCGCGCGCGCGTCGCCGGTGAACAGCGATGCGTCGATGTCGCATGGGCGGGGTTTGCCGGTGTGCTCGACGGCGATGGCGCGCACGGTGTAGCGCACGCCGCTGCCGCGTTCGATCGCGTCGCGATCATGGAGCAGACGTTGCGCCACCGCGGCACCAACCGTGCCGCAACCGAGTAGACCGATACCGACGGTCACATTCATTCTTCCAGGCCTCCTGTTGCGATGGGAAAGCGAGGAAACACACGAGCCCCCGCTATCTCGGCGGGGGCTCGTGTGTGAAGCTATTCCGGTTGTGAAACGTTCGCTAGTTTCGGCTTCGCACGACGATCCGCGCCGTAGGCATCTGCATACAGCGGCACATGGAACACATCATCGGCGCACGGTCAACGAACATCGTTCGCGAAGCCTAGCACGCAAACGCGGGCGGCGTCAAGAGCCGGCCGGCACGTCGTTGAATGATCGTTCGAACGAGAGATCCGGGTCGGCACTCGCGCTGAACGGATCGATGCGTGCCGACGCACCTTGGTAGAAGGCGGCAGCGGCGGTCATCGCCGCGTTATCGGTGCAGTACTTGGGCGGCGGGATGAATGAACACACGCCGCGCCGTTCGCACCATGCGCGCAGCGCTGTCTGCAAGCCGGAATTCGCAGCGACACCACCGGAGAGCACGACTGCGTTGTAGTGTGCGAGATCGAAGGCCGCGTTGACACGGGCGATCAGCACATCGACGACGGCCGCCTGAAACGATGCTGCAACATCTTCAACCGGTGCTGCGCCGCCTTCATCGGATTCGAGAAAGTAGCGCACCGACGTCTTCAAGCCGGAAAACGAGAGGTCGAGGCTTCCGGCAGGCGGGCGATGGCGCGGAAATGCGTAGGCTTTCGGATTGCCCGTGCGCGCGAGAGCGTCGAGCGCGGGTCCGCCGGGATATCCGAGGCCCAACAAGCGCGCGGTCTTGTCGTACGCCTCGCCCGCGGCGTCGTCGTGCGTGCGTCCGAGGATGCGCATCGAGGTCGCCGACGCTACGCTGACGAGTTGCGAATGTCCGCCCGAGACGAGCAGCGCGAGAAACGGATACGGCGGCGTTTCCGGCCGGTCGAGAAACGCGGAGAAGATGTGCCCGTGCAGATGATTGATGCCGTAGAGCGGCGTCCGCACAGCGTAGGCGAGCGCCTTCGCGGTCGCGACGCCGACGAGCAGGCTGCCGATCAAGCCGGGACCGCGCGTGACGGCGATGCCGTCGATCTCGCGCAGCGACACGTTCGCTCGCGAGAGCGCATCGTCGATCGCCGCCGAGAGCAAGGCGACATGCTGGCGGCTCGCGATCTCCGGAACGATGCCTCCGTATTTTGCGTGAAACTCGTCCTGATTGGTGGATACGTTGGCGAGCACGTCGCGGCCGTCACGGACGACGGCCGTCGCGGTGTCGTCGCACGAGGTCTCGATGCCGAGCAGCAGCATGATGCTACGCGGGGGTTTCGGCGAACGCTTCGCTTCGTCGCTCGGGAACGACGAGATAGCCGATGGCCGTGAGCACAATCACCGCGACGAATACGCCGGCGCCGATCCGCGCCATCGCGGCGCCGTAGTCGACGCCGCCGCCAGGCAACGGAAAACTCTTGGTCGCGTACGCGGCTTCAATTTGCAACGCACCGGCCGAGATCAAGTTTCCAATTTGATAGACGAATCCGGGGAACGTGCCGCGCGCGCTGCCGGGCGATATTTCGTTGAGGTGCGCGGGAATGATACCCCACGCGCCCTGCACCGCGACCTGCATGACGAAACCGCCTGCGATGATCGTCGCGAGCGTCGTGCTCAACGCCCAGAGCGGGATCGCGAGCAGCCCGAGCGCGCCGCACAGCAGAATCGAGGCGCGGCGTCCGGTGCGCTGCGAGAGCCAGCCGAAGAAGATGCCGCCCGCGATCGCGCCGATCTGCGAGATGACGCCGACCATGCTGGTGAGACGCGCATCGAATCCGTGCTGCTTGCCGAGGAACGTGGGATAGAGATCTTGCGTGCCGTGCGACATGAAGTTGAACGCCGCCATGAACGCCATCGCATAGACGATCAGCGGAAGCTGGCGCACGATCGACCACGATTCGACGGCCGGGGCCGCTTGGCGTTGCAGCCAGACGGGAGATTCCGGAACCTGCGTTCGGATGTAGAAGATCAACAGCGCCGGCAGCGCGCCGACGATGAACATACCGCGCCAGCCGATCGTCGTGTACAGCGTGCCGAGCGCGAGAAATGCGAGCAGATAGCCGACCGCGTAGCCTTCCTGGAGGATGCCGGAAAAGAGGCCGCGGCTGCGAGCAGGCAGCGACTCCATTGCGAGCGCCGCCCCTAAGCCCCACTCGCCGCCCATGGCGATGCCGAAGAGCACGCGCAGCACGATGAAGATGGTGAAGTTCGGCGAGAATGCGGTGAGCAGTTCGAGCGCCGAGAAGAGCGCGATGTCGATCATCAGCGGAATGCGGCGCCCGTACCGGTCGGCGAGCCGGCCGAAGAGCAGTGCGCCCACCGGGCGCATCGCCAGCGTGAGCGTGACGGCTAAACCGATCTCGGTGATGGTTTTTCCGAAATCGCTCGCCAGGCGCGGCACGACGACGATGACGAGAAAAAAATCGAATGCGTCGAGCGTCCACCCGAGAAAGCTCGCGACAAACGTCCGTCGCTGCGCGGCCGTCAGCGACAGCCAAGCGGTGCGCGTCGTCACGGAGCAGCCGTTGAACGCGGACTCGGCGAAGCGCTCGGTGAACCGCTCGGGACCGGTGAGGCCGGGATGTCATCGCCGTACAGGACGATGACCCACGTTTCGTGTTTCTTCACGGTCGTCGCCGGTTCAGCGAATTGGAAGGTCAGCGTGTCGCCTTTGATCGTCGATTGATTGAAGTTTGCGATCGGCGTGTCGACCGTCTTATGATGGTTGCCTGTTTCGCGAAAGAGCTGCAGTGCGAAGCCGCGTCCGCCGATCTGTTCCTTCGGCAAGGTGAATGTTGCGGTGGCCCATCCGTTCAAATTGAAATCGTCGCTCATCACCATGCGCGCGAGGAAAAGTGCGGTGGTCGGCAGCGCGCCAGGCTTTTGATTGACCATCGTGGGCGCGTCTTTGGGCATTGCTTCGATCTTGAGCGTGACCGTCGGTCCGCGCGGTGTAGGCGAGGGCGTCGGCACCGGCGCAGGTGACGAACCGCCCGGCAGCGTCGTGGCGCTTGCTGATGCCGACGGCACCGGTGACGGCGTCAATGACGGTGACGGTGATGGTGACGGTGACGCGCCGGTCTTGCCGTCCGGCGCGACGCTCGGGGTCGGCGACGGCGACGGCTGATTGAGAGCAATCATGCACGTGAAGCCGGCTTGCTGCGGACACTGCCAGCCGTGCTGCGCATCGGCGAGCGCATAGCTCGCCGTGTCGCCGGGCGGTGGCGTCATCGAGGGACGCGGCGTCGGCGTCGCGGGCAGTTGTCCGCCGAGCGGACCCGCTCCCGGCGTCGACACCGGCGGCAATGCGCCCGGCGCCGACGTGCCGCCGCCGAAATTTCCCGAACATGACGACAGCGCCAACGCGCCGACGCCGAACACCATCGCACACCAACGCCGCATCAACTGCGAGCCTCGACTTTCTGTGTGAGTTCTTCCATGAATGTTGCTAGCGAAACGGTTCGCTTCTCGCCCTGGCTCTCAGGAGAAGCAGCGCGTTCGTTCACGTTGACGGTGCCATCGGCGGCTTCTTGCTTTCCGACGACGAGCACGTATGGAACTTTTTGCATCTTCCAATGCCGAATCTTGTAGCCGAGCTTTTCATTGGATTCATCGAGGTCGATGCGAAAACCGTGCCCACGAAGCTCGGCTGCCACCGTGCGCGCATATTCGATCTGATGTTCGGAGATCGGCACGACGACCGCTTGTACCGGAGCGAGCCAGGCCGGGAATGCACCGCCAAAATGCTCGATGAGAATGCCGAAGAAGCGTTCCATCGATCCGGCGAGCGCACGATGAATCATCACCGGCGTGTGGTCGACGCCGTCGCTGCCGCGATACTTCAGATCGAACCGCTTGGGCAGCACGAAATCGACTTGCACCGTGCCGAGCTGCCACTTGCGTCCGATGGCGTCGCGGACGTTGATGTCGAGTTTTGGCCCGTAGAACGCGCCTCCGCCCTCGTCCACGTCGTACGCGATCCCATACCGTTCCAGCGCCTTGCGAATCGCATCTTCGGCGAGCGGATCGGTGTCGCCGCGCAGCTTGGCTTCGCGCGTCGAAAGAAAATACTCGATGTCGGTGAAGCCGAACGCGTTCATCAAACGAATCGCTTCGTCGACCGTCTGTTCAAACTCGAATTGCAACTGCTCGGGCATGCAGAACAGATGCGCGTCGTCCTGCGTGAAGCCGCGCACCCGCGTCAAGCCGTGCAGCACGCCGCTGCGCTCGTAACGGTACACCGTGCCGAATTCGGAGAACCGCAGCGGCAGTTCGCGGTAGCTGTGCAGGCGGTTCTTGTAGATGAGGATGTGTCCCGGGCAATTCATGGGTTTCAGCCGGAATCGTTGTTCCTCGACGTCGAGTGGGCCGAACATCGAATCCGCATAGTTCTCCAAATGCCCGGAGATCTCGTAGAGCCGCTCGCTGACGACGTGCGGGGTGACGACCGGCTGATAGCCGCGCTCCCGCAGTCCCTCGCGAATGAATTGCTCGACGATGCCGCGCACGACCGCACCTTTGGGATGCCAGAAGATCAACCCGCCGCCGGCGTCCTCCTCGACGGAGAAAAGATCGAGTTCGACGCCGAGTTTGCGATGGTCGCGCTTGTGCGCCTCTTCGAGTTGCGTCAGATACGCGTCCAGCTCGGCTTGCGATGGCCAGGCGGTGCCGTAGATGCGCTGCAGCATCGGCTTGCGCTCGTCCCCGCGCCAGTACGCACCGGCGACGCTCATGAGCTTCACGCCGCCGATCTCGCCGGTCGTGTGCGCGTGTCCGCCGCGGCACAGATCGGTGAAGGCGCCGATCGTGTAGAGCGTGATCTTCTCGCCTTCGGGAATCTCGCGCGCGATCTCGACCTTATATGGATTGCCGGCGAAGTGTGCGATCGCTTCCTCGCGCGTCACTTCACGTCCGGTCATCGCGTAGTTCGCGGCGACGATCTCCTTCATGCGCGCATCGAGGCGGGCCAGATCGTCGGGCGTGAACGCCGCGTCCCGATCGAAATCGTAATAAAACCCGTTCTCGACCGCCGGGCCGATGGTCGGCTTGGCGTCGGGAAAGATATCTTGGACGGCATACGCCAGCACGTGCGCGGCGGTGTGGCGCAGTTCGGCGAGCGAGGTCTGATGATCAGCGAGGGCTTCGGACATAGCTGGAGCCTTTTGGCGCCGTGACCGCGCGCGGCCTTTCCGCTGAAGGAGGTCGGATTAATCTTTCTTAATGCGGCCTTTCGCACGCCTTAGGAATCCTCAGGTACGCTCAATGGCGGGGCGGCGTCCGCCGCTTATTCGGTTTTTTCCCTTCCTCATGCACATGGAGAAGTTGATGCGCAAGATTTCCCTGGCGGCCATCGCTCTGGGCGCTCTCGTCTTGACGAGCGGCCCGGCGCTGGCGGCAACTCGCCTGCTCGAGACGGGCTCCTCGCTGCTCTACCCGCTCATGAACCTCTGGGTGGCCAGCTACCAGCAGGCTCATCCCGACGTCGAGATCACGACGCAGAGCACCGGAAGCGGCACCGGCATCTCGCAATCGATCGCTGGCGTCGCCCAGATCGGTGCGTCGGACGCCTACCTGGCCGAGGCTCAGATGAAGCAGTCGCCGATGTTCAACATCCCGCTCGCGATTTCGGCTCAGCAGATTAACTACAACATTCCCGGCCTGAACGACAAGCATCTCAATCTCTCGGCGCCGGTTCTTGCGAAGATCTACAGCGGTACCATCGGCTTCTGGGACGATGCGGCCATCAAGGCCATCAATCCGTCACTGGCATCGAAGCTTCCGCATGAAGCCATCGTGCCGATCCGCCGTTCGGACGGCTCCGGCGATACCTTCCTGTTCACTTCGTACCTCACCATGGGTGCGAAGGCCGACTGGTCCGCAGGCATGGGAACGAGCGTTCAATGGCCGGCCGTTTCGAATGAAGTCGGCGCGAACGGTAACCCCGGGATGCTGCAGACCTGCCAAAACACGCGCTACTCGATCGCCTACGTCGGCATCAGCTTCCTGGATCAGGCCAATAAAGCCGGTCTCGGCTATGCCGCTCTCGGCAACGCGAGCGGAAAATTCGTCCTCCCGGATGCGGCCACCGTCGGTGCCGCCGCTGCCGCGGGTATTCACAACGTCCCGTCGGACGGCCGCGCGTCGCTGATCCTCTCGCCCGGCGCGAAATCCTATCCGATCATCAACTTCGAGTACGGGATCATCAATCCGAAACAGAAGGACAAAGAGACCCGCGATGCGCTCGTTGCCTTCCTCAAGTGGGCGATTGCGCCGAGCGGCGGCAACAACGTCCGCTACTTGAGCAGCGTCCGCTTCCTCCCGCTCCCGAGCGGCGTGGCGAAAATCGCCACGGCGATGATCGACCAGATCGGAACCTAGCTTTCGGGTTTCCTCCCCGAATGGAGAGGGCGAAGGGTCTGACGAGACCCTTCGCCCAACTCTACGGTTCCCTCGGTTTCCCAGAAGAGAGAGAATGGCGACGCGAGCAGTAGACGTCGTTGCTGCGACGACGATTCCGAAGCCCAAGTCGATGGCCGCGCAGACGGCGCTTGTACGCATCTGGACCACCGGCACCGCGATCATCTGCGGTGCGCTCGTGTTGCTGATGCTGCTGTTCTTGTTTGCCTTCGCGTGGCCGGCGATCAAATACAACGGTTGGACGATGCTGACCAGCATCTATTGGAACATCGGCGACCAGTACGCAACCGGCACGACGGTTCACAACGGCGTCGCCGCCCAGCCGGGAGCGAACTTCGGTTCGCTCGTCTTCATCTACGGCACGCTGATGACGTCGATCCTCGCAATGCTCGGCGCCGTGCCGCTCTCTCTGCTCGTCGCCTTTGCGCTCGTCTATCGCATTCCGGCGCGGATCCGTCCGGGCGTCAATGCGCTCGTCGAGTTGATGGCCGGCGTCCCTTCGGTGGTCTACGGCCTCTGGGGTGTGGTCGTTCTGGTGCCGTTCATCGGCCAACAACTGGCACCGTTCGTTACCTCGCACTTGAGCGGCGTGCCCTTCGTGGGCGGCGCCGCCGGAAGCGGAAACGGCTTGTTTGCCTCAGCGGTCATCCTCGCGCTGATGGTCACGCCGATCATGGTGGCGACGATGCGCGACGTCATGCTCGCGCAGTCCAAAGCGCTCTACGAAGCGAGTGTCGCCTTGGGAAGCACGAGTTGGCAAGCGGTGACGCGCGTGGTCGTCCCCAGCGTGCGCAACGGCGTATTCGCCTCCGTGCTGCTCGCGTTCGGCCGCGCGCTCGGTGAAACGATGGCGGTGCTGATGGTCTGCGGCGCGGCTGCCAACGAGTTTCCATCCAACATTTTCCAGACCGTCAACACGATCGCCGCAATTATCGTCTCACAGCTCGAGTCGGCGTCGACCGATGCAAGCGGGATAGCGCAGCGCTCCCTCGCGGAACTGGCGCTGATCCTCTTCGTCATCACCCTGACGATCAACATTATCGCGCGGCTGATCATGCGCGGAACCGATCGCTTAGGCAAGTCGAACGCATGACCGTCCAACAACGTAATTCGATTATTTCCCGCGTCTGGTGGGTCATCAGCTTCGCCGCGCTTGCGATTCTCGTCGCAGTGCTGTTGGCGATCTTCTGGTTTGTCGCGGTGCGCGGCTTTCCGGCGCTGAAGTTCTCGCTATTCTTCACGGTGACCAGTGGACTCGCGGGCGGGCTTGCCAATGCCATCGCGGGTACCGTGCTGTTGACCGTGATCGGTCTTGCGCTCGTGATCTTCTTCGGAATCGGAGCCGGCGTGTGGATCGTCGAGGTTGCGTCGCCGCGCGGTCGCCAACTCTTGCGGTTCACGGTCGACGTGCTCGCCGGCGTGCCGTCGATCGTCGTCGGATATTTCTTGTACGTTGCGCTCGTCGAAGGCTTGGGCTGGGGCTTTTCGCTGATCGCGGGCTCGGTGGCGCTCGCGATCATCATGTTGCCGTACGTTGTCCGCGCCGCAGACCTCGCGCTCTCAACCGTACCGACGGAACTGCGCGAAGGCGCAATCGCGCTCGGTGCGCGCCCGACCGTCGTCCTTTTTTCGATTGCGTTTCCGTGGGCGCTGCCGGGGATAACGACCGGATTGCTGGTCGCCACCGGCATCGCGCTCGGCGAGACCGCGCCCTTGATCTACACCGCGGGCTGGTCGAGTTTCATGCCGTCCCTCGCGCCGACGCACTCGCCGGTCGGCTATCTCACGTACGTCGTATGGACGTTCATCTCGCAACCATCCGACGCGGCGCACGCGCTCGCCTACGCCGCCGCCGCGCTGCTCATGGTCCTGATCTTCGCCACCAACCTCGTCGCCCGCGGATTGGTGGAATCATGGGCCGCCCGCACCTTGAAACGGTCTTGAGCCCTCGGCCCGGAGCCTAGTGCTCGCTGGTGCGGGGGGCGAAGCCTTTGGGTACGGTGTTTTCGCCGGGCAATTTTGCCGGTGTGATACCGAGTGTTGCGCAGGACATCTTCGCAGGGAACGAGTTGACGATGCTATCGTCGATGATGGCGGCGCTGCTGTCGATCGGCGCCGTTTTCCCGAGCAGACGGTTAGGATCGAAGCCGTCGACGAGATTGGAGATGCTGCTCAACATGTCGCGTGGACCGAGCGGCAGATATGGCGCTTCGTCGGGCAGCGAGGCCAAGGGCGGAAGGCCGTAGAGCACATCGAGAAATTTGGTGAACGACGCGTGATCGGCCATGTCTGCGATGATGCCGTTTGATTTCGCGTAGGGCGAGATCAGGAGCGCGGGAACGCGCGGTCCGTCGCCGCACGGCCGCCCGTCCGGGCAGCGCTCGAACTTCGGGGGCGATGCGTGATCGTAGTAGCCTTCCGAGTCGTCCCAGATCACGAAGATCGCCGAGTCTTTCCAGTATTTGCTGTGCGCGACAGCGTTGACGACCTTCGCGACCAGCGATTCGGATAGCTGAGAATCTGAATATCCGGGGTGGTCGTCGTCGCCGTTGAAGTTGGATTGAACCTGCGGATCGTGGTTGCCGGGCTTCCACTTGAACGGATTGAAGTAGCCGCCTTTGACGTAGACCACGCTGCGGTCGCCGAGCTTGCCGTCTTCGATCGCGGGAAACACTTCCGTGAGATCGTGAACGCCGCTCCAGAAGTACTTGTTTTCGCGCAGGTAGCCGAAGTATTGCATCGCGTTGTGATGCGTGACATACGAGAAGTTCGCTTGGCCGTTCTTTCCGAAGCCTTCCTGATACCAGCCGAACGGGATCGGCGATTTGCCGAGCTTCGCGATCTGTGCGACGTCGTCGGAAATGTCGTCAGCGTCGGTTTTTGCTTGAACTGCTTCCTTGCCGGAGAGGGTGAGCATCGTCGTCGCAAAGGTGAGATCGTCTTGCATCTGGAGCGGATCCGGCGGACCGTTGGGATACGGACCGAACGCCGGCGGCGCGTCATTGACGACGGGGAGACCCGGACCGGAGTTTGAAGCCGCAATCTGTTCGGTCGCATGACGAGCGAGCTGCGTCTGACCGGTTTGGGCGGCGATCAACTCGATGTTGCCGGGTGTCGACGGGCCGAACATGCCCTGGAAGAAGTGATCGTAGAGCGAGAAAGTCTTCGCGTATTTCCACAGGAAGGGAATCGTGTCGCAATCTTCATGCGCCATCGTCAGCAGGCCGACGCGCTGCGCGTCTTCACGGCTGTACCCTCGCCCCAGAAGACCGAACTCCTCGGTGCTGACGAACAGATCCATCGCGCCGTTGTCGGACTTCGTGATCAAGGCGTTGCGCGAATGGTCGGCGTCGGAGAGGTCGGCGTCGGTGATGCGAAACGGTGTCACCCATTGCTGACCGAGCGGGTCGTATTGCCGATACCCGTTGCTTTGCGCATCCGGCGAGGCGAGATTGTCCGCGCCCGGAAACGTGCCGAAATACGAATCGAACGAACGATTCTCCTGATACACCACGAAGACGTGCTTGACGTGCGCGCGCAGCGCCGCGATCACCGCATCAGTTGATGGTGTGCTTTGCGTTGCTGCCGAGGCTCCAAGCGGCAACAGCGAACCTGATGCAAAGGACACCGCGAGCACCGCGCTCGCGAGACGGGCTGTGCATGAATCACGGAACGACATACATTCTCCATCAAATCAAATGCGCGGCGATTGTGCCGCGTGATTCGACGGTGCGCTATGCGCGCGCCTGTACGTGAGCGTTTCGTTAATGATTCTTAATCTCGCCGCAGAAGCGAGTGAAGAATCAGGTTACGATTCCGTGCCCCGCATGTTCGGCGAACGTCCCGCTCCCATACTCGACGTCGCGCGAACCGATGCCAAGCGCAAGCGCTCGCGCATCTCGGCGGTGGGAACTTTGATGTCGCTCGCAAGGCGAACGAAGGCGAGAAACTTGATGAGAAACCACGACCAGTCGATCTCGATGCGCCGCAAACCGTGGCGTGCGGAGAACGGGAAGGCGTGGTGGTTGTTGTGCCAGCCTTCGCCCCACGTGATCAACGCCACCCACCAGCAGTTGGTCGAGCGGTCGTTGGTCTTGTAGCTGCGATAGCCGAACGCATGCGCCGCGCTGTTGACGAGCCACGTTCCGTGGTAGTTGACCACCAGACGCACGAAGATGCCCCAGATGAACCACGACCAGCCGCCGGCCGCGAACAACGCTACGGCGAGCAAAATCTGCAATTCGATGCTGAAGCGGTCGAGGAAGCGATAAAACCCATCGGAGACGAGATCGGGGGCGAGCCGCCGCCGTTCTTCGGCATTCGGCACCGCGCTGTTGCGCGCGAACATCCACAGCATGTGGGCCCAGAGGAAGCCGCGATCCATGCCGTGCGGGTCGCCTTCGCGGTCGGCTGCCGCATGGTGAGCGCGATGCGTCGCGACCCAGCTGATCGGTCCACCCTGAAATGCGAGCGTTCCCAGCAGCGCGGTCGCATACTCCAGCGGTTTCACGAGCTTCAGCCCACGGTGGGTGAGCGAGCGATGATAGCAGACCGTGATGCCGACCCCGCCGGTCGCGCAACTGAGCAGCATCGCGACGACGAGGCCCGACCAACTGAAAAAGCCCGGCCAGAACGCTGCAAGCGCGCCAACGTGGATGACCGTCAAACCGACGGCCACCGGCCAATTGATTTTCTTAAGCACGGAACGCAAGCTACACCGCCGGAGTCCCCGCCACCTGTCAGGCGTCGCCCGGCCGCATTGGAACAAACGAAAAGAGTCCGATTTCTCGAACTCCTCGCCACATGGTGGGCGGTAGAAGGATTGAACTTCTGACCTCTTCCGTGTCAAGGAAGCGCTCTCCCACTGAGCTAACCGCCCGGGCCTCGTCGCATTATACCGAAAGCGTCAAGGCATTCCTGTCGTAGCGGTCGGAGGCGGTGCCATTTCGAAGTGGAATCGCGCGTTCGTGGAGCTTCGCGCACAAATTGGGCAGCCGGCGCGGCGACTCGCCATGCTGCTTGTGGCGGAGTTGTCGCTGGATGCTGTCTTTGCCGGGTTGTGCGATCTCTTCGGCTCGTTCGCCGACGCGACCACCGTCGAGTTGGCGCTACGCCGCGCGGACGGCGCGTATCTGCACCTGCGTCATGCCGCAGGCCGATCGTACCGCATCGACGATGCGGCGCTGCGGTCTGACGAGCCGGTCGTGGCGGCGATGCGCGAGCCCGATTTCCTAGAGGAGCGCGATCCGGCCGGACTGCGCGGACCGCTGCTGGTCGGCGACGAGGTCGTCGGCGGGATGGTCGTGCGCAGTGAGGGCTTGAGCGCCTATGACGAGCTTCAAGCGGCAGCGCTCGAATCACTCGCGCCCTACGTCGCGGTGGCGGTCCGCAACCGGATGGTGCTCGACCGGCTCGAACGCGAACGTTTCCGCGCTGAACATGACCCGCTCACGGGGCTAGCCAATCGCGCGCTCTACCGCGACCGGCTGGCGCAAGCCATCGTGCGTTCTCAGCGCGACTTTTCGAACGTGGGCGTTCTCTACATCGATCTCGACCGGTTCAAGCCGATCAACGACCGGTACGGTCACGAAGCCGGCGACGCGGTCCTGCGCGAGGTTGCCCGTCGGTTGCAATCGGTGCTGCGAGCCACCGATACGGTCGCACGCCTGGGTGGCGATGAGTTCGCGTGCGTCGTCGAACGCATCGGCGAGCGCAGCGAGTTGCACGCGATCATCGAGAAGATCACGCATGCTCTGATTCGTCCGGTTGTCTACAAGGAGAGCGTCCTGCCGGTCAGCGCGAGCGTCGGCAGCGCGCTCTTTCCGGAGGATGCGCTCGACGACGAAGACCTGCTGCGTGTCGCCGATGAGGCCATGTATCAGGCGAAATCACGCCGCGTACCCTGATCGTCGTCAGGAAAATTCTTGCTGTGGTCCTTTTTCGAAGGCATCGATCGCGGCGCGCCAGGGCGTGGGAATCACAATGCTTTCTTTGGCAAGAAAGTCGAAGGCGACCATCGTCGTGATGCCGTGCGCGGCGCGATGTCCCGACGACTCACTCCAAATCTCATATTCGAAGTCCCACGACTTGGTGCCGATGCGCGAGATGCGGCACCCGGTCGCGACGCGCTCGCGATAGACCAGCTCGCGCTCGTATACAAAGGCGATCGTTGCTTGAATCATGCCGTGCTCGCCGTTGATGGCTTCCTTCATCACGCGGGCGTAGTATTCGGAACGCAGTGTTTCGGCCCAACGAACGTACGCCACGTTGTTCACGTGGCGCATCATATCGACGTCGGAAAACGGAACCGTGAACCGTGTCACTAGCGGAAAATTTTCAAGCATAATGCGCTCGTTCTACGCGGGCCGCTTTACAGCCCCGCCAGCGGTGCGGTAAGATACCGCTTTGTCGGGCGCGTAGCTCAGTGGGAGAGCATCCGCTTCACACGCGGGGGGTCGTTGGTTCAATCCCAACCGTGCCCATATTCTTGCGCCGGTGCCGGCATTGCGAGGGGCGATGCGCAGGTGCCGGGCTCGGTGACCTTCAATAAACGGTCGCCGCGCTTTGGCGCTGTAGCTCAGTTGGTTAGAGCGCCGCCCTGTCACGGCGGAGGTCGTGGGTTCGAGCCCCATCAGCGTCGCCAGTTCGCGGGCGCATCGCATCGCGGTGCGCCCGTCAGATTCGCCAAGGTAGCTCAGTCGGTAGAGCACGCGCCTGAAAAGTGCGGTGTCGCCGGTTCGATTCCGGCCCTTGGCACCATTCGGTAAAGCCCCCGTCAAAGACGACTTTGGCGGGGGCTTTTGACGTGAACGACGCAGGGCAGCAAGCGAGCCGCTCGAAGGCAGAAGGCGATTCGATCTGTGGAGGTCCGATGCACAATCGTTTTCTCGCCGCCATCGGCATTGCCGCTTTCACGCTTCGGGTAGCGCCCTCGATCGGCTCGCGGCCGGGACTCGTTTTCGACGGGCACCCCCAGCAGATGCAGCGTACGGTGACTTTCGTCACCGTACAACATGCTTTGAAGGCGGTCATCGCCGACGGAACCTGCGATGCGCTGATCAAGAAATGGGGCCTAGAACAAGCCGTAATGCGCTCGGCTCCGGTCGATGCCGGAGCGCTGTTCGAATAACGTTTTGCGTTAAATTGTTTCTCTTTTGACACGGAGGTTCAATGGTGTTTCATCGTCTCGCCGCCGCAGTCGGAATGGCCGTCTTCATGTGCAGCGGCGCCGCACGTCCGGCAGTTGCCGCGACTGCATTGCGCGTTGCTTCCGATACCGGTAACCCGCCCGGCGAATTCTTCACGGGGAACCCCAAGCGCCTGACCGGGTTCGACATCGATCTCATGTCGGCGATCGGCGCAAAGATGCATCGCACCGTAACGTTTGTCAGCCGGCCGTTCAAGACCATCATTTCGGCGGTTTCCAACGGGGACTTTGACATCGGCTTGTCTTCGATCACGGACACCACGGCGCGCGAGAAAACCGTTGATTTCGTTGATTATCTGGTGGTCGGGACCGGCATGCTCGTGAAGGCCGGGAATCCGCTCCGGCTGTTCAGCATGTCAGGGCTGTGCGGGATGAACGTCCCATACCAGATCAACTTCGTGCAGCAAACCTATGTGAAGGAGGCATCGCAGCGCTGCATGCGCCTTCACTTGAATCCGATCAACGGACTGGCTTCCAATACGCTTGAGGAGGCGGCAGGGAAATTCATCGAGGGCAGAGCGGTGACGTTTATCGGCGACTATCCCATCGTCGCGTACATCGCGAGAACGCAGGGCGGCGGACGTGCGTATCAGGTTGCCTCGCGCCAATTCGCGGTGCAGCCGTACGGCATCATCGTCTCAAAGCGCAATCCGGCGCTGCGCGACGACGTGCAACGCGCACTCGCTGCGGTGATCGCGGACGGCACCTACGATGCGCTCATCAGAAAATGGGAACTAGAACAAGCGGCGATGCACTCGGCACCGGTCAACGTCGCCGGCCTGTATGAATAGCTCTTCACGGCCGAACATCATGGTAATGCTGATTTTCCGTAGGTTTGCCGCTATGAGTCGTATGCTTGCCGCAATGCTGCTTCTTGCTTTTGCGCTCTGTACGCTCGGCGCCCAGCCGGTGGCCGCCGCCGACACATTGCAGGTGGGGTCAGACATCGGCATACCGCCGGGTGAATTTTATGCCGGAACGCCGAGGCGCGCCGTGGGTTTTGACATCGATCTCATGGCGGCGATCGCAGCGAAGTTGCAGCGCAATGTGACGTTCGTTGCCCACCCGTTCGATACGATCATTTCGGCGGTAGCACAAGGGAAGCTCGACATGGGCATCTCGCTGATGACCGACACGAGCGCGCGAGAGAAAAAAGTTGACTTCGTCGATTATCTTGTTGTCGGTAGCGCCATGCTGGTAAAATCCGGGAATCCGCTGCGTATCTTCAACCTACCATCGCTATGCGGAATGAGAGTGCCGGTGGTCTCCTATGCGCTTCACGCCCTCGGCCAGTATCCGCAACAGCGTGCTATCGTGGAGACCTCAAATCAATGCCGCCGCCTTGGCCTCGCTCGCATTCGGATCGTGCCAACGGAAACATACGACGCGGGAGAGGTTGCCTTCGAGCACGGCGAGGCGGAGACATTCATCGGTGACTACCCGATCGTCGAATACCTGGCGAAGACACTGGGCCGCGGAGCCGCATTTCAAGTCGCCTCTCGGCAGTTCGCGGTGCAACCATACGGCATCGTCATTTCAAAGAGCAATCCGGCGCTGCGCAACGATGTGCAGCGTGCGCTCGCAGCTGTGATCGCCGATGGAACGTACGATTCCCTCATCAAGAAGTGGGGTCTTGCACAAGCTGCGCTGCATTCCGCTCCGGTCAACGTCGGAGCCCTCTATGAATGATTTGCACCCCGATTGGTTCGGGTACACCAATGAGGAGGTCTCGTGAATCGGACTCTCGGCACCCTCGGATTGGCCGCGTTTGTCAGCGCGTTGGCTATGGCCACCGCCTTGCCCGCTTTGGCCGCCGGTACGCTGCGCGTCGGCCTTGCCGTGGGCGCGCCGCCATTTGAATACGATCAGGGGCGCTCGAAGAACATGGTCGGTTTCGATATCGATCTCATGCGCGCCATCGGCAGGAAACTGCAACGACCGGTCACCTTCATCGATCGCCCCTTCAAGAAACTTTTGACATCGCTTTCGGCAGGAGCCTTTGACGTGGTGGCGTCTTCGGTGATCGACAGCACCGCGAGAGAGAAGACGGTGGACTTTGTCGACTACTT
This sequence comes from Vulcanimicrobiota bacterium, assembly GCA_027307235.1. GTDB lineage: Bacteria > Vulcanimicrobiota > Vulcanimicrobiia > Vulcanimicrobiales > Vulcanimicrobiaceae > DAHUXH01. The sequence goes on along the minus strand of DAHUXH010000002.1, from coordinate 28,326 downwards.
ACTGGTCGGCACCGGCATGCTCGTCAAAGAGGGGAATCCGTTGCGGCTGTTCACGCTCTCGTCGCTCTGCGGCATGACCGTGCCCTTTGAGATCAACACCGTCCAACAGACCGACGTGACCGAGGCATCGGGCGAATGCATGCGGGTGCATCTGGGAAAGATCGATGCGCTTGTGGAAAATTCAGTGGAACAAGGGATCGCAGATCTTGCGAACGGCAGGGCCACCGCGTACATCAACGACTATTCGATCGTCGCCTACCTTGCACGGACCATCGGCGGCGGACATGCGTATCAAGTCGCCGGGCGGCAGTTCGCGGTGCGGCCATACGGCATTGCGCTCCCTAAGAACCGTCGATCCCTTCGGGACGACATACAGCGGGCGCTGGTCGCCGTGATCGCCGACGGCACCTACGACGCACTATTGAAGAAATGGGGGCTCGAACAGACGGCTATGCGCTCGGCTCGCATCAACGTCGGAGCACTCTACGAATAATCTCCGAACCAAATGCTACCGCACGACAATGAGGGACCTGGTGTCAAAACGAATTCTCAGCATGCTCGGAGTTGCCGTTCTTGTCTGCTTTATGGCGACGGCGCGGCCGGTCGAAGCTGCCGACACACTGCTCGTCGGTTCGGACGTTGGGATTCCGCCGGGTGAGTTCTACGCCGGACACCCGCGGCGCCTGATGGGATTCGACGTCGATCTCATCGCGGCGATCGGCGCGAAGATGCATCGTCGAGTAACCATCGTTCCCCATCCGTTCAAGACGCTCTTACCAGCGGTCGCAAGCGGAGCGTTCGACCTGGGGATGTCGTCGATCACCGACACGACCGTTCGCGAACGGAGCGTCGACTTCGTCGACTATCTCATTGCCGGAACCGGAATGCTCGTGAAATCGGGAAACCCGCAACGGCTCTTCAGCCTGTCATCGCTGTGCGGAAAAGCCGTTCCTTACGAAATCAGGACGATTCAAGAGTCGTACGTCCGGGGAGCATCGCAGCAATGCACTCGTCTTCACCTGGGAGCAATCGACACACTTCCGTCCGTAACCATGAATCAGGCGATCGCAAAACTCACGAGCGGCCAGGCGGTGACGTTCATCCGTGATTACCCGACGGTGGCCTACCTGGCGCGAACCCTCGGTAACGGCCGCTCGTATCAAGTTGCGGCTCGGCAATTCTTCGTTCAACCGTTCGGCATCGTCGTCTCCAAACGCAATCCCGCCTTGCGCGACGACGTGCAGCATGCGCTCGCAGCGGTGATTGCGGACGGCACGTACGATGCGCTCATCCAGAAGTGGGGTCTCGAACAAGGCGCGATGCGCTCGGCCCCGATCAACGTCGGAGGGCTATTCGAATAGCCCTCCGAGCGCACGCGCTACCGCAGCGTTCGCTTGAAGAAATCGACGGTGTGCTTCCACGCTGATTCGGCGGCTTCTCGATGGTAGTTGCCGAGGCCGGCGCTGCCCATCGGGTTCTTGTTGTAGAATCCGTGCCTCGCATCGTAGCGGTGAAATTCGTAGGACACGTGGCCGGCTTTGAAACGCTCTTCGAGCCGGTTCACGACGTCGGGCGTGACGAAGCCGTCTTGGTTGGCCCAAATACCGAGCACGGGAATCGCGATCTTCGCCGGATCGCCGGCGGCTTCGTCGGGAACGCCGTACCACGGCGCCGCCGCCGAGACTTCAGCGACATGCATGGCTGCGAAGAGCGCCAGCGCGCCGCCCATGCAGAAGCCCATCACGCCAACGCCTGCGCTGCCCGCGCGAAGATGCTGCGCGGCGCCGCGCACGTCTTGGAGACCCGCGTCGGCGAAGTCGAGCCCTTGGCGCAAGTGCGTCGCTTCGTCGGGCGTGGCCGCCGAGCGGCCGCGGAAGAGGTCGGGCACGAGTACGCGGAAGCCCTCGCCCGCCAGGCGGTCGGCCGTGGCGGTGACTTCAGGAGTCACTCCCCACCACTCCTCGATCATGACCACGCCGGGGGCGTGCTCTCCGGTGCCGGGCGCGGCGTAGTATCCCGGCGCGCGCTGACCGTCGGGGCGCGCGAACTCGATCATCTGTCCCATTGACGAATACGGCTCCTATCGTGCAAGCAATTGGTCTCGGCACTGCGAACAACGCGGATGTGGATCCGGTTGCAGAAGCGCACGGCGAACGCCGTTTTGACGAACCACGTTGGCATGCGTCGCTCGCGGTGATCGCGGCGCTCGCGCTCTACATCACACTGCCGCCGAAACTCACGTTCGGACCGACGTGGTTCTTCCCGGCTATCGTGCTCGTCCTTCTCGTGCCGCTGTTGATCTTCTCGCCGACACGTCATCAGGAGAGCAGAACTCAGCGCATCGCGTCGATCGCTTTGATCGCCGTAACCAATTTTTTCAACGTCGTTTCGGTGGTGCTGCTGGTGTGGCACATCATCGGGCGCGAGCAGCCGGCGCTGAGCGGTTCGCGGTTGCTTGTCTCCGGCGCGCAGATTTGGTTGACGAACGTTCTGGTGTTCGCGATGTGGTACTGGGAGATCGACGGCGGAGGGTGCGACGTGCGTGCCCATGCGCGCTCGGCAGCCGAGGTGCATCATGCTGACTTTCTCTTCCCGCAGATGACGGTCACAGCCGCGGCGCCGAAGTTTCTCGATCCGCATTGGAAACCGTTGTTCATCGACTACCTCTACCTGTCGTTCACCAATGCGCTGGCATTCAGCCCGACCGACACGATGCCGCTCACGCGCATGGCCAAGACGCTGATGCTGATCGAGTCCGGAGTGTCGTTTGTGTCGATCGCGGTGATCGTCTCCCGCTCGATCAACATCATCAGTTGAGGCGGATGGAACCGCGGGCCGCTTCTGGTGGTTCTGGGTTCGTGCGGCCGATGCAAACGTCCGGGCGGCCGGCGTGTTGTAGGACGAAGCGATGGGTGGCACGAACCGATGGCGTCGCCTCGAAAGGGACAAAAAGCGCGGGTATGATGTAATGGTAGCCTGCGACCTTCCCAAGGTTGATGCGTGGGTTCGATTCCCACTACCCGCTCGGAGAACATTCGAGGAACATACGATACGGCGACGTAGCCAAGTGGTAAGGCAGGGCTCTGCAAAAGCCCCATCCGGCAGTTCAAATCTGCCCGTCGCCTCCAATCTCTTCCTCATCCGTCCCGGCGGTGCGCGGTACGTATGCGCATAGCCGTTATCGGCGTCGGCGGCATCGGCGGCTTTGTGGCTGCGTCCCTGCGTCGTGCGGGCCAGGATGTCGCGGTCGTCGCGCGCGGCGCGCACCTCGCGGCCATTCGCAATTCCGGCTTGCGTCTCATCACCGACCATGACGACGTCACGGTACGAGTTGACGCGGCGCAGGACATCCGTGAGTTCGGCGCTTTCGACATCGTGTTCGTCGCGACGAAGGCTCATCAGTTGCTCGCGCTGCGCGACCAGTTGGCGGCGATCGCACTGATGGACGCGGTGCTCGTGCCGATGCAGAACGGCATACCGTTTTGGTACGACCGTGATCGGCCGCTGGAAAGCGTCGATCCCGGGGGAGCGGTCCTGCACAGCGTGCGCTACGACCATCTGATCGGAAGCGTCGTCCATGCGTCCGGGCATGTGGAAGCTCCCGGCGTCGTGCGCGCGCCCGGCGTGCCGACCTATTTCTTCGGCGAGCTCGACGGCTCGATGACGCAGCGCCTGCAGGCGCTGATCGACGCATGCGCAGCGGCGGGCATGGGGCCCGTCGCTTCACCGGATATCCGGCGCAATGTATGGATCAAAGTGGCCGGGAATGCCTCGACCAATCCGATCAGCGCGCTCACCCGCGCGACCATCGGCTCGATCTTCGCGGACGAACGGGTCAGTCGCGTCGTCGAAACGTTGGTGGCCGAGGTGTTCAGCGTCGCGGCGGCGGGCGGATGTGACGTCGGCATGACCCCGGCCGAGCGCGTGGAGCATGCACGAAGAACGGTCGCCGACGTCAAGACGTCGATGCTGCAGGACGTCGAGGCCCGCCGCCCGCTCGAACTCGATCCGATCGTCGGCGCCGTCATCGAACTGGCGCAACGTCACAGTCTCGGCGTCCCAACCCTGGGGACGATCTACGCTTTGACCAAAGCGCTCGAGCGCAGCTACCGTTCGTGACGCGAACCGGTGCCGGCGCTATACTCACAAACATGGACATGGACGCGCTCCAGTGGAACGGCGACGGCCTCATTCCGGTCGTCATCACCGACGTGCGCACCGGCGACGTTTTGTCGTTGTCATGGTCGAATCGCAAAGCGATCGAGAAGACCATCGAGACGCGCGAAACGTATCTGTGGAACGCCGAGCGAAGCAAGATCGAACGTCACGGCGAGAAGGACGGGAACACACAGCGTGTCGTCGAGGTCCGTGCCGACTGCGAGGGCGGTGCGCTTCTCTACCGCGTCGCTCCCAACGGGCCCGCCTGCGCCGCCGGCGAGCCATCCTGCTTTCACGAAACGGTGATGCCGCCGAAGAAGGCCGAACGCGAAGACATAGAGCCGTTCATCTCCGCGATCGCGCACCTCAGTCAAATCCTCGAAGAGCGGCGGCGCGTTCCGTTGCCCGACTCTTATCTCGCCAAGCTCTACGAGCGCGGCGTGGATCGCATCGGCAAGAAACTCGGTGAAGAAGCGGTCGAGGTCGTCATCGCGGCCAAAAACGAAGATGACGCCGAGCTCGTGTGGGAGTCGGCAGACCTGATTTTTCATATCCTCGCGCTCTTGGCGTATCGCAACATCCCGCTCTCGGCCATCGGCGACGAATTGCTAACGCGCAAGGTTCCGAAAGCTCAAGAGTAGCTTGCAGATCGAACAGCTCAACGACGTCGGGCCGAAGACGGCGAAACTCTTTCACGACCTGGGCATCGACACGGCCGAAGCGCTGCTCGACTATGTGCCGTTCCGCTTCGACGATCTGCGGTCGCCGACGCCGTCAGTGCAACTCGGCGCCGCCGGCGGAGAAGAGAACGCCGTCGGCCGGGTGGTGTGGCTGCGCGAACGGCGCGTGCGCGATCTGGAGATCGTCGAGGCACGCGTGCGCGATGACGCCGGGGAGTTCATCGCCAAATGGATCGGCCGGCGCCGCTACATCGTCGGTCGCCTGCACGAAGGCATGCGCCTCTTTGTACGCGGCCGTGTCGAACGGACACCGCTCGGCGACCCCGTCATGAACGTCGCGCAACATGCGGTGCTCGCGCAAGACGAGGCGTATCGCGGTGAACTCGTTCCCGTCTATCGCGGCAGCAAAGAATTGACGACGCGCAAGATCGCGCAGGTGGTCAAGAAAAATCTCACCCGGTTGCTCGCGCTCGTGAACGGCGATCCGGTGCCGCCCGCCGTCGCACAGGCGGAGCACTTCGCATCGCTGGTCGATGCCTATCGGTCGCTGCACGCGCCGCGAACGCCCGAAGAAGCGCAACACGCGCGCGAGCGCTTGATCTTCGGCGAATTTCTCACGATCGCGATTGCCGCGCAGTTGCGGCGCCGCTCTCGTGAGACCGAGCGCGGGGCGCAAGTGCTCGCCATTCCGCCCGCGTTGCTCGATGATTTCGAGACGGCGCTTCCGTTCGCGTTGACGGGCGCGCAGCGCCGCGCCATCGGTGAGATTTGGCGCGACATGGCAAGCGACATCCCGATGAATCGTTTGCTGCAAGGTGACGTCGGCAGCGGCAAGACGCTGGTGGCGGCCGCGTCGGTTCTCCTCGCCGCACGCAACGGAGCGCAGTCGGCGTTGATGGCTCCGACCGAAATCCTGGCAACGCAGCATGCGGGCAAGCTGGCTCCGTTGCTCTTGCCGTTCGGCATCGGCGTCGAAGTCCTGGTGGGCAGTCAGAGCGAACGCGCGCGCAACGCTGCGCTCGATCGTCTGGCCAACGGGCAGGCGCTGCTGGCGGTCGGAACGCACGCGCTCATCACCGAGAACGTTGAGTTCGCGCGCCTTGGTCTTGTGGTCATCGACGAACAGCATCGCTTCGGCGTCGAGCAGCGCGCCCGGCTGCGCGCCAAGGGCATCGCTCCGCATACGCTGCACATGACCGCGACGCCGATCCCGCGCACGCTTGCGCAATCGCTTTACGCCGATCTCGACGTCTCGGTCATCGACGAATTGCCGCCGGGACGCACGCCGATCGTGACGTTCGCGCTGCGTGAGGGCGCGATCGACGACGTGTATGAATTCGCGCGGCTCAATATTCGGCTCGGTCATCAGGTCTACGTCGTCGCGCCGGCCATCGAGGAATCGGAGTCGGAGATCACGAGCGTCGTGCGCGTCGCCGAGACGCTCAAGAACGAAGTCTTCCCCGATGTGCGCGTGGGGCTGCTGCACGGGCGATTGAACGCGCGCGAAAAGGAAGCCGTCATGCAGAAGTTCGTTCGCGGCGAACTCGACGTTTTGGTTGCGACGACGGTGATCGAAGTCGGCGTAGACGTCCCCAACGCAAGTGTGATGATCGTGCTCGACGCGCACCGCTACGGGCTTGCGCAACTGCATCAGCTGCGCGGCCGCGTCGGTCGCGGCGCCGCCCAGTCGTACTGCATTCTCGTAGCACCGGCCGGTGACGAGGCCGAGCGTCTGCGCATCCTGACCGAATCGACCGACGGCTTTCGTATCGCCGACGAAGACTTGCGCTTACGTGGCCCCGGCGAATTCGCGGGGACGGCGCAATCGGGCGGAGCCGAACTGCGATTCGCCGATTTGGTACGTGACTTCGACATCTACCGGCGTGCCGCACAGGCTGCTTCGGCAATAGTGGCGACCGACCCCGAGTTGACGCGCGCCGAACATGCCGCGTTGCGCGAGCAACTTGCGTCCCGGCCGTCGACGCGCGCGCTGGTGCTCTCGTCATAGGGGAAAGCCGCGGACCGGCGAAGCGCGTGGTTTCTCAGAAGGAGAAGGAGAGGGTATGACTTCGACGCTACGCGGCGCTTTGGCCGCCTTCACGTGTCTCGTTCTTGCATTGTGTGTGCGCGCAAGCGCCGGCGCCGCGGACCTTTCGGTCACGCGTGCGACGCTTCCCAACGGATTACGCGTCATCGTGGTGCGCGATCCGCTCGCACCGGTCGTGACCGCCATGCTCAACTACGAAGCAGGATCGAACGAGCAGCAGTTCGCCGGACAAGCGCATGCGCTCGAACACATGATGTTCCGTGGCAGCCGCAGCCTCACGCAATCGCAGCTCGCCGACGTCTCGGAACTGCTCGGCGGAAACTGGGACGCCGACACGCAAGCCGAAGTCACGCAATACTACTTCACCGCGCCCGCGCAGTACCTCGATCTCGTGCTGCGTATGGAAGCGTCGCGCGCGCACAATGAGGCCCTCGATCAGAAAGACTGGAACATCGAGCGCGGCGCGATCAAGAACGAGGTCACGCAAGATTTCAGCAGCCCGGTTCAACATCTGTTTCGCAATCTGCAACTGGCCATGTTCGCCGGCACGCCGTACGGAAAAGACGGGTTGGGCACGCTGGAATCGTTCGACAAGCAGATCGACGCTCCGCAGATTCGCAACTACTACAATGCATGGTACCACCCGAACAACGCGGTCTACGTGATCGTCGGCGACGTCGACGGACCGGCGACCGTGAAAGAAGTCAAGAAATACTTCGGCGCGCTGCCCTCGGTCAAGCTGCCCGCCCGTCCGGCAGTCGCCTTGACGCCGTTGAAGTCGCAAACACTGCGGGTCGACAGCGATCAGCCGTACACGCTCGCCGCGCTCGCCTATCGCTTTCCCGGTTACGGCGACAAAGACTACGCCGCCGGGCTGATTCTCGAAAACGTGCTTTCGAGCCAACGCGCCGATTTCTTCGGCTTGGTTGCGGCCGGAAAGGCACTTCAAGCCGGATTCATTCCGTTCGACACGCATCCCAAAGGTGGATCGGCGGCAGCGTACATCGTGGTGCCGGTTGCCGAGAAACCGGCGGACGCGATCGCGGCGCTGCGCAGCGTGCTCGACAACTACCGCACGCACGGCGTGCCGGCCGACATCGTGGAAGCCGAGAAGAACCGCGCGATCGCACAAGCCGAGTTCAAAGCCAACTCCATCGAAGACCTGGCGTTTCAGTGGAGCCAAGCCGTTGCCGTCGAGCATCGCTCCTCGCCCGACGAGATTCTCGCGGCGATCAAGCGGGTCACGGTTGACGACGTCAATCGCGTGTTGCGCGAGTATGTCGATCCCAAGCACGAGCTCATCGCGATCGCGGCACCCAAGCCGGGCAGCAGCGCAGCCGGCGCGCCGCCCGCGCCGGTCGGCAACGAGAACAAGCCGACGCTGCTGCACCACGATCCGCTGCCGGGCTGGGCGCTTGCCGCGTTCGCGCATGTCGAGGTTCCGCATTCGAGCATCGCCCCGGTCGACATGACCCTCACCAACGGCATCCGTTTGATCGTCGTGCCGGAGAGCGTGTCGAAAACGGTGGTCGTGACCGGATCGATTCATTCCAACGAATCGGTGCAGGCGCCGGCGGGTAAGGACGGCGTCGCCGACATGACGGCGGGCCTGCTGCCGTTCGGCACAACGACCTACGATCGTCTCGGCCTGCGGCGCGAGCTCGACAAGATCGCCGCGGACGTGCAAGCCGGCACCGGGTTCTCGCTCACAACGCCGTCGCAGAACTTCGATCGCGGCGTCGCGCTGCTCGCCGATGAAGAGCTGCACCCCTCATTCCCGCAGAGCGGTTTCGTCGCCGTCAAGCAAGAGGAATTCGGCTCGGTTCAAGGCGTGGTGACATCACCGGATCATCTGGTGCAGGTTGCGGTCAGGAAAGCGCTGCTCCCCGCTACCGATCCCGAACAGCGCTTCGCGACGCCGGCAACCGTGACGGCGGTCACGCTCGACGACGTCAAAGCGTACTACGCCTCGGTCTACCGTCCGGACATGACGACCATCGTCGTCGTCGGCAACGTCGATCCCAAGCATGCAAAAGACGTGTTTGAGAAAGACTTCGGCTCGTGGAGCGCGAGCGGATCGCCGCCCGACGTCGATCTGCCGACCGTGCCGAACAATGCCGCATCGAGCGCCGTCGTTCCGGACGCCCAGCGGATCCAGTCGCAAGTGGAAGATGCCCAAGTGCTCTCGCTCACGCGCAGCGACGCGGACTACGCTGCCATCGCGGTCGCTAACGCCTCGTTCGGCGGCAGCGCGAGTTCGATTCTCTTCCACGATGTGCGCGACGTGCATGGTCTCGTCTACAGCGTGGGTTCACAGACGAACTTCGGCAAACACCGCACGGTCTTCGCCATCAGCTTCGCGTGCGATCCCGACAAGATCAACGCGGCGCAGTCGCTGATCGACGCGGACTTGAAGAATCTCGCCGCCAACGGGCTGAGCGCTGACGATCTCGCGCGCGGCAAGGCGGAGCTGGTGTCGCGCATTCCGATGCGCGCCGACAGCTTCGACGGCGTTGCCGGTCAACTGATCGGGTATTCGGAACTGGGCTTGCCGCTGGATCAGGCGACGGCCGACGCACGCAACGAGATCTCGGTGACCAACGAGCAGATCAAAGCCGCGGTGAACAAGTGGATTCGCCCCGGCGATTTCGTGCGCGTGATCGAGGGTCCGGCGCCGAAGTAATGCGCGTCGGTGTCGGGTTCGATTTCGACCATACGCTCGGCATCGGCAACAAACTCGAGCGCATCGCCTTCTTGCGCCTCCTGGAGCCGATCGCGGCGCGTGGAGGGCATGCGCTCGGCTCGCTCGTAGACGAAACCGAACGCATCGATGCGCTGCTGACCCTGCAGCGCAGCGGTGCGTGTTCGATCGAGGATGCGGTCCGGCGATTCGTGCGCGAGCGCGGCGTCGCCGACACCGAGTCGCTGGTCGAGCGATTCATCGACATCTCGCTCTCGCTCGTCGATCAACTCGTGATTCCGATGCCGGACACGGGCGCGACGCTCGCCGCGTTGCGCTCGGCCGGCGTGACGGTTGCCATCCTCACCAACGGCTGGGAGCCGCTGCAGACGCGTAAGGCGTTGCGGGCGGGGTTCGATGGGCCGATCGTCGTGAGCAGCGAGATCGGCGCTCAGAAACCCGATCCGGCGGCGTTTTCCGCGCTGCTCGGGGTACTCGGCGTGCCGGCCGATCGCGCCTGGTACGTGGGGGACGATCCGCGGACCGACATCGCGGGGGCAATCGGCGCGGGACTGCGCGGGGTCTGGCTCGATCCCGAGCACCTGGAATACCCCGCCGGCGTCGTCCGGCCGACGCATACGATCCACCGGTTAGCGGAGATTGTTGCCTTGGTGACGCAGAACGCGGCTGCCGCTCCGGCGAAGGGGTAATCGTGCCGCGCATCACCGGCGGAGAGTTGAACAGGCGGAAGTTGAAGTCACCGAAAGGCATGAACGTGCGCCCCACGCCCGGGCGCGTCAAGGAATCGCTGTTCTCGATCCTCTTGCCGAGGATCGAGGGCGCGAGCGTGCTCGATCTGTTCGCGGGAACCGGCGCGATCGGCTTCGAGGCGGTCTCGCGCGGCGCCGCCCGCGTGGTGTGCGTCGAGGGGCACCGCGACACCGCCGCCGCGATCGAAGAAGCGGCGCGAGACCTCGGCGTGAGCGGCGCGCTGAGCGTCGTTGCCGCGCCGGTCGATCGGGCGCTCTACCGCGTCGAAGGCCCCTTCGACATCGTCTATATGGACCCGCCGTATGCCGACGACGTGCCGCTGCAGGCGTTCCGCCTGCTGCGCGAGCGCGCGCTGCTGGCACCCGACGCGGTGGTGATTTATGAACACGCGGCCAAGCGCATTCTCCCGGACGTACCGGGGTATCGCCCCGTTCGCGAAGAAGTGTACGGCGATGTCGCGCTCGCTTTCTTTTCGCCGCAGACGTGACTGACGGCGTCCTTTTGCGTAGCACTCGGGCGGTCTATCCTGGATCGTTCGATCCGCCGACCTACGGCCACCTCGACGTCATCGAGCGCGCGGCGCGCTGCTTCGGCGAGTTGATCGTCGCGGTCGTCGTCAACCCGCAAAAACGCAATCCCATGTTCTCGCTCGAAGAGCGCGAAGAGATGCTGCGCGCCTGCGTCGCGCACATCCACAACGTGCGCGTTCTGCATTTTCGCGGTCTGCTGGCCGACTTCGTGAAAGAGCAGAAGGCCGACGTCATCGTCAAGGGGCTGCGCGTGGTCTCGGATTTTGAAAGCGAGATGTCGACCGCGCTCATGAACCGGTCGCTGTCCGACGTGGACACGATGTTCCTGATGTCCGATCAGCGGTACTCGTTCGTCAGTTCGAGTATCGTCAAAGAAGTGTTTTTTCTCGGAGGCGACGTCGCGACGCTGGTTCCCGAACCGGTGTTGCGCGTCATGACCACCAAGCGCGCGACGATTCGCGCACTCTCATAACGGAGGTTGCCATGTCGGTGTATCGCGTTCTGGACAAACTCGAAGCCTACGTTCGTGAAGGCACGTGGTTGCCCGCTGGGTACCGTATTCTCTCGGAAGAGCGCATGGTCGAGATGATCGAAAAAGTGCGCTCGACGCTCCCCGAAGAGGTGGGGCGAGCGAAGATCATCGCTCAGGGCCAAGAACGCGTCATCCGCGCGGCGCAAGAGAAAGCGCAAGCGATCGTCGATGAAGCTTCAACCAAACACGAGATATTGGTGGACGAACACGAGATCGTGCAGCGCGCGCGCACGACCGCCGAGGTCGTGCTGCGTGAAGCCGAAGAGCGCGCGCGCAAGATTCGCGAAGGGGCCGACACCTACGCGGCACAGGTGCTTGGTGAGATGGAAGCTCGGCTCGGCGCGGCGGTCGCATCCGTGCGCAAGGGCCGCGAAGCGTTGGTCTCCAAGCCCGGGACGCCCACGGCCGCGCAGGGATCGCCGCTTGCCGATGCCGCCGCCAAGAGCAAGCGCGCCGCCTTCGATCATGCCTCCAGCGATACAGCAGCGCTGGAATCGGTAGAGGTGTAGCGTAGCGCCGGTGGCGGCGACGCGCCTGCCCGTTCCCCTCGCCGTCGCGATCTCCGCAGCCGCAGCGTTCCTCGTGGCCCTGGCGCTGATCCGCGCGCACGGATGGACGTACGGTGCCGACACCGGCACCTTCGCGCAACTGATCTTCAACACGCCGGGCGGCTGGCACGACGAATTGGAACGCGGGTCGCACCTGCGGTTTCATTTCTCGCCGTCGCTCGGATTGCTCTATCCGATCGTAGCGTTGACGCATAGCGCGCTGTCGCTGCAAATCGTCGAAATCGTCGCGGTGTTGGGCAGCGTGGCCGTTTTCTTTCTGCTGGTCGAACCGCACGCGGGACGGCCGCTCGCGACGCGCCTGAGCTTGCTCATGCTGGCGTTCCCGTCGGTTCCGGCACTCGCGTTCGGCGAGTTTCGCGAGTTGACGCTCTTTCCGCTCGCCGCGATGCTGGTGCTGCTCGCGGCTGATCGCCGCCGCTGGGGATGGTATGCGGTGTTCACGCTGTTTGCTCTCGGGTTGCGCGAGGACGTGGCGCTCGAACTCGCGCTCTTTGCGGTGGTTGCCGTGGTGCTCTACGCGCGCACGAACCGCGAACGAACGATTGCGGCACTGTGTACGTTCGCCGGATCGGCTGCCGTGCTCGCGGCGTATTTTCTGTTGATTGCACCTGCGCTCGGCGGGTGGGCGCCGTCGCACTTTTATCAGTATGCGTTTGCCGGCGGACCGCTCGCGCTCGCCGTCGCGTGCGTGCTGCACCCCGTCGAGGTGACGCGAGCCATCGCAACCCCGGGACGATTAACATATCTTCTGGAAATTTTTGTGCCGCTCGCGTTTCTGCCGCTGCGCACGCGGTGGTGGCTGCTCGCGCTGCCGGGTCTTGCCATCGTGCTGCTTGCGAATTCGGCCAACGTCTGGCGCATGGGGATGCATTACACGGCGCTGTGGCTGCCGTCGATCTTTGTCGCCGTCACCGCTGCGGCGATCGCGGTGCAGCGCACGCGCGGTCAGCGGTCCGCGCAGCGGTGGGTGACGAGCGCGATCGCGCTCTCGATCGGTTTCTTGTTGTTCGCCGATCCCATGCATCTGGGACATTACTTGCCGCCGTCATACCACGATCTCGCATCGGCGCGCCGCGCGCTTGCGTGCGTTCCCGCCTCGGCGAGCGTCTCGATGCAGGGTGAATGGTACGCGGCTAATTCAATCCGCTGGCCGAGAGCGACGACCAATACGCTCGACGGCGTGCAGTACGCCGTCTTTGCCGACGACTATCCGAACGTGGAGTATCAGCAGACCATCCGGCCGCAGCTCGCCCAAGCGCTCGCGCGCGGACAATTCAAAGAAATCTGTCGTTTCGGCGCGGTCGCGGCGTACAGCCGAGAGCGCTGATGTGCGGGCGTTTTTCGCTTTCGGATACGCGGCGGCTGGCATCGCGCTACGCGCGTTTTATTTTTCCCGAGCATGAGGGCGCGCACTACAACATCGCGCCGACGCAGGACGTGCTGGCGGTCACGACCTCCTCGATTCCGCGCGCCGTGCATCTGCGCTGGGGCCTCGTTCCGGCGTGGTCACGCGGACCGGGCGATGCGCGCGCCGGCGCGCGACTGATCAACGCACGTGTGGAAAGCATCGGTGAGCGGCCGGCGTTTCGCGATGCGGTCGAAACCAACCGGCGTTGTGTGATCTTCGCCGATGGATTTTATGAATGGAGCGGCCCGTCGCACGGCCGCGGACGTCTGCCGTATCACATTCACGCACATGACCGCGCGCCGTTTGCATTCGCGGGCCTGTGGGACGTGTGGTATCCGCAGGAAGGCGGCGAGCCGCTGCGGACCTGCACGATCATCACCGTTCCGGCGCGCGCGTCGCTCGCGCGCGTTCACGATCGCATGCCGGCGATCGTCGACGACGAAGCCGTGGACATTTGGCTGACACCCGGCGACATCCCGTCGCCACGCATCGGCCGACTGTTGAACGCCTTCGACGTGGATGCACTGGAGTTGACACGCGTATCCACGCGCGTCAACTCCGTCAAGAACGACGACCCGTCACTGCTCGAACCGCAAGCGCCCGACACTTCACCGGCGCTGTTCGAGGACGGCTTCTAAACCGGCGGCGCTTGGACGTTGTGGGCGAAGGCTTCGAGCCGCGCGCGGTCGATGGCGCGCACGCGTCCGCGATCGAGTTCGACGGCGTTGGCGTTCTTCAAGCGCAGGAGCGCACGTGCTGCCATGTCGCGCACGGTGCCGGCCGCGGCGGCGATCTGCGCTTGCGAGAGATTCTCGACGCCCGGCAGGCCTTTGGTCATACCGACCGATGTGCGCGCGTAGCCGAGCAAGAACTTCGCGACGCGCTGCAGCACGTGCGCGAAAGCCAAATCGGCGATCGTGTCGATCGAACGGCGGCGCGCCTGTGACGAGGCGATCAGGAAGCCGACCGCGAGTTCTGCGTCGTTGCGGCAGGCATGCATCACCGATTCGCTCGGCAGCGTCACGATGGTGACGTCGGTGAGCGCCTCGGCGCGCGTGGTGGCGCCGCCGTTGTCGAAGACACCGCTCTCGTTGAGCGTGTCGTGGGTGAGGCGTTCGCCGATGGTATGGGTCTTGCCGTCGGGCGAGAGGAGGGTGAGAATGACCTTGCCGGTCTTGACCACACCGAGATACGGCCAAAGTTCGCCTTCATCGTAGATCGTCTCACCGGCGCGGTAGGAGCGCTCGCTCATCTGGCCGCCGAGTTCTTTGACCGTCGTCGACTTCGCGGCGGCGAACGCCGGAACGTGCGCGAGGAACTTTTCGCCTTCGGCGTTCTCGTCGATGCGCTCAAGGCGAATCAGCCAACGGCCGGTGCCGAGGTTGCGCGAATCCCACGAGAATTTTCCGGCGCGCAACTGCATCAGCTCGTTGCGCAGCGCCCGAGGTTCGTTCTCCTCGGAGATTTCGAGGATCGCGCCGACGGTGAGCTTGTCGAAGGCTTCGAGAATCTGGTCGGTCTTGGTCGCAGCCGGGAGCGACCGGGCATCGAGCGTGATGGCGGCAGGACGGTTCATGGGCATGACCGGCGCTAATTAGTGCTCATGCCCATGCGGGTCCTGCCGGAAAACCCTCGGCACGCGCGGAAACACCGGGCCCCATGACTCATCCGATTTCAGACAACGACATTGTGATCGTAGCCGGAGCCCGCACGCCGTTCGGCAACTTCGGCGGCACCCTGAGCGCCTTGACCGCCACCGACCTCGCCGTCGCCGCCTCAGAAGCGGCCATCGCCAAGAGCGGCGTCCCGAAAGACCGCATCGACGACCTCGTCTTCGGCAACGTGATGCAGACCAGCGCCGACGCGATCTATCTCGCGCGCCACACGGGTCTGCGCGTCGGTCTGCCGATCGACGTGCCGGCGCTCGCGCTCAACCGGCTGTGCGGGAGCGGATTGCAAGCGATCCTCACCGCCGCCAACTCGCTGCGGCTCGGAGAGACGACCTACGCGCTCGCGGGCGGTTCCGAGTCGATGAGCCAAGCCCCGCACGTGGTGCGCGGCGCGCGCAAGGGCTTCGCGCTCGGCGCCAACGTCAAATTCGAAGACACGCTTTGGGAAGCGCTGACCGACTCGTACAACGGTCTGCCGATGGCGATTACCGCCGAGAACCTCGCCAAAAAGTACGAGGTCAAGCGCGAGGCGTGCGACGAGTTCGCGCTTGCCAGCCAAACGCACGCGCTCGAAGCGCAGCAGAATGGATTTTTCAGCGAGGAGATCGTGCCCGTCAACGTTCCCGGTCCCAAAGGCACGACCGCTGTCGTCGACAAGGATGAAGGCCCGCGCGCCGGTCTCTCGATGGAGCGGCTCGCGCAACTGCCCGCGCGCTTCACCAAGGACGGCGTGATCACACCGGGCAACGCGAGCGGCATCACCGACGGCGCCGCCGCCGTGGTGCTGACGACCGTGAAGCAGGCCAAGGCCGATGGAATCTCGTGGATCGGCCGGCTTATCAGCAGCAGCGTGGTCGGCGTCGATCCCGATATCATGGGCATCGGTCCGGCGGTGGCGATTCCCAAGGCGCTGCAGCGCGCGAACTTGACCGAGAAAGACCTCGCGGTCATGGAGATCAACGAAGCCTTCGCGCCGCAGGTGCTCGCGTGTCTGCGTGCGATGAGCAGCACTGCGTCAGCGAACGGTTCGGGACAGGGGCTGCGCCTCAATCCGCACGGCGGCGCGATCTCGCTTGGACATCCGCTCGGAGCGTCAGGCGCGCGTCTCGCGGTGACACTTTTGCACGATCTGAAGGTTCGCGGCGGCGGATACGGCGTCGCCTCGGCCTGCATCGGCGGCGGCCAGGGCATCGCGGCGGTCTTCGCCGCTTGAGTGAGATAAATGCGGTGCCGCCGGAGAAGAAACGCGCTGTGAGTTTCGGGCGCGTCCTCGACGCGCTCGCGCTCCTCGTCATCGTGTTCGTCGCCTATCGCATCTTCGTCGCACCGCGTCTGTTGGAAGCGGCGCACGCGCAGCCCGCGCCACGTGTGTCGTATCCGCGTCTCGACGGCGGAACCTTCGCGCTGGCCGGTGCGCGCGGTCGCGTCGTGTTTCTTGATTTCTACGCATCGTGGTGTACGCCGTGCCGCGCGTCGCTGCCCTTGGTGGAGAGCTACGCTCGCGCGCACCCCGAGATCGAGGTCGTGCCGGTTGACGTCGGCGAGCCGCGCGTCGTTAGCGAGGCCTTTGCCAAGCGCTACCGCCTCGCGAACGTTGCGCTCGATCCGAGCGCGTCTTCCAGCGGCATCTTTCAAATCGAGGGGTTCCCGACGATGGTGGTCGTCGATCCCCAAGGCGACGTGCGCGCGACGTGGCAAGGTTTCAATCCCGCCGTCGGGATGGCCATGGCCAACGCGGAGAAGGCGTTGTCGAAACGATCCTGAGCCTTTCGGGCCGCTACGTTACCTATATTTTACCGAGCCGGACGTTGCTTTCTAGGTCAAAGCTGGTAGGATGGGCAAGGCTGCCGACCGAGCGCTCATTGTGTGTGTGTGTGTGTGTGGGGCTGATGTCTTTCATGCCTTAGAGAATGTTTGTGTTTTCTAGTTTTTTCAGAGCGCTTTCTCTGGACAACCGCCTGCGTATTGGACTCGGGGCTCTGGTCGTTCTCCTGACCGCTGCCGCGGCCATATCGATTTTTCAGTTCACAATGACCGAGCGCGCGACGACGGCAATCGCGCAACAGTCCTTCCCGACCTATCGGTACGTGACGCAGGCTGCCCGCGCGGCGGTCGAAATTCGAGCGACCCAAATCGCGTACGGCACCACTGGCGACAAGAAAGAACTCGCGGCGACGAACGATGCCATCACCCGCTTCGGTGCCGCCTCCGACGCGCTGCTCAAGATTTCCGATAAGCAGTTGCGTGCGCTGTGGGAGCAGGTCCTCACGTATGAGGCGCTGCTGGAAGCGAAGACCCCCGAGATGCAGCAGGCGGTACGCTCGGGAAAACGCGATGCGGTTATGAGCGTCGTCTCCGATGAGAACTCACTCTACGACCAGATGGCTACCGCGCTTGCTGCGGTGAGCCAAGAAGAAGAGTCGCGCATCACGCAAGCCTCGGGCGCCCTCCTCTCAAACGCCCAGGTCGCGACGGTGACGACAATCGTTATCACGGTCATCAGCGTTCTTGCCGCCATCATCATCGCGCTGGTCACGGTTCGCGCGGTCAATGGACCGATTCGCGCCGTTGCCGTGCGTCTCCAAGAATTGGGCGCCGGAGAAGCCGACTTGAGCGTGCGCATCGCGATTGAAACGCACGATAGCCTGGGGGAGCTTGCGACCGGCTTCAATGCATTCGTCGCGAATCTTCAGCGCATCGTGGAAGATACGCGCGGCGCGTCGCAGTCGCTCGGCTCCGCCTCGGAGCGTCTCGTCGGATCGTACCGGCGGCTCGATTCGGGGCTTATCGACCAAGATCGCACGATCGCTGATGCGCGAGTCGCCGCAGAACAAATTTCGACAAGCGTCCAACGCGTCAACGAGAACCAAGGCGGCCTCGAGAAGTCGGTCGATCATGCGGCCACGACCACGCGAGATCTGGTCGATGCGCTGACGATCGTCGGAAGAAACGTTGCGCAACTTTCGAGCGACGTCGATGGAACGGTTGCAGCGTTTCAGGAAATCGATCGGTCCATCGTCGAGGTTGCGTCGGCGGCACAAGAGGCGGCAGAGAGCGGCCGGGTCGCGACCGACAACAGCAAAATCGGCGTCGAAGCCGTCGTCCATTTGGCCGATGCCTCGCGCGGAGCAGCGAACATCCTGCGTTCCGTCAGTGAATCCGTCGCACTGCTGGGAGAGATGGGGCAGAGAATTGGATTGATCGTCGAGACGATCGATTCGATCGCGGATCAGACGAATCTCCTCGCGCTCAATGCGGCGATTGAAGCGGCCCGCGCGGGTGAAAACGGTCGCGGCTTCGCCGTCGTTGCCGATGAAATTCGCAAGTTGGCTGAAGGGTCGGCGCGATCGACGCGCGAGATCGGCACGCTGATCACCGAAGTCCAACAACGCACGACCCAGACCGTGCAGGAAGCGCGCAGCGGTGCCGAACGTTCGGCGGCAACGCTTCAGGCCGCCGATGACGCGACGCAGGCGATGCAGCGGTCCGCTGAGGCGATTGCGCGTTCGAGCGAACTCATTGAACACATCTCGCGCGCGACCATAGAGCAAACCGCATCGACAAAGAATATGACGGAGTCGGCGACGCGCATGAGCGTTGCCGCCTCCAACGCGAGTGAGGCGATCGGGCGGCAAGACGCTGGAACGGCAAATCTTCGCGACGCCATCTCAACGATGCGGACCGTTCAACAAAGTGTCAGCGACGCTGTGTCGGAGCAGCTTTCTGCCATCCGCGCTGCCATCGCCGCGATTAATCGCATCCACGACATCGCTTCATCCAATGCGTCGGCGGCAAGCGAAGTTGACGGCGCGACGAGAGACGTGGAGCGTAGCGCGAGCGATCTGCTCGTCTTGGTCGGTGGTTTTCGAACTGAGGCGGACGTACCCCGGCTGCCTGCCTCCCTGGATTCTGCACCCCTGCTTGTGAAGGACTAACGTTTCATGACGCCAGCGTGTCCCCCAACCGCCGCTTCTATTCTCCAACGAGCCGATGTCGTCTATCCCGACGCGGCGCGCGATGCGCATCTCGAAGGCACGGCAATCGCGAAAGTTGAGTTGGACGCAAACGGTAAGGTGACCAAAGTGACGATTCAAAAGTCCGCCGGCGCCGGCGTGCTGGATCAGGCGGCGCTCAAAGCGGCACGAGATTCGACCTACAAACCGGCGACCGAAGACTGTAAGCCCACCGCGTCCATCTATGTGATGGTCGTCGATCTGCGCCCCGAATAAGCCCCAATCACGCAAAGGAATGAATATGCATACACGTTCCCCCCGCATCGCCGTTGCGCTCGCCGCAGCGTTGAGTATCCTGTACCCATGTACGGCGGTGGTTGCGCAGACCGTGCCCCCCGCACACACCGACACGTCCGCCGAAGGCACGATCAGCGGAACGATCACCGATGCACGCAATGCGCCGATCGGCGGCGCAACCGTCTCGGTGAGCGGCAGCGAAGAGAAGACCGTCATGACGGGCGCCGATGGGACGTTTACCATGGCGCTTGCTCCCGGGTCGTACGACATGATCGTGCGAAAGGGCGGCTACACCCCTGCTGCTGCGCTCGGGATCGTGGTCGATGGGGGAGGCGTGAAGGTGGTAGCGCTTTCGATGACCTACGCAAATTTGTCGTCGGTAAGTGTGGGTCGTGCGACGACGACCGGCTCCGCACCGCCGAACACAAGCGCATCGGCGCTCAGCACGCTCTCGAACGACGTGATCGCGCGGCAGCCTTCGGTCGACCTGCGGAATTTCGCGACGCAGTTGCCGGGCGCGACACTCGCGCATCCGATCGGCGACGTTCCCGACTCAAGTTTCGTCATCCGAGGCGGCACGATCGAGACGCGGGTTCAGATCGACGGGCACCCCATCAGCGCGGGCGCCACCGGTCGCTGGAATACCTCGTACGCGTCCTTCCCGCTTTTCGACAGCCTTGAAATCGTCAAGGGTGCCGGGATCAGCGGCGCCAACGCGGGTGAGTCGGCGTTCGGAACGGTAAATTTGCGTACGCGCGATTTCACCCGGACGAATCGCACGGATGTGGTCGTCGGGTCTGATGATCGCGGTGGGCAATACTCCACCGTTGCCCTTTCGGGGAATGCTCTAACGAACGATCGCTTGAGCTACGTCCTCGAGCATAACATCTACGGCTATAACGGCCCGGGCAGCGGCATGAGCGTCGCAAACGTCGTTCCCAATCCCGACGGCACGGCAGTGCTCGCGAACTTCGAGCCTTTGGATTCGCCGCTCGTGCTCGGCAGCGACTTGGCGAAGCTGCGCTACCGCTTCAAGGGAAGCACGTCGCTGACGCTCGGATATATCGGTATTCACGGAACGTACGGCGAAGCAGCCGGGGCGTTCGGAACCTATGACGGTAAACGGACGATCGTTGCTTCCACGACGAATAGCAACGGTGTGGTCGTCACGTCGCCGTTGTATGCAAATCTTATCGGTAAGACGATCGACACGTACACGTTTTCGCAAAACACGAACGTCCAAACGAATCAACCGCTGTTCGAAGCAGAGCTGCGGACTGCGATCGGTAACGACACGCTGCTCGTGCGGCCGTACGGCGGGAACATTTTCAACTCGGTCGATGGCACGAGAAGGCACTTTGGACCAGACACGACGAGCGGATCGTCATGGATGGCGGTAACAACCGGAAACGGTTGTAGCGCCGCGCAGCCCTGTATCGTGCCATTCAGCGGTCAAGACGAAGCACAACAGGAGCTCGATCGCCTGCACGGTACGACGCTCACGTGGATTCATCCATACGGCGACGCGACCCTCAATCTTAGCTACGACTATCGCTCCGATGAAACGGAACTGTCGAGCGGCAATCCAGCCCGCGCTCAAGATGGAACGCTGGGAGCCGTGACAGGATATCTTCCGGAGATTACGCCGACGCTCGCCCGGTATTACGACTGGTCGGCGACCACGACGCTGCCGCTCACGAGCAAACTTGGATTGGTCCTCGGAAACTACTATACCGGATGGAATCTAGGGTTCGGAACGACCGTGCTTTCGGTCAGTGACGTGAAGAACACCTTTTCCGAAGTGACCACGCCCGCGAATCGGAAGTACGGGCACGATGACACTCACCTAGGACTCACATGGCAAGCCGGACATAACACGAGCGTCCGGTTCAGCGGCGGTTCTTCGATTACACTTCCGTACGCGCTCCTCGTTTCCGGGCCGGTCCTTTTGCAGAATTTTCTGTCACCACAAGGGGTCGTCGTGAATAAGAATCCTGACCTCCGTCCGGAAACCACGGTCGCCTACGATCTTGGCGTCGATCATCGGCTATCGAACGGCACCGTCGTCGCGATCGACGGATTCGACAACACGATTCACGACGTCTTCGCGTCGAACGTCAGACAGTGGGATCCGAGCTTCTTCGGACTCGGTGTAAATCCGATTTCACTGACGTACTTCGGGAAGATGACCTTTCCCGTCAATGCGCCGATCGAGCGCAACTACGGAATGGAGCTGTCGATTTCACACGTGCGCACGACCGGGTTCGGATACCGGGCGGCGGCTACGTTCCAGCGTGCGTACCTCGATCAATTGCCGAGTTCGTTTTTCACGGCTCCGTCGTCGCTCATCAACGGAAAGCAACTCGACGGTGACCAATCAATCCCCTACACGCAGGCCTACGGTGAAGTGACGTACCAGGGGCGGCATGGCCTTGGTGGTTCCTTCGGCGCACAATTGACCGGCACGAACAACTGGACGAATGGTCCGGGTTTCACCACGTTCATGTCCTCATTGCACTACGACCTCACACCGACGTACAGCCTGCAATTATCGGCGGAAAATCTGTTCAATCAGATGTCCGGGACGCAGATAGCAAGCGGCGTTCTCAACGGCGGCTTCTCCAGCGTTACCTATGGAGTTCAAACGGCGGGTGCGCTTCCGTCCTACGGATCGACGTCGACGAACCGGTACGCGATTGCACCGAGAACGTTCCGGCTGCAACTTCACGCGCGCGTCGGTAACTAAAGACGAGGGGACGAGCCCGATCTCGCGGGTTCGTCCCCTCGACGTGCCGGTCAATCTAGACGTTTTTCCAGGTGGGTTTGCGCTTTTCTAGGAAAGCGCTGGTGCCTTCTTTGAAGTCGGCGGTGTTGGTGAGGGTGCCGAATTCGAGCGCTTCGATTTCGAGAGCCTCGGCGAGCGGAAGGTGCTCGCCGTTGGCGATGGCGCGCTTGCAGGATGCGATCGCAAGCGGCGCCTTGGCGGCGATCACGTTTGCTAGTCGCTTGGCCTCCCCGAGAAGATCGGCGAGTGGCACGACTTTTTGCACCAGGCCGATGCGCAGCGCTTCGTTGGCATCGATGATCTCGCCGGTCAAGCAGAGATACATCGCGGCACCCCGTCCGAGCAAGCGCGTCGTGCGCTGCGAGCCCCCGTAGCCGGGAATCAACCCGAGATTGACTTCGGGTTGTCCGAACTTCGCGTTCTCGCTCGCGATACGAAAATCGCACGCCATTGCAAGCTCGCAACCGCCGCCGAGCGCAAAACCGTTGATCGCGGCGATCACCGGCGTACGCATCTTCTCGATCTGCAGCGTGAGCGCTTGGCCGGTGCGCGCCTTGTCGGCGCCTTCCACCGCGCTTGCGAGCGCGTTGAGTTCGCCGATGTCCGCCCCTGCCGCGAAGGCCTTCTCGCCCGAGCCGGTGAGCACGATCGCGCGCACGTCGGCGTGGCGTTCCAACTCGAAGAGCGCGAGCGACAGTTCGCCGAGGAGCTGCGCATTGAGGGCATTGAGCACGCTCGGCCGATTGAGCGTGATGACGGCGACCGCACCGTCGCCGTCGACGGTGATGTTCGCAAATTGCGTACTAGTCATAGTCGTAGAAGCCTTTTCCGGTCTTGCGGCCATAGCGTCCGGCCAGCACCATGCGCTTGAGTAGCGGCGGCGGCGCCATCATCGGGTCTTTGAATTCGTCGAACATGATCTGAGCGATGTAGTACGTCGTGTCGAGACCGACGAAGTCGAGCAATTCGAAAGGACCCATCGGGTAGCCGCAGCCGAGCTTCATGCCCTTGTCGATGTCTTCTTTGCTCGCAAGACCCCCTTCGAGGCAGCGAATCGCATAGAGCAGATACGGCACGAGCAGCCGGTTGACGACGAAGCCCGGCGTGTCTTGTGCGAGAATCGGTTCCTTCCCGAGCTTTTGACCGAATGCGTACAGCGCATCGATGACGTCCTGCGTGGTCGCGATCGTCTTGACGACCTCGACCAGTTTCATGATCGGCACGGGGTTGAAGAAGTGCAGGCCGGCGACACGGTTGGGGCGTTTGGTCGCGGCGGCCAGTTCGATCACACACAGACTCGAGGTGTTGGTGCAGATGATCGCGTGCGCGGCGAGCAGATCGTCGAGCTTGCGGAAAAGGTCGATCTTGGCCTCGACATTCTCGACGATGGCCTCGATGACGAGGTCGCAGTTCTTCATGTCCGCGACGTTGGTCGTCGCCGTGATCCGCGCCATCGTCGCATCGCGATCGCTCTGCGAGAGTTTGCCCTTCTCGACAAACTTATCGAGCGATTTGCCGATCGACGCCATGCCGCGCTGGAGGGGTGCGTCGGCGACTTCCATCAGCACGACGTTCAGGCCGGCGGCGGCGCAGGTCTGCGCGATACCGTTGCCCATCAAACCGGCGCCGCAGACGCCGACCGTGCGAATCTCTGCCACGAGAAAGTTCCTTCCGTAGTTTAAGGGAATATGAAGAGCGGAGGTCCCCTCGTTCCGTTGCGGGGAACCTGCCTCTGCGACTATACTTGCCAACGGTAGCCTCGCCGCTCCTTTTTTTCTTTTCTCGCTAGGAGGTTGAAAACACCGTGCGCACCGTCTACCACGAGGCGTTGGATGCCACCAGGCTCGACGTCATTCGGCTCGGCGCCATCGCGAGCGAGAGCATTCGCATCGCGGTCGATGCGCTCGAGCATCGTGATGCCTCGGCCGGTGCTCAGGTCGTCGCCGGTGACGACTCGGTCGACGACCTCCGCCGCAAGGTCGAAGCGGCCTGCATCGAGCTGATCTGGCGCCAGCAGCCGGTCGCCGGCGAACTGCGCGAGATCGCGGCCATGCTGGAGATCGCGACCGACCTGGAACGCATCGGCGACCATGCCGTCGAGATCGCGAAGAACGCCATCAAGCTCGCCGACTTGCCGCTTCGTCCGCAGACGGTCGAGATCGACCGCATCGCCACCCTCGCTCACGCGATGCTGATCGATGCGATGCGCGCATATACGGAGCGCAACGACGAGCTGGCGCAAGAAGTCATCGAGCGTGACGACGAGATCGACAAGCTCTACAAGCGCAGCATCAAACTGCTGCAGAAGGAGATGCAGTCCGATCCCGAGTTGATCCGGCCGGGCACGCGCTATCTCTTCGTGCTCGCGAGCATCGAACGAGTCGGCGATCGCGCGAGCAATATCGCCTGGCACACGCGCCAGATGCTCGGATCGGCGTGACGCAGCCGCCGCTTCCGCGCTCTGAGTTTGCCGTCACCGATCGTTACGTCTATCTCAATCATGCCGCGACCGGCGTTCCGCCGCTCCGCACCCGTGAGGCGCTGAAGGTCTTCATCGACGCCCAAGCACAGGCGGGCGTGCTCGGCGTCTATCCGTACGAGAACCGTATGCCGGAGTTTCGCGCGCGGATCGCGGGCTTCATCGGCGCGCGCGACGGCACCGTCGCCGTGTTGCGCAACACCGGCGACGGTGCCAACATCATCGCTAGCGGTCTCGACTGGAAGGCCGGCGATGAGATCGTCGTGCCGCGCGACGAGTTTCCGGCCAACCTCTATCCGTGGCTCGCGTTGCAAAAACGCGGCGTGATCATTCGCTCTGTCGATTCGCCCGCGCGGCGTTTGACGCCCGACGTGCTGCGCGCGATGATGAACGATCGCGTGCGGATCGTGGCGGTGTCGTGGGTGGCATATCACGACGGTTACATGCTCGATCTGCCCGCGCTGGCAGAGATCGCGCATGACTCCGGCGCGCTGTTCTGCGTCGATGCGATCCAAGGATTGGGTGCCTTTCCGCTCGATGTGCGGGCGGCCGGCATCGACGCGCTCTACGCCAGCGGTGCGAAATGGCTGCTCGCGTTGCAAGGCGTCGGCTTTGTCTATCTCTCGCCGGATCTGCTCGATCGGCTCGAACTGGCCGCGCCCGGTTGGCGCAGCGTCGCCGACATTTGGGATTTTGACAATCACGACCAGCCGCTTGCCAGCGACGCCGCGCGATTCGAGGGCGGAACGCCGAACTTCATCGGAGCGCTCTCGCTCGCGACCTCGATGGAGTTTCTGGAAGCGCACGACCGGCGTGCGGTGGCCGCGCACGTGCTTGCCTTGACCGATCGCCTCTATGACGGCCTGCGCTCGCTCGGGGCCACCCTGCGCACCGTGCGCGGCGAGGGCATCTCGTCGGGAATCGTCACCTACACGTTCGACGGCGTCGATCCCATCGAATTCGGCCGAGCGCTGCAGCGCAGAGGGTTTGTCACGACGTGGCGTCCAACCGGCATTCGCGTGGCGCCGCACGGGTACAACACCGTTGATGAGATCGATGCCTACGTCGCCGCGGTGCGCGATACGCACCATGCTCGCACCATCGTCTAGCCTCAACCACTGAAAGGAACGACAACGCCATGCTCGTGGCTTCACTCTTGTTCGCGCTTGCGAGCGCGATGCCGGCGCCGGCCGCTGCCGCAGCGTCGTCGCCGCCCGACGGCACCTACGTCTACACGGCGAGCGTGGCGGGAACTCCGGCCGGTCAATCGACCGTCACGGTCAAGCATGGCGACAAGGGCATCGACGTCACCGAGACCGCCGACGCGACCCTCAACGGCCGCAGCCTTCATAGCGAAGTCAAACTTACGCTCGCTGATGACTTGATTCCGACTGTCTATCTGGCGAAGTACCACACGGGTCCGCTTGACATTTCGGCGAGCGTGCTGGTGTCCGGAACCTCCGCGACGGAGACGTCGCCGCAAGGAAGTCTTTCGTTCGCTCTCGCGCCGGGAACAAAGAGTCTCTTTGTTCTCGATGGCGCGCTGATGTCGGGCCCGCTCTTTTTGCCGGCGCTCATGCAGTCCGATCATGATGCCGCGCTGACCGGCATCGTGCCGTTGGTGGGCCGCGCGCTGCCGATCTCCGTCGATGCCAACGCGAACCCTGCGCATCCCGCAGGCGTGCCGGCGGACGATGTGAGTCTCAATATTTCGGGTCAGCCGAGTTTCACGCTCTGGTACGATCCGCATACGTTCGTGGTCGACGAACTGGACGCGCCGTCGCAAGGCTACACTGCAACGCGCAAGCGGTAGCTGCTTTGATGTCGCCGTCGGCCGTATTGAGTTTTTGTAAAGCGAAAAGGGCGCGTCCCCGCTCGTAAAAAAGTAGCGCCTGCAAGATGGGTGTAGTGAAGATGGCGCTAGCATCGCTGTTCTGTGCGAGCATGTTGCTCGCGTGCGGCGGAGGCGGCGCTCCGCCTTCAACGAGCGGCTCAAACGGCGGCGGCGCGACGCCGTGTCCCGCCGGCATGACCGGCACGCCGCCGAACTGCGTGCTCGCGCCAACCAGCACGACGGCAAGCGGCAGGCTCGTCGACGACCCAAGCGGCGCCGCGCTTAGCGGCGTAAAGCTGGGCCTCGCACCGTGGACGGCCGGCGCAACGCCGATGCCCGAAGGCACCACCGCCCCGGACGGCACGTTTGCGTTCACCGCTCCCAACGGCCACTATCTTCTGATCATCGGCAGCGAATCCAGCACCGATCTCACGCGCCCGACCATTCACGACAACATCACGCTGACCGGCGGCACGCAAGTTCTGCACGCCCCGGTGCTGCCGCCGATCCCGACGATCACCCCCGCACCGATGGAACTCGACGGCGATTACCGACTCGACACCTTGAGCCCAACCGACGAAGTGCCGTGCATTCAAGCCTTCAACGCACAACGCACCACCTTGAACTTGCAACCGGTTGTTGTGGATGAATGGCTCACTGAGAATGTGCGTGCCGAAAATGCTTTTGCCCTGAATCCGAACTTCCCGGTATTGAACAGTATGATTGTTGGTTTCGGCGGCTTTCTCACTACCGGCAACACAACACCTGGCGGCGGAACATCCTGTGCGGAGGTTTTGACCAATCTACTCAATATCGATCCGTATGCGAGGAATTCACATACACTTTGGTTCGGCGGCACCTACCATGACTTCGGCGTACCGAACCAATTCAAGAACAGCGGCGTGATGGAATATCCGATCGATCCTCGCTTCACGCCGGACCCGAATGTTCCGATCTGGCCCTGATTCACGGCAACGGAATTGCGTCGCTCGCTAAATCAGGATCGTTGAATCGCGCAGCGGGATCCTCGGGTGACCATGTGCCGGTAGGCGCAGGATTTGAGAAACTGCTGCATCCATCCCATTCCGGGCGACTGAAGGTGAACGTTCCGACCTTCACGCCGTTGTGAAACACGTCTTCAGTAAACGAGAACGCGAAGTACATCAACGGTCCGCCGGTTTCTCCGGCTGGACAACCTGGACCAGGACGCGGATGACCACCTGCTGTGCTCGTCTGCTCCGTGACGATTGCGCAGTATCCGAGCGCGTCGTAGCTGCACGAACCAACGACATTCACGCCGACCGCTGGCGGTGCGGTGTTGCTCCCACCATCGCTGATCGTGAAACTGCACGTTTGTCCTACCGTTGCCGAAGGCGTGACTGAGAGACCCACTTCCGCACTTCCGCTCGATCCAGCGGCGTTGCCGCTCCAACCGTCTTGCCGAAGCATTGACTCGCACGTGTCAGGCCGATAAAAATACGTCGCCACAAATCCCGGTTCGCTTGCTTGGGCGACGACTGGACTGCCGGCGATGTTGATGGCGCCGTAGCAGCCCGCGTCGTTGACGATGCCGAGCGCGTTGCCCGCGGGTGTGCCGGGTTGAATGGGATTGCTGAAACCGGGTCCGGCGTAGGCGATCGCAGGACAGGTGGTCGCTGCATCGGCGATAGCGCCGCCCACGAGCGTGTTGAGCAGGGCCGTTAGCGTGCGTTCACGCGGCGCGAACGCCACGTCGCCGCCGCCTTGCGCAATCGTGATCGCCGCCGGAATCACAACGAGTTGCCCGGCGACATGAATCGGCACCGCGATCGCTCCCGCCACATTCGCAAACGCAAGCGCGCAGGCACCACCGCCGATGCCGCTGGTCGATCTCTTTGGCGTGATCGTAAACACGTCAACCGCCGGGGTCGTGCCCGGCGTCGCCGGAATGCTC
>DAHUXH010000010.1 GCA_027307235.1 Vulcanimicrobiota bacterium | reverse complement strand
GTCGTTGCGGAGGGGGTGACGTGTACTACGGTACACGAACCCCCTCCGCAACGACGGCCTGGCGGAAATCAGCGCGTTCCGAGGTACGCAAGGGCGCGGGCGAGTTGGGCGTCGTGCGCCGGGTCGCCGAGGCGTGCGTCTTTGTTTTCTTGGACGACGATGTCGGGGTCGATGCCGCGGTGGTTGATGTCGCGATTGTGCGGCGTGAGATAGCGTGCGGTCGTGATCTTGATTGCGCCGCCGTCGGGCAGTGAGTAGACCGACTGCACGACGCCTTTGCCGAACGTGCGCGTTCCGATCAGCACTCCGGCGCCGTCATCTTGAATCGCGCCGGACGTGATCTCCGATGCCGACGCGGTGTGACCGTTGACCAGCACGACGAGTGGACGGGGCGTCATCGCGGTGTCGTCGGCTTCGAGCGTGGTGATGCTCGTCGAACGCGATTCGATCGAAACGATCGGACCGATCGGGATGAACTTTGAACTCACCGCCAGCGCTGCGCTGAGGAACCCGCCGCCGTTTTCGCGCAGATCCATGATGAAGGCGCGAGCGCCATCTTTTTGCAGGTGATCGAGCGCGGCCGAGAGTTCGCTGCCGGTGTCGCGACCGAAGACCGAGAGCGCGACGTACCCGACCTTCCCCGGCAACATCTTCTGCAGCACGCTCAACTGATGAATGGTCGCGCGCGTCAGCGTGATCGGCGCCGGAAGGCGCGCACCGTCGCGTTGAATCTCGAGCGTCACCGGCGTCCCGGCCTTGCCGCGCAGGTGCGCGCTTGCGGCGTTGAGCGACATGCCTTTGGTGGGTGTGCCGTCGATAGAGAGGATGACGTCGCCTTGACGCACGTTGGCTTTGTCTGCCGGACCGCCGGGGACGATGGTGGTAACCGAGATGTACTTGCCGGCGTCGTCAGCCTCGATCACGATGCCGGTGCCGCCGAAATCGCTGCCGTTGAGATCGCCGTTGAACCCCGAGAGGTCGCTCGGTGACAAGAAGACGGTATACGGATCGTGCACCGAGGCCATCATGCCGCTGATCGCTGCGTAGGTGAGATCGCGTTCAGCGATCTTGTTGCGGGCATTGCGCGCGGCAAGCTCGATCTCTCGATCGACCGCGATGATCGCAGCCCTCGGATTGCCGCTCGCGATCATCGGCGGCAACGGGCGCGAGGTGATGTGCGAAAGCGTGAGCGCGGTACGCAAACCCGTTCTCGCGCCATTGAGCACGTCTTGCGACTTCACGTTCTTGTAGAAGTCTTGCATCATGTGCTGATAAGCGATTGCCACCGCGCCCGCATCTTGCGGGGACAGTGGTGCCGGAGCGGAAGCCGCGAAGACGGGCGCGGTGCAGAGCGCGAGCGCGCAGGCGGCTGCGAGCGGTTGTCTCATGTCATCATCTCTAACGAGCGAGTTGCTTCAAGCGTGCCTTGGCGGCGATCAATTGTTTGTCGTGCGGGGTGTCGATCAAGGCCGGGTCGACACTCTGATCGACGAAAACGTCGGGCGTGATGCCTTTATGTTGAATGTTCCGGCCCAGCGGTGTCACGTAGCGAGCGGTCGTTATCTTTAATGCGCCGCCGTTGGGCAGATAGTAGACGCTCTGCACGACACCTTTGCCGAACGACTTGGTGCCGAGAATGGTGCCGACGTGGTAGTCCTCAATCGCACCGGCCGTTATCTCTGAAGCGCTCGCGGTGTACTTGTTGACCAAGACGACGAGCGGGCTCAGGCCTGGAATCGCCGTGCCCTCGGCTTCGCTGACCGTCTTGGAACCGTCGCGTGCGATCGTCGAGACGATCGGCCCCTGCGCAATGAAATAGGACGAGATCTTCACGGCGCTCTCGACGAATCCGCCGCCGTTGTCGCGAAGATCGAGAATGTACCCGCGCGCGTGTTTGGCTTTCCCGTCGAGCAGCGCGCGCTTGATCTCGTCGGCCGACGTCTCGCCGAAGTCCGAGAGCCGGATGTAGTCGAAGCCGTCTTCCATCTTGGCGTGCACGGTCGGCACCTGCACTTTGTCGCGAACGATCGTGTAGGTGTGCAGCACATTGGCGTGATCGTACTCGTGCGTCGTCAAACGCACCGTCGAATACTGCGGTCCGCGAATCATCGTCTGCACTTGATCGAGCGGCAGGCCGCGTATCTTCAAACCATCGACGCTGTCGACGACCTCTCCGGGCTTCATGCCGGCGCGCGCGGCCGGGAGACCGTCGATCGGCTGAACGATCACCTCTCCGTCGCGTAAGCCGAAGATGTAGACGCCGATGCCGAAGAAATCGCCGCCCGAAAGCTGTTCGCTGAACGCGGTGAAGTCGTGCGGCGGCAGATAGACGGTGTACGGGTCTTTTGGTGCGTCCATGACACCGTTGAGCGCGACGTCGCCCAGTTGCGCCGCGCTTGCGCCCAGACGTGCCCCGTAGTCACGCTCGGCATCGGAGAGAAGGTCGTGCAGCAACTGCGCATCGTGTGTCGCGTCGTCGTCGGCGCGCAGCGACGGCAGCGTTGCGTCCGGCACGTGATGGGCGTGCAAGAACTCCAGCAGCGAACGGCGTTCGCCGTCGAGAACGGTCTGCGCGTTCAACGGCTCGTAGAATTGCGCTTGCAGTTGGCGATAGGCGGGGCCGATAAATGCATCGGTTGCGATCGCGTTACGCGATCCGAGCGTGACGCGCGCGATCGGGCCGCCCAGCGTGAGGACGGGTTGGCCGAGGTGCAGGCCGCGTGCGGCGAAGACGGCCGCGCCGCCGACGATGGCGAGCGCCAGCGCGGCGATCAGAGTCCGGACGAAAGAAGGCATAGGGCGATTCTAGTGCAGGCGCGACGTCGGGTCGACCGGTTTTCCGTTCATACGTACTTCAAAGTGCAAATGCGGTCCGGTGGATGCACCTGTCGAGCCGACGGCACCGATCGCTTGCCCGCGCCGGATCTGTTGTCCGCTCGTGACGTAGATCGCCGAGAGATGGCCGTACCCGGTCGAGTAGCCGTTGCCGTTGTCGATGAGGATGTAGTTTCCATACCCGCCGTACCATTGCGCCATAATCACGGTTCCGCTGGCGGCTGCGGTCACGGTCGTGCCGGTCGGCGCGGCGATGTCGAGCCCTTGGTGGAATTCCGGCCCTCCGCCAAACGGGTTACGCCGCCAGCCGTAGGGGGAGGTAATCGTGCCGGAGACCGGCCACGAGAAGCTGCCGACCGCCGAGTCGATGCTGCTGGGCGCGCCAGCGATCCCGGCCGCGCGGCGCTGCTCCGCTAATTGACGCTGCCGCTCCTGGATGAGCGCTTCGAGGCGCGCTTCTTCCGCTGCGGTCAAGTCTTCGAGTTGCGCGACCTGCGTCGCGACGTGGCGGCGTTGCTCGTCGGCGAGCGCGACCAGATTGCGCCGCTCGCCGGCAAGCGCACCGAGTTGGGTGCGCGCTTGTTCCTGCGCGACCTGCTGTTGCTGGAGGGCCAGACGCGTCCGGTCGAGCGCGGCTTCGACGGAAGCCACATGTTCTTCGGCTTGACGGCGCGCTCGTACCGCACGCTGATTGGCGGCGACGAGCAAGCGCAGATCATCCCAGCGTTCAACGAAATCGGAGAACGACGTCGCCGAGAGCAGGACGTTGAGATAGCCGGAGTCGCCGCGCTCGTAGATGTCGACCAGGCGCCCCTTGAGCAACCCGTCTTGCAGCCGCAGCGATCGCTGCGCCGCACCGAGCTGGATCGTGTTCCATGCCAAGCGTGATTGTGTCGAATGCTGTTGAGCGCCCAGATCGCTCAAGTGCGCGGTGACGGTGGAGATCGCCGTGTTGGTCGCATCGAGCTGCGACTGCAGATCGCTCTCCGCCGATTGCGCGGCGCGTAATTCCAAGCGCTTTTTGTGCAACTGTGCCTGAAGCTGCTGCGCCTTCGCACGTTGCGCCTTGATCTTCGACTGGATATCGTTTTTCGCCGTTGCTTGCTGTGATTGCGACACCAGCAACAGGAGCGCGAGCAGCGCGGCAATCCATCTCACGAGCGGCGTTGATCCTTCACAAAATTTGATCCGGCGATACCCTTGACATAGCGTTTCAATTCGGCAGCCGCTTCGCCCACCTGTCCGTAGCTTTCGAAGGAGCGCCGTTCGTTGGTGACGATCGCGATCGACACGGTCATGATCGGGAAACGGTTGAGCGTTCCACGCCGATCCCGCGTTTCGATATACCCTTGCCGCAAGTCTTGCGCCGAGTAGAGCGAACGAATACCCGCGTCGAACGCGTCGATCACCGACCGCGCTATCGTCTCGGCATTCACCGGTTCAGCCACGATGACGAAGTCGTCACCGCCGATATGCCCGACGAAATCCCCGGACGAGCCTTGCTGGTGCACCGCTTCGGAGGCGTCGTGCGCGAGCAGTTGGATCGCTTCGTCGCCGTGCGCGAAACCGTAGGCGTCATTGAATGCCTTGAAGTTGTCGAGGTCGAGATAGAGGACGGCAAACGGACGGCCCTCGGCGATGCGGCGCCGTATCTCTGCTTCGATCGCAAGATTTCCCGGAAGACGTGTCAGTGGTGAAAGCGACGCATCGGCATCGACGCGGCGTATCTTGGCGCGCACGCGCGCAAGAAGTTCCTGCGGGCCGAACGGTTTGGTGACGTAATCGTCGACCCCGATTTCGAATCCGCGCAGCTTGTCTTCGACTTCGCCTTTTGCGGTGAGCATGATGATCGGGAGGTTCGCGATCGAGGGATTGCGATGCGTGCGGATGGCGCGCGCTGCCTCGAAGCCGTCCATGACCGGCATCATGACGTCGAGCAAGACGAGATCGGGCATGTCCTCCTCGACAGCGGCCAGCGCTTCGAGACCATTCGCGGCAGTCGTGACCGCGTACCCGGCCAGTTCCAGATTCGTCAGGATGATCTTGCGCAAATTGCGATCGTCGTCGACGACCAGTACGCGCCGGCCTTCGCGATCCTCCATTCCGTTCACGAGCGCACCGGAAGCGTGATCGAGAACGTGGTGCCGTTGCCGGGTTCACTGTGAAGGCCGATGGTGCCGCCGTGCGCGCGAACCAGCGAATGCACGATGAATAGCCCGAGACCGCTGCCGCCTGACGGCGCCGTCAGCGATTGTTCCACGCGATAGAAGCGATCGAAGATAAAGGGCACATGTTCCTCCGCGATCCCGATGCCTTCGTCGCGGATGTGGACGATGCTGTTCCCTTCGCGTTCCTCTGCCGTAATCTTTACCAAACCGCCGGCGGGCGAGAATTTGAACGCGTTGTCGAGAACGTGCAAGAAAATATCGACGAGCCGCTCGGGATCGCCGTTGAGCGTCACACCGGCGGTGTCGCGTTCGACGCGATGCGAGATGCGTTGCGCGACGGCGGCCAGCGCGCGATCGAGGATGTCGTCGAACGCGACGCTGACGCGGCGTTTGAGCAATTGTGCGGCATTGACGCGCGAGACGAGAAGTATGTCGTCGACGAAGCGTTCAAGGCGATCGGCCTGGCCTTCGATGATCGAAAGATACTCCGCTTGCTCCTGCGGATCGAGGCGCGCGTCCGAACGCAGCGTCGCGGCGTAGGCCTTGATCGTCGCCAGCGGGGTCTTGAATTCGTGGGAGACGCCGCCGATCAACTCGTTCTTGAGTTGCTCGATCTCTTCGTAACGCCGATGCGGAGCGAGCGTGACGAGCCATCCGTCGCGGCGGTCGCCGTGTTGCAGTGCGACCACGACCGCGCTCAGCGGAAGCGGCGCGCGTCCGGTGGGATTGGTCATCAGACGCAGGGGGTGCGACAATCCGTCGTTCGGGGTGTTGAAGATGGCCGTGACGCCGTCTCCGATGATCGTTCGCGCGTCGGAGCCGATGGCACGCTCATCGGAAATGCCGAGCAACGCTTCGGTCGATGCGTTCCATCGCGCGATGACGCCCTGTTGATCGATGTGCACGATGGCGTCTCCGCTTATGGCAAAGAGCGCCTCCGAGAGCGCTTTGAACGCGACGAGGTCGTCGAGCAAAACGCTTTGCGTTACGTCCGCAGGTAGCGTCCGACCGATATCCACGATGCGATGACGCCGATGGCGCCCCCGGCGATGAACAACTGCACGATCAACAATGGAGCATCGACTCCCGCGCTCGCGAGCTGCGGGAACGGCAATGCCTCCAGTAAACGCGGCCACAACGCCACATGCGCGGCGACGAGCACGAGCACGGCGATCGACGCACCCAGAAGACCGTCGAGCAGACCCTCGCAGATGAAGGGCGCGCGGATATACAGATTGGTTGCGCCGACCAACTGCATGATCGCGATCTCGCGGCGTCGCGCGAAGACCGTCAGGCGAATCGTGTTCGCGATGATCACGCCGGCGACGAACAGGAATACCGCGATCACCGCCAGGCCTACGCGGTGCAGCACCGCTCCCAGTTGAAGCAAGCGCTGCACGATGCGCTGTCCATAGTCGACGGTCGCAATCCTGGGGAGCGTTTGAATCCAGGCAGCGATCGCCGCGACGTCTTGGGGATCGCGCGCACGTACCCGCAGTTTGTCGGGAAGCGGGTTCTCCGTGAGGATCGACGCATCCACCTGACCTTTCAGGCGGGAGCGCAATTCCTGAAGACCTTGCTTTTTCGGAATGAAATCGACCGCCGCGACACGTTCATCGTGCGCGATCGTCGTTCGCAGATCGTCGACCTGTGCGATCGAGACGCCGTTTTGCAGGTAGACGGATATCTCGATTTGATTGAGGAGTTCGCCACCGGCCGCAGTCAGGATTTCGCGCACGAAAAGAAACGTGCCGAGCATCGCGACGGTGACAGCGACGGTGCCGATCGCCGTCGCCTGCATGCCCTTGTTGCGAGTGAAGCTGCGCGCAACCTCACCCAGAAAGAATCTGACCTTGCCCCAATCCAAGATAGTAGTACCCGCGTTCCTCATCGGTGATGATGCGGCCGTCTTCCATGCGCACGACGCGGCGGCGCATGCGGTCGACGACGGCTTGATTGTGCGTGGCGACGACGATGGTCGTGCCTTTGAGATTGATGCGTCCCAGAAGATCCATGATCTCAGTCGTATTCTGCGGATCGAGGTTGCCGGTCGGCTCGTCGCAGAGCAGAATCTTCGGGTTGTTGACGAGTGCGCGCGCGATCGCGGCCCGCTGCTGTTCTCCGCCGGAGAGTTCGCCGGGATACATGCGGCTCTTGTGCGCGAGGCCGACCAGATCGAGCGCGCGCGGAACCTGCCGGATGATCTCCTTGGTGTGCGCGCCCGTCACTTGCATCGCGAACGCGACATTTTCCCAAATCGTTTTTTCGCTGAGTAGCTTGAAATCTTGAAAGACGATCCCGAGATGACGGCGCAATGCCGGGATGCGTGACTGGCGCAACGTGTCGACGCGGATGCCGTCAACGATGACCTCGCCTTGCGTCGGTGCAATTTCGCGGTACAGCATGCGGAGCAGGCTCGATTTTCCGGTACCGGAATGGCCGACCAGAAAAACGAAGTCGCCTTTACCGATCTCGAGACTCACGCTGTCGAGGGCGCGCACCCCGTTCGCATAGGTCAGGCTGACACCACGAAGCGAGATCATGTTGAAGAAAGGGTTTTTATGGACACGTTGACCTATACCTCCGAGCTATGAACTTCGACCTGAACGACGACCAAAAAGCAATCCAGGCGCTGGCGCGAGAGTTCGCTCAAGCCGAGGTGAAACCGCGCGCCGAACAGATGGACCGCGACGAAGCTTTCCCCTACGACCTCGTCGCGAAGATGACCGAACTGGGTTTCATGGGGCTCCCCTTTCCTGAGAAATACGGCGGAGCCGGTGCGGATACGGTCAGCTATGCGCTGACGGTCATGGAGATTGCGCGGGCGGATGCGTCGACGGCCATCACCATGGCCGCCCACGTCTCCCTCGGGGCGACGCCTTTCTATCTTTTCGGCACCGAGGAGCAAAAGCAGAAGTACCTCGTGCCGCTGGCTGCGGGGAAGATGCTGTGGGGCTTCGGCCTGACCGAACCCAACGCGGGCAGTGACGCGGGGAATACCCAGACGCGCGCCCAGTTGCGGGACGGGAAGTGGGTGATCA
The DNA here is from genome assembly GCA_027307235.1 of Vulcanimicrobiota bacterium. Classification (GTDB taxonomy): domain Bacteria; phylum Vulcanimicrobiota; class Vulcanimicrobiia; order Vulcanimicrobiales; family Vulcanimicrobiaceae; genus DAHUXH01. The sequence goes on along the minus strand of DAHUXH010000010.1, from coordinate 72,769 downwards.
ACGGCACCAAGGCGTTCATCACCAACAGCGGCACCGACCTGACGGGCGGCACGACGATCACCGCCGCGACCGGGAAGCGAGCGGACGGCAAGCCGGAGATCAGCAACATCATCGTCCCGCAAAACGCTCCGGGCTTCACGCGCAGTAAGAAGTACAAGAAGATGGGCTGGCGCGCGTCGGACACCCGCGAACTCGCGTTCGTCGACTGCGAAGTTCCCGAAGAAAACCTGCTCGGCGAACGGGGCAACGGTCTCAAGCAGTTCTTGCAAGTCCTCGACGGCGGCCGCATTTCGGTGGCCGCGCTCTCGATCGGCCTCGCGCTCGGCGCTTACGACGAAGCGCTTGCATACGCCAAGGAGCGCCAAGCCTTCGGGAAGCCGATCAGCAAGTTTCAGGCGATTCAGTTCAAGCTCGTCGATATGCTCGGCGAGATCGAGCACGCCAAGCTGATGATTCTCAAAGCGGCGTGGGAGAAGGACAACGGGCGCGACTTCGCCCAAACCGCGAGCTTCGCGAAACTCTACGCCGCCGAAGTGTCCCGCCGCGTCGTCAACGAGGCCGTCCAGATTCACGGCGGCTACGGCTTCATGGATGAGTATCCGGTCTCGCGCATGTACCGCGACCAGAAGATCAACGAGATCGGCGAAGGCACCAATGAAGTGCAGCGGCTCGTGCTGGCGCGCATGATGGGGCTATAGCGGCCGGCCCCGAGCGGGCAAACGGGGGGACCGGCCTCGCCCCGCGAATACGGCCTCGCGCAATACAACTCTTATAAGGAGAATCTCGACCATGCTTCGTCGTTGGGTTCCGGCACTGCTCATTGCCTTCGCGTTGGTGAGCGCGCCCGCATTCGCCAGTCTGAAGGTCGGCGAAAAAGCCCCCGACTTCACACTGCAGGCCTCAAAGGGCGGCAAAGTGTTCACCTTCGCGCTCGCGGATGCGCTGAAGAAAGGCCCCGTCGTTCTGTACTTCTATCCGGCCGCGTTCACGACCGGCTGCACGATCGAAGCTCACGACTTCGCCGCCGCGATCGACAACTACAAGAAGCTCGGCGCAACGGTGATCGGCGTGTCGCACGATGACATCGCCACCCTCAACAAGTTCTCGGTCAGCGAGTGCCGCAGCAAGTTCGCGGTCGCAGCCGACACGACGCAGTCGGTTGCCAAGGCGTACGACTCGATCCTCAAGCGAGCTCCGCAGTATGCCAACCGCACGTCGTACGTCATCGCTCCCGATGGAACGATTCTGTACACGTACACCAACCTCGAACCCGACCAGCACGTTGCCAACACGATCAACGCGCTAAAAGACTGGAAATCCAAAGGCGGCAAATAGAAGTCCGTATTTCCGCCAGGCCGTCGTTGCGGAGAGGCTCGTGTACCTTAGTACACTTCGCCTCTCCGCGCCTCGGCCTGACGAAAATCCGGGCTTCTATTTCTATTCCAATGGGAGTTGGTCTGGTTGGTTTTTAAACTCCAGCGTTGGGAGTTTGGGTGGGGCGAGTTCGGGGGCGATGAGGGTTCTGGCGGTGATGTCGAGCGGTGTGAGTTCGGTGATCGGATGCTCGCTCGGCGCGACGTGCAAGTCCTCGAATTTGCGGGCGCTCACAAGGACGCGCGTCTCCAGCGATGTGACCGTCTTGTTGAAGGCGTCGACGGCTTTGTTGAGACTCACACCGAGCGTTGCCAGGTACTCACCGACCGTCGCAATGCGCTTGTAGAGCGTGGCGCCCAGTTCGCTGATCTGGCGTGCGTTGTCGGCCAGCTGTTCCTGTCGCCACCCGTAGTAGACCGCGCGCAGCATCGCGATCAGCGTCGTTGGTGTCGCGATGATGACGTTTCGTTCGGCTGCGTACTCGCTCAAGTCGGGGTCGGCGTCGAGTGCGGCTCCGAAGAATTGTTCACCGGGCAAGAACAGCACGGTGAACTCCGGCGTCACCTGGAGATCCCAGTACGCTTTCTGGCTGAGTGCGACGATGTGTTTGCGTACTTGGCCCGCGTGTTCGCGCAGCTTGCGTTCGCGCGTCGGCGCGTCACTCGCGCGCTGCGACTCCTCGTACGCGGTGAGCGGCACCTTGGAATCGACGACGATGATCTTGCGCGCCGGAAGATTGACGGTGAGGTCGGGGATCTTCCGCTTTTCATCTTCGGTCTGTGCGAGTTTCTTGTTGAAATCGCACAGGTGTGAGATTCCGGCCAGCTCGACACAGCGCTCGAGCTGAATCTCGCCCCAACGTCCGCGCACGTTGGGTGAACGCAGCGCGGAGACCAGATTGCCGGTTTCGCCGCGCAGAATTTCCTGCGTGCGGCTGACCTCCAACAACTGGGTGGTCAGCGCACCATAGGCGTGTTCGCGACGCTGTTCGAGTTCGCCGACATGTTTGCGAAAGTTCTCCAGCGTCTCGGCCACCGGTTTGACCAATGCATCGACGCTCTCGCTCGCGCGCTTGGCGGTTGCGTTGCTCAATTCGTTCTTCGCGCGCTCGACCAGCGCTTCGATAGCGTGCGCTTGGGCTTGCCCCGCGGCCTGTGCGCGGGCTTCCGCCGCGAGCGCGCGCTCTTCGAGCCGCGCGGCACGCGCGGCTGCGATGAGCCACGCAATGAGAGCACCGATCGCCGCGCCGAGCAGCGCGGCGATCGCGATCGCGACGATCACGCGTGCACGAGGTAGCGATGGAACCAGTCGAGCGTGCGATGCCACGCATCGTCGGCTGCGGTCGCGACGTACGCTTTGCGCTGGTCGTCGAAGAACGCGTGACCGGCTTCGTCATAGATCTTGATGTCGTGCGGCGCGGTCAGCGCGTTTGCGAACGCGCGCACGCCATCGGCGGGAATCGAGCCGTCGCGCGCGCCGTAGCTGCCGCAGACCGGCATGTGCACCGCGGTTGCATCGATGCCGCTCGGGTCGCCGTAGAACGGCGCCGCCGCCGCGAACGTGCTGGCGTTGTCGATCGTCTGCTGGAGCACGATGTGTCCGCCCATGCAGAAGCCCATCACGCCGATCTTCGCCTGCGGATGCGCCGCGTGCAGCCATTGCGCGCCAACGTGCAGATCGCTTGCGTACTGCGCGCGATCCAGACCTTTGGCGAACGGCCGAAAGACGGCGATGTCGCTCACGCCGTCGCCGCTGGGCGGATTGGCGCGGGCGTACAGGTCGGGAGTGACGACCGCAAAGCCGGCCTTGGCCAAACGGCGCGCGCAATCGCGCATCGACGTGTCGACGCCCCAGACGTGCATGACCAGGACGATGCAGGGTGTCGCCGGACCGGCGTGGACCGGCCGCGCTGCGTATGCGTCGATCGAGCCGTTCGTGGTGGGAAGCTTCACGTGTTCGACCACGATGGCCGGATCGTCTTCGGCAACCAGCGGCGGATGGGTCGTGCCGAGCTGCACGTCCGACGCGAGCGAGGTTGCGAGCGCACTCGCGCCCAGCGTCGCGGCGGCCGCGCTGCCGACGAAGACGCGTCGCGAAAATTCCAACTTGGTGGCGTTGACCGGATCGACCGAGGTATCGCTCATCGTTTCTCCCTAATGGATTTTAGAATTGTTGCTGTGTGCTCAGGTGCTTTCGGAAGAATGCGGTCGTTCGCGCCCAGGCGTCGGTTGCAGCTCCCGAAACGAACGTTTCGCGCTGGTCGTCGAAGAACGCGTGGCCTGCGGTCGGATAGACACGAATGTCGTTGGTCACGCGCAGCACTTTACGCAGCAGGCGAACGTTGTCTGCGGGAATATTCGGGTCGCGCTCGCCGAAACTTCCTACGATCGGAACGCGGATGTGGGTCGGATCGATGCCGGCGATCGGCGCGTAGAAGATCGAAGCCGCCGAGAATATCTCGGCGTCCTCGATCGCTTCGCGCAGCGCCACCGCGCCGCCCAGGGAAAATCCGGTGATGCCGACCTTGGCCGCCGTGCGTTTTGTCGAGCACCACAGCGCGGCGGCGCGAATGTCGCCCGCGACTTGGACGGCATCCAAGCGTTGCGCGAACGGGCGAAAGCGATCGATGTCGGTCTGACCGTCCCCGCGTGGAGCGCTCAGGCGGCCGTAGAGATCGGGAGCGATCGCGACGAAACCGTCGCGGGCGAATCGCCGCACCGTGTCGCGCATCGATTCGTCGACACCCCAGGCGTGCATCACGACAACGGTCGCCGGCGTGAACGCATCGGCGGCGCGTGGCCACGCCGCATAGGCGTCGATGACGCCGTCGGGACGGCGCAGCCGAACGCGCTCGACCGAGATCAGCGAGTCGTCTTCAGCAATGAGAGGACCGTGGGCCTGACCGAGCTTGATTCCGGCGGCCATGGCGCGCGCCACGACACTCCCGCCCGGGCGATCGGCGGAGGCACTTCCGACTAGCTCCCGCTGCGTATCGGACCTGCCGTTCATGTTCAAAACTTTACATGCGCGGGCAGGCGTGAAAAGCCTGCGTGCCGACGCTCGTTTCACGCGGCGAGTCGACCGATCGCCTCCAGCGGCTAGGGTCGTAGGCTCGCCCGTAGTGCGGGGGTAGAATTGACGGAAGTGTAATCAAGCGTTTCGCATTCTTCGCGCGAAGCGCGCCTTTTTGGGATCACGGGGTTTTGCAGCACGTGCCGGACACGATCGTCAAGGTCACCTTGCCCGCGATGGGCGAGTCGGTTACCGAAGGCTCAGTCGTCGAATTTCGCAAGAAAGTCGGCGATTTCGTCAGCGAGGGCGACACGATCGTCGACGTGACCACCGACAAAGTCGACGTCGAAGTCCCGGCCACGGCATCCGGCGTGATCGCGCATCTGCTCGTCAAAGAAGGAGACACCGTCTCGGTCGGCACCGTCCTCGCCGAGATCGACGTGTCGGGTGCCGCTGCCGCCAACGGTGCGCCGCCGCCGGTGGCCGGCCCCGCGAAGATCGTCGCGGTCACGCTGCCCGCGATGGGCGAGTCTGTCACCGAGGGTTCGGTGGTCGAGTTTCGCGCGAAGATCGGCGATTATCTGAGCGAGGGCGACACGGTGGTGGACGTGACGACCGACAAAGTCGACGTCGAAGTTCCGGCCCCGGTCTCCGGCGTGATTACCGCGTTACTGGTCAAACCCGGCGACACAGTTACGGTCGGCTCCACGCTCGCCGAAATCGACGCCAACGCCGTGCGCACCGGCGCTGCAGCGGCGTCCAAACCCGGCCTGAAGCCCGCACCCGCTCCGGCTGCCGCCCCGCCGCCCGCGCGAACCGGCGCGGCGATCGCGTCGGCGCAAGCACGGCGTTTGGCGCGTAAGGCCGATCTCGATTTGGCGTTGGTCCGCGGGAGCGGGCCCAACGGTCTGATTCTTCGCGAAGACGTGATGGCACAAGCCGCGACCGCCAAACGCCGCACCGCCGCGCCGGCGGCTGCCGCGCTCCCGCCGCTCCCGTCTGGGGCGGTGACGACGCCGATCAAGGGTCCAGGCGCGGCGCTCGCGGGGTACATGGAACAGAGTCTCACCATCCCGGTCGCGACGAGTTTTCGAACGCTGACTGTCGACGTGATGGATGCGCGCCGCAAGGAACTCAACGCCGCGCTCAAAGCCGCCGGACGCAACGAGAAGATCTCGTTCACGCACCTGGTCGCCTACGCGCTCGTGCAGACCGCGCGCGAGATGCCGTTTATCACGCATTCGTTCCGGCGCGACGAAAGCGGCGCGCCGCTGCGCGTCGAGCCGGGCATCCACCTCGGACTGGCCGTCGACACCGAGCGCAAGGACGGCGCGCGTTTTCTCGTCGTGCCGGTGATCAAGAACGCAGGCGCCCTCGATTTCGTGGCGTTCCGCTCCGCCTACGAAAACCTCGTCGGCAAAGCGCGTGACAACAAACTCACCGCCGACGATCTGCAAGGCGCATCGTTCACGCTCACCAATCCGGGCGGCATCGGCACCGTCGCCAGCGTTCCTCGCTTGACGGTCGGCCAAGGCGCGATCATCGCCACCGGCGCGATCGGCTATCCGCCCGGCTTTTCCAACGTGCCGCCGCAGACGATCGCGCAATTGGGCATCGGCAAGGTGATGCAGATCACCAACACCTACGATCATCGCGTCATTCAAGGCGCGCAGTCGGGAGAGTTCTTGCGGCGCGTCGACGATCTGCTGCAAGGCAAAGACGCATTCTACGAAACCGTCTTCGCGTCGATGGGCGTGCAAGCCGCGCCCTCGCCGCAACTGTCCGCCGCCGGTCCGGCTGCGCCCGCGGCGCCGGGAGCGGCCGCGCTGCCGGCACCGTCGGACGAGATGATGCGCGCGGTCGGCGCCGGGATGGCGCTGGTCTCTGCCTATCGCACGCATGGACATCTCGCGGCGAATCTCGATCCGCTCGGGTCGCAGCCGGCCGGCGATCCGAAACTCGATGCCGCATCCTACGGCCTGACGCCTGCGATGCAGAGCGCGGTTCCCGCCGCGGTACTCAACGTCAAAGTTCCCGGCGACACGCTCGCCGAGGTGCTCACGCATCTGCGCGACACGTACGCATCGGCGATCGCCTACGAAGTCGAGCACATCTCCAACACCGAGCAGCGCCGCTGGCTGCGCGACTATATCGAGTCGGGCAAGCATAAGGTCGCGCTCTCGCGCGATCGTCAAGTCGAGTTCTTGCAGCGTTTGACCAAGGTCGAAACGTTCGAACGGTTCTTGCGCAAGAACTTCCTTGGACAGAAGACGTTCTCGCTCGAAGGCCTCGACGCGATGGTGCCGATGATCGAGGAGATGCTCGACATGTTGGCCGCCGACGGCGTGCCCAACGTCGTGCTCGGCATGGCGCACCGCGGACGTCTCAACACGATCGCGCACGTCGTGAACATGCCGTACGAAGAGATTCTCGAAGAGTTCGAGGCGGCGCACCAGCGCGGCGACGTCGGCGAGGGCGACGGTCAAGACGTCACCGGCGACGTGAAATACCACCAAGGTGCGACCGGCGTCTACGAGACGTCGAGCAAGAAGAAGATCGTCGTCATGCTCGCGCACAACCCGAGCCACCTCGAAGCGGTCGATCCGGTCGTCGAGGGCCGCACGCGCGCATTGCAGACCGATCACTCGCACAACATCCCGTCGCAGCGCTTGCAGAACGCTGCTCCGATTCTCATTCACGGTGACGCGGCGTTCATGGGTCAGGGCATCGTCGCCGAGGTCTTCAATCTGCAGTCGTTGCCGGGCTACACGACCGGCGGCACCGTCCACATCATCTCGAACAACCAGATCGGTTTTACGACCGACGTGCGCGACGATCGCTCGACGCGCTACGCATCCGATCTCGCCAAAGGCTTCGACGTCCCGATCGTGCACGTCAACGCGGACGACATCGACGCGTGCATCGCGGCCGCGCATCTGGCCGTCGACTACCGCCGCCGCTTCAATCGCGACGTGCTGATCGATCTCATCGGCTATCGCCGCTTCGGCCACAACGAACAGGACGAACCGGCCTACACACAACCGCTGATGTACGAGCGCATCAAGAATCATCCGACAGCGCGCGAACTCTTCGCGAGCAAACTCATCGCGCAGAACGTTTTGACTGCGGAGCAGGCCAACGAGATGATCACGCAGGCGAACGCGCGTCTGCAAGAAGCGTACAAGGCGATCAAGGGCAAAAAACAAGAGAGCATCATCGCGAAGATCGCGCAATCGACGCACGTTGAAACGGTGACGCTCGCGCCGATCGACAGGGCGCAGCTCGCGGCCTGGAGCGAAGCGCTGACGGCCGTGCCTGACGGATTTTCGATCAACAAGAAACTCGCAGCGCAGTTCGACCGGCGCCGCGGCGCGTTCGCGGAGAAGGGTATCGTCGACTGGGGCATGGCCGAGGCGCTCGCCTTCGCGTCGCTAATCTCGTCCGGCGTACCCGTTCGTATCACCGGCCAAGATACCGAACGCGGTACCTTCAGCCATCGCCATGCGGTGCTGCACGATCCGAACACCGGAGCGGAATGGGTGCCGCTACAGCACATTCCCGATGCGAGCGCGTCGTTTGAAATTCACAACAGCCCGCTCTCCGAATATGCGTGTTTGGGCTTCGAGTACGGCTACACGTCGGCGATGTCGAAGGCGCTCGTGCTCTGGGAAGCGCAGTTCGGCGATTTCAACAACGGCGCGCAGATCATCATCGATCAATTCATTGCAGCCGGACAAGCCAAATGGGGATTGATGTCACGCCTGACGCTCCTGTTGCCGCACGGCTACGAAGGTCAAGGTCCGGAACATTCGAGCGCGCGTCTCGAGCGTTTTCTGCAGCTTGCCGCTGAAGGAAATCTGCGCGTCGCCAATCCGTCTAACGCCGCGAACTACTATCATCTCTTACGCGCGCAAGCATCGGCGGCCCAGCCGGCTCCGTTGGTCGTGATGACACCAAAATCGTTGCTTCGTCTCGAAGCCGCATCGGGTACGATCGACGAGATGGCCAACGGTTCGTTCAAGCCGGTCATCGACGATCCGCATATCGCGGACCCCGCGAAGGTTGAGCGCATCCTGCTTTGTACCGGCAAGCTGTACTACGACCTGATCCAGAGCGACGCGAACGCGAACCTGAAGAAGACGGCGATCGTGCGCATCGAACAGCTTTCGCCGCTGCCCGCGGTCGAGATCAACGCGGTGCTCGCACGGTATGTGAATGCCAAGCGCCTGGTCTGGGTCCAGGAAGAGCCCAAGAACATGGGAGCGCGCGCATACGTTCGTCGCCGTCTGCTCGAAAATCTCGCCAAGAGCTTTGACATCGAGTACATCGGCCGGCCGTACCGCGCCAGCCCATCCGAGGGCTACTCCGGCGCGCACGCCGTCGAGCAAGAACGCATCATCGCCGCCGCCTTGAGCGAATAGGATGAGCGACAGCCGGGGCGAGGCGCTCTTGCGGATGATCGACGGCGACAAGGTCGCCGATCATCTGATCGCCGAGTATCGCGAGTTCGCCCCGGATTTCCTAACGTACCTCACCGACTTTGCGTTCGGCGAAATCTACGGGCGTGAAGGCGATCTTCGCCAGCGCGAGCTGGTCGCGATCGCGTCGCTCGCCACGATGGGGGGCTGCGATCGCCAACTGCACACCCACGTCGAAGGCGCATTCAATGTCGGCCTCACCCAAGCCGAAGTGGTCGAAGCCGTGATGACGCTGATTCCCTATATTGGATTTCCCAAGGTGCTCAATGCCATGGCGATCGTCAAGCGCGTCGTCACGGCGCGCGCTTCGTGCACGTGAGCGTATCGCCGACCGTGAATGTCTTCCCGTCACGCGCGCGTCGCCAATCGAGCTGAATCGTGCCGTTGCCGTTGCGAATGTAGACGAATTGCTGCGGCAGACTCGCGCCGGGATCGATCGACCACGTCAGCGTGTTCCCAACCCATCCGCTCGACGTGAAGCGGCGAACGCCGCCGGAACTATCGAAGATCGTAGAGATGTACGTGCCCGCTTTCGGATCGCGCGTCCACACCTCCAATGAATGGTACATTCCGAGTTCCGGCCGGTCGTCTTGATGCTTCACGAGCGCCGTCCCGTTGAGGTCGGCGTCGATGCGCATCGTGGACCCGATCTTTCGCCCATTGCTTGGGAAATAGCCGTCGCACGACCACGAGCCGATCAACGCCGTCATCGGCGGATCACCGAACGGCGCCGGGCTTGCGCTTTGAGCGGACGCGTGCAGCGGCGCGAACGAGAGCAAAACGCCGCACACGAGAACAAAACGAATGAATGTCATTGCGGTACCGATTGCATGCCGGCCGTTGAAAGTCCTCGTCATGAGGAGGGAAGATTGCCGTTACGCGGGCCGTCGAGCCACGACAAGAGTTCGTCGATGGAACTCGACGCGCGCAGGAGCGCACGCGAGCGCTCCATGACGAAGCCTTCGTCGACCATCCGATCGAAGAGCGAGAGCAGCGGATCGAAGAAGCCCTCGAAGTTGAAGATGCCGACGGGTTTGTCGTGGATCTTCAACTGCCGCCAGGTCAGTGCTTCGCACAGTTCGTCCATCGTCCCGAAGCCGCCGGGAAGCGCGATGAAGGCTTCGCTCAAATCGGTCATCATGGCTTTGCGTTCGTGCATCGATTGCACGACGTGCAGCGCGCTCAGCCCCTGATGGGCGACCTCGGCGCTGGCGAGCGCGCCGGGAATGACGCCGATCACTTCGCCGCCGGCTGCGAGCGCGGCGTTGGCGACCACACCCATGAGCCCGACGCGGCCGCCGCCGTAGACCACGCCGTACCCGGCGCGCACGATGCGTTCCGCGGCGTCGATCGCCGCGCCGACGAAGCGCTCGTCGCGCCCGAGGTGCGAGCCGCAAAAGACACAGATGCGCCGACTGCTCATAGCGGCAGCGGCTTCCGCGCCGACGCAGTAGCCTCCCGGTTCGAATGAGAAGTCAACCGGCGCTATGCAGCAGGTTCCCAACGACGGCGTCGTGCGTGTCTTTCGCGAGCGCCGCCGTGCCGGTACCATGTCGGTCATCACCGGCTTGGACGATCGCGAGATCAGCGAGGTTGCCAGAACGCTCAAACGCCTGTGCGGCACCGGCGGCACCGCGAAGAACGGCGTCGTCGAAATTCAGGGCGATCACCGCGACGCCATCGTCGCGTGGTTCGAGGCACAGGGCCGTCGCGTCAAGCGGGCCGGAGGGTAAGGTAGGCGTGCAAGCACCGGGACTTGGGATCGCGCAAGCGCTGCGCATCGTCGGCACCGGCCCGGAATTTTTCCGGCGCCTGCCGCACACGCTGACCGAGTTGTCGGCACGGTTCGGTCCGGTCGCGCGCTTCGACGTTCCGTTGCGCCGCTTTTACTTCATCAGCGATCCCGACCTCGTCAAAGAAGTCCTCGTCACCAAACAACACGAGTTCATCAAATCCGAAGGCACGCGCGCGATTGGACGGCTGCTCGGGGACGGATTGCTGACCAGCGAAGAGCCGCAGCATCGCCGCATGCGCCGGATCGTGCAACCGGCGTTTCACCGCGAGCGGATCGCCGCATACGAAACCATCATGCTGGCCGAGTCGGAGCGGTTCGTGCGCGATCTCACGGTCGACGCCGAGTTCGACATGCACGAAGCGATGATGGCGTTGACGCTGCGCATCGCGTGCGCCGCGTTGTTCGGCGTGGATGCCCCGGAAGTGGCCGCCACGGTGCGCGATGCGCTCGACGCCGTCATCGAAGTCTTCCCGCTCTCCCTCGGACCGATCGGGCGTCTGCGCTCGTTGCTTCCGGTCGCGTCGACGCGGCGCTTTCACGCCGCCAAGGCAGCGCTGGAGGGAATCGTCGACGAGATCATCGGGCGTCGCCGCCGCGACGGCGTGGATCGCGGCGACGTCGTCTCCATGCTGTTGGCGGCACGTGATGAGGAGGGCGATCCGAGCGTCGATGTTCAGCAACTGCGCGAGGAGATGCTGACGTTGCTCATCGCCGGTCACGAAACGACCGCGAACGCGCTCTCCTGGACGTGGTATCTGCTTTCGCGGCATGCCGATGTCGAAGCGCGCTTGCATCGCGAGCTTCCCGATCGTTCGTTCGCGCGGTCGATCATCGCCGAGTCGATGCGGCTCTATCCGCCGGCCTGGGTGCTTGGACGCCAGGCGGTGCGCGACGTGCGGATCGGGGAGTACGACATCGGCAGAGGGGCCGTCGTTTTGGTCAGCCCGCTCGTGATGCAGCGGTCGGCGCGGCATTTTCCCGATCCCGAACGGTTCGATCCCGATCGTTGGGCCGGCTCGGCGGAGCCGCACCCGTTTGCGTACTTCCCCTTCGGGGGCGGCGCGCGCAAGTGCATCGGCGAGCAGTTTGCCTGGAGCGAGGCGACCATCGTGCTGGCCGCGGTCGCCGGGCGCATGCGCTTTTCGCTGCAAAGGCGAACCGTTGTCGAATGGGAACCGCTCGTGACGCTGCGCCCGCGCTACCCCATGTGGATGACGGCGCACCCGGTCGCTGAAACTCCTGGGCTGCCGCTCGGTAAGTAAGGGCATGATGAATATCGCTGCCGTCATGCTCGCCGCCGGGCTGCTCGATGGGCTCTTCGGCGGGACGCGTGTGACACAGACGGCGACACAGCATCTTGTCGTGGGCCCCGCCGCTCACGTGTCGGTCATGACCATCAACGGCTCGGTGACGCTGTCGCGGGGGCCGGCCGGGATGGTCACCGTCACGAGCACGAAGCGCGCGCCGTCAGGCAGCATCGACAAGATCTCGGTGCAGATCGAGAAGCGCGGCAACGACGTGGTCGTCGGAGTGAAGATGCCCCACTCGTGCTGGTTCGACTGCGGTTCGGTCAGTTTCACGGTGACCGTTCCGAGCGACGCTTCTGCCAATCTCGAGACCACCAACGGGAACATCTCAGAACAGGGCATCGCGGGCGTGGTGACCGCTTCGACGACCAACGGCAACATCAGCGCGGCTGATCTGCGTGCCGACAGCACGCTCTCAACGACCAACGGCTCCATACAAGCGTTCTACGCTTCGACGGCGCAAGCGAAGAAGGCCGAACTCAGCACCACCAACGGCAGGGTCAACGTTACATTGCCGACCGGAGCCGCCATCCGTCAACTCAACGCAGAGACGACCAACGGCGCCGTTCACACCAACTTCAATGTCAGCGGTGGCCGGTCGCTTCACATCACGTTAGCACCCGCGGGCATCGATCTCGACGCAAGCACCACCAATGGCAGCATCGAGATAGACCGCATATGAGGAAACCATGAAGATCGCAGCTCTCCTTTTGGCCACAGGCCTGCTCAATTGGCTGTTCGGCAATTTTGATCCGACCAACAAGCATGTGACCGAGGCGTACCATACAGCTGTCAGTTCGGCGGCCCATCTCGTCGTCAACGCAAAGAACGGCGACGTCAAGATCAAACCCGGCCCCGCCGGCACGCTCACGATAACGGCTACCAAGCATCTGCGCGGGAACGAAGACCCAAACGATCTCGACGTGCGCATCGACAAGAACGGCAACGAGATCGGCGTCACCGAAGTGGTTCACAACTGCCAGTTCAACTGCGGCAGCATCGACTTTCTGATCACGGCTCCGGCCGATTCGTCGCTGGATACGAATACGACGAACGGCGACGTGACCGTACAGGGCTTGACCGGAGCGATGCACGTTGCGACCAGCAACGGTGATGTGCATCTCGATGGGGCGGCATCCAACGTGCAGTCGTCGTCATCCAACGGCGACGTCGTCGTCAGCTTCGCGTCGGTCGAGTCGGTTAGGGATGTGACGTTGAGCAGCACCAATGGCGATGTCGTGGTAAACCTGCCGTCGAGCACGGCGCTGCATACCGTCGATCTCGGCACGACCAACGGCGACATCGTTTCGCAGTTCGGCTTCAGCGGCGGACGGCATCTCCATGCAACGATGTCCGCCTCCGGCGTCGATCTGACGATGCACACCACGAACGGCGACCTCCACATTAATAAAGGCTAGGAAGCCCTCTTTTCCGCCATACCGTCGTTGCGGAGAGCCTCGTGTACCGTAGTACACTTCGGCTCTCCGCGCCTCGGTCTGGCGAAAAATAGAGCCTCCTAGGAGATTCTCTTTTCTGCTATACCGTTGTGGCTCGGTCTGACGAAAAATAGGGCTTCCTAGTTGGATATTGATAAAGGTTCTTAGGGGGCTTTTTTTGTTGGGTTAGGCTAGGATTAGGGCTTGGTCGCGGATGCCGGCGGTTTTTAGGGCTTCGTGGATCATCTGCTCTTGGATGTCTTTGACGGCCCAGCGGGCTTGGGCGTCGGGCGCGAGTTGGTCGATCGGGTCGAAGTACACGAAGGCTTTTCCGGGTTTCACGCTTGGTGCGGCGTAGACGGCGATGCCGTTGGCGCGATCGTAGTATTCGAATGAATGCACGTCGCGTTTGCCGCCGCCGCCCGGTGCGTCGCACACGAACGTCGGCGTGTTGAAACCGGCGGTGCTGCCGCGCACGAACTTCTCGGTGTCCAGCGCCGTCTGAATCGTGGTGCGCAGCTCTTCCACGCCTTTGACCATGTCGTGCATGTACACGTAGTACGGGTGCACGTTGACGAACCCGAGCCGCTTGACCAGCAGCTGCATGCGCTGCTGCTCGTCGTTGACGCCGCGGATCAGCACGGACTGGTTGCGCACGAAGATGCCGCGTTCGAAGAGCAGCGCCATCGCCTTTTGCGTGATCCACGTGATTTCTTCGGGTGCGTTGAAGTGCGTGTGCAGCACCACTTCCTTGCCGAGACGACGTCCGCGCTCGACCACCGCGGTGAGCGCGTCGAGCCATTCGTGATGCGTGAGAATCTTCATCGGCATGATCGCGGGGCCTTTGGTCGCAAAGCGCATGCGCCGCACGTGCGGAATGTCGAGCAGCGCGTTGCCGATCAGTTCGATGTTTTTGGGCGGCAACTGATAGGTGTCGCCGCCGGAAATCACGATGTCTTCGAGTTCGGGGCGCTCGCTGATGTAGGCGAACGCGGCCTGCCACTGAGCGGGTGTCTTGGCAAGCGAGACTTTATCGACTTCATCGGTATCCGGTCCGATCGCGTACGAACGCGTGCAGAAGCGGCAGTACACCGGGCAGGTGTTGAGCGGAAGAAAGAGTGCCTTGTCCACATAGCGATGCACGAGACCGGGAACCGGTGAGTCGTCTTGCTCGTGCAGCGAATCGAGCGTGAGCCGCGGATGGTCGGGCAACAACGTCGATGCCAGCGGAATGAACTGACGCCGAATCGGATCGTTGACCGGATCGTTCCAGTCGATCAGCGAAATCGCGTACGGCGACACACGAACGGCCATCGGTGCGAGATGGAACGCGCGGCGCGCATCGTCGATGAACTCCGGCGTCGCCAGGTCCTTGATGGTGTCGAGCAACTCCTCGGCGGTCTTGACCGAGTGTTTCTGCTGCCAGAGGTGATCGAGGAACATGGCCTCGTCGACCTCACGGTACGCCGGTACATGCCGCCAGAACTCGCCTTGTTTAAGGTTCTGGTAGGCGAATTGTTCCGCGGGAGCGGCCGGCTTTTTGTGAACGATCTCGCTCATGGAGTGGTCATCCTTCGATGGGTTCGTGTGGTGTCGCATACTTTGCGTTGAAGTAGGCGTGAATGGAGGGGTAATCGCGCAGCGTCTGCAGCGCGATCTCGGCGTGGCCTTTGGCATAGCCGTTGCCGACGATCATGGTGATGTCTTTGCCGACGCCTTCGGCACCGAGCGCGGCTGCCGTGAACGACGTCGACATCGAGAAGAAGTAGACGACGCCGTCGTCCTTGGTCGACAGAATCGACGCCAGTTCGGTTCCCGGCACGTTCACGCAGTTGATGGTGACGTCGGCCAGGTGCGGCGCGACGCGGTGCACGGCTTCGCTCATCGCGAGCGCGTCGCGTGCGTCGGCAACGATGAAATGATCGACCAAATGCGCGTCGCGCAGCAGTTGGGCGGATGTCGTGCTGCCGGAGGGCGCGACGCCGATGACGCATCCGCTCGTGCCGACACGTTCCTTGGCTTGCGCGCACGCGAGCATGCCGCTCTTGCCGTCGGCGCCGATGACGACCACCGTCTGTCCTGGCCGGCACAAACGCCGCACTTGCGCCGGCGCGCCTGCGACGTCGAGCACCGCCAGCGCGACGTTCTCGTCGATGTCGGCGGGAAGCTTCGCATAGAGGCCGCGTTCGAACAGTATCGCCGATCCCCGAATCCAGATGCGGCCGGTCGCGACATCGATGCGCGCGATCGCATCGATGTGCAGCGGCGTGAGCGTCAGCGAGACCAGCGACGCGATGCGATCGCCGGCGGCGAGATCGATGCTGCCGCGCAACTGTGCCCCGATCTCGCGCACGCGGCCGATGAACATGCCACCGCTGCCCGTTACCGGATTGTGCTGCTTGCCGCGTTCACGCACGATCCCGGCGACGTGCTCGGCGATGCGCTCGGCGTCACCGGCGCATGCATCGCAGATCTGTTTGAACGATGCGGAATCGATGTTCAAGGTCTCGACGTCGCACAAGATTTCGTTCTCGTGGCAGACCGGCGTGTTGTCGAGCCGCCAGGCCGTCTGCGGCATCGCGCCGGCAGGCTCGATCACGCGATGCGTGCCGAGCGGGTGCAGGGTGCGCCGCACGATCACACTCATGACGTCACCGCGATCCCGCCGCGTTCGAACGGTGTGGAGAGCACAATGGTGGTCTTGGTGCGCGCCATTCCCGGTACACTCTTCAAGCGCGACAGCAGTTCGTCGAGATGTTGCGTCGAGCGCGTCATGACTTTGGCGACGAACGACTCTTCACCGGCGACGCTATGGATCTCGCAGATCTCCGGCATCGACGCGAGGGTCTGCACGAAATCGTCGTACTTGGCATCGGGCGCTGTGAAGCAACTGACGAACGCCGTCAGCGCCAGTCCGAGCAGTTTCCCGTCGAGCTGCGCTGAGTAGCCGCGAATATGCCCGCGCTGTTCGAGGCGCTTGACCCGCTCGTGAACCGACGACACGCCGAGCCCAACCTGCGCCGCGAGGTCGGCGAACGTCGAACGGGCGTTACGCTGAAGGGCTTCCAGCAGGCGGATATCGAGGTCGTCGAGTTCGTCGATCAAGGCAGCCATTTTCGTTAAAATCTTGCTTATGCCGGATGATTTCCGGTCAATCCACTATATCACCGAAGGCTTTTCGGATTCAAGCGCGCCGGATCGCCCCGACCAGGACTGGCGGCGATACCGAAGTATGCAGCTGGCCGTCATGGCCACGAGAGCGATCCTTGTTCGATGGGCGGCGCGCCTGGCGTGCCTCGCGGCGCTTGCCGCCCTGGCTGCGTGCTCGCGGCCGGCGGAGCCCGCCGCCGGCACGCTGCGCTTCGACCTGGCCGCCGATCCGCGAACCCTCAACCCGCTCTTCATCCACCCCGACGCCGCCTCGGCCGAGCAGCAGGTCGCCCGTTTGTCATTCGAGCCCTTCATCGACCTGGACAGCCGCGGTCGCTTGGTGCCCGAACTGCTGCGCGAAATTCCGTCGCGCGGAAACGGCGGCATCTCCGCTGACGGCCGAACCATCGTGTATCACCTGCGCGCGGTGCGCTGGAGCGACGGCGTGGCCGTCACGAGCGACGACGTGCTCTACACGCTGCACGCGATCCTCGACCCGCGCAACCCGGTGCGCTCGCACGAAGGCTACGATCTGATCGACCGCGCGTACGCGCGCGACGCGCGTACCGTCGTGTTTCATTTGAAGCGCGCCTGGGCTCCCGCGGTCGCGACGTATTTTTCGTACGGCTTCGCACCACAGTTTGTCTTGCCCGCGCACGTGCTGCGCCGCGAAGAGCCGCTCGCCCAGGCCGCATTCAACGCAGCACCGGCCGTCGGCGACGGACCGTATACCTTCGTTGCGTGGTATCGCGGCGATCGGCTCGAGTACGCAGCAAACCCGCTCTACTGGCGCGGGAAGCCGGCGATCGCCAAACTCGACGTTCGGATCGCGCCCGATCCCTCGACGAATCTCACCATGCTGCGCTCGGGAGCACTCGACTGGAATTTGATCGCACCCGCGCAGCGCCAAAACGTGGCAACCGATCGCGATATGGCGTTCGTCTCGACGCCGACGGCCGTCGTCGCGGGGATCGCCATGAACACGACGCATGTGCCGCTGAACGACCCGCGCGTGCGTCGCGCGATCGCCATGAGCGTCGATCGTGACGCGATCAGCACCAAGATCACGCTTGGAGCCTATCCGGTGACGGATATGATGCAGCCGCAGTTCTCTTGGGCCTTCGATGCTCGCGTGCGCGAGCCGGGATTCGATCCCGCGCGGGCGGATGCGCTGCTCGACGCTGCCGGCTGGCGTCGCGGCCGGGACGGCATGCGTCGCAAGAGCGGCGTCCCGCTGACGCTGAGCTACGTGCAGTTCCCCGAATCCACAACGGGCGTTCGCATCGCGGCGTTCGTGCAGGCCGAACTGCAGAACCGCGGCATCGCGGTCGCGATCAAGAGCGTGAGCAACGCTCTCTTGTTTTTACCGATCAAAGGTCTGCTCGCTCGCGGAGACTTCGATCTCGCGTATGTGCCGTGGACGATGGGCGCCGACCCCGACGATTCGTCAATCCTCACGTGCGGCGCGCCCTCCAACTACATGCGCTGGTGCGACCGCCGCGTCGACGCGCTCGAAGCCCGGGCGCTCGCGTCGGTCTCGCAGCCCGAGCGCGCGGCCTTCTACGCAGCGATCGCGCGCATCGTCGCGCGCGACGTCCCGGTGCTCTACCTGTTCAACGCCGACTACATCTACGCGGTTCGCACGCGCGTGCGCGGATTCTCACCGAACGCGTTCTTGCCGACGTGGAACGCCGGGGTCTGGAGTTTGCGAGAGTCCTTACGAAATTGAAAGTCGATTTCAGGCGTTCAGTGCTAACGAAGATAAATCTTTACCGCTGAATCCTAAAGCGGCTTCTCAAGGCGGTCGATGTTCTGTTAAGCGGTGTGATAACGCAATCTCCACGCTTGGTACGGAGGTCTTTTCCCATGGCGCTGGCGCTGCACACGCCGCTCCCCTCGCTCGAAGGTGTCGACACGTGGATCAACGGTGATCCGCCCATCGGCACCTTGAAGCAGAAGCCGCTCGTGGTCCACTTTTGGTCGATGAGCTGCTTCGTCAGCCATGGGACGATCGAATCGCTCAACAAGCTTCGCGACACGTACGGCAAGCGCGGCGTCGGATTCATCAGCATCCATCAGCCCCGCTCGGCATCCGATACCGACGTCAGCGCAGTCAAGCACGACGCAATGGCGGAGATGAAGATGACGCAACCCTGCGCAGTCGACAACGAGCACGTGATCGTCGAACGCTTCCAGAACTTCGCGGTGCCGACGCTCTATGTGTTCGACCGCAATCACAAACTGCGCCGCTTCCAGTCCGGCGACCGCGGCTACGAACGCATTGAAGAGATGCTCGACCGCGTCCTGAGCGAACCCGCGTAGTCTGTCGCTTCGTGGTTGCGCGATATGATATTCCAGATTGATTCCAGGTTGGGTGGGTCGATTCCGATGTCTTCTCGGATGACGCGTGCCCATGCGGTTGCGTCGGCGGTGGCGATTTCGCTGTAGGCATCGTCGGTGTAGGTGCGCACGACGGGGCCGCGCACGGTGATGGCGCCGCTTTCGGTGAGGCGAATGCAGACGACGGTGCGCACGAACGGTGAGTCCGGTGCGCTCTGCAGCCGGTCGCACGTGCGCGTGAAGTCGCCGAGCTGCCGCGGCTCCAGCGTCACGTCGTACTCGTCGGTGCTGATCCCCGCGCTGATCATGCGCCATGCGTCGCCGTCGCGCTCAAGCGTGTAGGTGAAGCGCCCGTCGGTGTGTTTGCCCTCGGCCAGCGGCAGCGGGTCGAGAGACCCCGTGCCGAAGCCGACGTCGGCGAGATACGGGCGATCGAGATGCACTAACAGCGCGAGGTGGTTCATCTCTTGCTGCGGGCCGAGCGTTCGTCGATTCACCGCCGCGGCGAGCATCGTCACGTCGAAGCCGAGCTCGCGCAGCGCCCATGCGAAGAGTCCGTTCATCTCAAAGCACCATCCGCCGCGCCGCCGTTCGACGATCTTCTCGTAGATGCGCTCGACGTTAAGGGTCAGCGGCGTTCCGAGATGGATGTCGAGATTCTCATAGGGAATCGCGAGCACATGCGCGCGATGCACGTCGCGCAAGGTGGCGTACGTGGGAACGGCGGGTCCATCGTAGCCGATCCTGCGAAGATACCCGGACAACGCGCCGGTCACGGTTACTGCGCTTTCACCGCCGCCGTCAGCGCGTCGACGCTGGCCTTCGCGTCACCGAAGAGCATCGAGCAGTTCGGCAATTCGTAGAGCGGGTTTTCGATGCCCGCGAAACCTGAGCGCATCGAGCGTTTGAGCACGATGACGTTGTGCGCCTTGTCGACGTCGAGAATCGGCATGCCGTAGATCGGCGAACTGCGTACGTTGCGGGCAGCGGGATTGGTCACGTCGTTGGCACCGATGACGAGCGCGACGTCGGTGGTCGGAAACTCGGGATTGACATCGTCCATGTCCAGCAGCGCGGGATACGGAACGTTGGCTTCGGCGAGCAAGACGTTCATGTGACCGGGCATGCGGCCCGCGACCGGATGAATCGCATACTTCACGCTCACGCCGCGCGCTTCGAGTTGATCGGCCAGCGCCTTCACACTATGCTGCGCTTGCGCGACGGCCATGCCGTACCCCGGCACGACCATCACGTTGCGCGCGTATGCGAGCAGAACGGCGACGTCGTCGACGCTCGCGCTGCGAATGTTTTGCGGACCGCCCGTCGCTGCGGTTGTTTCACTGCCGGCGGCGGCGCCGAAGGCGCCGAAGAGCACATTCGTAAGCGGACGATTCATGGCGCGGCCCATCAGAATCGTCAGCAGCGTGCCGCTCGCGCCGACGAGCGTGCCGGCGACGATCAGCAGTTCGTGACCGAGTTCAAAACCGGTGATCGCCACCGCGACGCCGGTGAATGAGTTGAGCAGCGAGATCACGACCGGCATGTCCGCGCCGCCGATCGGCAGCACGAACAGCACGCCGAGTACGAACGCGCCCACCAACAGCGCGTCGATCGCGGCGGCCGGCACGTCACCGTGCGTCGAGATCGTCCAGATCGCGAGGGCGACGATGCCGAGGGCGACGACACCGTTGACGATCTGCTGTCCCTTGTAGGTGATCGGCCGTCCGCTCATCACCTCTTGCAATTTGAGGAAGGCGATCAGCGAACCGCCGGCCGAGAGCGCGCCGATGATGGCGCTGAGCACGAGCGAGACGATGAGCAGCGACGGATAGGGCGCCTGGCCGCTGTAATACTCGATGGTCGAGATGTAGAGTGCAGCCGCGCCGCCCGCGCCGTTGAAGAGCGCGACCATCTGCGGCATCGCCGTCATCTTCACGCGCAGCGCGGAGATCAATCCGACCATCCCACCCACGACCATGCCGATCGCGATCGCCCACCACCCGACGCCCTGCGTGAGGCTCAAGAACGCGATCAGCGCGATGATCATGCCGACCGCCGCGAGACGGTTGCCCAAGCGCGCCGTTGCCGGTGAACTCAAGAACACCAGACCGAGAATGAACAACACGATCGCCGTCAGTTCGGCGCATCGAAAGGCAAGCGTCTGCAACGCGCCCGCCGTCATCGGGTCGGACCGCCGCGCTTGCGGAACATCTGCAGCATGCGCTCGGTCACCGCGAATCCTCCGACGACGTTGATCGTCCCGAGCGCGACCGCGAGGATCGCGAACATGGTCATCCACCACGACGGCTGGTCTTCACCGAAGATGCCCGCCGTAACGACGATCGCGCCCGCCAGGACGACGCCGTGAATCGCGTTGGTCGCCGACATCAGCGGCGTGTGCAGCGTGGTCGGCACCTTCGAAATCACCGAGAACCCGAGAAAGATGGTGAGCACGAACACCGTGACAAAGAAGTAGAGCGTGGATCCGTCTATCATGCCTGTTCTCCGACGACGCCGTCGCGAATCAGCAGGGCGCCGCGCACGATCTCGTCGTCGGGATCGAGCGCAAGCGCACCGTCTTTGATCAGCGACGTCAGCAGTGCGTGGACGTTGCGCGAGTACAGCCGGCTTGCATGGTACGGCATCGTCGATGGAAGATTCGTCGTGCCGATGATGGTGACGCCGTTGCCCGTCGTGATCACCTGATCGCGCACGGTGAGCGCGCAGTTGCCGCCGGTCTCCGCCGCGAGGTCGACGATCACGCTGCCGAACTTCATCGCGGCGACGGCACTCTGCGCGATCAGCAGCGGCGCACGCTTTCCGGGAACGGCCGCGGTCGTGATCACGACGTCGTTCTTCGCGATGGTCTCGGCCATGAGCGCTTGTTGCCGTGCGATCTGCTCGGGCGAAAGCTCCTTGGCGTAGCCTCCCGCTGCCTGCGCGTCGATGCCGAGGTCGAATTCCACGAACGTTGCGCCGAGCGACTGCACCTGCTCCTTGACGACCGCGCGCGCGTCGTACGCGTTGACGACCGCGCCGAGGCGCCGCGCCGTCGCGATCGCCTGCAATCCCGCGACGCCCGCGCCGATGACGAACACCTTCGCGGGTGGGATCGTACCGGCCGCGGTCGTGAGCATCGGAAAGAACTTGGGCAGCGCCGTGGCCGCCAGCAAGACCGCCTTGTAGCCGGCGATGTTGCTCTGCGAGGAGAGGGCGTCCATCGGTTGCGCGCGCGTGATGCGCGGGATCATCTCCATCGCAAGTGCGCTGATTCTCGTCTTCGCGAGCGATTCGACGTACGCGGGATCGCCGAGCGGGGCGAGCAGGCCGACCAGCGTCGCGCCGGGGCGCATGGCACGCAGCACCGCGTCATCCGGGCGTCCGACGGTCGCGACGACATCGGCGCCTGAAGAGAGCGATGCCGGATCGTCGGCCAGCGACGCTCCGGCATGTTCGTACTCGGGATCGGGAAACGCGGCGCGTTCGCCCGCGCCGCGCTGCACCCTCACCCCGATGCCGGCTTTGACGAGCTTTTCAACGGTCTCCGGCACGAGCGCCACACGACGCTCGTTCGGCGCCGTCTCTTTGGGAACGGCGACAATCATGTATCCTGGCGTTCCGCGGGCGCCGGGTCACACCTGCGACCTGTGTCGCAGCCGGCTAGGTGATGCGAACGCGGTTGCGCAGCACGCCGATCTTCTCGATCTCGACTTCCATCACGTCGCCGTCGCGCAAGAACTCGGGGGGCGTTCGCGCGAAGCCGACGCCCTCGGGCGTTCCGGTGGCGATGACGTCGCCGGGCAGCAGCGTCATCCCGCGGCTCAGTTCGGCGATCAAGCGCGGAATCGAGAAGATCATCTGCGAGGTGTTGCTGCGCTGCTTTTCGACGCCGTTGAGCCGAAAGAAGATGCCGAGCTGCTGCGCATCGCCGATCTCGCCGGCGCCGACGACCCACGGTCCGATCGGAGCGCAATCGTCCAAGCTTTTCCCTTTGAACCATTGCACGTGCGCGCGTTGCAGATCGCGCGCGGTCACGTCGTTCAAGCACGTGTATCCGAAGACGACGTCGAGCGCGCGATCCTCGGAAACGTCCTTGCAGCGCTCTCCGATCACGACCGCGAGTTCGGCTTCGAAGTCGTACTCTGGCGAAATCCGCGCCTGCAGATCGAGCGTCGCCTCGGGAGCGGCCACCGCCGTCGGCGCTTTGGTGAAGAAGGTCGGGACGTCGGGCAACTTCAACTCGCGTCCGGCGGCGCGCGCGCCTTCCTTGGCGTGTTCGAGGTAGTTGCGGCCGACGCACATCACGTTGCGCGGCGGCTGCACCGGCGCCGACAAACGCAGATCTTTGAAAGGCACGGTGTTGAGCGTGTGCCGGTGCGCTCGCTCGTCAGGCGAGAGTGCGATGTATTCGACGAGCGTCGCGCAGGCGATCTCGCGGACGTGCTCGCCTTCAATGATGCCGGGACGCACGCGACCGTCACGATCAACGAAGCTGACGTATCTCAAGAACCATTCCTTTCAGGTGTGCTTACGGCGTCTCGGTCCAGTCCTTGCGCCGCGTGAGATGCCAAAAATCACAATACCGGCAGCGATATGCGACGAGCGTCGCCGCCAGACCGTTCATCGCGGCCACGGCGCGGGCATGGGCTTCGCTCTCGTAGGCGTCCTTGCCCGTGCAACTGCGCGCGCGATCCGCGTCGGGATCACGCCACCACACGTCAGGGTGTGCGCGCCGGTTTCGGCGTGGGTTTGCCGGCGTGTGCCTTCTTGATGTCGTCCATCATGCCGTAGACCTCGCCCTGCAAATCGCCCCAGTTCCCGCCGGCCTTGACGAGCGCGACCCGGCGCGCGATGTGCAACGTCTTGGGATCGTAGTCGAACGAGACCTTGTAGAGTCCGACGAGCGCGGTGCCGTCGGGCTTTCGAATCCACATCTGCACGACGTTACCGTAGGTCTCGTGGTTGAAATGAGCGTCGTCGCTCCATTGCGCCTGATTGACGCGGGCGACTTGACCATGCTTGTTGACCTCGACCACGAACCAGCTGTGCAGCGGCACCTTCGGATTGGGCGGCGAGGGCAGCACGAACGGTCCCTTGAGCGGCAGCGGGGTCGGCGTGGCGGCAGGCACAGCGCCGGCTATGGCGGCGACGGGAAGCGCCAGCATCGATGCCGCGATCGCGGCACGCAAGAATAGCTTCATCTTCACCTCAATTGCGCGAGAAGACCGCGAAGGCATGTCCGCACGACGCGCACGCGACGATCACCTGGAAGTGTCCGCGTTCGCGCAACTGCTGCACGGTTGGTTCCCGTCGTTCACTGCCGCAGGAACGGCAGGTGGTGGACGTGGAGTTCCCGTCTTGCGAAGATGGATCCACCCCGGCGCTTTATGCGAGGTGGGCTTCGCGACCTCCCCGAAGCCGTTGCGCGTCATGCCGGTTCGGTTCCGTTCGTTCGCTGCCGTCGTAGCGGCGCTCGTCTGTCTTTCGAGCGCGCTCCCTGCGGACGCGGGGCGCCAGATCGTCGACCTTCATAAGCTCGACGCGTACTTCGCGCTTTTTGCGCAGGACTCGAACGTGCCGTGGAAGCCGGCAACGGTGCGGCTAGACACTTATTCGAGCGCGCCGGTCGCGTTCGCGGCGTATCAGGTCGATCCAGGCGACGTTCTGACCGCCGGTTCGAATGCACGGCCGCGTGCGATCGACACGCGCAGCTTGCGAGCGGTGGCGACGTGGGCGTTCACGCCGCCGGGCGGCTACCAATTTCAATCCAGCGACGTGAAGGTGCCGCTCGGCAATCGTCAGGGCTTCTTCGTCGTCGAGGCCCGGCGCGGAAACGTCGGCGAGCAAGTGTGGATCAACCGCACGCGCATCGGATTGCTCTCCAAGGAAACACCCGCCGACGTGTTGTTGTACGGTGCGGATTTGGGAACCGGCCGTCCGCTATCGCACATGCGCGTGCAGTTCGTCGTGAATCGCAGCTTCGTCGTGCGCTACACCGACGCGCGCGGCATCGTGACATGGACGACGAAGCCGCGCCCGCTCTTTGCGCTCGCTTCTTGGGGCGAAAGTGTGGCGTTTCTCTCGCTGCTGCCGCAAGTGCCGCTGCCGCCGACCATTGTGGGTGTGCGCGTCAGCTCGGCGGTCGCGCATGCGGGCGAGACACTGCACGTCGTCGGCTTCGCACGTTCGCGTAACGGCGACGTTCTGCGGCCGGCGCGCGGTGCCGTCAGCATCGACGTGCGCAGCGGCGCAACCGAGGCAGTACATGAGAACGCGACGCTCGACGCCGCGGGCGCGTTCTCACTCGACATGACGATTCCGGCGAGCGCGCCTGCAGGCGATTACGTCGTGCTCGCGCAGACCTCCGACGGAGTCGGCGGCGCAACGCTGCATGTCGATGCCAACGCCGGCGGACTCTCGCTCGACGCCAATGCCGCGTGCAACGGACGCTGCGATCCCGCCAAGGATGTTCCCGTCGACATTCGCGCGCTGCGAAACGGCGCGCCGGTGGCCGGCGCGCCGGTGCATGTCGCGGTGATTCGTTCGCCGCACGTCTACCTCGGCGTTCGCGAGGGTGAGACGCTGTGGGCAACGACTCCGTGGCTCGACCGGACGGTGACGACCGATGCGGCCGGACGCGCCGTCATCGCGATTCCGCATCCGACCGATGGATTAGCCTCGACCTACGGCGTCACCATGGAATCGGCGGGCGCGAGCGCGGTGACGCGCATCATCGTGCCCACTGCGCCGGCGACGGTGCGCTTGGAGGTCGATCGCGCCGAACAAACGCTCGGTACGCCGATCGCCTTCGATGTGTTTGCCACCATGGTTGCCGGCGGCGCGCCGGTGCGTAACGCGACCGTGACCGTCGCGTTACAGCACGGCAGCGACGCGCAGCAGCAATCGGTCACGCTCGATGCCGAGGGCCATGCGCGCGGAACGTTCTCGAGCGCTCCGCTCGGAACAAATCTGCTCACCGCAACCTTGACGGACGGCGGCGCGACGGCGATGGACGCGCGTGCCGTGCAGGTGGACCAGCAGGCGAGTGGTTCAGATATGAGCGACGCTAGCGGCGACGTGCGCATCGCGCTCGACCGTGCGGGGTACTCGGTGGGCGATGCCATCAACGTCGCAGCGCACCTCGATGGCGCGGACGGCGACGCACTCCTCAGTTTCGAAGGCGCCATGGGTGCGCAGACGCTGCTTGCCCCGGCGTCCCAGGGGCGGGCAACCGGGACATTGCACGCCACCGACGCGACCGGGGCGCTCGCCGTCGGGGCGGCGTTCGTGCGCGACGGGTCGCTCGAGTGGAACGACGTGCCGGTGCTGCTGCGCGCGCCGGGCCGGCCCGCCGCACTCTCGCTCGACCTCGCTCCGTCCTATGCGCCGGGCGCGCAGGCGGCGATTCCGGTTCATGGCGCCGGACAAGGCACGCTTGTCGTGCGCCTGAGCCGTGGCGATCCGTCGGGCTCGGCGCGATTTGACGACCTGGCGGACCTGCTCGCCATCGGCGCCACGACCACCCAGAGCAGCGCTCCGGCGGGGGTCACCTACCATCCCTGGGTAGACTCCACCGGTCAGCACGCGCAAGTGATCGGTTTCGAACGCCGTTCGGAACCGGCCGGGGCGGTACTCGCGCAAGCCGCCTCGCAGACCATCGCCTGGAGCGTCGCGCCCGCCGCCGCGTCCCTGGCGCTGACGATGCCGCACGAACCCGGGCGATACGTGCTCTCCGTCTTGTTCTTGGGAACCGACGGGCAAGTCGCGGCCGCAACCGAAAACGTCGTCGTACAATGACGACGCCGGCGAAGACCACCGCGCACGCGGGCGCGCGGCTGATGCTGCTCGACACCTATGGGCTCGTGTATCGCGCGTTTTTCGCATTGCCGCCGCTCACCACGACCGGCGGTATTCCGATCAACGCCGCCTACGGTTTCACGATGATGCTCAATCGCATCATCGCCGACGAGAAGCCGACGCACGTGATCGCGGTATTCGACAAAGGCAAACCCGCCGAGCGCGTTGCGCTCGTTCCGGAATACAAGGCGCAGCGAGAGACGATGCCCGACGACCTGCGCAGCCAGTTCGGGCTCGTGCGCAAAGTGCTGCAGGCCAATCGCATTCCGATCGCCGAGATGGACGGGCAAGAGGCCGACGACGTGATCGCCACACTGGCGGCACAAGCCGAACGCGAGCGCGCCGAGACGATCGTCGTGACCGGCGATCTCGATTTGTTGCAGATCGTCGACGAACATACGATGGTGCTCGCGCAGCGGCGCGGCATCACCGATATGGTGCGCTACGATGCGCACGCCGTGCGCGAGCGTTTTGAACTCGATCCCGCGCAGCTTCCCGACTACCGCGGTCTCAAAGGCGATCCGTCGGATAACCTTCCCGGCATTCCCGGCATCGGTGAGAAGACCGCAATCAAACTGATGAAGTCGGCCGGATCGCTCGACGCCTTGATCGCGCAGCCGAGCCTGGCCGGCAGCGACAAGCTGCAACGGCTGATCGAGCAGTACGCGGATCAAGCGCGCCGCTGCCGCGACGTCTCGATCGCCAACCGTTCGCTGCGCATCGAGATCGACTGGGAGCAAGCGCAGTACCGCACGGCGTCCAACGACGACTTATGGCGGCTCTACAGCGAGCTTGAGTTCAAGACCATGCTCGCGAAACTCTCACCACCGGCCGAGATGCCGCTGTTCGCGAACGCCGCGCGATTGGAAGGCAGCTACGAATCATACGTGGCGATCGTCGATCCGCCGGAGTTCGCGCGTCTCGCGCAGCGTATTCGAGAGCTCGGCTCATCCGAGATCGCGCTCGGACTCGCAGGCGACGCGATGTCACTGACCGGCAAAGCCGGAACCGGCATGTCGTTTCTCACGAGCGCCCTCGCGGACACGAATGTCGCCGCGGCACTGCGTTCCGCGATCGCGGGCGCGCGGCGCATCGTTGCCTACGATGCGAAGTCGGTCGCGCACGCATTGGAGCACGCACAGATTCGCGTGCCCGCGTTTACCGACGACGCGATGATCGCGGCGCACCTGCTCAACCCGTCGCGTTCGTTTGCCGAGTGCGCCGACGCCGCGAGCGAATTCTTGCTGCGTTCGCTTCCCGACGATGCGGCTGCGATCGCCGATGCGGCCTGGCAGATCGCCGAGGCCGCCCGCGTTGAACTCGCGCGGCGCGATCAAGTGCGGCTGTACGAAGACATCGAGCTTCCGCTCGCGACCGTGCTCGCGAAGATGGAGACCATCGGTGTTGCCGTCGATCCGACCGAACTGCACGTGCTCTCCAAGGAATTCGACGCCTCTATCGAGCGCGTGCAGCAACGCATCTACGATTTTGCCGGCGAGACCTTCAACATCGGATCGCCGCAGCAGTTGGGCAACATTCTGTTCACCACATTGCAGATTCCGAGCGGGAAGAAAACGAAGACCGGCTGGGCGACCGGATCGGAAGTGCTGCAGCCGCTCGCGAGCGAGTACCCGATCTGCGCGCTCGTGCTCGAATGGCGAGAAGCGACGAAGCTGAAGAACACCTACGTTGACGTGCTGCCGACGTTGATCGATCACAACGGGCGTCTGCATACGGTGTTCAACCAAACCAGCACGGCGACCGGACGGTTGTCGTCGACCAATCCCAATCTGCAGAACATTCCTATCCGCACCGAACTCGGCCGCCGCATTCGCAAGGCGTTCGTCGCTCCCGGCGACGACACGGTGCTGCTCACAGCCGACTACAGTCAAATCGAATTGCGCTTGATGGCACATCTCTCCGGCGACGAGGCGATGCGCCGCGCGTTTCACGAAGGCCAAGACATTCACGATTTCACCGCGCGACAGATCTTCAACGTTCCCGGCGACGGTCACGCCGACGCAAATCAACGGCGGATGGCCAAAGCCGTGAACTTCGGTCTGCTCTACGGTATGTCCGACTTCGGACTCGCGCAGCGTCTGGAGATTCCGCGTGCGCAGGCCAAGGCGATCTCGGATGCGTACTTCGCGCGCTTTCCTTCGGTGCGCGCGTTCATCGAGCGTACGTTGGAGGCGGCACGCCGCGATGGCTATGTCACCACCATTCTTGGAAGACGCCGGTACATGCCCGCGCTGACGTCGACCAACTACATGCTGCGCTCGGCGGCGGAGCGCGAAGCCACCAATGCGCCGCTGCAAGGCAGTGCCGCCGATCTGATGAAGCTCGCGATGGTGAACATCGACCGTGCGTTCAGCGCCGAAGGTTTGCATGCGCGCATGCTCTTGCAGATACACGACGAACTGATTTTTGAAGTGCCGCGCGCCGAATTGAAGGCGACGGCAGCGCGCGTGCGCTCGTTGATGGAACATGCGTTGGACCTGTCGGTGCCGCTGGCCGTCAACGTGGAGGTAGGAAAGAACTGGTATGATGCACAGCCGTATGACGAAAACTAGATTGCGTGCACTGGCGTTGGGCCTCGCCGTGGCGTGCGCGACGGCGACGGCGGGCGCGCAGACGACGTCACTGCCGTCGACGCCTTCGCCGCTGACAAAGGTGCCGGTCACGGTCCGGGCTCCGAAAGCGACCCTCACCCTTGAGGTCGCGCGCACCGACGACGAGCGCGCGCAAGGGCTGATGAACCGCACGGTGTTGGCCGCGCACTCCGGCATGATCTTCGCGTTCAAGAGCGATGCGCCGGTCGCGTTCTGGATGAAGGACACACTCATTCCGCTCGACATGATCTTCATCGCCGCCGACGGTACCGTTCGAACGGTGTTCGCCTGGGTGAAGACCGTGCCGCCCGGCTTGCCCGACGACAAGATTCCCAACGAGCAAGGTCGGGCCAAATTCGTGATCGAGCTCAACGCCGGCGAAGCCGCCGCCGACGGTATTACGGTCGGAACGCGCCTGCCGGACGTTCCCGCGTTCGGCATCGCGGCGCACTAGCACCCGCCTGATCCCAGCGCAGCGATGCCGGAACTGCCTGAAGTCGAAACCATCGTACGTGGTTTGCGTCCCGCCATCGTCGGCCGGACGATCACTCATGTCGACATTCATCTGAAGAAGATCGCGATCGCGCCGCCGCGCATCGCCTTCGCGCGGGCGCTGCAGGGCGAGGTCTTCACCGCTGTCGATCGGCGCGGGAAATATGCGGTCGCACGCCTGGGATCGGGACGCGCACTCGTCACCAGTCTGCGTATGACCGGCCGTCTGGTGGTGCAGGCCCCGGGTGAACCGGAGTTGCCGGGAACGCACATCCGCCTCTCCCTGGACGACGGCAACCGCCTGCATTTCGCCGACGTTCGCACGTTCGGAAGAATGCGTTTGGTCGAAGCCGCAGAGACGTGGGACGCCGATCTCGGGATAGAGCCCCTTTCAGCAGGCTTTACACCGGAAGCCTTAATCGGTATGCTCAACGGGCGGACGACGCCGGTCAAGGCTTTCCTCCTTGATCAGCGACGCATCGCCGGCATTGGAAACATCTATGCCAGCGAAGCGCTCTGGCAGGCACGGATTCGTCCGGAGAAGCCTGCGGGAGCACTCGGGACGCCGGCTATCCGCCGTCTGCATGCCGCGATCGTCGATGTGTTAGCACGCGCGATCGAGATGCGAGGCAGCAGTATCGACGACTACGTCGATGCCGAAGGCCTGCAAGGCGGATTTCAAAACGTTCTTGCGGTCTACGGTCGGCTCGGGCAACCGTGCTCTCGCTGTGGGCGAGCCATCGTGCGAACGGTGATCGCGCAGCGCGGGACCTGGTGGTGCCGAGGGTGCCAACGATGATGCGAACACGTCGCCGCGAAATAAAAATTGAAAAGGTAGGAAATCCAAAATCACTACGACTGAAATAGCGCCTGCGCTGCACGAAGAAGAAGATCAGCTCGCGCTCGAACAACGGCTGTACGAAGAGTCTCTCAAAGTTCTCGACGAAGGCCAGGTCCTGAACGGCGTGGTCGTTCAGAAAGACAAAGACGAACTGCTCGTCGACGTCGGCGGCAAGTCCGAAGGCGTGCTCCCGTTCCGCGAGCTTTCGCTGGCAATCGATCCCAAGGCCGTTCAAGTCGGCGATACCATCGAAGTGATGGTGCACCGCATCGACGAAGTCGACGGCACGCTCTTCCTCTCGGAGCGCCGCGCGCGCGCGCTCAAGACGTGGGAGAAGGTGATCGAAGCCCACGATCGCGACGAAGTCATCGAAGCAACGGTCACGCAAGTGGTCAAGGGCGGCGTTCTCGTCGACCTCGGCATGCGCGGCTTCGTGCCGGCCTCACAGATTCGCCGTCAGCCGGTCGGCAATCTCGACGAACTGATCGGCCAGAGACTGCGTCTCAAAGTCATCGACCTCGATCACAAACGGCATCGCGTCGTGCTCTCGCAGCGCCAGGTCCTCGAAGAGGAGCTGCAGGCGAAGAAGAACGAGTTGCTCGAAACGCTCGAAGTCGGTCAGATTCGTGAAGGCGTCGTCGTGCGTCTCGCGGACTTCGGTGCATTCGTCGATCTCGGCGGCGTAGACGGCTTGATTCACAACAGTGAACTGTCGTACGCGCGCATCAAGCATCCGTCGGAAGTCGTGAAGATCGGTGACGTGGTGCAGGTCGAGATCATGAAATTCGACCCCGAAGCGAAGAAGGTCAGCTTGTCGCTCAAGCACGCGCTGCCCGATCCATGGACGGAACACGAGCACGATCTGTTCGAGGCCAACCATCTCACCGCGCAGATCGTCAAGGTTACGCCGAACTATCTCTTGGTTGAGATCTTCCCCGGCATCCTCGCGATGGTGCCCAAGGGTGAGTTCGACAGCAGCGCACAGTACAGCCCCGGCCAAAGCGTCGAGGTCACACTGCTCACGATCAATTCAAGCACGCGTCGCATCACGGCATCGATTCAACATGTCGCCGACGTGCCGCCCGAAGAGATCGAAGAACTCGTCCACGACCTGGAAGTCAGCGGCGGAGTCGGCACCATCGCCGACGCGGTCAGCGCGGTCAGTGCGGTCGTCCCCGAACCCGACGCCGTTCCCGAACCGGTCGCCGAATAGCCGACGTCCTTCAGCCTAGCTGCAAAGTCAGAAGAGCGCGGAGTTACTCCGCGCTCTTCTGTTTATCTGCGAAGCGGCGGAGGCATTGCCGTGGAGGAAAGTTGAAAGCAAGGTCATGCGAGTGGGGTTGACGGGCGGCATCGGAAGCGGGAAGAGCGAGGTTGCGCGCATCTTGGATCGGCTCGGTGCGTTCATCATCGACACCGACCAACTGGCGCGCGAGGTTGTCGCGCCGGGCGGTGATGCGCTGCGGGAGATCGTGCGCGCATGGCCGCAGGTCGTCCGCGGAGAGGTGCTCGATCGCGGCGCGCTCGCCGAGGTCGTTTTTCACGATCCCAAGGCGCGCGAGCGATTGAATGCGATCGTGCATCCGCACATTCGGCGTCTCGCGCTCGAACGCGAGCATGGGGCGAAACCCGGCCAAATCATCGTTCACGTCGTCCCCTTGCTCTTCGAGACCGGGTACGGCGCGTTGTGCGACGTGTCGGTCCTCGTCGTCGCGCCCGACGAGCAGCGTATCGCGCGCGTGATGCAGCGCGACGGCGCGAACGAGGAACAGATTCGCGCTCGCATTGCCGCGCAGATGTCACCGGAGCAGGCGCGCGCCCGCGCCGGCTTCGTGATCGAGAACGATGGCGATCTACGCCATCTCGAAGAGCGGACGAAAGTGGTCTACGACGAGCTGGTCGACATGGCGGCAAAACGCTGCACGTAGAGCACGATCGATCCGTCGCGCGCGTGCGTGACCGCTGCCAGCACGACCATGGTGTCGTCGTCGTTCTTGGGAACGATCGGTCGTGAGAGCAAGACGCTGCCGGTGGCGTCGGTGATCGTCGTGCGATCTTCGGAGATGTGGCCGGCGACGGTCACCACCGCGTCTTCTTTGAGCTTCGAGAGACCGTCGATCGGAAATGGCGGAACAAAGCGAATCGGCAGATCCACGCTCGGCTTGTAACGGGTGTCGATCAACGCGACGTGCAGCGTGTACGTGCCGGGGCGAGGGGCCGTGCCGTCGGCCAGCAGTCCGTTCCAATCGTGAACGACCAGCGTCGTCAACCCGGGCGGGAAGGACTGATGTCGCGCGATCGGCGTGCTTGGATGCGACGCCGTCCACGACCACAGCGTCGACGAACCGTGCCGGACGGCGATCTCGTATTCATCCGTAGTGGGAAAGGCCGCGATGATCGGCGTCTTGGCGTCGTTGCGAACGACAATGGTCGTCGCAACCGGCGCCAGCACGTCAAACGAGGCGCGTTCCACGCGAGCCACGAGAGCGAGCGGACCGCTTGCGCCGACGCATGCACCGAGCATGAGCACGCCGATCGAGCGTGCGACCAGTGTGCGCGTCAGCATATGCCGTGCCGAAGGATACGGCCGGGCCGCGCGCCGCTGTGCATTCCGTCACGAACCACGACCTCACCATCGACGATCACCCACGCAATTCCGTCGGGATGCGCACGAGGTTGCCGGTAGGTGGCGCGATCGGCGAAGGCCGATTCGTCGAAGATCACCATGTCGGCGTACCAGTGCGGCGCGATGCGCCCGCGCTCCCGCAGACCGAACCAGGCGGCGGGCGACGACGTCACGCGCCGGACGGCCTCTTCGATGGAGAGGACGCGGCGCTGACGTACGAAGCGGTTGAAGAATCGCGGAAATGCGCCGAATGCGCGCGGGTGAGGCAACGACCAGTCGTCCGAGCGCAGGGACATGACCGGCGCGTGCGTGGCGACGCACGCGAAGTCAGCCGAGAGCACCGTTGCCACGTCGTCTTCGTCCACCGCGAAATCGAACGCATCCACGTTGCCGTGTGCTTCGCGCAGCAGCGTCAGCATTGCCAACGCGGGCGAGTGCCGGCGCGCCGATGCGAAATCTTCGATCGTCATACCGCAGGCGGCGCTCAGGCGCTCGTCACCGACCCCGGAGATCGTGATCTCCTTCCAATGATCGTCATACCGCAGGCGCAACGCGAGCGCAAGCGCGGCAACAGTGTCCACCTCATCGAGATGCGCGAGCAACGTGTCGCGCGTGCCGCGCGACGCGCCGGGAATGAGATCGAGTAATCGACGCCATGTCGCACGGTACGGTGCGACGTCCACATGAAGGTCGAGGCCGTGCTCGCGCGCGCGGTCGATCGCAGCGAGCGCATCGTGAACGATCAGCCGGCTGCGCGCGCGTTCCGGCACGAATGATGGGATATGATGCGACTGGCTCATGGGCACGCGCTCGATCTCGGACGCAACCGCCTGTATGAACGGCGCGTCGCGGTCGATGTCGCGCAACGTGAGGTCGAGCGCGCCTTGATCACGAGCGTTTCGCACGAGCGCGGCGTCGCCGCTCTCGACGATGCACGCCAGGTGTGCGCAGGGGCGCGCCGACTCGAGCGCGCGGAAGAGACCGTCGACGTCGTCCCAGTGCGGACCGCGAAACGGAACGCGACCGATCTCCGTTGTCACTCCCTGGAGCAGCTTGTTTTCGCCGCGCGGTTGGGCAAGCCAGGCGTCGGTGCGGCCGCTCGGGTCGATGAATCCCGGGGCAACGATCAAGCCCTTGCATGCTAGACGCATACGTGCCTCGCGATCGCTCAGGTTGGCGATGAGCGCGATGCGGTTGCCGACGACGCCGATGTCGGTCACGAATCCGGGGGCGCCGGTTCCGTCGAGAATAGTCGGCGAGTCTAAGATCAGGTCAAGCACAAGATTTTTTGCCGGGATGGTTTTCCGAGCGGTCGGTTGGGTACAATAAGGTCCTCTGGAGGTTCACTTGTAATGGCTGTACGCGAAGATCAGAAACACGACGAAGAAGAAGCTCCCCTTGGTGGGATGTCTGTTCGAGACGCAGGGCGTCTGGGCGGTCAACGCGTGAAGGCGAAGTACGGCAGTGAGTTCTTCGAAAAGATCGGACGTAAGGGTGGTCAGACGACGAAGAGCAAGTATGGTCCAGCCTTCTTCGAAGAGATCGGACAAAAGGGCGGCCGTGTCAGTAAGAAGGGCCCAAAGCCCGAGCCCGAGTCCTAATCACCACATCAGCGGCAGGCTCCCGTGGTAAGGAGCCGATGAGCCTCGGCTTCGACGTGTGAGCCGAGGACGCCGCGTTCCGCCTGCAATGTCATTGCCTCGGCGCGCGGTGTCGCCCACACGAACCCGCCCGATGTGTAGCGGAACGCCTGACACGGGTGCAGCGTGGGATCGAACCGGCCGAACGCGAGATCGAAGTTCTTGCGCGGCCACTCCGAGAGAAGAAACGAATCCGAACCGCGGGTGTACTCCACGGCGAATCCGCGATTGGCGTTGGTGTCGTCGCCGCCGAGCGGCGGGATCACTGCCAGCCGCAGATAGTTGCGCGTCGGCAGATACGGCCGAAAACCGATATGGGTGATGGCTTGTTCGAGCGGCATCGTGATGCCCTTGTCGTCGATCAGCAGCGGCGCGAGCGTGGCCTGCGGATCGGGGTGCTTCGCGGAGCACGCCGACACGGCCAGCAGCACCGCAAGAGAAGCGAACAGCTTACGCATACTCCCCTGGTTATCGGCAAAGGCGTTACGGCTTTATATCGACGTTTCCGGAGAGTTCGCCGAGGTGGAGTTCGCCTTTGTTGAAGTCGACGAGCAGGCTGCGCACTTGTAGCGTCGCTTTGCCGGTGTGAATGTAACTCGGATGATCGAGCCGGAGAATCTTGGTCGCATTTGACCAACTGACGAGATCGGTGTCGAAGGAACGCTGCTGCTTCTTGCTCAGGCTCTCCAAGTGCACCGCGCCGAGCGCAGTGAAATCAAATGACGTGGTGTTGATGTTCACTTCTTTCGCGTCGATCTTCAGATACGGCTTTCCGGCGCGGTACAAGACGCCGTCACGCACGCCGTACACGGTGGCAATCGAGCCGTCGGGCGTCGTGGTGGCGCGATCGAACGTGAAGGTCCACGACTTGCTCGAGATGCGGTTTCCGGTGACGACACCTCCCTTGATGATGATCTGCTGCTGATTGGATGGCGGCTGCGGTGCGTCACGTTCGGTGAGATACACGCTCGCGCCGAGGTAGACGACGATAGCCAAACCTGCGAGCACGAACAGACGCACGCGCCACGATTTACGCATGGCGCCGCCGGAGGAACACGACGATGAGCACGTAGAGCATCGCGAGGATCACCGCGATCTTCGTCGGCCCGATGTGGTTGAACACGGTATCGACGGGCTGGCCGATCATGCCGTCGATCACCTGCAGCGTATCGAGTTTACTGCGCGCCGTGTACCGTCCGTTGGGTGCGATGATGCCGCTGATCCCGGTCGCGGCCGCGCGCACCACATACCGTCCGGTTTCGACCGCGCGCAGCTGTGCGATCTGTGCGTGCTGGTACGGTCCTGCGGTGGTTCCGAACCATGCGTCATCGGTGCTCACCACGAGCAACGTCGCACCGGCATGCACTTGCGCTTGCGCGAGATCGGCGAATGCCGACTCCCAGCAGATCAGCGGCGCAGCCGTTCCGGCCGGCGTCGCATAGACCGTGTCGAAGGCGCCGCTTCCGAAGTTTGAAATCAGTGACGTTGCGTATGGCAGCCACGATAGGAACGCGCGCCCGGGGAAGGTTTCGGCGAACGGCACAAGCTGACGCTTTTCATACACGCCTTCCAGCGAACCGTCCGGCGAGAAGAAATAGAGCGCGTTGTACTCCGTCGATCCGACCGCATACAGACTTCCGACGACGAGCGTCGCGTGCGCGTCGCGAGCGAGCGCGCCGAAACGATCCATCAGTTGCGGCTGATAGTTCAACACGGTGGAGATCACCGTCTCGGGCCAAACGATCAGCGCGGGATCGGCCGCGTCCGTTTGCTTGGTCAAGGCGGTGTAGCGATCGATGGCGAGTTGCAGCGCTTGCGGCGTCCACTTGAGGCTCTGCGCGATGTTCCCTTGCGCTGCAACGACACGCGTCGTCGGCGGTGCGAGCGTGCGCGCCGGCCACCACTGCCAACAGATCGGCGTGGCGATCGCGATGACGGCGATGACGAGTGCGAGCGGACGAATCGTGCGGCGTGCGAGCGCATCGGCAGCGTAGGCGCCGAGCGCGCAGATGACCAGCGTGATGCCGTAGGTTCCGATGTAGGCGGCAAGCACGACCAGCGGCGTGTCGGCTTGAGAATAACCGAGCTGGGCGAAGGGTGTGCCCATGACGCCGATCGAGCGCAGCCACTCGAAGACCACGAAAGCGCATGCCGCGGCGAGCGGCGCGAGCGCCGGGGATGCCAAACGGAAGGCGATCGACGCCAGCGCGCCCGCGCAGGCAAACGCGAACCCCTCGAGGATCGCCGGTACGATGACCACCGCCGGCGCGAAGATGCCCACGTACGCGCCGACCGTTTGCGAGAACCACGAGAACGAAATCGCGAAGAAGATAATGCCGGCGAACCATCCAAGCGCGAAGGCCCGTTTCCAGGAGGCATGCTGCCAGGTCCAGAACAGCGCCGCCGCCCCACAAGGCGCCAGCCACGCGGCGTTGATTTTCGGAAATGCGAGTGCGAGCGCGACGGCGCCGGCCGCCGCCACGAGCAACTCAAGCGATCGCCTAGAGGTGAGAATGGTTCGTAAGCTCAGTTTCGTCGTCTTCGCCGTGGTGCTCATGGTGATCGGGTGCGGTCGTCAAGTGACGCCGAACAAAACGACCGGCCCGAGCGGTGCCCCGAACGGGGGTTCGCTTCCGTCCGGCTTCGTGCAGATTCGCTTCACGACCGCCGCGCCGATGGACTTCGCAAACTACCGTTACGTGATCGTCTTTAATACGAGCGGCAACGGCCAAACACCTTATGCCAACGCTTACCTGACGAACTTCTTGAATTACTCGTTCGCGTTTGAAGTCGTGGGCAACAATGGGGCGATCGGTCAGCCGCTCTTCTTTCAATACATCGCGCAGACGGCCGGCGTTCCAGCGTCAGCTGTTCCGCTGCAGTACGTCTACGGGCAGCAGTTGTTCCTCGTTCCGCGCTTGGACGGCATGGGCTTCACGCTTCAATTCCAGCGTTCGATGTTCTTGGGGCTCGCGACCGCGCCGCCGTCACCCGGCGCCACACCGACGCCGGTGCCGAGCGGTTCAGCCGCTCCGACACCCACGCCCGGCGCGACCGCGACGCCGACTCCCGGCGTCTTGGCCAGTCAGTGGGCATTCAATTGCTTCGTGCTGAACACGTCCGCATCGCCGGTCTCGTCGATGGGCATCGGCGGCGCAAGCGATACGTCGTTCATCGGAAAGCTCGACGTCAGCCAACCCTTCGATACAACGTTCGTTGTCCCGGCAGGCGCCGTTCCGGCGCCGACGCAAGCCGCCCAGATCGTGCAAGTGGAGATAGCGAATTCACCATGAACAACGACGAAGATCAACGCTTCAAGCCGCACACCTCCGAATCGACGGAGTGCTCGCATGACCTGTGTAACTGCACGATCACCGGCCCGTTGGCCGGTGAATCTTTTTGCAGCCACGCGTGCAAATACGCCGTCGAGAACGGCATCGAATCGGAAACGTGTCCCTGCAGCCACCCCCAATGCGACGTACCGTAGAAGCGCATATTTTCGCCATGCCTTGGTTGCGGAGAGGCTCGTGTACCGTAGTACACTTCGCCTCTCCGCGCCTCGGCCTGGCGAAAATCTGGGCTTCTACTGCGCGGGGCTAGGGGTTGAAGCTGGTGGGGATGATGGGGCCGTTTTGGCCGATGCCGAAGTTTGCGGCGCGCGAGGGGAACGAGAGCAAGTCCATCGTCACGTTGATCGCTTTGAGCGATTGAATGTAGGCGACCCGGATTTCATAGCAGTCGCCGATGATCTTGCTGTAGTAGAGGGTCTTGTTTTCCAGACGAGCTTTGTTCTTCCAATCGACGTCGGTGACGAGTTGCAGTTGTGCATCTTTTCCGAACGGCGTGGACATCTGCAGATTGGTCGTCGAAAATCCCAATCCGCTGCCGGGCGAGAACGATCCGCCGAGCAGCACGTACGAGCGCGTTGACGGCCGCATGGCGAACTGATAGCTGACCGGCTGCGCCAAGGCCTTGAATGACGTGGAGAAGCCCAGCGTCAGGTTATACACGTCGCCGTTGAAAAAGCGCACCAGATCCTGTGCGTTTTTGGTGTTCGTGCTCGATTGCGTATCGAGTAAGACGAACGGCACGGCGGCCGGACCGTTGAAGTTCTGCTCGCTGTAGGAGAGCGCGTTCACCACGTGTTTTCCGATCGGCGTCGTCAAACTTGCCGACTGCTGGATGGCGGCCTTGAGGTCGCCGGTCGCATAGGCGAACTGATGCACGTTCACGCTTGCTTGGAGTTGACTGCCGTAGACGTCGTAGAGCGCGGGGCCCATGTTCACCGACAGGTCCGAACGAACCGTCGAAAACTGATCTTGCGGTTCGGCATATTCGCCGATGGTGAGTTGCGGCGAGATCGGGATCGGAAGATGCGAAAACACCGTGGTCGGGTGTATTTGCAACTCGGGGAGTTTGTCGATGATCCCGCTCGGCGAGTGTGAGTAGTTCTTGTCGATCGTGAGCGTGTAGTTCGCGCTCGGCTCATTGAGCGTCGTCAGCGTGTTGACGTGCGCGCTGCCGTTGGAAGCCGCCAAACCGCCGAACGACGATTGGCTGGAGTTGAGCGTGAAGTTCACGCCCTGCGAGAGGCGCGATGAAAACTGGCGCTGATCGGTGAATGCGAACGACTCCGTGCTCGATTGTCCGATCGTCGCATTGCGGCTGAATGAGTAGTTCTGGCTTCCGCGATCTCCCTGATGCACGAATGCGGCAGTGAGACCGGTGTTCGCGGGAACGTGCTGCAGCGGTCCGAAGTTGCTGGTGTAATTGAAACCGAAATTTCCGCGCAAGCGCTGCGAAAAATTCTCGGTTTCTTGGAGCGCAATGTTGTCTTGCTGCGTCTGCGTGATGCGGTTGTGCGTTTCGAGAACGTTGGCGCCGCCGCTGCGCCGTCCGTTCTTGCGCGCGAAGAATCCGACATATCCGAGCGCCAAGCCGAGTTTTGTGAAATAGTTGACTTGATAGTATCCGTAGTAGTACTGGTTGCGCCCGAACCCGATCGATTCTTTGACCCATGCGCCTTCGGCTTGATCGTAACCGGCGTTCGGAAAGAACGTCGGGCGCTGGCGCTGATCGACGACTTGCCGCAGCGGGATGATGACTTTCGGAAGAAAGAAGACCGCCGCCGCCCCCAGCCACAAGATCGCGTCGGTGATCACGAGTTTGTCGCCCGGATACTCGTCAACTTTCTTGCCGGTCAGATGATAGCCGCCGCGCTGGTTTTCACAGGTGGACACGGTGGTGTTTTTTCCGTGCGTCACGCCGTCGGCATCGCTGTGCAAGTCTTTCGCGGCGAAGTGCACGAGCCCGCGTTCGAGGCCCTGAGCGCTCGTGCCGCGAGCGTTCTTGATCACCGCCGTCTGCGCGATGGTGTCGAAGTCGATTTCATCACCGGATAAGAGCGAATCGCGCGCGCTGTCGAGTATGTAGGGATGACCGGTGACCGTGATCGTGCGCGCGCCATCGTAGTGCGCCTTGTCGCCGACAAGTTCGCCCTGCGCATAGTAGATGTGTACGTTTCCGGTTGCATCGCCGGGCTTGCCTTCGCCGATTCCCTCGACCGTGTCGGCGATCACGGCGACGTGTCCCGGCTGCAGCGTCGGCACGCTCGATGGAGCCGGTGACGGCGACGTGAGCGGCGTTCCTCCGGCCGGTGTGATCGGCGGCGGCGACTCGCCGGTCGTGCGCGTGAGAAAGATCGGTGCTCCGCCGGTTGGAGTTGGTGTCGGCGTCGGAAGCGGCGGCGGCGTCACCGGTGTACCGGTTGGCCTCGGTGTTGCATAGAGCTGCGTGAATCCGCCGAGCACCGGTGCAAGCGACGGCGTCGGACGGGGCGACGGCGATGCGGCCGGAGATGTCGTCGGCGCCGGTGACGGGGACGGAGTCTCTTGCACGTACGCCAAGCGTTGGCGCATGGCTGTCGCACAAGACTGCGCGTTGAGCAAGCTGAGCACGCGCGTCTCGTCGAGTGCGGCGCTCGCGTCGCCGGGCGCGAAGCCCGCCAGGAACGCCAACAAACACGCGATCGCGGCAGCGCTGCGATAGTGGAGCGAGGGTATCACGCGATCAGCGTTCTTCCAAAAAGAGAAGCACGATTCCGACGCCGCCCATGACGATGTTCGGCAACCATGCGGCGAGATACGGATCGATCGCGCCGTTGCGGCCGACGGCAGCCGCCGCCGACGTCATCAGGAAGTAGATGAAGAAGGCGATGATGGCCATGGCGATGCCGAGCGTGCGGCCGCGCTTGCCGAAACGAAGTGCAAGCGGCAGCGAGAGCAGCACACCGACCACGCACGCGAACGGCCAGGCGAACTTGTTGGCGAGTGATACCTTCAAGTTGCCGAGCGCCGCGCCGCCCATGCCCATGTTCTGCAGCGAGCGAACCTGCGTCGCGAGCGTCTTTGAACTCATCGTCCACGGGTCACTATTGACGTTGCTGACGAACTGCGCGGCGGTCTCCGCCAGCGGCAAACCGACGCGAGCTTCCTTGGTGCGAAACTGACTGATCACCATGCCGTCTGGATTGTACACGGAATGCACCACGTCGTGCAGCACCAGCAGCGAACCGTCCACCGACGCAGTCTTGGCTTGGAACGTTTCGTTCCAATATCCGCTGTGTCCCGGTTTGAAGATCTGCACGCCGATCATCGTCTTGTTGTCGGGGCCGACATTGGTCACGAAGAAGACGTTTCCGGTGTCGGGATCACGGCGAAAGAACAGGGGCTCGACCGGCAAAGAGTCGGTGTGATACAAGATTTGGTAGAACGTGCGCGTCGAGAGATCGACCGACGGCGGTGCGACATATTCGTTCATCGCCCAGCACACGACGAATGCGGTGATGCCGAAAAGGATCGGCGTGATCGAAAAACGTGCGAGCGAGATGCCTGACGTACGCATCGCATTGATTTCGTTGTCGCCCATCAAGCGTCCAAGCGCGAGCAGCGTCGAGAACAGCGTCGCGAACGGAAACGCCATCGGGATCGCTTGCGGCACACGGAATACGACAAAGCGCAGCACCAAGAAGAATGGCGCGTGCTGATTGATCACGTAGTCGGCGGCCGCGAAGAAAATGTTGAGCGCCCAGAAGATGAAGTACGCGCCGAACGCAAAGAGAAACGGGCCGACGATCTCGCTCAGCAGATAGATGTCGAGAATCGGCACGTGCAACGCGCCTAAGCGCAATTGCGGTACGTGCCGCGCGTGCGAGACCGACGCCATGTGCCGGTCGGCTAGAAGGCCTGGTACGCGGCGAGCACGCGCTGCACGTAAGCGCGCGTCTCCGCGAACGGCGGAACGCCCCGGTAAGCATCCACGGCGCCGGGCCCGGCGTTATACGCGGCGACCGCGAGCGTCACGTCATTGTGATAACGCACCATCAGCGCTTTCAGATACGAAGCGCCGCACGACACGTTCTCGTTGGCTTCAAAGGGATTGGCGATGCCGCAACTCTGCGCGGTTGCCGGCATCAACTGCATCAACCCTTGCGCGCCCGCGGTGCTCACCGCGCTCGGGTCGCCGGCCGACTCCGTCATGATGACCGCGCGAACGAGACCTTCGGGAAGGCCGTTGGCGGCGGCCGCGCCGGCTGAGAGCACGTGAATCTGCTGCGGGGCGAGCGCATGGGGTGCGTAGGGGAGATACCCCGCACCGCTGCACCCATAGAGGAGGGCACAAATGGCCAAAGCCGCTGCCGCCGGTCGTTTCATCGGTCGCCTCACTTCTTGTGAACGGCCCGGACGGCCTTGCCGTTGCCGAGCTTACCCTGCTTCTTCGGCTGGTGAGCTCGCGGTCGCCACCGGCGGAGCCAACCAACCAAACAGTGCTGTGGCCGCGGCGGCGCCGGCGAGCTGCGCGATCACGAACCCGGGCACATCGTTCGGTGCGATCCCCGCGAAGGTGTCGGTGAGCGAGCGGCCGATCGCGACCGCCGGATTGGCGAACGACGTCGACGACGTGAACCAATACGCGCCGACGATGTAGGCGGCAACCGCGAACGGCATCATCCAGACGCGCGTGAGCGCGCAGCCGCGGATGACGCAGAGCAAACCGAACGTCGCCACTGCTTCACCGAGCAGCAGCCCGGCGCCATGACGCGCGTGGTGAGACAGCGCCACGGGCGCAAGGCCGAACATGACGTTGGCGATCATCGCGCCTGCTATCGCGCCCGCGATCTGAACGAGCGTGTACCACGCTGCTTCGCGCCACGACACGGCGCCGTTCCAGGCTTCGGACAGGGACACGGCCGGATTGAAATGCGCGCCGGAGATGGGACCGAAGGCGGCGATGATCGCGACGAGGATACCGCCGGTCGCGATCGTGTTGGCGAGCAGCGCGAGCGCGACGTTTCCGCCCGATAGCCGTTGCGCCATGATGCCCGAGCCGATCACACCGGCCACGAGCAGCGCGGTGCCCACCCCTTCGCAGACGAGACGACGGTTGAGCTTCGTGTTCATCGGTTCTGCGGTGCGAACGTCACGGCCGCCCAGTGCGCGATCCGTTCTTTGAGCGAGTCGCGCACGGCGCGCACCATCGCGAGTTTTTCCTCGTCGCTGCCTGCGAACCGCGAAGGATCGGGAAACTGCCAGGAGAGGCGTTGGCCGGTCGTCGGAACGACCGGGCATGCGGCGCCGCTCGCCTCATCGCACACGCTGATCACGTAGTCGTATGCGCGTCCGGCGATCTGCGGATCGTTGACGGTCTTGGCGTGCTGCTGCGAGATGTCGATGCCGATTTCGCGCATCGCGGTAACGACGTACGGATTGAGCGCACCTGCTTCGAGCCCGGCGCTGTATGCATTGGCGGCGT
The DNA here is from genome assembly GCA_027307235.1 of Vulcanimicrobiota bacterium. Lineage (GTDB taxonomy): Bacteria > Vulcanimicrobiota > Vulcanimicrobiia > Vulcanimicrobiales > Vulcanimicrobiaceae > DAHUXH01. The sequence continues at coordinate 28,998 of DAHUXH010000010.1, read as the reverse complement.
CGCCCGCTACCTGCCGCAACAGCGCCTCAGCCATCTGACTGCGTGCGCTATTGTGCACGCAGACGAAGAGAACGTTGGGCCTGGACGTCACGCCAGGACGCCGAGCGGGACGACGGCGTCGAGGGCGTCGGCCAAGCGTTGCCGCGCGTCGGGTGCAAGCTGGTAGTAGACCCACGTGCCGCGCCGTTCGCTCGTCACGAGCCCGCAGTCGCGCAAGATCTTCAGGTGGTGCGAAACGGTCGGTTGATTGAGCGGCAATCCGGCGGTGAAATCGCAGACGCACACCTCGCCGTCCTCACGGGCCAGCGCCGAAAGAATCGCGAGACGGTGGGGATCGGCCAGGGCCTTGAAAAGGCCGACCATCGGTTCGAAATCGCCCTTGAGCGACTCGGGTGACAAACATACGCGCTGCATCGACATGATTCGATGCTATGGCGTATATCGAAGAATGTCAATAACCACAGCCGCCGGGCGCTTACCCGCCGTTGACGTCGAGGAAGAGTTCGGTGCCGAAGGCCACCAGGAAGCCGACCGTCATCATCGTCGTGACCAGCGCGCTGAGCCCCGTACGCCGCAGGACCGACCAAAGTTCGCCGATCACGAAGACCAGCGCGCCGATCGCGATCGCGAGGAAGAGCACGGAGAGCGTCGGCGATTGGAATTGATACCCGATGATCGTTCCAAGGAAGGTCGGGCCGCCGGCGATCAAGCCCGCGATGCCGAGTTGGACCCACGTCGGAACGACGCGCCCGATGAGCGGCGCCGCAACGCCGAAGCCTTCGGTCGCGTTGTGCAACCCGAAACCGATGATGAGTCCGATCGCAACGGCAGTCGCGCCCGAGGCGGCCGATGCGCCGATCGCCAGACCTTCACCGAAGTTGTGCGCGCCGATGCCGATGGCGATGATCGCCGCGAGCATCATCGGATTTTCTGCGCTCTGCGCGGCGCGTTTGGTCATCTGCGTCGCAAGGCTGCCCAAACCTACTAACCCGATCAGCAATCCGCCGACGAAGACGATGAGCAGCGCGAGCGGAAACGCACCGCCGCTCGTATGCCACGCGATGATTCCGGTCGTGATTGGGAAGATCGCGTTCTGCGCGATCTCGATCACGAGGTAGATCAAGATCCCGATCGCCAGCGCATTGAGCAATGCGATCGTTTCGTGCGATACCTTGCGCATGCGCGCGATCGGTAAGCCGAAGAAGATCGTGAAACCCGCGATCGCGCCGAGCAGAACGGTCATCGAGAAGCTGAGCGGCTGATGCGTGGGCGGCGGCATGTTCATCTGCGAGGTCATCGCCGCGTTCATCGCAAGCAGCATGTTGGGCGTGCCCGTGTAGTGGATTGCGGTGATCAATCCGTCGGGCATGCCGTTCGCGTCTTCGGTGTGATCGGCGACATGGCAATGGATGAGCCAGGTTCCCGGTTTCGCATTGGCCGTGACGACCACGTCCGCGCGTTGTCCCGGACCGATCAACACCGTGTCTTCGAGGTCGCGCACTGCCACCGGCTGCGCGTCGCGATCGATGATGAGCTGATAGTGCCCATGCGTGTGCATGGTGTGAAAATTTTCACCCGAGATATTGATCCAGCGAATGCGGAAGCGCTCGCCGGGCTTCACGTCGAGCGCCTTCGTTCCCGGATAGGACTTGCCGTTCAGGCTGAATTCGTTCTCGGCCGCGCTTTGAATCTGCCACGACGAGACCACCTCGACGAAATCGTGCGCGAGGTTCTGCTCGGCCGGCAGCGGGTGCGCCGGTTGAACGACAATCGCGCCGTACAATCCCGAATTGAGATGCGCTTCGTTGCCGTGTGTGTGATAGATGAACGTTCCGGGTTCTTCGGCGACGAAGTGATAGCGGAAGTGTTCGCCTTGCTGCACGAGCGGCTGCGAGATGCCCGCGACGCCGTCCATCGAGACCGGAATGTCGTGGATGCCGTGCAGATGAATCGAGTCGGGTGTCGAGGTGTCGTTCGCGTAGTCGATAACGACGGTGTCGCCTTGCTTGGCGGCGATCACCGGCCCGGGCACGACGCCGTTGTAGGTATTCGCCATCACGGTGAGGCCGGGCTTGATCGTCCACGGCGCTTGACGCTGGACGATATGGAAAATCTCCATCCGGCCGCGTATCTCGGGGATGGCCTGGTAGGCGCCGTCCGGACGGAGGAAGACCTTCGATTCACCCGGCGCCGGGGTCGCGACCGGGATGGGTCCGCGAATCGGCTGCAGCCCGAGCGCTGCCGTGTTGGCTCCCGCTGCCGCCTGCTCGTCGGCATCGGCGTGAACGCCGATCGGCGCCGCCAGGGCGAGGACGGCGGCCAGGAGGGGCAACGCAAGGGCTCGGCAGCGCGAGAGCAACGGCTTCCTCGATTCGCTCAAAGATTTTAGGATTGCCTAACTTCACATCATGGCAAGCCTTACCCTTCCGGTCCTGGTGTACCAGCCGCTATCGCGAGTAGCATGGGCGTATGGAACACAAGGTCAACGCACCCGCGGCCGTGGGATACGGCTACAGCGTCGCCACCGGGCTCGGCTTCGAAGCCGCTATCGAGCGCGCCAGATCGCTGCTCAAAGACGAAGGCTTCGGAATTCTCTGCGAGATCGACGTCACTAAGACGCTGCATGAAAAGATCGGCGCTGATTTCCGGCCGTATCGCATTCTCGGAGCGTGCAATCCGCACTTCGCGCATCGCGCCTTGAACGAGGAGTCGCAGTTGGGACTGCTGCTCCCGTGCAACGTGGTCGTGCAAGAAGAACACGGCTCGACGGTCGTCTCGGCCATCGACGCGCGCCCGTTGCTCGGTGTCGTCGGCAATCCGTCGCTGCTCGGCATCGCCGACGACGTCAACGCACGCCTACACCGCGTCCTCGACGCCATCGCGCAGCAATAGCGGGCCGGCTACTCGATCGCCAGTAACTTCTCCATGGCCATGACGTCGACGAATTTTCCGTCGAGCCGGCCTTGATTGCGAAAGACGCCGACTTCGCGGTATCCGGCCCTGCGATAGAGTCCCTGACCGAGTTGATTGAATGCGAACGTGAAGAGCACGATCTTGTGAAAGTCGTTCGCGATCGCGCGCTTCTCCAATTCGGCGAGAAGCTTCTTGCCGATTCCGGTGCCGCGATGCTCGCGTGCGATGTAGATGGAGAGGCTCGCAACCCCGTCGTAAGCACAGCGATTCGAATAGCGGTTCAACGACGCCCAGCCGACGATCGTGTTCTCGCGAACTGCAAGCACCACGCAATGGCGTCCGCGGTGGTCCGCGAACCAGCCGGCGATCTCGCTATCGTCTTTCGGATCGGTGTCGAGCGTAGCGATCCGGTCCTCGATCCCCTCGTTGTAGATGTGTTGAATGGCGGCGAGATCGGCTACCCGAGCTTCGCGAAACAGGAGCGTATCTTGTCGCGGCGCTGAAGCGATCATCGAAGCACCTCCCTCGGCTGAAAAAAGACCGTCTTCTGTATTGACATGTTTCGATACTAGGCTCTATATTGATGTTTGTCAATGCACTGGGCTGACCCCCGAGAACAAAACGGGGACCTCAGCCGTCGCTATATCGATGAATGTCGATTAAAAAGGGGTCCTCCATGCAGTCACCAGGTAGCTTTCCCATCGCAATCATCGGCGGCGGTCCGGTTGGTCTGGCAGCCGCGGCGCACGCCAGCGCTCGCGGCCAGGGCTTCGTCGTCCTCGAATCGGGCGACAGCGTAGCGGCCAGTGTGGCCTCGTGGGGACACGTGAGGCTCTTTTCGCCGTGGCGCTACAACATCGACGTGCAGGCCCACGAGCTGTTGAGCGGGACCAGCTGGGTCGAGCCCGACCCCGAGGCCTTTCCGACCGGCGAGGAACTCTGCGAGCGCTACTTGAGGCCGCTGGCCCAGACCCCCGAGTTGCTTCCTCACATCCGCCTCGGCGCTCGCGTCGTCTCCGTCTCGCGCTTCGGCGCCGACAAGCTCAAGACGGCCGGGCGCGAGCAGCTTCCCTTTGAACTGACGATTGAAGCAAAGGACGGATCGCGCTCGACGCTGCTGGCGTCCGCCGTCATCGACGCGTCGGGCACCGCGCAAACGCCGAATCCGCTCGGATCAGCCGGCGTCTTCGCTCTGGGTGAACCTGAAGCGCAAGGGCGCATCTTCTACGGAATTCCCGATGTCTTGCTGACGCTGCGCCAGCGGTATGCCAACAAGTCGGTCGCCGTCGTCGGCAGCGGACATTCCGCGTTCAACGCACTTCTGGATCTGGTGATGCTGTCGGACGACGCGCCGGGCACGAAGGTGTACTGGGTTGTGCGGCGTTCGCGTGAGGACATCATGTTCGGAGGCGGAAAAAATGACGCGCTCTCCGCGCGCGGCGAACTCGGCGCGCGTCTGCGCGACCTGGTCGCACGCCAACGCATCGAAATCATCGAGAAGTTCCGCATCGCGCAAGTCAATCAACTCGGTACGCGGCTGTGGCTCGAAAGCGCAGATCATCGCACGCTACCCGTCGACGAGATTATCGCGTCCACCGGTTTTCGCCCCGACCTGACGCCGCTGCGCGAACTGCGCCTCGCATTGGACGCGGCGGTCGAAGCACCGGTCGAACTTGCGCCGTTGATCGATCCGAACGAGCACAGTTGCGGCACGGTGCGGCCCCACGGCGCGCGTGAACTCCGTCACCCGGAACGCGGCTTCTACATCGCCGGAATGAAGAGCTACGGCCGCGCGCCGACGTTCCTCATGCTCACCGGCTACGAGCAAGTTCGTTCGATTATCGCCGAACTCGCAGGCGATGTCGAAGCGGCCGAACGCGTCGAACTCGTGCTTCCGGAGACCGGCGTCTGCAACACCGATCGCGCTCGTTCCAGCTGCGATACGCAGAGCTGCGCACCATCTGAAACGGAGAGTTGTTCAGTGCCCGAGACGGCTTGTTGCGCGTAGCGCCGCGCGCCTCGTTTATGATGGTGGTTCTCCCGCTCGGGATAACCACCATCATCTCGTTCGGCACGATTCAGTATCTGTTCGGCGTGATGCTCACGCCGATCGCCCGCGATCTGCATTGGGCGAGTGGACGCATGTCGATCGCCTATTCGTTGTGTTTGTTGGTAGCCGGCGCGCTCGGCATGGTGGTCGGGCGTCACGTCGATGCCGGCCGCGGGCGGCTGCTGCTGACAGTAGGTTCGGCGCTGGCGGCGATCAGTTTTTGGTTGCTGTCGATGGTGCAGACGCTGCCGCAATTCTATGCGATCTGGGGCATTGGACTCGCCGGCGCCGCAGCGCTCACGTATTATCCGGTGTCGTTTGCGATCGCAGGCCAATGGTTCAAAGCTGCCCCCGCGCAAGCGTTGTTGGCGATCACGCTCTTCGGCGGTTTGGCGGCGCCCGTATTTCAACCGCTCGAGCAATCGCTGGTGGCGCATCTGGGATGGCGCCATGCCTTGGTTGCGATCGCGCTCATCCAACTCCTGATCGCCGTTCCCATCCATGCGTTCTGGGTGCGCTATCCAGCGCGCGCGAGCATCGCACGTGAAGCGAATGCGCCGGCACGCATGCCGAGCCTGCTGCTCGACGTGCGATTTCTGCTCATTACCACCTCGGCCGTGCTGAGTGTCGCGGGCAGCGCGTTTCTCACCGTTCATTTCATCCCATTTGAACTCGGGCGCGGATGGAATGCCGGAACGGCGGCGATGATCGCGGGTTTGTGCGGTTTCGGCAGCATACCCGGTCGGGCGTTCGGCGGCGCTTTGCTGCGTCGTTTTGATTCGTTCAGTATTCTGTGCGCGTGTACGTTCGCGCAGGCTGTGGCGACCATCGTGATGGCGGCTGCGCATACGCTCGTTCCGGTCGGCTGTGCCGCACTGCTGTCCGGAGCCGGGTACGGATTGTCGCCTGCGATGCGCGCGGCGGCGATGATGGCGGTCTTCGGTCCGCAACGCTTCGGCAGTATGAACGGAGCGCAGGGGCTTCCGTTGGCACTGGCGGCCGCGGCGGCGCCAGCTATCGGAGGCGCCATCTTCGATCGCACCGGCAGTTACATGGGTGGGTTCATCATCTTTTCCGCGGCAGCAGCGCTCGGGTCGGTGGTGTTGCTTCCGCTGGTTGCAGCTCGTAGCGCCCGGTTGTCATTCGGGTGGTTCGTCAGGCTCAAAAAGGACGTCGTAGCGTAGTGTGCCGTCGTCGGCCACGCGAACGCCGGCCGTCGGAATATGCGGACGAAGCGCGCCGTCGTGCATCATGTGAAGCACCGGAATTTTGTGCAGGAGCAGCACGGCGTCGGAGATGAGACGCCGGTGGCACCGCCACCACACCGTTTCGGAACACAGAATCGCGACGCGCGATGTTTCCACGTGCGCGAGAAGCTGGTCAAGGGCGCGCGCGAAGGCGTCGGTTTCCATGTAGTCGGCGTACGCGCGAAACGAAGGATGGCGCAGCGCGACGTTATGGCTGTTCGGATCGACTTTGCGAAAGCCGCCGAGCGCCGGTTCCCAGCGATACGAACTCGCGGCCTCCGCGGGGACCCACTGCTCCATCGCTTCGCGCCAAAATTGCGGATGACGACGGCTTTTGGGAACCGTGCGAACGTCAACCACCGACTCGATCGCAGCTTCACGAAGGAGAGCCGCAAGTTCGTCCACACTCGCAGTCCCATGCCCAAGCGTCAGCAGCGGCGCCGCCATGATCTGGCATTTCGTCGCAGACCCCGACAGAGCCCGTCACGCGAGACTACGTTGCGATCTGCTTGCCTGACCGTCTTTGCCGTGCGCAGGAATCGTGAGGCCGCCTTCGGCATCGCGTAACGCTGAACTGCCAGCAAGCTTTGCCGTACATCTGACACGATGTGCGTGTACGATAGTCTCGTTCATCGAGGTGGTTGCGATGACCGTGGCGTTGATCGCGTGCTGGAAATGAGCGGGTTGCTCCCGCGATACGGTCGCACGTGCGCCAGTGCGATCGCCATGCGAGTTTATGCGCCGTTGACGGATACGCCAGGAGCGTAGTAACATTTGAATAACCATGACGATTTTGACTCGTTCGAATGGGACGATTCCAAAAGCGAGCGCACGTTCGCGGAGCGAGGCTTTGACTTCGAGTTTGCCTCTCATGTGTTTGATGGCCCGTACCTCGAGATCCAAGACGAGCGTCGCGACTATGGAGAGATACGCTACATCGTTATCGGCGAGATTGAAGGGCGCAATCTAACCGTGGTGTGGACGCCCCGCGCCGGCGCGCGGCGGATCGTTACCGCGTGGTGGTCGTCGGCCCAAGAAAGGCGGAAGTATCATGAGTATCGTGCGCAAGAATCGGCATAAAATCGGCAGCGGGAAGATCGATCGCTTTCGCCCGGAGCCGACCGAGGCGGAGATCGATGCCTGGAAAGCTGCGGATGGCTATGATGACGTGAGCTTTGATAATGCTCGTTTCGTTCCGAGCGTCAACGTGCGCGCGATTCGGCAAAACATCGGACTAACACAGCGTGAGTTTGCGCACCGCTATCGTCTGTCGCTTCGGAGCGTACAGGAATGGGAGCAGGGTCGAAAGCAGCCGTCGGAGGCTGCGCGGGTTCTCTTGTTTGCAATCTCGCGAGAACCGAAAGCGCTTGCGAAGGCGCTAGGCTGAGCAGTGTAAAGTCGGCGAGGCCTGAACGAGCGCGGACGTGCGTCTTTCGGTTGCCACGGCGATGACCGTATGAAGGCGCCTTGCGTAGCATCCGATACGGTTTTCCGCACGTTTTCCGTAGCATCGCAGGTTTTCTAGCGTCGAAATTGTTCGACGCCTTGTCGCTCTCTGGCACCGGCGTGGCCGTGCCGACGATCGCACCAATTCCATCGACGTGACGCTCGACGCGCTGAATTACACGGAGCAGCGCAGGTGGTGCGTAGACTGCGCGACCGTTTTGAGGGACACACCTCACTGCGGACAAAATACGCGAAGCTAACCAAAGGTCTCGCGCGAAACGGCGACGCGCGACCTTGCAGATCTAGTTGACGCCCATGCTCCCTTGGCTTGAGAGCGACGAGGGCCCAGGAATACTCCTTTGGAGTCCAGCCTACTTCTCTAATTTACAGGCCTCGTCGGGCCATTTGCATCCACTTGGTTTTGGGGCGGTTTCCGGTGTATAGTGGAGGGAAGTGGTGCATAGTGGTGCCATAGGGAGGGGACCTTGCCAGCGGAGCTGCCGCGCTTTACCGGGTCGGTCGAGCATGCCCTTGACGAAAAGGGCCGGCTCATCGTCCCCGCGCGCTTTCGCGACCGCTTGGGCACCGGGTTTGTCCTGACCGTCGGGCAGCCCGAGCGCTGTCTGGCTCTCTACCCTGCCGTCACCTGGGCCGAATTCTGCGCCCGCCTGGAGGCGGCGCCCCGCAAGGACGAGCAGTTCCGCCGGTACGTCCGCCACTTGTTCTCGCATACGGACGAAGTCGCGTGCGATGGGCAGGGGCGTTTGCTCATCCCGGCCGGGTTGCGCGCGTATGCGGGCATCGAGCGCGAAGTGGTCTCGATCGGCTCGCTCTCGCGGGTGGAGATTTGGGCGAAGGAACGGCTGGCCGATCACCTGGCTCCTGAAGGCGAGGTTGCCGATTTCGCGGCCGACCTCGGGCTGTACTGATGCGATGCGCGGATGACGCACGTTTCGGTTTTGCTTCCGCAGGCGCTGGAGTATCTGGCGATCCGGCCGGATGGGATCTACGTCGATGCGACCTTCGGTGCGGGTGGGCATGCGCGCGCCATACTGGAGCGATTGAGCACGGGACGGTTGATCGCGCTCGACGCCGACCCCGAGGCGGTCGATCGCGCCAAAGCGATCGCGCATCCGGCGCTGACGTTCGTTCACGCGAATTTCCGCGCGCTCGGGGACGTGCTGGATGCGCAGGGCGTCCCGCTCGTCGACGGCGTGCTCTTCGATTTGGGGGTATCCTCCATGCAGTTTGATGACGTGCAACGCGGCTTTTCGTTTCGCCATGCCGCCGCGCTCGATATGCGCATGAACCCGTACGCCGGCAAGAGCGCATACGATGTGCTCAACACCGCCAGCGAACGCGAACTCGCCGACATCTTCTATCAGTACGGCGAAGAACGCGCGTCACGCAGGATCGCCCATGCGATCGTCGAGCGGCGGCGCGCCGGTTCGCTTCCGAAAACGACCGTCGAATTCGCGAATTTCGTCGCAGGCGTTACGCATCGCGGAAGTCACGCGCGCATTCATCCGGCCACGCGCGTCTTCCAAGCCTTGCGCATCGCCGTCAACGATGAACTCGGCGCATTGCGCGACGGACTCGGCGCCGCGATCGGTCGTCTTCGCGGAGCAGGCCGCATCGTGGTGATCAGCTTTCATTCGCTCGAAGACCGCATCGTCAAGAACACCTTCCGCGAAGACGAGCGGCTCAACGTCCTGACCAAGAAACCCATCGTGCCGGGCAGCACCGAAACTGCGGCAAACCCGCGCGCGCGCAGCGCGAAGATGCGCGCCGCAGAGCGGAAGGCATCATGATCAATCCCATCGCCGTTCCCAGACCCCGGCCGCGCAACACGCGCCGCGCGCACACCGCTGCACAAGACCGGCGTAAGCGCAACAACTCGGCGCGCTACACGTCGCTCGTGCGCGCGGGCGTCGTCATCCTGGTGCTCTTTGGGCTGGTCTTTGCCTACGTGACGCTAACGTCGAGCCTCACCGGATACAACTACGCGCTCTCACGCGCGCAAGCCAAGCGCGAAGCGCTCATCGAAGAGACGACGCGCCTGGACGATCAGCTCGCTGCGCTGCGATCGCAGGAACGGTTGGCCGGAATCGCCGCGCGTTTGGGGATGCACGAGCCGCAGCGCTTCGCGCTGGTGCCGCTCGCGCCGGCGCAAACCGACACCTCACCGCGCGTTGCGTTCCTGCGCGTACTGCAGTCGTGGTTTAGCCGGCCGCCGGCGCCGCATCGCTCCGGGAGTGTGATGCGCTGAGGGGACGATCGACCTCGATGCATCGCCGAACATTCGCGCGTGTCGCTACGACCCGCGCGAAAGTCGTTTTTTACGGATGGCTGATCGTCGCCGGATTTCTCACCTGGCGTCTGTACGACGTGCAGATTCGTCAGGGTCCCGTACTCGCCAAGGAGGCGCTTGCGCAACGCAGCGACACGGTTGAAGTCTTCGCGCGCCGCGGCAGCATCTTCGATCGCGACGGCAACGTGCTGGTGCGATCGTTGCCATCGGAAAGCGTGTACGCGGTGCCGCACGACATCGAAGATGCCGGTGCGGCCGTCGCGGCGCTGCAACCGATCGTCGGCAAGCTCGATCCGGCCACGCTCGCCGAACTGCACGACAGGAGCCTGTGGTTCGTGTGGATCGAGCGCAAGGTGCCGCACGACGTGGCGCAGCGTGTGCGCGCGCTCGGCTTCACCGGCGTCGCCGTCAAAGAAGAAGATAGCGGGCGGCGCGTCGACACGGTCGGAACACTTGCCTCGACGGTGCTCGGGTTCGTCGGAACCGATGAGAATGGTCTGGCGGGTATCGAGTATTCGTTCGACGATTGGTTGCGCGGGCAATCGGGAGAGACCACGCTCGAAACCGACGAGTTCGGCCGCGCGATTCCATTCGGTCGCGACACGGTCGTCAAACCCGCCAAGCCCGGACTCTCGCTTCAGCTCACCATCGATCCGTACTTACAGTTCGTCGCCGAGCAGGCGCTCGGTGAACAGATTAAAACCTGGCATGCGCTCGACGGCACCGCCATCGTCATGGATCCGTGGACGGGCGAAATTCTCGCGCTCGCGAATCTCCCTGACTACGATCCAAATGCATTCTGGAAGTCTTCCGCTAACGATGAGCGCGATCGTGCCGTGATGGATGCTTACGAACCCGGCTCGACGTTCAAGCTCGTGACCGCCGCCGCGGCGCTCGAATCCGGCAAGGTCACGACACGTTCGCGTTTCCCCGCGCACGACACGCTCGAGGTCGGCGGTCATCTCATTCACAACGCCGAGGACGGATTCTTGGCCGGCACGGGCAGCGACGAGACGCTCGAAGAGATCATCGAGTATTCGCATAACGTCGGCGCGGCTGAAGTCGGCATGCGCATCGGCGCGCGCGCCTTCTATGACATGGAGCAGCGTGCCGGATTCGGGAACTCGACCGAGAGCGGACTACCAGGTGAAAACCCGGGCATCGTTCCACCGCCGAGCGAATGGAGCGGATCCTCGCTTGCGACGATGTCATTCGGTCAAGGTGTTTCGGTCACACCGCTTGCGATGACGCGCTACTACTGCGCGATCGCTAACGGCGGCATGCTGCTGCGCCCGTCGATTGTCAAAAAGGTGCTCAACGCACAAGGCGCTGTTGCCTACGCATATGCACCGCAGATCGAGGGGCGTGTCTTCTCCAAGAAGATTGCGGCAACGCTCAAGAGCTTCTTACGAACGGTGGTCGTGCATGGCACGGGGAATCCGAGCGCGCAGGTTCCTGGATACACGACGGCCGGAAAGACCGGCACCGCGCAGATCGTCGCCAACGGCGTGTACGAGCCGGGCGCGTATGTCGCATCGTTCATCGGCATGGTTCCCTACGAACATCCGCGCTATGTGATCTACGTCAAAGTCGATCGTCCGGTCGGCGCCTATTACGGCAGCGTCGTCGCGGCGCCGGCGTTCGCAAAGATTGCGCGGGAAGCGATGCTGCACAACAGCGTGCTCCCCAACGTTGCTCCGGTCGCGAAGCCGCACCCGTGACGGCAGTGGTGCGTTTGTCCGCGTTGCGCGACCGGCTGCCGGCGAGCGCGGTCGTGATCGGCGACCTCGATCGCTCCGTCACTGCGATCGCGATTAACTCGCGCGCGGTCACTCCGGGTGCGCTCTTCGTGGCGGTGCCGGGCGAACACACGGACGGGCATCGCTTCGTCACGCAGGCGATCAAGAATGGCGCGGTCGCTGTGGTGGTTGAGGCGGCGCGGGCGTTGGACATCGAAGCCGGCACGACCGCGATCCACGTGCCCGACGCGCGCCGCGCGCTGGCATCGCTGGCGGCTGCGTTCTTTGGCGATCCGTCGCATGCGCTCGATGTGATCGGCGTCACCGGGACCAACGGCAAGACGACGACGACGCACATGATCGCATCGATTCTCGACACCGCGCGCCGCACGTGCGGCGTGATCGGAACGGTCGGCGCATTCTTCAACGACCGCGCGTGGCGACTCTCGAACACCACGCCGCTGCCGCCGGAGCTGCACGGGCTGCTGGCGCAGATGCGCGACGAGGGTGGGAAGTGCGTCGCGATGGAGGTGAGCTCACATGCGCTCGTACTCGATCGTGTGGAAGACGTGCGCTTCGCCGTCGCGGCGCTCACCAACGTCACGCGCGATCATCTCGATTTCCACACGACGATCGACGCCTATGCGTCGGCGAAGCATCGACTCTTCGAGATGGCGGCTGCTTGTGTCTTGAATCTTGACGACGAGTGGGGCGCGCGCTGGTCGCACACCCTGCGTCCGCGCAAACCTGTCATCACCTACGCAATCGATACGAAAGCTGACCTCGTGGCTCGCGGCCTCGTGCTCGAAGCGGCGGGCAGTCGATTCAGCGTCGACGCGACCGAATTCAACGTACGCATTCCCGGCCGTTTCAATGTTCTCAACGCGTTGGCGGCGATCGGCGTCGCGCGCGCGCTCGGCGTCGACGACGCAGTGAGCGCACGCGGGCTCGCGGCGCTGGAACGTGTGCCCGGGCGCATGGAGCGCATCGGGGACGGGGAGATCGCTGTGGTGGTCGACTATGCGCACACGCCCGATTCGCTCGACCAAGCATTGCGCGCACTCCGCGAGACCACGCGGCGCGAACTGATCGTCGTGTTCGGATGCGGCGGCGATCGCGATCGCGGGAAACGCCAAGAGATGGGTGCGGCGGCGGCTCGTCATGCCGATCGTATCTACGTCACGAGCGACAATCCGCGCAGCGAAGACGCGCGTGCGATCGTCGAGGACATTCTCCCCGGATTACGCGGACATGAGGTCACCGTCGAACTCGATCGTCATGCGGCGATCGAAGGTGCGATCGCGCAGGCGCAACCCGGCGACACCGTGCTGATCGCCGGAAAGGGACACGAAACCTATCAGATCATCGGCGACCGCGTCGCGGAGTTCGATGACGCCGCCGAGGCGCGCGCCGCGCTCGCGAGGCGGAGCGTCGCATCGTGACCATCGCATTCACCGAAGCGCTCGACGCGACCGGCGCACGCGCGTTCGACGCGCCGGCGACGCCGCTCTCATTCACCGTCTCGACCGATACGCGCGCGCTCGCACCTGGGGCCTGTTTCATCGCTCTGCGCGGCGAGCGCTTCGACGGGCATGCGTATGTGAAGGATGCCGTCGCGGCCGGCGCCTGCGCGGTGGTGATCGATGACGAGCGCACGCGCGTGGCGGGTGTGCCGACGCTGGTCGTCGCGGATACGAAGCGCGCCTACATGCAGTTGGCAGGGGCCGCGCGCGCGCGGTTCCACGGCAGGGTCGCGGCGATCACCGGGAGCACCGGGAAGACGACCACGAAGGCCTTCCTCGCACAACTGCTGGCGTTGCGCTTCGGGGATCGCGTGCTCGCCACGCCCGCTAATGAAAACAACGAGATCGGCGTGAGCAAGCTGCTGCTCGCGGCTGGCGGCGCGCACGACGTGCTCGTCATCGAGATGGGCGCGCGCCGCGAAGGCGAGATCGCCGAACTGGCCGCGATCGCGCGCCCTGACGTCGGCATTCTTACCAACATCGGCGAAGCGCATCTGGAGATCATGGGTTCGCGCGAACGTCTCGCGCAGACGAAGTGGGGACTCTTCGCGACCGGTGCCGATGCGGTGCTCAACGCGGATGACGAGCAGAGCGCCGCGCGTGCCGAAACGCTCGCGCAACCGCCGGCGTGGTTCGCGGCGGGCGACGGTATGCCGCAGCGTTGCGCGCATGCGCAGCGTTCGGTCGTCGTGAACGACGATCGCGTGGTCGTGTCCTGGAACGGCGTGCGCAGCGAACGATCGATCGACGTGCAGCTTCCCGGTCGTCACAATCGCGCGAACCTCGCCGCCGCAATTGCCGGAGCGGTCGCCTGCGGAGTCGACCTCGATACGATCGTAGCCGAGATCCCGACGCTGCGCCTGCCAAGCGGGCGCTTCGAACGCATCGTCATCGACGGCCGCCCGCGCATCGTCTTCGATGCGTACAACGCCAATTACAGCGGGATGCTCGCGGCACTCGACGCGTTCGCGCAGGAGCCGGGCGCGTGCCATATCGCGGTACTCTCCGGCATGGCGGAGCTGGGTCCGCAGTCCGGGCAGTTTCACCGGAACGTCGGTGAACACGCTGCGCGGTGTGCCGACGTCGTCCTAGCCGGCGGCGACTTCGCCGATGACCTCGCGGCCGGTGCGCGCAGCGCAGGGCTTTCCTCGGAGCGAATCGTTCGGTTTGCGACGAATCTTGACGCGGCACGGTGGCTCGACCGCAACACGCACGCTGCTGACGTCGTGTTGCTTAAAGGTTCGCGAAAATACCGGCTGGAGGAGATCGTCGAGAGGTTGCGCGGATGACGCGGAAATTGCACGTGGAACGAGCGGAGCTTCCGGCAGGCATCGTCGCGATTCCGGTACGAACGCGCTTGGTTCGACCCGGCGACAACGTGATCGCACTCATCGGTGAGTCGGTGCGCGGCATCGCGCGGACCGGCGACGTACTTGCCGTTTCAGAGACAGCCGTTGCGATTGCGCAAGGCCGCTTCGTTCCTGCCGAATACGTGCGCCCGTCGCGTTTGGCGTACGCCTTGTCGCGCCGCGCGGGTGCGCTCGCCACGGTGAGCCAGCCGGAATCGCTGCAACTCGTCATCGACGAAGTCGGCACGCTCAAGACCGTCTACGCTGCCGTGATGCATCTGCTTGGACGCTTGATCGGACGGCGCGGCATGTTCTACGAAGTGATGGGCGAGGCGATCGCGGCGATCGACGGATACACCGGCACGATGCCGCCGTTCGAACGCGCGATCGTGTTCGCGCCGCACCAGCCCGACGCGTTCGCGCAATCAGTCTTCGAACACACCGGCATCGCTTGCACGGTCGTTGACGCGAACGACTTGCAGAAAGCCAAGGTGCTCGGCGCATCGACTGCCGTCGCGCGGCGCAACGTCGAAGTCGCCTTACTCGACAATCCCCACGGAAACGGCGACGAGCAGACGCCGATCGTCGTGCTGAAATGGCGCGGCGCGGGTTCCAACCCGCTGCTGGAGATCGCATCGTGACGTTCGCGCCGATCATCAGCTTCGCCGGCGTTGGGTTTGTGATCGCACTTGCCGGCGGCGCGCTTCTGCTGCCGGTGCTGCGCCGGCTGCAGTTCAAGCAGATCGCGTACGAGGACGCGCCGAAATCGCATCAGAGCAAGACCGGCACGCCGACGATGGGGGGAATCGTCTTCATGCTCGCGATGTTGCCGCTGGCGGCTCGGCCGATGGCGTCGTTCGCGGGCGCGTTGCTGTTGGCCGTGCTCGCCTGCGGCGCAATCGGCATCGTCGACGACGTCATGGCGATTCGCTTCGGCCGCAATCGCGGCTTGAACGCGCGCACCAAGTATCTGGCGACCGCGCTCGTGGCGATCGCATACTTGCGTGCGCTCGATGACGGTTTTGGGCTCGTTCCGCGCGACGTGCTGTTCCATGCCGGTACCTATGCGCTCGTCGTGCCGCATTGGCTGTGGCTGCTGTTGGGCATTGTCGCCATCACCGGAACGATTCACGCGGTGAACCTCACCGACGGTCTCGATGGTCTCGCGAGCGGAACGATGATTCCGCCGCTGGCCGTCGTCGCCGCGATCGGCGTCACCGGCGGTTTTCCGGCAACAACGCAGGCGGCGCTGCTCGGGCTCGGCGCGTGTCTGGGATTCTTGGTTTACAACCGCCATCCGGCAAAGATGTTCATGGGTGACGCCGGCTCACTCGCGCTCGGCGCGCTGCTCTCGGCAACTGCGATTCTCACCGGCGAGATGCTGTTGCTCGTGCTGATCGGCGGTGTGTTCGTGGCTGAAGCGCTTTCGGTGATTCTGCAGGTCGGCTACTTCAAGGCGACGCGCGGCAAGCGTATCTTTCGCATGAGCCCGCTCCACCACCACTTCGAACTGGGTGGTTGGCCGGAGACCACAGTCACGCTGCGATTCTGGCTGACGTCGGTGCTGCTCGCGGCGGCGGGATGGGCGATCGTTCGATGATGCACGCATTGCGCTTCGACGGTACCGAGTCGTGGCTGGTGATCGGGTTGGGGAAGAGCGGTCGCGCGACCGCCGACGTGCTGCGCATGCGCGGTGCGACCGTGTTTGCCACCGACGAGAAGCCGGTCGACGCGTTGAAACCTGAGATTGCGGAGATCGAACGCGCGGGTGCGCGATTCGTCGAACCCAATGCTCTCGACGGTATTCTTGCCGAGATCGACGCGGCCGTGCTCTCGCCGGGCGTGCCGCCCAACGGTGGGCTGGCGCGGCGCATCTCGGGCGCCGACGTGCCGCTCATCGGCGAGATCGAAGTGGCGTACCGGCTGTGCCGGGCACCGATTCTCGCGGTGACCGGAACCAAGGGAAAATCGACGACGACCGCGCTGCTCGGGCATCTGTTGCGTGCCTGCGGGCGCAGCGTGCGCGTCGGCGGCAACATCGGCAATCCATTGGTCGCCGAAGTGCTCGACGTGGGCGCCAACGATTGGGTCGTCGCCGAGGTCTCGTCATTTCAACTCGAAACCGTGCGCGCATTCAAACCGCGTGTTTCGGTCATCTTGAATATCGACGAGGATCACCTCGACCGCTATGCATCGATGGACGAGTATGCCGAAGCGAAGTATCGCATCTTCGCCAATCAAGGTTTGACCGACGCGTTTGTCGGCAATCTCGACGATGCGCGACTGGCGGCGTTGCACTGGCAGTTGGGCCGGACGCGCATGGAGGCTCGGCAGCTCTGGTTCACGTTGAACGAACATCACGAGCACGCAACGATGTATCCGGCTGACGGCACGATCACCTATGCGCCGATCAGCGGCGATCCGCGTCCGGTTCCGGTGATCGATCGTCGCGACATTCCGCTTGCGGGCGACCACAATGCGCGCAATGTGATGGCGGCGCTGCTCGCGGCGCTCGCGGTCGGCTGCGACGTCGCGGCATTGCGTGAAGGTGTGCGCAGCTTCACCGGTATGCCGCACCGCTTGCAGCCGGTCGCACAGATCGGCGGCGTGCGCTACGTGGATGATTCAAAGGCGACCAATCCCGGCTCGGTGATCGCCGCATTACGCGCATTCGACGCACCGTACGTCATCATCGCCGGAGGAAAATCCAAAGGCACCGATTTCGCCGAGATGGGCGCGCACATCGACGCCCATGCGCGCGCCGCCATCTTGATCGGGGAGGCGGCCGACGACATCGCCGCCGCGATCGCGCGGGTTCCGGTGGTGCGTGCGCGGAGTATGGCCGACGCGGTGCGCGCGGCGCGCCAGCACGCCCAACCCGGCGACGTGGTTCTGCTCTCACCGGGATGTGCGTCGTTCGACATGTTCACGTCGGCGGAGGATCGCGGCCGCCAATTCGTCGCCGCCGTCACCGCATTGGAGGAGACCGCGGGTGCGTAACGCGATGCGAAAGACGCTGCCGGCGTCCGACAGCTTTCACGAGCACGCGTCGTTGCGTTCGTATGTGACGGCTCCGCCCGATACGATCTTGTTCGCGGTGGTGGCGTCGCTGGTCGGTTTCGGATTGGCGATGATCTTTAGCGCGTCGAGCGCGCAAGCCTACGCCGATCATCACGACACGGCGTATTACGTCAAGCGCCAATTCATCTGGCTGATCGTCGGCGGCATCCTGGCGCTGGTAGCCTATCGTATGGATTATCGCAAGCTCAAGAGCGTCGCGCCGTGGATATTCGGCGCCTCGTTGCTGAGTTTGCTGGCGGTGCTCGTTCCGCACGTCGGTGTCGTCGTGAACGGCGCGCGGCGCTGGATCGGCGCTGGATCGTTCTCGTTCCAACCGTCGGAATTCGCGAAGCTTGCGCTCGTGCTCTACCTAGCCGCCATGCTCTCCGCCCGCGGCGACCGGATACGCTCGCTCTCCAAAGGGCTTTTTCCGCTCTGCCTGCCGGTCTTCGCGGCGGCGGTGCTCGTGCTCAAAGAACCGGACATGGGTACCGCGAGTTTGTACGTGCTCACCGCCTTCGCCATGTTCATCGCCGCGGGCGCGCAGGCGATGCACGTGGCGTTGGTTATGCTCGTGACCGCGCCGCCCGCAATTCTCTCGGTGATCGCGAGCCCCTACAAACGCGCGCGCGTCTTCGCGTTCATCGATCCGTGGAAAGACCCGCAGAACACCGGTTTTCATATCGTGCAGTCGCTCTACGCACTCGGCAGTGGCGGTCTGCTCGGTTTAGGCCTGGGAGCGTCGCGCGAGAAGTACTTCTATCTGCCCGAGCAATACACCGACTTCATCTTCTCGGTGCTCGGCGAAGAGCTGGGATTGCTCGGGACGCTCACCGTCATCGTCCTCTTTGTCGTCTTCGCCTACCGTGCCATGCGCATCGCGATCGCCGCGCCCGACCGTTTCGGCTTCTTCCTCTCCGCGGGGTGCGCGTCGCTAATCGTCATTCAAGCGTTCGTGAACATAGGCGTGGTCACGTCGTCGTGGCCGGTCACCGGAGTCCCGTTGCCGTTCATTTCTTTTGGCGGCAGCTCATTGGTCGTTTCGCTCGTGTGCGCCGCGCTCATCATGAACGTCGGCCGCTATCGTCGCGTCGACGCTTCTTGAATATGAACGAACCCGATGGCATCAGCGCGCATCTGACGCGCAACGAGCACATGTGCGCACGCATGGGCTCGCCCTTTTCGGCGGAGTTGCTGCACCGCACGGTGCAAGACTACGAGCAGGGCGGCGTCATTCGGGCTTTCTTCGAAGCCGATCGCCGGCGCGGGCAGACGACGCGCATCGGGCTGCGCTTACTCGGTGCCTGGCACGCGCTTGCGCTCGACGGAAGCGACGCCGCACTTGCAGCACATTACCCCTCCACCGGCGGCGACGGCGACGCGAGCGCGGCGTGGCGCGCGGCCGAGCGTGCGATGGCAACGCACGCGCAGCGGATCGCCACGATCTTCGAGCAAACGCCGCAGACCAACGAAGTGGCGCGCGCGATGCCGTTGCTCGGCGGTCTGCTTGCGCTCGCCGCGCGTTCAACCGGTGACGTGCGGCTCTTCGATGTGGGTTCGAGTGCCGGATTGATGTTGCGCCTGGACGCGTACGGATATGAAGGACGCGGGTGGCAGTGGGGCGATCGGGCATCCGAACTCGTGTTGCGCAATCGCGAAACCTCGGGGTCGCTCCCGCACCGCGACGTGCCGATGCGCATCGTCGAACGGCGCGGCTGCGACCTGCATCCGCTCGACCCCAACGATCCGGCCCAGCGCGTCACGCTGCTTTCGTATATTTGGGCCGATCAACGCGAGCGCTTCGAACGCGCGCAAGCCGCATATCGCGTCGCCCGGCGCGTACCAGCGCCGGTCGATACCGCCGATCTCTTCCAATGGGTGCCCGCGATCGGCCCGCGCGACGGGGCCCTGACGGTCTTCATGCATTCGGTTGTCGCCGAGCACTTTTCGGCGGAGATGCGCGAACGTTTACGCATGGCGATGACCGCGGCATGTTCGCGCGCGACCAAGCTGGCGCCGATGGCGTGGCTGCGCATGGAACAAGGCGAGCACCATTTTGAGACACGCGCGACGCTCTGGCCGTCTGGCGACGATCTGCTCGTCGCAACCTCGGACGGCCACGCGCAAGAAATTGAATGGCAGCTCAACTGAGCGTCCTCTTCGCGGGCGGCGGCACGGGTGGACACGTCTATCCGGCGATTGCCATCGCTGATGCGTTGCGCGATCGCGCGGAGATCGCTTTCGCCGGCAGCGCGCATCGCTTGGAAGCACAGTTGGTACCCGAAGCCGGATACCCGCTGCACACGGTGTCGAGCAAACCGATTGCTCGTAGGGTGTCGTTCGATCTCGTGCGCTCGGCTTTCGCAAACATCTTCGGCATCGCGCAAAGTCTGCGCATGGTCGATCGCATTCGTCCGGACTTGTTGATCGCAACCGGCGGGTACGTGTGCTTTCCGGTCGTTGTCGCAACACGACTGTTGCGCGCGCTCGGCCGCGTGAGCACCGAGATCATCCTCGTCGAGCCGAACGCGCGGCCGGGTTTGACCAATCGCCTGCTGCTTCCGCTCGTCGGTGAAGTGTGGGGCAGCTTCGACGACGTGCGTTTCGGAAAGAAATTTATCAAGACCGGCGTTCCCGTGCGCGTCAGTCTGACGCATCGTCCGCGCCGCGAAGCCGCGTTGGCATCGTTCGGATTGGACGCGAAGAAACGCACGTTGCTGGTGATGGGCGGCAGTCAAGGTGCGCGCTCGATCAACGAAGCTGTCGTCGCGCTCGTGCGCACGCACGCGCTGCCCGAGGACTGGCAAGTGCTGCTCGTGACCGGGAGCGGTGAGTATGAGCGCCTCGCCGCGACGCTGCGGGATGAGCCGGCGCTCGCCATCGTGCCGTACGTGCACGACGTCGGCGCCGCGTATGCGGCGGCGGACCTCGTGCTCGCGCGAGCCGGAGCCTCCACGCTCGCCGAGCTTGCGGCGATCGGCCTGCCGGCCCTGCTTGTGCCGTATCCTCATGCCGCCGGCGACCATCAGAACGTGAACGCGCGCGCGTTCGCAGCGACCGGCGCGGGCGTCGTGCTTGACGATGCGGCGCTCGCCGGTGGTGCGCTGCGCGAGGTGCTTGCCGATGCGGTCGTCCCCGAGCGGCTGCTCGCATTACAGATGGCGGCGCGATCGCTCGCCGGCGGCGATGCATTGGCGGCGGTGCTCGCGCGGATTGACGTGATCGTGCGGCGAAATCAGGCCGCACGATGAATCAGGGCCCTTGGCATTTCGTCGGCATCGGCGGAATCGGCATGAGCGCGCTTGCGCGCATCTTGTTGCAGCGCGGCGAACGCGTGTCGGGCTCGGATGCCAAAGGCGGCGATCTGCCGGAGCGTCTGCTCGCCGAAGGCGCGCGCGTGATCGTCGGTCACGACGCGCAGAACATCGGCGACGCCCGCACGCTGGTGGTCAGTTCCGCGATCGATGCGAGCAACCCTGAGATCGCCGAAGCGAGACGGCGCGGCCTGCCGATCGTGCATCGCGGCGCATTGCTCGCCGAGTTCCTGCGCGCGCGCAGCGGAATCGCCATCTGCGGCACGCACGGAAAGACGACCACGACCGCGATGACGCACTGCCTGCTGCGCGGCAGCGGCATCGACGCGGGTCTCGCGCTCGGCGGAATCGATGCCGTTTTGGGAACCAACGCCGTCGACGGAGGCTCGCCGTGGTTCGTCACCGAGGCTGATGAATCTGACGGTTCGTTCGCGCTGTTGGCGCCGCGAATCGCGGTGCTGACGAATCTGGAAAACGATCACCTGTGCAGCGACGACGAATTCCCGGCTCTGGTCGCGTCGTTTGCAGACTTTCTCGCGAAGCTTCCCGAGGATGGTGTCGCGATTGTCGGGATGGACAACCCGCACTCGGCCTCGCTCGCGCGCGTGGAGCGTCGCTCGCGCACGGTGACTTTCGGCTTTACAGCCGAGGCCGATCTGCAGCCGGCCAACGTCACCTATGCGAATCTCGGCTCGACGTTCGACGTGATCGGCGCCGGCGTGTGCTTGGGGACGATCGACCTGCACGTGCCCGGGCGCATCAACGTTGAAAATGCGCTCGCGGCAATTGCCGTGGGGCGTGAACTCGGTGTGCCGTTCGCGCGGATCGCGCGGGCACTCTCCACATTTCGCGGCGTGCGCCGGCGCTTCGACGTACTGGTGCGCAGCGATCGCATGACCGTCGTGGACGACTACGCGCATCACCCGACGGCCGTGCGCGAGACGATCGCGGCCGCGCGACGGTATCACGACGGACCGATCGTCGTTGCATTCGAGCCGCACCGCTATTCGCGCACGATGTATCTCGCCAACGACTTCGCGCAGTCGTTGCGCGGCGCCGACACCGTGTATCTCGCACCGGTCTACGCGGCGTCCGAGCCGCCGATTACCGGTGTGAGCGAACGTTCGATCGGAGAACCCCTACGCGCAAGCGGAACGCCGGTGCAGTACGTCGAGCGTGTCGGCGATCTCGTGGAAACGCTCGTCAACGATGCACCGCACGGCGCGCTCGTGCTCATGCTCGGAGCGGGCACCATCACCGCCGTCGCCGCGCGGCTTGCCCAGGCGCTGACCGCCGGTGCGCGCACGTGATCGCGCGCTATCTGAATAGCGCGGTCGACGACCAAACCCGGGAAACGTTGTGTGCGATCGCCGGCGACCGCGTGCAGTTCGACGCACCGCTCGCCGAGCACACGTCCTGGAAGATCGGCGGTCCGGCTGACGCGTTCGTCGTCGTCGAGCGCGAAGCCGAACTCGCCGACGTCATGCGCTTGTGTTTCAAGCGAAAAATTCCGTGGTTCGTGCTCGGCAGCGGCAGCAACGTGCTCGTCGGAGACGGCGGGATGCGCGGTATCGTGTTGCGTCTGGGTGGTGAGTTCGCGAGCATCGAACTCGACGCGACGCCGGCCGAAGTCGTCGTGAAGGCCGGTTCGTCGGCGAGCATGGCATTACTCACCGCTCGGGCGGCCTCGCTCGGCGCGGTCGGCATCGGCTCGCTCGCGGGAATCCCTGGCAGCGTCGGCGGTTCGCTGCGCATGAACGCGGGAACCGATCGCGAGATCGGTGATTTCGTGCGCGAGGTCTGGGTACAATCGCCGGCACGTCCGGTGGCGCAAGCCGTGTCGGTGCAGTATTTCTACCGTCATACGACGCTCGCGCGCGATGCGGTGGTGTCGAGTGTGACGCTGGCGTTCGAGCGCGGTGACCCGGCCCACGTGCGAGAAGAGATGCGCCGGCGACTGGTGCGCCGCAAGAATACCCAACCGCTTCAGCTCCCCAACGCCGGTTCGTGCTTTCGCAATCCCGAGGGGGACAAAGCTGCGCGCTTGATCGAGGCGGCCGGCGCCAAAGGCTGGCGGGAGGGCGGCGCCGAGGTCTCCGCGCTCCACCCCAACTTCATCAACAACCTCGGCGGCGCGAGCGCGAAAGACGTGGCGACGTTGCTCGCGAAGGTGCGGCGTGCCGTGTATGAGCGATTTTCGGTCGAACTCCAATTGGAAGTCCATCTCGTCGGCGTCTTTACGGATGACACAACATCATGAATGCTATGAAGAAGAATGCTCGCGTCGCCGTGGTGATGGGAGGCCCGAGCGCCGAGCGCGAGATATCGGTGTCGACCGGGCAAGGTGTGATGCGCGCGCTTCAATCACTCGGCTATGAGGCGCGTTCGCTCGACTACGACGAGCGCTTCGTCGACGCGATCCGTTCGATCGCGCCCGACGTGGTCTTCAACGCGCTGCACGGAACGAGCGGCGAAGATGGTCAGATTCAAGGCGTGCTCGAACACCTGCGCATCGCCTACACGGGCAGCGGTATCGAAGCCTCCGCGCTCTCGATGGATAAGCATCTCACCAAGAAGCTGCTCAATGCCGAAGGTTTGCCGACTGCCGCATGGGATCTCTTCGACCTGCGCGGCGGCACGTTGCCGCTCTTGCCGGGGTCGCTCGATCTTCCGCTCGTCATCAAGCCGCGTTACGAGGGTTCATCGGTCGGCGTGCGGATCGTGCGCACGCACGAGCAGTGGACGCGAGCGATGATCGAGCTGGCGCGCACCTACGACGAAGTGATCGCCGAGGAACTGATCGACGGCCGGGAGTTCACCTGTGCGGTGCTCGGTGAGGAAGCGCTGCCGGTTATCGAGATCATCGCAAACATCGATGATTTCTACACCTACGAAGCCAAGTACGGCCCGGGCGGCAGCACGCACGTCTGCCCCGCACAGGTCGACGAAAGTCTCGCCGCGCGCTTACGCATGCTCGCGCTCTCGATGCATCGTTTGCTCGGTTTGCGCGACTACTCGCGCACCGATTTCATGGTCAGCCGCGAGGGGCGTCCGTACATCCTCGAAACCAACGCGCTTCCGGGCCTGACGCCAACCTCGCTGATTCCCGATGCATGCGCGTCGATCGGCATCGGCTACGAAGCATTGATCGATCGGGTGGTCGGCTACGCACTCGCTCGCGTCCCCACGACCGACGCAGCTTAGAAGCTGTCCTACACAACGCTCCTAGCGTTCTAGTTCCGCTTTGGCGATCGCGGCGCGATGCACTTCATCGGGGCCGTCCGCCAAACGCAACGAGCGCGCTCCGGCATAGGCTGCCGCGAGCATCACGTCGTCGCTGAGACCTTTGGCGCCGAATGCTTGAATCGCGCGATCGATGACCGCTAGCGCCATCGACGGTGCGACGACCTTCGCCATCGCGATGGCGGTGCGCGCCGCTTTGTTGCCGTCGCGATCGAGTCGCTCGGCCGCGTCATAGGTTAACAGACGCGCTTGATCGATCGCGATGCGCGAATCCGCGATCCATTCTTGAATGACACCTTGCTCCGCGAGCGGCTTGCCGAAGGCGACGCGTTCTTTGACACGTGTCACCATCCGTTCGAGCACACGTTCAGCCAATCCGATCAAGCGCAAGCAGTGATGCAAACGTCCGGGACCGAGCCGTCCTTGACCGATCTCGAAACCGCGGCCTTCGCCGAGTACAACGTTCTCGGCGGGAACACGCACGTTTTCGAAGAGCAGTTCACTGTGTCCGTGCGGCGCGTCGTCGTATCCGAAGACGGTGAGGTTGCGTACCAGACGCACGCCGGGCGTGTCGAGCGGAACGATCAGCATGGTGTGCTGATGGTACTTGTCGGCGCCGGGATTGGAACGGCCGAGAAAAATCAGCACCGCGCAGCGCGGGTGCGCGGCGCCGCTCGTCCACCATTTGCGACCGTCGATCACAAAGGCGTCGCCGTCGCGCCGGATCGGCGCACTGATGTTGGTCGCGTCCGACGATGCGACGTCGGGCTCGGTCATCGCAAACGCCGAGCGAATTTTTGCATCGAGTAACGGCGTGAGCCACCGCGCTTTCTGCTCGGGTGTGCCGTAGCGCTCGAGCACTTCCATGTTGCCGGTGTCGGGTGCGCTGCAGTTGAAGACCTCCGGCGCGATCGCCGATCGGCCCATCATCTCGCACAACGGCGCGTAGTCACGATTGCTCAGTCCCGCGCCGAGCGCGCTGTCGGGAAGGAAAAAATTCCACAATCCCCCGGCGCGCGCACGTGCCTGCAGTTCGTCCATGATCGGCGGTTGCGCCCAGCGGTCCAGACGCAGCTGCTCGGCGTAGACGGGCTCGTTCGGATAGACGTGCGCATCCATGAAGGCGCGCACACGTTCGTACACGGCGGAACTCATAGCGATACCATCGGTATCACGGCTCCGGCTGTATTCTCCTTCCTGTGCTGGTGCTGTACGGCGTTGACGAGGAGCCGGTTGCGGCATTACGATCGCTAGCGTGAACGACGAAGAGTGGCGCGTACGCGTCGATCTCGCGGCGGCGTATCGGCTGGTCGCGCACTTTGGATGGGATGACGTGATTTTCACGCACATCTCGGCTCGCGTGCCCGGACCCGAGCATCACTTCCTGATCAATCCCTACGGGATGCTCTTCACCGAGATTACGCCGGACAATCTGGTGAAGATCGATCTCGACGGGAAGATCGTCGAGCCGACGGAGCACGTCGTGAATCCGGCCGGTTTCACCATTCATAGCGCGATTCACGCCGCGCGTTCCAACGCGCAGTGCGTGATGCACCTGCACACGGTCACCGGCGTCGCGGTCTCGTGTCAAGAGCACGGCCTGTTGCCGATCGATCAGACGGCGATGCTGCTCAACGGCGAAGTTGCCTATCACGAGTATGAAGGCATCGCGCTCGAACTCGACGAGCGCCCGCGCCTGGTCGCCGATCTCGGCAGCAAACGGGCGATGATCTTACGCAATCACGGAACGCTGACGGTCGGTGAGAGCGTCGGCGATGCGTTCATGACCATGTATTGGCTGGAGCGTGCGTGCGCGATGCAGATCGCGATGCTCGCCGGCGGAACGCCGCTGCACTGGCCCGCGAGCAGCGTGCAGGACGTCGTGCGTGCGCAAGCGCAGGCAGCAGGCCGCGCGGCCGTCGTTCGCATGGCCTGGGCCGCGCTGCGTCGCCGTATTGAGTTTTCGTAAAGCGAACAGGGCGCGTCCCCGCACGTAAAAAAGTAGCGCCCGCAAGATGGGTGTAGTGAAGATGGCGCTAGCATCGCTGTTCTGTGCGAGCATGTTGCTCGCGTGCGGCGGAGGCGGCGCTCCGCCTTCACCGGGCGGCTCAAGCGATGGCGGCGCGACGCCGTGTCCCGCCGGCATGACCGGCACGCCGCCGAACTGCGAGCTCGCGCCAACCAGCACGACGGCAAGCGGCAGGCTCGTCGACGACCCAAGCGGAGCGGCGCTCGGCGGCGTCACGGTGGGCCTTGCGCCGTGGACGGCCGGCGCAACGCCGATGCCCGAAGGCACCACCGCCCCGGACGGCACGTTTGCGTTCACTGCTCCCAACGGCCACTATCTGCTGATCATCGGCAGCGAATCCAGCATCGATCTCACGCGCCCGACCATTCACGACAACATCACGCTGACCGGCGGCACGCAAGTTCTGCACGCCCCGGTGCTGCCGCCGATTCCGACGATCACCCCCGCACCGATGGAACTCAACGGCGATTACCGTCTGGTGACCCTATCGACGACCGACGAAGTCCCATGCATCCAAGCCTTCAACGCACAACGCACCACCTTGAACTTGCAACCGGTTGTCGTGGATGAATGGCTTACCGAGAATGCACGCGCCACAAACACGTTTGCAATGAACCCGAACTTCGCCGCACTTCAAAAAACGATCACGGGATACGGCTATCTTTCGACCGGCAACACAGCTCCGAGCGGTGGAACATCCTGTGCGGAGGTCATAACCGTTCTTCAAAGTTTTGCTGATCCGTATGCAAATAGCCCGCACACGTTATGGTTTGGCGGCACCTACCACGACTTCGGCGTGCCCAACCAATTCAAAAATAGTGGAGTGATCGAGTTTCCTATCGACCCTCGCTTCGCGCCTGACCCGAACGTTCCGATCTGGCCGTAAAGGTCGTCCATTATTGGAAAGCAAGATAGGCTCGGAGATGTTGTCCACGATTTATGGCAACGGAATTGCGTCGCTTTCTAAATCAGGATCGTTGAATCGTACGCCGGGATCCTCCGGTGACCATGTGCCGGTGGGCGCGGGATTTGAGAAGCTGCTGCACCCATCCCATTCTGGGCGACTGAAGGTGAAGGTTCCGACCTTCACGCCGTTGTGAAACACGTCTTCCGTAAACGAGAATGCGAAGTACATCAACGGTCCCCCGGTTTCTCCGGCCGGACAACCTGGACCAGGACGCGGATGGCCGCCTGCTGTGCCCGTCTGCTCCGTGACGATTGCGCAGTATCCGAGCGCGTCGTAGGCACACGACCCGACAACATTGACGCTGACCGCTTGCGGTGCGGCGTTGCTCGCACCATCGCTGATCGTGAAACTGCACGTTTGACCGGCCGTCGCCGAGGAGAGTACTGACAAGCCTAGCGCCGCACTTCCGCTCGATCCCGAAGCGTTGCTGTTCCAGCCGTCCTGTTTCAGCAGCTGTCCACAGTCGTGTGGCTCATAGAGAAATCCGCCTAAAAATCCGCCTTCGCTTGCTTGTACGACGACTGGACTGCCGGCGACGTTGATGGCGCCGTAGCAGCCGGCGTCGTTGACGATGCCGAGCGCGTTGCCGGCGGGTGTGCCGGGTTGGATGGGATTGCTGAAACCGGGTCCGGCGTACGCGATCGCAGGACAGCTTGTCGCTGCGTCGGCGATGGCGCCGCCCACGAGCGTGTTGAGCAATGCCGTTAGCGTGCGTTCGCGCGGCGCGAACGCCACGTCGCCGCCGCCTTGCGCAATCGTGATCGCCGCCGGAATCACACTGAGTTGGCCGGCGACGTGAATCGGCACCGCGATCGCTCCCGCCACATTCGCAAATGCAAGCGCGCATGCACCACCGCCGATGCCGCTGGTCGATCTCCTGGGCGTGATCGTAAACACGTCAACCGCCGGGGTCGTGCCCGGCGTCGCCGGAATGTTCGCCGCCGGTGCAGCCGCATTGACCGACACGTAACCGCCGCTCGCGCAATCCGGCATGTCACCGGGCGTGTACGCGATCTCCTGCGCGCGCGGATCGCTGGCAAGAAAATATTGTCCGACCGACACGTCCGCCGTCGTACCGCCTGCCGTCAACGAGAGCGTCGCCGGGAACGCCAGCAGGTGCGTGGTCACCACCTGCACGTCCACCGCCGGTTCGCCGCCCGGAGCGGGCGTCGCGTTGATCGGGACCAGATCGTCGCTCGATCGATCGCGCGCGGCGGCGGGCATGTCGAACAGTTCGATCGTGCATGGTGAAGGCGGCTGCGCCGCCGACTGCGCCATCGGCACGCTCGCAAGCACGTCGAACGTCTGCGTCGCGGTGGTCGTGACATCCCCGCTTGCGACACTCGGCCCAAGGCGCCAGTTCGCCCAGCTATCACACGCGCTGCGCGTGAGCATGTGCAACTGCTGCGCGTCAAACGCCTTGCCGATCGCGAGCGTGTACGGCGGCGGCGGTGTCGCCGCCGCACCGAGCGCGCCGCCGAACGGAACGTTCACCAGCAGCGACGACGTCGCCGAGGCGGCTTGCGCGCTCTGGCCGAGCAGCGGATCGGCGACCGTGAGCGGGCCCATCACTTCCAACGCCGTCGGCGGCGTGCTCTGCCCGAACGCATCATGCACCGTAAACGTGCAGTTGCCGGCCTGTTGCGGCAGCAGCCAGAACCACGCCGGTGCGTCGTTGCTCGACTGCGCGGAGTTGGGATAGGCGAACGGTGCTTCCAGCGGTGCGGGCGGCGGCGACGCGTCCTCGCCCGCGAGCGGCGATTGCGAATACGGCGGCATGAACTGCTGCGCGCTCGGCGCACCCGGT
>DAHUXH010000009.1 GCA_027307235.1 Vulcanimicrobiota bacterium | reverse complement strand
CGATGATTCTCATCGAACAAAGCGAAGACTGGATGACGGAACGACGATATATGAGCCCCGAGAGCCTGGAGCTGGTGCTCCAAGCATGAACTCGATCACATCACTCTGCGATCGCAGTTACACACAAATCCGGACGCAGTCGTTTGCCGCGGCCAAGGACAAACGGACGAAAGTAGAGATGATACTCGTCGATAAGACCGAGGTCCGTAAGACTCGCCGCTAGATCGGGCCCAGCGACGGCGATGACACCGTCAACTTCCACCTTCAGCCGGCGAACGAAGGCTTCGAGATCGTCGCCGACAAGCGTTGCATTAGCGCCGACCGACTTTAGCGAGCGTGATGCAACCCATTTCGGTTGCGCCCGCCATGCTACCGCGAATTCGTGTTCACTCGCGTCCCACTCCGGTCGATCCTCGTCCCAATACCGCATCACCTCGTACATGCGACGACCATACAGGCAGCCCGCGAGGTCGCGGACGTAGTCGACCCAGTAACGAAAGAGCGCAATGCCCGGTGGCGAATGAAGCGGCGGCTCTAACTCGCCCTCAACGCCAGCAACGTAGCCATCAAGAGACTGCATCATTCCGAAGACAAGTCTACCCATGTTTCCCACATCTCCGAGCGGATTCTCGATTCAAGCTGCTGTAGACCGCGCCCACTCCGGCCTAGATAGACTACACGCAATTCGATGGATCGGCGGCGTCGACCGCTCGACTCCCCCGAGACAAGTAACTCAAGCCTGGGGAATATGTACCCCTTACCAGTAAACCACGGCTGAGCGCGGCTAAAGGCAAGAGGGGCGGATTGCCGTCCCTTCTCTTTCCGCACTATATACGTATTGCCTAATATAAGTATTTACTTTATTATGGCCGCATGAAGGCTTTTGAGGCACTCGCGGACCCGACGCGACGACGGATCCTCGAGATTCTCGCCGAGGGTGAACAAACCGTATCCGAAATCGCTCGGCAGTTCACCATTACGCAGCCGGCCGTTTCGCAACAACTGCGGACCTTGCTCGACGCCGGGCTCGTTAGCGTCCGCCGCGAGGCGCAACGCCGCATCTACACGATTGACGGGCGCGGCTTGGCAGAGATCGATGCCTGGCTGTCGCGGTACAAGACCTTCTGGAACACACATCTCGAAGCGCTCGAACGCGCGTTACATGAGGGAGACCTGAAATGAACGACTATGGAACCGTTCGCGATCGCAGCGCGGTTCATTTTGAACGCTATCTTCCCGGACCCATCGACCGCGTCTGGTCGTACCTTACCGACTCGAATCGGCTTGCGGAATGGTTCTCCGCGGGCGTGGTCGATGCACACGTCGGCGGCAACGTGCGCTTCGATATGGGCACGGTGGGCAAAGTGACGGCCTACGATCCGCCCCACCTCTTGGAGTACACGTGGACCGAGGAAGAGACGCCGCACGGGCCGATCCCAAACGCACTCGTGCGATGGGAGCTCGCGGAATCCGGTCATCAGGTCCGCCTGACGCTCACGCATTCACGCATGCCGGAACCCGCGCTCGCCTCTCTCGGCGCCGGATGGCATATGCACCTCGATGGTCTCGCGGCTATTCTCAGCGGACGCACGCCGGCCGAACGCCGGCCTGCTTTCGAATCGCTCAGGCCGCAGTACGCGCAACGGTTCAAGGGGCGCGCATGACCACGGCGGGCCGCCAACCCAGCCGCTGACCGAATTCGAAGAGGCTCCCCGAGCAAGGGCACGAACGCGTCCGGATGCTGATCTCTCGCTTTCTGCTTGCCGGGGCTCTTCTTTGCTGTAGCGTCACCGCGTCGAGCGCGCCCGGATATGGAGCCTCGCAGCTCGCGAACGAGGCGCAACGCGTCACCATCGTTCGCGATGATTGGGGAATCGCGCACGTCCACGGCGCGACCGATGCCGATGCCGTCTTCGGAATGGCGTACGCGCAAGCTGAAGACGACTTCAATCGCGTTGAAACCAACTACCTGAATTCACTGGGTTGGCTTGCTCAAGCCGAGGGTGAATCGGCGATTTATTCGGATTTGCGCGAGCGTCTCTTCATCGACACTGCCGACTTGCAAGCGAAGTATCGCACGAGTCCGCCCTGGTTGCGAAAGCTCATGGTCGCCTGGGCCGATGGGCTCAATTACTATCTGCAGACACATCCGTCGGTGCATCCGCTCGTCATCACGCATTTCGAACCCTGGATGGCACTCAGTTTCACCGAGGGCAGCATCGGCGGAGACATCGAACGCGTAAAACTCGACCAATTGCAGGCGTTCTACGGCGGCGGTACCGTGTCGGTACGGCCACCGGCCGACGACGCGAACCTGCCGATTCCAGATCCCGGCGGTTCCAACGGTATCGCGATCGCGCCCAAGAACACCGTCGATCACCATGCGCTTCTGCTGATCAATCCGCACACGTCTTTCTACTTCCGCTCGGAACTGCAGATGTCGAGCGACGAAGGCCTGGACGCATATGGCGCGGTGACGTGGGGGCAGTTCTTCATCTATCAAGGTTT
Organism: Vulcanimicrobiota bacterium; assembly: GCA_027307235.1. Classification (GTDB taxonomy): domain Bacteria; phylum Vulcanimicrobiota; class Vulcanimicrobiia; order Vulcanimicrobiales; family Vulcanimicrobiaceae; genus DAHUXH01. The sequence goes on along the minus strand of DAHUXH010000009.1, from coordinate 33,074 downwards.
CAACCCGCACGCGGGCTGGATGCATACCTCGACCGGCGCCGATGTCGTCGATCAATTCGAAGAAACGATCGTCCGGCGCAACGGGCGCCCGTTCTATCAGTACGGCAGCGAGCTGCGGCCGGTGACGGTATCGACGGTCGTCATTCCGTATCGCCTGCCGGACGGCACGATGGCGAAAAAATCATTTACCGTGTACCACACGCATCACGGCCCGATCGTTGCGTCGGCAAACGGGAAGTGGATCGCCGAGGCGTTGATGAATCGCCCGGTCCGCGCGCTCGAACAATCCTATCTGCGCACGAAGGCCACCGACTTTGCTTCGTTCCGCAAAATCTCGGAACTTGCGGCCAATTCGTCGAACAACACGATCTTCGCCGACGACCACGGTGAGATTGCGTACATGCACCCGCAGTTCATTCCGCGGCGCGACGATCGCTTCGACTACACCAAGCCGGTCGACGGATCGAATCCGGCGACCGATTGGCGCGGTGTCCTTTCGCTCGACGAAGAGCCGCACAGTCTGAACCCCGCAGTCGGCTGGGTCTTCAACACCAACGATTGGCCGTATTCAACCGCCGGACCCGACAGTCCCAAGCGCGAAGACTTCCCGCGCTACATGGACACCGCCGGCGAAAACGCTCGTGGAGCGCATGCGGCGATGCTGCTCACCGGCCGTCACGACTTCACATTGGAGCGTTTGCGCGCGGCAGCTTTCGATTCGCATCTGCCGTTCTTCGCGGCGCTGATTCCGTCGCTGGTGCGCGCGTACGATGCCGCCCCACAGCACGACGCGAAGTTGGCCGGTCCGATCGCCGCCCTGCGCACGTGGAATGACGAGTGGGGCCCCGATTCCATTCCCACCTCACTCGCGGTCTTCTGGGCGGAATCGCTCGCGCGCGCAGCACGCAGCGTCGATCAAGCAAAACTGCTTGCGACGCCGCCACAGCAAAAACTGGCGAGTCTCTCGGTTGCCGTGGACCGGCTCACCGCCGATTTCGGCACGTGGCGCACGCCGTGGGGCAATATCAACCGCTTTCAGCGCCTGAACGACGACATCACGGCACACTACAACGATGACGCGCCGAGCATCCCTGTGCCGTTCGTTTCGGGCATTTGGGGATCGCTTGCGGCCTTCTACGCAGCGCCCGGACCAAACACCAAGCGGCGCTATGGAAATGCGGGCAACAGCTTCGTCGCCGTGGTCGAGTTCGGCCCGCACGTGCGAGCGGTGGCGGTAACTGCCGGCGGCGAGAGCGGACATCCGGGTTCGGCTCACTTTGACGACGAAGCGGTGCGCTACAGCACCGGGCATTTGCGAACGGTCTACTTCTATCCCGAACAACTCATCGGCCACACCGAACGAACCTATCATCCGGGCGGTTGAGCGGCGTCTATGTCTCGTCGGAGCGTTCGCCTTTCTCCGCATCCGTGTCGAGGAGCTTCGCTGCCTGCAGGAGCCCGCGCTTGATGTCCGCAGGCGTCGGAGGGCATCCGGGAATCTCAATTTCCGCGTGCATCTCGACGCCGCCGCCTAAGCCGCTGTATGGCGCGCCGCTCCATACACCATGGCCGACGGCGCAATCGCCTACCGCAACCACCACACGCGGTCGTGATACCGCTTCGAGCGTGCCTTCCGCAGCGGCCCGCATGGCGTCGGTCATCGGCCCGGTGACGGTAACCACATCGGCATGGCGCGGCGAGGCAACGATCTCCCACCCATCCTGCGTGAGGTCATAGTGCGGACCTTCTAGAGCGCTCATCTCGTGCTCGCACGCATTGCAACTGCCGCACACGAGATGACGAATGCCAAGCGAGTTCGTGAATTTCTTCATCGTCTACTTGTCAACGCAGGCGTAGCAAAGATTGAAGCTCTTCGCCACCAGCGGAAAATCAGGAACGATATTGCCTTCCATCGCGCGTGCAATCAGCGGCCAATTACGCGCCGATGCTGATGTTACGCGAACATTGCGAAGTACGCCGTGAGCATCACACTCGACGATCACGCTCTCCACTCCACGGGCCCCCTCGACGATGCCGATCATCGTGCCGGCCTCAGGCCGGAGGGGTTGCGGTCCATATGAGGGCCAAAAATGCACCTGTTCCAATCCATACATCGCCAATCGCAGCGACTCGCGTAGCTCGCCGACCTTCACACGGAACCGGGCTAAGACGTCACCGCAGGTCTCTACCACAACCTGCGGCGTGATGTGTTCATATGCCCCATATCGATTCTGCACGCGGGTGTCGACCCCATCGCCGGATGCGCGCAACGCAGGACCGACGGCGCGCACCTCGCGTGCGGTCTGCAGTGTCACCCGACCCGTCCCCTCAAAACGATGATACACGGACGAATTGCCGAGAATGTCCGCGATCAACCGCTCAACACCGTCGCGAACTGCCATCAATTCACGGCGCGCACGGTCAGGTTCGATACACATGCCTGAGCGAACGCCGCCGGGCACGATCGCATCGAACAAGAAGCGATGACCGCTCAGTTCGGCGCAGACACGATGGACGCGTTCTTTCAACCCGAGTGCCGTCGTTCGTCCGAATCCATAGCCAGCCCCCGCACATGTTGAACCGATGTCGAATAGGTGATTATAGATGCGTTCGAGTTCGGCAACAATCAAGCGCACGAACTCACTATGGCCATCGAGTTGCACGCCTGCCAAGCCTTCCAGCGCACGTGCATACGCCCACGACCGTGCGACGCTGCATGCACCGCAGATTCGGGCGATTCGCGGCGCCGCATCAGTCGCAGGCATTCCTGCGAGAACGTGCTCAATGCCACGGTGTGAAAAGCCAAGCTGCACATCCAGAGATGCGATCGTTTCGCCGAACGTATTGAACGTGAAGCGGCCGGGCTCGATGATGCCCGCGTGCACGGGACCAACCACGATGTCCGTTCTGCCACGACCGCTTGCGGTCATTGCAGGATGTTCACCGAAAGGAACGGCAGCACCGAGATTGCGACCGCGACAGCGGCCATGATACCTGTCGCGGCCAGCGCGATCTTCGGCACAGGTGGCGTGTGCCGGGACGCGGATGTACCGGACTCCGTGTCGATTGCCAGCCGAGCTAGTGCGGCAAAACCAAGCGTCATGCCGAGGAGCGCGCAGGCAAGCGCGACCCATTGATGTGCCGCGGCGGCGGCGATCACGATCAGTAGCTCCGAAAGGAACATTCCAAACGGCGGAAACCCGGCCAGCCCCACGAGTGCCGCGAGCAGGAGTTTACCGCCACGATCGTTCCACAGGCCTCGTAGCGAGGCGATGGCGGTGCTGCCGCGTTTGTAGTGCACGATGCCGATAGCAAAGAACGCTGTCGACTTCGTACATGCATGGCTCAGTGTATGAAAGAGTGCTGCGAACACCGCAAGCGGCGTTCCGATGCCCAGCGCAAGGGCAATCAGTCCGCTGTGCTCGATGGTCGAATACGACAGCAAACGCTTGACATCGCGCTGCGCAAGCATCAGCGTCGAGGCTACAAGCACCGATGCTGCGCCGATGACGATCAAGGTCCGGTCAAAGAGCAATGCGTCACCCAGCGTAGCTACACTTCGTACGCGCATGAGGGCGTAGAGCGCCGACGACACGAGCACGCCCGAGAGTAAGGCGCTGATCGGCGCGGGAGCCTTCGAGTGCGCGTCAGGCAACCATGCGTGCATCGGTGCAAGGCCCGCCTTTGTCGCGAAGCCGACCAGCATGAGCAGGAGCGACACGCGCACCAACTCTCCATGGGGAGCGAAGCCGCGCCGCGCGAGCGCATCCCAAGAGAGTGCGTCAGCCGGCGGGATGCCGGCCGCCATACCGGCGCGTCCGAGGAGCAGCATTCCGATGAGCGCCAGGGCAACGCCGACGCTACACAGGAGCAGATACTTCCATGCAGCTTCAAGCGCCGGTTTTCCGCCGCTATACCCGACCAGGAATGTCGTGGCAAGCGTCGTGCCGGAGATGCCCATCCACACGCCCGTGAAGGTACCGGCACACACCGCGTACAGCATGCTCGACCAGAACGCGCCGAGAAGCACGAAATAGATGGAGCGCCGTTGCCAGGGTGCGTCGTCATGCGGCGCTTCGGGAAAGAGACTGCCGGAAAAGATCGTCGCCGCAAAACTAACGACCGAGATGAGGATCGCGAATACCGCGGATAGGCGATCGAGGTGAGCGGCTGCGAGACAAGTGAGCGCGACGGCGATCGCTCCGGTCAGTGCGCGAGCAACCGTGCGCAGTGATTGGTTGACCAGGCGGGAAACGGCGGCGCCGGCCAGCGGCGCGACGACCGCCAGCAGCGTCATCGTGCTCATCCGCGCAGATCCCGCAGCGAGCGTACATCCAGTCGCGGATCGTAGGCAACAATGGCGCGTGCGACAACCACCGCGACGAGCGTCGCGATCACTGCATCAAACGTACCGGCGACTTCGATCGATCCCGGCAATCCCGGCGCAAACAGCACGCCGGCAAGACTGATCGAACTCCCCAACGCAAGTAATCCGATGACGTGTGCGAGCAGGTTCCGATGGAGTACGATCGTGACGATGGAAGCAAATACGGAGAAGAGCACGACGTTCGACGATGGTATGGCAGCGAACGCCGGCATGCTGCCGACTTCAAACGCAACGAATGCGGCGGCCAAAACGATGGCACCACGCCAGGCGATATTTATCGATGGTCCTAGATCGCCGCGAAGACCGTACTGCCGAGCCAGCAGAACAACCGCCGCCGGACCCGCGACGACTTTCACGACTGCTATGAGAGCGAAGAATGCGAGTTGCGGCACCGTCGCGACGTGCGTGAGCGCCATATACAGGGTTGCGCCGGTAAGTACGATGTACGCAGCAAGCGTTGAACGCAAGCGCGAATCGATCACCAATGCGGCGGCGGCGAGTACCGCGACGATGGTCGTCAAAAGGCCACACCAAGAATGCGCAACCCGAGGCCTGCAACCGCGAGTAGTGTAGCGGATGCGAAGAGTTGCGGCACTTCGAAGAAGCGCATCTTCCCGTAGCACCGTTCCACCACAGGAATGAGCACGGCAAGGAATGCCAGCCAAGCGGCAACCGCAATCGGCGGACCAGGCAGCGCCGTGGCAGCCAGTACGAAGAATGACGCCTGGCGCACATAGGCTGCCGCTTGGAGCATCGCGAGTTGCCAACCGGAGTATTCGAGAAGTAGACCTTCGTGGACCATGGTCAGTTCGTAGTGCGTCTCCTGATTGTCGACCGGAATGCGCGCCGTTTCCGAGAGCATGACCAGTACGATCGCGGCAGCGGCGAGTATCCGGGACAGCGTGTCGTGAACGAGGGTCGTGGCGGCCAGTGCGAGGATGAGCGGCGCTTCAGTCAGTCCCGCGAAAAGCATCTCACGGCTCGCAGCCATTCCGGCGAAACTGGAACGGGTATCGAGCGACGCGAGGACGAGCATAAAGCGTCCGAGCGCAATGGTCAGCGCAAGCGCCACCACGTCCACAACCGCAGCGTCGCGATGAATCAGCGGCGGGACGAGCAGCGCAAGCGTCAGCGAAACGCCGATTGCGATGCCCGGGGCCGCGGACACCAGCGCGGACGCGTTCGATGCGACGACCGCTTCTTTCGATGCGAGTTTCCGAAGTTGACGATACGGCTGTAACACCGGCGGTCCGGGTCGCCCGCTGAGCCGCGCGCGCAGCGAGTGCATCGATCCTTGCAGCAGCGGTGCCAACACGATGAGAATCGCAACCTGCACCGCGGTCATCGCGCGATCACCAGAACCGCGACCAGTGTCACCAGCATGTACGCCAGATACACGCGCACATGTCCGGCTTGAAGAATACGCGCGCGCCGCGCGAGTCGCTGCACGACCGCCGCCACGTTGCGTGCCGCATCATCGATGAACGAGTGCGTTAGAGCGCCAAGAAGGATCCGCACTGGATTGGAAAAGGCCGTCGCCGTGTATTGCGAACGCGCGGTCGCCGGCGAACCACACGTCCAGGTTTCTACCGACCGAACACCGCGTCTTCGCGCGAGCAGCAGGGCACCGATCGCACCGGCGACCGGCAAAGCCGCAATCCACACCGGCACCGGCGGCACATCGGGCATCCCCATTCCCGCAGAAGGTATGATCGTAGTCGCCAAGGCGAGAAGCGGGCGCAGCGCCAGCGCCGGGGCTAGGCCGAGGGCAAGCGTCACAACGGCGAGCCACGCCGGTGCGACAGCGGCCACGTTGAATCGTTGGGGTGCACGTGGGTGGGTGGATCGCGGCGCACCGAGCAGGCCGACTCCGAATGCTTTGATAAACGCGATCGAGGCCATGCCGCTTGCCGTTGCGAGACACGCGATTGCAAGCACACTCGTCATTTGCAGCAACAGCGATGCCGTGGCCAATCCGTGCAGAAACGCCTGAAAGATCAGCCACTCCGCCGCAAAACCGCTGAGCGGAGGCAATGCCGCGGCTGCCAAACAGCCGACAAAGAATGCCGGAGCACCGAAACGGAATGCCTGCAGTAGCCCTCCCAAGTGTTCCAAATCGCTGGTGTGTGCGGCATCCAGCACGTCACCCGCCGCCAAGAACAGCAGGCTCTTGAATACTCCGTGCGCGATCGCGTGAAAGAGCAGCGCCAGCACCGCGAGCGCCGCAAGGCGCGGCATACCGCAAGCCATGGAAAGCGCCGCGAATCCGAGGACGCTGACAACGATTCCGATGTTTTCAATGGAACTGTAGGCGAGCAGCCGTTTGAGATCAGTTTCAACCGCGGCAAACAGACCGCCGGTCAGCGACGTGATCATGCCGACGATCAGGATGGTGAGTGCGAGCGGTATTGTGAGTGGCGCTGCAAACAAAAGACATTGCAGCAGCAAACCGTAGACAGCGATGTTCAACATGACGCCGGAAAGCAACGCCGACGCCGAGGCCGGGGCAGCCGGGTGCGCGCGCGGCAGCCAAAACTGAAGGGGCAACGCACCGGCTTTCGAGCCGAAGCCCACCAGGCCGAGCACCACGGCCGCGACCCGAAGATCGGCGGGCAGCGACGACGCAGCGCGAGCAATATCCGCGAAGCGATAGCTGTGCGCGTGCGCACCGAGCAGAGCCAGCGACGTGATGATACATGCGGCTCCGATATGTCCAACCAGCAGATACGAGAATAGGGCCCGCCGCACGGCGCGCCGCTCGTGGTACGTCCCAACCAGGAACGCGGATGCGAGTGTCATCGCCTCCCAGGCCAATGCAAACGCGGCCACGCTTTGCGCGAGCAGCACCGCCGCCATACTGAGCACGAAAACGACAAGCAGCGGCAGATGCCCGATACGCTCCCGGCGGAGAACGGAAAGAATGACCGCCGGAGCAACGAGCGCCAGCAGCGCGAAAAACGGCGCTGCCAGAAGCGTGGGCCCGAACTCGACGCGTAATTCTGGAAACGCCGCCACTACTGCAAGGCTTCAAACATCGCGCGGTTGGAGCTGAGCTGCCGTTCGTAGATATCTCGTGCGATATCGAGCAACTCCCAAATCGCCGCGTCGGCCACCGAGTACCAAACTGACGTACCAACGCGCCGCGCATGCACGAAATCGCGGGAACGCAGTGCCGCCAAGTGTTGCGACACCGCCGACTGCTCAGCTTTAAGCCGTTGTTGCAGATCGCCCACGGTCAACTCCCCATCGCGCAACGCGTCGAGGATGCGAATCCGCGTGGGGTGGCCTAGGGTTTTGAAAAATTCGGCTTTAAAATGGCGCAGCACACAGGCTACATTATGATATTCGAATATTCATGTCAAGCACGTCGTCGCGGAGTCGCGCTTTCTGAGAGATGCTTGATGTGATCGAGGACGCGCAGGTGGATATCGTGGATGATGGTGTCCGACCAGAGCTTCCAATACCCGGCCGGCCAAAGGTGATGCTGATACCAGGTCGTCCCGATCAGACGCGTTCCGCCGTTCGGAAGCCGCTGTAAAATAAATTCGCCGTGCCGCGAGACCAGATAGTTGTGGAGGTGGCGATGCCTACGGGAAACGGCAGTTCAGTCGGTGGCGGCAAGTCGGGGAATCTCACGACATTGCGCAGACGACCTCAGGAGGAGCGGCAATGTCCACGGACGTCGTGACCGCATACGGCGGTGCGAGTCGCCCCGATATTGTTTCCGCGCCCATGACCCGGTGCGAAAGCGCCTGGCGGTGATCGCCAAACCCACCCATGCAAACGCCAGCGAACCGCAGAGCATGACCGCCAAGAAGCGCATATCGTTGAACCTCAAGTGACCCGCCATTGCGGGCACGCCGACGGGTATGAGATAACTCGCGACATCCCAGTGCCGATGGAATGCAGCAGCGATGGACACGTCCAGTACATGCTTCATCACGACGCCGACGCACGCTATCGCGATATAGCCGAGCCGGCTCATCTCACCGCGAAACGAGAGCGCCGCTCTCAATCGGTTCACTTGGCGTTGCGCTTCAAGAGCGATTGCAGACGCCCGCGCAAGCCAACGATGCCGCGTACGGTGGCGACCGGAATGCTCACGAACTCATCGATGAGCGGCGAGAGCGTCTCGAACAGGCCCAACATGGCGCCAATACGGGCCTTTACGTACCGGTCAGCGACCTGATCGCCTGCCTCCGCCGCGCATTCTCTCAGCACGGTCAGCGTTGGGTCGATCTCGCGACGCTTGCGAGCCTCGGCCAAGACTGAGAACATCTGCCACACGTCGGTCATCAGCCGTCAACACCGGCCGCTCGTTCGGAGCCTTCGTTATTCCCGGCACCTTCCGCGGAGGTTCTCAGGTTGGGTCTAGAATTGGCGTAGCCTCCGGAGGGCGCGGCTATGGAATCTCGCATACCTCACCGGTCGACCGAATGGAAGTACGTGCAGGATGCCATCCATGGGCGCCGTGCGATACGCCGCTATACCAGCGAGCCGATGGACCGAGCATCAATCGAGCAGTTGATCGGAGCGGCCATCCAGGCACCGAGCGCGATGAATCTCCAGCCCTGGGGATTCGTCGTCATTTCAGGCGCGGATCGATTGCAAACCTATTCTGATCGAGCAAAAGCGCATCTGCTGGCGACGTCCAACGGCGTCTCTTCGCAGGCAAGACATCTGCTCGGCGAAGACATGAACATCTTCTACGGCGCGCCTGTCTTGGTCGTTCTTTGCGCCACGTCGCACGATCAGCAAGCTGCTGAAGATTGCTGTTTGGCTGCGCAGAATTTGATGCTGGCCGCATTCGCCGCCGGTTACGGCACGTGTCCCATCGGCTTCGCGCGGCCCTGGTTGGCGCTCGAGGAGACCAAATTGGAGATTGGAATTCCGAAGGAATTCGTTCCCGTCTTCCCCGTGATCGTCGGGTTTCCCGACGAAGAACCGCCCTCCCACGGACGCCATCCGGCCCGCATCGTCTGGGCTTAGAGCTCGACGTCCAGGCCGTCGCGCGCGACAATCGCTCGTATCGTCGAACCGGCCAGTTCGTCAACGCGGCGTTGCAGCTCAGCCGGTTTCATGGTGACCAGTTGCTTCCCGCAGTGGACGATGTAGGCGCGATGAATCTGGTGGCGTTTGCACCAGTTCAACTGCGCGCGAACCGTCGTATGACCGAACAATGCCGTGCCGCGCCTGCGCACGATGGGACGCGTGAGCGACGCGCCGTCGCCGATGAAGACGTCGACGCCGGTCAGCACGCGATCTTCGTCAATGATCGAGATGATGTCGGGATTATAGACGACCGTCGTGCGATCTGCGGTCACGCGAAAGCCGACGGCGGGCGCGCGAATCGAATGCACGACATCGTATGGCCGAACGCGAAACGGCCCCAGCCGCAGTTCGTCACCGTCGTCGAAGACGCGAAACCGGCGAACCGGAAAGCGCGCCAGTAACGCGCGGCTCTCCTCGGAAACATACACCGGTACGTCGGTTCCCTCTTCGAGCGCGAACGCATGATCGGGGTGCGCGTGCGTGATTGCAATCCAGTCGGGCGCGAGCGTGCGCAGCTTGCCCTTCCAGGTCTGACCGGCATCGAGCAGCAGACGTTTGCCGTGACTGATCAGCATGCACGCCGAGTGCCGGCGATGGAGTCTGCTCGATTCTTCGATGTATCCGCGAGTGCCGAAAAACACGACTCGCATCATGCTGGGTACCACGTCAACTCTGAGCTTGCCTGCGGCGGAGTGTTCGATTGTTCTCGAATTCTTCACGGCTGGTTGCTATCGTGGAGCTATGCACGTCGGCATTCCGGCGCGATCGAGTCGCGCGATCGTGACCGTCACCCTCAACCCCGCTGTCGATGAGGCTATCGCCATCGATGAACTGACGCTGGGCGCGGTCAACCGCTGCCGATTCGATTCGCTCGATGCCGGCGGCAAGGGTCTCAACGCAAGCCGCGTCATGCACCGCCTGGGAAAGAAGACCATCGCGTTGGGCTTCGTCGGCGGCGTAACCGGAGCGATGATTCGCGCGCGGCTCGACGACGAGGACGTTCTCCACGCGTTTGACGACGTCGAGGAGATGACGCGGCTGAATATCATGCTCTTCGAAAACACCAGCGGACGTCGCAGTCGCTTCTATCTGCCCGGTGCGCGCGTTGAGCAGGCGCGGCTGGCCGATCTGCTCGTGCATCTCGAACAGGCGCCGCGCGGCGGCGTCGTGGTGCTGGGCGGCAGCCTCCCGCCGGGGCTCGGTGAGAACACCTACGAGGATATCGTCGAATGGTTGCGCGCGCGCGGCATTCGATCGATCGTCGACACGTCGGGCGCTGCTCTGGCAGGCGCGTTGCGCGCAAAACCGGCGCTGATCAAACCGAGCGTCGAAGAAGCGCGCGACGCTCTTGGCTGCGCCATCGAGAACGATGACGACGCGCTGCGAGCCGCCCATGAACTGCGCCGCAGGGGCGCGGAACACGTGGTGATCTCTCAAGGAGCCGACGGCGCCGTCGGCGTCGGCCCGAGCGGAGCCTGGAAAGCCGTTCCGCCGCCGGTTGTCGCGCGCAGCACTGTCGGCTCGGGCGACTCGATGGTCGCCGGCCTCGCGATTGCATTGGACGAGGAGGCCGATTTCACCGAAGGGTTGCGTTTGGGCACGGCCGCCGGGGCTGCGACCGCTATGGTGCGCGGCACGCAGCTCTGCCACTCCGGCGACGTCGAGCGTTTGCTCCCGCAGGTCAGCGTGCGCGCGATATGAGGCGGCGAACCGAGAACAGGCGGTCGGGATTGGCGTATGCGAACGCGAGAAAACAGAGCGCGAAGACCAGGTGTTCGAGCGAAGCTCCGAAGTACTCCCAAAGCGGTGCGCTCGCACCGGGATAGTTGGCCGAGAACAACAGCGTGAGCATGTACACGATCCCGCCGATGCTGGCCGCGCGCACGAGAACGCCGAACGTCAGCGCGAGACCGATGGCAAGTTCCCCGTACGCGGCCAAGAACGCGATGGGGGTCGCGTGCGGCAAGACCACGTCGCGCAGCACTGGAATCATGAACGGATACGCGCCGCCTTGATCGATGAAGCGGTGCATCCACATTTGAAATCCGCCGCCCAGCGTGAACTGCGTTCCGAACACCTTGTATTGCGCGAAGAGCAGAAACAGCAGGCCGACCGCGATACGTAGCCCGGCTAACGCGACCGCACTCGCGTCACGCTGCGCTCGCGGCTGGCTCATGTGTCCAGCCCGCCGCGGCGCGCGCTCACAGCCGTGAGCGTGCAGCTATCGCGATAATGCGCGGCCACCGTATCGCCGTCGTGGCGCTGCGCAATACGCGCAAATATATCGCCGGCGGTCAGGAACAAGCCTTTGCGAAACTCGACCATGCCGCGCTCGAACAGCTCGGCTGTTTCATTCTTATGCTGCATGAGGTCCTCGGGATCGTTGTCGTAGCACTCAAAGATCTCGATGCTCTTCTTCTTTCCCTTGGCCTTTACGCCGCTCAGGTGCCGTAACTTGAAGCCATGCCCCGGCGGCAAGCCCGCGACGACGTCGCCGCTCACCAACAGCGGCACGCGAAACGTCTTGGTCATCCCCTCGATGCGCGAGGCCAGGTTCACCGCATCCGAAATCACCGTCGTCTGCATGCGTTCTTCTTCTCCGATCGTCCCCAAGATGAGATCACCGACATGCAAGCCGATGCCGATGCGAATCGGCACATACCCGGCGGCGCGCCGCCCCCTGTTGTACTTCACCACCTGATGCAGCAACTCCACCGAGGCACCGAGCGCGTCGAACGGCGAGCGTGGAAAGAGCGCCATGATCGCATCGCCGATGTACTTGTCGATGAATCCGTTGCGGCGCCGGATGATGGGATTGACCTGCTTTAAGTAGGAGTTGAGAAAATTGAAGTTCTGTTCCGGCGTCATCTGTTCCGAAAGCGCGGTGAAGTCGCGAATATCACTGAAGAACACCGTCATCGAGCGCTTCACGTGATCGCCGAGCCGCACGTCTGCGAGCGATTTGCGCTGAAGGTGCTCCAGAAATTCGCGCGGCACGAAGCGGTTGGACGCATCCGTGTGCACGCGCAGAACTTCGGTCGCGTCGGCGTCTTTCGCACGGCGATCGGCGTCGGGCCGGGCTCGCTCGACGCAGAGCTTCACGCGCTGCGCGACCAGCAGCGGCGTGCGCTCGTCGAACCGCTCGGCAATGAAGTCTTGCGCGCCGTGCTGCAAGCATGCGTTCAGGCGTTCGGCGGCGCTGGGCGGTCCCGTGACGATCACGGGAATGCCCGGCGCGTTCTGTGAGGGAGCCGCCGAACGTAGGACTTGGAAGATCTCGACATTGGTCAGCATCACGTCGAGCAGTATGACGTCAGCCGCTCGCGCGGCGATTCGCTCGAGTGCGATCGGGTACGGCAGACAATCCGGGTCGGGGAGACCGGCTCCGCGCAAGAGTGTCGCCAGGAGCTGGTTCTCCGCGTCGGCTCCGCCGACGCGCACTATCCGCACAGACGGCAACACGTTGCTCTCCTCGGCGTGCAACATTCCGAACGCTTGCTTCGATGGCCTGCCTGGCTCGCGACGAGGAGCAAGCGCCCGGCGCCGCGCAACAGGCCACGTGCCGCTCGCGCTCAGCATCCTCGACCAATCGCCGGTTCTTTCGGGCCGCACCGCGCGTGACGCCATCTCCGCGACGATCGCATTGGCACGACGCGCCGACGTGCTCGGCTACACCCGCTATTGGGTGGCCGAGCATCACGCCATGCGCGCGCTGGCCAATCCCGCCCCCGAGATCATGATTGCACGTCTGGCTGCGGAAACAGCCCGCATCCGCATCGGCAGCGGCGGCGTGCTTCTGCCGCATTACAGTGCATTCAAAGTGGCCGAGCAGTTCCGTCTGCTCGAGACGCTTTCGCCCGGACGGATCGACATCGGGGTTGGACGCGCTCCGGGCGGCTCGCGTCTGCTCGGCACGGCGCTCGGCTCGCGCGACGTCGAGGCCTTCCCGCAACAGGTGCGCGATCTGATCGGTTTTCTCGACGACTCGCTGCCCACGCAGCACGAACTCGCGGCGCTCCATGCGATGCCCCAGGGCAGCGCTGCTCCACCCATCTGGATATTGGGTTCCTCCGACTACGGTGCGGCGCTCGCGGCGGAACTCGGCCTTCCATACGCGTACGCGCATTTCATCGGCGGCGATGCCCCCGAGATCACGTATCGGTATCAGCGGAACTACATGGCCTCCGGCCGTTGTCCGCAGCCGCGCGTGATCCTGACACTCGCCGCGATCGTCGCCGACACCAGAACGCAAGCCGAGGAGCTCGCCGCTGCCATGGATCTTCTGCGCCATCGCATCGCACGGCGCATCGATCTGCCCATACCGTCGCTGGCCGAAGCCCGCACGTATCGATACACACCGCAAGAACGCGGGGAAGTCGTGCACAATCGCCGCCGGCTGGTGGTCGGCGACGCGCCCGCGGCCCGCGCGCAGATCGAACGTCTGGCCGACCTGCACGGCGCCGACGAAGTGATGATCTTGACGATCACCCCGGATGAGGCCTCGCGCGTTCGTTCTTACGAACTGCTCGCCGGCGCGTTCGAATTGTAAGTCCTCGGAACTAGGAGCCTAGCGCGTGCGCGCGATGTAGATGTTGTTGCGGCCGACCTTCTTGGCCGCATAACACGCTTGATCCGCGCGCCGAATCACCTCGGTCATGTCGAAACCGTTGAGGGCCGAGACGCCGACGCCGGCACCGATGATGCTGCCGTAATCGGTGTGCGCAAGCGCTTCGATCATCCGGCGACCGATGTGCTCGGCGTTCTGACGATTGCAATGGTAGAGCAGGGCGACGAACTCATCGCCGCCCCAGCGCGCGAACACGTCGCTGCCGAGAATGCAGCTCTCGAACGCGGTCGCGGCAGCGCAGAGCGCGCGATCGCCGCCATCGTGCCCCAAGGTATCGTTGATCACTTTGAATCCGTCGAGATCGATGAAGAGCACGGCGTGTTCATCATCGGGGCGACGGGTCGCGATGCAGTCGGAGAGCGCTTTTTCAAAATGACGCCGGTTATACATGCCGGTCAGTGCGTCGTGCTCTGCATCGTGCGCCAACATCGCGGTGACTTGCTTTTGCTCGGTGATGTCGCGAAGAATCGACACGGCGGACATCACGATTCCGCTCGATTCGTCAACAAGCGGTTTGGTGTTGAATTCGACCACCACCGTTTGGCCGTCGCTGCACCGGATCTCCACCTCCCGGCGAACCGTCTGCCCACGCAGCACCGCGGCGCGGTAGCGCTCGCGCGATTCGTCGCTCTGTGTGTCCGCGAGCAGTTGCTCGGCCGGGCGTCCGATGATCTCGTCGCGGCCGAAACCCGTCAATTTCAAGAATGCCTGATTGACGTATTCGAAGCGCCAATCGGTGCGGTCAACCGCATAGATGACGATCGCGTCGCTAGCCCGCTCGACGGCCGAGATCAGTTGCGCCTCGCGCGCTTCGGTCGCGCGCGTGGCCGTGATGTCGCGCGAAATGAAGACCCAGCGCCGCACCTCCGCATCGCCGAGCGGCACAGGTTGGAACATGACTTCGAGCCAGTGGTTCCCATACGCGCGGCGCAGCAGCCGTGTATAGCGAAATGGGTCGCCGCGACTGAACGCCGCGTTGTTTCGCGCGAACTCCTGACTCGTGGCGCGCGTCCGAAAGAACTCAAGATCGGTCTTGCCGATCACCTCATCGCGCGTGCAATCATATAAGCGCTCGAATGCCTTGTTCACGTAGACAAAGCGCCGATCGAGCATGCTCCCGCCGACCTTGGCATCGATGATGCCGATGGCATCGGGCGCGTGGTCGATCGCTTGCGTAAAGTCCGAAACGGAAAGAAAGCGGGCCGAATCGATCATCGAGCGGGATTTTTCTCAACGCCTACCGGGCGCTTCCCAGCTTTGGAAACGGCATACCGCGCGGCATCGCAAGCACGTATGTTTATCATAATCGCCGAGCGACTCTATTACTCCCGAACCCGCTTGTGCGCGCTTCACATGACGCTGGATTATTCCTTCCGTTTTTGCCTCTTCACGAGAACTTCACAGGTGAAAGCGCACAATCGGACCGGAGGAAATTTTTCGGATGACTTTCTTGAAACTCTTACTTGCGCTGGCGTTCGCGGGTGCGATACCGGCTGGGGCGCAGATGATGTCGCCGATGCATGGCGGCATGATGAACTACGGAGCCTGTCCAGGCATGCAAAGCATGATGTCAAGCGCCGTGACGCCGGGCGACCGCGCGCTCGTCCAGTCCATGATGCCGATGCATCGGAGCATGTCCTCGATGCGCATGTCGGGCAACACGGACAGCGACTTTCTGCGGATGATGATCCCGCATCATCAGGCCGCGATCGACATGGCCAATGCCGAACTGAAATACGGACACGACGCGAGGGCCAAGGCCCTGGCGCAACGCATCATCGCGGCGCAGCAGCGTGAGATCGGCGAGATGCGCGGCTGGCTGAACGCGAAATAAGTACTGCTACCCGAGCGGGCAAAACCGATTCGGCTTCCGAAGCGTTCTAGCGTTGTGATGAAAGCATTTTTCTCTCTTCTCGCTTTGCTTGCCGCGTTTTCGGCGCCGGCTGCGGCCCAGACCGAGCATGTGGTCCTCGCCGGCGGATGCTTTTGGGGCATGCAGGGCGTCTTCGAACACGTCAAAGGCGTCACGCATGTGGTCGCCGGATATTCCGGCGGCGCCGCATCGACGGCGCACTACGAGATGGTAAGCACCGGCATGACCGGCCACGCCGAATCCGTCGACGTCACCTTCGATCCGTCGGTCATCTCGTTCAAGAAGCTTCTGGACGTCTATTTTCTCGTCGCGCACGATCCGACCGAGTTGAATTTCCAAGGCCCTGACCACGGCTCGCAGTACCGCTCGGAGATCTATTACACGAGCAACGCACAGCGCAGCGAGGCCATGACCTATATCGCTCAGCTCGACCGGCGGCACGTGTACTCGGCTCCGGCGGTTACGAAGCTCGAATCCCTCAGGGCCTTCTACCCGGCTGAAGACTACCACCAAGACTTCATGAAAAAGAACCCCGACAACGAGTACATCGTCTACAACGACGTTCCGAAAATCGAACGGCTTCACGAGGCCTTCCCGGCACTCTACAAGGCCTAAGAAGCTGTGCCCCCGCGCAGCGTGGGTGGCGGCACGATCGTTTCGTAGTGCTGTGACGTCGCGTCGAATCGCGCGAGTAGCGTGCGCGGCTTCGGCGGCACCACCGCGTGTTCGTAGTCCTCGCCCGCGAAAGCCACGACGTCGCCGATCGTGTCGAACCA
This sequence comes from Vulcanimicrobiota bacterium, assembly GCA_027307235.1. GTDB lineage: Bacteria > Vulcanimicrobiota > Vulcanimicrobiia > Vulcanimicrobiales > Vulcanimicrobiaceae > DAHUXH01. The sequence continues at coordinate 16,359 of DAHUXH010000009.1, read as the reverse complement.
CATGATGGTCATGAATTCGACCTCAGAGCCGGCCTCGCGACGGACGAGCGAGATGCCGCGATAACCGGGGATCGCCTTGGAGGCGATTCCCGGAAATATCTCGTTGAGGAGAACGTCCTGGTAGGCGTCGGCGTTCTCCGGCGAGGTCCAGCCCCGCCATATCCTGGTGATCACTGCTTGGAACTCCCTGTGCGTTGTGACTGTACGACACCGCGACCGGCAAGAGAGTTCCGCTCCCGGCTCCGCGGCGGGGGGAGCCGCGTTCGGCACGTATAAACGTTCACGGAACTAGCTTTCGTGGAGGTTCTTCGTGCCTTCTTTCGCACGCGTTTTCGTCGCATGTTGCTGTGCGGCATCGCTCCTTGCGTCGTTTACCGGCGCCGGAGCCGCAGCGTCCCCGGCCGCAGCGTCGGATAAGGCGTTGGTCGGCTGGGCCGCCGGTCCCGACGTCGCCAAAGAGTTCCAATTCGAAAAGGCCCTGATGGCTGTTCCCAGCGCGGCAAACGCGATGGACATCGAGCGCCATATCTCGTCGGTTCCGCACCGCGCCGGCTCCGCCGCCGACCATGCCACGGCGCTCTACGTCGAGCAGCGTCTGCAGAAGGACGGCTTCACGGCGCACATCCAGGAGTATCAAGTCGGCTTCACCGGGCCGCTCCAGCAGAGCCTGGAACTGGTCTCGCCGCGCCACCAGGTCATCGATTTGCTCGAAGGCACCCCGGGCCATCACACCAAGTGGGAAGAGATGGCGGGGCCGGCGTTCATGGAGAACTCGGGCGACGGCGACGTGACCGGCCCCGTCGTCTACGTCAATGCCGCGAGCAAAGAGGATCTGACGGAACTCGACGCACGCCACGTGAGCTTGCGCGGCGCGATCGTTGTGATTCGCCTTGGCGCTCCCGGCCGTGGCGGTCTGGGCGCCCTCTTCGACCCGACCTTCAACTCGTATAACGAACTGCGCAAGCGCGGCGCGGCCGCCATTCTCGAATTCAGCGATCCGGCAACGTCCAGCTACGGCGCCGGCGAGATGTGGCCCGACGGCAACTTCAAGAATCCCAACATGGCCGAACGCATGGGCGGCCCCGCGCCGCGCGGATTCCTGTCCGGTGCGCCGGGCGATCCGACGCTGCCGGGCAAAGCCCCGCTTCCGGGCGTTCCGCATTTGGGCTTCAATGAGATTCCGCATGCGACCATCCCGGAATTGAGCATCACCGCCAACGTGGCGCGCACGTTGCTCTCGGGAATGACCGGGTGGGTCGTTCCGCAATCGTGGCATCCCATGTTCGAATTCGTCCAGCATGTCGGCGGAAATGAACGTGCGCACGTCCACGTGCAATTCGAGCGTAAGCTCAAGACGATCTGGGTCGTCCTCGGCGAGATGAAGGGAAGCACGCAACCCGACTCAGTCGTGATGATCGGCAGCCACCGCGACGCGATGACGTTCGGCGCGGTTGACCCCGGAAGCGGCACGACGGTGCTGCTGCAAGATGCCGATGCCTTCCACGCCCTCGCGCAGCGCGGCTGGAAGCCGAAACGCACGATCGAATTCGCATCGTGGGACGGGCATGAACTCGGGCTCTTCGGCTCGGCTGCATACATCTACCAGCACGGCGACGGCTTGCGCAAGCAACTGTTCCAGTACATCAACACCGACCAGCTCACGACCGGTGATCCGTTCGTGGTGAGCGCATCGCCCGGACTCTTTGCGTTCATGAAGCAAATCGCCGACGTCGTTCCCGGATTGGACGGGAAGATGCTCGGGTTCCGGGATCAGCGCCTGCGCCCGCTCCTCAACCCGATGGGCGGCGGTTCCGATCATCAGAACTTCGCCTACATGCTCGGCATTCCGAGTTCGTCCAACGGCTACTACGGCCCATTCGGGGCGCACCACACCGCCGAAGACAACATCGACGGCCTGCGCACGTATGACCCCGGCATGCGTCAAGCCGTGATCACGGCGCAAGTCACCGGCATTCAAGCGATGCGCGCCGCAAGCGCCACGGTTGATCCGTTTCGCATCGAAGAAGTCCCGTCGCAACTGCTCAAGGACATCATGCCGATTCAACTGCTGACGTTCCAAATGAGCGGCGGCAAGGCGAATCTCAACGACCTTCAGGATGCACTCGTCGCCTACAAGACGGCCGCGCATGCAACCGACGTCGCGATGCAGCAAGCCGAAGCGTCCGGCGACGTGACGACGATGCAGTCGCTCGCGTCCAAGATTCAGTCCTCGCGCGATGCCTTCTACATGCCCGATGGCCTGCTCGAGAACAAGTACTACCACACGATCGACCGCCTCTTCACGAGCTTCCCGGAGATCACGTTCGCCGGCAATAATCGCGCGCTCGCGCAAAAGGCCGCCGAACGGATGCTCACCGCCGTTCAAAACGCCACCGCGGCCTTGCAGTAAGGTCGGATGCCGTTGGAGTATCGAGCTCGCCGGGAGATCCCCGGCGAGCTCGATTCCATTATCCGGTGAACATACGTGGCGAAAAACTCGAAATCGGGTAAACGCACACCTCGGAGCAACTGGCTTCCGCTGCTTCCGCTCGTGCTGCTCGCGGCGGTGGCCGGCTATTGGCTGCTGCGACCGGCGCAGCGTTCACAACACCTTGCACGGGTCCCGCACGAGCAGCCCGTCACGGCGCAAACGTCCGTTCCCGAGCCGACGCAGACGCCGCCGGCCGAACCGACGGCAAGCGCCACCATCGCACCAGCGCCATCGGCATCACCGTCGGCGAATCCCACCGGCCCGAGACTCGCGATCATCGTCGACGATTGCGGACAGTGGCTCGACACCGAACGCGGTTTCATCGCGCTCGACATTCCGCTGACCATGTCCGTGCTGCCGAGCGTTCATTACACCGCGCTGATCGCGCGCGAAGCCTCCGCAGCCGGAAAGGGCGTGATGCTCCACCTGCCGATGGAGCCGCTTTCGCACATCTATCCCGGGCCGGGCGAGATCACGACCGCGATGAGCGATGCCGACGTCATCGCGCAGACCGAGACCGATATCGCGCAAGTTCCGCTCGCAGCCGGCGTCAACAATCACGAAGGCAGCGCGGCCACCGCCGATGCGCGCATCATGCGCGACGTGGTCGGTGTGCTCGCCAAACATCACCTCTTCTTCATCGACTCACGCACGAACGCGGCAACGGTCGGCGCGCAGAGTGCATTGGATGCCGGTATTCCGACGGCATCGCGCGACGTGTTTCTCGACAACAAAGCCGACGTCGCGTATAGCGAGCAGCAGTTGCGGGAAGCAGCCGCGATCGCCAAGCGCACCGGGTCAGCGATCGCCATCGGCCATCCCCGGCCGACAACGCTCGAAGCGGTGCGTTTGCTGATTCCCGAATTGCGTGCAGAGGGTATTCAATTCGTGCTCGCAAGCGATCTCGTCGCGCAAAGCACGCCATTACCTGAGGACACCTGACCGAATGACGACTGTTGCTTTCTATGGGGCCGGCATGCTCGGCACAGGCTTTGTCACCGCGATGCGCGGGCGCGGGCTCGACGTCCACGTATGGAATCGCTCGTTCGAGAAAGCGAAAGCGCTCGAATCGGTCGGCGCACGCGCATTCGACGATCCGGCGCAGGCCGCACGCGGCGCGGACTACGTGCAGTTGTGTCTCTCCGACGATGCGGCCGTCGACGCGACGCTTGCCGCCGCGCTGCCGGGAATCGGCAGCGATGCCATCGTGATCGATCACACGACGGTCTCACCCGAAGGCGTGCGGGCGCGTCATGATCTGCTCGCGCAAGCACACCGCGCATTTCTGCATGCGCCGGTCTTCATGGGACCACCCAACACCTACGACGCGACCGGCGTGATGATGTGCTCGGGTGCGCACGACGCCTTCACGCGCGCAAGCGAACACCTCGACGCTATGACCGGCGAACTGCGCTATTTCGGTGAGCGCATCGACCTCGCGGCGATCTATAAACTGATGGGGAACGCGATGATCCTGGCGGTCGTCGGCGGTCTCGACGACATGTTTCGCATCGGCGAGGCGGGCGGAGTCTCGCGCGAAGACGCCTACGAACTGTTTTCGTTCTTCTCACCCGCTGGCCAAATCGACGGACGCGGAAAACGCATGGCCGTCGGCGACGACACGGTGACGTGGACACTCTCGATGGCGCGCAAAGACGCACGCCTGATGCAAGCTTATGCGCACGCGCCGCTCCCCGTCATCGATGCCATCGCGCGTTCGCTCGACACCTGTATCACAAACGGACTAGGAACCGAAGACCTCACCGCCATCTCCCGCCGAAACCCATCGATCCCATTGCAACAGCCCGAAATGTAGGCGCGATGACGTGGAGCGTCGTGCGTCAGCTACAGGCCCGTGTTTGACCCACCGGTAACGTATATGTTACTGTTAACGAGATGGCTTTAGCCGTTATCGAATATGTTCGGGAGGACGGATCAAGGCCTTACAAAGCTTGGTTTGACGATCTTCCCGCCCATGCGGCGGCGAAGGTTGCTGTTGCAAGAGCGCGTCTCGAATTAAACAATACTTCGGCCGTCAAGTGGATCGGCGTCGTTGGCGAGTATCGGATCGATTGGGGACCCGGCTATCGAATTTATTTTGCGAAGGACGGCGAAGAGCTTGTGATCTTACTCGGCGGCGGCACAAAGCAGCGACAACAAGCGGACATCGAACGCGCGAGAGTTCTCTGGGCTGAATATAAGATGCGCAAGTCAACTTCGAAGTCGAGGCGGAAGTGAGGATATGGATTTGAATCGCGAATCAACAGACACGGTCGTCGAGCGCGTGAGGCGCGACCCCGCGTTCGCGAAGGCGCTCCTTGATGAAGCGGTCACGCTCTTTCTCAACGGAGAGCCGGATACGGCGCGCCTCGTCCTGCGTGACCTCGTGAATGCGACTGTCGGATTTGAGCGGCTATCGGCTGCGACAGGCAAACCCGCAAAGAGCCTCCATCGGATGCTTTCAACCAACGGCAATCCGAGTATGGACAATCTCTCGCTCATTCTCGGCGTACTCCGAAGGCGGCTCCGTGTGAAGCTTTCGAGCCGTACGGTGAAAGCGGCGTAGGCGCGATCGCGGGGAGCGGGGTGCGCCGCGGTTGCGGCGGTCCGGTGTAGACCGGGCGCGGCGATGCCTGCGGCGTCGGGGTGAACACCACGTGCGGCTGCGGTTCGAGCGGCTCGGATGCAGATGGAACCGGCGTGGTAACTAGCGGCGCAGGGTGCGTGGTGACCGTGAGGCGGCGTGTGCCCGGATCGTAGTGAACGGTGATGCCGAGCGGGCGCAGGGCGGCAGCTAAAGAGACATAGACGACGTCGTAGCGGCGCGGATCGACGGTATCGACGCGCACGCGCGCCACGCGACCGGCTCGTTCGATGATGATCCAACTCCCGTCGATGACGACGCGATCGGCGAGCTGGGTGACAAATGGCGCGACCGGGGCGACCACGCGATCGTCGATGAGCACGGCGGGTTCGTAGGAGCGCACCTCGCGCCCGTCGATGGCGACGGTGACCGCGGGCGCGCTCACCGGGAGAATGGTCACGACGTCACGATATACCGCAAAAGATGAAGCGACTCTTCCTCGGCCTGCGCGATGCCGCCGCCGGTTTCTCTCGCGACGGCTGCGGCTTCCTGGCGCAAGCGATCGCCTTCAACGCCCTCTTCACCCTCTTCCCGCTGGTCGTGCTGGTCCTGACGGCAACGTCGTACGTGCTGCCCAACGCGGAACAGCGCGTGCTCGGAATCTTCGGCACGCTCGCTTCGCCGGTCCGCGCCTTCTTGGTCGCCAATCTTCAGACGTACATCTACGGGCGCGGCATCTCGTCGCTGATCGCCTTCGCCTTCATCATCTGGTCGGCAAAGAATCTCTTTCTCGCGCTCGCCTATGCGCTCAACCGCGCCCTCGGGATCGGAAACCGGCCGCTCGTCCACGATTACGCACTCTCGCTCGTCATGCTGCCGGCAATCGGGCTGCTGCTCCTGATTGCCATAGCGCTTCCGATCGTCTTCTCGATCATCGGTCATGCCTTCGACATCCCGATCGGCCATTGGGTCTCCCAGGTGGGAGCATACGCGATTTCTCTCGCATTGGTCTTCCTCGTTTCAATTGCGCTCTATGCGTTTCTCCCCAATCGCAAGCTCTCGTGGGCGTTCGGTATTCCTGGGGCCACCTTCGTCGCGCTCACCTGGCCGCTCGTGCAATACGCCTTTGCGCAGTACGTCGTTCGCGTTGATTTCACGCGCATCTACGGCGCGCTGTCGGCACCGCTCGTGCTGCTGCTCTGGTTTTACATCATCGGTTCCATCTTTCTCTACGGAGGTCAACTCTGCGCCGTGTACAGCAAGAACCCGCAACCGATCGGTGTGAGCGCCGCATGAATCTGCTCTTCATTCACGGCGCCGGATGTTTGCCGGATGTCTTCGCACAACAGCGCGGCGTCTTTCCATCCGCTTGCTACCAGCAACTGCCGGGCCACGGGATTCCAGGCGAGCCGGGCACCATCGAGGAATTCGCCGACGCCGTCGACGCAGACATCAGAAGCGAGAACATGCATGACATCGTGTTGTGCGGCAGTTCGATGGGCGGCGCGATCGCACTCACGCTTGCCGTGCGCAAACCGTCGTATCTGCGCGGAATCGCGTTGATCGGCTCGGGCGCGCGACTGCGCGTCGCGCCGCAGTTCATCGATGGGTTGCGTAACGATTTTCTCAATACCGCTCTCACGTTCGCGGGCTACTTCTTCGCTGATCCCACGCCCGAACGCATCGATGCCAGCGTCGCGATGATGCAGCTCGTCGGCCAAGCGCAGATGATCCGCGACCTCACCGCATGCAACGCCTTCGACGTCACCGCGCAACTGGGCGAGATCGGCGTCCCGCTGCTTGCCCTCGTAGGCGAAGCGGACGCGCTCACCCCGGTCAAATATAGTGAGTTCGTCGCCGCTAAGGTTCCCAACGGGCGGGTGGTCGTCATCGCGGGTGCGGGCCACCTCGCCATGATCGAGAAACCGGAAGCGACGAACGCGGCTCTCGTCGAATACGTTACTTCTCTGTCGGTTTAGGACAAAGGAGTTTCGTGCGTTATCCCCTTGCGTATCTGTCGCTCGCGGCACTTGCCCTGACACTCGCCGTCGCACCGGCGGGCTCCCCAAGCCCAAGCCCAAGCCCAAGCCCGCGGCCGAGCGCAGGCGCCAAGACGACCTCACCGCCGACGGCGACACCCGCCGCGACCGGCGTTCCGGTGATCGTTTACCCATTCACGAGCTCCAGCGGCCTCCCCGCGAAAACGGGCGCCGACATCGCGGGGATCTACGTCAACGTCTTTCAAACCAGCGGCGGCATCGACGTTCTTCCCGCTCCGGGCGGCGGGACCACACCGCAACTGCAACTCGCGCTCGCGCGCAAAGCGCATGCGGACTACTATGTCACCGGCTACCTCACCCCGCTCGGCGATGGCGTCTCGATGGTCGCGCAGGTCATCAGCAGCGAAACCGGACTGTTGCTCTATTCGAAGACCGTACAATTGACCGGCGCGAACGACGCGGCGGCCGAGGCCGTGGTGGCCCGCCAAGCCGTGCTTGCGTACTCGGGAACCAACGACTTGGAAGCGGCACAGGCGGGCGTCTCGGGATCCCCGACGCCGACGCCGCAGGCCTCGAATGCCGTCGGTCTGGGCAACCTGCTCACGCTGTTCAAGCGTACGGTCAAAACAACTCCGACGCCGAGTCCGACCCCGGCGATCAAGCCCAAACGCATCGTCATCGTGACACACATGAGCGGCAGCGGTATCGCGCCGGCGCAACTCACCGAGGCGACCAACGCTCTTTCAGCATACCTGTACCGCCACTTCACCATTCGCTCGACGGCGGCGACGATCGGAGCGGACGGAGCGGGCGCCGATGCGATCTGCGGTACTGACCGCGATGCGACCATCGCAGCCGGAAGGATCGACCAGCAAGGCGGCCGCCATCCCAAGACGACGGCGACACTCACTCTCTTTACCTGCTTCGGCGCGAAACTCTACACCGGCACCAGCACGAACGACAACCTGAACCGGGCGATCGAAACCGCAGTCGACACGTACGCAACCGCACACCCGGCAAATTCCTAAGAGCCCGGCGCTTAGGCCTCCTCAGCTTCGTCGTCGAGGAGGCCTTTGGGCACGTCTACCACGATGCGTTTGTGTTCCACGTCGATCTCGCGCAGAAATGCGCGCACCATCGGCACGAGACGCCCCTTGACGACCAGCATGTCGCTTGACGGGTAGTGTTCCACGCGCTCGACACGTCCGTACGGCGTTCCATCGTTGCTCACGAGTTCGCAGCCGACCAAGTCGCGATCGAGATACTCGCCTTCGCTCAATGCGATGCGCCCGCGCTCGGCGAGCAAGGTCGCACCGATGAACGGCTGCGCGGTGTTCAGGTCGCCGGCACCCTCGATACGCACGAGAAAGCGTCCTTGGTGCTCGCGAACGCTGTGCAAGACGATCGTTTGCCGCGCTCCCGCGCGTTCGCAGAGAAACTCCGCGCCCTCGACAAAAAGAGCGCGACCCGCGCTGGTCGGATCGCACTTCAGTTCTCCGTGAACGCCGAACGGGCCGGCGATGCGGCCGACCGGCAAAACGTCAGTCGGTGGTGTCGGCATCCGGAGATTCGGCAGCTTCTTCGCTATCGAGAATATCGACGCTGATGCGGCTTTCCGCAGTCGCGCGAACGACGGTGCGCAAGGCATGCGCAACGCGGCCGCTTCGTCCGATCACTTTCCCGAGATCTTCGGGATCCACGATCAACTCGATCACCGGCTGGCCTTCGTCGTCCTCGAACAAATCGACGGTCACCTCGTCGGGTTTGGTGACGAGCTTCTTTGCCAGGAATTCGAGCAGCGCGCTCGCGCGGCGTTGCAACGCGACCGGATCCTGCGTCGAGGGGCCGCGTTCACGGTAGCGCCGGGTGCCTGCGCCGCCGCCTTGACGGCCCATGCCGCCCGAGGAACGACGCTCGGGAACCGGGCGCGTCTTGCGAGGTTCTTCAGGCTCGATTTCGTCGATGATCGTCTCGTTCGACGCGATCTTGCGCGCGCCGAGTGTCGAACGCCGTTCCCCTTCGTCGGCCTCTTCGTTGAAAAGGCCGAACTCATCGTCGAAGGAGCTCATTTATGAGCTGCCTTTTTCGCTCTTCGGTTTCCGTTTCGTCGCGGGAACCGGCCCGCGCTCGACGATGCCTTGTTCTGCGAAGAGGCGATGCACGGTCGGGCTGGGTTGCGCGCCCTTGGCGAGCCACTCCTTGGCCTTGTCCGCGTCGACCACCACCGTGCGCGGTTCCGTGCGCGGATTGTAGTGACCGAGGATTTCGATGAACTTTCCGTCACGCGGCGAGCGCACGTCGGCGACGACGAAGCGATACGTCGGTTGTTTTTTCGCGCCCATTCGGCGCAGTCTGATTTTCACCATGGTGTATGTATCCGTTTCCTATCTGAACATCCCCGCGGGAAGCCGCGGACGCCGTTTTCCGCCGCCAAGCTGCTTCATCATTTGTGCAGCGGCGTCGAATTGTTTGATGAGCCGGTTGACGTCGGAAACCGCAGTTCCGCTCCCGAACGCGATACGCTTGCGGCGCGAACCGTTGAGAATCGACGGGTTCGAGCGCTCGCGGCGCGTCATCGAGCAGATGATCGCCTCGATCTTTTTCAGCTCTTTTTCGGGGATCTCGAAGTCTTTGGGCAACGCCCGCGAGACGCCCGGAATCATCTTGAGAATGTCGGTCATCGAACCGAGCTTGCGCATTTGGCGCATCTGGTCGAGGAAGTCGTCGAGCGTGAAGCTCGACGTGCGCATCTTTGCTTCCAGCGACTTGGCTTGCTCGGCGGTATAGAGATTCTGCGTGCGCTCGATGAGCGTCATCACGTCGCCCATGCCGAGGATGCGCGAGGCAAGGCGATCGGGGTGGAACGGTTCGAGCGCGGAGAGCTTCTCGCCGACGCCGATGAATTTGATCGGCGCGCCGGTGACGTTGTGGATGGAGAGCGCGGCGCCGCCACGCGTGTCGCCGTCGAGCTTGGTCAAGATCACGCCGGTGATGCCCAAGCGATCGTTGAAACCTTTGGCGACGTTGGTCGCCTCTTGGCCGGTCATCGCGTCGGCAACGAACAGAATCTCAGCCGGTTTGACTTCCGCTTTGATGCGCGCCAACTCGTCCATCAGCGCATCGTCGATCTGCAAGCGGCCGGCGGTGTCGATGATGACCGTGGAGAGACCGAGACGGCGCGCTTCGGCGACGCCGTCGCGCGCGATCGCGACCGGATCACCTTGTCCCCGCTCGAAGACCGGCGTGTCGACCTGACGGCCGAGCGTCTGCAGTTGTGCGATCGCGGCCGGACGATACACGTCGGCGGCAACCAGCAACGAACGCCGGCCCTGCTCTTTGAGCCGCAGCGCAAGTTTTCCGGCTTGCGTCGTCTTACCCGAACCTTGAAGGCCGACCAGCAAGATCACCGACGGGGGCGCGTCGGAGAAGTGCAGGCGCGCGGTCGCACCACCGAGGAGCGCGACCAATTCATCGTGGACGATTTTGACGATGGTTTGCGCCGGCGTGAGCGATGCCAGCACATCCGCGCCGAGCGCGAGATCTTTGACGCGGTTGACGAACGCCTTCGCCGCAGACAGCGAAACATCGGCCTCAAGCAGGGCGATTCGCACTTCGCGCATCGCCTCGTTGACGTCGCTTTCACTGATACGCCCGCGTCCCGAAAGCCGCGAGAAGACCGCGCTCAGGCGGTCCGCGAGTTGTTCGAACACCCTACGGCTGCGTCATCTAGGCGTTCGCCGTCGACTCGTCGATGCGCTTGACGGCGTCGCCGACCGTCTTGATCTTTTCGGCTTCCTCGTCAGGGATGTCGATGTTGAATTCTTGCTCGAAGGCCATGACGAGTTCGACTTGGTCGAGTGAGTCGGCGCCCAGATCGTCGGTGATCGAGGCTTCGGTCGTCACTTCGGACTCGTCGACGCCGAGTTGCTCGACGATGATCTTCTTGACTTTATCGAACGTGGTAGACATGCGTCTCCTATCCTTATGTTGGTGAGGGGTCGGTACTACATCACGACGCCGCCGTCGACCACGATCGTCTGACCGGTGACGTAAGCGGCAGCGTCTGAACAAAGAAAGCGCACGACGCCGCTCACGTCCTGTGGACGTCCGGCGCGGCCTAAAGCCGTCTGCTTCAAAATGTACTCGCGTGCGGCATCAGGCATCTTCTCCGTCATCGCCGTTTCAATCAGGCCCGGCGCAACGGCGTTGACTCTTATGTTTCGCGAACCCAACTCCTTGGCAAGCGACTTGGTCAGCCCCAGGAGACCCGCTTTGGCGGCCGCATAGGCGGCTTGCCCGGCATTGCCGGTGAGGCCGACGATGCTCGACATGAAGACGATCGACCCCGCGCGCTGCTTCATCATCGGCTTGGCCACGGCGCCTGCCAGGTAGAATGCGGATTTCAGGTTCACGCCCAGGAGCTGATCCAGCAGTTCGGGCTTGAGCCGCAGCAGCAGCGCATCCACCGATTGCCCGGCGTTTGCAACCGCGAAGTCGATGCGGCCGAACTGCGCGATCGTCTCGGCAACAAAGGCCTCGACCGCCGCGGCATCGGCAACGTCGCCCAAGACGATGTGAGCGCGCGCCTGTGGAGCCAGCGCCGTTATCTCGGCGACGGTCTCGTCGAGTGCTGCCCGGTCACGCCCGACGAGCGCGACGTCGGCGCCGTGCACCGCAAAATCCACCGCGATCGCACGGCCGATGCCGCGACTGGCGCCGGTTACCAGCGCGACTTTTTCCGCGAACATCATGCGGTCACGACGTCCTTGAGCTTGTTCACCAGCTTCTGCACACCGCTGAAATCGGCGACCGTCAGCACGTCGGGTGCCCCGTCCATGCGCTTCATCAATGGACCGAGCACCGCGCTCGCACCGAACTCGACGATCACATCAAGATCGTACGAGAGCAAACGCTGCGCGGTTTCGTGCCAGCGCACTTCGTGGGTGATGGACTGCACGAGGTTCGTCTTGATGGTAGCCACGTCGCGATACGGTTGTGCGTCGACGTTGCTGATCACGTCGAACGACGGCGCAACGAACGGCGCCGCTTCGACCGCGGCGGAGAAACGCTCGACCGCGAGATCCATGAGATCGCTATGCCACGCTCCGGAAACGTTGAGCGGCACGACGCGCTTGGCGCCGGCTTCAAGCATGCGATCGCCGGCATGCTGCACCCCGCGAATATCGCCGCTGATGACGATCTGCGTGGGCGAGTTGAAATTCGCAAGCGCGACGCGCGCTCCGGTCTCGGCGCGTGTCGCTTCGACGACCTGGCGAATCTTGTCGGGATCGAGTCCAAGCACGGCCGACATGCCGCCGGGTGCGCGCTCGGCCGCCATCTGCATGGCTTTCCCGCGTTCGTCGACGACGCGCAGTGCCGCCTCGAAGTCGATCGCGCTCGCAACCGTCAAACTGCAAAACTCGCCAAATGAATGTCCGGCACTGACGACCGGACGCAGCACGTCGCCGACGGCGGCGTAGAGCGCAACATTGGTAGCGAAAATAGCCGGCTGGCTGTACTGCGTTTCGCGCAGCTTTTCTTCCGGCCCGCTGCGCTGCAATTCGAGCAAATCATACCCGAGAACGCGTTTGGCTCGCTCGAAAAGATCGCGCGACGCGGGAGCGTGCGTCGCGACGTCGACGCCCATGCCAACGCTTTGCGAACCTTGCCCCGGAAAGATAAGGCCGACGCGCACGTTCGTGCTCATGCCACCCACTTCCAAGCAATCGCGCCCCACGACAACCCCGCGCCGAATCCGACGAAGATGATTACGTCGCCGGTCTTGATCTTGCCGGCGTCGAGCGCTTCACCGAGCGCAATCGGAATCGACGCTGCCGAGGTATTGCCATACTCTTGAATGTTGATGAGCACACGTTCGTAGGGAAGATCGAGATGCTTGGCGGCCGCGTCGATGATACGCTTGTTGGCTTGATGCGGAATCAAGAAGTCGATGTCTTTGTAGGAAAGGTTGGCTTTCTTGAGCGCGATATCGGTTGCGTCGATCATCTTCGTCACCGCGAACTTGAAGACTTCGCGCCCGTGCATCTTCGCATATTGTTCGTGATTTTCGAGTCCTTGCGCGGTCATCGGTTTACGTGACCCGCCGGACGGGACGTACAGCAATTCGGGCCGGCTCCCATCCGCACCCAGCTCCGATGAGAGCAGCGAATCTTCTTCGGAGGCTTCGAGGATCACCGCACCCGCGCCGTCGGCGAACAGCACGGCGGTGGAGCGATCGGTGATGTCCATCACCTTGCTCAGCGTCTCAGCTCCGATCAGCATGACGCGCTTGTAGAGCCCCGCGCGCACCAGGCTCGACGCGACGATCAGACCGTAGATGAAACCGCTGCATCCGATCTCGACGTCGAACGCCGGCTTGTTCGCGGCGCCCAATCGCGCGGCGACGACTGACGCGGTGGCGGGAAATTGATAATCCGGCGTCGCGGTGGCGACGACGTAGCACTCGATGTCGTTGGGGGTGAGGGCGACCTTCTCCAGCGCGCGTTGCGCGGCGACCACCGCGAGGTCACTCGTCGCTTCGTCTTCCCGCGCCCAATGGCGGCGCTTCATCCCGGTACGCGACGTGATCCACTCGTCAGACGTGTCGAGAATCTGCGCGAAATCGTCGTTGGTGATCACGCGCTCGGGCACATGGCGCCCGACGGCGACGATCTTGACGCCGGTCGGCTTCAAGGGTTAGTGCGCGTGGCCCGCGTGATCGTCTTTGATCTCGACGACCTGGCGCCCGTCATATGTGCCGCACGTGCCGCACACGAAGTGCGGGCGCTTGGGCTGGTGGCACTGCGGGCATTCCGTCGACGTCACCGGATTCAACTTCCAGTTGGCCGCACGCCGGCTGCGCGTCTTGCTGCGCGGGGTTTTCCATTTTAGGTTCGCCACTCTAGGTCACTCCGTTCTCGCACGAGCACGCGCTCGCGTTTCTGTTGCTTCCGCAGACCGCACACAGTCCGCGGCAATCTTCTTTACATACCAGCCCCAACGGCAACGCGCTGTAGACGAGTTGCATCGCCAGATCCGCCACATCCAGCCGCTCCCCGTGCACGACGTTGCTTTCGCCGAACGGGTCGGCATCGCCGTCCGTCGAGAGGTTCAAACGCTCGTCGAGGTCCACGTGGACGTCGCGGACGACGTCTTCGAGACACCGGCTGCACTCGCCCCGAGCCTGCACGTCGACCGTTCCGCCGATGTCGAGGAGCTGGTCCCGGAAGCGAACCTCCAGATGAACGAGCGCCTCGTGCGGGAACTCGATCCCTTCGAACGACTCGATCGGGATGCCGTCGTCGACGACCAGCACCTGCCGGCCGCCCGAGAGCAAGCCCCCGATATCAACCTTATGCGAACGACCCATAAACATAGCGGAGGGACCCCGAGCCAGGCCCGGTGCCCCCAAAACCTCCGCCATTGTAGACCCCGCCTACTATCTTGTCAAACGCTCGCCCGGAAACGACGGCCGGGGTCTAGCCGCCTGGGGTTCGGCGCGTGATGGAGGGGCGAACCCAAGCAACACGGAGGAGAACATTCCATGGCATGGCTTCCCATCGCAGCGAGCATCCTTCCCTCGCTCTTCAACGGTATCTCCGGCGGCATCCAGAACGGCGCCATGCAGGGGATCAATCAACAAGACGAAGCGTTCCAACTCAGCATGTACGCCGAGCAAACCCGCCACTCCGAACAGATGCAGTTGCAATCGAACGCCTTCGACGAACTGACCGACGAGCGCTCGGAGAACATGCGCGAGGTCAACGCGCTGCGTGACATCTCGCTGCAGCAGCGCAAAGCGGACAACGAGATCACCAAGAAGTTCATCGCGACGATCACGGAGTAGCGCGATGCGGATCACGGCGGCGGGGGCGCGCAGCGAGACGCGCTCACCCGCGAAGACCAAGGCGGCTGCTACCAAGACCGCTGCTGACGACGAAATCGACAAGGAGCGCGCGGCGCACGATCGCGCGCTCGCGATCGAGAAGATGCTCTTCGACTTCGCGGCTGACGAGCGCGCCGAACTCGCGCGCGAACGCGATGTCCTGCAGTCGTTCACGCTTGCGCAGATCAAGAGCGGCGACGACTTCATGCACAAGCTGATCGAGTTGATGTAGGTGCAGGGGTCTTGCGGCGTGTGGTATACTTCCCACCGGCGCGGGCCGTTAGCTCAGCTGGTTAGAGCGCATGCTTGATAAGCATGAGGTCCCTGGTTCGATCCCAGGATGGCCCACCATATTGGAAAGCCCGATTCCATCGGGCTTTTTCCTTTTTCGCAGATTCAACATCAGCCGCCCGCTTGCAGTTGACGTATCGGAGTGATTCGCCAAGTGAACACAGGGCGACATCGTGCCCGCTCGAACAGGTCGGCAAGATCGCGAACGCTCGTGAGCCTGCCTAGCTTGAGTACGATGATGCTGCTAATCTAGGGAACCTCTGATTTGCCCCAGATCGAGGAGCGGTGCCGATGCCGAGAATCAATCCAGCGAAATGACGCGCGGTTTCAGATGCAACTCGCGCAGCAGACGCTCGTAGTCCGCCGAGGTTACGTCTTCCCACCTCTTGCCGAGCAGCGCCAAGAGCGCGGCTTCGATCACGTTGGTGCCGAACGAGCGCCCGTTGAAATCCGGGGTCGTGGTGATGAGCGTCTTCACGCCGCGATCTCGTAATTCGTCAATGTTCGTTTGCGTCACGGTGTTCGTGAGCACGATCTTGCCGTCGAGACGATCCGGCATGAACTGACGCATGAAATGGAAGTCGCCGGCGATGATGTCCGCCTCCGCATAGTAGCGCGGGTATTTCGGCTGCGGCGGTTTCTCTTGTTTCTTGCCCGTCGGATAAAAGAATTGAAACGGCAACTTGCAGGCGTCGGGGAGATACCTCTCCGCCATCTCTTCAAACGTCTTGAGATCGCGCACCGCGATGTCTTTGTCGAGCGCAAAGATGAAGTCGCCGAAAAGCACGTCGGCACCCGCATCGACGAGCGCTTGCGCCATGCCGAACCGGTCGAGCGCGCTCACCATGAGCACCTTCATTCCGCGAAGGCCGATGTGCAGCTCCTCCTGCATGAAGCGCACGGCTTCGCGCTCGAGCGTGTTCTTCAAGCCGCTCCCATCGACGACGGGCGTGATCTTCGCCGCGTTGAGCAAGCGCAATCCGTCGCGCAGCGCATAACGTTTCGATCCTGCGTAGAGATACACGTCGATTCCGCCGAGACCGATGGCATCGACCGTGCCGTCGAGCTCCGCCACCTTCGCGATCGCCGCATCGAGTTTACCGTCAAC
>DAHUXH010000004.1 GCA_027307235.1 Vulcanimicrobiota bacterium | reverse complement strand
CGTGGAGCAAACGGAGGATTGGCAAGCCGAGAAAGCGTACATCAATCCCGAGTCGCTTGCAGCGCTCTACGCTCGCGCAGACGACGACTCGTAAATCGCAATCTCACCCGGCGATTTTACACACGTCCCTGGACGCAGCCTCGACTACTCGCTTCAAAAAATAGGCAGGCCAAACTGTTTTTGGCCCTTGCGATTGCCGGTCGCGTTCGCTAAGTGGCTCGATTTTGTCAAATATCGGATGGTAAGGTACCCCCCAATTCTGTCATTAATCGGAGGGTTTTTGTACGGCATAAAACTGGGGTCCTGGGGTGGCTGGATTCGAACCAACGCATGGCGGAGTCAAAGTCCGCTGCCTTACCGCTTGGCTACACCCCAATGGAGTCGCGACGGCCGGGTTTACGGCGTCTTCGTGCCGCTCCCTGTCAGACGGCGCAACGGGCCGATCTCGAAGAGATCGCCGTTGCGGGCTCGACGACTATAACGAATCACGAGCACGAGCCATATGGCAAAGAGCGCAAGATCGAGGGCGCTGGCAAACGAGTAGATCCAGAGCACGGGGCCGACCGCCCCGACCACCAAAGCGAAAACGAGCGGCCACGCCAGGGCTGCGAACGCCGCCGCACCCCACGCGATGCCGAACCAGAACGCCTGACGGAGATGAAAACGATACCAGAGCGAGGCCTCGGCGCGCGGCGCGACGCGCTCGGCGAGGGCCAACGGCCAGGCAAGATAGGCAAACGCCGCCGAACGATGCTCGTCGGCGGCGCGGTCGAGGATGTCGTCGCCGTCTATCGCGATGCGACGTACCGCTTCGCGCCGAGGTAGCGCGAGGCCCAATACGAGTCGGACATGCTGCTCACCATCACGCCGTGACTGGAGGCATGCACGAATTGTCCGTTGCCCAGGTAGATGCCCACGTGCGAGGGCCCTTCGGCATAGGTTTGAAAGAAGACCAGATCGCCCGAGCGCGGGCCGCCGACGGCGGGCTTCCCCGCATAGTACTGGGCATCGGCCGTGCGCGGCAGATGGACGCCGAGCATCGCGAAGACGTGCTGCACGTAGCCCGAGCAATCGAACCCGGTCGTCGACGTCCCGCCGAAGACGTACGGCGTGCCGAGAAAGCGCAAGGCGAAGTGGGTGAGGTTCGTCGCGATCTTCGAAGTGCGCGACCAGATGCCGTTGGCAAAGCGGCCGATCGCATTCTTCTGGCCGGGATCTGCCGGTTGTTCGGTCTGCACGAGGTGCGACGTCCACGCAGCAACGTCAGGACTATCGGCGCTTGCCGCTGCAACAGCGGCCGGCTGAGCATGGGGCGGCGCATCCGCCTGCGCAATGGTCGCGGTTCCCGCGAGCAATACCGCAACAAGCCCCGTGGTTGCCAAGAAACGCAAAAACAACTGCTCCTCTTTCACAACACTTACGAGGTTAGTTGACGGATTCGGACGGGAAAGATCGTCCTAGGGCCGACCGGCCCATTCACCCCACTCCGGGAGTCCCCCGCTCCAGGCGTGCGCCCGGATTCAGTGATTTTCTGCAGCAGCTTGGGCAAGATGGCCCGAAGCTACGGGGCGTTAGTTTACCTTGGCGTTACAATCTCCTCTGCCCAGTGAGATTCTTTTAGACCGTGGTGCCCTCCACGGCGGCGGCGACCGCTCCGGCGATGCGTTCGATCGTCGCCCGGTCGTCCCCCTCGACCATGACCCGGATCAGCGGCTCGGTTCCCGACGGCCGAAGCAGGATGCGCCCGCTTCCGTCCAGCGCCGATTGCGCGCGTTCGAGCGCCGCTCGCACCGCGGGTGCTTCCATCACACGTTTATCGGCGACGCGGACGTTGACCAACACCTGCGGCGCGAAAACCACTTCGCGCACCAGTTCGTGCAGCGTCGCACCGCTGCTCTTGAGGATACCGAGCAACGTCATGGTCGTCATCGGTCCGTCGCCCGTGGTGTTGCGATGGAGATCGATGACGTGTCCTGACTGCTCGCCGCCGAGCATGCAGCCGGTCTCACGCATCATTTCGAGGACGTAGCGATCGCCGACCGCCGCGCGATGCAGCGTGATGCCATGGTGTGCGAGCGCGCGCTCGGTGCCGATGTTTGTCATCACCGTCGCAACCAGCGCGTCGTGCGGAAGTTGACCGCTTTCATGAAAGGCGCGGCCGAGAGCGAAGAGCACGTGATCGCCGGTCACGATAGCGCCGCTTTCGTCGATGAACAGCGCGCGATCCGCATCGCCGTCGTACGCGACGCCGAGTGCGTGCTGCGCGCCGGCTGCATGCCGTTCGCGTACGGCTGCTTGCAGCGTGCGCAGATCGGTGGCGCCGCATCCAACGTTGATGCGCGAACCGTCGTTCGCGCAGTTGATCTCGTGCACCGTCGCGCCGAGCGTTCGCAGCGCGTAGGGCGCGACGGCGTACGCGGCGCCGTTTGCACCATCCACCACGATGTCCACGCCGCGTAGATCGTCGACGGCCGCGAACAATCGCTGATAGTAATGCTTTCCGAGGTTCTGCGAAACGCGCGCTTGTCCGATGCCGGTGCCGGTCGGTCGCGGCAGGTCGCGCGCGGAAATGGCTTCTTCGATGCGATCCTCGATGGCGTCGGAGAGCTTGAACCCGTCGGAACCGAAAAACTTGATGCCGTTGTCTTCGATCGGATTGTGCGATGCGGAGATCATCGCGCCGGCCGCGGCTTCTTCTGCCACCGTCACCACGGCGACGGCGGGCGTCGGCACAATGCCGATCGAGACGACGTCTCGGCCGATCGAGGTCATGCCTGCGGTCAGGGCCGCTTCGAGCATCGTCCCGGAGATGCGCGTATCGCGGCCGACGATGATCGGCCGATGGCGATCGCTCGACTCCGCGAGCACGGCCGCGGCTGCGCGCCCGAGCGCAAATGCGATCTCCGGCGCGAGGCCGTCGTTCGCCACACCGCGCACGCCGTCGGTTCCAAAAAGCCGGCTCAGTTCTTGCCTCCCGTTCCTTGCACGAATAATGCTTGGACGCGCACGAGGTTCGGCGACACTTCGACACCGCTGACTTCACGGCCGTCGGCGTCGATCGCGCTCGCGCGCATCATCGCGTCCGTCGGTCCGGTCTGTTGCGGAATCGGAACGTCGATACGCACGCCCGTCACCTGCGCGATTTCATTCGAGCCGCCGCGCAAGGTCACATTCGAGGGATCGGTGACGATCTTGCCGACGACCACGCTCGGACGCTGATCGAGGTAGTGAATGGCGATCGGAACTTCACGCTGCACGATGTCTTCGATCGTCACCGGAATCGACGCGGGGCTCAGCGATTGCACGGTCACATCCGGCGCGATCACGCGCACGCCGGCGTTGGTCGCGCCCGCGGTGTAGCCGGCGAGATCGATCACGACTTTGATTTGATCGGGCTTCACCGGAGACTCACCCGCCTTGGCGTCCACCGTGACCAGGGCTTCCTTTTGATCGAAGTGCGCGACCTCGCCGAGCGGCACGTTGACGGCTTCGATCGGAACGCTGAGTTGCTGATCGAAATGCGCGGCCAGCGCCGGATTATTCGCGAAGCGGAAATACGCCCAGCCGGTCACCGCCAGCACGAGCGCGAGAACCTTAAGTGTGAAGTTCCTGCGGATGATCTGCACGTTTCTCTCGGTGTGTGAGCAGACGCGCACGAACGTGCGCGACGATGTCGTTACGAAGTTCGCGCGGTCCGCGCGGCGCGCGCGTCACGGCGAGCAGCGAGTGCACCAAACGCGGCTCTTCCTCGATCGGGCGCGTCAGCTTGCCTTCGCGTGCGACGCGAATGCCGCCGCTCTCCTCGGAGACGATAACGACCACCGCGTCCGTCTGCTCCGACAACCCGAGCGCGGCGCGATGGCGGGTGCCCAGTCCGCGTTCGGCAAGCGACTGTTCCGCAAGGGGCAAGAAACATCCGGCGGCTTCGATGAGGTTGTCGCGGACGATTGCCGCGCCGTCGTGCAGCGGCGAGCGCGGCCCGAAAATCGAGATCAGCAGCTCCGCCGAGAGCTTGGCGTCGAGCACCGTGCCGCTTTCGACGAATTCTTTGAGGCCGGTCTGCTGCTCGATGACGATCAACGCGCCCAAACGGCTGCGCGAAAGCGCGAACGCCGCCTTCGCGACGGCAGCGATCGCGAAGTCTTCGGTACGCAATCCATTGGTTTCGTCATTTCCGAGCCGCAACAGACCGCCGCGGCCGATCTGCTCAAGCGCGCGGCGAAGCTCGGGCTGAAAGACGATCGGCAGCGTCACCGCCGCGCCGACGACGATCAATTGCAAGATCGTTCCGAGCAAGCGCAGGTGCAAGAGCGACGCGATCGCGAGCAAACCGGCGAGCACGAGCACGCCGATCAGAATCTGCACGGCGCGCGTGCCGCGAATCAACAACAGCACGTAATAGATCAGCACGCTGGTTGCGATGATGTCCAAAACGTCGGTTGGTCCGAAGTATCCGAGCAAGTGTGCGATCATGCTCATGGTGCGTCCATATACGTTTCGAGCACGCGGCCGGCAGTCAGGTCCGGCGTCATCAATCCACGAGCGGCAATCGCCGCCAGGACGTCGATGGGCAGTTCGCCGATGGGTTCGACCGTGCGGCTCCCGCCGAAACGATGGAGTTCCACGTCGATGATGCGCAGGAAGAGTTCGATCGGGGTTACGTCGGGCGCGAACTCGATGCGCAAGCGATCGGTACCGTCGGGCACGCACGAAACCAGACCGACCGGGGCACCGGGTCCGCACAATGCTTCTTGAACGAGCGGGCAGGCTTCGCTTGGGCGAAGTGAAACCGCGAGGACGATGGTGGACACGCTGGGCTGTTCGTTAGCCGTCGCTGCGCATCTCTCTTGCGAATGAGCGAAGAACTGCACGCGCTGGTCGTTTCGGTCGGAAAGAACGCCGCGTGGGTGTCGCTTGAGGGCGAGCAGCTTCCCCGGCTCGCGCAGTTGCGACGCGCGAGCGGCCGGCGTGCCATGCCGGTCCCGGGGGACGAAGCCGAGGTCCGGCTTCTCGAAGACGGCAGCGTCGTGGTCGAACATCTCGCACCGCGCCGTTTTGAATTACTGCGCCGCAGCGTGGACGGCCGAACCAAGATCATGGCCGCCAACGTCGATCTGCTGGTGACCGTGACCGCGCTCGCCGATCCGCCGCCGCGTCTGCTGACGCTCGATCAGTTGCTGGCCTTCGCCTCTTTAGATGAGATCGAGGCGCTGGTGGTGTTCACCAAGCCCGACCTCGGCGAGCCGGCCGTGCGCGACGCGCTGCTGGCGCTCTACGCGCGCATCGGGTACCGGGTGGTGCTGGTCGACCCCAAGCACGGTGGGAACGTCGACGGCCTGCGCGCGGCTCTGGCCGGGCGCCGAGCGCTCCTGACCGGAAACTCGGGCGTCGGCAAGAGTTCCATCTTCCGCGCTCTGGGCGGCGAGGCGATCGTCGGCGAGGTCTCGCGCCACGGCCTCGGGCGGCAGACCACGACGGCCGCGCGCCTCTACCGTATGAATGATGGTTTCCTCATCGACAGCCCCGGCGTCAATGAATTCGGGCTCGGCGCGGTCACGCACGACGATCTCACGCGAGCCTTTGTCGAATTCCCTCAGGCCGCCCATTGCCGCTTCACCGACTGCAAGCACCTGCAAGAGCCGGACTGCGGCGTTCACGCGGCCGTCGCCGGCGGGCGCATCGCTCGCAGCCGCTACGACAGCTACCGCCACATGCTGCTCAATCCCACGTGATGCCTCGGGCCTGGACCCGGCCTGGGGCCTGTGCTATACTCGCGCTCGTGCCCGGACCAGCCTAAGGAGTACCTCTTTTGCCGAATATCAAAGCCGCCGAGAAGTGGGTGCGGCAATCGTCGAAGCGCACGACGCAAAATCTCGACACGAAGACGCGCCTGAAGACGCTCTTCAAGAAAGCCGCCGCCTCACAAGATCCCGAAGCGGCGCGGCTGACCGAGAGCCAGCTCGACAAGGCGGCCAAGCGCGGCGTGATCCATCCGAACAAAGCGGCGCGCAAGAAGTCGCGGCTCGCCAAGGCGATGAAAACCGCGGCCACGACCGTCAAGCCGGTGAAATCAACCAAAGCCAAGTCCAAGAGCGGCAGCGCCGCAAAGACGTCGAAGAAAACCGCGAGCAAGTAGCTCGCGTTCTTCTTTCCGCGGGCGCGTCCGGGGAGGCTGACCTGAACGTTCCGACGCAGCACGACGTGGCGATCTCCGCAGTCGCCGACGATCCGCAAGCCGTGTTCATCGCAACGCTCGCGCGCGAATTGCACGTCGCCGGCCTTGCGACCAACGAACTCGAATCCACCGTCAACGCGATCGCCGAGACGATGTCGCTCCCGCTGCAGATTCTCGCGACACCGACCAGCATCACGCTCGCGATCGGACCACGCTGGCGTCAGAAGCTCGTGCTCTTGCGCTTGAGTCCAGGACGCGTCAACCTGCGGCGCATCGCCTATCTCAACGACATCTACGATCGGGTGCGCTCGGGCACGCTCGGCTATCGCGACGCGGCCGATGCGCTCTCCGCCTTGGACCGGCGCATGCACGGCATCGCACCGTGGCTCGAGATTCCCGCGCTCGCGATGCTCGCGCTCGGCGTCGCGCTCTTGCTCGGCGGAGGAACGCGTGAACTCGTGGTTGCGACCTCCATTGGTCTGACGACTGGCATCATCGCAGCATTCGCCGCCAAGAACAGAATCGTCGACCGGCTCTTTGAAGTGATCGCCGCGTTTGTGGGAACGGTGATCGTCGGCGAATTCGCCAAATTCTTCGGACCGACCAACACGTATATCTCGATCATCGCCGGCGTGGTCGTCTTGCTTCCCGGATATTCGCTCACGCAGGCGCTGCACGAACTCGCCAATCGCGATCTCGTCGCGGGCGTGGCGCGTCTGGGGAAAGTGCTCTCGACGCTGCTCGCACTCGGTTGCGGCGTGCTGCTCGGCCTCGCCGTCGTCGGGCCGTCGCTTTTTGCCGGAGCACGCATCGAGCCGCTGCCGGTCACGTTCGTGCGGCTCTTGCTTGCCATCGCATTCATGGCCGCCGGTCTCGCCGTCGACCTCGACGCGCGCCGGCGCGACGTGGTGTGGGTCTTTCTCGCAAGCTTCGTCGCGATCATGACCGCGCATGTGCTCTCGAATTCACCGCTGCACGAGATCAGCGCGTTCGGCTCGGCCTTCGTGTGCGGCATCGTCGCCAATCTCGGCGCGCGCTTGGTGCGCATCCCGCAGCCGATCATGCTGGTTCCAGCCTTGCTCACGCTGGTTCCCGGGAGCTTGAGCTACGAAAGCGTACTCTTCGCCTTCCAGCAGAACATCGATCAATCACTCACCTTCGCGGCCAACGCCGCGATCGGTTCCGTGCAAATTGTCGCCGGTCTGCTGCTCACTCAACTGCTCTTCCCGACGACACCGCTCACTATCAACAACGTGACTCGCCCTGAGTAAGCTGCGATCCTTGACCGCACGCCGTACGATCAGCGAGGCGACGCCCTACGGGTCGACGTTGATAGCGATGCGCGTGGTGCGGTCGGCGTGCGCGAGCGGGAGAATCTTCTCGCGGATGGCGGTTCGGGCCGCGTCGATGGTGCGCGTGCGAAGCGCCATGCGGAAACGCCATTCGTCGTTGAGTCGCGCGATCGGGTGCGGCGCCGGCCCGAGAACGTCGCCGTCGAATGCGCCCGTCAGCACATCGGCGTACGACTGCGCCACGGCCAGCGCGCGAGTGCGATCGCGGGCGGCAACACCGACATAGACCAAGCGGCGATACGGCGGGAAGCCAAGAGCTTTGCGATCGGCAAGCTCTTCACGAGCAAAGCCCTCGTAGTCGTGCTGTGCGGCGAAGAGCACGGCGGGATGCGTTGGTGAGTAGGTTTGCACGATCGCCTCGCCGGGACGCGCTCGTCCGCTGCGGCCGCACACCTGCGCGATCAAGGCGAAGGTGCGTTCGGCGGCACGGAAGTCGGCGACGTGCAATCCGATGTCGGCGGCCACCACGCCGACCAGCGTGACGGTTGGATAATCCAACCCTTTGGCCACCATCTGCGTGCCGACCAAGATGTCGCCGTCACGTTCGAACTGCGCGAGCAAGCGCGCGTGGTCGCCGATGCGCGTTGCCGCATCGCTGTCGAGTCGCACCACGCGCGCATGCGGAAACAGTCGTGCGATCTCTTCCACCACCCGCTCCGTGCCAACCCCGAATTCGCGATAGGCGTCGGCGCCGCAGGCCGGGCAGTGTCCGGTGAGCGCGGCTTGCCAGTCGCAGTAGTGGCAACGCAGCAGCTTCTCGCCGCGATGCACCGCGAGCGTGACGCTGCAGCGCGGACATTCGGGAACGTGGCCGCAGGTGCGGCACAGCACGAAGCGGGCGCTCCCGCGACGATTCACAAAAAGCACGCTCTTCTCACCACGCGCCAGGCAATCGTGCATGCCCTGCGTCAGCGACGTTGAGAAGATGCGCTTGTTGCCCGCTTCGAGCTCGGCTTTCATGTCGACGATCCGGACCGACGGAAACGGTTGTCCGGTCGCGCGTTCGCGCAGCGTCAGCATCTCGATGCGCCCAGCCTTCGCGAGCGCGTAAGATTCGAGCGAGGGCGTCGCGCTTCCGAGCACGAGCACGCCGCCGCTGCGCCGCATCCGCTCGCGCGCGACCGCCACCGCACTGTAGCGCGGCACATTGTCCTGTTTATAGGACGTTTCGTGCGCCTCGTCGACCACGATCAGCTTCACGTCGGGAAGCGGCGCGAACACCGCGCTGCGCGCGCCGACGACCACGTCGATCTCGCCGCGTGCGCACGCTTGCCAGGCGTCGAAGCGCTCACGATCGGAGAGCGCGGAATGCAGGACCGCGACCCGCTCGCCGAAGGCGTCCTCGAAGCGGCGCGCGGTCTGCGGCGTCAGCGATATCTCGGGCACCAAGACGATCGCACGGCCGCCGGCCTGCACGACGCCTGCTATCGCATGGAGATAGACGAGCGTCTTTCCGCTTCCGGTCGCACCGAAGAGCAGGACTTCGCCGAACGACTGCGCTGCCAGGAGCGCGCACACGCGATCGATCGCCGCGGATTGTTCGCCGGTCGGCACGTGCGGCGGCAATGTCGCCGAGCGTGAAACCCGGCGCGCGCGGGCGTCGACGGCACGTTCGACGAGCGCACCGGCAGCGAGCGCGCGGGCGATGATCGCGCGCGAAAACCCGGCGAGCACGGCATCGGCGCGCGGCACGCCGCGCTGCGCGCGAACGAAGTCGACGAGCGCATTCGCTTTGGGACCGCGCACGCTTGCATCGCCGAGGTCGAGCACCGCCACACGATACTCGTGCGTCTTCGGTCCGGGGAAGCGCCGCACGCGACGCAGCACATTCTTGCGCTGCAACGTCGCAACGTAGCGCAGCAGGGTGCGCCGGTCGCCGATACGTCGTGCTTCGGGATGGCGCAGCAACGCTTCGAGTGCGAACCCGTCGCTGAAGACCTCGCGAACGAAGGTTTGAAAGCGAGCCGGTACGGCGGTATCGGGGAGCGTGCCCGCGTCCGCGACCGGCTCGAATCGTTCCACGACGCGCGGAACCGCATCGGCCAGCACCACCGCGCCGAGCGCCTCACCGAGCGTGCACAGGTAAGCATCGGCAACGAATCGCGCGAGAGCGAGCCCCGATTCATCGAACGCGCGCGGCACGTCGCATCGCTCGCGCACCGGCTTGAGGGCGCGATCGGTCACGGGCTCCTCACGCACGTCCGCGACCACAAATCCGAAGACGTCGCGATTGCCGAGCGGCACGCGCACCACGTCGCCCACGCGTAACGCAAGGTCACCCGCGTCATACGAGAGCGGGACGTCGAAGCGGGACGATCGTATCGTCGCGAGCACGTCGACGACGCGCACCGATGCGCGCACGCGACTAACGGTCAGCGGCGCCGGGGAGCTGCGTGCAGCGCGCGAGCGTGTCGAGTAGGGTCCGCGCCGGGACGCGCACACCGAATTCCACATCGCCGATCGCGCGTGGGAGCACGAAGCGCAGCACGCCCGCGCGCTTCTTCTTATCGGTGCTCATCGCGGCATAGACCGTCTTCGGGTCGAGTTCGAGACGCACCGGCATGCCGAGCAGCGTAAGTAGCGTCGCAACGCGCAGATGTTCGCCGTTGTCGAAACCCGTCAGACGCTGCGCCATGATCCCGGCTGCGCGCAAGCCGACCGACACGGCGGCGCCGTGCGACACGCGGTACCCGCTTGCGCGCTCGTATGCGTGCGCGAACGTGTGTCCCAAGTTCAACACCTCTCGCGCGCCATGTTCGAGATGATCCTCGGCGACGATTGCCGCCTTGACGGCGATCGAGTCGGCAACGATACGCGCCCACGGCCAACGCGAGCTCGGATGCGCCGACAGCCACTCCAGCATCTCGAAGAACTCGCCGCCCTCGATGATGCTCGCCTTGACGATCTCGGCCAAACCTTCACGAACGTGCTTGGGTGCGAGCGTTCGCATCGCATCGACGTGAGCGAACACGGCGATCGGATCGCGAAAGACGCCGGCAAGATTTTTTCCCGCGTCCAAATCGACGCCCGTCTTGCCGCCGATCGCGGCATCGACCATCGCAACCAAACTCGTCGCCACGTGCGCGTAGGGAACGCCGCGCATGAACGTCGCCGCTGCGAACCCGAAAAGGTCGCTCGCAACACCGCCTCCGACCCCGAGTACGAGCGTTTCACGATCCGCGCCGCATGCCGCGAGCCGCTCAAGGACGCGCTCCACCGTCGCTAAGCGTTTGCGCGGCTCGCCGAGTTGAACGGGAATCACGTCGATGCGACCGCGCACGCCGCGCGTGAGCGATTGCGCGTAGGTACGAACGTGACGATTGGCATCGCAGAGCACGACAAAGCGTCCGCATGCGCGCAAGAACTGCACCAGTTGTTGACGGACGTTGGCAGCGACGACGATCGGGTATCCGAGCCGATCGTCGATCGTCAGAGTTGGATCTTCTTCTTGTGCATCCACGTGACGATCGATTCGATGATCTGCTTGCCGGTCATGGTGTCGGCTTCGACGACAAGATCGGCATGCGCATACGCCGGCATGCGTTTAGCGTAGAGTTCCTTGATGCGCGCGAGCGACGGCGTTGGCCCGATGAGCGGGCGAATCTCCTTGCTGCGCTTCAGACGTTCGAGCACCTGCTCGGGCGTCACTTTCACGAAGATGCGATAGGCTCGCTTCTTGAGCAGCTTCTGCGTCGGCTCGTGGGTGACGGCACCGCCGCCGAGCGCGATGACGCCGGGTTCGCCGTCTTCGATCACCTGCGCGATCGCCGCGTGCTCGTACCGGCGAAACGCCGCTTCGCCTTCAGCGTAGAAGATGTCGCTGATCTGGCCGTGCTCTTTGACGACCATGTCATCGGAATCGAAGAACGCGCAGCCGATTTCGCGCGCGAGCTTCTTACCGATCGTCGACTTGCCCGCCGCCATGAAGCCGACGAGCGCAAGATGCTTTCTCATACACCCTCCGTGTGCTTGGCGAAGAGCGCGGCCGCGGCGTCGTTCGATCGCCGCAGATTGTCGAGCGTCTCTTCCATCGAATCGCCACCGTATTTTTCGAGGATCGGTGCGACGAGCGCAAGCCGCACCATCGCTTCGCCCACGATGGCACCGGCCGGAACGACGCACACGTCGCTGCGCACGATCGACGCCGGGGCATCGGTCTGCTCGTGCAAGTTCACGGACGGCAGCGCTTTCATCAGCGTGGGAATCGGTTTGACCGAGACGCGCAGCACGATCGGCTGACCATTGGACATGCCGCCTTCGATGCCGCCCGCGCGATTGCTGCCGCGAACGACATCACCGGCTTCCAGCGAGAAGACGTCGTGCGCTTGCGAGCCCGGCTTGGCGGCAACGTCGGCACCGAGCCCGACTTCAACCGCTTTGACGGTCTGCATCCCCATCAAGGCACCGGCGAGCACGCCGTCGAGTCGCGTCTCCGGCTGCCGGTTGCTGCCGATGCCGGCCGGGACGCCGTCGACACGCACGATGAATTGCCCGCCGAGGGTATCACCGGCGGCTTTGGCCGTGTCGATTGCCGCGATCATCTTCTGCGCGGTCGGTGCGTGCGGGCAGCGCACGTCGCTCGCCTCGACGTCGTCTTGCGAGAACGCGCCCAGGTCGGGCGCTTCCACGTCGCCGATGCGATGCACGTAACTGTGCGTGACGATGCCGAGCGCTTCAAGAAACTGCGCGCAGATCGCCCCCAGGCCGACGCGCATCGCCGTCTCGCGCGCGCTCGCTCGTTCGAGCACGTTGCGCAGATCGCGATGGCGGTATTTCAACGAACCCGCATAGTCGGCATGACCGGGGCGCGGATTGGTGAGCGGCTTGCCGTGGCCGGTCAGCGGGTCCATCAGCTCGCGGACGTTCTCGAAGTCGCGATTGCGGATCATCACCGCGACCGGCGACCCGAGCGTCTTCCCGCCGCGCAGGCCGGCCAGAAATTCGATTTCGTCGCGCTCGATCTTCATGCGCCCACCTCGCCCGTACCCGCCTTGGCGGCGCGCGAGCGTTTCGTTGATGCGGGCGACGTCGAGCTCGAGCTGCGCGGGCAAGCCGTCGAGGATGCCGACGAGCGCCGGTCCATGCGACTCACCGGCGGTCAGATAACGGAACACCCCGCCTTGGTTGGCGTTCGCGCGTTACGTTGCCTGTGGCGGGGTCTGCTGTTCGCCCAGATCTTCGAGCGGCAATCCCGCTTCTCGCCACGATGCGTAGCCGCCGTCGAGCGCGACCGCGTTCTCATACCCGATCGAGCGCAGATGCTCGGCGACGCGCACGCACGAATTGCCGCTGCCGCAATAAATGACGACCTTTCCCTGCCGCGGCAACGCAACCGTCGGTGCATCGGCATCGAGCAACGCTTGCTGATCGTAACGGATCGAGCCGGGTATCTGTTTGTCGTCGGGCTTCTTGCGCACGTCAATGAACGTCACCGCTCCCGGCGCGGCACTCGCGGCTTCTTCCAACGTCATTCGCTCGTCGTCGATCATGAGTCTCACACATTCGCGCCGCCCTACCCGCTGCCTTGCATTTCACCCACAACGTAGGAGAAGAGGTGGCAGGACCAGAATCGACCGGCTGCTTTCCGCGCCCGGGAGAATTTTTTATGACGCGTTGGTTCCGTTTCCTCCGCATCATCATCGTCGCAGTTACCGCCATCGGCGCGGTTGCTGTCGCCGCTGTGCGCGTCGCGACGCCTACCCTGTTCCAACCGTTTCCGGTGCCCCCGGGCAAACAGTTGATTGACGTTGCCTTCACATCATCGGCGCAGACACTCTACATCACGAGCAAAGCCGGCAAGGACGACACGATCCTGGAATCGACGCGCAGCGGCGGTGGCTGGTCTGCGCCGCGCGTGGTCCCATTTTCCGGCACCTGGCGCGACCTCGAAGAGGTCATCACGCCGGATGGATCGGCGATGATCTTCGCTTCGAACCGCCCCGTCGCAATGGGCGGCAGGCCGCTCGATGCGTTTTATTACGGCCGCTATCTCCCCAAACGCGGCGGAAACCTCTGGATCGTGCGGCGTTCGGGAGCGGGATGGGGAACGCCGCAACGGCTGCCCGACGCGATCAACGCGAACACGTCGACCTACAGTCCGGCAATCGCCGCCGACGGTACACTCTATTTCATGCGCGCTTCGGGCAAGAAGGGCGTCTTTCACCTGTTCACGTCGCGGCGAGAAGCCGGAAGCTATCGCTCGAGCGCACCCGCTCCCTTCGGCGATCCGCGCTATGCGGAGTTCGATCCCACGGTGGCTCCCGACAACTCGTTCGTGATCTTCAGTTCGACGCGGCCGCCGGCGCGAAAGGGGACAGCCGATCTGTTCATCAGCTTCCGTCGTCGTGGGACTTGGAGCCCTGCACGCGACATGGGACGGACGATCAATCCGGCGGGTGACGCCATCGAACCACGCCTCTCGCCCGACGCGAAGACGCTCTACTTCACCTCCGCCGCCGACATGTCTCACCCCGAGGCAACACCGGCTCCGACGGCGCTTGGAAAGCTGTGGAGCGTCGACCTCACCCCCTGGCTCACCGCCCGCGCGAACAACTTGCCGCTGCCGCAATAACGAGACGATCCTTCTCCGGCGCGGCGACATCATTGGCCATGCATCGGCATTGACGAACGCTCGCTACAGCGGGCCGATCCTGAAGTCTGCTCGTCGTCGGGCTTCTTGCGCTAACGTCTGGGCGAAGCCGATTGACAGCGGCACCGGCGAGATATATCATAACTGCGATATAACGCATTTGTGATACTGTTCTCGTGAGGTGGTCATGCTCCGTACTCGTCAGGACCCGTCGTCCTTATTGCCGCTCGGCGCGAGCGCTTTTTACGTGCTGCTGGCGCTTGCCGACGGTGAGCGGCATGGCGCCGACATTGCCGAGGAAGTCGAGACAACCACCGCAGGCGCAATCCGGCTCATGCCCGGCGCGCTCTACCGCTACTTGAAACAGATGGCAACGGATGGCTGGATCGTCGAGAGCGAATCGGACGACGACGACGGCCGGCGACGTTACTACCGGCTCACTCCTTGGGGCCGGAAAATTGCGCAAGCCGAAGCGCAGCGTCTCGACAGCGTCGTGAAGCTGGCACGATCGCGGCACCTGCTGCCGGCGCTCGGGTAAGCCGAATGCATCCGTTCCTGCGCTTCGCGCTGCTCTTTTGCCCTGCCGACTACAGACGTGGCTATGCCTATTCTATCGCTTCGGATGTTCGCGCGCGCGGTCTTCACCCGCTCGCCGCCGCGACCGACGTGATGTGTGCGGGGATTCGCATGCACGTGGAATTCGTCGCACGCGATCTCGCCTACGCGCTGCGCACGCTGCGCGGGGCGCCGCTCTATACCGCCGTCGCAATTCTAGCGATCTCGCTCGCCATCGGCGCGAACGTCGCCGTGGCAAGCGTGCTGGAAGGCGTGCTGTTCCGCTCGCTGCCGTATCCCTCACCGCAACAGCTGGTTTTCGTTTCGCAGAATCCGTTGATTGAGTCCGATTTTTCGCAGCCGAATATCCAAGACGTCCGCGCGCAAAACCGCACGCTCTCTGAACTCGGAGCGTCGGGATTTGACTTTCCAGAGACGATGACGGGCCGGGGACGTGCGGTCAGTCTCAAAGGGTTGCTCGTAGACGGCTACTATTTCGCGGTGCTGGGCGTGCGCCCCGAACTGGGGCGTTTCCTCGACACACACGATATCGGTTCGCGCAGCGTGGTCATTTCGGACGGCGTCTGGCGCACGTACTTCGGCGCTGACCCCACAGTCCTCAGCCGGACGATGGTGCTCAACGGGATCGGCTATCGCATCGTGGGCGTTGCTCTGCCGAGCATACGCGATCCGGAACCAAGCGGTCTGGTTCAAAACCAGTACTGGCTGCCCATGGACCCGCACTCACCTACGGCATCCGTACGCGGGTATCGGATTTGGACGGGTATCGCTCGACTGCGCGACGGCGTCAATGCGACCACCGCACAATCCGATCTCGACCGCATATTCGGCACGCTGGCACATCGCTATCCTGATGCATTCCGGTACGTCGACGGTGCGGGTCAAACATTCCGGACTTTTCACGGCGGCGGATTGTCCGCATTGGTGCCGCGCATCGTCGGACCGGTTCGCCCGCTGCTCTGGCTGCTCTATGCGGCGGTCGCGATGGTGCTGCTCTTAGCCTGCGCGAATCTTACCAACCTGCAACTCATGCGGCTCGCGGCGCGTCAAGGCGAACTTGCCGTTCGCGCGGCACTTGGTGCCTCGCGCGGGCGCGTCGTGACGCAATTGGTAACCGAGACGGCGTTGCTCGCGATCGCCGGCGGTACGGTCGGGCTTTTCGTCGGATGGATTGCGCTCACGCTCTTCGCAACTGCCGATTCGCCACCCATTCCGCGCTGGGAGGAGGTTCAAATTGACGGCGCCGTCTTGTGGTATGCGATCGGATTGGTCGGATTGACAACGCTATTGAGCGGATTGGTTCCGGCACTCATTCATCGTCGCAATTTAGCTGAGACGTTGAAAACCGCGGGCCGGTCGGACGACCACGGCGGCGTAAAACGCTTACGGTCTGGCTTGGTTGCCGTCGAAGTGGCATTGGCACTCAGCCTGGTGCTTTCGGCTGGTCTAGTCGTCCAGAGTTTTTCGACGCTGACCCACGTCGACGTGGGGTTTGATGCAACCGATACATACGTAGTGAATTTCGGCGGGTTGAGCGGGTTGCGATATCAGAGCGATGCTGCAAAACTTCAATTCGAACGGGCTATTCGCTCACGGCTTTCCGCACTTCCCGGCGTAACCGGCGTTTCGGCGGCCTGGGCTGTCCCGTTCACGGGTATGAAGGTGATGACCGCGTTCAGCTTGGGGAAGGAACACAAGCCCGAGCCGGACATTCAGACACACGCCGTCGGGCCTGCCTATTTTTCAAGCCTTCGAATACCGCTCGTTCGGGGGCGCTCTTTCACCGATTCGGACAGCCCGCACTCGCAACGTGTCGTTATCGTGAATGCCGATTTTGCTCGGACGTGGTTCGGCACGCTCGACGTTGTAGGAAAACAGATGACGTCGTCGTTCATCGGTTTGCCTGGTCGGATCGTCGGCGTCGTCGGTGACACACGCAGTTCCTACGCCGATCCAATTGTTCCCGAATATTATCTACCGGTCTCGCAATTCCCGAATTTCGACAGGTTTGTCGTTCGCACTGACGGGCACAGCGCGGGATTTGCGAAAGCGGTTGACACCGCCTTTGCGTCGACCGATCCGAATTTGGCCTCACCCGATGTGCAGTCGTTTTCCGGTCTTCTGGCGCGCGATGCGCGCAAAGCCCAGGAGAGCGTCATGCTCTTCGGCGTTCTGGCGACCATCGCGCTGCTCTTGGCGCTAGCCGGTATCTATGCCGTTTCGGCGTACGGCGTTGCGCAGCGCACGCACGAGTTCGGCATCCGCAAAGCCATCGGCGCCGGCGACGGGACGATCGTCCGCGACGTGTTACTCAGGGCTCTCGGACAAAGCGCAGTGGGCATCGCCCTCGGCCTGGGGCTCGCGGCGGCCTTCTCGCGGCTCATGGTCTCGATCTTGTTCCAGACCTCGCCCTTGGATGGGCGCATCTATTCGGCGGTGGCCGTCCTCTTGCTGATCTGCGCCGCGCTCGCCGCGCTGATCCCGGCCGTACGGGCGATGAGGGTCCAGCCGGCCGTGGCCCTGCGCTACGAGTAGAGCCTCACGGGATGCTTGACAACCTGTCCATTTGCGATATAGTAGGCCCAGATATGTCGCAAATGGACATGTCGAACATTACCCTACGAGGTTTGGAACCATGCTCAACCGACGCCAGGACCCAACCGAGCTCCTTCCGCTTCCGCTCAGCGCCTTCCACATTCTGCTCGCGCTCGCTGACGGCGAACGTCATGGGTACAGCATCACCAAGGAAGTGACGACCTCGACTCAAGGCAAGATTCGCCTCGGTTCCGGCACGCTCTACCGGCAGCTCAAACAGATGTGCACGGACGGCTGGATCGCCGAGATCGAGCGCGACGACGCCGACGCGATGGGTCGCCGATACTACCGGCTGACCCCCTGGGGTCGCAAAATCGCCCAAGCCGAGGCAGTTCGCCTCGAGGAACTCGTTGCGTTGGCGCGCTCGCGCCAATTACTTCCCCTAGGGGTGCACTAAAGTGAATGACTCAAAACGTAATCTTCTTCTCGATGCGGCGCTGGCATTCGGCCCGCGTGAATTTCGTGAAGAATACCGTCGCCAGTTCTACGGCGACGTCGCTTCGAATCCGTCCATCACCGAGTTTCTCGACGTCGCCTGGTCAGGCATCGCATTGCGCCTCGAAGGCTTGCGACGTAACCTCGCCTTGGCCGTTCGCACGCTCGTACAAGCGCCGCTCTTCGCCTTCATCACCATTGCGACGCTCGCGATCGCGATGAGCGTGAACGTTGCGGTGTTCAGCATCGCCAACGCCGCGCTCTTCGCCCCGTTGCCGTTCGCGCACGCCGATCGGTTGGTCTTCCTGACCGGCCACGTGGCGGGGTCGCCGATTGCCTACACCGTCGGGAAGTCCGATATCCCCTACTACCGGAACGGTTCGACGACACTCGATGACATCGCCGCTTACGATTCGCTCCCGGCCACGCTGACCGGCCTCGGCGTTCCGCGCGTGGTCCAGGCCGACAACACGTCATGGAATTTCTTTGAGATCACCGGCGCCCACGCGCAACTCGGACGATTGTTTACGCAAGACGACGAGCGGCCCGGTACGAGCAGCATCGTTATCTCCGATCGCTTCTGGCGAACGACGTTGAACGCTGACCCGAGTGTCATCGGCCGCACTTTGACACTCGACGGTCACCCGGCACGCATCGTGGGCGTTGCGCAACCGGAGTTTCAATCCCCGGATCTTCGCAACCAGCTCGCCGCAGTCGACCGCTTCGACATCTGGAAGTGTCTGCCGGCGAGCGCGTTCTTGAGCAAGAGCAGCGGGTCCGCATACGCAACCGCCCGTTTGCGCCCCGGCGTCAGCGTCGCGGCCGCGCAAGCCGATTTGGACCGCATCTCAGCGGGCCTCGCGGCTCGCCTTCCCGATCATCAGTTCTCCGTCAACGTTCGCAGCCTGCAAGACCGCTTCTTGGGCTATGCGCGCTCCCTCATTCTCGCGGTGTCCGCTGCTGTTGGTCTCGTACTGCTGATCGCCTGCGCGAACGTCGTGAATCTGTTGCTCGTCCGCGCAGCGGCGCGGCGAAAGGAGTTCGCGCTTCGCAACGCCCTCGGCGCATCGCGTTCGCACATCATCAGTCAGGTGATGACCGAACTGGCCGTGCTGACCACCGCCGCAGGCGCGATTGCGCTCCTTCTCGCGGCCGGTGAACTGCGGGCATTGCTCGTGCTCCAGCCGGATATGCTTCCCCGCTTGACGCACGTCGGTATCGATCTTGCAAGCGTCGGCTTCATCCTGGCGATCGTGATCGTCGCGACGCTCATCGCCGGATTCGCGCCGGCGCTCTCCACCTGGAATCGGAATCTGACCGGCGCGCTAAAAGCCGGAAGCCGTTCCGGCGAGTCGGCTGCCTCAAAACGTTTTCGTTCGGCGCTCGGCGTGAGCGAAGTCGCGCTCGCCTTCACGGTACTCGCCGGTTGCGCGTTGCTCGTTCGCAGCTTGTCCGCACTCACGCACGTCGACCTCGGCTATACTCCGACCGGCGTGTACTCGGCGTCATTGCTGCTCTTCTCCGACCGCTATAACGATACGGCAAACATACGAACTTTCGCACAGAGCACGCTGGCACAAGTTCGCCTGATCCCGGGGGTCGACGATGCGGCGCTCTCCTTCTCCGTCCCGGGAACGAACGGCGCAAATAGCGGGCTGATTCCATTCACGCAGATCGGTGCTCCGGCGGACCCGAATCAAAAAGCGGCGTTTGACTCGATCTCAGACGGATACTTCCACGTCATGGGCATTCCGCTGGTGGCAGGGCGAGCATTCACCGCTCAAGACCGCGCCGGGTCGCAGCCCGTCATCGTGGTGAGCGCCGCGGTCGCACAGCTGCTTGGCGGCCCTGCCGCCATCGGCAAGCGCATCGTGGTGCAGTTCGGCGGACCGAACTCGATTGCGCGCACCATTGTCGGCATCGTCGGCGACATACATCGTTCACCGGACTCGCCGGTCCAACCGATGTTTTACCTGCCGCTCGATCAACTTCCGGAACCGGCCTTCCAAATCGTGCTCCACGCTTCGCATGCGCCCGCTGCGCTCGCGCAGCAAGTCGGCTCGGCCGTGGCAACCGCCGACCGCATGCAGGCCGTGGAAACTTTCACCTCTCTCAACGAGGACGTTGCCAAGCTCCTCACGCCGCAACGCACGAGCGCGACGCTCATGGCAGTTTTGGCAGCGGTTGCGCTTCTGCTCGCGCTCGCCGGCATCTATGCGATCCTGTCGTACGCCGTCGAGCAACGCCGGCACGAATTCGGGATTCGCATGGCCATCGGCGCTCGCTCGCGCGACGTCCTCGGGAACGTGCTCGGCGGCGCGGTGCGCTTGGGTCTTTTCGGGGTGGCACTTGGCCTGGCTCTGGCCGCGCTCGGAACGCAACTGATCTCGGGACTTCTGTTCAACGTCTCCGCCCTCGACCCGATCACCCTCGTCGCGGTGATCATCATCTTACTTGCAAGCGTGACCCTCGCATCGCTGATTCCGGCGCTGCGCGGCTCACGTCTCCAACCTGCGGTGGCATTACGCTATGAATAGCACACGAAAGTCTCTCTTCGACCAACCGGCGCAAATGGATGTGGTGCGCGAGCGCCGGCGCGGTATTCCAAAAGTCGTCTACGGTGCGGGCGGCGCCATCGTCCTCGCAGCGGTCGCTGCTTGGGCACTCGCAACGCTCTCGCACGGAAGCGCGGGCGGCACGGTCGTCGACCGTTCGACACTGGTGACCGACGTCGCTCGGCACGGAACACTCTTGCGATCGGTGAGCGCCCAAGGTGCGTTCGCACCGGAACGCGTGCGTGTCGCATCGGCCACGCAAAGCGGCGTCGTGAACCAGGTCTTCGTCAAACCCGGAAGCGTCGTCGAGCCGGGCACGGTGCTCGCGCAGATGCAAAACCCGGCGCTCGACGCCACGGTGATCGCGGCGCGCTCGCAGTTGCAAGTCGCGCAGGCTAATCTCGCAAGCGCGCGCCAGCAAGCGCAGGCCTCGGTGCTCACGCAACAGACCGCCTACGACGATCAGCAGGCGCAAATGCAGCAGGATCGCTTGCAGGCGCAATCGCTCGACACGCTCCATCGCAAAGGGCTCGTATCGGACATCGCCTACCAGCAGGCGCAGATTCAAGCTCAGAAGAGCGCCAACGATGTGCGCAGCAGCCACGCGCAGGTCGGAGTCAGTTCGGCAGAGGCCGCCGCCAGGGTTGCCGCCGCGCAAGCTCAGGTGGATCAGGCAGCGGCGCAATTGAACGCCGACATCGCTCAAGTCCAAGCGCTGACCGTGCGCTCCGCCGAGAGCGGCATCGTGCAAGCGGTCGACATCGATCCCGGCATGAGCGTCTCGCAAAACACCGAGATTGCTCGCATCGCGGACACCCATTCGCTCAAAGCGGTGCTTCAGGTTGCCGAGAGCGACGTGCATTCGGTGATCGTCGGAATGGCCGCGACCATCGACACCGGCAACGGCAGCATTACGGGACGTGTCGCGCGTATCGCACCGTCGGCGCAAAACGGAACGGTTGCCATCGACGTGACGTTCTCGCGCCCGCTGCCCTCAGGCGCCCGCCCCGACGCCAACGTGGACGGGACGATCGCGATCTCGTCGATTCCCAATGCGATCTCGATTGCTCGACCGGCCGGCGCCTCGGACGGCAGTTCGCCCGATCTCTTCAAGATCGTCGACAACGGAACGCGCGCGGTGCGCGTCCACGCCCATCTCGGTCAAGGTTCAAACGATCGCGTGCAAGTGCTCTCGGGTATCGATCCGGGCGATATCGTGATCGTGTCCGACATGTCCAACTACCTCGATCAAACCCAACTGAAACTACACTAGGAGGCTCCCCGAATGTTAGTCGATCTGCAGGATCTTGGAAAAAGCTTTGTCATGGAAGACGTGGAGACTCGGGCCCTCCGCGGGATCACGTTTCAAATCGACCGCGGCGAATATGTCGCGATCGAAGGACCATCGGGCTGCGGAAAGTCGACGCTCCTGTCGATTCTCGGTCTGCTGGATACACCCACATCCGGAACCTACCGCCTCAACGGTCGTTCCGTCGAAAACTTGAACTCGGCCGAACGCGCGATGATTCGCAATCGTGAAATCGGCTTCATCTTCCAGAGCTTTAATCTGATCGGCGATCTCTCCATCTTCGAAAACGTCGAACTGCCGCTGGTCTATCGCGGCATGACCAAGGGAGAACGCAAGTCGCGCGTGGCCGAAGTCCTCGAACGCGTTCACATGTCGCATCGCGCCAAACACTTCCCGATGCAGCTCTCCGGCGGTGAACAGCAGCGCGTCGCGGTCGCCCGGGCGCTGGCCGGCGATCCGTCGATTCTGCTGGCCGACGAACCCACCGGAAACCTTGACACGCGCAACGGTGAGGCCGTCATGGACCTGCTCTCGGAACTGCACGAGTCGGGCTCGACCATCATCATGGTCACGCACGACTTTCGGTTCGCCAAGCGCGGCAAGCGCGCCATCGGCCTGCTCGACGGTCAACTCGTGAACGAACAGGTAGCAGCGAGCGCACTGTAACCACCATGAAGACATCGCACACAGCCATCGCTCTTGCGGCCTGGCTCTCGTTCATCACACCCTTGGCGGTACAAGCGCAAGCGGCTGCGCCGGTCCAGCACGTCACGCTTGCACAAGCAATCGCCATCGCCGCCGCGCAGTCGCCGGTCCTGGCGGCGGCACGTGACGACTATCGCACCGTTCAAGAAGAGGTCGCGCAAGCGCGTACGCCCGCACTGCCGTCGATCGGACTCTCGGGGCAAAACACGCACGGCAGTTTCGCCGCTCAAAGCGGCTCGGCGAGCACCCTGCTCAATGCGTCGATCCGGCAGCTTATCTTTGACGGCGGCCGCGTGCTCGCGCAGATTCATGCTGCGCAAGACTCGGCCGACGCTGCCGGCGAAACGTACCAACGAAGCGCGCAACAACTGAGTTTCAACGTGGCGCAGGCCTACTACAATGCGTTGGAAGCGCGCGCCAACGTGGAACTGATCCAGAACATCCTCAAGCAGAACATCGCGCAGGAAGCCCTCATCCGCGCGCAGATGAGGGCTGGCGTCGCGACGCGCGTGGATCTGGCGACGGCGCACTTGCCGACCGCGCGCGCGCAGGTTCAACTCGTGCAGGCGCAAGGCCAAGAGATCGCGGCGGATGCCGCGTTCGCCAATCAACTCGGTTTGCACGCCGACGCCGCGGTCGCGCCCGTGGACGATGCCTCGGCATCCGCGCCGAGCGCTCACAGCGATGAGCCGGCCGATTATGAGAGCGCGGTCAAGCGCGCGCTTCTTCTTCGGCCCGACTATCTCGCGGCGGAGCGCAGTATCGCGGCCGCACAGGCAAACGTGCAAGCCGCCCGGCGAGGCATTGCGCCGACGGTTGACGTGATCACGAGCACCGGCTTTTCGTCGACGCTGGTGACCGGCGGAGGTCTGCAACAGAACAACACCATCGGCGCAACGGTGAGTATTCCCATCTTCGATCAAGGCGTGACCCACACCCAAACCGCGCAAGCGCAGATTGCTCTCGATCGATCGAATGCGCTGCTCAAAGAGCAACAGCTCGGCGTCGAGGTGCAGGTGCGCCAGGCGCTGGCAACGCTGACGAGCGCTCAAGCCGCGCTTGCCGAAACCCAATCAGAGCTTGCCAACGCCCAGCAAGTCGTCAACGACACGCAAGATCAGTATCGCGCCGGTGTAACCCAACTGCTCCAGCTACTCAACGCCCAGAGCGGCCTCACCCAAGCGCAGAACGATCGCCTCACGGCCGTCTACGCGCTGCGTCAAGCCGAGGAGGGCTATCGCTTCGCATTAGGCGATCTGTGAGGCCAGGCGGCTAGTGCGTTGGCGGAGGCGTGTTGGGAAAGATCACGTGCGGAGTAATCAGGAAGACGATCTCATCGCGCTCGTGCGCATGCTGTTTGTTCTTGAAGAATCCGCCAAGCACCGGCAGGTCACCGAGCGCCGGAACCTTGGTGATCGTCTCTGAATCGACGTCGCGCAGCAGGCCGCCGAGCACGATGGTCTGATCGTTGCGAACGCGCAGCACCGAATCGATCTTTCGGTTCGCGATGATCGGCAACCCGGAAGCATTGAACCCTTGAATCTCACTGTACTCCGGATGAAGGTCGGCGGTGACCGTACCATCTGACCCGATGGTGGGCGTGAGCTTCAACTTCACACCGATGTCCACAAATTGCACCGTTTGTCCACCGAACGCGCCGCCGCTGAAATACGATATGGGATACGTCTGCCCGATGAGCAAGTTTGCTTCGTGATTGTTGAGCGTGACGAGTTTTGGGGTAGCCAAGATTTGTGCGCGACCTTGCGAGACGAGCGCATTCAGGCGCACGTTGACCGTTGCCGAACCGCCGGTGAAGCTATAGGTGGTTGCATTGCTGATTGGTTGACCTTGCAGGTCGATGCCGCCGAATTCCACGCCGAAGTTACTGTTTTCGTTGATCGGTGTCACGTCGGCGACCTTCACTTCGAAAAGCACTTGCGCGGATGGCTGGTCAACGCTCTTGATGAAGCTCTTGGCGATCGCCTGCGTCTGCTCGGCACCGGTCACGATGACCGCATTCTGCGCGTCATCGGCGCTCAGCGGCGCACTCGGCAAGACGTCTTTCAGTTGCTTGACAACGTCGGCGGGTTTGTCGAACCGCAATGCGTAGGCTCGGCTGACGCCAGCCGAGCGATTCTGCGTATCTTGAAGGTCGAGGGCGGCGATCAATCGCTTGGCCCTATCGAGCGTCGCCGGCGCGGCCGTCATCACGATCGAGCCGGTCCGCTTGTCGGCGACGATGATCGTGTCGGCGGGAAGGGCTGCCTGCAGCTCTTTGGCGACGTCATCGGGGTCACTATGCACGAGCGTGAAGACGTTGGTGCGCGACCCGGAGCCGTCGGTCCCGTCGCCGTATCGCCGCCCCATGTCGTCTGCATTCCCCACGATCAATACCGTGCCGGAATATCGCGCCTGCAAACCATATGACTGCAGCAGCACGTGCAAGGCGGTTTCAAACGTGATTCCGTGCAGGTGCAAGGTCACGCGCATCGGCTTCAGCGACGCATCGGCAACGATGTTCGTCGCCGATTCCGACGCGAGCAGTTCCAACACCTCAACAATGTCCGCGCCCCGGACGTCGATATCGATGACGGAAGCAGGTTTTCCAATGCACGACACGTGCGTCGCCACCACGAGCGCCAGAACGATCGCCAAGGTACGCAGCTTTTTCATGGGACACGCTCCGCTTCAAGCTTCAGATCGACGCCGTTACTGAGCTTCACGCCCAGCGCGTCCACCCTGACCACCAAGGCATTGGCAATCCGATCACCCGGCGCGACCACGCGCGGGATTCCGCCTATCTCTACCAGCGCCCGAGGATGGTCGCCGAGAATGATGGCGCGAACGCGCGTGCTGAATGCTGTCCTACTGCGCGCGCTGGCGATCGGCGTCCCGGCCGTCACATGCATGCCGACCGGGATGCCGGCGGTAGCCGGCTCGGCTGCATCGTGAGCCGGCATGAATTCGCCTGCCGGCACGACGAACGGATCGCGCAATAAGATCGGCTCCGGCTCGGGTCTGAGCGAGTGCAGCACCGCATCGCGCACAGCTTGCCGCGCGACGATCACCTGATCGGCATCGATACCGGCCGAACCGCTCGATGCCAGCGGCATAAGTAAGAGCGACGTCGTGCAAAGAACCGCGCACACCCGCGCGAGCCCTCGTCGTTCGTCATCAGTTAGGGCACGCATCATTTTTAGCGGCCTCCTCCATCCGATAGGAGCTCGGGACTCAAGCGATAGAACCGGCCGTTTATCGTCGCGGCCACCACTGCCGTCTTCTGCGAACCGGTGCCGTCAACGGAAAATCGCGCGTTTTGAATGTCGATCAGCACGCGCTGATGGGACAGCATGCGAATGAACGTCACGAGGCGTTCGAAATGCCCGCGCAAGTCGATGCTGAAGCTCGTCGCGAAGAGGCGGCGATCCTGCTCCTTTGCGCCCGACAAGGCGGATGCATCGCTCACGGGGGAAGCCGGAGAAAAACGATCGATTCGAACGCCTGCCGAGCGCCCCGTTCGCTGCAATACCACAAGCATCTGGGCCGTCGTAAGCGTTGCACTTCGATCGGCTTCGATGCGGCGCAGATGGCTACGTATTTCGCGCTCTCGTTCCCGCATCCGAGCTGCTCGCCGCAGCAAACCATCGTTCAGAGAAATATGGTTGAAGAGATCCTGCGCCGTCTGCGTCAGGCGATAGATACGGTGCTCTTCGCGCTGCACGGCCACACCATAGCCGGCAGCGACCGCCAGAGCCACGATGAGCCACACGAGCCGGGTGTCATGATACCGAATCCAGGCGATGATGTTCACGGCCGCACCTCGCTTCGCACTTCGTAGTCGTATGCTTGGGGATGAAGGTTCGGGTCGATGTTCGCCGACGTGAGCATCGCATTCGCAAACGGCGAGTTTTGAACGAGCCTTGCCAATACGGCACCGACGGTGTTGAGATCGATAGCCCGGCCCGACAACGTCACCGCCGATGATTCGTCGTCGATGGAGGTCAGCCACGAGCGGCGCGGCAGCCGGTTCGCTAACAAAACGAGCCGGGCCGACTCGAGGTCACCCGACCGCTCGATGCGCGTGACGTGTTCGTCGAGCAGCACGAGCCGATCGATCTGCTGATCGCGCACCTTGGCCCGGCGCAGTGCTATCTCGCTGCGTTGCAGCTCGACACGATACGCGGCCACCAACGTGCCGGCTTCGAGGCGGCGGTGCCGCTCGATGCCGTACACCGCCATCAACGTCACGACGGCCGCCGTCAGCACGATGAGCGGCATTTGAAAGCGCGGAGCAATCCGCAGTTCGACGATACGGTTGAGCGCGCGACCGCGCGGATCGCATAAGTAGTCGAAGCGTTTCATCCGGAGCTTTCCCACAGCGAGAGACCACAGGCCAGTGTCCAGTCGGGCGCGGCTGCGCGAATGACGTCGTCGGGGTACGTTCCGGCGCGCAGAAACGCAGCGATTCCGCACTCGACCTGCGCGCCGAGGTTTGCACTGATCTCACTTGCGAGCCCGGCCAGCCGTGCGCCGTTGCCGACGAGCGCAATGCGACCGGGCGCGCTCCTGCGCTCGCGCGCAACGGCCAGCGATGCGACGATTTCACCGACCAGTTCGGCGCGAGCGTTCTCTCCTGCCCCGGCTACCCCCAGGATCTTCTTTCGTCGCTCGGCGCTGAGCGTATCGATAGCGAGATCGTGTGCGATGCCGTCGGTCACGCTTCTGCCGCCCGCATGCACGAGTTGCGAGAGCGGCAGATGTTCGCCGAACACGTGAACGATCGTGCGATCGCAGCCGATGTCCACGATCGCGTCGCACTCCGTCAACACCCGGCGCAACGCGAGCGCCTCGTTATCGATCGCAATTGGAATGAGTCCGGCTTTGCGTATGATCGCAGCTCGCCGTGCAATCGATTCCCGGCGGGCGACACCGAGCACGGTTGGAGCCTCGCCGTCCGCAACACGCACGATGATCTGATCGGGCTCTAGCGGCACGAGCCGTTGTGCCTCGAACTGCGCGGCGCGTCGGCGCTCCACTGCCGTCATCTTTGGAAAATCCACACTTCGAAGAAAGGCGTCGGGCAGACCGACGCCGGCCACGACGCGGCGTTCGCGAACGCCAAGCTCGTCGACCGCATCCGCCAGAAGGCCGGAAAGATGGTCGTCGGCGAGGTCCTC
This sequence comes from Vulcanimicrobiota bacterium, assembly GCA_027307235.1. Classification (GTDB taxonomy): domain Bacteria; phylum Vulcanimicrobiota; class Vulcanimicrobiia; order Vulcanimicrobiales; family Vulcanimicrobiaceae; genus DAHUXH01. Next base: position 39,662 of record DAHUXH010000004.1, on the reverse strand, counting down.
GCGCTCGTGACCGTCGTAGACGTCGCGAACGGCGACGCCGCGAAGCGCGACGCCGTCAGTCGATCTTTGACTCGCTGCGACGCGAATGCGCGTCGCTCCGATGTCCACGCCTAATGGAAGCACCCGAGCTTTCATAGGAAGCCCCGCGCAATGTCGACGGCCGCTAGCGCGATCATGAGAAACGGCACAAGCGGAAGGCGTGCCTGTCGCTGCGCGCGACCCGCGAACAGCAACGCGGCACCGTAGGCGCCACCACACACAAAGCTTAAGCCGAGCGCGGCGAGCCCGAGCCACGGCCCAAAGCCCGCCCCGATGACCGCGGCGAGTTTGACGTCGCCGAGCCCCATGCCGCCGCCGCGGGTCGCCGCGAACAAGGAGCCGAGCGCAGCACCGCATGTTAGGGCTCCGGCGAGCGCAAGGATGCCGTTTCCGAGGGCTGCGGCAGCGATCAAGACCGCGAGCAGCCCCGGATACGTCACGCGATCGAAGACGTAGCCGCGTTGCGCGTCGGTGACGCAACAGACCGCCGTGCATGCCAGCGCGATACTTTCGGTGATGGAGCGCACGACATCGTGACTGCCGGCAGTTGCCAAACATGGAGTCAAGGCAGAGAGCACGACGATCGCCATGCTGTCCAACCGCATAAAGGTGATGTGCAAGCGATACGACAGAGCCGCACTCTTCGCTAGAACAATAAATGATGCCAAGCTAGTGCATCCAACGGTGCCCGCGACGATCATGAGGGAATCCTCACAAGCGCGCGTTTCGCCGGACGAAGCGATGCGTCGAATCGGAGTGCATCACGAAAGTAGCGCCGCGCTCTGGCCGGCTTCACTTGGTGCAGCGCGGCAAACCCGGCGAACTCCAAACTGCGTGCGTCGTGCCCTGCGTACCCGGCGGATGCGAAGTCGGCCTCAGCATGACGAAAATCCCGTAGCGACTCATAACACAGACCGCGATCGAATCGAATCGCGACTCGATCGCCGTGCCGCCGGATGAAGGCAGAGATGTCCGGGAGAACACGCGTGATGATCGAGCGATTATGGCTTTCGAATGCGAAGGAGGCGAGGCGATCGACGGCTGCTTCGGAATCACCCTCGACGGAGAGCGCGCGCCGGTAATAGCCGATCGCGAGATCGCTGCGCCCTTGATAGAGCAACCCATCCCCGCGAACGACCAGCGCCTGCGCAAGCTGCGGTCGCAACACGAGGAATGCTGCACCGATCGCCGTGACGGCGCACAGGCATCGTCGCCAGAGGCACAGGGGCGCGTTCATGCGAGCAGCCCATAATATGCGCCGAGCGCAAGTAGAAGCGATCCAGCGACAGTTGCGCCGGCCGTCCGCCATTCGAGCGACGGGCGTACCACGCGCAACCCCGAGCAGGATCCGATGAAGAGCAAAGGCAGCGCGTGTCCGAGCGCAAAGACCGCCAACAACGCACTGCCGTAGACCGCGTTGCCTGAACTCGCCGCCAACGCGAGAATTCCCAACGCCACGGGCGTACAGCATGGTGAGATGACGAGCGTGCTAGCAGCCCCGAGAAGAAACACGCCGCCCAGGGAATGCGCATGCGGCTTACAATCACTAGACGCTTCACCCCCGCAGCCTGGCGCATGATCCTTCGGTTCGCGCAGCAACATCGCGCCGCCGTACACGACGAGCGCGATCGCTATCGCCGCATACATGACCGTTGAGAACGCCGCGACGTGCGATAGAAGAGAAACCACACTCCCGAGGCAAGCGTAGGCCGTCATGATGCCGCCGGCAAATGCCGCGGTGATTGCAAGCGCCTTCGTACGATGAACGCCGAACGTGAAACCCGCCAGCGCAATGAATCGGGGCGCGACACAGGGCCCGACGCTCCCCGCGGCGCCGCATGCGAACGCCAGCGGCCACGCGAGCGGCGACATCGTTCCGATCGCGCGATAGGTCATGCCGACGGCGTCGATCATGTTATTGCGCTGCCGCGGAAGCGAATCCGCCGTTGGACGAATACTGCAGATGTTTATTGGTCGTCCCGGGCGAGATGTTCTGCAGGGTCGCCGGATCGTGGCTTCCCGGACATGAGATCGTATACGTCGCATCGCCCTGGCCGGCATCGGTTACCGTGTACCGGTAGAATTGCCCCGCACCGGCGGCCGGGTCGATCGGCGCCTGTTTGTAATACGAGGAAAGCGGATCGCTTGGCGTGCCGTCGACGTTCGTTCCGCTCGATGTCGGGTACGCATCGTGATCGGTCTGATACAGTTCGAGCGCGGTAGCGATCTCTTTGAGGTTTGACTCGCATGCGGCTGTCTGCGCCTGAGCGCGAGCCCGCATAAAATTCGGCACGAGAAGACCTACGAGAATCGCGATGATCGCGACAACGATCATCATTTCGATCAACGTGAAGCCGCGTTGACCTCGTGGTTCGATCATCTGTCCTCCATAGACCGCGCTGCGGTTCTATGAAGGTTATGCCCACTATTTAGGAAGTAGTGACATGCGGCGCGATCTTTTCCAACGCCGAGCGATGAATGCGATTGATCTGTCTCTTTGAGTAGCCGATGCGCGATGCGATCTCACCTTGCGAAAGGTTTTGAGAATACAACCCGAAGATGACGGTTCGCTCAACACCCGACAGCCCGGACACGAGTCTTTCCAGCGTCATCCGTTCGATGCAGGTGTTCATTTCGCGAGCCGACGCGTCATCCGCTCGTCCATGATAGTTCTCCAATGAATCGACACGGCGTCCGTTGAGAAACGCCTCCAGGTCACGGCGATCGCGCTCTGTAGCATCCATGGCATCAAACACTTCGTCAAGTGTTACCTCGCGACCGCAACGTTGTCGCAGATCGGCGCGAACCCGTTTCATCTTCGATTCAAGATCGACAATACGCCGCGGCGGCCTGAGCATGTGAACGGAGTCACGCAAGTAATGCATGACCTCCCCGCAGATGATCAGCCAGGCGAACGCTCCGAACGGCGAGCCGACTGTATGATCGTAGCGATCGACCGCCTTGATCAGGCCGATCGCCGCTACCTGCGCGATGTCGTCAACCTCGCGCTTATTACGAAAGCGCCGCGTCGCACGGCGGCATAGCCATTGATATTCAGCCACGACCTGCTCACGGTCTTCATGGTTCCTCGAATGCAGCCAGGACTCCAAGGCGCTTTCCTCGCCAATCATCGAATGCTCCCGATCACGGAATAGAGTGGTAAAAGAATCGAGCCGACGATAACGCCGACTATGGCGCCGAGCCCAACAATGAGAGCCGGCTCGACGATGCTCGCAAGCGCCGTGAGCGCCGCATCGACGTCGACGTCGTAGTACTCGGCCAGCCGCAGCAACATGGCGTCCAAGGTTCCGGTCTCTTCCCCGACATGGACCAATTGCCGAAACAACGGCTCGAAGAGACCGCGCGCCTCAAAGCAGCGCGAGATGCGCTCGCCTTGACGCAACAAGTCAGCCGATTGTTCGAGGTGTGCCCGGTATACCGCGCTGCCTATCACGTCACAGGCGACAGTGAACGCCGTATCGATCGCGACGCCGGAGCGGATGAGGCTGCCGAACATGCGTGCCAATCGGGCACAGGTAGATTTTCGGATGATCGAGCCGATCAGGGGCAACAGTAGAGCGATGCGATCCATATGCGCGCGTACGCCCGGACGGTTTCGAAGGAACATCACAAGGAAGACGACCACCAGAACGGCTGCAGCGAACACCGGGAATGCGAGCGGGCTGCTCATGAGATTCCCGGCTGCCAGCAACATACGCGTCGTCGGCGGAAGCTCGATCTGCATCTGGCGAAAGATGCCGGCGAAGGCCGGCACCGTGCTTCCGATCAGGAACAGCAGCAGACCGAGCGCCGACACTCCGACCACCGCCGGGTATGCCAGTGCCGACGAGATCCGCTTTCGCAGCGATCGTTCCTGCTCGAGCAATGCGGCCAGCCGTTCCAACACGTCGTCGAGCACGCCCCCCACTTCACCGGCCCGAATCATCGCGACGTGCATGCGCGGAAATTCTCGCGGATGGCGCGCGAGCGCATCGCTGAGCGGACTGCCATTCCTCACATCGAAAGCCGCCGCCGACAGCGCCTCGTACAAGCGCCGGTCCGCGCATTGCTCGACGGAAACGTCCAAGGCGCGCTGCAATGTGACGCCGGCGTGTACGAGCGTCGCGAGGGAACGGAAGAGCGCCACATAGGCGCCGTGGGCGACCGGCAGCACCGAGAACACCCGAGGAAGCGCGGACCGTGCGGAGTCCGTGGCTTCAAGCGCCGTCACGAATAACGCCCGTGAGCGTAGGTCAAACAGCGCCGAGTCGCGCGAACCTGCGGCGACGGTTCCGCTGACGAACCGGCCGTCCCGTGCGCGCGCCGTATAGGCAAAGAGCAGTGCCACGGCTATGCGCGGCTTCCGGCGAACACCTGCGACCCGGTGTCGATCTCGCCCATTGAACGGAGTTCGGAGATATGGAGATCGAGCGCAATCATGCCCGCATCGCGATTGGTTGAGATCGCGTTACGCAAGAGATGCGTCTTGCCCTCACGGATGAGATTTCTCACGGCGTCGGTGGCAACCATGATCTCTACCGCAGCGCGCCGCCCGCCGCCAGGACGACGAAACAGGCGCTGACACACGACGCCTATCAATGTTTGCGCGATCTGTGATCGCACGTTGGGCTGTGCCGCACCGTCAAACGCATCGACGATCCGATCTATGGTCTGCGGGGCATCGCCCGTGTGCAGGGTGCTCAAGACGAGATGCCCTGTCTCCGCGGCGGTCAGCACCGCACGCATCGTCGCCGTATCGCGCATCTCGCCGACCAGCAGTACGTTGGGATCGGATCGAAGCGCTCCGTATACGGCGTCGGCGCAGCTCGCCACGTCGCGCCCAGCCTCTCGCTGGGTGACGATCGAGCGTTTGGGTTCGTGCCGGTATTCGATCGGATCCTCGACGGTCATGATGTGCCGCGCGCTCGTCGCATTGATGTGGTCGACCAGCGCCGCAAGCGTCGTCGACTTTCCGCTTCCCGTCGGTCCGGCGACGAGCAGCAGGCCGTGCGTCTGCTGTGCGAAAGCCGTCACAACCGGCGGAAGCTGCAAGGCTTCGAGACTCGGCACATTCTGCGCAAGCAGTCGCACCGCAAGTGCGACCCCGCGAGCGGTTCGAAATGCGTGCAGACGCACCGCGCCGCAACCCTCAAGCGCAAGCGCAATCGAAACGTCGCCCGCCGATTCCAACTGCGCGCGCTCTCGTGTTCCAAGAAATCGCTCCACCACCGCCAGGGCATCGTCGCTCGTCCAGCCGGCACCGCGAAGCGTTTCCAGTTCACCGTCCACGCGCGCCACCGGCACGCAGCCCGGTTGTAAATGGACATCGGATGCATTGCGAAGACGCGCCGCCCGAACCGATTCATCAAAGCGAACGTGAACGAAGGCGGCGTTCACGCGATCGACTCAAGGGCGACGACGCGCAAGAGTTCCTCGACGGTCGTTTCACCCGCGAGTACCCGCTCGACGCCATGATGGATCATCGGGCGAAAGCCGACGAGCGCAGCACGCTCGCGCACCTCCACGGTTCCGGCATCATGAGCGATCGCGTCACGCAACGTTCCGTCCAGCACCATCATCTCGAAAATTCCGGTGCGATCGCGATACCCCGTGCCATCGCACGCCGGACAGCCGGCCGCGCGAAAAATGCGGCTCCCTTCCTCCAGACCGAGAAGAGCCGGACCTTCGCGCACGATGATCGGCTCGCGGCAATCCAAGCACAGGCGCCGAACCAACCGTTGCGCGACCACGGCGCTGAGCGTCGCCGCGATCGTTGCCGCATCGACCCCGAGTTCACGCAGGCGGGCCACACAACGCGGTGCGTCGTTGGCGTGTACGGTCGTCAAGACGAGTTGTCCAGCCAGCGCGGCTGATGCGGCGATGCGCGCGGTCTCCTCATCGCGCATCTCACCGACCATGACGACGTTTGGATCCTGACGCAAGAAGGCACGCAACGCGCCCGAGAAGGTCAAGCCGGCTCGCACGTTCACCTGCACTTGACTCACGCCAGGAATCCGAACTTCCACGGGGTCTTCAACGCTGCACAGGTTCTGAGCATCGACGTTGCGCTCACTCATCGCGGCATACAGCGTCGTTGTCTTCCCGCTCCCCGTCGGACCGCAGACGACGATGAATCCATGCGGAGCCCGCACCGCATCGCGAAACGACCGGAACACGGTTTCGGGCATTCCCAAGGCCGCCAAACCCGGTACGCGCGCATGAAGATCGAGGAAGCGGAGCACGAGACGTTCACCGTGCAACGTCGGAATCGAGGAGACGCGAATATCCAGCGAGCGGCCGCGCACATCGATGGAATAGCGGCCGTCCTGCGGTTGACGACGGTCGGCGACGTCCATGCCGGCCAATACTTTGATACGCGAGATCATGCGCGCATACAAATCACAGTCGTACTCGCGCACCGAACGCAAGATGCCGTCTATCCGTTGGCGCATACGCCCGCCCGACGGCGCCGGTTCGAGATGGACGTCGGATGCGCGTGCGCGCAGAGCGCTTTCGTGAACCTCTTCGACGGCGCGCACAGCCGGCACGTCGTCAGTCCGATCGCCCGCATCGTGCAGTGACTCACCATATGCGCTGACGAGACGTTCACGAATCGCTTCGCGCGAAGCCCGGAACACTCGCACGCGCATTCCGCTCAATGAACGAACCCGATCTAAGACCTCAGACGTGGTCTCGTCCGAAACGGCGACCGACAGTTCGTCGGCGCGGCGCTCAATTGCAAGAACGTCGTGCCGAAAGGCGAGCGACCTCGGGATAATGCCGATCAGCGCTGGGTCGATGACGACACCCGCTAGATCCACCTCGAGTTCGCTTCGCCGACTCGTCATCAGCGACACACCCGACCTCTTTCCGAAGAAAAAGCTACCGTCCGCTCGATTACTTTCGGCGGATGGTCACAATTTGATCACATCGCTCACGTTCTGGCAACACATTTTTTTCGCCTAACAGAAACTTGTCGCAACGCTCCGCATTTGGGGAATAGGTTGTAGATTCGGGCCCGCACCGCCGAAGGACGATCCTTTTCATCAGCGCGGTGCTATCGAGGCTCCGCCGGTTTGCGGCCGTATCTGACGATCCACTGCGGTCGAGTTTCCTCGAGCACGGCGCGAACGATAAACCGCTTCAACTCCGAGCTTCTCATCGTTGAGTCGCGGCGGGCACCGCGTGGGCGGGTTCGATGCGGCCGCGTGCGTAGCCGAAGCCGATCCGTGGGGAGCCGGGCCGTTCGCAAAAGCCGCGCAGCGTGATGTCATCGCCGTCTTCGAGAAATGCGCGCGTCTCGCCGGTCGGCAGCACCAGCGGGTGCGCGCCGCGCCAGGTGAGTTCCATGAAGCTGCCGGCTGCGTCGCGTTCTTCGCCGCTGATCGTGCCGGATGCGTAGAGATCGCCGGGGCGCGTGTTGGTGCCGTTGCTGGTGACGTGCGCGAGTTGCTGCGCCATCGACCAGTACATCTGCTTGAAGTTGGAGCGCACGATCGTGTAGGGCGCGATGCCGCGTTCGCGCATCTCGGCGCTCTCGATATCGATCGCGAGCGACACGTCGTAATTCCAAGCTTCATGCTGGCGCAGGTAGTCTAGCGGCGGCGGTTCTTGCCGCGGACCGGCGACGCGATACGGTTCGAGCGCATCGAGCGTCACGATCCACGGCGAGATCGTCGTCGCGAACGATTTGCCGAGGAACGGCCCGAGCGGCTGGTATTCCCACGCTTGAATGTCGCGTGCGCTCCAGTCGTTCACCAACACCAGCCCGAAGATGTGCTCGCGCGCCTGCGAGAGCGCGATCGGTTCGCCCATCTCATTGGGCGGTCCGGTGAAAAAACCCATCTCGAGTTCGATGTCGAGCAAGCGCGTCGGGCCAAACGCCGGTGCATCGGCGTCGGCGGCTTTGCGTTGGCCGTTGGGGCGAACGATCGGCGTCCCGTCGACGACGATCGTGCTCGAACGCCCATGGTACCCAATCGGAATCCAGCGCCAATTGGGCAAGAGCGCCTCACCGGCCGGCCGCAGCATCTTGCCCATGTTGGTCGCATGTTCGAGCGATGAATAAAAATCGACGTAATCGCCGATCCTCGTCGGGAGACACATCGTCGCACTCTGCTGCGGCATGATGAAGGCGGCGGCGTTCTCGCGCACGCGCGCGTCGCCGCCGATGCGCAGCAGTTCGACGAGCAGCCGCCGCACCGCGCTCCATGTCGCGCGCCCCGCCGCCAAGAAGCCTTCGAGCGACGGCGCCGTCAACAGCGCGCGATCGCAGACGCCTTCAAAGAATCCGGCCTGCGCGAGCGCGTACAGATCGACGATCGACTCGCCGATCGCGACCCCGATGCGCGGCGGACCTTCGCCGCGCGCGAACACGCCGTAGGGGAGATTTTGTATCGGAAAATCCGAATGAGACGGCAGGTCGATCCACGAGCGCACCTCCGGCGCGACCACGACCAGTTCGGTCATGCCGCGCGCCCGTTCAGCGCAATCCCAAGCTGCGTCAGGTCCGCTACCGGTTCTTCGAAACTGCAGCTTCCGAAGGCAACGAACCCGCGATCGCGCATCAACGTCACGGCGGCGTCGTCCCAGGTCGATGCGCGCCACGCGACGGCGTCACTCGTCACCCGAAACGCAGCGGCATCTTCTTCGCTCACCGCAGCCTCAATCATATCGCGCGGCGCGCGCGCCCGCGCACACAGCGTCGCGACCAGCAGGTTCAGGAAGCCGTGCATCGTATAGCCCGCGTCGCCGTTGCGCGCGCGCACCGGATGATGCAGCCCGGCGGTGGCTTTGAAGGCCACGTCTGCGGCAGCGGCCTCATCGAGAAAGGCCGCTAGTTCCGCAGGCGACGGCACCGCCGACGGATCGACGCTCCCGCAGCGAATCTTGGCGTGCATGCGCGCGCGCAGAACGGCCTTGATCCCCGCCGGCAGCCGCTCGGCAAAGGCCGCGTCGCGCGGGAACTCGATATAGATAGGAAGGTCGCGCAACCCCGTCTGCTCGCAGAGCGCCCCGAACTGCGCGATCGGCGCGTCGAGGGTCTCACGTGCCGCCTGCGGGACCGGCAGCGGCACTTCCAGCGCCTCGATCCGCACACCGCGCTCCTCGCGCCGAACCTCGGCCAGACGCCCGAGCGCCGACTGCGTGCGCGCAAACCACGTCCGCGCGTCCTGCGCCGTGTCAATGATCACCGAGAGCGCGCGCGGTGTTCCCTCACTGAGGGCTTCGAGCAACTCGGTCATGCGCGAGAGGGGCACGACAAAACGCCCAAGCATCCATGCGTGAGGTCCGTTTCGCGCGATGTCGTACTCCGCGAGCGCATCGGGCATCGCAAGCCCGGCCGGAGGGAACAACCCGGCGTAATCGATCGCACGTGAGAACAAGGTCTGCGCTACGGTCATTGCGGCGTCGTTATGCCTGCGCAGGGCGCTCGCCTGCACCCGCGAATCGGCTGATCATGAGCACGCCCGCCCAGACCGAACGCAATCCGCTCGCGCAGATTGACTGGGATTTCATCGAATTCTACGTCGGGAATGCCAAACAAGCAGCGCATTTCTACTGCACCGCCTTCGGATTCGATCAGGTCGCCTACGCGGGCCCGGAAACCGGCGTCAAGGACCGTGTGAGCTACGTGCTCGTGCAGAACAATCTGCGCTTCGTCCTCACCGCGAGCCTGCGCCCCGACGACGACATCGCGACGCACGTCCGCGAGCACGGCGACGGCGTCAAGGACGTCGCCATCCTCGTTGAGGATGCGCGTGCAGCCTACGATATGGCGATGCGGGGCGGCGCCCGTTCGGTGCTCGCGCCCACGGAACTGCGCGACGGAAGCGGCTGCATCGTCAAAGCAACGGTCGCCGCCTACGGCGACACGGTGCACTCGTTCATCCAGCGCGGCGACTATCGCGGCATCTTTCTGCCGGGTTTCGTCGAGGCGCGCAAGAGCTATCCCAACGCCGCCAAGCCGAACCTGCTCTTCGTCGATCACTGCGTGGGCAACGTCGGATGGGGCGAGATGGATGCATGGGGCGAGTTCTACCATCGCGTCTTCGGCTTCTCGCAACTGGTCTCGTTCGACGATACAGACATCTCGACCGACTACACCGCACTGCGCTCGAAGGTGATGACCGATGCTCGTCATCGCGTAAAGTTTCCGATCAACGAACCTGCGCACGGAAAGAAGAAATCGCAGATCGAGGAGTACCTCGATTTTTACCGCGGTCCCGGCGTGCAACACCTCGCGATCCGCACCGACGACATAGCGGCCACCATCGACGCGCTCAGCGCCAACGGCGTCGATTTTCTCGACACGCCCGATACCTATTACGACATGCTCGCCGAGCGCGTCGGTACGATCGACGAGGCCATCGACGTGCTGCGCGAGCGTCGCATTCTCGTCGATCGCGACGATCAAGGATACATGCTGCAGATCTTCACGAAACCGCTGCAAGACCGCCCGACGCTCTTCTTCGAGATCATCCAGCGCAAGGGCAGCCTGTCGTTCGGCAAAGGGAACTTCAAGGCGCTCTTCGTCTCGATCGAACGGGAACAAGAAAAGCGCGGAACACTGTAGCCTCGATGCTGTCGTATGCGCCCGTCGAGGCGGTCATGCTCGAACAGCGGGCCGCCGATCTCGCGAAACGCTCCATCAAGAGCACTGCCAAACGCGCGGGTATACACCTCGCAATCGCGTGCTGCGATCTCACCACACTCGAAGGCAAAGATTCCGAAGGCCGCGTGCGCTCGCTGTGCGCGAAAGCGATCGCTCCGCGTCCGGGCTGGCCCGGCGTTCCGAGCGTTGCCGCCGTCTGCGTCTATCCGAGCCTGGTCGCGGCGGCAAAAGATGCCGTGCGCGGGTCGAGCGTCAAGGTCGCGTCGGTGGCAACCGCATTTCCGAGCGGTCTGTCCAGTCTCGGCGTGAAGCTCGCCGACACGCAAGCCGCCATCGACGCCGGAGCCGACGAGATTGACATGGTGATCGATCGCGGCGCGTTTCTCTCCGGTAAAGAGGACGTCGTCTTCGATCAGATCGCCGCCGTCAAGCGCGTGTGCGGCGACGTGCATCTCAAAGTGATTTTGGAGACCGGCGAACTCGGAACCTACGACAACATCCGGCGTGCGAGCGATCTTGCGCTCGCGGCGGGCGCGGACTTCATCAAGACGTCGACCGGGAAGATCGGCGTGAGCGCGACGCTCCCGACGGCACTGCTGATGTGCGAGGCGATTCGCGACTTCCATCGCGCGACCGGTCAGCGGCGTGGGCTCAAAGTCGCCGGCGGTGTACGCACGACCAAACAGGCATTGTCGTACTTGGTCGTGGTGAAAGAGACGCTCGGCGAGCCGTGGCTGTCACCGGAGTTGTTTCGCATCGGCGCCAGTTCGCTGCTCGACGATCTGCTGATGCAACTCGAAAAAGATGTCACCGGTCGCTACGCCGGTGCCGACTACATACCGCTCGGGTAGGAAGCACGATACGATGTCGATCCTCGAATACGCGCCATCGCCGGAGACCACCGCACCGCACATCCGCGAGCGGTACGGCCTGTTCATCGAGGGGCGCTGGGTCTCGCCCGCGAGCGGCCGCTACGTCCCGACCATCAATCCGGCCGACGAGTCGGTGCTCGCAGAGGTTGCGTTCGCCGAGGCGGCCGACGTCGACCGCGCGGTGCGCGCAGCGCGCAAAGCCTACGACAAGTACTGGAGGAAACTCAGCGGCGCGGCGCGCGCGAAATACGTGTATCGTATCGCGCGTGCGATCACCGAGCGTTCGCGCGAGCTGGCCGTGCTGGAGACACTCAATGGCGGCAAGCCGATCCGCGAGTCGCGCGACTTCGACGTGCCGGCCGCCGCCGCGCACTTCTTCTATTATGCCGGTTGGGCGGACAAGCTCGAATGGGCGCTGCGCGCCGGACGCACGGCGCATCCGATCGGCGTGTGCGGGCAGATCGTTCCGTGGAATTTTCCGCTCCTGATGGCGGCGTGGAAGCTCGCCCCGGCGCTGGCCTGCGGGAACACGGTCGTGCTCAAACCCGCTGAAACGACACCGCTCACCGCGCTCGCGCTGGCGCAGATCGTCGCCGAAGCCGACCTTCCGCCGGGCGTCGTCAACGTGGTCACCGGCGACGGCTCGACCGGCGCTGCCCTCGTCGAGCACGATGACGTCGACAAGATCGCCTTCACGGGCTCAACCGAGGTCGGGAAGATCATCGCTCGCGCCACCGCGGGAACGGCCAAACGACTGACGCTGGAGTTGGGCGGGAAGGCCGCCAACATCGTCTGTGCCGATGCGCCGCTGGATCAAGCGATGGAAGGCATCGTCAACGGGATCTACTTCAATCAGGGACACGTGTGTTGCGCGGGCTCGCGCTTATTGGTAGAGGAACGCATCCACGACGAGATCATCGAACGCTTGCGTGCCCGCATCGAAACGCTGCGCCTCGGCGACCCCCTCGACAAGAACACCGACATCGGCGCGATCAACTCGCGCGCGCAGCTCGACAAGATTCACGAACTCGTCGACAGCGGCGTCGAAGCCGGCGCGACGCTGGTGCAGCAGAGCTGCTGGCTCCCGGAGCGCGGCTTCTTCTTTCCTGCCTCGTTCTTCACCGGTGTCCAACCCTCGCATCGCATCGCCCGCGAGGAGATTTTCGGCCCAGTCCTCTCGGTGATGACCTTCCGCACGCCGGAAGAGGCCGTCGAAAAGGCGAACAACACGCCGTACGGTCTCTCCGCCGGCGTGTGGACGGACAAGGGGAGCAAGAATATGTGGATCGCCCAGCAGTTGCGTGCCGGAGTCGTGTGGTGCAATACCTTCAATCAATTCGATCCCGCCTCACCTTTCGGCGGCTACCGCGAATCGGGCTTCGGCCGCGAGGGCGGAGTACACGGGCTGCATGAGTACCTTGCGCACTGACGACGTGAGCGACCCGGCTCGTGTCATCAATGAGACGTGCCTGTCTCTCTTCGAGTCGATGCTGCACCATTCGCCGCTGGCGCTGGTCGCCTGGGACGGCGACAATCGCGTCTCCTATTGGTCATCGAACGCAGTCGAGATGTTCGGCTACACGCCCGACGACGTCCTCGGCAAGCGCACCGAAGACTTCCACTTCATCCACGACGACGATCGGGAAGAGATTGCTTCCATCGTGCGCCGTCTGAACGCTGGCGACACACATATCGAGACCAGGACCAATCGCAATTACCACAAGAACGGCAACGTCATCTACTGCCGCTGGTATGTAGCGTTCACGCAAGAGAATCCAACGTATCGCATCATCTCGTTCGTGGAGAACGTGACCGACGAACAAGCCGCTATTGCCGGCTTGGAACAAAGTGAAGAACGTTTTCGCTCGCTCTTCGCGAACAATCCCGACATCATCGTCATCTTCTCGCCCGATGGAAGGATCGTCGACGTCAACCGCGCGATCGAGCGGTACGGACCGATGAACCGTGAAGACACCATCGGGCATAGATTCGAAGAATTTCTGTACGAAGAAGACGTCCAGCAGCACCGCGAGTACATCCAGCGCGCGCTCAACGGGGAGGTGCTGCGGTACGAATCGCGCGCTCACACCATCGAAGGCCGCGAACTGGAACTCTTGATCACGACCATTCCGATTCGGCGCAACGGCACGATCGACGGCCTCTTCTCTTTGATTCGTGACGAGACCACCGAGCGCCAGGCGCGACGCCGCATCATCGAGCAAGAAGGCGAGTTGTTGGAAAGCGAGCAGCGCCTGCGCTCGCTCTTCGACCAGAATCCGGCGGCGGTTTTCTCGCTCGACGATCGGGGAACGATTCTGGACGTGAACCAGAGCGCGCTGCTCATCAGCGGTTTCGCCAAGGATCAAGTCACCGGCCACTCGCTCTTCGAGTTCGTGCGCAACGACGACCAGACGATGGTGCGCGACCGTTTTGAACGCGCGCGGCGCGGCGAACGGCTCTCGTTTGAGTTTCGCCCGCTGCTCGGCGGCGGCCGTCAACTTACCTTGCAGTCCGCCTTTTTCCCGGCGATCGTCGACGGCAACATCGCCGGCATCTATTTCTTCGCGCAAGACATCACCGCGCGCCGCCTCGCCGAACGCAAGGCACGCGAACAGACGCGGCAGATTCGCGAACTCTCGCTCGCAGCCGCGTCGAGCTCGAGTTCGAACGCGCAACTGATTGCGATTCTGGAAGCCGGCTGCCGCATCTTCGAGATGGAGTGCGGTGCGATCGTTCAGCACGATTTCGAGCCGCGCGTCGATCTTCGCTTCGACCGCGATCCGGCCGATCCGATGCCGCTCGAGAGCGTGCTCGCGGCGGCCGAAGCCGTATCACAAGCGCATGAACCGATCGCGACATTTCGCTCGATCCCCGGAGATTCGGCGATTCAGCGCTGTCTCGGCACATTCGTCAGCATCGACGAAGGACCGTACGGTATCCTGGTCTTCCTCTCGCGCGACCGCAAAGATGCGAGCGTTCCGGACGAGCACCGCGATCTGCTGGCATTGACCGCCGAGTTGTCGAGCAACGGCCTGTCGCTTCGCCGCTCGCGCGAACACCTGCGCCAACTGGCCTACACTGACGCGCTCACCGGACTTGCCAATCGCACGCTCTTCCAGGAACGCTTGCGCGAATCGTTGGAAGTCGCCCAATCGCGCTTCACGCGCTTGGCCGTGATGGTCGTCGACCTCGACGGGTTCAAATCCGTCAACGAAACGCTCGGTCATGGGCGCGGCGATGCGATGTTGCGTCAAATCTCCGGTCGTCTGCTGCAGGCCTCGGGACCCGATGCTACGGTCGCGCGTCTGGGCGGCGACGAGTTCGCCGTGCTGCTGCCGTCGGTCGGCGACGTGTCGCAGGTCGAGCCGATCATCGCGCGCCTTCTGCACACCGTCGAAAACACGTACCGCATCGACGAATACGAGCAGTTCATCACCGCCAGCGCCGGCATCGCCATCTATCCCGAAGACGGCCGCGACGATGAAACGCTGATGAAGAACCTCGACATCGCGCTCTACCGTGCGAAGGAACGCGGCCGCAACGGCTACGTGTTCTACCATCCGAGTCTAGAAGCGACCGTGCAGATGCGGCTCTCACAAGAGAAGTTGCTGCGCCGCGCGCTCGAACGCGAGGAGTTCATCGTCCACTACCAGCCGATCTCGGACGCCCGCACCGGACGGATCGTCGCGTTGGAAGCGCTCGTCCGCTGGAACCATCCGGCTAGCGGCATCATTCTGCCCTCGCAGTTTGTTCCGAGCGCCGAGATCAGCGGACTCATCGTGCCGCTCGGTGATTGGGTGCTGCGCACGGCAGCCGCCACGGTGGCCGAAACGTTGGCGGACTATCCGTATCTTCGCCTCGCGGTCAACCTGTCGGCCAAACAATTGCAGCGACCGGATTTGGTAACGTCCGTGGAACGCGCCCTGGCAGCGGCCAAATTTCCGCCGCAACGCTTAGAGATCGAGATCACGGAGAGCGTTGCCATGGTCGATCTGGAACAAGCGATGCACGTCGTCGGCGCGCTCAAAGCCATCGGAGCAAAAGTCTCCGTTGACGATTTTGGAACCGGCTACTCCTCGTTGAGTTATCTGCGCCGGTTCGACGTTGACGAAATCAAGATCGATCGTTCGTTCGTCGACGGCATCGGAAGCGAATCCAATGACGAGACCATCGTCCGCACGATCATCGGCATGGGGCACAGCCTCGGGCTCAAAGTCGTGGCCGAAGGCGTCGAAACGCAACAACAGCTCGATTTTCTGCGCGAAGAAGGCTGCGATTTTATTCAAGGTTTCCTGATCGCTCGCCCGACCGACGCCCAGAGCGTCCTCGCGCTGCTCCAGCGCGAAGCGGCGAATGGGTGATCGATGCCGCTCACCTCGTCGGCGCTCGATCGCCAGGCGCTCTCTCACCGCTACCGTCGTAACCGGGAAGTCTCGGCACAAGTCTTCGCGCTGATCGATCCCGCGGGCTTCGCGCAACGGCCGATTCCGTTACGTCATCCCTTCATCTTCTATGAAGGTCATCTCCCGGCGTTCAGCTTTCTGACGATCAACCACCGGGCGCTGCGCGAACCGCATATCGACGAACGGCTCGAGCGATTGTTCGAACGCGGCATCGATCCCGCGTCAGAGCAAGCCGCGCAACAGCTGGCTCGTGACGATTGGCCGTCACGTGAGGTCGTCCAAGCATTCGGACGCGCCTGTGACGAACGGGTCTTAGCGGCTCTCGCCACCGCGCAACTCGACAACGCCGACGTTCCGCAATTGGCCGGCGGTCAAGCGGTCTTCGCGGTCCTCGAGCACGAGCCCATGCACCACGAGACATTGCTCTACATCATCCATCAACTCGATCCCGCGCACAAGGCGCCGATTACACAACATCACCGTGACGGCGCGCAGCCGGCCAACGATCTGGTCGACGTCGATGCCGGAATGGCGACACTCGGCGCCGCTCGCAACGAGATAGCGTTCGGATGGGATAACGAGTTCGAACGCGACACCCGGCACGTTCCGGCATTTGCGATGCAACGTTTTCCCGTCACCAACGGCGCGTTTTTGCGCTTCGTGGAAGACGGCGGTACGCCGCCGCCGTTTTGGCTCGAACGGGACGGCGAGTGGCGCCTGCGCGGGGTCTTCGAGGAACTCCCGTTGCCAAAATCCTGGCCGGTCTATGCTTCACACGATCTGGCGCAGGCGTACGCGCAATGGGCCGGTCTGCGCCTGCCGAGCGAAGCGCAGTTCCACCGCGCCGCCTATGCAACACCGGCCGGAACCGAACGCCCGCACCCGTGGGGCGACGAAGCGCCATCGTATCGTCACGGCAACTTCGGTATGGTTCGCTTCGATCCCGAACCCGTCGACGCGCACCCCGCCGGCGCAAGTGCGTGGGGCATCGCCGATCTCGTCGGCAACGGCTGGGAGTGGACCTCGTCGGTCTTCGCGCCGTTTCGCGGATTCGAGCCGATGGCGTCGTACCCGCAGTATTCCGCCGACTTCTTTGACGGCAAGCATTACGTGATGAAGGGCGCGTCGCCGGTCACCGCCGTCGAGTTGATCAGGCGCTCCTTCCGCAACTGGTTCTACGCCGGCTATCCCTACATGTACGCCAAATTCCGCTGCGTGGCGGTGCGCTAGGAGCCTGTCGCGGGGTATCTAGAGGATTCACGGCGACACGACGAGTACGAGCACGACAAATACTACCACAAACTAGGAGTATAGCCGTTGCTCGCTCTCGCCCTGGCCACGCTGCTCACGGTCGCGCCCTCGGGTTTTGGACTGTTCGACGCAGCCGATCCGTCTTACACCATCAACGCCGCATTTTCGCCCGACGGCACCACCGTGTACTACAGCAAGTCGCAGCCGGGTTGGAACGGCCTCACCATCTTCGAATCGCATCGCACCGGTGATTCATGGTCTGCGCCGGAGGTCGCTCCGTTCTCGGGAATCTATCGGGATACCGATCCGGCCGTGACGCCGGACGGCGATGCCGTGATCTTCGCATCGACGCGCCCGCCCAAAGGCAGCGCGCCGTACAACTACGCGCTCTTCATCGCCTACATCAAAGGCCCGAAGAAAGGAACCGTCGAGCCGCTACCCGACACCGTCAACAGCGAAGGTAGCGAAGTCTACCCCAGCATCGCACGTGACGGCACGTTGTACTTTTTGGGCGGAACCGGCAGGACGTCACACATCTATCGCGCCGCCCTCAAAGGCGGAACCTACCAAACGCCGCAGCCGATTGCGTTCCCCGGCGACGGACCGGCGACGCTCAGCACCGATCCCACGATCTCGGCCGATCAGCGTTTCATCGTGTTTTCCGGCCTGCGTCCGGACACAAAAGGCGGGCGCGACCTCTACGTGAGTTTCCGGAACAACGATACGTGGTGCGCACCCATCCACATCGACGCGCCGGTCAACGGAGGATCTCCGGCAATCGCCACCGGGCTCTCCCCCGACGGCCGCACGCTCTTCTTCGCCAGCGGCCGCAGTGATCTCGTGCAACCTCGGGCGGCACGCGCCGACGCCGCAGCCTTCCGCGACGAACTCACGCACAGCTATCAAAACGGCGCCCTGCGAACATTCCGCGTCGACAACTTCGGCACATGGCTCGACGCGCAGCCTCAACGCTGCTGAAGTCATCTCATGCGATGAGTCCGGTTGCGGTTCGGTGCGCGAGCGCTTGAATCGTGAGCATCGGGTTGACGCCTGACGACAGCGGAAAGACCGATGAGTCGCAGATCGCGAGATTTTCGACGCCCCACACACGTCCGCGCGCATCGACCACGCCGTCGTTTCGGTGTGCGCTCATGCGCGCGGTTCCCATTTGGTGCGCGGAGTAGAGGCCCGAGCGGTTCGGCGTGAGATCGCACTGCTCGACCTCGGCGATGAACGCATCGCGCTTCGCGCCGGAAAACGGTGCATCGAGACGCATCGGACGCTCGTGCAGCGTCTGCATCCGCGTCGCCCCGGCGGCGGCCGCCATCTCGGCAAGCCGCGCGAGTCCCACGCGCATGTGGTGCGCGTCATGCGGATCGAGGCGATAGCGAATCGTCGCGTCGTCCGTGGTCGACACGCTGCCTTCGCCGCGGTCGCGCACGAGTGCGATCAACGCCGCCGTGTTGCGCACGCCGCGCATCACTTCGGCATGATCGTCGCGGCTGCGCCACGGCACCGCGAGCGCGGCCAGCCCCGGATGAATCGGAACCGCTTCGAGCTTCACACCATACCCTTCGCCCAAGTCGCCGAAGTGATCGGAGAGAATCGACTGCATCGGCCCGTTCCAGGTTTCGATCGGATGATCGAACTGCGCAATCAGCGCCGCCGTCGGGTGCAGATGCAGATGTTTGCCGAGGTGTGCGTTGACGATGCCGCTGCGTCCGAGCACCTGCGGCGTGCGCAACGCACCGGCCGCGACCACGACCACGTTCGCGCGCACCGTGCGCGCGGAGCCGCCGATGCGCACAACGACACCGGTTGCGCGTCCACGCTTCACGATCACGCGCTCGACCGGCGCGTCGGCGATCACCGTCGCACCGCCGGCAACGGCATCGGCTAAGAACGACGCTGTCGTCGATTGTTTGCGTCCGTAGCTGCAGCCGAAGCCGCAGTAACCGCACCCGTCACCGCAGTCGCGCGCATTGCGCGGATGGGCTTTCCACGACCAGCCGAGCGCATCGCAGCCGCGCGCGATGACACGGTTGTTTTCATTGTGCGTATCGGTGGGTGTGATGCCCATGCGCGCGGCGACCGCATCGTAATGCGGCGCCAGACCGGCGCCGAAGTCGATTCCGCCGCTCGACGTTGACCACTGGGCGGCCACCACGTCACTCATCCGCAATGAGGTCGTCCAATTGACGGTCGTGCCGCCGCCGACGCACGCGCCGGCTAAAATCGCAAACGACAGATCGTCGCTCGCGCACAATCCGCTCTCGAGATACAGCGTCGAGAACGCGTTGAGTTCACGCTGTTGCGCCATCGTCGCATACGGCCACGGCCCCGCCTCGAGCACCAGCACGCGCATCCCGGCGGCGGCCAGCACGCTAGCGGCCACGCCGCCGCCCGCGCCCGAGCCGACCACGATCGCATCAACGCGCGCGGGAAGATCGTGCTGCACCGGCGCGATCGGCTCGGGCACCGGACCGGCATCGTTGCGCGGTCCCGGATACCCCATCGCGTCCCAGAGCCGATTGCGCGGTACGGCGTCGTCGTCGACCGCGGCATACGCCAAAAAGAGCGAGAGGCGCTTGAGCGCCTGAAAACCGCTTCGGAGATCGGCAAGCCCGCTGTCGCCGAACGCGCGCAGCACGCGCTCGCGATCCCGGTGCGCGAGGCGCTCGAACGCCTGCGGCCGGCCGATGGTCAGGAGTCCCGCAAGCGGCGAGCGCAGCAGCGAAAGGAAGCGCCTCAACCGCGCGAGCCGGCCGGGGCTCAGCCCCTCCAGCGACTCGGCCATGAGTTGGCCGCCGCGACGCGGCGCGGCTTGCGGGGCAAACGTGGTGTAGACAGCGTCGAGCAACGAGCGCCGCGCGTCAGATAGGGGCATCGACCCCACTTCGACTTTTCCAGGAGAAGAATCTTCCGGTCGAACGCCAATCTTCGGCTTGCACGTATGAGTACAAAAAATGTTCCCATCACCGTTGCCTCTGGTGACGGCATAGGCCCTGAGATCATGGATGCGACGCTGCGCATCATACAAGCCGCCGGCGCGGCGCTCGACATCGAGACTATCGATATCGGCGAATCGGTCTACAACCGCGGACAGCAGAGCGGCATCGAACCATCCGCCTGGGAGTCCCTGCGCCGCACCAAGGTGTTTCTCAAGGCACCGATCACGACGCCGCAAGGCGGCGGGTTCAAGAGCCTCAACGTCACCGTGCGCAAGACGCTCGGCATGTATGCCAACGTGCGCCCGTGTTCGTCACTGCATCCTTACGTCGCGACCAAACACCCGAACATGAACCTCGTCATCGTGCGTGAGAACGAGGAAGACGTGTACGGCGGAATCGAGCATCGGCAGACGCAGCAGGTCGTGCAGTGCCTCAAGCTCATCTCGCGACCGGGCAGCGAGCGCATCGTGCGCTATGCCTTCGAGTACGCGCGCGCCAACAAGCGCAAAAAAGTGACATGCTTCACCAAAGACAACATCATGAAATTGACCGACGGTCTGTTTCACAAAGTCTTTGACGAGATCGCCAAAGAGTACCCGGAGATCGAGAACGAGCATTGGATCGTCGACATCGGTGCGGCGAAGCTCGCCGATACGCCAGAGGCGTTCGACGTGCTGGTGATGCCGAATCTCTACGGCGACGTGCTTTCCGACGTCGCGGCGCAGATCACCGGTTCGGTCGGACTCGCCGGCTCGGCGAACATCGGTGACCACTGCTCGATGTTCGAAGCGATTCACGGATCGGCGCCGCGCCGTGCCGGACAGAACCTCGCCAACCCCTCCGGCCTGTTTCACGGTGCGCAGCTCATGCTCGTCCACATCGGGCAAGGGGACGTCGCCGAGCGCGCGCACAACGCTTGGCTGCGGACCATCGAAGACGGCATTCACACCTACGACATCTTCAAAGAAGGCGTCTCAAAGCAGAAAGTCGGCACCCGAGAATTTGCCGACGCGATCATCGCACGTCTCGGACAAGAGCCGCAGCATCTCCCCGCCGCACGCTATGCAAAGGGCGTAAGCCTCAATCTCGCGGTGCGCGCCGCGGCGGCACCCGCGAAGAAAGAATGCATCGGAACCGACGTCTTCATCGACCGTCCGAACGCTAACCCCAACGACATCGCCGCCAAGATCGCATCGCTGACCATCGAAGGCGCGAAGCTCGTCGTCATCGCCAATCGCGGCACGAAAGTGTGGCCCAACGGTGACCCCGATACGTTCTGGAGCGATCACTGGTCCTGCCGCTTTGAAGGCGACGGAAAACCGTTCACGACGCAAACCACGCTGCGCATTATCGACGCCCTCGATAAGGCTGGTTTCGACGTCGTGAAGACCGAGGGGCTGTTCACCTTCGACGGCGAGCGCCAGTATTCGCTGGCCCAGGGTCAATAGCGCCGCGCGATGCGCGTCGTCAGTCTGCTCCCAAGCTCAACCGAGATACTCTTTGCGATCGGCGCCGGCGACGATGTCGTCGGCGTCACGCATGAGTGCGACTTCCCGGCGCAAGCGCTCACGCTGCCGCGCCTGACGTCATCCGCGCTCGCGCACGGCGCCTCATCGGGCGAGATCGATCGCCACGTGCGCGCCAGTCTCCATGCCGGTTCGAGTCTGTATCATCTGGACTCGGCGCTGCTGGAGCGGCTTGCTCCCGACCTCATCATCACCCAGGAACTCTGCAAAGTATGCGCCGTCTCGTATGAGATCGTCGATCGCGCCGCCAAGCGCCTCACCGTCGATCCGCGCGTCGTCTCGCTCGAACCCTCATCGCTCGCCGACGTCTTCGACACTATCCGCTACGTCGGGGAACTCACCGGACACGCCGACCGCGCACGGCGCGTCATCGCCGCGCTCGAAACACGCATCGCGGCCGTGCGCGAGCGAACATTGCATGCGACGGCGAAGCCGCGCGTGCTGGTATTGGAGTGGACCGATCCGCCGATGAGCGGCGGACACTGGACGCCGGGACTGGTCGAACTCGCGGGCGGCACGCCCGTTCTCGGCAATCCGGGCGCCAATTCGCAAACGCTCACCTGGGACATGATCGCGCGCGAAGATCCGGACATGATTGTCGTCGGCCCGTGCGGCTTCAATCTCGAGCAGACGCGGGCAGCGGTAGCCGAACTGTCGAGCAACGCCGTGTGGCGGTCACTGCGCGCCGTGCGAAGCGACGCGGTCCACCTCATCGACGGCAATGCCTATCTGAACCGCCCCGGACCGCGCTTGGTCGACACCGCCGAGATGATCGCCGGGTTCGTTGAGGCTCACCGGTCGGGGACATGATCGAAATGCGAGACGTCGTTGAGGCTGATAAGCCGCGCGCGTCCGCCTTCCATCGCAAGCCGTGTGACCGAACCGTTGTCGAAGCGCAACGATGTCGCGTCGAAATCCTTGCCAAGCGCCGTGCGGATCAACGCATGCAGCACTCCGGCATGCGTCACGACCGCAAGCCGCCGATAGCCCCAGGACGTACTGTCCTCCAAGAATGACGCCACGCGTGCGCACACCGCTTCGAAGGTCTCGCCGCCCTCAGGAGCGTAGCTGCGCGCCTCCTTGACGTTGTGTGCACCGGCCGCGGGCCAGCGAGCGACGATCTCGCTCCACGTGAGACCCTCCCACTTCCCGAAATCAAATTCGCGCAGACGCACGTCGGTCTTCACCGGCAAGCCGTGGGCTTGAGCCAGCGCGCGCGCGGTTTCAACGGCGCGTACCAGATCGCTTGCGACGACGGCGTCAAGCGCATCATGCGCGAGCACGCGCGCAAGAATCTGCGCCTGCGCGACCCCCAGATGCGAGAGCGCGATGTCGCTCTGCCCTTGGAAGCGCCCCTGCGCGTTGAGCGCGGTGGCGCCGTGGCGAATCAGGACGAATTCGGTCTGGCGGCCGTTGGTTGACACGTTTTCGGACCTTCGCCCGAGGTCCGGCGCGGCCTTGCGTAGTAGCTCGCTTTCGTGGCTAAAGACCAGGACGCTCGCCTCGATGTTCGCAAGATGTACAAGCTGTTCATCAACGGTGCGTTCGTGCGCTCCGAGTCGGGCCGCAGCGATGCGCTCTGGGACGGTAAATCGTTCGGCGCCAACATCGCGCGTGCGTCGCGCAAGGACGTTCGCGACGCGGTGGTCGCCGCGCATGCCGCGCAGACGAAATGGTGGAAACTCACGCCTGCGCTTCGCGGGTTGATGCTCTACCGTTTGGCCGAGATGATGGAAGCGCGGCGCGCCGAGTTCATCGAGCGTCTTCGCGAAGGCACCCGGCTCGACGACGACGCCGCGCGACGAGAGCTCGACGCAGCGATCGATCGCGTCGTGTGGTATGCGGGCTGGTGCGACAAGTACGGGGCGCTGCTCTCGACGCGAAATCCCGTCGCCGGGCCGCACTTCAATGCGTCGAGTCCCGAACCGATGGGTGTAGTCGGGCTGCTCGCGCCCGATGAACCATCGCTGCTCGGATTGATCAGCGTGCTGTTGCCGGCGCTCGTCGCGGGCAACAGCGTGGTTATGGTGGCAAGCGAACGCGATCCGCGTACCGCTGTCGTGTTCGCCGAAGCCCTTGCCGTGAGCGACCTCCCGGCCGGAGCCGTGAACATCCTCACCGGCTATCGCAGCGAACTGGGACCGATTCTCGCAAAACACATGGACGTTGAGGCCATCGGTTTCTGCGCCGGCGACGGCGCGTTTACCACGGAACTGCGACGTGATGCGGCGGAAAATCTGAAGCGTACGCACGTTTGGTCGCAGAGCACCCGCGATGCCTGGTTCGACGACTCGTCCCAGTCGCTCGACATGATCGCGGCGTACTGCGAGATCAAGACGATCTGGCACCCCGCCGGCGTGTGAACGAACACCAAGCACGCGAGGAGATCGTCGCCTACGGCGCACTGCTGTGGGAACGCCGGCTTATCACCGGGACCAGCGGAAACGTCAGCGTGCGGCTCGCGGACGGCGACATCGTGGTGACGCCCGCCGCCCGCTCGCTGCGCAATCTCTCGCCGGGCGAACTCGTGCGCGTCGCGCCCGACGGCACGCCACGCCAGCCGCATGCGGCGCCGACAAGCGAACTGCCGCTGCATCTTGCCGCGTACGGTGCACGCGCGGACATCGGCTGCGTCGTGCACACCCATCCCACCTATTGCGTGGCCTGGTCGCTCGTGGGCCGCTGCTTCCCCCAAGATACCGTCGGCGCGCGCGAAACGCTGGGCCCGGTCGCTTGGACGCCGTACCACCCGGCGGGCTCGCTCGAACTCGGTGCGATCACGGCCGCGGAGTTCGAGCGCGGGATCGACGTGGTGATCATGGAGCGGCACGGCCTCTCCGCCATCGGCGCAACGCTCGAACGGGCCTTCGTGCTTTCCGATCTCGCCGAAGAAGCGGCACGCGTCGCATATCTCGCGGAGGCGCTGCGCAAAAGCGAACAGGAAAACACCCGCGCGAACGGTACTTGACGGTTTGTGAGTTATCGTCTTCCACTGCATCAGCGTCTTGCGAATGCATTGAATTACGGCGAATTCCGCATCTATTACCAACCGATCATCTCGTTTGCGACGCATCAGATGGTTGCCGTGGAAGCGCTGCTGCGCTGGCCCCATCCCGACGCGACGTTCACGCCGCCCGATCAGTTCATCCCGCAGGCCGAATCGTCTGGGTTCATCATTCAACTCGGCGACTGGGTGCTGCGCACCGCAACCGAACAGGTCGCGCGCTGGCATGCAACGTTCGGATATCCGGTGCGTCTAGCGGTGAATCTCTCCAACCGCCAATTCTTGCACTTCAACTTGGTTGCGAACATCGAAAGCGCACTGCGTCATTCCAAGCTCGATCCGCGCCACCTCGAATTGGAAATTACCGAAGGCGCGGCGATGCACAGTCCCGACGAGGCGATCGGCATCATGCGCCAATTGCGCAACCTCGGGATTCGATTGTCGCTCGACGACTTCGGTACCGGGTATTCATCGTTGAGCTACCTCAAACGGCTGCCGATCGACAAGCTCAAGATCGACAAGTCGTTCGTCTGCGACATCCCGGCGGATGCCAACGACTTGGCGATCGTCACCGCGATCATCGCGATGGGACACGCGCTTGGCCTGGAGGTCTTGGCTGAAGGCGTCGAGACCGAGGCGCAGGCCCAGTTTCTGGCCGAGTGCTCCTGCGACTACGCGCAGGGCTTCCTGTACGGCCGGCCGGTTCCGGCCGAAGACCTAGAGAGGTTGCTCCAGGAACGGCCCGCTCCCGCGTAAAAGCGAGCGAGCACACGCATATTCTTCTGAACCGGGGGTGTCATCGTTGACTATTCGTAAGTTTTCGCGACCCGCGCTCGCGACGTGCTCGGCTGTGGTCGCCGCCGCAGCCCTGATCATCGCCGGATGCAGCGGCGGATCGACCGGCATGGCGCCCACGCTGCCCACCGCGCAGGGCGCGCATATCTCCCAAGGCACGGGCATCGGTCCCGATGACGTGATGAGCGAGCAGCGCACGCGCGATTGCGATCCCGGCGCCGTTCGCCGCCACGACGACGACGATTGCTCGCGCTTCACGTTGCTCGCACCCCTGACGATCGTCGTCGCTTCGACCGGCGATTCCGCCTCGTTCCGCCTGAGTGATGCCGATGACCGCTGTGCCGGCCACGGCCGCGCGCCGTGGTTCGACCCCGATCACACGCTCACGCTCGCCGTCCCGGCCGAACAGCTCGCCAACGTCTGTTCAGACGATGACGACAGCCGCGACACGGGCGTCAGCCCGCTCGCCGGTGTCGTGGGCAGCCCGACGCCGACGCCGATGCCGACGTCCACGCCGAGCGCGGTTCCCAGCGGAAACTGCGGCGGCGCAAGCGGTGTCACACCCCTTGCCGGGCAAACGTTCCCGCCGGGCATCACGCCGACGCCGGCACCGACGCCTACACAGTGTCCGGGTCAGTCGACGAACATCTTCATCGTCGCGGTCGAACGCCGCGAACATGACGGAGACGATCGCACGAGGATCGTTCCGATTCAGGGACCTGCGACGCTGGAGAACGGCGAACTCGACTTTGCCGATGCGAACAATCCGTTCGTGACCGGAAATCGCACCGTGTTCCGCTTCTATCTCGCGACGTTCACCGGCGCGAATCCGCCGCAAACGTAGTTCCGGAGCATCAGCCGAGGAAAAAGTCCCCTGGCGGCCAACCGTCAGGGGACTTTTTCGCGAAGCAAAAAGTCCTGGAGAGGTGGCAGAGTGGTCGAATGCACTCGCTTGGAAAGCGAGCAGACCTTCACGGGTCTCGGGAGTTCGAATCTCCCCCTCTCCGAATCGAAACTAGTTTCCAAAACGCGTCCCCGTGTGCAGAGGCGTGCAGCCGCGTTGCTTCTCGCGGTGTTTGCGTACTGCTTTGCCGTCGGCGGGGGCCGCGCCGACGCCCAAACGTATCGTCTCGCGATCGTTTCACTCGCCTCTACACCAAGGGCAGAGCGCGTTCATGTGACATTTGGGCCGCATACGGATGACGCGGCTTCGGCGAGCCCGCCGATCGCCGATCCGAAGAGAGCGCTCGTGGATGCAGCGCCTGAATTTGCGCCGCGGCACGGACATGTCGGCGACCGCAGGACGTTTTGGGTTGAACGCTTCGACCCAACCGGGCGAAACAAGGACGTCACGTGGGGCCAGGTGTTTGCGACGCTGCGTTTCACCACCGACCACGCGGATATTTGGATTGACGACAACCTCGGCACGATCGATCCCGCCCTCGAGGCCGCGCTTCCGCGCGATGTCGAGAACGCATATCTGTCGCAACGCGGCCACTTCGGCCCACTGAGTTACACCGGCGGCGACGTGTCGAAACACGGTCTGATCAACGCCTGCGACTTCGCGCGTCGCATCGTCGGCCAAGTTCCCGCATTCGTCCCCTCCAACGGCGAGTTACTGAGTTTTCTCATCGTCGGCAGCTCGGAGGCCATGAACGGCGGCGCGCTGGTGAACTCGTATCGCTATCAGGCAAATCTCAACTGTTATGCGAGGACCATCCACTCCAACGAGATGCCCGGACTGGTCGTGTGGCCGTTCGAGCGACGTCGTCCAGCCGAACTCCAAGATGGCACCTTGGTGTATGCGCCGGAATTGCAGCATCTGCAGCGCTTCGTGCGTGGCACGATTCGAGGATTCAGGTCCGAACAACTGATGCCGTTGCTCAATGAGGGGTTGTCGGAGCTATCGCAAGATTTCGCCGTGACCGCCCTCTTTGGCCGGCCGTACGATCTTTTCGGAGCGGGGGATGCTGCGCGCGTGTACCTGAGCGACCCAAACGCCGTGAGCCTCCTTTCATTCAGTCTCAACAACGGCCGCGAAGCCCACCCATTCGGCACGGCCTGCTACGGCGGAGCCTATCTCCTGCAACGCTTTCTCTACGATCGTTTTGGTGACAACTACCTGACCGCCGTAACGAACACAGATAGCGGCGGCATAAAAGCGATGCAAGATGCACTCCCCATTGCGCTTTCCGAAGCCTTACGTGAATTCGGACGCTATCTCATCGCGCCTGATGGGAGTCCGTACGTAAGCGGCCTGTTCAACCTCTATGCGCACACGCAGGACGAGGTCGGACGTCCGTACGAGACCCGCGGCGCTGCACTGAGGCCCCTCCCGGGACCGGACTTCGACGTGCTGGGCGGCAGCGTGTCCATCTATTCGAGCAACGCCCCCATCGCGAGCGTTCATGCCGACGGTGCGCCGATTGTCTGGACGGAACTCAGCGATTCAGATAGCTCGTCTTCCTAGGCGGACGTTCACAAAGGGATCGCATGGTGATTGTTCCTTTACGGTTTTGAGAGACGTATTATTGACTTGAAAAGTCGAAGAGCGAATCGGGCAGCGCCGGCGGAAAGGTGACATCGTGGTAGCTGAAGTGCAGCACGGCTTTCTTGACGCCGATGCCGAGCACGCGCACCAAGAAGGTAGTCGTGCCGTCGGTGGTCATCCAGTAGCCGCCAACGTCGTTGAAGTGCAGCTCGGAGGAACCGGTCAGACCGAGCGCGCTTCCGTTCCCGATGCGAAACTGCATGGAGCAGAATCGCGACGATGCGACATCGACGATGACGCCGGTCAACGGGTGGAGATCCGGATCGCGAATTGCGCTCAGACGCAACGCATGTCCGGGCGCACCGTTCGGGCAAGCTGCCCGCCCGCCATCGTCGATGCGATAGAACTTTGCTCCCATCACGCTGACCACGGCGATGGTCTTGATCGTCGAGTCGCTCGGCATCACTTGCGGCACCGGTGATCCTTGCGTGTGCGGCTGCGGGTCGTAGGGAGGTTGCGCGGCGCTAAAGACACCGTAGCGCATCCAGTCGTTCGCACCATCCCAAGTGGGGTCGTAGAGCGGTGAAAGCGCGCGCAGACGCTCACCATCACCGGTGAGGATGACCGTCGTATCGGTGCTCGCGCGATGATCCGACTGCCAGGAGTGGGGCGCGCTGCCGTCTCCGAGCCCGAGCCCAAGCCACGCCTCATGCGTATGATATGGCGTGACGTGAAAGGTCAACCCCTCGGCCACGACCGTCGTGGTGAAGGCGATATACGCCGGTTGCGGCAATGATTTCGTCGTGTTCAGCGCCGCTTCGTAGTACGCCGTTGCCGAGGGTGCGTTCTGCGCGAACGCCGGCGTGACGAAGACACCGGCGAGCGCTAGGGCCCCGCATGCGATTTTCATCGTGTCACCTCCGGGAAGTCGAAGAGTGAATCGGGGAGCGATGCGGGAAACGCAAAGCTGCGATAGCTGAATCTCAGCACGGCTTTTTTCACGCCGATGCCGAACGCGCGGATCAAGAGCGTCGTCGTCGCGTCGGTCGTCATCCAATATCCTCCGGCGTCGTTGAAGTGCAGTTCCGAGAAGCCGGTCAGTCCGACCACGCCGCTGTCGGCGATGCTGAATCGCATCATGCAGAATCGCAAGGATCCCGCCTCGACGACGACGTCGCTGAGCGGGTGCGCACTTGGATCGCGAACGGCACTCAAATGCAGCGCATGTCCGGGCGCTCCGCTCGGACAGCTCGCCGATCCGCCGTCGGTGATGCGGTAGTACTGCGCTCCCATCGCACTCACCACCGCTATCGTCTTGATCGCACCACCCTGCACCGGTGTCGCAGACGGTGCAGGCGTCGCATCGGCCTTCACGTTTGCATTGAATTGCGGCTGCTGCGAGCCGAAGACGCCGTACCGCAACCAATCGTAGGCGCCGTTCCAGGTCGGGTCCCAGAGCGGCGACTCCCCAAGCAAACGCTCTCCCTTCTCCGTGAGGATCGTTGTCGTGTCGGTTTGCGTGCGGTGATCGGATTGCCACGATGTTTGCGGTTTCAGAGCGTCGCCCCAACCGATTGCCAAATCGGCAACGTGATGCTCGGGAATGACCGCAAAACCCATCCCTTCGGCGTTGACCGTCGCGGTGAAGGTGACGTAGGCAGGTTGCGGCAGCGATTTCATCGCGCTCAATGCTGCTTCATAGTATGCCGTCGCCGACGGCGCGTTCTGCGCGCCCGCCGGTACCGCAAGCGCGGCGACGAGCGCGATCGCGATAGGTGCCGCGAACTGTTTCATCATGACTGCTCCTTTGAATCTGGTGGGAAGAGCGGATCGGAGAGCATCGACGGATACGCGACGTCGTGAAAAGAAAATGCCAGGTGCGCATGGTGGACGCTGACGCCGAAGGAGCGCATCAGAAGATCGCCGGTGCCATCGGTTATGATCCAATATGAACCGACCGTTCCGAAATGCAATTCGAATGAACCGGTGAGTGCGACCAGGCCGGATTCTTGCGGAAGATGGAATCCCATCGTGCAAAATCGCACGTTGCGCGTGTCGATGACGACGTAGTTGAGCGGATGTCCATCGGCGTTACCGATCGCGGCGAGATTCAATCGATGTCCCGGATCGCCGTTGGAACAGGTCGCGCTCCCGCCTTCGTAGATGCGATACGACGCCGAACCCAGCGCTTCGACGAGCGCGATCGTCGGCACCGCCGCCGTGGCTACGCTTGCTCCCGCGGCGTGCGGGCTCGGTGTCGGTGAACTCGGCACCGGACCATGCAATCCGTACCGCAGCCAATCATATGCGCCGTTCCAGCTTGGATCGTAGACGGGCGAATGCCCGAGCATATGCCTGCCGTCCGGCAGCGTAATCGCTTCGATGTTGACTGCGCGATAGTTCGTCTTCCAGGAGATTGCCGGTTTATTCGCCGGCCCCCAGCCGATATACAAATACGCCGAGCCGTCGACCCGCGACGGATACATGCCGACGCCGATGCCGGTGGCGGACACATTCTCGGTGTAGGTCATAAACGTCGGCTCGGGCAACGCCTTCATCACCTCGAGAGCCCGCTCGTAATACGCCGTTGCCGAGGGCGGTTGTGCTGCGTGCGCAGACCATGTGAGCGCAAGCGCAGCGCTCAGGCAAACCGATGCCAGGGATGCTGCGCGCCGCAGCATCCGTACCGTCGTACGAAACACGTTCTTCCTCCTACGTCTCTACGTGCGAATTTCAGCGCGGCTCCACGCGACGATGGCGACGATCACGCCAGCCGCGAAGAATCCATACAGAATGAGGGTATCCATGGCCGACGAGAGCAGCCAGAACGGGCCGATTCCCCGAAAGTGCGGATCCTGCATCATCGACACCGCGGGTGCAAAATAGGCAACGGGATTGATGACGTTGAGCGGTATGAAGGCCGGCTCCGCCGACCAGTCCGTGCTCACAGCGCCCCACAGCAGCAAGGACACCGGGAGCACCAGGATCGCGACCAGCGTCGAGCGCGTGAAGAGCACGCCGAGCGCAAGCGTGACGCCGTAGAATGCGAGCACACCGCTCAACGGCATGATCACCACGTTAAAGAGGGAAAGCGTCATCGTGACCCCGTGGTGAGTCGCTACGATGAACGCCAGAGCATTCACCAACACCGTGAAAAAATAGGCGGCGATCAGAGCAGCCACGTCGACGCCGATGACGGCGCACGCATACCGTTCGCGGGGCATCGGTCGAATGAACGCAGCGCGTCCGGCCTCGCGCCGCTCGTTTCCCAAACCCGTGCCCAGGACGAGCGCGAAGCCACACACGACCCAGCCACATGTGCCGGCCATCGCTTCCAATGTCCAGCTTGCGCTGGAAAACGCTGTTTTGTCGCCCGCCCACGACACGATGGTCACTACGCTGAGTACCGCCAACACGATGGCGTAGATGACAAGCGCGCGCCGAACGACCAGCAGTTCCTTGTAATACATCTAGACGGGGTCTCCACCGATGGTCGCAAAGAACAGCTGTTCCAGCGTTTGGTCGAGAATGCGCACCGAATGCGCGCCGCCGCGCGACAGCTCGAGTGCGACCGCGTCGGCATCTCCGTCGACGGCACGGCGCACCAGCGATCCGTTGACGATCGCTTCGACGACCTTCTTGCGCTCGCGGAGTTCGTCGAGGTTGCCTTGCAACAGCACTCGACCGCGATCCAGAATCGCAAGTTCCTCGACAGCACGCTCGATGTGCCCAATCTGATGCGACGAAAATACGGTTACGCCCTCCGATCCGGCGTCCACGATGAGATTGAGCAAGCGATGCTGTAAGACGGGATCGAGCCCCGATGCCGGCTCGTCGAGAAACAGCAGCTGAGCGCCCTGCGCGAATGCCAGCATCAAGCCGACCGCGGTTTGCTGTCCTTTCGAGAGACGGCCGACGCGCCGTTGCAGCGGCACTTCGAAGATCTCCGCGAGTTCGTGGGCGCGCGTGATCGAAAAGTTCGGATAGAGACGACGCCAAAACTCGACGTGTTGACTCGGCGTCATCCATCCGAACAGTGCCGGCGTTTCGGGCAGGTAGGCCACATCCGCGAGGGTGCGCGGCGAGAGCGGGCTCCCATCGAACAGCACCGTTCCCGACGTCGGCCGCAACAAGCCGAGCGCGCAACCAAACGTCGTCGTCTTGCCCGCTCCGTTGCGCCCGATCAATCCGAAGATGCAGCCCGGCCGAACGCTGAAGGACACATCATTCACAGCCCGCACGTCGCGGTAGTGCACGCGAAGATGCTCGATGGCAAGCTTAGGCGTCATCGCGATACCACGTCTCGACAGCAGAGGTGAACAGGTCGCGCAACTGCGTGCGATCGACGCCGAGCGCGCGCGCTTCCCGCACGGCTGCGGCGAGTGCCGACGCGACCGCATCGCCCGCTACGCGGGAAGCTGCGGCGGTCGCGCCGTCGCGGCGCACCCAGCTCCCGCGCCCCGCGAGCGAATCGACGATCCCAAGATGCTCCAGCTCGCGCAATGCCCGAGCGATCGTGCTCGGGTTCACCAGCAGATCGGAGGCAAGCTGCTTGACCGTCGGCAACTGTTCGCCGGGCGTCAGCCGCCCGACGGCAACCGCCCGCTGGATCTGTTCGACGATCTGCAGGTAGATGGGATATCCGCTGCGCGGATCCACGGTAAGCTCTATTGGCATCTTCTTGCATATGGGTTACTGCATGTACTACGTGCCTAGTACAATACAAGCGAACCAGCGCCTTGTCAAGAAGAGCTTGACCGGGTGACTAGCCAGAGTGCCTTATTGAGGCTGGCTCTCGGGGTCGACTCGTTCGATGTGGGCGAGCCAGAAGTCGAATGAGGCGCGCGCTTGGGCCTCGAGCATGAGTGAACCGTCGATGACCTCGCGCTCCAACCGGCGACCGAGGGTTGCGCGCTCTCCGTAGTTGGCGTCCATGATCAAGTCCGGCTTTTGCAGCGCGTCGAGCATCTCGTGCGGGAGGATCGCGTCGGGCGGAAGCGTGCTCACGACGATCTCGGGCGGATTGTCGAGCGGCCACGGCTCGGCTTCGAACTGCGCGCACACTTCGCCGACTTTTCCTTCATCGCGACCCCAAACGTAGGTGTACGCATCGGTTTGGTGCAGTTGTGCGAGAATCGCGCGCGCGGTCGCGCCGTACCCGAGCACGCCGACACGCTTGAGCGCGATCTCTTCGTCGATCAACGTTTCGAGCGCGGTCCGCGCACCGATTCCGTCGGTGTTCGTGCCGACGATCGTGCGCCCGAAGTAGATGGTGTTGACCGCTTGCGCGATGCGCGCTTCTTCTTCGAGAACGTCGCAGGCGCGCACGACTTCCTCTTTCAGCGGAAACGTGACATTGATACCGGTGTAACCGTCCAAACGCATGCGGCGCACGACGTCGATGCCGTTGCCCACCGGCACGCGAATCGCAACGTATTCGCCGTCGATCCCCGATTCGGCGAGAAATTGACGATGGAGTTTCGGACTGCGGCTATGCGCGACCGGATCGCCGATGATCGCAAGCTTCATCATACGCGCCGGCCCGGGAGCGCGATACGCTCGAAGAATCGGAAGAATCGCGTCACCGGAAAATCTTTCGGCTCGATGGGCTCGGTCAGAATC
This sequence comes from Vulcanimicrobiota bacterium, assembly GCA_027307235.1. Taxonomy (GTDB): domain Bacteria; phylum Vulcanimicrobiota; class Vulcanimicrobiia; order Vulcanimicrobiales; family Vulcanimicrobiaceae; genus DAHUXH01. The sequence goes on along the minus strand of DAHUXH010000004.1, from coordinate 6,093 downwards.
GTGTACAGGCCGCAGAGCTTAGCGCCCAAGACGTCGGTGAAGAGTTGATCGCCGACGACCACAACCTGCGCGCGCGCAAGCCGCAGACAACGCAGCGCACGCAGAAACCCGAACGGCAAGGGTTTGAGCGCGTTGGGCACACACGCGACGCCGAGTTGCGCGGCGATCGCAGTGACACGCTCGGTGAAGTTGTTCGAAACCATCACGACGGCGAAGCCGCGGGTTTGCGCGTCGCGCACCCACGCCAGATGCTCGCGGCAGAGCTCGGTCTCGCCGAAGCCGACCAGCGTGTTGTCCAGATCGACGATCAACCCGCAAAACCCGGCGCGCTGCAAGTCGTCGAGCGACACGTCGGCCAGGCGTGGAGCGAAGCGATCGGGAGCCAGCATGCCCCCTTCTTCGGAGCGATCCATTCGCATCATCCTCAGGTCCATACACAGGCACTACACCAAGGCCACACCTTCTTCGCCCATTATCCTCCGATTTTCGTCGGAGAGACACAGCCAAACCACAAGGAATCCACAGCGCCAACCCCAATATCTTGTATCAATCAGGGATCTGTGGCACAATCTATGCCCCAGAGGTTTCTCCCTCGCAAAATCGAACACTTGTTCGACAAGGAGCGCACATGAAGTTTCGGCGCACGTATTCGGCCCCCGGCAACGCTTATGCGGGGGTCGCTTTTGAGCCTCGCACCTCACGAATCGTCAATCCCGACGGCTCGGTGATCTTCGAAGCCAAGGACATCATGGTACCGGCAGCGTGGAGCCAGGTCGCCGTGGATGTGCTCGCCCAGAAGTACTGCCGCAAGGCGGGTGTGCCGGCGCAGACCAAGCGCGTGCCCGAGGAAGGCGTTCCGGAGTGGTTGTGGCGCTCCGTTCCCGACGACGAGAAGCTCGCGACCCTGCCGCGCAACGAACAGTTCGGCGCGGAAAACGACGCCCGCATGGTCTTCGAGCGCTTGTCGGGCTGCTGGACGTACTGGGGCTACAAGCACGGCTATTTCAACAGCGACGACGACGCGCGCATCTACTTCGATGAGATGTGCGCGATGCTCGCGCGCCAAATCGGCGCACCGAACTCCCCGCAATGGTTCAATACCGGCTTGCACTGGGCGTACGGTATCTCCGGCCCCGCGCAAGGCCACTACTTCGTCGATCCCGTCACCCACGAGATGCAGCGCTCCACCTCGGCCTACGAGCACCCTGCGCCGCATGCGTGCTTCATCCAAAGCGTCGATGACGATCTCGTGAACGAGGGCGGCATCATGGACTTGTGGGTGCGTGAAGCGCGCATCTTCAAGTACGGCTCGGGGTCGGGCACGAATTTCTCAAAGATCCGCGGATCGGGCGAGAAGCTCTCGGGCGGCGGTTCTTCCTCCGGCTTGATGTCGTTCTTGCGCGTCGGCGACCGTGCGGCCGGTGCGATCAAGTCCGGCGGCACGACGCGCCGCGCAGCCAAGATGGTGGTGCTCGATCTCGATCACCCCGACGTCGATCAATTCATCACGTGGAAGGTCAAGGAAGAGCAGAAAGTCTCCGACCTGGTCGCCGGGTCGATCGCGGCGCAGAAGCATCTCAACGCGATCATGCACGCCGCGCACGACGCCGGCGTGCCGGAGAGCGCGCGTTTGGACCCGTCGCTCAACCACGGCTTGAAAACGGCACTGCGGCAGGCGCTCCATGCCGGCATTCCGCAGGGGAACATTCAGTACGCGCTCGACTTCGCCAAACAAGGCTACAAGTCGCTTGAAATCGACACGTACGACGTCAACTGGGACGGCGATGCGTACGGCACCGTGTCGGGCCAGAACTCGAACAACTCGGTGCGCGTGCCCAACGATTTCTTCGGCATGCTCGATCGCGGCGAGGATTGGAAGACGATCAACCGCACCAACGGCGCGGTTGCCAAGTCGATTCCCGCTGCCGATCTCTGGGAGCACATCGCGGTCGCGGCGTGGCAATGCGCCGATCCCGGCTTGCAGTTCGACACCACGATCAACGAGTGGCACACGTGCCCGTCCGACGGGCGAATCAACGCCAGCAATCCGTGCTCGGAATATCTCTTCCTCGATGACACCGCGTGCAACCTGGCGAGTTTGAACCTCGTCAAGTTCGAAGACGAACGCGGCGCATTCGACGCGAAGCGGTTCGCGGACGCGTGCCGTATCTGGACGTTCACGCTCGAGATCAGTGTCTTGATGGCGCAGTTCCCGTCGCAGATCATCGCACGCAAGTCATTCGATTTCCGCACGCTCGGCTTGGGCTACGCGAATCTGGGGACGCTGCTCATGCGCATGGGCCTGCCCTACGACTCCAAGGAAGGCTTCGGGTGGTGCGCGGCCATCACGGCACTCATGCACGGCGTCGCGTATCGGGCGTCGGCGGAGATGGCGCAAGAACTCGGAGCGTTCGCGCGCTATGACGCCAACCGCGACTCGATGCTGCGTGTGATCCGCAATCACCGCCGGGCCGCCTATCAAGCCTCCGACGACGAGTTCGAAGGTCTCTCGATCCATCCGGTCCAGCACGCACCGACGCTCTTCACCGAGTCGACGTGGGCGCTTGCGCGCAAAGCGTGGGATGAAGCGCTTGCCATCGGTGAAGTCGCCGGCTACCGCAATGCGCAAGTCACCGTCATCGCGCCGACCGGCACGATCGGCTTGGTGATGGATTGCGACACCACCGGTATCGAGCCCGATTTCGCGCTCGTGAAGTTCAAGAAACTCGCCGGCGGCGGCTACTTCAAGATCGTCAATCAATCGGTCGAGCCCGCCTTGCGCAAACTCGGCTACAGCGAAGAGCAGATCGTCGCGATCGAGAACTACGCCAAGGGCACCGGCACGCTCGACTCCGCGCCGCACGTCAACCGGGCGACGCTGCGCGCCAAGGGTTTCGACGACGAAGTAATCGCCCGCGTCGAAGCATCGCTGCCCGGCGCCTTCGAATTGCCGTTCGTGTTCAATAAGTTCGTGCTCGGCGATGAATTCTGCAAGGATAAGCTCGGCCTCACCGACGCGCAACTCAACGACTGGTCGTTCTCGATTCTGCGCGACGGCCTCGGCTTCAGCTCGCAGCAGATCGAGGAAGCTTCCGCGCACATCTGCGGACGCATGACGCTCGAAGGCGCGCCATACCTCAAAGACGAGCACCTTCCGGTCTTCGATTGCGCGACACCGTGCGGCAAGTACGGCACGCGCTTCATCCGTCCGCTCGCACACGTCGACATGATGGCGGCGGCGCAGCCGTTCATCTCCGGCGCGATCTCCAAAACGATCAATCTGCCGCAGACGGCGACGATCGCCGACGTCAAAGAAGCCTACCGCTATGCGTGGGAGCGCATGATCAAAGCGGTCGCTCTGTACCGCGACGGCTCGAAGCTCTCGCAACCGCTGGCGGCGAGCTACGATCTGGGCGGTGACTCGGCTGACGACGAAGTCATGACCGCGCAGCAGCCGTTCAACCAGCCCTTGCAGATCGCCGAGAAGATCGTCTACCGCTACATCGCAAAACGCCGCCGCATGCCGGAACGCCGCAGCGGCTACACGCAGAAGGCGATCGTCGGCGGACACAAAGTCTACTTGCGCACCGGCGAGTACGAGAACGGACAGCTCGGCGAGATCTTCATCGACATGCACAAGGAAGGCGCCGCGTTCCGCTCGCTGATGAACAACTTCGCCATCGCCGTGTCGATCGGCTTGCAGTACGGCGTGCCGCTTGAAGAGTTCGTCGAAGCGTTCACATTCACGCGCTTTGAGCCCAACGGTCCGGTCGTCGGCCACCAGAACATCAAGATGGCCACGTCGCTGCTGGACTACATCTTCCGCGAACTCGCCGTGAGCTATCTCGGCCGCTACGATCTCGCGCACGTGCAGCCGAGTCTCGAAATGGACTCGATGGGAGCGGGCAGCCCGGAGGACTACATCGACGAAGCCGAAGGCGAAGTGAACGTACGCCCCGCCGGTATCGCCGAGAAATTCCTACCGGTCAGTTCTCATCTGCGCCCAGGAACCGCACAGCCCACCGCGCCGGCACCGCAGGCAAGCGTAGCCGCACCCGCGCGCCGCGCGGAAACCGGCACCGTCGCCGGCTCCGTTCAGACGTCAACGGCGACACTGACACGCAGCGAAGCGATCAACGAAGCCAAGGCCAAGGGCTACACCGGCAATGCATGTTCGGAATGCGGCCAACTCACCATGGTCCGCAACGGCTCCTGCGAAAAATGCGATAGCTGCGGCTCAACGAGCGGGTGTTCGTAAAACGCTGTGGTAACGTTTTAACATTTGAAGAAGTGTAAAGATGCTGCTCATGAACTTCGCTCATGGCAAACTCGGACTTACGAACTCGTATACCGAGGACTATTGAAACGGAACGGAGCCGACTTTAAATCGGCTCCGTTTTCATGCCAAGTCTCTAATAGCTAAGGTACAACCATGGCGAACGTGAACTTCTTCAAGAGTCTTCTGAACCGCCTTGGCTTTGGCAAACGCTCGCCGGGGCTATTTGAGCGAACCTTCACGCCGGTAAGTCACCCACTCCGTCAGGCACTCGACCAGCGTTACCTCGACATGCGCGCTGCAATGGCGAGCGGCGAAGGCGCCAATATCCAATCCATTCTTTTCGAGCATTTCATTGCCGTAGACGTCCACGGCAATGAGACGGGCCCGCAGGCGATGATAGATTCGGTTCTCAAGCTGGACGTTGACCGCTCCAAGCGTACCGTCGCCACGACCATCGTTAGCCTTGAGGAGAGCAACGGCATCGCTCGGGTGGTCCAGCATTATTCCATGGATACCACCGATGCAGTCGCCCCACACATGCCTAAGCGTCTGCGAACGCTCTCCGCAGACGTCTGGGTCAAGGACAGCGACAAATGGAAGCTCGGAAAAACCACAACTCTTGAGCTAGAGGTGTTTGCCGGTAGTGGCGTTCATCGTCATCTCGTCGCTAAGAATCACTCCTCGGCTTCGCGACGGTTCCCGCTCTTCGTAACCGCGAAGATGTGGGAATACATCGAGCCAATTGCACGTGGCGAACGCTACGAGGACCCACTCGATGCCTTCCTAATCCGCAACGGACTCGGGGAACTAGATGGTGGCGGCATGCAACTTGGCGATTCCCCTGGCATCGAGTACGTGGACGTAACTTTTTTCCTCCGGGATTCCAGCGATGCGCTTGAGCTAGTCGCTGCCGAGTTGGGCCGGCTCGGGGCACCCATTGGTTCAGAGCTTCAGTTCACGCGAAATGGGCGTCAGGATGCCATACCATTTGGAACGACCGAGTGCCTTGCCATCTTTCTAGACGGCGTTGCGTTCCCGGCTGAAGTCTATAGGAGCAGCGACGTCAACGTCACGGTGAAAAACCTTACGCAGGCACTAACTGACCAATCTCTCGAAGAGTTCCGGTCGCACTGGCGCGGATATAGTGAAACGGCCCTGTTCTTTCATGGCCCCAACGCCGATACGATGAAGGCTGCAATGATGCCGGTGCTTTTATCGGACCCGCTATGTCAAAACGCCCGATTGGTCACAAGGTTCGGTCACCATCCCGATGGCAGTTCCGAAGAACGCATTCCCCTCGCAAAATGAAAGAAGCCGACGAACTTCGCCGGCTTATTTCATTTGCAGGCCTACTCGCGTAGGTTCACTCCTCTTTCACCTGCGACAAAATGGCGTCGTAGAGACCGATGGCCGCGGAGCGTATCGTTTCTCCCGAAAGCTTCCACCGTGATAGACCCGGTGCCAGGTCAACCTCAGCCCAGCCAGTGGGTTACTAAGAGTCAAATTCGCCAGTACTAGACGTTCGATTGATTTTGGGAGTCGGACCGCAAAATTCACGGCGCACTGGCCCGTTCACGCAGAAACGAACATCAGCTTGATTGCGTCTTCGCCGACAGGAATGCTTCCGACAAAGCGGAGCGGCGCTCGGGCGCGGGAGAAGAACGGTTTGCCGCGGTAGTGCCCGGAAAAGTGTGTAAAAGTGGCGCCGCCCTCCTGCCGGGGGTCGGTGCCTCTGCGGTCCAATTCCAGCGCTATGAAGCGCAAGCGAAGGGACCCGATGGAATCTTTGAACCAGAAACTTACGCCTGAGCAAC
>DAHUXH010000005.1 GCA_027307235.1 Vulcanimicrobiota bacterium | reverse complement strand
GTCAACCTGCGTCTGCAGGTTGGTCGCGATCGCGAGGCCCGACGGATCGTCGGCGGCGCTGTTGATGCGCAGACCGCTCGACAATTGGGTAACCAGCGTCTTCAAATGGTCCTGATTGTTGTTCAGGTTGAAGATCGCGTTATTCGCCAACAGGTTGGTGGCGATACTGAGACCTTGAGCCATTGGTCCGTCCTCCATGATCACACCCGGTGTGACGTGACGTCAGGCGGGAACATCCGCTGTTCCCATACGTCTAATATCGGACGCTCGAAGCCGGAGTTGAGGAAACGAGGAAGACGAGGAGCCTAGGGCTTGGGCTTGGGCGGCGAAGCGGGGTCGCGGCGTGGGGGGCGGCCGGGGCGGGGGGTGAGCACGGCCTTTCCGAGGACGGCCGCACGCGGCGTTCCGGCGGCTTGCGCCGGGCCGGAGCCGGCAGCGACACGGTTGGCTCGCTGGATCTCTTCGAAGACCTCCGAGCGGTGGACCGGGATGTCGCGCGGCGCCTCGATCCCGACTTTGACCTGGTCTCGGTCGACGCCGACGATGACGACGCGAATATTGTCGCCGATCATGATCGACTGGTTGATCTTCCGGCTCAGAACGAGCATTGGGCGCCCTCCGTGGCTTCGCGGCTACGCCAGACCCTTTCGGGGCTGCGCGAGGGCACCCTTGTCAGGTGTCGACGGTCGCGCCCTTCCGCGGGATCGGCGCCTTGACCGAGTAGTTGGAGTTCTCCAACATCACCTGGCGAGCGCGGCGAAGGCGCAAATTGATGACGATCGGCGCGAGCAGGTTCATGGTCATCTCTTCGGCGTCTTTGGTGACGACGACCACGCAGACCACGGTGAAGTCGGTCGGGCGCTGGATGTCCAGCGCGGCGACGGCATAGGCCGGCAGGTTCGGATCGTAGTCGTCAAAGAGCAGCCACGGGTTGGCGGTGGGTAGAGCGATCGCGGCATCGTCGAGGCATTGCAGCCAGATGAACTCGGGCTTGTCGTCGTATGCCAGCGGCACGAACCGGCGGACGTGGGCGAACCCGGGCAGCCCCCACGGAAACTCGATCACGTCGTTCGCGTCGTAGCTGACGTCGCCGAAGCGAGTCGACGTTATCTGCCCGGTTTGATGCGCTTGCGTCTGCATGCCTTATCCCCCGCTCAGGAAATCGAAGAGCTGTTTTGACGTGACGCGCGCGGTGGTCGCCAACGCCGCTTGAAGTGTGGTTTGAATCTGAGAGAATTGAGCGATCACCTTAGCAGCATCGGCATCTTCCAGGTTCGACTGAACCTGAGTCTGCGTGAGCGACTCCGCGCTGGTTGCGGTCTGGATGCCTGCAAGGGTCTGAATCGTGCTTCCGACCGAGGCTCGGGCAACGGTGACCGTACCGAGCACGTGGTCGATGTCGCCGATCTGCGTTGAAAGGTTGTTCACCAGATCGGCCTGCTGTGTGAGCCCGAAGGCCTTGACGAAGTTCCCGGTGTTCACGGCGCCGGCCGACGGAGCATCACTCACTTGGAACGCGCCGACGGTGCTGGTGAGAGCCAGGCGCTCCTGCTTGGGATCGAAGGCCGCCGAGACGCCGGTGACGGCCGTCTGCGCATTGATCCCGGCGACGATGTTCGCGACTGTGCTCCCGGGGCCGAACGTGATCAGCACGCCGTTGGGTGCCGTCTTCGATGCAATCGTGATCGACACGTTGCCGGTCGAGTCGAGCGTCAGCGGCGTCTGGAGCACTTGCTGGGGCGGCGGCGCCGGCGGATTGGCGGCGGTCAGTTGCGCCACCGTCGTCGCGCCGGTCACGGCTTGGCCGGCAAGGTTGATCGAGGCCTGGCTCTTGTCGACGATCAAGCCCTTATTGAGGGTATCGCGCAGTGTCGCGAGCATCGAGAAGACGTCGGGCGATCCGTCGGCCGAGCCGAAATTGAAGGCCTGCTGCGCGGTCACATTGGTCTGCACACGTTGACCGTTGGTGAATTCTTGCGTGACGATCGACTCGTTCCCCGAGAACGTCACGCCGCTGGCCGGCGAGCCGTTGGCGACGAAGGGCGCGCTCGACGGATTGGCCGTTCCGGCGAACACGAACTTTCCGCCGAACTGCGTGTTCGCAAGCCCGATGATCTCTTGCAACAACTGGTCGACCTGCGTGCCGATGTCTTGCTGCTGCGCAGGGGTGACGGCATCGCTGGACCCTTCCACCGCCAGCGCGCGCACCTTCTGCAGCGCATCCGTCACGGTTGAGAGCGCGCCGTCGGCAGTGGTCAGTTCGGAAATCGTATTTTGCAGATTCGACGAGGTTTGCTGATCCTGCGCGATCGTGGTGCGTACCGAGAGATCTTGCGCGATGATCGTCGGGTTGTCGCCGGCCAGATTGAGCACTTTGCCGGTCGCCGCTTCTTTCGCCAGCAGCGACTGCTGCACCGACAGCGTGTCGATGATCGCAGTCTGCTGGTCGAAGACGTCGCTGGTGGAGATGCGCAAGAAACCCATGATGTCTCCCTATTACCGGCCGACGCCCAGACCGTTGATCACGGTGCTGATCAGCGAATCGAGGACGTTGATCGTCTTCGCGGCGGCCGAGAAGGCGTTTTGGTATTGGATGAGGTTTTTCGTCTCTTCGTCCAGGTTGATCCCGTCGATGCTCTGGCGAACCGTGTTGATGTTGTTCGCCAGCGCCGTCTGCGTTGCCGAGCCGGTGTTGGCCGTCTGCACGTCGAGACCGACCTGCGTCGTCAGCTTCCCGTAGAACTGGCCGAGCGTCTGCGTCTGCGCAGTCGTGATCGAAAAATTGGCTGCATGATTATTCGCGGGCGTGAACGTGATCGACTCGACACCGGTTACAGGGTTGAGGTTCGTCGCCGTTACCGTGACGTTCTCCGGCACGCCCGGCGCGCCCGCGCTGAAATTGAATGAGTCGATCGTCAGCACCGCACCGACCTGAATGTTGGTCGTGCCGGCAGGCAGCGCGATCGTCAGCGGCGTGTTCGCGGTCGCCGTCACACCGACGCCGCTCGACGCCTGCAGCGGCGGCACGCCGACGTTGCGTCCGAACAGCTGCAACAGCGCGTTGGCGGTTCCGTTGTCGTTGACGCCAAGCGCGTTGGTCGCGTTCTGCTGAACGGCGTTGATGCCGTTTGCCCCGAGCACCCCGATCAGCGACGCCGCGGGTGCGCCGGCTACAAAGTTCGAGTCGGCGATGGTGAACGTTGGATCGGCCGGATTTCCGGCCTGGACGGCGCGATGGACCAGATCGATGTTCCCGGGATCGCGAGTGAAGACGATGCGTTGCCCGGTTGGATCGAATGACGCGGTCACGCCGAAGTGCGCGGCATTGAAGTTTGAGATGAAGTGATCGATGGTGTCGGCGTTGCCGCCGGCTGCCGTGCTGTAATTGAACGTTTGAGCGACACCATCGGTCGTCACCGTCAAGGCGCCGGCCAGCGCCGCCGCAGGCGGATTGGCCAGCGACGCATTGGCGGTCAGTTGCGCCGACGTATCGACCGTGTTGTTCGCGGAGTTCAGCGCGGTTACTAGCGAACCGGCAGCGGTGCTTGTAAGCGAGACCGGCAGTTGCGACTGGTCGGTGACGCCGACCTTAATGTTGCCGGCGGTGATCGACGAGCCCGCTACGATCGGCACGAACAGCGGTGAACCCGGGATACCGTTGGAGTCGTATGAGGCCTGCGTCACCCGGTCGACTTCATTGCCGAGCGATTGCGCGAATGCATCGAGTTGCTGGCCGTAGGACACGAACTTGTTGTTGAAGAGATCTTGGAAAGCCGCGAGTTGACCGTTGCCGAGCGGAATACCCGGAGCATTCGCCGGTGCGCTCGGCGACGTCGCGAAGTCGATCTTGAATGTCGGCGTTCCATTGGCCGCGACGCCGATCGTCGGCGTCGCGAGATGATAGGCAACCGTGTCGTTCACGAGCGCCTGACCGTTCACCGAGACCAGCGTCGATCCGTCGGCCTGCACCGCCGTCTTGACGGTGAGGAACTGCGAGAGCTGATCGATGAGCTGATCGCGCTGGTCTTCAAACGTATTCGGGCTGTCGCCGACCGCCGTCGACGCGCGGATTTGGCCGTTGAGCGCGGCTATCTGATCGAGGATGCCGTTGACCTTCGAGACGGTCGCTCCGGCTTGCTGGACAACCTGCGCCTCTTGCGTCTGAACCGCGTTGGACGCGTTGTTGAGCGCATGCGCCAACATGTTCGCTTGCGAGATCACGCTCTGCCGCGCCGAGGACGCCGCGGTTCCGCCGGGCGATGCCACCAACTGGTTGATCGCCGCCTGGAAGCTCGTAAACTGCGTGTTGATGCCGTTGCTCGGCTCACCGAACGCCGACTGAAACGCGTTGAGCGCGGTCTGCTGCGTCTGGAAGAAGTTCTGCGACGAATTGGCGCCGCGGAACAATTCGTCCGAAGCGGCGTCGTGGACGCGCTGAATCGTCTGCACGAGCGTACCGTCGCCGAACGTCCCGGCAACGTGCGTCGAAGGGAACGGCGAGCCGACGATCGGCGGCGCCTCGTTGAAGATGACCTGTTGGCGCGACGCCCCCGGCGTATTGACGTTGGCGATGTTATTCGACGTGACGTTTTCCGCTTCGGAAAACGCTTCGAGGGATTTGCTCTCGAGTTCGAGGCCGAAGAACGTGCCCTGCGGGAAGAAGAAACTCATGCGCTGCTACTCACCAGGACGCTGTTGCTAGGCGGCGGCACGAAGCCGCGGCGCTTGTAGGTGCGGGAGTCGTCCCGGGCCGCCTTCTGCAAAGCGGTCGTGACTTGGATCAACCGTTCCATGCCGGCCACGATCAGCGCCTTGTTGTTGTTCGAGGTGATCCCGAGCGCGATCGTCTGCGTCGTGATCTCTGACAGGCGCTGATTCAGCGTGGGAGCGAGATGTCGCGGCGCGTAGCCGCACACCTGACGCAGCGGCATCGTGCCGAACCCGCGCACCTGGATGCCGCGACGCTTTCCGACGACGCGCACGTGCGCCTGACGCGCGGCGTCGAGATCGCGCTCAGCGGTGCTGATCTTCTCGATGTCGTTCTCGACCAATGCCTGCTGCAAACGCAACGCGGCGTGTCCGAGGCGAGAGAGGCTCTGCGATTCGTCGTGCAGCGCGAGAGCAAAGTTTTCCCATGAATCACTCACGGTTCCGTCCTCTTGTCGATGCTGGTGTGCGCTTCGACTTGCGCGTCGGAAAGTACGGCGTTGCGCAACTGCGCGTCGAGTTGCTGCGCGATGCCGAAGGTGCCGCTCGTGGCGATGGCTTGAGAACGCTCGCTGTCGAGCATGTCTTGCCAGGTCTGCTCGGCCTGCGATTCCTTGCCGAACACGGAGTCTTGCGGAACGGTGGCGCGCATCGCGCTCATGAGCATCTGCAAGAACACACCTTCGAACTGCGTGTCCGCTTCATGCAGTTTCTTGAGCGCTTGCTGCTGCACGGGCGTCAACTGCTCGTCGTGCGACGTCTTGAGCGGCTGCTGTGGTCCGCCGAGTTTATTGATGTCCATGCTAGATGATCTCCACGTCGGCTTGGAGCGACCCCGCATCGCGCAACGCCTGCACGATGGCGATGAGATCGCGCGGTGAGACACCCATGAGGTTGAGCGCACGAACCACCGAAGACAGCGTCGCTGCCCCGGCGATGAAGGTGAGCTGCTTGCCCTTCTCGGTGGCCTGCACGGTGGTGTTCGTCTGCACACCGGGCGTCGCCGTGGTGAAGGGCTGTTGGACGACTTTGTTCTGGGTCGTGATCGTGATCGACAAATTGCCGTGCGCGATCGCGCAGGGCGCAAGTTTGATGTCGCCGCCGAACACGATCGTGCCGGTGCGCTCGTTCATCACGACCTTCGCCAGTTGGTCCTGCTGGATCGTCAAGTCGCTCGCGTCGGCGAGGAACTGAACGGTGCTGCCGCGATAGCGCGACGGAAGATTGACGCGCACCGTTTCGGCGTCCAGCGCCTGAGCCGTCCCCCCGCCGAAGCGTCCGTTCAACGTGGCCGCGAGGTTTGCCGCCGTCTTGAAGTCCGGAGTCGTCAGCACGTAATTGAAACCGGCCGGATCTTGTTGAATCGGCGTGATCATGTCGCGTGCGATGATCGCGCCGTTGGGAATGCGCCCGGCAGCGACGTGATTCTGCTGCACGCTCGATCCGCCCGCTCCGGCGATGAAGCCTCCGACCGACACGGGCCCTTGCGCGGTGGCATAGACCAAATTGTTTGCCGCACGCAGTTCCGTAAGCACCAGCGTGCCGCCCTGAAGGCTCGTCGAGTCGCCCATAGCCGAGACGGTCACGTCGACGTTGTCGCCCGAATGAGCGAACGGCGGCAACGACGCGGTGACGATCACTGCGGCGACGTTGCGAGTGCGAATGCCTTGCGCGTTAGCCGAGAGTCCGAACGATTGCAGCACGTTCTGAATGGTCTGGCTGGTGAAGATCACCGAGGTCGAGTCGCCCGTGCCGCCGAGTCCGACGACGATGCCGTAGCCGACGAGTTGATTCGACGTCACGCCTTGCACGTTGGCGATGTCTTTGAGATGCACGCTCACGTCGGCGAATGCCGGCGCCGATGCGAGCACGCACGCCATCGTCACGGCGCTTGCCGTGAGCCGTCGCAGAACCGTGCCGAGCTTCGTCATCGTCATCGTCATCATCGCTTTGCTAGAACAGGAAGTCGAGGACCCTGCGGATCAGACCCTCGTTCTTCTGCTGAAAGTCACCACTGAAGGTCGCCTGCACATTGGCAAGGCGCGAACTCAGGACCTGATCGGTGTTGTCGATGTCTTCTGGGCGACAGTAGCCGACGACGTGCAGATCTTGCTTTTGTCCGTTGAGCACGACCTGCTGATCGCCTTGAATCTGCATCACGCCGCTCGGAAGTACACCAGTGACGGTCGCCATCATCGCCGAGACGAACGAATTCTGTCCGTTGCGCGTGCGATTGCTCTGCGCCGTGCTCTGACCCCCGATCCCGGTGGGGATACGCAAGAAACCCAACGAGAGATTTCCGGTGCCGCCCGCAAAGTTCAGGTTGGCGTTGCGCGCGTCTTGCGTGACGTCGGAACTTGCGCTCGACACGCTGAAGTTATAGACGACGAAGACCAGATCGCCGATCTGCTGCGCGCGATGATCGGGTCCCAAACGCAGCGGATGACCGGGGCCGGCCGGCGGCGGCGCCGGCTGATAGAGCGTGTCCGCGAATGCGGCCAGCGGCATCAATGCGATCGTCAGAACGATGAGCGTACGCTTGATCATGGCTTTCACTCCGATGTGTCCGGAAGGTCGATTTCGACGCGACCGGGGCCGACGACGGTTCCCGACAGCGTCTTGGAAGTTTGCGGATTATAGACTGAGACGAGATCCCCGAGCCCGCCGCTGTTGCGAGCGACGACGTCGGCAACCAGCGCGACGCCGCTCGCCCGCACGACGAGCACGACGCTCGCTCCGGCTTTGACGATTTGATCGGTGCTCGTCGCTTCGAGATATATCGGGTCACCTTTTCGCACGATCGACGTCAGCTTGCGCCCGACCAACACCTGCGCCGCGTTGGTCTCATGGCCCGCGAACGGCACGCGCGCCATCGTGACGTCGCCGGCGGAGAGCACCGTTCCCGCGGGAATGTCATGCGCCGCGACGGCGGTTTCGACATAACGCACGACGCGATACCCGACGAACACCGTACGCAGATATTTTCCGTCGACGTCGATCGCGATCGGCACGTTGACATACGTCGGGCTCGCGAGCGGCGTGCCGACTTGCAGCGACACGGCCTCCCCGAGCACCGTCTGATCGGGCAGCGGAGCCGCCTGCACCAGCGCTTCGTCGGCGTTCAGATGAACCGCGCCGAGCGCCGCTTTCGCAAGCGAGAGCAGCTTCGCGCTCGCGATGTGCTGCGTTGACGCAGCGGCGCGCGCCGCTGCGGGAAGCAACAACGCGAGCACGAGCGAGAACGCAGCCAGTCGGCGAGTCATCTGCGCGGCCTTATTGGAACGGCGGTATCTGGACGGCGGTGGAGATCATCTGGTCGGCGGCGCCCAGCGCTTTTCCGTCAGCCTCGTAACTGCGTTGTGCGAGAATCATGTTCGTGATCTCTTGAACAATTTGCACGTTCGAGCCCTCGAGAAAACCGCCCTGAATCGCGCCGGTTCCGTTCGCGCCGGGCTGCGCGACCGTCGGCGCGCCGCTCGCGCCGGTCTGCGTGTAGAGGTTGTCGCCGCCGACGGGTGAGAGGCCGGCCGGATTGACGAAGGTCGCGAGCTGAATCTGCCCGAGTGTCTGCGGCTGCGTGTTGCCGGGAACCAGCGCGGAGACGGTGCCGTCCTGCCCAACCGAGACGGAGATCGCGTTCTGCGGAACCGTGATCTGCGGCTGCAGCAAGAACCCGTTGGCCGTCACCAGCGCTCCGGTATTGTCGATCTTCAGCGATCCGTCGCGCGTGTAGGCGGTGGTGCCGTCCGGGCGCGTCACTTGGAAAAAGCCGCTGCCTTCGATCGCGAGATCGAGCGGATTGTCGCTCTGGATGAGACTGCCTTGGGTGAAGATCTTCTCCGACGACGCGACGCGCGTGCCCAGACCTTCATCTTGTCCGACGGGCACGATGGCGGCCCCGATCGGGGCGCCCGGCGCCTGCAACTCGCGATAGACGAGATCGTGGAAGTGCGCGGCGTTCTTCTTGAAGCCCGTCGTGTTGACGTTCGCGAGATTGTTGGAGATCGTGTCCATGTTGAACTGCTGTGCGATCATCCCGCTTCCCGCGGTGAACAGTGCCTGCATCATGATGCGTGTCTACGTTCCTCTCGTTTAGCCGGGCTGTGTCAGACCGACGGTGCTGATGGCGCGAGCGGTCGCGTCATCTTCGGCCTTGATGGATTTCTCATTGGCGTCGAACGTGCGTTCAGCGAGGATCATGTCGACCATCGAGCGCACGACGTTGGCGTTGCCCATTTCGAGCGCGCCTTGCTGCATGACCGGATTCGCAGTCGCTTGCGGTCCGGCGTTTCCCGTATCTTGCAGCAGGCTGTCGCCTTGCGCGCGCAACGCGACCAAATTGTTGAATGACGTGACGCGCAGTTGATCGATGCGCGCGCCGTTGGCGGTGATGGTTCCGTCGGCCGCGATCGCGACGTTGCCGTTGGGCAACGCGATCGGACCGCCTTGGCCGAGTACCTGATACCCGTCGCTCGTCACCAAATTGTTGTTCGGATCGCGGTAGAACTGGCCGTCACGCGTGTATTTGACGCCCTGCGGCGTCTGCACGGTGAAGAACGCGTTCTCGCTGCCGAGCGCGACGTCGAGCGCATTGCCGGTCTGCTGGATGGCGCCTTGCTCGAACTGCGTGGGCGTGTCGTAGACCCACGCGCCGGTGCCGAGCGCTCCGACCGGTTGCGCGACGGGAACGCCGGAAAGCCGCGCGCCGGGAACGCGCCCCGGGTCGGTCTGTATACGATAGATGTCGAGTGACGGCGCCGACGTGATCTGCAGCAACGTCCGTTTAAAGCCGCCAGTATTGACGTTCGCGAGGTTGTTCGCGACGTTGTCGGCCATCGATTGCGCAACCAGCGCTCCCGCTGCTGCTGCGTATATGCCTCGAACCGGCATAAAAGACAATGCCCCCGCACGGCGAGTTGTTTTTCGAGTGCGAGCCCGTCAATCGGTCGGGGCCCGCGTCGGCTTCCACCCATGCGAAGGTAGTCCGGCCGCTCGTCTTTACTATCGGCCCCCACCGTCCGAACTTTAGGCGGAAGACGGGATTTACGCCAGGCCGTCGTTGCGAAGAGGACTCGTGTACCGTAGTACACTTCGCCTCTTCGCGCCTAGGCCTGACGAAAATCCCGCCTTCCGCCGACGAGAGCGAGGGTAGCTGAAATGCAAAAAGTGGAGCCCCTCCAGGTCACGAGGGGCTCCGAATGATTGTTGTGCGTGCTGCGAAGTTAGGCTTGGATTTGTTGGATTTCTCGGTAGGCGTCCATGAGTTTGTTGCGCATTGCGACGGTGAAGGAGAAGGCCAGGTTGGCTTCTTCGGTGGTGGTGACGACTTTGTCGAAATCACCGGTTTTGCCGGTCGCGAGGTCTTTTTGCAGCTGGTCGGAGGTCGCCATCTTGTCGTTGACGTCGCCCAAGTACTGCTTGAGTGTGTCCGCAAACGATGCACCGCCGGCGGACGAAGCCGTGTTTGTGTCCGAGGGGATCGGCTCGGTGCGCGGGGCGCTCGGGGCGATGTCCGGGACGAACGTTCCCGGGATGACCTTCGAGATCGCTTGGTCGTACGATTGAATGTCCATGCTGCTCCCCCGTTAGCTGCTGAGAATCTTGGACGTGGCGGTGTCCATCGAACGCGCTTCTTGGATCGCTGTCACGTTGGCCTGGTAGGCACGCGACGCGGAGATCATGTCGACCATCTCCTTGACGATCTCGACGTTGGGCATGTGGACGTAACCGCGCGCATCCGCATCGGGATTGGTCGGGTCGAAAACCATCTTGTCCGGGCTCTGGTCAGGCACGATGCCGACGACCTCGACACCGGCCGCGCCGTTGCCGGTCGCGTCACCGGTGACGCCCATGCTGTCGGCGTTCTGGGGCGTGTCCGGCTTCTGCGCGAAGATGAGCAGTTGGCGTTTGAACGGGCCGCCTTGCGGCGTGTGCGTCGTGTTGACGTTCGCGATGTTGTTCGCGATGACGTCCATCGCCAGGCGTTCGGCCGAGAGACCGGATGCGCTGATCTCGATCGAGCTATAGAAACCCATTAGCGCGGTTGCTCCGAAATGGCTTCACGGTAACGCATGAACTGAATCTGCAGCAGTTGCGCCATGTCTTCTGAGTAGGAGGCGTTCTCGCCCAACTGCGCCATCTCTTGATCGATGTCCACGTTGCTGCGGTCGACACGGCCTTGCGTCGTCCGGTCGACTGACGGCTTGGGGTCGAACGGCTGCGCCGGCTGCTCGCCGTTGATCGCGAACTGGCGCCCGTCGTCGGTCGCGAGCGATAGTTCGTTCGGATCGGGCGGCGCCGCCTCGGTGGCGGCCAGCGCGTCGCGGAACGAGACGGTCGAGCGCCGGTAGTTGGGCGTGTTGAGATTGGCGACGTTGTTGGCGAGCTGCTCGTGGTTCATGCTCGCGCCGCTGATGGCGTTGCTCAGCATGTCGACGGTCGCGCCGAACGAGAGGCCGGAAAAATCTGCCATTGCTATCCCTATCGGCCGTTGGCGCTCATTTCCTTAAGACGCCGCGAACTGCCGCGCGTGCAGCGCCGCGTAGGCGCCGTTGCGTGCCAGCAGCTCGTCATGCGTGCCCACCTCGACCACGCGGCCGCTTTCAATAAAGAGGATGCGATGAGCGCGGCGGATCGTGGAGAGCCGGTGCGCGATGATGAGCGTCGTCCGCCCCGGCAGAAGCCGGTCGAGAGCCTGTTCGATGAGCGCTTCGGAGTGGCTGTCGAGCGCGCTCGTCGCTTCGTCGAGAATCAGAATCCGCGGATCGCGCAGGATCGCTCGCGCGATGGCGATGCGTTGGCGCTCGCCGCCGGAGAGCCGAACGCCGCGCTCGCCGACTTCGGTTGCGTACCCGTCGGGAAACCCGAGCGCGAACTCTTCGGCGTTCGCCTCGCGCGCGGCGGCGCGCACCTCGTCATCGCTTGCCTCCAAACGTCCGTAGCGAATGTTGTCCGCGATCGAGCCGCGGAACAGCTGCGGATCCTGCGGCACGATCGCGATCGCGGCGCGCAACGAGTCGAGCGTGGTCTGCGCGAGATCGGAACCGTCGAGCAGCACGCGCCCCTGCTGCGGCACGTAGAAGCGCGGCACCAGATTGACCAGCGTCGTCTTGCCCGCGCCGGAGGGTCCCACGAGCGCTATGATCTCGCCGGCCTCGATCGTCACGTTCACGTCGCGCAGCGCCGGATCGTCCTGCGGCCGATACCAAAACGACACACTCTCGAACGTGATCCGGCCGCGCGGAGCGGCGAGCGGATGCGCGTGCGCGGGTGTCCGCTCCTCGACCGGCAAGTCGAGCACTTCGTAGATGCGCCCCGCGCCGACGATCGCTTTGCTCATGTCGCCGACGAACGCCGCCAGGCGATTCATCGGGTTGACGAGCGTGACGATCAGCATGTAGTAGGCGGAGACCGTCGTCGGGTTGAGGCGGCCGACGATCACTTCGCGCACCGACAGCCAGATGATCGCCACGATCGCGATCGCCATGATCGTCGAGATCACCAGGGGTTGCGTCAAGACGAATTGCGTGAGCTTCATGTACGCGCCGAAATAGTCGTCATTGCGATATTGGAAGCGCCGCACTTCAAAGGACTCGCGCGCAAACGCCTTCACGATACGCTGACCGTTCAGAATCTCGGTCAGGTTCGAAAAGATGTCGGCGATGCGCTGCTGCGACCGCTGCGTGCTCGTTGAAATCAAATGCTGAAAGCGCGAGACGGCCAGCGACACGATCGGCGCGACGACGACGATGCTCAGCGTGAGCAGCCAGTCGAGGACCGCCATCGCCACCAGCGACGAGACGAACGTCACGGTGCTTTGGATGAACTGCGGCAGCGAGATGCTCGCGGCGTCGATCATCATCTGCAAGTCGCTGTTGAAGCGCGAAATCAATTCGCCCGGACGCCAGCGGTCGAACTCCGGCAGCGACAGGTTCAGGACACGTTCGAACAGCCGGATACGCAGCTGCTTGACCAGATGCTGGCCGCTCCACGCGCTCAAGTATTGCTGCGCGTAGCTGCCCAGGTTGAAGATGGTGAGCGACGCGAAGAGCACCCCGATCGCCACGTAGAGCAGGTGCAGGTCGTGCTTGCCGTTGATCACCTGCCCGTTGAGCAATCCGAAGGCAAAAGCGTAGCTGAGCGGCAAGACGCCGGAGATGACGCCCAGCAGCGTGCTGAGCGCGAGTCGCGGATAATAGGGTCGCGCCTCGCGCGCGATCCGGCGGAGAACCTCCCGATTGGTCATCGGGCCCATCGGTTGCCGCCTCGCCTGCGCGAAACCTCCGTGGCCGTCACCGAGTACTTGAATGCGACACGCTTCTTCGGAGGCATGAGGAGAAAATGGACTGCTTCTTCCACGACAACGTTCCGTCGGTCAGCCGCTGCACCACCTGCGGCAAAGGCGTCTGCGCCACGTGCCGCGATGACGCCGGCACCTGCCCGAGCTGCCGCCTCGCGGCGAAAATCGATGCGGCGGGCGGCGAACGTGCGCGCCTGGGTGGTCGCGTCGGACCCAGCTACGGTCCGCAGCCGGGCCCGAGCTTCGGCCCGGAAGCGGGCCCCGGGTATGGCCACCAGTACAGCACCCCGCCACCGGCGGCGCAGCCGCGCGCGCACGTCGCGCAGTTGTCCGACCCGCCCGAATCCCGCGCGCTGGTCGCGCTCGGCTATCCGATCTGGCCGCTCGCGCTGCTTGCGATCTTCGACCGGAAGCAATCCGCGTTTCTCCGCCGCCATGCATACCAAGCCCTCGGCTTTAATATCGGGATGGCGGGCTTCAGCGGCCTGATGGCCCTGCTCATCAATATCCCGTTCCTCGGCTTCTCACCGGCAGTGCTCTTGCCGCTGCTCGTCCCGCTGTTTCTGGTGATGTCGATCATCTACGGTGTGCGCACGTGGCAAGGTGAGGAAGTCCGCGTTCCGATTCTCAGCGACTGGCTCGACGAGCGTCTGCCGACGAGCTAAACGCGCGGTAGCGCGCGATGAAGGCACGCGCCGCCGCCTCGTGATCGACGACCGGGCGCGGGTAGGCGGCGTCGCCGAACAGCGGGAGCGCCAACTGCGGCTGACGTGATGCGCTCCGATCATCCCACGTTCCGACCGGCACGTGCGCAAGTTCGCTCACGTAGCGCCGCACGTAAGCTCCGCCGGGATCGATGCGCGCGCGCTGACGTTGCGGATTGTAGATGCGCGGAAACTGCGCCATGTCGGCACCGATCCCGGCGATCCACTGCCAGTTTCCGGTCGCGATCGCCGGATCGTCTTCGGTGAGGTAACGGTCCCATTCGTCGCGGCCGAGCCGCCAGTCGACGCCGAGGTCGAAGCAGAGAAACGACGCCGCGACCGCACGCACGCGCGGATGCATCCAGCCCGTCGCGTGTAACTGCCGGATGCCCGCATCGACCAGTGGAAAGCCGGTACGGCCGGCGCGCCACGCGTCGAGCGCGGGATGCGTGCGCGCCCATGCGAACTCGCGCATCTTCTCCTGCAGCGGCTCGTCATGGGTGCGCGGGTGATGCCATGCCACGTGCAAGAAAAAATCGCGCAGCGCGAGCGACCGCAGAAACGCGCGCAGCGACGAACGTTCTTCCGCAAGCATGAACGGATCGTCGATGCGCCGCAACGTTTCGCGCACGGCCGTTCGAGCGGCGATCGTTCCGAAGGAGAGATCGGCCGACAAGCGCGAGGTTCCGTTTTCGCTCGGCACGCGCGATGCGATCCCGTATGCCGGTGCGGCGGCGTCGAGAAATGCGATCAACCTCGTATGCGCCGTGGCCCGGCCGGCCGGCGGCGCTTCGGCGGAACCGAATTCACTGGGCTGCGGTAACGCCTCGCTCTGCAAGCCAACGTCGATCAGGCGCCCCGCCGATAACGGATCGCGGCCGGTGGGGAGCAGACGTTGCCATGCCTCGAAGAACGGCGCGAACGCGCGGAAGCCTTCGCTGCGATCCTCGCGGGCGGTGACCAGATCGTCGGGCGAGACGACCGGTGCGTCGTGGACCAGCGTTGCACGCAAGCCGGCTTCTTCTAGATCGCCGCGCACGCGATCGTCGCTGAGCCTTTCGGAACGATCGTAGCCGCACGACCACACGACGCCGCGGGCGCCGGCCGCGCGCGCGACCTGGCGCAACGTCGCCCCGGCCGCTCCCCGGCGAACGATCAAGCGCGCGCCGTGCCGCTCGACCTCGCTCGCGAGGCCCGCCAGCGCCGAACACAAGAAGGCTGCGCGCCGCGGCGAGCGGCCCATCCGCTGCGCCATCGCCGGATCCAGCACGAAGAGAGGGACGACTTCACCCTGCGCGTACGCCGCAGCCAAGCCGGCATGATCGGCCAAACGCAGGTCGCGAGTGAAGCGGTACACGACGCGTTCCGCGTGGGGGGCAGGGGGGACCGCCATCGCGGCATCCCGTTCGTCCAAGAGGTGAGCTTCTCCCCACCCGAGGAAGAGAGCAAGCGTGCCCAGTCATACCGTCTTTATTCGCCTCGCCGGCGCGGGCGACATAGAGCGTCTTGTCCGGGACGGCGTCATCACCGGGCCGAGCCCGAAGAACGAATCCTGGACTCAGCGCATCGTGAAATGGCTCTCCGAGCAGCAAGCCGGGCGGCGCCTCTTCTTCGTCGCCGAGGATCGCACGGGACTGCTCGGCATGGTGCAGATCGTCTTTCGCTTTCCCATTGGGTACGAGGATCCTGAAGCCGCCAACGGTCGCGACGTCGCGATGATGGAGGGCTTGCGACTGCGCGAGGGAGCTCTTCCCGAAATTGGAAATCAGCTCGTCAGCGAAGTGCAGAAAGTCGCGCTCAAACGCGAGGTTCGCACGTTGACGTTCTGCCTGCCGATGAACAACCCGAGGGCGATCCGCCAAGCTAAGAACTGGGGCTTCGAAGAGTTTCGGCTCATGCCGGAGCCTGAAAAAATGCTGGCCTTCTTCCGCAAATCCGTGGACTGATTTCCGCCATGCCGTCGTTGCGGAGAGGCTCGTGTACCGTAGTACACTTCGCCTCTCCGCGCCTCGGCCTGACGAAAATCAGCCCTTCCCTAAACGTTCCTTCTGGAGTGACGCAGGCTCAGAGTTAGCCGCCGATTTCGCTGAAGGCTCGCATTCGGGACGATGCTTCGCCGAGTTGGAGATGATGACGTTCGGGTTTGATGTGCATGGCGTTGCGTAAGAGGGCGACGAGTTCGTCTTGCGTGGCGCCGGCGCGCAGCGGCGAGCGCAGATCGATGTGCTGATCGCCGAACAAACACAAACGCAGGCGTCCGTCTGCGGTGAGACGCACGCGATTGCACCGCTCGCAGTAATCGTGCGAGAGCGGGCTAATGACACCGATGGTTCCAAGCGCGCCGTCGAACGCGAAGTAGCGCGCCGGACCGTTCCCGGAGGGGCCCGGCACCGGCCGCAGGTGCGCGATCTCGCCGATACGCGCCAGCATCTCGTCGGCGGACACGTAAGCGGCGCGCTGAAGATCGAGGTTTTCATGCACCGGCATCACTTCGATGAAGCGCACGTGCACCGGCCGGGTGCGGGTGAGTTCGGCGAACTCCACGAGTTCGTCGTCGTTGCGGTCGCGCATCACGACGCAGTTGATCTTGACCGGGTACAGGCCGCGCGCGATGGCCGCGTCGATGCCCGCGAGGACGCGATCGAGTCCCGGCCGGCGTGCGATCGACGCGAAGCGTTCCTCGTGCAGCGTGTCGAGCGAGATGTTCACGCGGCGTAGCCCGGCGGCGATCAGCGCTTCGAGTTGCTCGTCGAGCAAGAGCCCGTTCGTCGAGAGCGCGATGTCGTCGATGCCGTCGATGGCGGCGATCGCCGCAATCAGCCGGTCGATGTTCCGGCGCACGAGCGGTTCGCCGCCGCTCAGGCGGATGCTCCGCACGCCCACGGAGGCCGCCGCTCGCACCAGCGTCACGATCTCTTCATACGACAGGATCTCGTCGCGCGAGAGCCATGCCAAGCCCCCTTCCGGCATGCAGTAGACGCAACGAAGGTTGCACTTATCGGTCACGGAGATGCGCAGATAGGTGATCGGGCGCGCGAAATCGTCGGCCAGCCGGCCGCCGGTGAGATCGATCGCCGCTTTGGCCGTCATGATGTTACGAAGATTCCCCGGTGAAGAACCCGTCGTCGAGATTGGGGTTGAGCACGAAATTCGAGAACGTCGAGACCATGTCAGCTTTGTAGAACTCCGTCGCCAGGTGGCCGGTCTGTTTTGCGACCAGATAGTTCCCGCCGACCAGCGCATAGGATTCCTGGATGTCGACAAAGCCGCCGTCCACGTAGTTCCAACGCAGATATTGGATCGTCGCGGTACGGTCGTCGACGCGCGCGTCGATGTGATCGATGCGCCCGCCCTTGCGCGGCACGAGCCGGAACGTCGTGATCATGCCGTCGTCGGCGGTCCGCGTAACGATATACACCTCGTTCCATTGCGACGGCGAGATGATCTGCGGATAAACCTTGCTGAATTTTTTGGCCACGGCGGGCACGCCGCTGGTGAAGACGATCTTGTTCTTGCTCGGCTCTTTATGATAGTACGTGCCGTCGAGCGACGGGGTCAGATACGGAAACGTCTTCATCGTGAGATCGGCGTGAATCGATGCGCTGAAAGCATGCAGCGTGGGATTGAGCGCCGCCATCCGCACGAGCAGATCGTCAGACGCAACGCCGATGTGCGGCGCGAGCGCGGCAGCGGCGATGCAGACGGCCGCAACGATCGCTTTCATGCCTCTGCCAACGCCTCGCCTCGGTCAAATGGTTCCAGCGCCGCGCGAATCTCGGCGACCGCACCGCCGTCGAGTTCGCGCGCGGCCCGCGTTCGCAGCGCGAGCAGCGCGGGGGGCGAGGCGATGCGGCCCAGAGCCCACGCTGCATGGGCGCGCACCATCGGATGCGGATCGCGCTCCAACGCCTCGATCAGAGACGGTACGTGCGCCCGGTCGAGTTCATTCCCGAGCGCCACTGCGGCATTACGCCGTAAGACGGCTGCGCCTCGCCACCCCATCGCGGTGCGCCCATACCGCCGTTTGAACTCACCGCTACGCAGACGCAACAGCGTCAGCAAATCCGGCGCGGCGATATCGCCGTCGAGCGGTTCGTTTTCGAGCGATGCGTCCTCGCCCGCGCGCTGCGTCGGCGGGCAAGCGGTCTGGCAGAGATCGCAGCCCCACACCCAGGTTCCAACCAGCGGACGCAACGCGCGCGGTATCTCGCCGGTGCGCTGCGTCAGATCGCTGATGCAGCGGGTAGCGTCAATCGTGTAGTCACCGCGCAGCGCGCCGGTCGGGCACGCGCCCACACAGCGCGTGCATGCGCCGCACGACGTGCGCAGCGGCGCATCCGGCGGCAGCGCGAGCGTGGTGACGATCTCGCCGAGAAAGACGAACGACCCAGCGTCTTTTGCGATCAGGTTCGTATGTTTTCCGATCCAGCCGACGCCCGCATGGGCGGCGTACGCTCGCTCGGCAAGCGGTGCGGTGTCGCAAACGATCGCCGTGCACCGCTCGCCGGCTGCGGCCTCGATCGCGCACGCAACCCCGTGCAGCAGCGTGCGCATGCGCGCGTGATAATCAGCCGACCATGCGTAGTTCGACACACGGCCGCGGCCGCGCCGCTCGTGCGGCCTGGGCCGTGCGTACGGCAGCGCAACGCACAGAACGCTGCGAGCGCCGGGCAGAACGTCGGACGGTTCGGTCGCGCGTTGCGCATACGTTGCGTCGTATCCCCATGTTGCAAGGTCACCGCGATCGAACGACGCTATCATGCGCGCTCGTGCGAGTGAATCGATGTGCGCGTCAGCTACCCGGACGGAGCTCGCACCGCGCGCGACCCCCTCATGAATGGCGATACGCTTGATCGCGTCGAGGTCACGCGGTGGCAAGCGGACGCTCCGGCCCGACTGGGAATGCGGCATCGATGGCCGCGACGTCTTCACTTTCCAACGTGAACGAACCGCCACGCGCGTTTTCCTCGACGTGCGCGATGCGTGATGCCTTTGGAATCGCGAAAAGCGATGGCCTGCGGGTGAGGAACGTGAGGATCACCGCTCGCGGCGAAACACCGTGCTTGCGCGCGATGCGTCCGAGGACGCCGTCATCCGCAGTCTCGTGCCGCGGAAAACGTCCGCGACCGAACGGCGTGTAGCCGACGACCGCGATGCGGTGCTCTTCGCAATACGGAAGCACACGTTGCTCCATGCCGCGTTCGCGCAGATGATAGAGCACTTGATTGCACGAGATCGGCACGGTGCGCACGCATGCTCGCGCTTCGATCAGTTCGTCGCGATCGAAGTTGCTGACGCCGATGAACCGGACTTTCCCGGCGGCGACCAGCGATTCGAGCGCTTCCATCGTCTCCTCGATCGGATTCGCGCTCGCCCAATGCAGCAGATAGAGATCCAGATAATCGGTTCGCAGCCGTCGCAGCGAGCGTTCGCAGGCCGCGACGGTGCCCGCGCGCGACGCATTGCCCGGCAACACCTTGCTGACGAGGAATAGCCGCTCGCGCACGAATCCGGCGATTGCATCGCCGACGATCTCCTCAACGCGGCCGCTTCCGTACATCTCCGCGGTGTCGATGTGGGTCATCCCAAGTTCGACGCCGCGCCGCATCGCGGCGACCGCCTCGCGCAAGCGCTCGCCGCGCTCGGGAACATCCCAGGTTCCTTGTCCGACCACGGGGAGCTCGATGCCGGTTGCTGCGAAGGAATGTGTCCGCATGAACGTCCTCCGTTCGCTAAAAGAACGAAAAGTCGTCGTGCGTCAGCGCATAGGCCAACAACCCGCCGTGCAGATGGAGCACGCGGCGAAATCCGGCGTCGCGCAGGCGTTGAACCGCCCAGCGTGAGACTTGGCCGATCCGGCACGCGACCACGTACGTCTTCGCGCTGTCGAGTTCGTGAAGGCGCGCTTCGAGTTGCGAAGCCGGAATGCACAGCGCACCCTCGATCACGCCGAGCGCGCGTTCGTGCGGTTCGCGCACGTCGAGCAACGTGGCGGTGCGCAGCATCGCGTCGAGGCGCTCCGGCGCGACGGCATCGTCGCCGGCCGGGATTTCCGGCTCGTCCGGCTCAGGCACCACGCCGGTGATCGTAGGCGCCCGGCCGCAGAGCGCGCACTGCGGATCGCGTTCAAACGCGATCTCGCGGACATGACCGCCGAGCGCGTCGACGACGAGCAACCGCCCGCTCAAGACGCTGCCGATGCCGAGCAACACTTTCATCGCCTCGTTCGCGGCGAACGCGCCGACGATTCCGGCCAAGACGCCGAGCACGCCGCCCTCGGCGCACGTCGGCACCGTCCCGGGCAGGGGGGCGGTTGGAAACAAGCAGCGATAGCACGGGCCGCCGTCCCATCCGAAGACGCTCACCTGTCCGTCGAAGCGAAAGATCGAACCGAACACATCCGGCTTCGATTCGAGGACGCACGCATCGTTCACCAAATAGCGTGTGGCAAAGCGGTCGGTACAGTCGACGACGACGTCGTAGGCGCGCACCAGTTCGCGCGCCGTCCCCGCGTCGAATCGAAGCCGGTAGGGATCGACGGCAACGTGCGGGTTGATCGCACGCACGCGCTCGCCCGCGACCTCCACCTTCGCACGCCCGATGTCGGCGGTCGCAAAGATCGTTTGCCGCTGCAGGTTGGTCTCATCGACCGTGTCGTCGTCGACGATGCCGATGCGCCCGACGCCTGCCGCCGCGAGATACTGCAAGACCGGTGATCCGAGTCCGCCGGCGCCCACCACCAGCGCGCGTGACGCGAGCAAGCGCTCCTGTCCGGCCAATCCGACTTCAGGAATCAGCAAGTGGCGGCTGTAGCGGCGTAGCGCGCGCCTCCCGGCGAGCGCTACGTCCGAGGATGCAGCCGATTCAGCCATTCCAGCACCTCACCGCGTGCATGTTCGGCCGCGTAGGTGTGATCGCTTTCGATGGTCGCAAACGACGCCGGTCCCGGCGTTCGCAAGCAGAGGTCGCGCACGCTGGCCGCAGTCACCATCGCGTCGCGCGACGCCGCGACGAACAACTTCTCACGCCCGGCGAGCCTGGGCAGCAACGCTTCATAACGCGTGTCGACGTCGCGCACCAGTTCCTGCAAGGTCACGCCGTCGACATAGCCGGACCGAAAATCGGTCGCGCCGACTTTCTGCAGCGCCGACAGCGCGGTGGGACGCCCATATCCGGTCGCAATCGCTATCGCACCGGTGATACCGGGATCGAGCGCGGTCGTGAAGAGCGCGGTCATCGCACCCATGCTGTGACCGAGCGCGTAGAGCGCGGCGTCTTCTTCGCGCTCGCGCGCGAACGTGACGACGGCGGAAAAAGCATCGATGCAATCGTCGATGCCGCGCAAGATGCCGCCGCTCGCGCCCAGCTTGTGTCCGGGAAAATCGAAATTGTAGACGGCGAATCCGTGGCTTGCCAAGAACGAGCACAAGAAGTCGAGGTTGTGCTTGCTGCTGGAATACCCGTGACCGGCGACGATGCAGCCCCGCCGGGCGCGACGCGGCTCATAGTACAGCACCGCGACGCCGTTGCGCTGCGCGCTCAGATGATACAGCGAGACGTTCAGGATGCGCCGGCCTGCTCTGCGCAGCGGTTCTCGCGCCAGTCCGATCCGCCGTCGGCGTAGTGTTCCTTCTTCCAAATCGGCGCGCGTTGCTTGAGCGCATCGATCGTGTAGCGGCAAGCGTCGAAGGCCACATCCCGGTGGCGCGACGCGACCGCAACCACGACCGCGACGTCGCCGACACGCAGGTCACCGACGCGATGCGCGACGGCGATCGTGCAGGTTCCGAAGCGCGCCTTTGCCTCGCCGGCGATGCGTGCGAACTCCTCGCGAGCCATTGTTTCATACGCTTCATAGGAGAGCCTGGTCACGCTGCGCCCGTCGTCGGAACAGTCGCGCACGACGCCGATGAACGTTGCGACCGCGCCGCAATCGTCGCCGCGCACCAGCGCTTCGAGCGCGCGCGGATCGATCGGTTCCGCAGTGACGCGCAAGAGCGCCGCCACGTCATCCGCCTCCGACGGGCGGCAGCAGCGCGATCTCGTCGTCCTCGCCGAGCACCTCGTCGAGTCCAGCCAGGCGACCGTTGCGCGCAACGCGCGATGCGCTCAGCGCTGCGGTGTGTTCCGCGCGATGGCCGGCAAGCTGCCGTACCAGGTCGGCGACGGTCGAGCCGTCCGCGATCGCCACGTGCACTTCACCGCCTCCGAGCAGCTCGCGCAGACGCGCGAACGCGAGCACACGCACGGTCACGGCTCCTAATATCCGCCAAGGTCGCTGGTGTAGCCATGTTCGGCCAGCCATGCACGCGACGACTCATGGTGAGCGAGCGTGTCGATCCGGTTGCAGATCAGCTTGTGCATCAGCACTTCCCAAAAATGCGCGTCTTTTTCGTAGATGTCTTGCGGAATCTCATTGTGCTCGCGCGTGAACTCGCGCAAGGCTTCCCAGTCGTGATCGTTCAGGATCGCGCGTATGCGCGCATCGTAATCCGGATTCACCATTTACGCAGCTCGAATCGCGAAGCGCTCGATCGCGAGCGCGACACCGTCTTCATCGTGGCGCGCGGTCACGTGATTCACGGCCCGGCGCACTTCGTCGTGCGCGTTGCCCATGGCGACGCCGATGCCTGCCCAGAGCAGCATCGGCAGATCGTTGCGCGAATCGCCGATCGCCATCACGTTCTCGCGCGGAATCTGAAAATCGGCGCACAGGCGCAGGAGCGCGTTGCGCTTGCTGGCGTCGGCATGCGTGATCGCGAGCTCCTGCATCTCGCCCCACGACTCGTGCCGAAAATGCACCGGCATGCCGTCGAACTCGCGGCGCACGGTTTCGAGTGCTTCGGCGCCGAAAAAGCGGATGAACGTCGGCTCCTCTTGGAGCACGTCCGCGAAGCTCTTGACCGAACGATACGACGTCCCGATCATCTCTTCAACGAACTCACCGGAACCGGTGATGTGCACGAAGGTCTCGTCGGTGTAAATCACCGCCGGCAATCGCTTGCGCTCGGCAAACGACAGGAGCGCGGTGGCGTGATCGCGCCCGAGCGGCATATGCGCCAGCGTGCGATTTCCGCGAACGTCTTTCGTCAGCGCACCGTGGCAGCAGATCACCGGCATGTCCAAGCCGAGGTCGCGCGCGATCCGGGCCGGTTCGCTGACGCCGCGCCCGGTCACTAGCGCCACGCGCGTGCCGCCGTCCAATGCGTGGCGAATCGCCGCGGTGTTCCGCGCGGAGATGCGATCGTTTGCGTCGAGGAGCGTCCCGTCGAGATCGAGAGCGATGAGTGAGACCTTGGGCACCACGCTCATCATACTCCGATGCGTCAAACAAACAAGCGAGGGGTGAGACCTTTTCCACAGGCGAATCGTATCCATGTGGTGATACGACGAACGCTCACGGTCATGGCTGCCGCCGCGGCGCTGCTCCCCGGAGGGCCGGTCAACGCCGCCTCCGACGCCCCCTGCGCGCAGGACCGCTTGGACGTACGCGGGACGGCGGTAAGCACGTCCTATTGCGTCACGGGGCCAGCCAAGCGCGGCGAGGGTTCCGAAGTCACACTGACCGTCTCGGAGACGTTCTCAGCCACCGGCGGCACGCTCAGCCGCAAGGCGGGGCTGTCGTTTCTGGCGGGCAACGGTCCGTCGCGCACGATCGAGACCGTGCCGCTCGACAAGCTCGGCATCGAGGGCCAACTCCACCTGACGCTCGTTTATGACGGCTCGACGATTCGGATCGAGAGCGCCCTGCTCACACCGGGCGCCATCACGATCCGGTAAGATCACCTGCCGGCCGCCGGCTCGCTGCAACCGTTTGCGTCCTCGGCGCATTTTATTCTGCGATGCGGCGTAAGTACATCGCGTTCAGTAGCGCCAAGATTCCCGACGGCTGTTGTTGCTAGGAGACGGCATGCCCTGTACTGCTTTTGCCCCGAATTTAACGGCTCGCGACCAAGCGCGCTTCTTGGAGGAAACGATCCCGCCCGGACTCTTTCGCGTAGAGAACGAGCAGAATCGCATCCCCTGGCGCATCAGCCCCGAGCCGTTTGCATTGGCTCCGAAGACGGTGGAGCGCATTGAAACGATCGGGCGCGACTTGCTCGCCTTCTACAAGGCGCTCAACAGCCTGTATAACCGGAGCGCGCGCGGAACTGCGCCGTCGTTCATCGCGGAATATCTCGATCAAGGCAAGCCCGAGAACATTCTGCGCATCGCACGGCAGAATCGCTTCAAGCAAGAGATTCCCGGCGTCATCCGGCCGGACTTGATCCTCACCGACGACGGGTTTATCGCAAGCGAACTCGACAGCGTGCCGGGCGGCATGGGCTTCGTCGGAGCGATGACGGAAACGTATTGCAAACTCGGGATCGAAAGCATCGGCGGCGTTCACGGCATGCCTGACGGCTTCGCGGCGATGCTGGCGTCGGTGACCGGCATCGAAAACCCGCACGTCGCGGTCGTCGTTTCCGAAGAATCTTCGGACTATCGCGCGGAGATGCGCTGGCTCGCCGACGTCATGCGCGCACGCGGCGTCGCGCAAGCGCACGTCTGCGAACCGCAGGAGATCATCTTTACCGAAGACGCACTGTTCTTGCGCTTGGAGGACGGGCGCGAAGAGAAGCTCGATGCCATCTACCGCAACTTCGAGTTGTTCGATCTGATGAACGTGCCCAAGCAAGAGTTGATGCTCTATGCTGCGCGCCACAATCGCGTGAAGATGACCCCGCCGCCGAAGGCACATCTCGAAGAGAAGCTCTCGTTCGCGCTCTTTCACCATCCGCTGCTCGCGGCGCTCTGGAGAAGTGAACTCGGCAACGACACGTACGCTCGGCTGACCGCGCTCTTTCCGCAGACGTGGGTCATCGATCCACGCCCGCTGCCGCCGCAGGGGGTCATCGCCGGACTCGAAGCCGGCGGAACTCCTGTTCGCGATTGGTCGCAACTCGTCGACTTGGGCAAGAGCGAACGCAACTATGTCGTCAAGCCGTCGGGCTTCTCCGAACTCGCGTGGGGATCGCGCGGCGTCAAAGTCGCCAACGATCTCACCAAGGACGAATGGGTGGCAACGCTCGACGAAGCGCAGCGCGATTACGAGAAGACTCCGCGCATCCTGCAGCGCTTCCACAAGGGCAAACGCGTGCGGCAATCCTACTACGACACCGCCCGCGACGAGGTCCGCACGTTCGATGGACGCGTGCGCTTGTGTCCCTACTACTTCGTCGTCGGCGACGAGGTGCGCCTCGGCGGCATTCTTTCCACGATCGCTCCCGCCGACAAACGCCTCATCCACGGCATGGCCGACGCCGTGCTCTCCTCAACGATCGTCAAAGAGGACGGCGTCTAACGACGACCGCGCCGCCTTCGCGTAGCGCATGTCTTCGTGCCGGGGACTTGTGGGCATTACCGTGTTGCGATGGTGCTGCAACAACGTCCGCGGGCTCAAGCCGGGTTCTCGCTGGTCGAACTCATGGTCGGGATCGCGATCTTCGTGGTGCTGGCCGCGGCGGGATATGCGTTCTACGCCGGATTGCGTCCGGCGGCGCTGCGGGCGGCGTCCGACGGGCTGCGCGGCGCGATCGACCAGGCGCGGGCGCTGGCGTCGGGCGGCGGAAACGGCGCCACCATCGCGGTGCTGCCGCGCGCCGGCGGCGGATTCGGCTTCACGCTGCGCATCTATCGCGGCCGCCCGAGCGGCGCCGACTCGGTGACCGACGCCAACGTCGCCCCGCACGACTATCAGACGTCGATCGGCGTGGTAGGCTTGGCGACCAATCTCACCGGCAGTTCGGCCCCGCCCTTCGCCATCTTCGTCAATCCGGCCGGGGACGTCGAAGGGCAAGGCAACTAC
>DAHUXH010000003.1 GCA_027307235.1 Vulcanimicrobiota bacterium | reverse complement strand
GAGAAGAGTGGATTCGGGTACGATAGAAGTTGCCATCGGGCCTCCGTGTAAGGTTTGACACTCACTCGGTTCGCTCGATGGCCTCGTCTTTCTTACGCGGTCATCAGAGGCTCGATTTTACACCCGTCCGTGGACTTGGCCCCGGCGGCACGCAAGACACCCGTCCTAGAATCATAGATGAAATAGTACACTCGTGTCATCACAAAGTCGTCGATGCCCGTTGTGCCAACAGCAACATAATCAATTTCCGTAGTCGGCACGGCACTTGGGTTTACGCTCATGGTCATTCTATGGGCGCGCATAGCGGTGGCAACACCGCCACTACCGACCGCTAGTAATCGTGGCCGCGTCTTGACCGCCGGTTGCAGCTGACGAATCGCACGTGCAAATGACACTTTTGTCAAATGTAGTGACGAGGCAGTAGCACGTGATATTCCCAGCGGATCGCTTTTCATGGCGTCGAGCCGAACCAAAGCGTCGACCGTCAACTGTCTTGTCGTTACACGCACCCCCGTGACAGATCGCAACGCCTTCTGCGCGCTCATTCCTCTGGAACTTGCGAGTAGAATAAGCACCGCTGTTAACGACAGTAGCCATCTAGTCCTCAATCTGTCCTCCTTGTCGAGTAATTATCCAGTAAAGTACGGTCTTACAAATGAGTCCCGGATCTGGCGGACTACGACTCATTGGTCGCCCGCTGACTCGCTGCAACGCCCGTCGTTTAGGTTCCGAGCAATAATAGCTGCCATGTAATGCTGTGCAATCTCGGTAGGATGTATTCCGTCCGGCTGAAACAACGCGCCAACATGCGCTGAAATGGTCAACCGTATTACCGGTATGCCTATGCGATGGGCAGCCTTCGTGACAATGAGCTCATCTTGCCACCAACGTTGTCTTATCTGCTGCGGCAAGCGACTGAACCCAGGGATTTCCGTTGTCGGCGGCATGAGAACTAGCAGCGCGTGTCGTGCGTACGCCATCGTTTTCAGGATCGCCTGGCTTCGCAGACGCACCTCGTTGAGATCAAGCCTCACATTATTGATGTCGAGAAGCAGCGTCACATCATCCGTCGCACCTACACTTACTTGTTGCTCAAGCGATGGTTCGGCATCAACGGCAACGACGACCGCCTTCAAACTGCACGTCTCACCAACAATATATGGATAACTTTGTCCATTATCTAAACCGACCCCAATTGTTTCGCTTGCCCCGATGGCAAGGTATCGCCCGCGAACTACGCTTGGCGGCATCATAGACGCAAGCAACGTCATGAAGGCCGCCGCAACGACCTTATTGATCACGGTTGGGCCTGCACGATATGCGGAATGACGATAACGTATAGGTTCGTCTTCTGATGCGTATTATGGATTGTCTTGAAGAGCGACCCTAGGACTGGAATACTGCCCAGCAACGGGAGCTTTGACATCGAGTCGATCTCGTTGTCTTGAAGAAGTCCGCCTATCACATAGGCTTGACCGTCCCGCACTCGGGCCGTCGCGATCGCTTGGCGCTGGCTGATCTGCGGTATGTTTCCCTGAATGAATCCGGTGACGTTTGACACTTCGGCGATAATCCGAGAGGTTACGAATCCAGTTGCTGCAGCATAGGGTTGAATCTGGAGGTGAACGCCAACGTTGACGTATTGTAACTGCTGCTGGACCGTTGGCGGGCTTCCGGGGTACGTAATCGTTGTGATGATCGGCAGCGCGTCGCCCGTTAGGATCGATGCCGCAGTGCCACTCAGTGTTTGAATTCGGGGCTTTGCAATGAGCTTGCCGTGGCCCTTAGCGATCTCAGCGAACACCTGCGCCTGCAGGGTTAGTTCAAGGGTTGGCTGGCTAGCTGTCCTTG
This sequence comes from Vulcanimicrobiota bacterium, assembly GCA_027307235.1. Lineage (GTDB taxonomy): Bacteria > Vulcanimicrobiota > Vulcanimicrobiia > Vulcanimicrobiales > Vulcanimicrobiaceae > DAHUXH01. The sequence goes on along the minus strand of DAHUXH010000003.1, from coordinate 86,551 downwards.
AATCCAGCGTTACGCCTCCGATGCTGTTATTGTTAGCGAAGTTGATTCCGACATCTCTTGCAGCCGTGTCAGTAAGTTCTACGATTTCGGTGTCAAGCAGTACACTAGCCTTTGGAGAATCAGGAACGTCAAACTGCTTGATCATCTGCAGCATACCCTCGATTTCGTAGGGGGTTCCGGACAAGATAAGTGCGTTAAGGCGACGATCGATGGCCACGTGTTCATTGATACGCTGGCTAACTTGATTCATTGCAAGCGATTCAGGCGTCCCGCCTTGGACCGACGGTTGCATTGCTCCCACGGTCGAGCTATACGCCGGAGTGCCTCCGAACTGCCCTCCGCTCGGCAAGGCCTGACCAAGTATCGATTGCGTCGGGATCCCATCGTTTGGCTCCGTTGGTGCCTGGCCCGTTAACACTTCGGCTGCTTCGCTTAGGTCCGCATATTTCAATGGGATGGTAATTGAGCTCTGGCTAGCGTTCGAAGCCCGCAGTGGCACCGTTGAACTTTCAACCGGAGCCCCATTCACCGGATCATTAGGTACGATCTCGATGTCCAGTTCGTTGATGAGGCGCAAGACGTGAATGGAGGTTGTTGCCGTAAATTGCAGATGGGCAATTAGCGGCTGCGCCGCGCCGCCAGCGAGGTCTATGGCCGCGAGCAAACCTGCCCCCCTAATGTGCATAGAAACGTTTGCCCCTCGTACTGCGCCGGCAAAGCTCACGTCGACTCCTCGCGGGTCTCCCGTGGCGATATGATAGAGCGGCGTTTGCCCCAAAAAATGAAAGGAAAGTCTGGTGGTCGTCATACCTGGTTGGATCTGAACCAGGATGAGAGTGGCTGGTTGGGCGATGGCAGGCACGCTTTGAACGAGCACCAATAGGATCAGCGTAGCAACGATGACTATTGCTGGTGAGCGCTGCAACTAACGGCTGCCCCTTCGCTGACTTGCAAAGCCTTCAAGTTCAGCTAGGCGCCAAGCGCACTCGGCGGTAAGGTCGCGAATGTCGAGCATCACTTCGAGGAGCAAATCGACAGCAGAATCGCGATCGGTCGACATCACGCGGCGACCGAGGCTCTGCATAATGCTTGTCCGAGAACGGATAGGCGCGGCATCGGATGGGGAAATAGCGGCACTCGGAGCGCTCAAGGCAACCCTCCCAAGAAGCGTGTGTCCTCTTCCGCTATTCTAGATGATACTAGTTCAGTTGGACTAGTCTATAAATGTTACAAGCCCGGAAGCCGCCCTTCAAGACTACGGCCTCCTGAACATGCTTAAGAAGGCAGTGGCAGCATTGCGGTCCATCGCATGATCGTGTAGTTGTTCACGCTCAAACGCTCCTGCGGCCAATCGTGCCCAAGGCCGTAATGTCGTTTTTTTTAAATATGTTACAGCCCAAGGCTATGGAGATAACAGACTAGCGCCGTTTTCGAACGTTGAGCCGGCGTGAACTTTTCATAGAGTTCGTTGAGCCGTGCGCGAACCGTATTATGGGAGAGCGAGAGTTCATCTGCTATTTCTTGATTTTTCTTGCCTTCAAGCAGCAGACGAATGATGTTCCGCTTCGTCGGCGACAATCCGTTTAGCGCCTCGTGATCTAATCTGTCGCGATACCGTTGCAGCGATCGCGCAAACCAAGCGTGCGGAAAATTTTGAGCCGTTTCCGAGAGTGCAAAATCGAAATGCTGCCGGTCTCCAGTGAGTTCGCCGAGGGCCGTTGCTGCTAAGACAGCACGCCAGGAGTATCCGATGGTCTTCCAGTTATCGTGCGCTTCGGAAAATGCCTCGATTGCCTCCGCATTTCTTCCTAATACTCGAAGGAGCCATCCTTCAGCATAGCGTTCTAATGACCGGCGTCGCATTGCCGCGACACCGATGCTCGCATCATTGATGGGGATGCGTATCGATGAATACATATCCCAACATCTCTGGGCCATTGAAGCATCGCCGGTGCCAGCGTGTAATTCCACGAGCAACAGCAACGCACAGCGTGCTTCTCCGGCATCATGCCACGCTACCGTATCAAGTAGGTCAACGGCGCTGTCTAACTTGATTTTCATGAGCTCGTGCTGATCCATGGCAAGCGCGAGAAATGCCTTATCGGCGTAAATCAGCATTCGATGCTCTGGTCTCGCTTGCGCCACATGAAACGCAACGCAATAATATTCGTAGGCCTGCAGCGATTGCCCGGCAAGTGCTGATGCCCACCCAAGGTTTCGATAGGTATAAAATTTCTGAACAAACATGTCTTTGCTCCAGGGAAACGCCCTCGCGCGATCGGCAAGCTGAGCTATCTTGAGTGGTTGATAAAGCTCTCTAACTAGCGCGGAATATCCGTGTAGCATCGCCGCTTGGCTCCAGAGTTCGCCATCTTCATCGATGTCGAGTGCGTTTGAAAATCGGTCCAATTGCTGGCCCAGATCGCCTTGAGCTGCTGCAATCCAGGCTTCAAGGATCAGCGCCTTTGCACGATAGCCGTCACTTGAATCAAACGTCTTAACTAGCGCAAGGCTTCCTGCAAAATCGTGCTGACTAATCTTGTGAAGCGCATCAAAATATCTCACTTCGGCGCATTCGTCGTCTCGCGCATTGCTCTGTTGCGCGGTTTCATACGCACGGCGCAGCATGGTCTCGGCATTGCTTTCGGACCCAAGCTGCCCAAATGCCCAAGAGAGCAGGGAATACGCCGTCATCCTGAGACGGGGCTTCAAGGTCGACAAGCGGGAGATAACTTCCCCCCGGATTGCCTCATGAAAGCGCCCTAAGCGAACGAGACAACCAAGTCGGATGACATACTCATCGTCTGTCATAGGCAACTCAGTCAGGCGTAGGCAGTCGGAATATTCGGCGCGCCGATAGAGATCGAATAGGTGCGTCGAGTCAGCCGCCAACGGCTTTTCGTACAATCCCATAGACACCCGTCACCCATAAAAATAGATTGAGCCACGCGCTAATACGAAGCCCGTGGCTCGATCATTTTACGTCGGCACGAACTTGACCTATGTATTAGATGCCAATCCCGCCGGTGTTGTCGCCGCTTGGCGGAGGCGTCGCGGCCACACTGGCGCTATTCGTTTGGTTCGGCACGGTCGAAATTGCCGATCCGGCACCCATGAACAGCGATACTAGAATGGCGGCGATCGCGAACGCAATAGGCATTTTTGAGCTTCTCCTTCGTGAACTAGTGAAAGGAGTACACAAATGTACACCCCTCATGCCAGCCTACAGAGAAGCGGAGCCCAATGCTAGGGGGATGCTGTAACTTCTGTGCCCACCTATTCAGGAGCGACGATCTTGGCGTCGAGGTGTTCGTTGGGGGCGACGGTGTAGTCGATGCCCACGATCGCGTTGCGGAGGTGCGCGTGTTCCCCGATCGTGGCGTTATCCCAGATAATGCTGCCTTCGATCAGCGCGTGGGGACCGATGCGCACACCCGGTCCGATCACCGAGGGGCCGATGATGCTCGCGCCGGTTCCCACCACGGCGTTGGGTCCGATCCACACCGCACCCTGTACGGATGCGTCGGGAGCGATGAGCGCCATGGGGTCGATGCCGTTGCCGCGCGTGTGCGGAATCGAGAAATGCCCGTTCACCACGTCGAACGTGGCGCGGCGGTATTCGTCGGGGGTGCCGATGTCGCACCAGTACGCGTCGCGCGCGTCGAAACCATAAAATGCGGCATGTGCGTCGCGCAGCGCCGGGAAAACCTGTTTTCCGAAATCGTAGAACTCGTTGGCGGGAATGTAGTCGAGGATCGCGGGCTCAAACGCATAGATGCCGGTGTTGACGAGCTTGCTCTGCTCCGTTCCCGCGGCCGGTTTTTCTTGAAATCCGCTGATACGCCCGTTCGAGTCGGTCACGACGACGCCGTAGTGCTCGACGCGTTCGCGCGTCACTAAACCGATCGTCGCCAGCGCCTTGCGCTCGCGGTGAAACGCCAGCATGGACTCAAGCGGCAGATCGGTCAGATCGTCGCACCCGACGACGACGAAAAGACCGTCGTCAAAGAACGACTGCATCTGTTTGACCGCACCCGCGCTCCCCATCAATTCCCGTTCGTGCAGGTATTCCAGACGCACGCCGAACTGCGACCCGTCGCCGAGCGCCGCGACGATCGCGTCGGCGAGATAGTGAACGTTGATCGCGATCTCGTCGATGCCGTGCGCTTTCAAGTAATGAATGACATGCACCGCATTGGGAACGCCCACCACCGGCACGAGGGGCTTGGGCACGCGCTTGGTCAACGGGTAGAGGCGCGTGGACATCCCGCCCGCGAGGATCATCGCTTTCATCCGAGGTTCGAACTCCTTTTGTGACCGCGCAGCTCGTCAAGCACGACGAGCAACGCGAAGTACGGCAGCGCGAGTTGGCGGCGCCAGCGCTGCGGCTCCTTGAGCAAACGGTACAACCACTCCACACCAAGACGCCGAAACATCTCGGGTGCGCGGCGGACATTTCCGCTGATCACGTCGAATGATCCGCCCACGCCGATGCCCGCCCCGCATCCCGTCGCAGCCAGATAGTCGGCGAGCCAGAACTCTTGTCGGGGTGACCCGAGTCCGACAAAGAGTATCCGCGCGCCGCTCGCACGGATTTCGCTCGCGATTGCGCTCGACTGCTCCGCGTCGAAGAATCCGTTCTGCGTTCCGGCGACATGCAGTCCCGGATGCTGCCGCTCCAGCTCTTGCGCGGCTTTCAGCGCGACACCCGGTGCGCCGCCGAGAAAATATACCGAAAGACCGTCATGCGCCGCGCGCGCGCACAGCGCTTCGACCAATTCGACGCCGGTCACGCGAGCCCCGATGCGCGCACCGCGACGGCGCGCAGCCAGGAGCACACCGATCGTGTCGCAGAGCGAGAGCGCGCACGCGTTAACCACCGCGCGAAAGCGCGGATCGTGCTGCGCGAAGACGACCATCTCCGTTCCGAGCGTCACAACCTGCGCATGGCGATCGTCGCGCGCCAAGCGTGCAATTTCCTCGACGGCCGCCGGCGCGTCGATCGCGTCCAGCCGGCAGCCGAGGACCTCGACCGATGGAATCTGTGTTGGACTCAAGATCGCTTAGGCGAGCGCGCGGTCGAGGTAAGGCACGAGCAGCGGCCGCAACTGCGCGGCGAGCGCGGGTGGCATCTCATCCAGCGGCAAGCGGCATGCGCCGGCTTTGAAGCCGATCTCGTTCATCGCCCACTTGATCGGAATCGGATTGGTCGTCGTGAAGATTCCCTCGATCAATCCGAGCGTGGCGCGATGGATCGCCGCGGCTTCGGCCACCTTACCCGCGCGATAGGCGTCGAACATGGCGCGGAACTCGCGCGAGCACAGATGCGTCGCCACCCCGACAAGGCCGTCCGCGCCCATCGCCAAGCTCGGCAAGAACAGATGATCGTCGCCTGCGAACACGGTGAAGCCGGGCGCGCGATCGCGCAGAATCAAACCGATCTGCCGCAGATCCCCGCTTGACTCCTTGACTCCGGCGATCGTCGCGTGACGCCGCGCGAGTTCAAGCAACGTCTCCGGAAGCATGTTGGCGACGCTGCGTCCCGGGATGTTGTAGACGACGACCGGCAGCGGCGTCGCTTGCGCGATCGCACCGAAATGTTTGAGCATGCCGCTCTGCGTCGGCTTGTTGTAGTAGGGAACCACCGCGAGGATCGCGTCCGCACCGGCCTCATGCGCCTCGCGCGTCTGCTGCACGGAGGATCGAGTATCGTTGGTCCCGGTATTCGCGATCACGCACGCGCGCCCGCCCACCGCACGCTTCACGGCGCGCACCAGATCATTGCGCTCGTTGGAGTCAAGCGTCTGGCCTTCGCCGGTCGAACCCGCGACCACCAGCCCGTCGTTTCCGCGCTCGACCAGCCACTGCGCGAGACGGCACGCCTCGTCGATGTTGACAGAGCCGTCCTCGTTGAACGGCGTGACCATCGCGGTGACGATCGTCCCCAACGTCATGCTTCTTCTTCTCCTTGGTGTAGTCCGAAACACTCGTGTACCGCTCGCTCAGCGCGCGTCGAGTCGTCGACGGGAATGAGCAGCGAGACCGTGATGTTGCTATCGGTGCAATGAATGATCTCGACGTTGGCTGCCGAGAGCGCATCGACGATGCGATGCACGACGCCCGGTGTGCCGCGCATGCCTTCGCCGACGACGGAAAGCTTCGCGCATCCTTCGCGAACCCGAACCGCCAAATTCAAATCGCCGAGCAGGCTCCGCACGTCGTTGCCGCGGTCCCCGGCGATGACGAAACAGACGCCGGCCTGATTGATGGTGACCTGATCGATCGAGATGTCCGCGTCGGCCAGGCGCCGGAACATTTCAAGTTCGGTCTGCATGCGCTGCGTCGGGTTTTCGATGTCGCCGCGGATCACGCGCACCCACGTCAAGCGCCCGGTGACGGTCACTCCGGTGACCGGCTGGGTGCGCAGCACACTGTCATCGACGATCGTGCCCGACCCGTCAGCGAGATTCTTGATCGCGTAGCGCGTCTTGGTGCGGTAGGCGTACTCGGCCGCCTTGTGATGCATCACCTTGGCGCCGTGTTCGGCCAGTTCGCTCATCTCGACCGACGATATGCGTTCGATTCTCCGGGCGTCGTCAACGCGGCGCGGATCGGCCGTCATCACGCCGCTGACGTCGGTGAAGACGTCGATGCGCTGTGCGCCGAGCGCGTGACCAATGGCGATGGCGGACAGATCGGTGCCGCCGCGTCCGAGCGTGGTGATCGCGCCGCTGTTTGACGCGCCCTGAAATCCCGCGACGACCGCGACGATGCCGGAGGCGATCATCTCGCGCACCGGATCGGGATTGACGTGCGCGATTGTTGCATCGCCGAAACGTTCGTCGGTGACGATGCCGGCCTGCGCGCCGGTCATCGCGATTGCCTCGATACCCGCTCGGCACAGTTCATCGGCGAAGACCGCGCACGCGATCGTCTCGCCGCTTGCCAGCAGTAGGTCGGCATTGCGCGAACCGGTGCGCTGATCGATGAGCGAGAGCAGCGTGTCGGTAGCATAGGGAGCCGGTGCGCGTCCCATCGCTGAAACCACCGCCACCACGGCATATCCGTTGGCCTGCGCGTCGGCGATGTGCGCGATCGCTTCGGCGCGTTGCTCGGGTGTCGCAAGCGACGTGCCGCCGAACTTGAGCACTGCTGTCTTGCGCGCGGCGATCATGATGCTAGGAAACCTTTAGCGAGCAAGAGTTCGAGAATTTGCACGCCGTTGGTGGCCGCGCCCTTGCGCAACTGATCGCCGACGACCCACACTGCGAATCGCGTCATGTCGCTGTCGTCGGCGCGCAAGCGTGCAACGTGAATGTCGTCGGTGCCCTCGACGTCGCGCGGCGTGACGATGCCGTGCGGATGAAAGACGACGCCTTTGGCGCGCGCGAACGCTCGCTGCAGGTCCGCCACCGTGGTGGGGCGTTCGGTCTGCACGAAGAGCGCAGCCGCATGCGCGCTGCGCACCGGTACGCGCACCGAGGTCGCCATGACGTGCAAGTCGGGTGCATCGAGGATCTTGCGCGTTTCGCTTGCGATCTTGCGCTCTTCACCGGAGAAACCCGCGCCATCGAACGACCCGATCTGCGGCACGACGTTACGCGCGATCTGCGCCGCGAATGCCTGCGGCACGGGCTCGTTCTCACCGCGCACCAGCGCGCTCTCCGCTGTCAGCCATTCGTCCAACCCGGCGCGGCCGGCGCCGCTCGTCGCCTGATAGGTCGCCGCATGCACGGAGCGCAGTCCGGCCGCATCGCGTATCGGCGCAAGCGCCATCGAGATCACGATCGCGGTGCAGTTCGCGACCGGAAAGATGCGCTGGCCGGCCTGCAGCGCGTGCGCGTTGATCTCGGGAACGATCAGCGGAACTCCGTCAATCATGCGAAATGCCGCGCTGTTATCGATCACGATGCCGCCGCGTTCGGCGATCTGTCCCGCGAACTTCTCGCTTGCATCTTCGTTGCTCGCAAAAAATACGACGTCAGCTTCCGCCAGTGATTCGGCGGTCGTTACCCGGACGTCCAGCGCGCGTCCGTTATAGCGCGCCGCCGATGCGCGATCGCGCGAGCCGAGCGCGGCGACTTGCGTCGCCGGAACACGGCGCTCCGCCAGCACCTGCAAGATCGTCTCTCCGACGACGCCGGTGGCTCCGACGACCGCTACCCTCATGGCTTAGAACGTGACCTCACCCAAAATGGAATCTAACCCGATCGACAGGCCGCGCATGTTCATCACTGCACGCACCGCGAAGACGATGCCGCGTGCAAATGAATCGCGCGAGAGCGAGTCGTGCCGGATGCTGAGCACTTCGCCCACACCGCCGAAGAGCACTTCTTGATGAGCGAGCATTCCGGGGAGGCGCACGCTATGAATCGGAACGTCGTTCGCATGACCGCGTGCCGTGATGCGTTCGGCCGTCAAGCGCGCGGTGCCGCTGGGCTTGTCGCGTTTTTGGTCGTGATGTAATTCGATGATCTCGGCCGATGGAAAATATCGCGACGCCGTCGCGGCAAACTGCATCATCAACGCCGCGCCGAGCGAGAAGTTCGGAACCAGCATCGCACCCAAGCCCGCCTGCTCCGCGCGCGCGGCAAGCGCCGTTCTCTCAGCGTCGCTCCAGCCGGTCGCGCCGATGACCGGACGCGCGCCGTGTTCGAGTGCGCGCGCCGCGACGTCGATCGTGGTCGGATGCGTGGTGAAATCGACGACGACGTCCGGCTTCGCCTCGCGGTACAGGTGGTCGATGTCGTCGTAGACGCGTTCGGCGGCGTCGGCCGCGCGCGCGAAGCCGCCGACGTATTCAATGCCGCCGGCGCCGCGCAATGTCTGCACGGCAAAGCTTCCCATGCGTCCGCGCGCACCGGCGACAGCAACGCGAATCGCCATGCGCTTCGCCTCCGCTAGACCTTTTCGAGGGGGGCGTACTTGAGCATCACCATCTTCGTCCCGACATTCGGGAAATTGATGGTGACCAGGCCGTCGCCGCCGGCGCCGACCAGACTCGCGATCGTGCCTTCGCCCCATGTCGGATGGCGCACGCGATCGCCGGCCTGAAGATCCAACGTCATGCCCGCGCCGGCCGTTTCATGGATGGAAACGTCGCGCCAGCGCCCGCCGCCGGGGCGCGGCATTGCGCTCTCCACCGGATCGAGCAGGTCGAGGCCCGGCATCTCTTCCAGAAAACGCGATTTCGGATAGGCGAAGACGTTTCCGTAGAGCGACCGCCGCGATGCGTGCGACAGAAACAGGCGATCCATCGCGCGGGTCACACCGACGTATGCCAAACGCCGTTCTTCTTCGAGTTCATGCGGATCGTTGAGCGTACGGCTATGCGGAAAGACGCCTTCTTCCATACCGGTGATGAACACCGTCGGAAATTCGAGTCCTTTGGCACCATGCATCGTCATCAAGGTGACGTAAGACGCTTCGGGATCGAGCGCGTCGAGATCGCTCGTGAGTGCCACGTTGGCGAGGAACCCGGAGACCGTCGGTTCAATCTCCTTACCCTCGTACTCGCGCGCCACGCCGACGAGTTCTTGCAAGTTCTCCAAGCGTGCGCGCGCATCGCTCGTCTCTTCGGCTCGCAGCTCTTGCAGATAGCCGGATTCTTCGAGCAGTGCGATCAGCAAATCGCCGACGCCGAGCGCCTGCGAGCGCTCACGGAACTCGCCGATGAACGAGGCGAAGCGCTGAAGTTCCTTCATCTTCTTGGGAACCGCGCGTTTGAGTATCTCTTCGTCGAAGACCGCTTCCCCGAGCGAAACGTGCGCGGCGGTCGCAGCCTGCGCGAGCGTCGCAATCGTCTGCTGGCCGATGCTTCGGCGCGGGACGTTCACGATGCGCTTGAAGGCAAGCGCATCCGACGGGTTGGTGACGTATCGCAGGTACGCGATCGCGTCTTTGACCTCGGAGCGCGCGTAAAATCCGACGCCGCCGACGACACGGTACGGCACGCCGTCAGAGATCAACGCCTCTTCGATCACGCGCGACTGCGGGTTCGTGCGGTAGAGCACGAGCATGTCGCGATAGGCGGCGCCGTCGCGCACCAACTGCTTGATCTTCTCGACCACGAAGCGTGCTTCGTCGCGCTCGGTTCCGGCCGGATAGACGACGATGGCTTCGCCTTCGGCGCGTTGCGTGAACAGACGCTTCTTCGCGCGCGACACGTTGTTGGAAACCATCGCATTGGCGGCATCCAGGATGCGCTGCGTGCTGCGGTAGTTCTCTTCGAGCTTGAAGACTTTCGCACCGGGAAAATCTTCTTCAAAGCGCAGGATCATGCGATAGTCGCTGCCGCGCCACGAGTAAATCGACTGGTCGTCGTCACCGACGACCGTGAGATTACGGTGCTTTGCCGCGAGCAGCGAGACCAGACGATACTGCGCGTAGTTGACATCTTGGTATTCGTCGACCAGAACGTACTCGAAGCGCTTCTGATACTTCTCTCGCGTCGGCTTGTCGTTCTCCAGCAACTCGATCGTCTTGCCGATCAAGTCGTCGAAATCCAAGCCGTTGGATTCGCGCAGCCGGCGCTCGTACTCGGCGTACACGTTGGCAATGCGCGGACCCATCAGCTCATCGCTGTGCGCTGCGCGGAACGCCTCCGGCGACTGCAGTGCGTTCTTTGCCTTGGAGATACGGTCGAGACATGCTCCTGCGCTCATCGTGCGATCGTCCAGGTTGAGATCGTCGAGGACGTCTTTGACGATCGTGCGCTGATCGGTGTCGTCGACGATCGCGAAGTTCGGCGAGATGCCGATGCGCGAGCCGTCGCGGCGCAGCATGCGCACGCACATCGAATGGAACGTGCCAACCCACAGATCGCGGGCGGCCGGGCCGACCATGCGCTCCAGGCGCGAACGCATCTCGCCCGCGGCCTTGTTCGTGAACGTGACCGCGAGAATACGATCGGGCGAGACACCGCGCTCGTCGAGCAATAGGGCTATGCGGCGCGTGAGTACGCGGGTTTTCCCGCTGCCGGCGCCGGCGAATATCAAGCAAGGGCCGTCGGTGCAGGCAACGGCGGCCGCCTGCACCTCGTTGAGCGCTTCCGGTTGGAGAATCATTGACCGGTCTCTCTTCGCCGTCGGCGTTCGCTCGGCCTCGAACGCCCGGACAAGAGCCGAGTTCGGCTCGTTACGTCAGGTCCGGCACCGGGGTGGGACGCGCCGCCACGGCATACGCGGCCAGCAGGTACGAAATCGTCGATTCGGCCCCGAGGTTCGTGCTCGGCCCGTGCTCTTCGAGGCCGTCGCTGCAGCCGCCGCTCTCCGCCGCGAGCGGCGCGCCCAGCAGATTCTGCCCGTGGAACCAGCCGAACGCGAGCTGGGCGAGAGCGAGGTACCGGTTGCTCCCCGTCGCGTCGAAGGCGGCCAGCGCCGCGTCGACCATCGCCGCCGCTTCGAGCGGCTGCTGGGCGAAACGCGCGCGGGCTCCGCCGCGAGGATACCATCCGGCGTTCCCGATCGGCACGAAGAGATCGCCTTCGACCGTCACCTTTGTGAGAAAATCAAACGTGCGTATCCCCGTTTCAACGCAGCCGGCGTCGCCGAGTGCGAGCCCCGCGCGCACCAACGCTTCGCACAAACGCGCGTTGTCATACGTCATCTGCGGTTCAAACCACGGCCAACCGCCGTCGGCGTGTTCACGATACAGCGCCAGCAGCATGTCGGCGCAGTGGCGCACCAGCGTGCGCACCGGACGCGCGAGCGTCGCATCGCCGAGCGCATGGGAAAGTCCGATGATCGCATAGGCGGCCGGACGCGGATATTCGAAGTGCGCGGCCGGTTCGAGCGTTCGCAGCAGCATCCGCCCGCACAAGCGCCGCCACGACTCGCGCGGAGCGTGCGTCGCCGCGTACCCGAGCGCCCAGATCGCGCGGCCGTTAGAATCCTGCGTGCCGATCGCATCGAGCCAGGCGCGATCGTAATCCATGAAATTGTGAAAGCGGCCGTCGGAGTTCTGCGCATCGAAGAGAAACGCGAGATAGGTGTTGGCGAGTCGCGTTGCGGTCGCGTCCTCGCGATCGACGAACTGCAAGCGCATCAGCACCGCGACCAGCGCTCGCGACACGTCATCGGTGCAGTAGCCGGTCGAGCGATTGGGAACGTCTTCGATCGCATGCTGGATGACCGCGCAGTCATCCGAGAGCGCGGTCAAGTGATCGAGCGGCGGAATCCGTCGCCAAGAACTACGCAGTGGCGAGTTCCACCGGCGCACGGCACAGATCGAGGAAGAGTTGCGCGTATTCGGCCGTGACATGCGGCCACGTCATCATGCGTCCGAAACGGTATGCCCGCCGCTCGGTCGCGCGCCGCAGCGACGGATCGTCGAGCAGCGCGTTGACGTGACGTGCGATCGATGCGACGTCACGAAACTCGCAGAGCATGCCGCGCCCCTTCTCCAGCAATTCTCGTGCATACAAGTATGGAGTCGAAACGATCGCCTTGCCGCAACCGACCGCGTACGCAAGCGTTCCGCTGACAATTTGAACGGGGTTGAGATACGGCGTCAAGTACACGTCGGTCGCTTCGAGATAGGCGATGAGTTCGTCGTCGCCCAGGTACTTATCGATCAGTTTGACGTTGTTCTGTAAACCGAATGCGTGGATGATCGCTTCGAGCGAGAGGCGATACGACTCGCCTTCGCGCCGCCGCACCACCGGATGCGTCTCGCCGAGGATCAAGTACAGCACCTCGGGGTGACGCGCGACGACCTCGCGCATCGCTTCGATCGCGTACTCCAAGCCTTTCCCGCGATTGATCAACCCGAAGGTCGAGATCACCATGCGCTGGCCGATACCGAAGGACGCCTTGGCCGCGTCGGTGCCCGTGAACACCACATCGGGAACGCCGTGATGCACCACGTGCAGTTTCATCGGATCGATCCCGTACACGTCGCGAAGGAGCGCGCGCCCAGTTTCGGAGAGCGCGACCAGCGTCTGTGTGGCGTCGCAGAGCGCGCGCGTCACGCGCAGCATCTGTTCGTCCGGCTCGGGCAGGACGGTGTGCAGCGTCAGCACAACCGGCTTGCGCACGCGCTCGAGCAGATCGAGCAGCCATTCACCGCGTTCGCCGCCGAAAAGACCGTACTCGTGCTGAATATTGAGCAGATCGCTCGGATGCTCGTTCACGAGGTGCGCGATGTTCGCGTAGGAAGCCCGGTCTTGCTCGGAGAGTCGCGCAATCACGCGTGATCCGTAGCGGCGGCCCTCGCCCCCCGGTTCATCGATGGCGATCACGTGACTTCGCGTGTCGAAGGCCGCGTCGTACGCATCGACGACATCTTTGGTGAACGTGGCGATGCCGCATTCGCGTGGCGGGAACGATCCCAGAAATATCGGCTGCGCGACGGCGCTAAAACGCCGGAGTTTCGTCATCTGACCCAACATGGTGTTGTCCCCTCCACCACAGTCTACCCGAAAAACGGGCCTACCCAGCACAAATCTCCCGAGGTAGGCTACTTCTCCTGGGTAACTTCGGCGGTCGCGCTCACGCGTGAACCAGGCGCTAGCACGCTTGCGGCCGGCACGATCGCATCATGCCCGATGACCGTTCCCGGGCCGATGCGCGCGTCTGCGCCGATCCGCACGCGGCTGGCGGCGATCGTCTCTTCGACAACGGCTCGCTCGCCTATGATGACGTCGTCCCACAGCACGCAGTCGCGCACGAGCGCGCCCGCTCCGATGCGGCACCGCGCGCCGAGCACGACGTTGGGCCCGACCGTCGCGGCAGGATCGATCTCGACACCCTCGTCAACGTGAACCGGCGCGATCAGGGCCGCGTTCGACATCAGGCGCTGCGCGCCGGCCCCCGAGATGCCGGGCTCGACGATGCACGGCATCGCACCGCTCAGAATGTCGCGATGCGCCTGCAAATAGTGCTCCGGGCGCCCGAGATCGATCCAGTAGTCGCCGGTGGTGTACGCATAGAGCATCTTGCCGGTCGAAAGCAACCGTGGGAACGTTTCACGCTCGATCGAGACATTGCGCCCGGCTGGAATCATGGCGAGCACGTCGGGTTCAAGCAAGTAGGTTCCGGCGTTGATTTCATTGGTCGGTGCGCTGCCTTTGGGCGGCTTCTCGACGAATTGCCGGATGCGGCCGTCGGCGTCGTGCGCGACGCATCCAAATGCAGACGGGTCGTCGACGCGAATCAAATGCAACGCGCCCAAACCGCCTTTTTCTCGATGAAAGCGGATCATCTCGGTCAGATCGAGACTCGTGAGAATATCACCGTTGAGCACGAAGAACGGCCCGTCGATGTACTGTTCGACATTCTTGAGCGCGCCCGCGGTCCCGAGCGGTTCCTTTTCGATCACGTAAGTGATCCGCATATCGAAACGTGACCCGTCGCCGAAGTAGTCGATGATCGACTGCGGCAGATAGCCGGCCGGAAAGATCACATCGCGAATCCCTGCGGCGTAGAGCCGCTCGATCGTGCGCGCGAGAAACGGCACGTTCGCAATCGGCACCATGGGCTTTGGGGTGCGATGCGTCAATGGGCGCAGCCGCGTTCCCTCACCACCGACGAGCACGATCGCTTGCAACTCCGAGTTCCTCCTTTTAACACACGCGCGGTAGAGCCCGATTGGCGCTCGGCGCTTGCTTTTCTTTCCGCGATGGCGTTCTATGGTCGCATGGCCGTGCTTGTCCCGATCGTCCTCGACGACCTTCGCAAGGATCCGGGTCGCGTGCTCGCCACCGGCGCGGGCGCCTCGCTGATCGATCTCGATGACGGAGTCCTCTGCCTCGAATTTCACTCCAAGGGCAACACGCTCGACGGCACCACGCTGGAGATCGCCGAGCACGCCAACGCAATCATTCCCGGCCGGCACCGGGGGCTCGTCGTCGGCAATCAGGGAGCGCACTTTTCGTTCGGCGCGAATTTGCGCTGGATACTGTCGCTGATCGATGACGTCGGCGACGATCACGCGGCGTTCCTCGCGCAGAGCAAGCGCGTGCAGAGGCTCACGACCGGCATGCGAACGCTCCCGTTCCCGGTGGTATCGGCGCCGTTCAACTTGACGATCGGCGGCGCGCTCGAACTGAGCATGTACGCCGACCGCATGCAGCCGCACATCTCCATGCAAGCGCGGCTGCCGGAGGTGGCGGTCGGCATTCTCCCCGACCTCGGCGGCACGAGCGAACTCTACATTCGCTGCATCGACGCAGCCGGTCGCGGACACGAGGCACGTGGTCTCCAGCAGGCATTCGAAACCATTATCTTCATGAAATCCAGCGTCGACGCCGAAGATGCGCGCCGATACCATTTTCTCAAGGAGCACGACCGCATATCGCAGGATCGCTCGCTGCTGCTCAACGACGCAAAGGCGCGCGTGCTCGAATCTGCGGAGCACTACGTCACGCCCGCCCTTCGCACCGACGTTCCCGTACTCGGTGACGAGGGCTTCGCAGCGATCGACCGCGCTATCGGGATGGCCGTGGCGGCGAGGATAGCGAGCGAGTACGACGCGAACATCGCGCGAGCGATCGCTCGCGTCATGACCGGCGGCCCCGGGCCCGCTCGCATCGCGACGCATCAGGAATTGCTCGACCTCGAAACCGAATACTTCCAGACGCTCGTGTTCAACCCGAAGACCCGCGAGCGCATGGAACACATGCTCGCAACCGGAAAACCACTGCGTAATTGATCAAGGAGGTCCCATGAATCGCAAAGAGCTTCTTCACGGCATTCTTCTCCTTCCCGCACTCGCAGCCGGCATCGCGGCGGCGAGTACCGGCACCGCGCAAGCCAAGGGCACCAAAGCGCAGTTCAAGTACCAAGATCATCCCAACGGCAAGAGCAAGTGCTCGGGCTGCACGCTCTTCATCCCGAACAAGAACGCCAAACTGCCCGGCACCTGCAAAGTTGTCGAGGGCGCGATCAGCCCCAACGGCTGGTGCACCGCGTTTTCGCCGAAGAGCTAGGAGTCCAGTAACCTCCTAACAGACTTCGAAGAGGCCGGCGGCGCCCATGCCGCCGCCGATGCACATCGTGACGACGACGTACTTTGCGTTGCGTCGCTTGCCCTCGATCAATGCGTGCATCGTCATACGGGCGCCGCTCATGCCGTACGGATGACCGATCGAGATCGAGCCGCCGTTGACGTTGAAGATGTCATTGGAGATGCCGAGCGCGTCGCGGCAGTAGACCGTCTGCACGGCGAAGGCTTCGTTGAGTTCCCACAAGCCGATGTCATCCATCTTCAGGTGGTGACGCTCAAGCAATTTCGGCACCGCGAACACCGGGCCGATGCCCATTTCGCCCGGCTCGCACCCGGCCACGACGAAACCGCGAAAGATGCCGAGCGGCGTGAGATGGCGTTTCTCGGCGAGCTTGGAATCCATGATGACGACGGCGGCGGCGCCGTCGGAGAGTTGCGACGAATTTCCGGCGGTGATGGTCGTGTCGTTGATCCCGGGAACGGCGCCTTTGAGTTGCGCGAGTCCCTCGAGCGTCGTGTCCGCACGGTTGCCTTCATCTTTCGAGAGCATCGCGCGCTCTTCGCGAACGGAGCCGGTCTCTTTGTCCTCCACGTACTTCCACGATTCCATCGGGACGATCTCGTCGCGAAACGCCCCGTTCTTCTGGCCGGCGGCGGTGCGCTGCTGACTTTGCAACGCATACGCGTCCTGCGCCTCGCGCGACACCTTATACTTCTTGGCCACCGTGTCGGCGGTGTAGAGCATCGGCGTGTAGATGTCTGGAGCATGGCGTTGCAGCCATTCCTCGTCGAAGCCCGAAATGTTCATGGTGTTCTGCACCATCGAAATCGATTCGCAGCCGCCCGCGACCATCACGTCGGCTCCATCGACCATCACGTGCTGCGCCGCCGATGCGATCGCGTTGAGTCCCGACGCGCAGAAGCGGCTGACCACCTGACCGCAGACCTCGACAGGAAGACCGGCGCGCAGGGCCGCCGTGCGCCCGAGGTTGTTGCCGGTCGCGCCTTCGGGCAACCCGACGCCCATCACGACGTCTTCAACTTCACCCGGCTCGACGCGCGCGCGTTCGAGTGCAGCCTTGATCACGTGACCGGCCATGGTTGCGCCCGGCGTTTGATTGAAAGCACCGCGAAACGCACGACCGATCGGCGTGCGAGCAGCCGAGACGATGACCGCCTCACGCATGAACGAGTTGCTCCTTTGCCTTGATATTGGCGAATTTGCCGTCGCGCTCCGCGATCTCGATGAGCAGCGGCGCGGGCTCCCAGTGCGGACCGAATGCGTCGCGAAACGCCTTGATCGCCGCGTAGACGTGGCGCGTGCCGACCTCGTCGGCGTACCACATCGGGCCGCCGTGATGCGGCGGGAATCCGTAGCCGTAGACGTAGACGATGTCGATGTCTCCGGGACGCAACGCGACGCCGGTTTCGAGCAACATCGCGCCGGTGTTGATCAAGGCATAGGTCAAGCGCTTGATGATCTCGTCGTCGGTGACCTCGTCGCCGCGCTGCGCGATGCCGGCTTTTTTCGCCTCCTCGGCAAACAGCGCTTCGACGTCCTCGTCGCGGATCGGTTCGCGTCCGCTGCCGACGCTCTTGTCGTACTTGTAGTAGCCCTTGCCGGTCTTCTGCCCCAAGCGCTTCAATTCGTAGAGCCGGTCGACGATCTTCGTCCGTCCGGCCGCCATCGCGGGAACCGATTGCTGAATGTGCCACGACACGTCGATGCCGGAGAGATCGAACATCGCAAACGGTCCCATCGCGAAACCGAACGTCTTCTTCATCACACTGTCGATACGATACGGCGGCACGCCTTCTTCGGCGAGCGCGCCGGCTTCGCGCGCATAATCGAAGATCATGCGGTTGCCGATGAAGCCGAACGCGTTGGCCGACAGCACCGCCTTCTTACGCAGCGCCTTGCCGACGGCAAACGCCGTCGCGAGCGTCTGCGGCGAGGTGTCTTTCCCGCGCACGATTTCGAGGAGCTGCATGATGTTGGCGGGCGCGAAGAAATGTAAACCGAGGAACTTCTCCGGACGCTTGGTGACCGCCGCCATCGCGTCGATGTCGAGCGTCGAGGTGTTCGAAGCGAGGATGGCGCCGGGTTTGACGATGGCGTCGAGTTTGGTGAACACTTGCTTCTTGACGTCCATGTTTTCGAAGACGGCTTCGATCACGAGGTCGCAATCCGCAAGGTCGTTGTAGTCGTCGCTGAAGACGATCGACTGGCCGCGCTTCCAGGCTTCTTCTTGTGCGAGGCGTCCGCGCTGCACTTGGTGCATGTACATGCCGAAGATCATCTGCTTGGCACGCTCGACTTGTTCATCGACCGGCTCGATCACGGTCGCCGCGATGCCGGCATCGGCGAAGCAGATCGCGATGCCGGTTCCCATCGTGCCGCCGCCGACGATGCCGACCTTCTTGACGGCGAGCGGTTGCGCGTCGCCGATACCCGGCACTTTCGCAAGTTCGCGCTCGGCGAAGAAGACGTGGCGAAGCGCCGCCGACGGCGCGGAGCGCGCGAGTTCTTCGAACAAGCGCGTTTCGCGAGCGAGGCCGCGTGCGAACGGCAACTCGACGGCGGCTTCCACTGCGTCGATCAACTTGTGCGCCGCGTAACCGCCGTTCTCTTCAGGCGGCACCATCTTGTGCGCTTGCGACACGACGAAGGGCAGCGCCATGCGAACGAGACCCTTGCCGAGTTCCGCTTGACGCGCCGAGATGCGCCGCTTCGCGGGAGCAGCTTTGGCAAGCGTCACGGCGCGATCGACGACATCGCCCGGCACGACTTCGTCGAGAATGCCGAGCTTGGCGGCCTTTTCAGCATCGGCCGTGGAACCTTTCAGCATAAATTCGAGCGCCGCTTGCGCGCCGATCAACCGCGGTAAGCGCTGTGTGCCGCCTGCTCCGGGCAAGAGCCCGAGCTTGATCTCAGGGAGACCGAGCTTCGAGCGCGATGAGGCGAGGCGATAGTCACAGGCGAGCGCGAGTTCCAATCCGCCGCCGAGCGCATTGCCGTCGATGGCGGCGACAAAGATCTTGTCGCTCTTCTCCACAGCCGCGATCACGTCACGAATCGTCTTGGTATCCGGCGTCGGCTCTGTGCTGAAGTCGTTGATGTCAGCCCCGCCGGAGAACAGACCGTTGGCTCCGGTGAACACAACCGCCGTAATCGCACCGTCCGCGTTTGCCGTTTCGACGACCGGAAGCAGTTCGGCGCAGAGGGCGAACGACAGCGCATTGACCGGCGGATGGTCGAGCGTGATGATGCGGACGCCGTCGCGATCCGCCGTCTTGATCGACGCCATGTTACGCCGTCACGGCCATCTTGCGATCGAGTTCGAACTGCTCTTCGCTCAACGACTCCACGTCACCGGAGCCGTCCACGATCTGACGCTTGAACCACGCCGATTGCGTGAGTACGTGCGATGCGTAGAACCTTGCGGTCTTGAGCTTGGCTTCGTAGAACTCCGACTCGGGGCTCGCGGCCGCGATCTTCTTGGCCGCGATGTCGGCCGCGCGCGCCATCTGCCAACCGCCCGCGACCACACCCCAGAGCTTCAGATACGGAACCGAACACGCGAAGGCTTTGTGCAGATCCGCCATTGCGTTCATGCCGATCCATTGCGAGACTTCCGCCAGCGTCGCCACGCCTTTGCCGAGCGAATCGGCGATCGCTTTCACGTCGGCGTTGTCGCTTGCGCTCAGTTCTTGCGCTACTTTCTGCATCTTCGTGATCACCGACGTCGCGGTCGCGCCCATGTCGCGAATGAGCTTGCGCCCGATCAAGTCCATCGCTTGGATGCCGGTCGTGCCTTCATAAATCGTGGTGATACGTACGTCGCGATACTGTTGCGCGATGCCGGTCTCTTCAACGTAGCCCATTCCGCCGAAGACTTGCAGCGCCGTCGAGCAGACGTCTTGCGCGGTCTCCGTGCACCAGCCCTTCACGACCGGGATCATCAACTCGACGAACGCGCGGTGCTCTTTGCGTACTTTTTCGTCGGGATGACGGGCTTGGATGTCGAGAGAGGCGGCGGAGATGTACGCGAGCGCGCGCATCGCCTCGATGTTGGCTTTGCACCACATGAGCATGCGGCGCACGTCGGGATGCTTCACGATCTCTTGCGGTGCCTTCGATCCCGGCTTGACGTCGCGGCCTTGGATGCGGCCTTTGGCGTATTCGAGCGCATGCTGATACGCGCGATCCGCCAAACCGAGCCCTTGCACGCCGACCGAAAACCGCGCGGCGTTCATCATAATGAACATGTATTCGAGGCCGCGATTGGGCTCGCCGACGAGTTCTCCGAGCGCACCCTTACCGTGCTCGCCGTAATTGAGCGTGCACGTCGGGTTGCCGTTGATGCCGAGCTTGTGCTCGATGCCGGCGCAATGCACGTCGTTGCGCTCGCCAAGCTTGCCGGCGTCATCGACGACGAACTTCGGCACGATGAAGAGCGAGATGCCTTTGGTGCCCTCGGGAGCGTCGGGCAGGCGAGCGAGCACCAAGTGAATGATGTTCTCGGCCATGTCGTGCTCACCGAAGGTGATGAAGATCTTCTGCCCGGTGATGCGATAGAGAGTGCCGTCCGGAACGGCTTTCGCGCGGACTTGCGCGAGGTCGGAACCGGCCTGCGGCTCGGTCAAGCACATCGTTCCCGTCCACTTTCCGTTGACGAGATTGGGGATGTACTTCTTCTTCTGAGCTTCGGAACCGCAGAGTTCGATGGCCTCGATCGCGCCTTGGTTGAGCAGCGGCCCGTTGGCAAAGCCGATGTTCGCCGCGTTCCACATTTCGAGCGTCGGACCGAGCAACGACTGCGGCAACCCTTGCCCGCCGAACTCCTCGGGCACCGGAAGCCCGATCCATCCGGCATCGGCGAACTGTTTGTAGGCTTCCTTGAAGCCTTTGGGCGTCGTCACGTTGCCGTTGTCGAACGTACATCCGGCGGTGTCGCTGATGCGATTGAGCGGATCGAGCACGCCGCTCGCAAACGCGGCGGCCTCTTCAAGAATCGAGTCGAGGACATCAGCGGATTCTTCGTATCCGGGAAGCTTTGCGACGTCGGCGATGCCGGCGAGTTCGTTGAGAACGAACTGCATGTCGCGCAGGGGCGCTCGATACGTGCTCATCGTGTGCTCTTTCCGCTTTCCTTGGCGTGAGAGAAGGCCAAACCACGCGTTGGCGAGGTTTACCGTTAGTATATTGATATTTCTATCAGGCTGGAAGCCCTTCGGGTTGCGGGGGAGGGTTCACCTTTGTAACCCCGCTCGCGAGGCCACGCGTTTCGCGGCCCTTGCGGGGAGTGCTCGTGCCCGTGTAGTATTGTCGGCGTTGCCATAATGGCACGATCCCGGGTCGTCTAACGGTAAGACTGCGGACTCTGAATCCGCCTATTGAGGTTCGAATCCTTGCCCGGGAGCCACGGCCCTATCGTCTAGAGGCCTAGGACGCCGCCCTCTCACGGCGGTAACACGGGTTCGAATCCCGTTGGGGCTACCACTCTAGGAGCCGATTCTATCGGCTCTTTTTATTTCAGCACAACCACGTAGCGTATCCAACGCAAGCATGTCTTTATTTTGACACGGGGCTATCTCACGTTCCGTTTGAGGCATACACCGCGATGGCCCCAGGCGACAACGTCTTCTGCCCGCGAGTCACCGGCTTTCCCGGGCTGCCAAGCCGCACGCGCGATGCGATATCTGAGTTCCTACATATCGTGAAGGCGTAGTTTGCACTCGATGCCTGGACCGTGCAGCTTCCATCAACCATAACCAATCGTACTCTACCTTTCGAAAAAATAAAGCGGCGTTCCATCTCTCCGGGAGAGTACATATGCACCGTGGTGAATTCGCCGCCTGTGCCGCTCCAGATCACGCGCATGCCGGCGTACGCGTCGAGATATGCTACGCGTCGCACGTTGCCGGGCGTTCCTTCCTTTATCCAAAG
Organism: Vulcanimicrobiota bacterium; assembly: GCA_027307235.1. Lineage (GTDB taxonomy): Bacteria > Vulcanimicrobiota > Vulcanimicrobiia > Vulcanimicrobiales > Vulcanimicrobiaceae > DAHUXH01. The sequence continues at coordinate 64,656 of DAHUXH010000003.1, read as the reverse complement.
GTAGCGCCCGGCCGTGATCATTGGTTCATCTGCAAGATCTGCATACAACGTGCGCGGCTGGCGACCGAGGTTCCCTAGATCGTACGCGAAAAGGGCGGAGTGCGTGGCAACGTAGAGAGTACTGCCAACCGCTAGGACGATTCCGGCGCCCGGCACGTCGCGATCCGGCGGCGGAGGGTTCTCGTAGGGATGCAAGCTCACCGCCGAAACCGTCTTGCCGGTATCCAGCGAAACGAATTCGATGTCGGCCGGCGATGAATCACTATGACGCCCAAGGCAACAGGTCTCCGCTACGACGGCATTTCCACCGCGCTCGCCGATGATTCGCGTGTCACGCTCCAATGCCGCAAACGTCGCTAACGTGCCGCGTGTGACGATGGCGCTCTGTCGAAACAAGAATGCTCCGCTGGCCTCGCCGCCGATGCCCAACGCATCGCGTCCCAGGGGCACTATTTGGTCGTAAGTATCCACCTGCGTAGGATGCGCGGCGGCGAATACGCGCCCGGTCGAAAGCCGCAGCGCCAGAAGCTTGCCTCCGCCGCATCCTACGAAGACCGCGTTCCCGATCGCCGCAACGGTACCGGGATCGACGCACAGCGGCACGGAACGCCACATCGCCCGCCCAGTGCGTTCGTCAACATGCTCAACCGAAGTACCGACAGCCAGAAACGCGGGCGAGCCGGCCAAGGGCACCGCGCCTGTCCGCTCCCACAATCGCTTGCCGGTTCGCAGGTCGAGCGCCAGTGTATTCTCGCCGCCGAGCGGGCGTGAATCGACGCCGAAGATCACGGCGCCATGATCGATGCTCGCATTCACCACGCCGCCAGTTATCGCGCGGCTCCAAAGCGCCGACGCCCGCGCCTGTATCGATGGCACGCATGCAGGCACAACGATCAGCAACAGCGCCGTGAACGCACGAACGCATGCTAACAACCATTCGCAGCGTATTTGCATTTTAGACCAAGCTCCCGAGGAAGTCACTTTCACGATTGAAGTTGTTCATTGCGTTTCATTGGCCTCCATTGGGGTGCGACCGGATGCGGTGCATGCGGCGATGCGTTGTTCGAAGAACTGACGCTCGGTAGGATTGCGTGCAAGCACGAGCGATGCCTCGAAATGCTCGCGCGCGACGTCGCATCGACCGCAGCGCAGTTCCAGTTCGCCGAGCGTTGCATGGTAGAACGGATAGCCGGCGAGGCGTTCATTGTCAATCGTAGTTCTGATTGTTTCGAGCCCCGCTTCAGGACCATCTCGCTGTGCGATTGCAATGGCGCGATTGAGAGCGACAATCGGAGACGGGCGCAGGCTCGTCAACGCATCGTAGAGTGAAACGATCCTTCCCCAATCGGTATCTTCCGGTCGAGGGGCGGTGGCGTGAATCGAAGCGATGGCGGCCTCGACGTGATATTCGGTGAGTTCAGAGCCCGTGGCCGAGAGTTCCAAGAGTCTCAGCCCTTCCACGACCAGTCCTCGGTCCCACTTCGACCGGTCTTGATCGTTGAATGAACTTAAGTTCCCCGCAGCATCAAGACGCCCGGGCATGCGCGCAGCATGCAAACACATGAGCGCGGCTAGCGCATGCGTTGCAGGCATTGCTTGCAACGGATCACGGAGAAACAAGGACATGAGGCGCATCGCTTCTCTGCACAACTCGCGACGCACTGCCATCTCTGGTGATGCCCCGTGATAGCCTTCATTGAAGAGCAAATACAGCGCGCGGTGAACGGCAGGAAGACGCTGGGCGACATTGTCCGTTTCCGATACGTCAAAAAGGTCCGATTTGACGAAGACCTTCTTTGCGCGCGTTATCCGTTTCTCGATCGCAGCGTGACCGCTTACAAATGCGCTCGCGATCTCGCGCACGCTGAATCCGCAGAGGATATGGAGTATGAGCGCTACCTGAGCCTCCTCCGACAAGCGGGGATGGCAGCAGGAAAACATCATCCGAAGCTGATCATCCTTGATCGCATGCTCGGAGAAACGTTCCTGAAGCGTTGAGGCGAGCGTCCATTCACTTTGGAGCAGCCGGTTGAGCTCGGGCTCATAGGTCCGCGCGGTTCGCTCACGCCGTAGCACGTCAAGCGCCCGATTCTTCGCAGCAGTCATCAGCCACGCCGACGGATTGTCGGGCACACCCCGGAACTTCCATACCTCAACGGCGCGGCAGAAGGCGTCTTGCACGACGTCTTCTGCCAGCGCGAGGTTCTGCGGCCCAAAGATGCGGGTCAGCGTGGAGACCATGCGCCCGGCTTCGCGCCGGAAGAGGTGCTCGCTGAGGTCCATTTACATGGTGGATTTTTGGATGGGGCGCACTTCCACCGAACCACCGATCTCAAGAATCGGGCAGCCCTTCGAAAGTTCCACTGCCTCATCCAAATCGATGGCCTCGACGAGCGTAAAGCCGCCCACGACGTCTTTGGCCTCTGCGAACGGCCCATCGATGATCGTCTTTTGTTTACCGGCAATCACCTTGCCGGTATGTTCCAACGGCTGGCCGATATCCCGGATATGGCCTTTCGCGCTTAGTTCCTTAAACCAAGCGCTCCACTTCTCCATGGTCCTTTGCATTTGCTCGGGCGAGAGGTTTGTTTCTCTGCCGCGATACAAAAATGTGAAATCGCTCATTCGTGTACCTTCCTATTGTCGGTTCTTGTCGTGATGCCGCCGGTATCCCTAGTACTGATCGTGGCGTTTATACCAGGGACCCGCTTCATTTTCTTCGTTGCGTCCGAACGGCGCGCGGTCGAGCCACTGATACATGCCCCAAAGTCCGTCGATGCCGCGAGCGTATGCCGAGTAGGTGTGATAGACAACGTCATCCTTCAGCACAAAGGCGCTGACGCCGGGCGTTTCACGCCGAAACGTCGGCCAGTCCACGCCGCAGCCTGCGGCGAGATCTTTCGCCCAGCCTGCGTTCAACGTCAGCGTCGGGCGCGTGTCTTCGGGCGCGAAGTTGTACTCGATCGTTCCGGATTGTTGCTGCTCTTCCGTGCAGCCGGCTTGGAAATCGAGGTTGAAGTCGCTTCCGAACGACGATGCCCACGGGAACGACCAACCCATGCGCTTCTTGTACGTCTGCAATCTTCCGATCGGTGCGCGCGAGACCGCGCAAAGCGTGACATCGTGATGAGCGAGATGGATAGCGAGGCCGTTGAATCCGTCGGCGACCGACGAACAGGACGGGCAGCCCGCTGTGAAATCGGCACCGAACATAAAGTGGTAGACGAGTAGCTGAGAGTTGCCGCAGAAAAGATCGCGGAGCGATGCTGGGCCTTCATCGGTATTGAAGCGGTAGTCCTTATCGATGCGAACCCAGGGCAACGCTTGCCGGCGGCGTGCCAGCTCGTCGCTACGCCGCGTGAGTTCCTTCTCGTCTTCGAGGAGTTGCAGCCGCTCTTTGAGCCACTCGTCGTGCGTTCCGATCCTATGTTGCGTTGTCGCGTTCATGGACATCTTAGAACCCTCCTGAGTTCTGGAGTGCGGTAGGCAAAAGTCAGTCGGAAGCAATTTTATTGGGTATCGTAAGTCTTCCAAAATGCAGGCGCCGATGTTGCCACGACGGTACCTCCCTCGTACATAGAGAGGTCTTCGCTGACGCCAGCCAAACGGAAGCATTGCCCGCCTGGAGCTTGGAAGTACAGGTGGCTGTCCGGAATATCGAGCTTCCTGACACCGAAGTCGAGAATTTTTCGCTTCATTTCCTCGACGTTATCGGATTTGAGTTCCAACCAGATCGATTTCCCGGATCGTAAGAACTCGCTCTCATCGGCGAAATCCTGGTAAAGAAACGCGATGTAGTAGTTGTCTCCGATGCGAAGGACGTCTTTGTCGTCACCCTCCTCCGTGAAGACGCCGCCCAGCACGTCGCGGTAAAACGTACGAATACTCTCGCGATCTTCTCGTGGAACCCGGACGGAAGAATGGTTTCCAAAAATAACCGTTGCCATTGATCTCTGTCCTTTCGTTAGACGCTGCGTGGCACTCCCACGTCACCTATCTGACGTTCGACCGGTGCGATTCCGGACACCGTTGCCGATAATCGGCTCCAACCGCGCCCTTGGTGAGCATTGAGGTCCCACCAAGGGTCGGCGTGCCACCAGCCGTGTTAGGCGGCCTGATCGGCGAAGTACTTCGTCAGCGGCTCGAAGTAGAACACGGGCCAGCCGGTTTCGAGGTGCTCGCGCCAGGTCTCGAAAAATGGCGACGCGCCCTGCGGGTAGGCGTCTTGATCGATGTCGACGCGGGTGCCCGCGCCGTCCCGCGTGAGCGTGAAGCGCACGAGCGAATAGACGCCCGGTTCCCAAACTTCCTGACGCCAGGCTTGGACGATGCGCTCCCCGGGGACCAGCTCGATCTGGCGGCCTTCGACATAGCCGTTAAAGATCGAGAACGCGGCGCCTTCGCCAGCTCCGATCAGTGCCGCTTTGCCTGTGGCGGCGGCGAAGGTCTCACCATTGGTAAGGACGTCATAGACCCGCTCCGGCGTGGCCGGGAATGCGACCTCTTTATGAATGGACATGTTGCTCTCTTCCTTTCCTGTAACGATGCGATCGTGGTATCCACGTCACTCTCTAGACGAATGAACAGCCCGATTCGGGACAGTTTTAGGCACAGCGTTCGTCGAGGTCTCGGGCAGGTCTCAAACCGCCGTCCGGCACCTTAATATTTCCATAATTCTATCTTCCGCAAATCTAAATGAACGGCTGGGAGGATCGCCGGGTGAACGCCTGGCGCGGGGGCAGCGGCGGTAGTGCTCCCGCCTACCATGGCGTTCCACTTTTTCGCACAAGACTAGACGTTCGCGGCTCGTTCGCGAGAAGGGAATCAGCATGAAACGGACATGGGGCATTGGAGCAATGCTTCTTACTGTGGCCGTGAGTGCGAGTGTCATTGCGATACCGCACGTGGCGCGCGGAAGCGGCTACCAACATTCAACGACGATCGGGGATCTGCGCGGCGCGCAACTTGCGGCGTTGCGCAAGAAAGTGAAACACGTCTTCGTCATCTACGAAGAAAACGAAAGCTTTGACGAATACTTCGGCACGTTCCCCGGTGCCGATAACTTGCTTTCCGAGGAAGCCAAATCTCACGGGTTGCGTCAATATGACCCAATCGGAAAACAATGGGTCACGCCGTTTCGAATCACCGAGACCGATATCGCCACACCCCTGCAATCCCGCCAGGTCCTTTCGGCAGCTATGAACGGCGGTCATATGGATCAGTTTGTGGCTTCGCAGGAAGCGGCGTTTCGTCAATATGGGATGTCGACGGAAGACGCGCAGAAGATCGGCCTGCTGAGCATGGCTCACTACGACTGCGACACGCTGCCCTACTATTGGAAATACGCCAGCAATTTTGCGCTGTTCGATCATGTTTTCGAAGCATTCACGGGACCGTCAACGCCCAATGCGCTCGAAATCATCGCAGCGCAGGAAGGCATCTCGCAGGCAGTGAGATTCCCAGAAGACAAGGCGCAGCCCCCCAATCGGATCATCGGTGACGAAATCTACCACGATGCCGATCCGGCGTTCGGCCCCTATGTCCCCGGATCTCATCAAGTTCCGATCAGTAAGGGTGAGGCAAAGTTCAAAACGAGTCAGACGCAGATCAACCAGCGTTATGCGACGCTCATGCTCACGCTGACAGGCAAAGACGATGCCGAAGCCGGGAACGACACGGACGGAGTTCGTGAAGATTTGCAGTTTGTCGCACGCAGCGGGCGCGCTGCGATCCCGTGGGGTTGGTATCAAGAGGGCTACAATGGGCCGGACAAGCCAGCCGCCGAAGGATATGTGGCGCACCACAACGGGCCGCAATACTTCGCGTATCTGCGCAACAACGACGTCTTTTGGAAGAACGAGCACTCCGACAGGGACATGCTCCGCGCGTTGCGCTCGGGCTCGCTCCCATCCAGCGGAATCTTCTATATCAAAGGCGGAAATCACAATAGTTACGGCTGGAAATCCGCCAACCGCGATCCGTTCGTGCGCGACAATACGAGCGGCGACGACGATCATCCCGGCGTCGGCAATTCCGATCGACAGATCGCTCAGGCGTTCGTCGCGACCTTCGTGAATGCGATCGCGCGCAGCCGCTACTGGAAAGACTCAGCCATTATCATCGCGTGGGACGATCCGGGAGGCTTCTACGACCATGCGCCGCCGAAGTCGTTCGAGCGATGCAGCGATAAAAATGCGTGCGGCGATGGTCCTCGCGTGCCGTTCATGCTCATTTCGCCCTATGCGCACTCCGGCGTCGTATCGGAAACAGCTGATCTTTCGTCATTGGTCAAATTCGCAAACACACTCTTCAACCTCCCGATGCTGGCCTCGCTTCCGGACGAGCGCCCCTACCTTCCAAACGGACCCCGCGACGCGAATACGGTGCTCGGCGACTTAACGGCGGGCTTCGACATGGATCGCCTGAGCGGCGCTCGACTTCCGATTCCCGCCTCGCAAGCTGAAATTGACGATTCCATCGTCAACACGATTCCGGCGCCGATGAGTTGCCGGTCTTTGGGCCTGCACCCGCAGAAGGTCCCCGGCGAAGACCACATGCCCGCGGGATTCGGATTTCGCGTCCCCGGTGAGGAGGCCGCCATCATACACAGCAATCGGCAGTACTAGCTAGCTGAACAGCGTTAGCGCAACGTTCGTCGAGGTCGATCGAATGCTCGACAAGAAAACCCAGCTTATGGCCGGCGAACCGTCCGACATGTATCAGGCAACCATCGAGATGGACGACGGCTCCGCCGCCGAGGCCATGCTCTTCCCGCGCGGCTGGGCTGCGTACAAAGCCGATCAATGAATTTCCCGGTCTGGAAGTAGAAGGCGTTCCGTGAACTACGTCGCTTGTCCGACCGCGCTCGTCAATGCGCCGGTGAACGTTGCCTGGATGCTGTTGACGGATCCACAGACGTGGGGAGATTTCTTCGATGTGCGCATTCAGAACATCGATCCTCCCGGTCTTGCAGCGGCGGGACAGGTCATCAATGCTGAGTCCGGCCCGCGTCTTCTTCACCTGAAGGTTCGGATGGAATACGTCGAGATCGACGCGGTTGGCTATCGACTCAAACTGGATGTGCATCTTCCGTTGGGCATCATCGTTCACGAAGACTTGAACTGCGTACCGATCGACGCAAATCATTGCCGCGTCAACTACCATTGCGCGTTCGACCTTCCCAAGGGATGGCGCCGCATGGTCGCGCGCGCTCTTCTGCGGCGTGAACTCGTGAACGGCCCGGCGGACTCGCTCTCACGACTCAAGCAGTTTGCAGAACGACGTCATCCTCAAACCGCCGGCGAGTTCTAGCAAGAAGGCGCTCGGTCACATCGCGCGGACCATCGCGCCGCCAGGCTATCTGCTAGGGATTCGGCGGCTGCTGAAGTAGCTGCAAGGACGCCCTTGTCCAGTGCGTGGTGCTGGTCCCAAGTGGTTCCGCGCCTCGCCTGCCCGAGGGTCTCACAACTGCAGCAGGACGGTCTCATCGAGGTCAAACGGGTGACATCCTCGTCTGCACGCCAGTAGTAGGAGACCAACCACCATGGCAGCTACATCTACGACCGGTACCACCGGAATCGGTGCGTATCTGATCAACGTTCTCGTCGGAGCCGCTATGCCGGGCGCACCGATGCTTCACATCACCGGCGTCGTCAATGCGCCCACCGGCACGATCAATGCCCATGCGCAAATCACGCAAGCCACAGGCTCGCCGCCGATCGAAATTCCATCCATGTGCGGCCGCGTCGAAACGCTTGGAACGCAGAAAGTCGCGTTTCTCCGCGGTCAATTTCTCTATTCGTTGCCGCCGCCGGCGATCGGAAGCTTCATGGCCGAGATCGAATGCTTGCTCCACGTCGACAACGCATGGAACGGCTTTGGATCATTCATGTATCTCAACCATCACATCTCGAACGTCCCGGTGAAATCGCAGACCCCGCAGAACTAACACCACGTCGAACTGCCGATGGAGGCCGCACAGCCTCCATCGGCGGGCTTCGACGTCACTGCCGAGTGAGAGACCAGGTCCAGGTCATCGTTTGGCTCAGCGGTCCCGCGTGAACGTATTCCGTGGCCTTGTAATCGGCGCGCGCTAACGTCCCGCCAATGAATTGCGCCGCCACCTGTACGGTGAGATCGATTGGGTCCTGATACTCGCCGTACGTCGCAACCGTGCTCGTCCTTCCGCTGCCGTCGACCGTGAGCGTGTCTCCGTCGCGTTCCGCGACAGTGGCATCGACCGACACGAGCGTGGTATCGGTCGCGACCGGGCCGATCTGGACAGGAAGCGACGCACTCCATGTCGCTCCCATCGCATAGTCACGAGCGCCCGTCGTGAGCAACGCGATCGTATTGTAGGGGTCGAATGGATTGGACGGTGCGTTTGCATTTCCGACCGATATCGTTCCGTCCGATTTCAGCACACCATGACTGTCATTCGTGCGGCCGGACGCCGTATCGTGCTGCGTCATCTCGACGTTGCCTGCCGATGTTTGCAGTGTCTGTGTCTGATCGACATGCACGAGCTGTTTATTCCAGAAATTCCCGGTGAAGAGGTAATGGTACGCGGCGACCGCATCGGGCGCCGGGACGGCGGTAGGATGAAGCGTCGCACCCGCGATCATGAAGGCAATCAAGGCATAGGTCATAGCATCGTTCTCCCCGTTAATTGTGTGAGCCGAAGGTCATCGTGTAGCGAAGTGTCCACGTTGTTTGCACAGGCGTTGCGAGTGTTGCAAACGGTGCCCCTGTCGTCGGAAGCGCGACGGCATACTGCGGCGACACAAAGCGTCCGCCGTAGCGCGCGAACGCATTTTGCACCGACGCATCAAGCACGCCTGAGCCATGTCTGAAGCGTGCCCCCGCGTCGATGGCGACATACCCCGGCAGGCGCTGTGCATTATTTGCCGAGACGAAGCGGCCGGACAATGCGAGCGTCGTCGTCCTGCCGATGAATGCTGCGACGACGTTCGCGCGATGTAACGGAACATCCGCAATCTGCGTTCCGGACATCAGCGTGGTTACACCAAGACCCGTTGAGCACCCCATTCGCGCGCATCGTGGAACATCAGCGAATGTTTCGTATGTTGTTTCGATAGAGAAACTACCAAAGCGCCGTGTAGCGTCAACATACCATTCCGCTTGCTGGAGTGCAGGCACGGTTTCCAGGCGTTGCACGAAGACGTCCTGACTCAGAAGCTGCTGGCCGGGACAGATGCTCGCAAAAAAGCCGTCGAGAGCGTTCAGGTACGCGGGCGAGAATGATGTAGTCGCAACCTGTGCCATCACCAGGGCGTTACTGACGCGACTCACAAACGCTCCGCCGCGCAGCGTCGCGTGGCCGGTCGTCTGCGACAACGAGAGAATTGCATTTTCGGAGCGTGGATGCGTATCGCCGGTTTGCGATGGTCCGACGACCGAGGCGGTGCCGGGACTACACACGAGCTGCGCCGTTTGCACCGGTTGCTGCGAGTACGACGTGGCGTAGGATGCTTCAATATTTTGAGATTGTGCGGTGGATACGGAGAGACGCAGGTCGATCGCCCCGATGCGCCGTGTTTCGAATGCGCTCGCGTCCAAGGTGCGCTCGGCGAACGGCCCTTCGCCTTGGCTCGCGTGCAGCGATACGCCCGCCCCGTTGTGTCCACGCGTGACCTTATATGAGGCATCCATGGTCTGCGCGCCGGATGCCTCCGATCCAGCGAAGCCGCCGCTGAAACCGGTCGAGAGATTGCTTGTGGTGGCCAACGACAGTGCAAGCGAAGCCGCACCGAATGCACGCGTCCACCCTGCGGAATCGTAGCTTCCTGAATACCGGTAACCGGATAGTGCCGGCAGATTCGCGCCCGTTGGCAGCGCGTGCGCGAGATCGTCTAACCCGCCGCCGTTGTAGCGAACGTCGATGGCAGTGAAGCTATCTCGCCCACGCGACGCGGTCGCGAGCAGATAGGCAGTCCCGAAATCCTGAGACGACGAGTTCCCCGGACCGAAGCCCTCGAGAATCGCACCGGGCTTCGTGTTCAGTATGTACGCATTGCCCTGGCGCGAACCGACGCCGACCAATGCGAGGTTGACGCTACCGATCGAATCATCCACGACGAGCGAGCCGTCGAGATGATGAGCACGGTCGCCGTGATCGTACCGCAGTCCGCTCGCGTCCGCGATCGTCATCCCTGCGAGCGTGCCCTGATCGCCGCCGCCGGCAGCCTCCAACGCATAGCGAAGCTTCCCGTGCGGCCCCGCCATCGTCGCTTTCCAAGAAGAACCGTGCAGAGCATCCGCGCCGCTCGACAGACTCCACTCGAACTGTTCGGTGGGCGCGAACAGGTGATAGTCCGGCTCGAAGGATCCGTCATCGGCCTGCACGGCGTCGAACGAATCAACGAGATCGCTTGGAAAGCCGCCTCCCTGCGCCGCCGTTCCGGGCGGTGCAGCGGGAAGGTCCAATGGAACGCCGTTCAAACTTTGTCGTCCCGAGCCACCTTCGGCTGCGCTGCGATAACCGGGAACATAACCGAGAGCTTTCGCGACATCGCCGGCCGCGATCGAGGCGGGATTTTGCGCGCCGACATGCTTGCGAGCGCCGTTCGCGCTCGCAATGACGCTGCCGATCACTTTCAGCCGCAGCGTCAAGCGAATCGGCCGGCCGCCCGCGGCAATCGCAACCTCGGAGAACGCGTCGCCCGAGCGTGCCTGAATATGCGTCTGCGGCGCAACGCGCACGACGAGCGTCCCGTTGCGGTCGGATAGGCCGAGGACGTGCATCTGTCGACCATCGACCTCCTCGATGAGCGCACCGGAAACCGGCTGCCCCGATTCATTGACGACGGTGAGGACGATCGCCGCATCCTGCGCTGTGGCCGGTCGAGAGAACAGCGCCAGGAGACAATAGGAAACTACTACGATCGCAATCGTATTTTTCACGACGGGTTTTCCCTTCGAGCGGCTAGTGTTTCGTTGCCGGTACGGCGCGCTTGATCTTTTTCATCGCGGTGCCGGACGCCGCAGCCGCGTCGGCTTCAGCGTACTCGAGTCGCACGGCTTCGAAGACGCGCTGCACCTGCGTCATGTGTTCGAGAAATGCCGCGCGACCATCGCGTGTGAGGCGATACCGCGTGAGCGGCCGCTGGTTCACAATGCGCTTGTCTTCTTCAATCGCACCGGACGCGATGAGCTTCGCAAGATGTGAAGCAAGATTTCCACGTGTCACCTCGGCGCTGCTCTGCAAGTCCGTGAACGACACCCATTCCGTCTGGAGCAGATGCGCGACAACGGCCAAGCGGACGCGTGAGTAAAAGATGTCGTCCATCCCCTCACGCATGCCGGCGCACCGCGAAGTAGACGCCGGGTACGAGGAGACCGAACACCATGCCGATACACGTATACAAGTTGACATTCCATGGATCGAATGCCGGCACCAGCAGCGACGCGACCAGCGCAACTCCGCCCGCAATCAACGGCACGCACCGATACTGTATCCCTATGGAGAGTGTTGGAACCGCAAAGAGCGCGTTGCCGAGCATGGCATAGTCGGGTCCGGCCATCACCCAACGCGGATAGCCGATCGTGTTGATGATAAACGCGATGCTCGCCGCCACGGTGAAGGTGACAGCGAGTTGCCGATCGACGACAGTCATACGCGCGCTCGTCCGCTGCATGAAGAGGGCGCCGATCGAGACGCCCAAGAGCAATAGATAGCCGACAGGCGTCCAATCGACCAGCGATCGAGGCGCCGCCGCATGTCCGATGACAAAATACCGCCAGTAGTAGATGTAAAAGCAGAGATCGTTCAGCGCAGCGATTCCGCCCCAGAGTATGAGGAGGAGCGCACTCGGCCGCACAGACCGGTCGGCCTGCTTCACAATCTGCGCGATCAGGCGAATTTCTTCATCGTACCGAGGGCGAGGCTCGGCGGACGGCTCAACAATCGACACAGGCACCTCTCGTGTTCGTTTGCGTTGCAAACTTGTTTGTCATGCTAACTCGCTCGGGGCGAGCCTGTCAAGCCCACCCTTCTCCGTCCCGCTCCCGGCCTTACCTAGTCAATGCGCTTGCGGAAGCGGAGTACGGCCGTGGTGAAGACCATGAAGCCGAAGAGCATCAACAAGGCAAGCTGCGGCCAGAGATACTCGATTCCGACGCCCTTGATGATGATGCCACGCACGATCGTCAGAAAATACGTGAGCGGCACGAAGTACGAGAACCACTGCAAAATTTTCGGCATCGCCGCCACAGGGAAGATGAATCCGGAGAGCAGGATGCTCGGCAGAAGAAAAAACTGGATCATCTGAATGGCTTGAATGTACGTCTTCGCGATGGTGGAGACGAACGTGCCGAGGCCCAAGGTCGTGAAGAAAAAGACGAACACCGCGAAGTACAGCATGAAGACATTGCCCGCGACCGGCACGCCGAACCAGAAGACCGCGAGCAGCAAGATCGTCGTCAGATTGACGAATCCGACGGTCATCAGCGGAATCATCTTGCCGAGCATCAGTTCGCCCGACTGAATGGGGCTCACGATGAGCTGTTCCAGCGTGCCGAGCTCGCGCTCGCGAACGATCGTGCTCATGCTGAGGAAGGTCATGGTGAACTGCATGATCAGCGCCAGCACACCCGGCACGATGAACACGACCTGACGCAAGCCGGGATTGTACCATGCTCGCGCGCGCACATCGACGCCGGTCTGCGAAGGGACGACGCCCAGCACCCGCACGGCTTTGATTTGCATGTGACGCGTCAGACTGCTCCCGACCGCTTGCGCAACCGAAAGAGCGGTTCGCGCCGCGGTCGCATCGGAGGCATCCACCGCCACCAGCACTTCCGGCGATTTCCCCTCGCGAAGCAATTGCGCGTAGTTCGGCGGGATCACGATGCCGGCCAGCGTTTGACCCGCGTCGATGTGGCGCACGACGTCCCGCATGCTGCGCGCTTCCGCCGTCATCGAGAAATACTGCGAGTTTGAAAGAGCTTGCAAGAGCCGTCGGCTCTCCGTCGTGCGCGATAGGTCCCAGACGATCGTCGGCTCGTGCCGAATGTCGCTCGACAGATAGCCGTAGAGCACGACTTGAATCAGCGGGAGCAGCATCGTCGTCAAAACGGTGCGCCGGTCACGCATGAATTGCGTGTACTCCTTGGCGGCAATCGTCCAGACGCGTCGCCAGTTCACAATGTCTTTACCGATGACGCGAAGACGTCTTCCAATGTTGGGGTGATGACCGGCACATCGCCGATACCGAACCCGCGTTCGTTCAGAGCGGTTATCAATCCGGCGATCTGTTCGTCACGATCAACGGTGACGTGCAACGACGTGCCGTACAACGATGCGCTGCGAACAAACGGCAGATCCTCGACGACATCCAGGATCTCTTCGTTCTTGGGCGAGATGATCTCCACGGTCACGCCGGCATTGGGCGCGTGCTTGAGCATCTGCGGGCTCCCGCGCGCGATGATCCGCCCGCCGTAGAGCAGCGCCAACTGCGTGCAGTGCTCCGCCTCGTCGAGATAGTGCGTGGTCACCATGACGGTCGTGCCTTCGTCGGCCAGACGTACGATGATATCCCAGAACTCGCGGCGTGAGAGCGGGTCAACGCCGGCAGTCGGCTCGTCCAAGAAGAGCATCTGCGGCCGGTGAAGCAGTGTGCACGCGAGCGCAAGACGCTTACGAAAACCGCCGGGAAGCGATCCGGCAAGTTGCGAGCGGCGTTCACCAAGGCCGATACGGCCCACCCATTCGTCGACCGCCTCGCGTTCTTGCGCACCATACAGCCCGAACAACCCCGCATAGAATCGCAAGTGCTCGTCGACGGTCAGATCGTTCCACAGGCTCGACCCTTGCGACATATAACCGATCCGCAGCTTGACCGACTCCGGATCGCGCGCGACATCGAATCCCAACACTTCCGCCCTCCCCGACGACGGTTCCAGGACGCCGCACAACATGCGAATCGTGGTGGACTTCCCCGAACCGTTGGGGCCAAGGAATCCCCAAATCTCGCCTGCGTGAATCTCAAACGACACCGCATCCACCGCGACAAAGCTCCCGAAGCGCCGGGTGAGTGCCTCCGCGAGAACGGTCGTGCGTCCGGTCATGTCGCGAGCCGGGCGACAAACGTGTCTTCGAGCGATGGCGGAATCTCGCGCAGCGTCGCGCCGATGCCCGCCGCCGCGAGATGCCGCTCAATCGCGGGAATCGCTTCGGCAGCCGAAGGAACGAGCGCGTGCAGCGTATCTCCGAACACCTCGACGCTGCGTACAAATGCTTCGCCGCGCAGCGCTCGTCGAGCCTCGGCACGCCGGTCGCAGACGATCTCGACCACGTCGCCAACCAGCGTCTTCTTCAGTTCATCCGGCGTTCCACAACTGACGATCGATCCACGGGTAATGAAAGCGACGCGACCGGCGCGCTCGGCTTCATCCATGTAGGGCGTGCTCACGAATACCGTCGTTCCCTCGTGATTGATGCCGTAGAGAATCCGCCAGAAGGCTCGACGAGAGACCGGGTCAACACCGGCAGTCGGCTCGTCGAGCAGAATCGTGGCAGGACTATGAATCAACGCGCACGCGAGGGCAAGTTTCTGCCTCATGCCGCCGGAGAGGTCTTCGGTGCGGCGCGCGACAAACGGCGCGAGCGCGAACTCGTCGAGCAGACGCGCCGAGCGTTGCACGAAGTCGCTCTTCGATACGCCGAAGATGGCACCGTAGAAGCGCAGATTCTCGATCGTCGAAAGATCGGGGTACAAGCTGAATCGCTGCGGCATGTATCCGATCGCCGCTTGCACGCGTGCCGGTTCGGCAACGACGTCGACCCCGTCGACGCGTGCACTGCCGCTGCTTGCTTCAAGCGCGCCGCAGATCAAGCGTATCAGCGTGGTTTTTCCGGCGCCGTCAGGTCCGACCAGCGCGAATATTTCGCCGCGCGCAACCTCGATCGAAACGTCGTCTACGGCCATGCTCGTTCCGAAGCTGCGCGACAGGTGGATGAGTTCGATCGCCGGCGTCATGCGCGGATGATCGCATCCGCGGGAAGGCCGGGTTTGAGCGTTCCGGTCGTATCGGTGAATTGGATTTTCACGCGAAAGACGAGGTACTCGGTGCGCTGCTCCTTGGTTTGCACATTCTCGGGCGTGAACTCCGCCGTGCCGGCGATCTCTGTCACGGTGCCGGTGAATGTCTGCCCGGGCATCCCGTCGATCGTCACATCGGCGCGCATGCCCGTCTTCACCCGCGGCAGATCGGTTTCGCTGACATACACGTTGAGATAGGGGTGAACGAGATCGGCGATCGTCATCACGGGTGAACCGGCCGAGATCAAGTCCCCGACCTCGAAGTTGTGTGAGACGACGTACCCGTCGAAGGGAGCCGTGACGCGCGTTTCGTGAAGCTGATCTCGCGCCAAGCCGGCGGCCGCGCGTGCCTGCGCGAGTTGCGCCTGCGCCGCCAACAGTTGCGCGCGTCGCTGAGCCACGAACTGCGCTTGTGCCTGGGCGGTGTCGAGCGCCGCAAGCGCCTCACGTTGTTGCGAATGCGACGCGCGCACGCCCAGCTCCCGAATCTGGACGTTGCGGCGATCGGCTTGCGCAAGCGCCACGGCGGCGATCGCCGTCTTCAGTTGAGCGGACGCCGCTCGGTATTGTGCCGACGCGTCGTCGAGCGCGCGTTGTGGCTCGTCGCCGGTGGTGACCAACGCGCGGTCGCGCGAGAGTTCGATCGTCGCGCGGTCGTACGCGGAACGCGCCGCAACAAGCTGCGCCTGCGCCTGCTCCACGCGCAGCGACGCCGCTTGCATCTCGATGGCGAGGTTTTCTTGCGCGGCTCCGAGATTCGCCCCCGCCATCGACACGCCGGCACCCGCCTGATCGAGTTGCGCTCGATACGTGAGGTGCTGCAAATCATAGGCAGCCTGCGCGGCATCGACTTGCGCGAGCGCGGCAGCGACGTTCGCGCGCGCCTGATCGAACGTGAGCGACGGATTCACCTGCTCCAGCACTGCCACAACCGCGCCGCGCCGCACTCGATCGCCGTCGCGCACCGGCAGGCGAAGGAGACGCCCTTGGGTCTTGGGAGCGACATCGCTCTGCGTTGCTTCGATCACACCAGACGCTTCGATCGCCGTCGAAGGGTGCGGACGAAGAAATACCAGCGCGAGCAAGGCAAGCACAGCGACCGACGCGATCGCTGCGATCGACGCCCGCCGGTTCATGTGACGTGCAGCCTCCGCATGCGAGTGACGGTACCCGATGCGTGGGAAACGACGACGAAGAACCCCCAGGCCTGCGGCGGCATGCCCTTCCCGGCTCCTTCACAATTCTAGACGACTGCATTCGCACGATCCTCACGCCATCGTGCGAGGATGATGGTGAGGCAGCATGCATACCAAGCACTCGGTGCACCAGTTTCTTCATCCGCTGGACGGAAGCGACCGCGATTTCGACGGATTGCTGGCGTTGGCCGGTGATGCGCCGTTCGTGTTGCTTGGTGAAGCGACACACGGAACGCACGAGTTTTATCGCGTGCGCGCGCAGATTACCAAGCGGCTGATTGCCGAGCGCGGCTTCGCCGGCGTATGCGTCGAAGGCGACTGGCCCGACGCATATCGCGTCAACCGCTTCGTGCGCGGCGCCGGCGATGACGTCGAGGCCGTCGAGTCGCTGGCGGGTTTCACGCGCTTTCCGACGTGGATGTGGCGCAACGCCGAGGTGCTGGACTTTATCGCTTGGCTGCGCGAGCACAACGATGCGCGTGCGCCCGGCGCGCCGAAAGCCGGTTTCTACGGCCTCGATCTGTATAGCATGTACGCCTCCATCGATGCCGTCATCACGTACTTGGATCGCGTCGACCCGCGTGCCGCCAAGCTCGCGCGCCAACGGTATGAGTGCCTCTCGCCCTACGAGCATCGCACCGAGAACTATGCCTACGCCTTGTTTCGCGGAATGCCGTCGTGCCGGGACGACGTGCTGGCGCAACTGCTCGACATTCAACGCCGCGCGGCGACGTATGCAAAGCAAGACGGACGCGCCACGGACGATGAGTATTTCTACACCGAGCAAAACGCCCGCGTCGTGGCGGGAGCGGAAAACTATTACCGCACCATGCTCGACGAAGACGTCTCTTCGTGGAATCTTCGCGACACGCACATGGTCGACACCCTCGAACGCTTGACGGAACATCTCGCGCGGCGCACCGGCAGTTGCAAGCTGGTGGTGTGGGCGCACAACTCGCACGTCGGTGATGCCGGAGCCACATCGATGGGGCGGCGCGGGGAGACCAATGTCGGTCACCTCATGCGCGAACGACAGGGGAACGACGCCGTGCTCGTCGGGTTCACGACCTACAGCGGCACGGTCACGGCAGCACCCGAGTGGCATCGCCCCGAAGAGCGCAAACGCGTGCGCGACGCGCGTCCGGACAGTTACGAAGGCCTCTTCCATGATATCGGCGTGCCGCGCTTCTACCTCCCGTTACGTCCCCACCGCCCGTATCTGCCGGGATTACCCGAATCGATGCTCGAGCGTGCGATCGGCGTTGTCTACAAGCCTGAGACCGAGTTGATCAGTCACTATTTCCGCGCGAACATCATCGCGCAGTTCGACGCGGTCTTTCACTACGACGTGACACGCGCAGTGGAACCCCTCGAACGTACGCCTATTTGGGAAGCAGGCGAGGTCCCCGAAACCTACCCGTCGGGAATCTAGATCTCAGGCGTGTCGGCGTCGGATTTGTCTTCGGCTTGAATCCGCTCGCGCGCGGCGATAATGCGGCTTTCCAAGCGTTCAAAGATGTCGGCGCGCACCTCGTCGGGGACGCTCTCGCGCGCTAGCGTATCGCGCTCCTCATCGGTAAGCAAGCGCTCCAATTCCTCCGGCAACGGCTCGTTTTCGGGCGTGAACATTGCTCTAGCATGGCGCGCCCGTTTGAATATCCTGGGAATTACCGCTCATCACCCGGTAACATCACAAGCGCAGACTTGCGGCATGAAGACCGCAGGAGTCGCCAAAGAGCTTCGCTATGTCCGCACCTTCGCGCAGATCGGCGCCGCGGACGTCGGCCTGGTCGGTGGAAAGAACGCGTCGCTCGGTGAGTTGTACCAGGCGCTGCGTCCGCACGGTGTGCCGGTGCTTGACGGCTTTGCCGTCACGGTGGAAGCCTATCGCCATGTGCTCGCGAGCGCCGGGGCGTGGGAGGCCCTGCACGCACAACTCGACGGGCTCGACACCAACGATCTGCGTGACTTCGCGCTGCGCGCGCAGCGCGCGCACGACATCGTGCAAAGCGCGCCCCTACCTATCGACGTGCGCAACGAGATCGTGGCGGCGTATCACGCGCTGCAAGCGGAATACAACGAGCCGCTCGCCGTGGCGGTTCGCAGTTCCGCCACCGCCGAGGACTTGCCGAGCGCAAGCTTCGCCGGGCAGCACGAAACGATGCTCAACGTTCGCGGCGAGCAAGAGCTGCTGAGCGCCTACAGCCGCTGCATCGCCAGCTTGTTCATGGAGCGCGCCATCCACTATCGCATCGACAAGGGGTTCGATCATTTCAAGATTGGGCTCTCGGTCGGCGTCATGAAGATGGTGCGCTCCGATCTCGCGTGCGCCGGGGTCGCGTTCACGCTCGATACCGAGAGCGGTTTCCGTGACGTCGTCTTCATCAATGCTTCGTATGGTCTCGGCGAAAACGTGGTGCAGGGCAGCGTCGATCCGGATGAACTGTTCGTGCATAAACCCACCTACGCACACGGCTTTCGTGCCGTGCTGCGGCGCCGCATTGGATCGAAAACGGTGAAGATGGTGTATGGGCCGACCGGCACCCTCAACGTTGCGACCACGCCCGACGAGCAGCGCCGCGCATGCATCAGCGACGAAGACTCGCTCGCGATCGCAGGATACGCCATCGCCATCGAGCAGCATTACAGCGAGCTTGCCGGACACGCGGTTCCCATGGACATCGAGTGGGCCAAGGACGGCCCCGACGGCGCCATTTACGTCATCCAAGCGCGTCCCGAAACGGTCGCATCGCAGAAGCCGACGGAAGTCACCGTCTTCGAAACACAGCGCTTGACCGTACCGCCGCCGCAGGTCATCGTGAGCGGCCGCTCCGTCGGCACAAGAATCGCAAGCGGAACGGCGCGAGTTGTCAGCAGCGTCGCCGAACTTTCGTCCGTGCGGCCGGGCGACGTGCTGGTCGCTCCGACGACGTCGCCCGATTGGGAACCCGCCATGAAGATCGCGGCGGCGATCGTGACCGACCGCGGCGGACGCACCTGCCACGCCGCGATCGTCGCGCGCGAACTCGGCATTCCCGCGATCGTCGGAGCGCACGACGCGACCTCACGATTAGCTGCGGCGGGCGAGATCACCGTCTCGTGCGCGCAAGGCGACACGGGCTTCGTCTATCCAGGGCGCGTGCCGTTTGCCGCGGAACGCGTGGACGTCGGTGCATTGCCGGCGCCGCCCGTCAAACTCATGCTCACCATCGGCACGCCGGAAGCGGCCTTCAAGACGCGTGCGCTCCCCAATGACGGCGTCGGACTAGCCCGCATGGAGTTCATCATCTCCGACGACATCACGGTGCATCCGATGGCGATCGCCCACCCGGAACGCGTATCCGAAGCGGTGCGCGCCGGCATCGCCGCGGTGACCGCCGGCTACGCGAGCCCGCGCGAGTATTTCATTCGCAAGCTCTCGGAAGGCATCGCTACGATCGCGGCCGCGTTCCACCCCAAGCCGGTGATCGTGCGCCTGTCGGATTTCAAGACCAACGAGTATGCGGGATTGCTCGGCGGCACGGCATTCGAGCCGGTCGAGGCCAATCCCATGCTCGGCTTTCGCGGCGCATCGCGCTACGCGCACGCCGCCTACGTCGACGGATTCGAGTTGGAGTGTGCGGCGATGAAGCGCGCACGCGACGATATGGGATTCACCAACATCGTGCTGATGATTCCGTTTTGCCGCCGTGTTCCGGAAGCTGAGCGCGTGCTTGAAACGATGGCGCGCTTCGGACTGCAACGCGGACGAAACGGCCTACAAATCTACGTGATGTGTGAGATTCCGAACAACGTCATCCAGATCGACGCGTTTGCCAAGCTCTTTGACGGGTTCTCCATCGGCTCGAACGATCTCGCGCAACTGGTCTTGGGCGTCGATCGCGACTCGGAGATCGTGGCCTTCGATTTCGACGAACGCGACCCGGGCGTCTTGGAGATGCTGCGCCAAACGGTCGAGGGTGCCCGGCGCAACGGCCGCCACGTGGGCATCTGCGGACAAGCGCCTTCGGACTACCCGGAGATGGCGCGCGCGCTCGTTTCATTCGGCATCGAATCGATCAGCCTCAACCCCGACAGCCTCCTCAAGACCCGCGCACAACTGGGAACAGACACTTCGTTCGGATGACCTTCGAAGCACCCGCTCAGCACGAGTATCCGCGGTTCTTACGGAGTAATCCATAGGCAGTCCACAGTGCAACGATGGTGATGAGCGTGAACGCGGCGCAGACACCTACCCCAACAACAAGAACGCTGGTAGAAGCGAGGTATAGAAAGATCGGTCTGAGCAAACCTTCAAAAGCACTAGAAAGAATAAGCAAACCTAGTAATGTGAACATGGCAAATTGCAGCACTTGGCGGCTCTCTTTGGCGAGAATAGAGAAGACGCAGAGAATGGCGGCGATCATCGGCACAGCGAATAGTGCAAGACAAGCAGCTATTTCCCATGAAGTCCCTTTCGCCGGTCTCAGTTGACCCAGAGCGGCGACAGCAAATCCACCAATACCGACCGCCGTCCCGATGGCGAGGCAGTATACCACTCCCGCCACCCATTTAGCGACTAGCAAGTTGCGCGATGAAATAGGCGATAAGAAAAGTACCTCAAGCGTTCCTCGTTCACGTTCGCCTGCAAACGAGTCGGCAAATGCACCAACTGATGCCATTAGCCCAAACGCAAGCGCCATAATCGGGACCAACCGTCCGGTGTGCATGAGCAAGGGTTCCAAGGAACCGACACCAATAAGGACGAGGACTTCATATTTTCCGAGCCGACCGAACATGCCGTCTCGAATCCAAGTCCCAATATCCTTCTGGATAATCGCGTTCATCCTCGGTTCTCCCGATTAATGATTTCAACAAATGCGTCTTCGAGGCGATTCTGGTGCTTCATGACCACGCAATCGCCTGCACCTGCCACTTCGAGCGCCTCAATGTACCGCGCAACAGCAAGGTCATCGTGAGCACGAACTTCGATTTGCCGCTGTCCCACCAAGCGCGCCACAAGCCCGGCAGGTGACTCTGGGAGAGACACTTCAGATCTTACGCTGATATCATAGATATGAATTCTGCTATTTTCCGAGATATCTCTCGTTGCTCCCTGAGACACCAATCGCCCGCGATGAATGATCGCGACGTACTCGAATAACCGCTCGGCCTCGTTTACTTCATGGGTTGTGATCACGATCGTTTTCCCATCTGAAGCGAGCGATTGGAGAATGTCTCGTATAGCGCGAACGGACATGACGTCTACGCCTGCCGTCGGCTCATCCAGAATGACAATGCTAGGGTCGTTCATGATCGCCCGCGCGAGGTCCACCCGCCTGCGCTCACCAAACGAAAGATACGCTCCCCTGCTTTGAGCGATGTCGCGAAGATCAAAGCGATCTATTGCGCGACTTGCGAGCCGTTTCGCATCGCTCCGCGAGGCTCCGGCTATCGTCGCGTGAAACTGAAGATTCTCGTCAACGGTGAGCCGCGAATAGATCGCCGGCTGATGCAGCGAGACGCCGAGATGGCGCAACACATCCAAATCGAACCGTGGTGTGCCAAGAACGAGAATGCGTCCCGAAGACACTGCCTGCAAGTGCAGGATAGACCTCAGAAGCGTAGTCTTCCCTGCTCCATTCGGTCCTAAGACCCCGCTTATCTTTCCGCGAGGGAACTCCAAGCTGATGTCATTAAGCGCTTGAAAATCGCCGAACTTTACCGAAATAGCTTCAAGCGAAATGGGCGGCCTGTCTATTGTCATGAACACCCTTCGAGATGACTACCCAAAATACAGAATGAGGGCTTGATGACAGCATAATAGCGAGCCCCCGCAGATTCGCTTTTGGCGCCGAAGATGAGAATCCCTAGGGTCGGGAGACTGGGAGCTGGGGGCAGGATGAGCTTCGACTTTTCTCTCATCGTCGTGCCAACGTAGGAGCGGATCTCGCGCTCATTTGATGAGGAACTGACTGCCTCTGGGTCGTAAGCACCCGTGATGTTGCTCTTGCACGCGAGCCTGGTCAACGAGCAACTGTTCGTTTGGGGTGAGTCCTCACCCGCGGCACGTGACACTTCGCAGTTCGCGCTCGGAAGCGAGATTGAAGCCGCGCTCGCCGAGGTCATGCCCGAGATGCGTGCGCGATCCGTGCAGTGTAACGAAACGCTGGTTGCCTGGCTTCCCACGCGACGCGGGAAACCGATGCCTTCTCCTTCGATTGCCGACCTTGGCGAGAAGCGCGTGCGAGCGGCGATGATCGCGCCGCACGCCGTCGAAACCGTGCCGTTCGGAGCGACCGCCTCGCTCGCCCTGCTGCGCGCCTGCGCCGGCCGCGCGCTGCTGGCTCCCGGCGTCGTGATCGGGCACGACCTTGCGTATTGGTCGCAACTGATGCTCTTTGCCGCGCGCCTCATCGCCAAGCAGCACGTTCTTCCGTCAATCTCCATCGAGCG
The DNA here is from genome assembly GCA_027307235.1 of Vulcanimicrobiota bacterium. Lineage (GTDB taxonomy): Bacteria > Vulcanimicrobiota > Vulcanimicrobiia > Vulcanimicrobiales > Vulcanimicrobiaceae > DAHUXH01. Next base: position 41,963 of record DAHUXH010000003.1, on the reverse strand, counting down.
ACGCGGCAATCGCGCGGCCTACCGCGCGCGTTGGCAACCGCGGCTTGACGCGGCGGCACGCGCGAAGCTCACCGAGCTTTCGACGCGCATGCCAGGTGCCTGTCGCGCGCTCGCGCGCGCGCACGATGCCGCCCCGTGCGAAGCTCCGCGCGACGTCGCGCAACGATTCATCGAGTACGCGGTGGACGAACTCGTTCGCTCGTCGGTGCGAAGCAGCGATATTGCCAGCAGCGACGAGACGCTTCACGATCGCTGGCTAGGCGCGCTCTGTCACGAGCGCACGCTGGTCGTTTCGGGTGCGGAGTTGCGCCCATTCGCGGCGCAGATCATGGAGTGGGTGCGCGACGTCACGCGTGACGACGACGCAGACTACCGTCTCTGTCTGCGTCTGGAAGAGCCGAGCACGGAGCATGCGCCGTGGTTCATCCGCTTTCTCTTGCAATCACAAGCCGACCAGAGCCTGTTGATCGACGTCGACGATGCGTGGAGCGTTCCGCCGCTTCGCCGCGCATTTCTCGATGCGGTCGGCAAAGCGGCGCGCCTCTCACCGGCCATCGATGCCGCGCTGCGCGAAGCCAAGCCCATCGGCTATACGCTCGACGATGCCGGCGCGTACGCATTTCTTCGATCCGAAGCGGCGCTCTTGAGCGATGCGGGATGCGGCGTGCTGCTTCCGGCGTGGTGGACGCCGCGCGGAACCAAGGCGCGCATCGCCGTTCGGGCGCGGGCGAGCACCAAGCACGGCGTCAGCGCCGGGCTCGACATGGATACGATCGTCACGGTGGATTGGACGCTCGCGCTCGGCGGCACGCCGCTGCGCGCCAACGAACTCGCCGAACTCGCGCGCTTGAAGGTCCCGCTCGTCAAAGTGCGCGGCCAGTGGGTGATCGTCGATCCCGACGAAATTCGGGCGGCGCTCGATCTGCGCGCGCGGCGCGGGATGCGATCGATGCGCCTGCGCGAGCTGACGCACCTTGCGCTGACGGCGCGCGGCCCGGACCGCTCTATCGAGATTGAAGAAGTCAGCGGCAAAGGGTCGATCGGCCTGCTCTTGGATCGCCTCGCCGGTCGCGCGGCCATCGAGGAAGAGCCGGTTCCCGCATCCTTGCGCGGAACGCTGCGCCCATATCAAGTGCGCGGATACCGTTGGCTGCGCTTCTTGTCGCGGCTGGGACTCGGTGCGTGTTTGGCGGACGACATGGGACTCGGCAAGAGCGTCATGGCGCTCGCGCTGATCGCACGCGATTGGGAAAGCTCCACCGACGCGCCGGTTCTGCTGGTGTGCCCGACGTCGGTCATCGGCAACTGGCAACGCGAGATCGCGCGTTTCACGCCCGACCTTCCCGTCATCGTTCATCACGGCGGCGAACGCGCGCGTGACGGTCGTCTGCTGCCGCGCCATGCGCGCACTGCGCTCGTGGTCACCAGCTACGGCGTGCTGCTGCGCGATCTCGATCTGCTCAAGACCGTGCGCTGGCGCGGCGTTGTTCTCGATGAAGCGCAAAACGTCAAGAACGCCGACAGCAAGCAGGCTATCGCCGCACGTGCGCTCGACGCCGGCTATCGCGTCGCGCTCACCGGCACGCCGATCGAAAATCACGTCGGCGACTTGTGGTCGTTGATGGAATTCCTCAATCCGGGACTGCTCGGGACCGCCGCATCGTTTCGCAGGGAGTTTCTCATTCCGATCGCGGCGCTGCAGGATAGCGAGGCCGAGGACCGCTTGAAGCATGCTACCGGACCGTTTGTGCTGCGGCGCCTCAAGAGCGATCCGGCCGTCATCAGCGACCTTCCCGAGAAGGTAGAGCTGCGCGTCTTCTGCCAACTGACCAAAGAACAGGCGTCGCTCTACGCTGCCGTGCTGCGCGACGTCGAAGAGTCGCTGGACAAGGCCGAAGGTATCGAGCGGCGCGGCCTGATCTTGGCCACCATCACCAAACTCAAACAGGTCTGCAATCATCCGGCGCATCTGCTGCGTGATAACTCGCGGCTGGACGGACGCTCAGGCAAGCTCGCGCGATTGACGGAGATGCTCGAAGAAGTCCATGCGGCCGGCGAACGCGCGCTCGTCTTCACGCAGTTCACCGAGATGGCCGGCCGCCTGCAGCAGTACTTACGCGAAACGACCGGACGCGACGTGCTCTACCTGCACGGCGCTCTCAACAAGAGCGAGCGCGATCGCATCGTGGATCGCTTTCAGAACGACCACGACGCTCCCTCGACCTTCATTCTCTCGCTGCGCGCGGGCGGTACCGGTTTGAATCTGACGCGAGCGACACAGGTATTTCACTACGACCGCTGGTGGAATCCGGCCGTCGAAAACCAGGCATCCGACCGCGCCTATCGCATCGGGCAGACCAAGAACGTTCACGTGCATCGGCTTGTCTGCGCCGGCACGATTGAAGAGCGTATCGACGATCTGCTCGCGCGCAAAGGCGCGCTCGCCGATCGTATCGTGCGCTCGGGCGAAGCCGGTTTGACGGAACTCTCCAACGAACAGTTGCGCGATCTCTTCGCGCTACGCGAGGATGCGGTACTCGCCCTATGAGATTCGATTCCGGTTTTCCGCCGGGCAAGCCGCGTGCGGCCAAAGGCGGCATCAAGGCACGCTCCAAGCGCGGTGCGTTCGCGACGCGCTGGTGGGCGAAACGTTGGATCGCCGCGCTCGAATCACTGAGCGCGGGAGCGAGACTTCAACGCGGGCGGAAATATGCGCGCGATGGTCAGGTGCTGGACATCGCGATCGCGCCCGGCATCGTGACGGCGCACGTGCAGGGTTCGCTTCCGGAGCCCTACCGGGTGACGATTCGCGTGGCGATGCTTCCACCCGCGGTGTGGTTTGCGATCGCATCGCGCATCGCAGCCGAGGCTCGCTTCACGGCGGCGTTGCTGTCAGGCGAGATGCCGCATGACATCGACACCGTCTTTTTGGCCAGCGGCGCATCGCTCTTTCCGGCGACCCTGCGCGAACTGCGCACGGAGTGCTCGTGCCCGGATCTGAACAATCCGTGCAAACATATCGCCGCAACCTACTATCTGCTTGGCGAGGAGTTCGACCGCGATCCGTTCTTGCTCTTCGTGCTGCGCGGCTCGACGAAGGAACAACTCTTCGCAGAGCTGCGGCGCGATGACATCGGTCCGCCGCCGAAGGCCGAGGTGCCGTTACCAAAAGACCTCACGGCATTTTGGGGAGCCGAATCGACGGTTGAATCGGCCGCTCACGAGAGCGTTCCGCCACGCGCGCACACTCGTGCGCTTCCGGCGTTTCCGTTCTGGCGCGGCGCCGAACCGCTCGACACGCTGCTCGCGCGCGTCGATACGCTTGCGGTCGAGCAGGCCATCGCGATCTTGGCCGACGCCGCCGATCGTTAGCGATCGAGCCGAATCGAAACCTTCTTCCCCCGGATGCTCTTTCCGCGCAGCGCGGCGATCACCGCGGCCGCCTTCGACGACGACACCTCGACGATGGAGAAGTTGTCCGCGATGTCGATCGCGCCGATCTCGCGCGAGTTGATGCGTGCCTCATTGGCGATCGCACCGACCAGATCGCCGGGACCGACCCGCGCGCTGCGCCCGAGCCCAATCCAAATCTTGGTCATGTCTTCCGAATTCGTGCGCCGCGCCGGGCGTTGCGCGGCATTCGTTCGCGCACCCTTCGGGGTCAAGACCGGCGGCAGCACCGCGATGGCCGGGATGTCGGGCTCGTCTTTGTCGCTTCCGTCGCGCGATTGATCCGCGAGTTTCACGGCCGCAGCCGCGATGTCGAGAATATCGCGAGTCGCGCCGAGCGCCTCGACGACGGTCCGATATTTCTCCAAGCCGCCTGAATCGAGCGCCTCTTCCAACGCGGCGCTGGTGAGTTCCAGGCGCCGCGCGCGCAGATCGTGCGCGGTCGGAACCGATTCGACGGAGATCTTCCGCTTGGTGTGCTGCTCGATGTTGCGCAGCAGGCGATGCTCGCGCGCTTCGGTCAACGTGATGGCGACGCCCTCGCGTCCGGCGCGTCCGGTGCGTCCAACGCGATGCACGTAAGCATCCGGTGAAGAGGGCACGTCATAGTTCACAACATGCGAGAGATGCTCGATGTCCAGACCGCGCGCGGCAACGTCGGTCGCGACCAATATCTCCGAAACGCCTTCGCGAAAGCGCCGCAGGACGCGATCGCGCTGCTCCTGCGAGAGCCCGCCGTGAATCGCTTCGGCTTGATACCCGCGCGCGCCGAGCGATTCCGACAGTTCATCGACCTCGGTGCGCGTTCGGCAGAAGATAATCGCGGAGGTGGGTGACTCCATGTCGATGACGCGCGCGAGTGCGGCGACTTTGTATGCGCGCTGCACCACATACGCGACCTCGCGCACGCGCGGCTTCTTGCCGGCTGCCGTGGTTTCGTTGGCGATCGTGACACGCACCGGTTCGCGCAGATAGCGTTTTGAAATCGAGTGGATGCGCGGCGCCACGGTGGCGGAGAACAGCGCCGTCTGGCGCTCCTCGGGAAGCGTGTCTACGATCGCTTCCAGTTCCTCGGCGAAGCCCATGTCGAGCATCTCGTCGGCCTCGTCGAGCACCAGCACTTCGACACCGCTCAGATCGAGCGTGCCGCGCCGGATGTGGTCGAGCGCACGTCCCGGTGTCGCGACGACCACGTCGACGCCGCGCTTGAGCGTGCGCAACTGCTGTCCGACGGACTGCCCGCCGTAGATCGGCAGCACGGCGACATCGAGCAATCGGCCGTATTTGTGGACGGCTTCGGCGACCTGCACGGCGAGTTCGCGCGTCGGCACGAGGACGAGCCCGCGAACGCGGCGCTGCGCGCCATCCGATTTTCCGATGCGATGCAGTAGCGGTAGCGCGAAGGCAGCGGTCTTGCCGGTGCCGGTGGCAGCCTGGCCGAGCACGTCGCGGCCGAGCAGCAACGGCGGAATCGCCTCACGCTGAATGGCCGTCGGCTCCTCATAGCCGAGGCTCGCTGCGGCGCTGACGAGTGCAGGATCTAACCCGAGCGCACCAAAGCCGTCGGCGCCACGTTGTTCGGTCATTCCGTCATTGAAACACAGCCGAGGCCATTCTCCCACGACCTCGGCGGCACGAAGCCGGATTCGGCCGTGCCTTCCGTCTGGACCCCCGGCGAAACAACTTGCCCTGTGGTCCGTACCTCCCTATGGAGGATATCTAGAAATGAATCGCTACCTGATCGCCGCTCTCGGGGCGCTCGTGCTGCCCTGCGCGATCCCATGCCAGGCGGCAGACCTGCCATTTCAACGTATCGTGACGCGAACGAGTCCCCTTGATGGAGCGACCGCGCTTCATCTTCGGAATGAGAACGGAGACGTGCACCTGATCGCCTCCGATACGAGCGTTGTCCAGATACACGTGCGCATCCAGACAGACTCGCAAGCTAGCGCAGATGCCGTTACCCTGACGGCGATCAACCGTGCCGGATCGATCGATGTCTCTGCCGATTGCCCGAAGGCCGGTGAGTACCGGTTCATCGTCTCTGTTCAAGTCAAGAAATGCGATGTCGAGTACGACATCACATATCCGCGACACCTAGCCCTCACCATCGACAATCGGAACGGCGACATCCAAGTCGACGACCCGAAAGGTTCGGTCACGGTACGCAACGTTGCCGGCGACGTGACGGTCACCAACGCCGCAACGACCACCGCTCTTTCAACGCGCTTCGGAAACGTTGAGGCGTCGTTCACGCCTGGTTGGTCAGGCTCGTCGATCACCGAGACCACGTCAACCGGCAATGTGTATCTTCACGTTCCCAGCACGTTCCGCGGACGGCTGCACACCCACACGGGTTTTGGCCGCGTGAACAATGACGTCAACCTCATTGGGTCTCCAAATGACCCTGACGTGTCGTTGCGCACGTCCATGGGCAATGTCACCATCGACTCCGCCGGGTAGGCTTTGCCGTGAAGCTACTTCACGCGCGTGAAGTTGTCTGTTTCGTTTTGAACGTCGCTGAGGGTGTCGGAGCCGTGGGCGGCGGTGTAGGACAACTGCGTCTTGGAATGCACGCGCTGATGTTCGGTGCAATCCCAGACGATCAGACCTGAACCTGCGAGCTTCGAACTCCACCCCGCAAGCGTCTTCGGCGGCGTGAGCGCGGCGGAGAGCGCCAGCGAGAAGGTCGCGATGTCATGACCGCGCTGGTCCTTCGTCACCGTCAGCACGTGGTAGTCGTACGTGGCGTTCCCCTTTCCAAAGGGACCTTCCACCAACGCGTGAACATGCCACGCACCGCCTGCGGACATCATCTGCTCGGGAAAAATCGGAATCAGATCGGCGGCGTCGTCGGCACGCGATTTCGCGTAGCCCAGCGCGTCGAACTCGCTGGTCCCCTTCAACGCCTTGCGCGAACTCCGCTGACCGCGGGCGTCCTTTACAGATTCGGTATAGCTTCCTTCGGCGCGCGACACGATGAATTTTCCGTCGTTCGGAAGGTGCCAAATGCGGATGTCGCCGTCGTCGGTGGTCGTTCCCGCCTGAAACGACGACGGCACGGTGCCGTGCGTGCTCACGGTCTCGACCGCATGGAAACGATTCTCGAACACGACGCCCAGTCCATAGGCTCCGTCGATGCGAACCGACGGGCCCGGGGCGGCGGCCACCAACGCGGTGACGAGCACCGGAACGAGCATCAGGGGGATCGAGCGCAAACGATCAGCCATGCGGCCTCCTCGACACGGGGTTTAGGTCGCCGTACTCTCCGAAGTTTTGTTTCAGAAGTCCTGCATCAACAGGTCTTGGGCGGCGCGAGCGATACTTACTCCCGCAATGAGCACGCCGCCCAAGGATCCCTTCACGACCAACGCCATGCAGGTGCCGAATTTGGTCGCGCTGATGAAGCGATTGCGCGACGACACAATTCGGAATTCGATCACCGTGCTGCACACGATCGCCGAAGGTGAAGGCGAGTGGATATTGGCGACCGCCGCCGCGCGCCTGGCGCGTGCGCACGTCCGAACGGCCGGGCCGGAGCCGGTACGTCCTGCCGATCTGGTCGAGCACGCTGTCCGTTCCAATGCGAAAGTCGTCTTGATCGGCGAAATCCGGCGCGACGACGATGCACGCGCGCTTCGCGCGGCCGCTTCGCTGAACATCCGCACTGTCGCCGTCATCACCGCACCGACACGCTTAAAGGCTGACCATGTGCTCACCATGCTCGGCCCGTGGAACAATTTCGACGTCGCGCTGCTAAGTATCCATCCGTGATCAGCGCAGCGTGAGCGGCCGGTAGCGGATGCGATGCGGTTTGGCCGCTTCTTCGCCGAGCCGCGCTTTCTTGTTCGCTTCGTATTCCTGGTAGTTGCCCTCGAAGAAATAGACGGTCGAATCGCCTTCGAACGCGATGATGTGGGTCGCGATGCGATCGAGAAACCAGCGATCGTGACTGACGACCAAGACGGTGCCGGCGAACTCGCTCAATGCGTCCTCGAGCGCGCGCAGCGTCTCGACGTCGAGATCGTTGGACGGTTCGTCAAGCAGCAGCACGTTCGCGCCGGTGAGCAGCGTCTTCGCCAGGTGCAGCCGGCCGCGTTCGCCGCCGGAGAGCGTGCCCACCAATTTCTGCTGATCGCCGCCCTTGAAATTGAATCGGCCCAAATACGCTCGCGACGGCATCTCGAATTTTCCGACCATCACGAGGTCGAGTCCGCCGCTGACGTCGTCGAAAACGGTCTTGTCGTTGGAGAGATCCTCACGGCTTTGATCGACGACCGCGAGCTTCACCGACGGCCCGATCGCGATTGTGCCCGCATCGGGCTGCTCTTTTCCCGAGATCATGCGAAACAGCGTCGATTTGCCGGCGCCGTTGGGGCCGATGATGCCGACGATCGCACCGGCGGGGATACTGAACGTGACGTTCTCCATCAACAGGCGATCGCCGTAGGCCTTGCTGACGCCGGAAAAGTCAATCACCTGATCGCCCAAACGCTCAGCCACCGGGATGAAGATTTCTTGCGTTTCGTTGCGGCGCTGGTAGTCGTAACTCGACAGTTCCTCAAAGCGCAGCAGACGGCTCTTGTTCTTGGACTGACGCGCCTTCGAGCCCGAGCGCACCCATTCGAGTTCGCGCTTGAGCGCCTTCTGGCGCGCTGATTCAGCCGCTTCTTCTTGTGCGAGGCGCGCCTGCTTCTGATCGAGCCACGAACTGTAGTTGCCCTTCCACGGAATGCCGCGACCGCGATCCAACTCCAGTATCCACTCCGCCGCGTTATCGAGAAAATACCGGTCGTGGGTGACCGCGACCACGGTGCCCGGAAACCGCTGCAAGAACTGCTCCAGCCATTCGACGCTCTCGGCGTCGAGATGGTTGGTCGGTTCGTCAAGCAACAGCATGTCGGGCTTGGAGAGCAGCAAACGACAGAGCGCGACCCGGCGTTTCTCGCCGCCGGAGAGCGGACCGATCCTCGCATCCCACGGCGGCAAGCGCAGCGCGTCGGCTGCGATCTCGAGTTGAAGCTCGACGTTGCCGGCGTCGTGTGATGCGAGGATCGCTTCGAGCTTCGCTTGCTCGTCGGCGAGCGCGTCTAGATCGGCATCCGGATCGCCGTAGGCGGCATAGACGTCGTCGAGCCGCTTGCGCGCCGTGAATATCGCGCCCAATCCTTCCTCGACGGCCTCACGCACGGTCGTTTCCGGATCGAGCTTCGGCTCTTGTTCCAAGTATCCAATGCTGATGTTGGGCATCGGTTTGGCTTCGCCGTCGAAGTCGGTGTCGACACCGGCCATGATGCGCAACAGCGACGACTTGCCGCTGCCGTTAAGGCCGAGGATGCCGATCTTCGCACCCGGGAAAAAACTCAACGAGATGTCTTTGAGAATCTGCCGCTTCGGCGGAACCATTTTGCCGACGCGGTGCATCGAATACACGAACTCCATAGCGGCGGAGTTCGCCTCGCGCGCTCGCGACACCTGAATACTTACGGAATGGCTGCGATCGCCGCGTCGAGCGGTTCTCCGACGACAAAGGCCGGCACGCCGCTGCGCGTCACAAAACCGTGCGTTACGATGCCGACGAGCTTTCCGTCGCTCGTGAAGATGCCGCCGCCGGAGTCGCCGTGGCCGCACGTCGCACAGATCATCGTGATCTCGTCAGGCCGAATCTTGGTCGCGAGCGCCTGCGGATGCGCGATCGTCCGGCCGGTCGACAGCGTCGGCGTGGCGGAACTCGGATACCCCCACACATACGCGGGCGCATTCGACAGCACGACCGACGCGACAACCGGAGCGGGATAGCGATCTCGCGCGGGATCGGTCGTCAGCAACGCGACGTCGCGTCCGGCGAGCACGCGCACGGAGCGAATCGCCAGCATCTCGCCGCGCTGCGTGAGCACCTGACCGCGTTCGAGATTCGGCACGTGCGCGGCGGTGACGATGGTGAGCGCGTCACGCGTCTGCGCGAGCACGACGCCGCCGGCAAAAGCGGCGCGCGTACCGTCAGCGTTCAGCGGGGCGGTGACCAAGACGATGCAGGGCGGCGCCTCTCGCAGAACCACCGGCAGATCGGCCGCACACACCGGCGCAGCCAAAACCCAGAAGACGAGGAGCCCAATCCGGCAGCGCATCATCATGCACCCCTTCAAAGAAAAACCTTAAGATATATTAATCAACCTTAAGATTCTCTTATCCTACCCCTTCGCCCACCACCCTTTCAAGAGAACCGCTAGAACGCTGCCCCTGGGAAGCGTCGATTTTCGCTGGGAAGCGTCGATTTTCGCAGGCCGAGGCGCGAAGAGCCGAAGTGTACTATGGTACACGAGGTTCTTCGCAACGACGGCATGCGGAAATCGACGCTTCCCAGCTAGCCGCCGTCGCGAGGGGGGCGCTCTTCCTGAGCTTGTAGCTTTCGTAGGAGCAGGGTGCGTGCTTTTGCGGTGGGCGCGTGCGCAAGCTGCGCGGCTTTCATGAAGTTCGAGATGCCCACTTCCATTTGCAGCGAGTAGTCCATCGATGTTTGCCCCGGCGTGAACGGCGTTCCCGAAGGGATGTTTTGGAACCACGGACTCGGATCGACGCCTTTGGGTGGAATCATCGGACCGCTGACGATCTGCGCGGTCGAATGACACGACAGACATGACGACATCGGATTGTCGACCGGCCCGTTCAAGCGGCCCTGGTATCCGACGTGCGGCATGTGCACGCGCGGATTGAGTGCCGTCTGTTTCAACGGGCCGCTCCCCGAGTAGCCCGGGTCATTGCCCCACATCACGCCGACGGGCGACACGTTGGTCCAGCCGCTTCCCGCTGGGTGCGATCCGGGACCGCCGCCGTAGACGAACGTTCCGAACACCCACCCGGTGAGGCTGCCGACACGCGCGTCTTTCACCGCGATGTCGATTTGCAACAGACGCAGCGGCAGCACGGCGCGCGGCGAGGTCGCGGTCGGCGACGGATCGTTGGGATTGGCGTAGACGTAACCCGACCAGGTCGGCGACCCCGCCAGATACGGCACTTGCGAAACCGGCGCCGTCGTGAACAACAGTTTCGCGGCGACGGTTCCTTCGGGAAGGTGCGCGAGATCCAGAGTCGGCTTTCCGTGGTTCATCCACACCTTTCCGATGGTCACACCTCCCGGCGCGTTGTAGAAGCCGACCGCATAGTTATTCCACATGCGCGTTTGCTGCGCGGCCAACTCACCCGGCAGTGAGACGCGTTCGCGCGTCAAGCCGTGGATGAATTCACGGCCGTTCAGGCCGAAATCTTGCCATGGGGCGTTGTACCATGCGCGAATCGGGTTGAGCGCCGGATCGAAGCTCGCCTCCACGCTTTGCCGGATATTGCCTTGGTAGAAGTACGCCAACGCCGCGCGCAGGTAGGCATCGGATTGTTTAAGCGGATCGTACTTGAGCCATGGCTGCACGTCGCGCGGCGCGATCTTCGGATACGACTGACTCAAATGAAAGACGTGCCCCGTCCAACCCGGCAGCGGCGTCATCAGCGCGTCGCAAAACGGGGTCGTGGGCCGGTCGCAATTGCTCGCAGCGACGGCAAGAAATGCCGGGCGACTCTGCGTGGGTTGCGCGGCGACGATCGCCGCGATCACCAATGCGAGCGGAATCGCCTTCAAAAACGCCGCTCGCAGCATGCGTGATGCCATGCGTGAACACCCTCCTCAACTATGGCGGTTTGCCACCTATTGGCGTTTGTCAGCCGGAGCGCCTGCGCCATGGCGGGTTGCGCGGCGCCGGAGCGAACTACCCGCACCGCATGGCACCATCCTCAGAAAATCCGGCGACGCTCGACGACGCGCTCAAACATTTCTTCGGATATGACTCGTTTCGTCCGTTGCAGCGCGAGATCGCGCAGTCGGCACTGGCAGGCGACGACGTGCTGGCGTTGCTGCCAACCGGCGGCGGCAAGTCGTTGTGCTATCAGCTGCCGGCGCTGCTGCGGCCCGGTCTCACGCTCGTCATCTCGCCGCTGATCGCGTTGATGAAGGATCAGGTCGATGCTTTGCTCGCCAACGGCATCCCCGCGACGTTCTTGAATAGCTCGATTGATGGTGCCGCGAGCGCAGAGCGCACGCAGGGGCTCGATCGCGGCGAGTACCGGTTGCTCTACGCAGCTCCCGAGCGCATCGTGCTTCCTGGTTTTCTCGCGCGCCTGGAGCGCTGGAACGTGCGGCACATCGCGGTTGACGAAGCGCATTGCGTCAGCGAATGGGGTCACGATTTTCGTCCGGAGTATCGCCGTATCGCCGCGCTGCGCGAGCGTTTGCCGGATGTGCCGATCATGGCTGTGACCGCGACGGCCACCGACCGCGTGCGCGACGACATCGAACGTTTTCTCGCGCTGCGCAGTCCGCGCCGCTTCGTCGCCGGTTTCAACCGGCCGAATCTGCGCTATAGTGTTTTCGAAAAGCGCGATGCGTTCAAGCAGCTCTTGGCATGGGCGTCGGCGCGCGCGAACGAGAGCGGCATCGTCTACGTGGCGAGCCGCCAGTCGGCTGAGGACCTGGCAATGCGGCTCTCCGCCGCCGGAATTTCGGCGCGGCCGTATCACGCCGGGCTCTCACCGCAGCAACGCGCGCGGCACCAAGACGCCTTCATCCGCGACGAGATTCGCGTCATCTGCGCGACGATCGCCTTCGGCATGGGCATCGACAAGCCCAACGTACGCTATGTCGTTCACTACGACGTGCCCAAGAATATCGAAGGCTACTACCAGGAGACCGGACGCGCCGGCCGCGACGGATTGCCGAGCGATTGCGCGCTCTTCTTCAGCGGCGGCGACGCGGCCAAGCAGCGGCACTTCATCAAGCAAATCGAGGATGCGGCCGAGCGAGACCGGGCCGATCGACTGTTGCGCACGATGCTCGATTTCGCCGCGACGCCGCACTGCCGCCGCAGCTTCCTCTTGAAGTACTTCGGCGAGAGCGACGTTCCCGACGCCTGTGGAAACTGCGACAACTGCTTGCAGCCGCCCGAGCGCATCGACGCGACGGTCGCGGCAGCGAAGCTGCTCTCGTGCGTCTACCGCGTGCGTGCGCACAGCGGTTTTTCGACCGGCGCGCATCACATCGTCGATGTCCTCCTCGGGCACGCGACGGAAAAAGTCGCCGGGTGGGGGCACGATCGCGTCTCGACCTTTGGGGTCGGGACCGAACATACGAAAGACGAATGGATGGCGCTCGTCTCCGAACTACTGCGCGTCGGTTGCCTGGAGCAGGAGACCGAACATCGCACGCTGCTGTTGACCGGGGAGGGCATGCGCGCGCTCAAAGAACAGCGCCGCTTCGAGTTCGCCAGGCCGCGCGTCGTGCGTAAGCCGGGCAAGAGCCGCAAGAACGCCGCGCGCGATGCCGATTCTGTCGCGGACGCATCGTACGACGTCGAGTTGTTCGAGGCTCTGCGGCGCCTGCGCAAACGACTCGCGGACGAGCAGGGCGTGCCGCCCTACGTCATCTTCTCCGATGCCACGCTGCGCGAGCTATGCGTCGCCAAGCCCCTCACGCTGAACGCCTTCCGCGCCGTCAGCGGCGTCGGGGACGTGAAGCTCGAACGCTACGGCGACGTCTTCGTCGACGCCATTCGCACGCACGCTACTACTTTGTAGGAATCCCGGCTAGTTAAGGAAAATCCCAGGAACATGGCAAGAGGCGAGTATCTCGGTGACTTCGAGCATTTGATTCTCCTTGCGGTCATCCGCCTGGATGGATCGGGCTTCGGTTTGACCATCGCAGACGAGATCGTCGAGCGCACGGGGCGTCAAGTGGCGACCGGAGCCGTGTACACCACGCTGGACCGCCTTGAGCGCAAAGGTCTGGTGCGCTCGGTGATCGAGCAGGGCACCGCGGAGCGCGATAACCGCCGGCGGCGGCGTTATTCCATCACCAAGGACGGCACGAGCGCCGTGAGCGACACCCAGAGCGCCATCCGCGCGATGTCCAAAGGGCTGCGCGTCATCCTCGAATTCAGCTAGGGAGCCTCCTCGCCCAACTAGTTCTACAAAATAGGAATACTTATCGGGCTCGCGAATGTGCGTGTCCATGAGATTATTTTTCAAGAGCGGGATCGCGGTGCCGGCCGCCGCGCTTTCCCTGGCGATGCTCTCCTCGCTGCCCGCGCAGGCATCCGTCGATCATTCGGCAACGCTGGCGGCGGTCAAGACATCAACAGCACCGCCGCTGGACGCTTCGCTTGCTGCGCCGGCGTGGCAGTCGGCGCTCAAGGCGACCGGGTTCTTCAATTTCACGACCCGGACGCCGGCGCGCTACGCAACCACCGCGTATCTGCTCTACGATGACAAGAATCTCTACGTAGGCTTCACCTGTGCACAAGCCGGAACGTCGATCGTCGCGACACAGACCATCGATGACGCCGGGGTCGCCTCCGACGACAACGTGAGCATCGCGTTCAGCACCTCAAACAATGCGTCACGCACCTACACGTTCAGCGTCACGCCGCATGGCGTGCGCGCCGAGTCGTCGACGGAAAACGCGCGGTTCGCACCGCCGTGGAAAGCGGTAACCACGATTCTGCCCAGCGGTGACTGGAGCGCGATGATGGTGATTCCGCTCTCCGATCTGCACGCGCAGGGCGGCACGGCCCAGACATGGCGGCTCAACTTCACGCGCTTCGTCGCCGCGACCAACGACCAGTACACGTGGGCGTACGAGCCGACGCAGATCGATACGGTCAGTCCGCAGAACTGGCCCGCGCTCACCGGCATTCAGGTTGCCACGGGAGCGGCGCGCCCGCTCCCGCACGCCGATATCTACGGCCTGAGCACGGCCGGCACCGACCGGCGCCAATTCCAAAACGGCATCGGCAACTTTCAAGACGAGAACCCGCGCTCGCTCGGCATCGACGCGACGTTGCCGCTGACCAGCACACTCTCGCTCGTCGGAACCGTGAACCCGGATTTCTCAAACGTCGAACAAGATCAAACGACGATCGCGCCTCAAGAGTTTCGTCGAAACCTCAATGAGTATCGGCCGTTCTTCTCGCAGGGAGCGCGCTTCATCGGCTTGTCCGGCGCCTTTCCACTCATGTTCTACACACCGTCGATCGGCATATTCAATCGCGGCGAGAAGCTCGAAGGCACCATCGGAAAGGGTACGCTCGGCGCGCTGAACGTCGCGGGAGCCGGCTTCGACGACACGGCCTTCGGCTACACCTACGCGCGGCCCGACAATTCGCTCAACATGAGGCTGGAGGGTGTGGCGGCCGACCACACCGGCGTGCGCGACGACACCGTCGGCGGATCGCTCTACTCGCTCAATCCGCACAGTGGGTTCGTCAACGAAGTCAACATTCAGCAGGAGAACGGAACCAGCGTGGGCACGGCGGGTGATGCGCAGAGTTTCTTGCTTGCGACAGGGATGTTCTCGACGCGCATGATCGCCGATCTTGCTTATGAGGATACCGGCCCGGAATTCAACCCGATCGACGGCTTCACACCGACCAATGACTTCCGCGGACCGCTCTTCAACACGCAATTCAACGGCGTCGGCGGTCATGGCTCGATCAAGTCTTTCACCGGTGGGGTGTTCGGCGACCGCTATCTCGATCGCAGCGGCGCGGTCCACCAAGCCGACCTGGCAGCAAATGCCGGCGTGACGTTCAAGAACTTGGTATCGCTCACGCTCAATGACGCCAACAGCGAGTTGCGCAGTTACGCGCAGGCGTTTCCGGTCTACACCGGCGCGCAGGTCACGCCGTTCAACCTCACCTCGATGGCGTTCGGCTATCGGGACGGCACACCGTCGCCCGTCGACCTTTCATACGGATGGGGTGCGTTCGGCGGCGCGTTCACGCAGCAGATCACGTCGTCGACGACGCATCAGTTCGGCCGGGTCGGCCTCTCGCTCGAATATGACGGAACGGTCGAGCACGCGATGGCGGGGCCCGGCGGCGGACCGGTCAACTCGCAGTGGCTGAGACGCGTCTCGCTCACGCGGTCGTTCGGCAAGAACACGACGCTGGCGTTCGGGCTCCGCTCGATCAACGGCACGGGCGGATTCGCATTGCCCGGTAACAACCTCGCGTTCTCGTTCTACCGGCGCTTCGCCAACCAAGATCTGCTGTACGTCGACTACGGCACGCCCGCTGCGAACCAGACCCTCCACCGCTATGTCGTGAAATACGTCTTCCACCTCGGAGGCGGCACGGGAACCTAATGCAGCTGAGACAATTTTGTATCATCCTACAAACTAGGATAGTTTCCACCCTGACACGAAGGAGTGCGACATGAGATGGTTTACGACGATAGCTGCACTGGCGCTGTTCATGATGCCCCTGCACGGGCGGGCGGCGCAGACGGATACGCGCGCTCGCGCGTACCTGTCGAGCGCCCTGCAAGCGATGGGCGGCGAGGCCAAGCTGCGCGCCATGCGCGGCATCGAGTACACCGTGGTCGGCGACCGCACGATGATCGAGCAGTCGGAACGTCCGGAGGGTCCGTATTACCGGGACCTGATCGAGCAGCACGTCATCCACGATTTCGCTCATCATCGCGGGCTGCTCGCAGGCTTTCATGCCGCGCACAGTCAGGACTATACGTGGTGGCGCGACCAAACATACCCGCCCGCGATGAGCACGTTCGTCTACAATGACGATGTCGCCGCGAGGCTGACCGACGGCAAGTTCTCCTACGCCGGCGGGAGCCCGGACCCCGAGCAAGAGGCCTTTGAACCCGAACGGCTCTTGCTCACCGCGCAGGATGCCGCCGATCTGCGCTTGCTGGGCGACGTGACGCTCCATGGCGTCGTGCATCACGTACTGGGATTCACCTGGAACGGCAGTCCGTGTAAGCTCTACCTGAACGCGGACACCGGTCTGCCGTGGGCGATCGAGTGGAAGCGCGCCTATCCCGACCAATTGCACCTCTACATGTGGGGCGACGTCACCAGCAAGATCACCTACACGGCGTGGACGCTCGAACCGCACGGCATCGCATTTCCGCGCGAATGGAGCTTCGAGCACATCGGCCTTCCCGACAAGCATCTCACCGTGCTGTCGGTCGCGGTCGATCCGCCGATCGACGAGAGCGCGCTCACCATTCCGAGCGACATCTACCAGGCTCACCACGGTGGGCCGAACCCCTATGGCGTCGACAACATCCCGTTCGGATTCGGCGGCGATCCGCAAAACGAACTCGCGCCGGGTGTCACGCAATACCCCGGTGTGGTCTTCAACGTGGCGGCCATCGACGAGCCGGGCGGCGTTTTTCTCCTGGAAGCACCGCTCTCCGCCAAGTACACGCAGCAAGCCATCGACTGGGCCGCGAAGACGTACGGAAAGCCGGTGGTGGGCCTGATTACGACGACCGCCGACTGGGCGCATATCGCCGGCGTGCGGCAGGCCGTGGCCGACAACGTTCCGCTCTACGTGCTCGACCTCAACAAGCCGCTCATCACGTCGATCGTGTCGCGACCGCACACGATGCATCCCGATCTCTTGCAGACACATCCGCGCACGCCGCGACTGCTCACGGTGGCGGCGCCGATGACGCTCGGCAGCGGAACGAATCGCTTCACGCTGATCCCGTATCGCGGCGATTGGGGCGAGCGCAAGATGATGGTGTACTTTCCGGGGCATCAACTACTCTACACCAGCGACCTCATCTCACCCGACCCCAAGGGAATGTGGATGACGCCGCTCTACGTCGAGGAACTGCGTGCGGCCGTCGAACAGCATCATTTGCAGGTGCAGCGGATCTTCGGCATGGAGTTTCCGCGCAGCGCTGCCTATGCAACCGTCCTCGACTCCCTCAAGCGCTTCCTTGAGGAGGGGTCAGGAGGGCATTAAGGAAAGCGCGGAGTTTGATGAACGGCTTCTACTTCGGCGACGCCATCTTGGATCTGGCCGCTCCCGAACATATGCGCGACGAGATCGCCGGCGATCTCCGGGAGCGGTTCGCGCGCACGCGGTCGCTCGGCGGCACGAGCGCGGCGCTGTTCGGGTATCTCCTGGACATCGCGACGTCGGTCGTTCCGCTGTGCGTCACCAAGGTGACCACCGCGACCCGTTCGCAGTGGGCGATCTCGCTCGCGCTCGGTCTCGCGGCGCGCGCCGTGACGTACGTGACCCTGAACGCGATCACGAAAGCGCATGTGCCGGAAGCCGGGCTGTGGTTCTGCTACTACGGCGTCCTGACGGCCGTCACACTCGCGCTCTGCCTGGTGCCGCGCAAGCCGATGATCGGTGCCGTCGCGGTCTTCGCGCTCGCCATCGGTCTCCTGCAACTCATCATCGTCGCTGCGACTCCGATGGAGCGGTCCGCACTTGTCACGCCGGCCTTCTATATCGATTATGCGCAGGTGGTCGCCGCCGTGATCGCCGCGTCGCTCATCGCGCTGCGCATTCGCAAAATCATGCGGCCTGAGCTCCCAGTTTAACATTTCTACAACGTAGGACTATGCGCGGCTTCGGGGAACGTCCGGCCGCATGAAGCGATTGGTTTCCGGCCTCACGTTCCTCGTTGCGCTCGTCGTCGCGATGGCAACCTGCGCACTCCCGTCCCGGGCGAGCACCGCCCCGCCGCACGTTCTCGTCGCGCGCGCACTCGACGCGATGGGGGGTCGCAGCGCCCTGCTCGGCATAACGTCGATCGAGTACGTTGCGCTTGGAGAGCGCGACACGGTCGAACAACCGGAACGCCCCACCGGGCCATACTTCTTCGATCAGCTCCGCGTTCACGAAATTCGCGACTTGTCCGCGCGCCGCACGCGCATCGAACGGACGATCGAGGGCTTCGACGGCGGTCCATGGTGGTTCCAGGAAACCAAACCGACACATCAAGTCGAGATCATCAACGACGACGTTTCCGTGTATGAATCTCCCAAAGGGCAGTTCTACGCGAACGGCGCCGACGTCCAGACGAACGACGAACAGTTCGCATTTGGACCGGAACGGCTGCTGCTCACCGCCGACGCCGCGTCCGATCTCGCTACGCGCCCCGACATCGTCTTGCACGGCGTCATCCACCATGTGCTCACGTTCACGTGGCACGGCGCGCCATGTACGCTGTATCTGAGCGCTGCCACGAATCTGCCGTGGCGCATCGACTACACACGCTCGTATCCTTATGACACGTTTCTCAACAGTTGGGGTGACCTCAAGACCAGCGTCACCTACAACGCATGGAATATGGAACCGGGCGGCATCATCTATCCGCGCGAGTGGACCTACCGCCGCGCGAATCTTCCCGACATGCACCAGTCCATCGTCCAGATGCACATCAACCAGACCTACGACACCGCCGCACTTGCCGTGCGCCAGGACCTGTTCGATCGCTATCACGGCCATCCGCCGCTCACCGTCGATCGCTATCCGCTCGGCATGTACGGGTCAAAGAAACCGTACGAACTCGCGCCCGGCATCTTCTCGCATCCAGGCGGCTGGAACGTCGCCTATGTGAAGCAGCCCGACGGCATCATCGTGATCGAGAACCCGTGGTCGGCGCAGTACACGCAGCAGGCCTTCGACGAGGCGCGCAAGACCTATGGCCTGCCGATCAAAGCGCTGATCACGTCGTCGGACGCATGGCCCCACATCGCGGGCATTCGGCAAGCGGTCGCGGACGGAATTCCCGTGTACGCGCTCGACGTGAACACGCCGATTCTCACGCGCATGCTCGCCTCTCCACATACGATGCGCCCCGACGATCTGCAGCGCCATCCGCGAGCACCGCACTTCATCGTCGTCGGGCATCGCATCTCGGTCGGCTCCGGCCCCAATCGTCTAGAGATCATTCCGTGCCGCACCGCGTTCGCCGAGCGGCAACTTCTGGTGTATTTCCCCGAACGCCGGCTGCTCTACACCGACGATCTGTTCGGACCGGATGGCAACGGCGGCTGGGCGTCGCCCGAACTCGTCTACGAGGCGCTCTCGGTCATTCAACGCGAACACTTGACGCCGACCACCATCTTCGGCATGCACTACGACGCGACGCCGTTTTCCGCGATCGTTGCGTACATTAAACAGTTCGCACCACGCATCGTCGCTCCCGACACGACGCCGGCGCAATCAGCGCATGCCCTGATCGGGCGCGCCATCGACGCGATGGGCGGGCGGGCGAGTCTGCTCGGCATCCACTCCGTTGACTACGTCGCCGTCGGCGAACGCGACATGGTTGAACAATCCGAACGGCCGTCAGGACCCTACTTCGTCGACCACTACCATCTGCACGTGACGCGCGACTTCGCCGGTCATCGCGCTCGCATCGAGCGCACTGACGAAGCCTACGCCGGGCCGCAATGGTGGCTACAGCAGCCCGACATAAAACCGCAGGTTCAGATCATCAACGACGACGTCTCGGTGGTCGAAACCGCGAGGGGACCCGTCTACGCCGGGGGCTACGGGCTGCAAGAATCCGCCGAACAATCCGCCTTCGGGCCAGAGCGGCTGCTGCTCACCGCCGATGCAGCAACGAACCTCACGCTCGGCAAGGACGTCGTGCTGCACGGCGTCAAGCACCATGTGCTTACGTTTACTTGGAACGGCGCGCCGTGCACGCTCTATCTCAGTGCTGACACGAACCTCCCGTGGCGTATCGACTACACGCGACCGTATCCGTATCAGACGTTTCTCAACGTATGGGGCGACGTGACGACACGCGTCACCTTCAATCAATGGAACCTCGAGCCCGGCGGCATTCACTACCCGCGGGAGTGGAGCTACGAGCGCGTGAATCTCCCTGACACGCGCATGGAGATTCTGCAACTGCATTTCAATCCAATTCTCGACGCTAGCAAACTCACGGTTGCGGCAGACCTGTACAACAAGTACCACGGGAAGCCGCTGATGACGGTCGGCCAGATTCCATTCGGCTTTCGTGCCAGTGCGCCGCCGCATGAACTCGTGCCCGGCATCATGGAAAACCTCGGCGGCTGGAACGTCGCTTTCGTGAAGCAATCCGACGGCATCATCGTCATCGAAGCGCCGTGGTCGCCCAACTACTCGCGGCAAGCGTTCGACGCCGCGCGCAAGGCCTACGGTTTGCCGATCAAAGCGGTGATTACGACCTCCGACTCGTGGCCACACATCGCGGGCGTGCGCGAAGCGGTCGCGCAAGGGATTCCCGTCTACGCGCTGGACTTGAACCTCCCGATCCTCAAGCGCCTGATCGCCGCACCGCACACGATGCGGCCCGACGATCTCCAGCTCCATCCGCGCGCGGCACGCTTCATCCCGGTCGGCGAGCGCATGACGATCGGAACGGGTGCGAACCGCCTCGAGATCATTCCGTATCGGACGGCGACCGCCGAGCGCCAGATGATGGTCTACTTCCCCGAGCATCATCTGCTCTACACGAGCGACCTCTTCTCCGACGACGGTGCCGGCGGCTGGTTCACGGCCGAGTACCTGCACGAATTCATCGGCGTGGTTGATCGCGAACAGCTCACGCCGCAGACGATCTTCGGGATGCATTACGACGCGACACCGTATCAAACGATCGTTGACTACCTCCATCATTTCATCTCGGGAGGTGCAGGCACCTGAACAGCTTCGACGCGGCGCTCGCCTATGCGCGCAGACATGCGCTGGAAGCATGTCTGATCGCGCAAGGCGGGCGTGTGCGCGAAGAGGTGTACGACAACGGCTTCGCCGCCGGCGAAGGACACGCGCTCTACAGCGGAACCAAGAGCTTCTGGGGACCGCTCGCGATCCGCGCCGAGCACGACGGCATCCTGCGTCTCGACGAACCGGTCGCCGAAACCATTGTCGAATGGCAGCGCGACCCCGATGCGCGCAAGCGCGGCATCACCGCGCGCATGCTGCTCACGCTCACCGCCGGATTCGGGTTCGGCGGGCTCGGCATGTCGGTGCCGCTCTACGACGCCGCCATCGCGACGCCGCTCAAGAACGAACCGGGCACGACCTTCACCTACGGCGGCATCCCGCTACAAATATTCGGCGCGTTCCTGGACCGCAAACTCGCGGCGCACAACATGAACGCGCACGACTATCTGCGCGAGCGTTTACTGCGGCCGGCCGGCGTCGAGATCGTGAAGTGGCGCTCGCTCAAAGACGGCACTCGTTCGTTCCCGACCGGCGCGTTTCTCACCGCGCGCGCGTGGCTCGCGTACGGATCCTATATCGCCGCACATCATGAAGAATTCTCCGCTGCCTTTCGCGGCACGTCCGCCAATTCGCGCTACGGCCTCGGATGGTGGCTCGGCGTGAAAGGCGCGCCGGCCGACGCCGTGTACGCAAGCGGCTCGGGCGGCCAAGGCCTCTACGTCATCCCCTCGCTCGACCTGGTCGCCGTCCACTTCGGCAAGAGCGCATCCTACAAACACCCGGCATTCCTACGCGCTCTTCTAACTCTCTAGAATTCATGGCACAGCGTACGCCGTGGTTGACTTGGTCAAGAGCTTGACCAAGATCAGGGGACAATGATGTAGGAGACGTTTGCCGGGGTGTGTGTTTCGGGGATGGATGGCGCGTTTGCCGATGCGTCGACGAGTTGCGTGACGCCGTCGTGACGCACGCAGACACGCGGGCGGTTCGTGATCTCGGGTGGTTCCCAGTGCGAAGGTGCGACGGTTCCGCTGGCGCGGTCGTAGTGGCCGCAGCGCACGCCCGGATGCAGAACAACGTCCCACCCGCGCGCGTGCAGGCGGTGGCAGAAGAGATAGTCTTCATCGCAAACGCGCACACGCGCCGTCGAGCGCTCGATGAAGACGTGCGCCGGGAAATACGGCGGTTCGAGTTCCAGGACCGCCTGCATGCGAATCGCCACGCAGCCGAACCCGACGCCGCCGGCACAGACCGGCGTGCGATCGTCGAACGCCGGGATCACGGCCGTGGTCGTGTCGTGCGGATCCCATCGATCGACGGCCATCGGGCGAAAACCGTCGCGCGAATAGTAGAGCGCGCCCGCGAGCGCGCATCGCGGTTGTTCTTCCAGCACCCCGAGGAGCCGCGCGAATGCGCCCGGCGGCAACACCATGTCGTCGTCGCACATCAATAACGCATCCGCTCCGAGTTCGAGCGCACGCTCCACGATCAGTTGCCGTTGCGCGGGCACAAAATTTCCCACCGCGAGAAACCGGTCGAAGGCGATCTCGCCGGCAGGCATCTCGACGTTCGCCAAGCTCTCAATGAACGGTGTGCTCGGTGCGCCCGCCGTCGGAATACCGAGGAGCAGCTTGCGAAAGGTCACGATGCTAGTGGGCGGTCACGCCGCCGTCGATGACTAGCTCGGCTCCGGTGACGAACGACGATTCATCGCTTGCGAGGTAGAGCACCGCGTAGGCGACGTCCTCGGGTTTGCCCATCCGCCCGAGCGGCTGGACGTGTTCGAGTCGCTCCTTCGCGCGTGCCGGATCGCGCGCATTGTTCACCAGTCCTTCGACCATCGGCGTCCAGATAAAACCGGGATGCACCGAGTTCACGCGGATGCCGTACCCGCGATGCGCGCAGTAGAGCGCCGCCGACTTGGTCAGCAGCCGCACAGCGCCCTTGCTTGCCGAGTACGCGATCGCTCCGCCGTCGCCGATGATGCCGAGAATCGACGAGAGGTTCACGATCGAGCCGCCGCCGCTGCGTTTCATCACTTCGATAGCGTGCTTGCAGCCGAGGAAGACGCCGTCGCTGTTGACGCTCATCATCGCCTGCCAGGCTTGGAGCGTGGTCGCCTCGATCGAGCCCGGCGTTCCGATGCCGGCGTTGTTCACGAGGACGTCCAGCCGGCCGTGCCGCGCGATCGTCGCGTCGAGCGCAGCGCGCCAATCGGCTTCGCGCGCGACGTCGTGCCGGACGAACATGGCGTCGCCGTACGCTTGAGTCTCCCGTGCAGCGCGCTCACCAGCCCCGTCGTCGACGTCGGTGATGACGACGCTCGCGCCTTCGCGCGCGAGCAGCATCGCGCATGCACGCCCGATGCCGCTCGCGCCGCCGGTGACGATGGCGACCTTTCCGCGAACTCGATCCATTCCAGCGGGGCACTTCATCCGCTCAGGGATGAAGTCCCCCGCGCCGGCCGTCGCTGCCTAATACACGCGGACGATCGCCATCATGCCGCGGTCTTCATGGAAGAGCATGTGGCAATGGAACACGAACGTGCCCTTGTTCACGTGACGGAAGTCGATGCGAATGATCGTCTTGCTCGGCGTCAGCCACGGGAACGGCGGATTAGGCGGGAGCTTCGCGTCGATGGTCGCCGGCGGCAACGCGACGGTGTCCTGAAAAACCGGCACATGCGGCCCTTCGAACTCGGGGTTCGACATTGTTACGAACGTCAGTTGGTGGATGTGGAACGCATGGATTTCACCGCTGGCGTTGACCAGTGTCCACTCTTCGATGCTGTTCTGCGGAACGTCGATCTCCGGCAGATATTTGTTGGGGTTCTTCGGATCGGGACTCAACCAAAACGGGTGCTCGATGAAGCCCGCCGGATTGTCCGACGTGTCGGTGACGTACCACGCCATGTCTTTCGACGGATCGGTCTTGTCGGTGTATTGCGTGAAGGTGATCGCGCGACGTTTGGTGATCGCGCTTTCGGGAAGCGCATGTAGTGCGCTCGCAGCGCTGGTCTGCGCCGTTGCCATGCGCAGCGGTGCGAGCGCATGCGGTAGCGCCGCGTTGGCCGACAGTGTTGGCTTGATCACGAGCAGGTTGCGCACGGGGATGCGTTCGCCGAGGTAGCCGGTGCAGACATTCCCCGCGACCAGCGTTTGCGGCCCGGAAGCTCCCGTCACCACGATGTCGACGCGCCCCGCGGGCGGCAGCAACACGTTGGTGAACGGCGCCACGATGTTCTCATCGCTCGCATTCTTACCGATCGGAACGCCGTCGCGTCCGACGACGTCGAGGTTTTCGCGTTTGCCGCTGGCATCGAAGAGTTCGATGTTGGCATAACTATCCGACATCGCGTCGACGATGCGATACAGTTCGCGGGTGCCCGGCGCGAGCATCGCGACCGGCGGCGCGACCCTCACCTCCGGGTCGCCGACCGGATATCCGTTGATGACCCAGTGCGACATGAACGCTTGCGGAGATGGGATGCAGCGTGAGGCACCGCTCGCGATCGGCCAACCCGACGGCCACGCGGGTGGATTGAACGGATCGATCGCATGCGGCCGCGCAGGCGCGGCGAGTTTCATGCTCGGGTGCAGTTGCGCGATGGCAAGACGTGCTTCGAGAACGCGGTTGGCCGGCGCGGAGTCGATCGCGTATGTCGAGTTCTTGAGCAAGATGACGCGATCGGGAAGCGACGGCGATGCCGGCGGCGCGGCCGGAAGCACAATGAGCGCGCCCGCGAGACCGCCGCCGACCTGCGGACCGGCGATGCCGTGCATATGCGCGTGATACCAGTACGTTCCCGCCGGCTGCGTGAGCGGCACGATGAATGTGTACGAGCAGTGTCCGCCGGAGCGCGCGAGCGACACGAAGACATTGTCGACGTCGGGTGAGACATGCCAGCCGTGCGTGTGAAAGTTGGTGTCGTTGGGCGGATCGACCGTCATCGGCATCGGCACGTACACGCGTTTGTGCCCGAGATACCCGGTCGCGTTCGGGGCCGGCATAGGCCCGTCGTAGGGCATCAACGAGCAGCCGTCGGGCGCAGTCATCTGCGGTTCGGGCGCCATCGTCATCGAACCCGACGACTTCGGAAGCGGAATCTTGTCGATGAGGTTGAGCGTAAACGTCGCGCCTTGGCGCACCGCGATCGTCGGCGCCTCGACGTACTGCGCGGGAGACCCATCGAGCACGTAGCAGTAGCGCGGCGTCGCTTTTGGCCCGGTGGGACCCTGCAGCACGGACATGGTGATCGTCTGATTCTGCTTGACGTCGATGCGCGGCGGGTTCGGGAGCATCCCGTGAGAGCCGCCGATGTTCGGCAAGCACGGCGCCGTGATCATCGGCGCACCGTGCGCTGGTGGCGGACGCAGCGCGACGAACACGGCGACCATCGCGACCATGGCGACAAAGACAGGGAAACGCAGGCGCTGAAAGACGCTCATCGACACACCCCTTCGAAGTAAGAGCGAACGGCAGAATGAGCGCTTACCGTTTTGCGAGCTCAGGCCGTTTCCTGCCTCGCCTTGACAGCTTGGCAGCGATGTGAGTAGGCTTGAACGCAAGCGAAAACACAATCTGACGTCTTGAGGGTGTGACATTGGGTCAATTCAGCTCGGCCATCGACGAGCTTCAACGTCGCTTGAGCGGCTACGTGCTGCAATCCGGCGACAAAGGCTATCTCCAGGTTCTCGAAATCGACAACGGACGCATCGACCAGCGTCCGTCTCTGGTCGTCGTCGTCAATTCCGTCGCCGACGTCGTTCTGGCGATGCAGTTCGCGCAGCGCCACGATCTGCCGCTCACCGTCAAAGGCGGCGGTCACAGCGCGAACGGATACTGCTTGAACACCGGCGGCGTCGTCGTCGATCTGCAGTTGCTGAACCAGATCGCATTGGACGCGCGCACCGACACGGTTCGCGTGCAGATGGGGGCACGCTGGAACGACGTGTATCTGTACCTGATGGCGCATGGCAACGGTCTCATTCCGATCGGCGGCGGCTGTCCGACCGTCGGGATTCCCGGCTTCATGCTCGGCGGCGGCTACAGTTTCGTGTCACGTTCGTATGGCTTGAGCATCGACAACTTGCTCTCGGTGACGTTGGTCACCGCCGACGGAACCGTTCGCCGATTGTCGGAAGCATCGACGTCACCGGAAGACCGCGATCTGTGGTGGGCCTGTCGTGGCGGCGGCGGCGGCAACTTCGGCATCGCCGTCGAGATGGAGATTCGCGTTCATCAACCGCGCACCAAGAACATGTTCATGGCGCAGCTACGCTACCATGCTGCGCAAGCTCATGACGTGCTGGGTCTCTACAACGAGTGGGTCGAGACCGTGCCCAAGGAGCTGGCCGCCTACGGCATCTGGGGCTATTTTCCCGACCCGGCCAACTTCAGCGCGACGCCGAGAAACATCGAGCAGTTCGGTTTCACCGTCGTCTACAACGGCGAGGTGAGCGAAGGCGTGTCATTGATCGAGCCGCTGCTCAAGCACAATCCGCTCTCGGCGCAGCTCAACCGCCTCACGCTGCCGGAATTCGAAGAGATCAACGGCCGCACCACGCTGGTCGCGAACCGGCAAGCCTATATTCGCGCCGGCATGATGGCACCACGCTCGATGACGCCGGCCGCCATCGACATCCTCTCCCGCTACATGGCAAGCTCCCCGTCGCAGAGCACCTTCATGGTGTGGACGCACGCGGGCGGCGCGATCGACGACGTCGCGCGCGACGCGACCGCTTTCTGGCATCGCGGCGCGCGTTTCATGCCCGAACTCAAAGCCATCTGGGACACGCCGGCGCAGGCGCGCGCCAATATCGAGTGGGCGTGGAATTTCTACAACGATCTCGAGCCGCACTTGATCGGCTCGTATGTGAACTACATCGACCCGTTGCTGCCGCAGTGGCCGAAAAA
Organism: Vulcanimicrobiota bacterium; assembly: GCA_027307235.1. Lineage (GTDB taxonomy): Bacteria > Vulcanimicrobiota > Vulcanimicrobiia > Vulcanimicrobiales > Vulcanimicrobiaceae > DAHUXH01. The sequence goes on along the minus strand of DAHUXH010000003.1, from coordinate 15,066 downwards.
GTACTACGGCGACAATTACGCGCGCTTGCTGGAGATCAAGAAGCGCTGCGATCCCAAGAACTTCTTCCGCTTCCAGCAAGGCGTGGGTTCGCCGTTCGAGCCCAACGTCAGCCAGCCGCTGGACCTTAGCCCGCTCAATCGCACCATCGTCGCGTAGGAGAACGCTCATGATTACGATCAACGCCAACTGGACGATCCTTGCCGGCAAGCGCGAAGCGGCCATCGCCGCGCTGCGCGAACTCGAACGCGACGTGTACGAACAAGAACCGTTCGTCCTCATGTACACGATTCACGTTCCGAACATGGCGCTAACGTCGTTCCCGACGCCGGCGCCGAGCGGTGTCTTCTTTTTCTCGATCTTCACCGACTACGCGGCGTTTGAAAAACATCTGCACGGTCCGGTCTTTCAAAACTTCCTGAAGAAATACGGCGACCTTTTCCTGATGAACAACGGCAATCTGTTCGTTACGTCGGAATGGCTCGACCGCATCGCCGGATACATTCGTCCTGAACTGCTGCTTCAGAGCGAGGTCGCACGCGCATGAAGATCCGCTCGCTTTACGCAGCCGCACTCGCCGGTGTTCTCGCGAGCATGATGCTGCTCGGCATCGTGCTCTCACCGCGCAGCGCCGCGCGCGCCGCGATCCCCTCACCGATCGATCCCGTCGTTCACGACTGCAACATCACCAAGCCCGACGTTCCGATCACCCCGACGCTGCTCACCAGCGGCCTGCCGTGCTCGGCGACGATCATCGCGCCGTTCACGCTTGACAACATTCAGCACGGCTTCGACTACTATTCATGGCTGACGTTTCTCGCGCTGAACGCACCGGCCGGCGGCACGACGCCGATCGGAAAAGGATCGGGCCCGGGCGGCGATGCCGCGACGATCTGGGAGAACTGGCAAGACCTCAACGACATGGTGCCGCCGAGCGGCGGAGCGCCGCCGCCGTGGGGACACCGCGCTCCGCCGCCGCCGGCGTGCCGAGTGATCGGCGCGACCACCAGCGCGCAAGTTATGCAGATGATTGCCAAGCTTCCGAACCTCGAAGCCACCAACCAACCGTTCAAAGACGGACCGCTGATCGATCAATCCGGACGCTACGTGCGCTACCAGATATTGGCGAACAAACCGATGTTCGAATACATCGTGCGTAACCATCTCTACAACAAGAGCGGGCAAGCCAAGTTCACCGGCACGATCGACTTCCCGCAAGGGAAGGTCTCGAGCGACACGACGGGCACCGTCGGCGCGATCATGATCAAAGCCGCCTGGAAGATTCTCGACGGGAAGGACAATCGCCGGCACTTTCACACGATGCTCGCTTACGTGTACACGCCGCCGTCGACTAATCCGGTCGTCCACGCCGAGTGCAAGAAGCAGATCGTCGCACTGGTCGGGCTGCACGTCGTTCACAAGACGAAGAGCGATCCGCAGTGGGTGTGGACGACGTTCGAACATGTCGACAACGTTCCGACCCCCGCGCAGATGCATGGCCATCTTCTCGCGCATTACAATTTCTACAACCCCGCCTGCGACACGACGAAATGCCCGGTCAACAGCACTCCGCCGCCGCCGTGGAACCCGAACAACCAGCCGTTTCCGGGCGGATTCACCAGTCAAATCGTGCGCGTGATCGGCTTGCAGCCCGATGTTGACACCCTCAACACCGGCTTTCAATCCATCCTTGCGCCCACCGTGTGGGCGCATTACAAGTTGATCAGCACGCAATGGCCGACCAACCCGACCAATCCGGTCGACCCGACCGGTTCACCGGCGCCCGTCTTCCTCGCCAACACCACGATGGAGACCTATATTCAAGGCCGCGTGCCCAACGTGTCGTCAAGCTGCATTCGCTGCCATAACATCGCGACCGACACCGCGCAAAAAAATGCGGACTTCACCTATATTCTCTCGCAAGCCAAGTAAGGAGTGACGCGGATGGCTACACCTGTCGACACATTCGTTGCGCTGTCGAGCTTTCTCACCGGTATCGGCGCTCCGGTGCTTGCACCGGCGATCGACCCGAACGAACCGCCGCTCAAAGACGTCTTCTACGAGTACGCAAACCGCAGGGCCGGGACGACGCTCACGCAGTTGCTGGACGTCTTCACGCAAAACCAAGGTCAGCCGCCGAGCGTGATCGCCAATGCGATCTTCCAGAACGCAAACCCGCTCGTCGGCTTCCTTGCACGCAGCATCATGCTGCAGTGGTACATGGGCAACTGGTACGAGCCGGCCGATCTGCAAGCGTACTCGGGCCGCACCAAACACGGCCCGGTGCCCTCGGTGGTCATCTCCGACACGGCCTACGTCAACGGATGGTCGTGGAGCGTCGCGCAAGCGCATCCGATGGGGTACAGCAACTACTCCTTCGGCTACTGGGCGTCGCCGCCGCCGCCGCTGAGCGCCTTCTTGGGAACGACGGGGAAACCGCAATGAGCAACGGACAGCAATCCTACGACGCCGTCATCGTCGGCGCGGGCATCTCCGGCGCATTGATCGCGAAGCAACTTGCGACACAAGGGAAGAAAGTGCTCATCATCGAGTCGGGCGCGAGCATTCCCAACAACATCGAGTCCTACATGGAGCGCTTCTATCTTTCGAGTGCAAAGGTTCCGGAGTCGCCGTACACGCCGGTCTTCGTCGCCAATCAGGAAACCGGTACGCTCGTCGATCCCAAGACCGTGAACGCACCGCGCCCGAACACGCTCTCGCTCAACGCGCAAAACTGGCAAGACCCCGCGCAGGCGTACTTGATTCAACAAGGACCGCTGCCGTTCAGCAGCACCTACGAACGTATCGCGGGCGGAACGATGCGGCACTGGCTCGGCACGAGTCTACGCTTCTGTCCCAACGATTTTCGCATGAAGACGGAGTACGGTCGCCTGGTCGATTGGCCGATCGGCTACGACGACCTCGAACCGTGGTATGGGCGCGCGGAGTCGGAGATCGGCGTCAGCGCCGACGTCGGCGATCAAGAGTATTGCGGCATCACGTTTCCAAAAGGCTATCAGTACCCGATGCCGCCGATTCCGGAGTCGCTGGTCGACGACGCGGTCGCCGCTGCGGCATCGCAGGTGCAGGTGGACGGCATCACGCTCAACGTTGCGAACACGCCGGCCGGAAGAAATTCCGTCACCGGCTACCAGAGCCGTCCGGCGTGCGCGGGCAACACCAACTGCATTCCCATCTGTCCGATTCGCGCGAAATACGATCCCAGCGTGACGCTGGCCGACGCGCTGCAGACCGGCAACGTGACGATTCTTTATCGCACGGTTGCAACGCACGTCGTCATCGGTGCCGACAATCAGGTCAGCGCGATCGACTACGTGCAATACGAGCAAGACAATGGTCCTCAAACCGGATCAGGCAGCGTCAGCGCGAAAATCTTCGTGCTCGCCGCGCACGCCATCGAGACACCGAAGCTGCTGCTGATGTCGACCAACGGCGGCCGCTTCCCCAACGGCGTCGCCAACAGCAGCGGTCAGGTCGGCAAGAACCTCATGGATCATCCGCTCTATCTGGCGTGGGCGCTGAGCAAGCCCGGCTCTCCGGTGTACGGCTATCGCGGCCCGCTCGCGACCAGCGGCATCGAAGACGCGCGCGACGGCGCATTCCGCACCGAACGCGCCGCGTTTCGCATTGAGATCGGAAACGAAGGTTGGAATTTCTCGGTCGGCGATCCCGAGACGACGACGGTCGACTTCATCGACGGACGCAACGAGAGCGGGCTCAATCCCGGCTATTCGATGCTGTACGGACAACAGTTGATCGACACGCTCAACGGCTACTTCACCCGGCAGTTCCGCCTCGGCTTTCTGATGGAGCAGTCACCCGACGACACCAACACGGTCACGCTCTCGACGACCTATAAAGACCATCTCAATCTTCCGCGTCCGGAGATCACCTACAATCTCTCCGAGTACACGAAGAAGGGATTCATCGCCGCGCGACAGACCGCGAGCGAAATCTTCGCGGCAATGGGAGCAACCGAGTACACCGCCGAGCCCGCGCCCGACGATCCCTCCGCGTTCACCGTCGTCATCAACGGACAGGAAGTCCGGTTGAAGTTCTTCGGGGCCGGTCACGTGGTCGGAACCTACCGCATGGGAAGCGATCCGGCGACCTCGGTGGTCAACGCCGAGCAGCGCTCATGGGATCATCCGAACTTGTTTCTCGTCGGCAGCGGCGTCTTTCCGACCGTTGCAACCGGAAATCCGACGCTGACCATCGCAGCGCTCACACTCATGGCCGCCGATGCCATGCTCACCAAGGACCTCGCGGGCGAGGCGACGCCGGTGTAGCGGGGCTCAGCACTCGCTGCGCGCGACGATGACGCTGGCGTTTCGGGCGATGGGCGCATGCGCGCCGTTCACGATCTGAAACGTCAACGTCTGGTCGCGCTTGGGTAAGCACACCTTGCCGTCGTGCGCGCTGCGCCACACTTGGTCGACTTCGTAAAAGATCCAGCCGCCTTGCGCAACGAGCAGCCGCCGTGTGCTGAGCGGCAGTGTGCGCCAGGCCTGCGCGTCGGTGACGAAACGGAACTGCGGACCACGGCCGGTGTCGCTGATGTAGAACGACGAGAAGACGTGCTTGTTCAACGTGGCGTTGATCGCGGGCAGGTCGTGCAGCACCCGCCGGACCTCGGTGAGTTCCGCGTGTGGCGCGTCCAGCCGGGCCGCCCGCGCCGCCTTGGGCGGACAGGCGTAATGAAACAGCGGTACGCACCACGTCATCACGACCAGAGCTGCGAACTTGGAAAGCACGGTTATCGCCTATTCTACGCACCCGGCGCCGCGTCACCCCCTGCTGCCGCCGGAGCGGGCGAGCGCCCCGTCGCCCGCGCCGGAACGAAGAATGCCGCCCCGGGGAACCGGCGCGGCATTCTTCAGACCCGACGCGAGAGTCGTGGAGGTTCGGTTACGGATACCCGGGGGTGCCTGAGGTCGGCATCGACGGCGGAGAACCTGACCCGCTGTTGTTGCTCAGTTGTGCAAGAGCGGTCGTCGCCACATGCCATGTTCCACCAAACGAGGGGATGCCTTCACCGGCGGTCGTACCTGCCGCCGTGTCACCGACGTATGTATAGAGCGGATGACCGTTGTAGGCCCATTGGCTGCCTGCGATGATCGTGAAGTTCGCGGGCGCGGTTGCACCGGTTCCCGCGGTTTCCAGCGGCCAGTTCATCACGCAGGTGGCGTTGGGAGCGCACGTCGACGTGCCCGCGGTGTCGGCACTAAGCGTGTACAGCGTCTTACCTGACGCCGCGCTCGTGAGCACGTTTGAGAAGGTCCCGACGGTCGTCTTCGTGACCGGGACGTTGGCTGACTGGGGAGCCGGGGCCGGGTTCATCGGCGGGGTCGTGGTGCCGTAACCGCTGCCGCCGCTGGTTCCGCCGCCTCCGCCGCACGCGGCCAGGAGCGCGACGCCTGCGAAGGCACATGCTGCGAGCATTTTGCGCATAGTAATCATGAGTCTCCTAGTGTGAGATGCTGTGGCCTCACGCTAGGGCGCAGAGATGAAGAAAGTCTAAAAGACTCCTCGCTTCACGCAAGCGCCATGAGCTTTGCCCAATCGTCCCGACTGATGCGCAGATCGTCCTCTCCCAAGCGTGCGAGCGGGGTCTGCACGAGCCGCTCGCGCGCGACCAGGTCGGTCGCGTGCGTGTTCACGTAGAGCAGTCCGGTCACGAGTTCACCGCGATCGCGCGTCTCGTGAACGGTGCGCAGCGCGCCGATACGGTCGGTGGCATCGTACTCGCGATCGATCTTGCGAAGCAGGATGTGCGACCCGTCTTCCAATTCGATGTCCTGCACGGTGCCGGGCTCATAGTCGACGACGATCTCGGCGCCGGTGCGAATGAAATCCGGCGATTGCAGCGCCACGTCATGCTCTTTCACGTAGGCATAGCTCTTGGTCGAACCTTCATGATCGTTGAACGTCACGCATGGGCTGATCACGTCGAGCACGGCGGTTCCACGATGCGCGAACGCCGCTTCCAGCAGCGGCACCAATTGCTTGCCGTCGCCCGAGAACGAGCGCGCCACGAAGGTTGCGCCGAGTTCGATGGCGAGACCGCAGACGTCGATCATCTCGAACTCGTTCTTCTGCCCCTTCTTGAGAACCGAGCCCAGATCGGCGGTCGCCGAGAACTGTCCCTTCGTCAACCCATAGCAGCCGTTGTCTTCAACGATGTACGTGCAGTCGAGGTTGCGGCGAATCAGGTGACAGTACTGCCCGAGCCCGATGCTTGCCGTGTCGCCGTCGCCGCTGATGCCCAGAATCATCAACTCGCGATTGGCGAGTTTGGCGCCGGTGGCGATCGACGGCATGCGGCCATGCACGCCGTTGAAGCCGTGGGCGCGCTCGACGAAATAGGCGGGGGTCTTCGAAGAACAGCCGATGCCGCTCATCTTCGCGAGCAGATGCGGCTGCACGCCGTAATCGTAGAGCGCCTTGATGAGGTGATTGGTGATCGAGTTGTGCCCGCAGCCCGCGCACAGGGTCGTGGGCAACCCCTTGTAGATCTCGCGCGACAGACCGGCGATGTTGACGTTTGCGGGAGGTGCGTTGCTTGCCATGACGGTTTACTCCGCGATGACGGCCGGCGTCTGCTCGGCCGCGAGAATCGGATCGGCGACCGCGCTTGCGTCGATCGGCACGCCGTTGTAGTGGCGCACCGAGCGCAGGCGCGCGATCAGGTGGGTCGGCAGTTCCGCGCGTAAGATGCCGAAGAGTTGGCCGTCGCGATTCTGCTCGACGACGTAGACGCGCTCGTGACGGCCGATGAACGCCGCGATCTCGGGTGAAAGCGGCAGCGCGCGCACGCGCAGATAGTCGGTCTCGATGCCGTTCTCGCGCAACGACGCGCGCGCTTCGACGACGGCATGATGCGTGGTTCCGAACGCGAGAATCGCGACCGCATGACCCGCCTGTTCCACGACTGGCGCCGGAACGGCGGCGCGCGCCGTTTCGTACTTGCGCGCGAGGCGGTCGAGCGTGCGCTGCCATACCTCCGGCGACTCGGTGTAACGCGCGTCTTCGTCGTGACCCGATCCGCGCGTGAAGAACCCCGCGTTGACATGCGGCGTTCCCGGCAACGTACGATAGGCGATGCCGTCGCGATCGACGTCGCGATAGCGGCCCCACGAACCGACGCGGTCGAGGTCTTCGGCGCTCAGCACCTTTCCGCGATCGAATCCGCGCTCGGGATATTCGAGCGGCGGCGTCAACCACAGATTCATACCCAGGTCGAGATCGCTCAGCACGAAGACCGGCGTTTGAAAACGATCGGCCAAGTCGAAGGCCGCCATGCTGAACTCATACGACTCGCGAACCGTGCCCGGCAGCAGCACGATGTGCTTGGTGTCGCCGTGCGAGAGCGTGTGGACGAAGGCGAGATCGGCTTGCATCGTGCGCGTCGGCAATCCGGTCGACGGCCCCGCCCGCTGCACGTCGAAGATCACCCCGGGCAACTCCGCGAAATACCCCAAGCCTGCGAACTCCGCCATCAGCGAGAGCCCCGGACCCGAGGTGGAGGTCATCGCGCGCGCTCCGGCCCACGTCGCACCGAAGACCATGCCGATCGCGGCAAGCTCGTCCTCGGCTTGGATGACGGCGAACTTGCGCTGGTTGGTCTGCGGATCGACGCGATAGCGCTCGCAGAGCTGGATGAACGACTCGCACAAGGACGACGACGGCGTGATCGGATACCAGGCCGCGACCGTGCAGCCGCCCATCAGAGCGCCGAGCGCGGCTGCGCGATTGCCGTCCATGAACATCAACCCGTCGGTCTTCCCGGTCATCGGTTCGAGGCGGTATCCGTCGCGCTTCTCCAGGTGCGTGCGCGCGTACTCGACGCCGGCCCGCACCGCGTCCATGTTGCTCACGACGGCAGCGGCCTTGCCGCGGAACTGCGCACGCATCGCATCTTCCACGAGCGCGATGTCGATGCCGAGCAGTTCGGTCAGCACGCCGACGTAGATCATGTTGACCAGATACTTGCGCATCGCGCCCTGCTCGACGTGCGCCTTCACCAATTCGGCGAATGGCACGGCGTAGTACGTCACGTCGTCGCGCTTGGTCGGGCCGGAGAGCGGATACGACGCTTCGTGAACGATCACGCCGCCGGGTTTGACGCCGGGGACGTCGTTGTGCCACGTCGTCGCGTTGAGCGCCACCAGAATGTCGACCTCGCGGCTCCGGCACTGGTACCCCTGCGGCGAGAGCCGCACGTCGAACCAGGTCGGCAGCCCTTCGATGTTCGAGGGGAAGACGTTCTTGGGTGCGACGGGTATGCCGAGCCGGAAGATCGCGTTGGTCAGGACGAGGTTCGAGGACTGACTGCCCGAGCCGTTCACGGTGGCGACGCGGATGGTGAGATCGTTGGTCGCGCGCGCAATCATGGTTGCCACAGGTTCTAGTGTAGCGGATCGGCGGCGCGCGCGCCTCGTCCATTTCCGACAATCATTCCGAGTTCGGTGCGTGCATCGGCTGCCGGTCTCAGGTATGATGTCTCAATGCACGTCAGAAAAGTGGTGCGGTCATAGCCCGCCGCCCTTCCAGCCCACGATCGCGTCGCGTGGTCGAGAAACCCAGCCAGGATGTCCAGAAGGAAGCTCCGCTCGAAGTCTTCGGGACCATCAAGCAAATCTTCCCCAGCACGACCTTCGCGGTCGAACTCGAGAACGGCCATACCGTCCTCGCGCACATTGCCGGACGCTTACGCCGTCACCATATCAAGATCGTGCTCGGCGACCGGGTGGACCTGGAACTCTCGCCCTACGACCTGACCAAGGGCCGCATCGTCTACCGCTACCGCGCGGGAGAGGCCAGAAAAACCCAATAAGGGCCAGGGGATATACAAAAGAGCCCGCTTTTCAGCAGGCTCTTTTTTGGCTTGGGTCGCCTTGTCGCAGTTAGCGGTAGGACGGCCGGCTCGCGAAGCAATCGCGGCAGTAGACCGGCTTGTCGCCGCGGGGTTGGAACGGCACTTCGGCCACTCCGCCGCAACGGCTGCAGGTCGCCGTGAACATTTCACGCTGACCGCCGCCGAAGCCGCCGCCGCTGCGGGCTCCGCCGCCGCCACTACGGCCGCCTTGGCCCGCTTTGCGGGCGGCGCGGCACTCGGGGCAGCGATTGGGCTTGTTCTGGAAGCCTTTTTGGGCGAAGAACTCTTGCTCTCCGGCCGTGAACGTGAACTGGCGAGAACAATCGACGCAGCTCAGAAATTCATCTTGATACATGTTTGACGAGGACTCCTCGATGATGGGTGTGTACTGGAATCGACTCGCCTAACACGCTTAGATGGTAACCGACTTCGATACCCTGACGATTCATGCTATCACGGGAGAGGGATGGAGAGCAAGATTTCGGACCTCTTCGACCGGGCGGCGCGGCTGGACGCGCTCGGGCATGCCGACGAGGCGAAGCAAGCGTACCTGGAGATATTGGCCCGCGACCCGGCCCACTTCGGCACGCTGAACAACCTCGGCACGCTGCTGTACACGACGGGCTACCGCCGCGCGGCGGGCGTCGCATTCGCGCTCGCGATCGCGCACCATCCCGGCCACCCGGTCAGCTATGTCAACATGGGCAACGCGCTGCTCGACCAGAACGAACTCGCGCAGGCGCGCACGCACTTCGAAGCGGCGCTGCGCATTGACGCTGAGCATCCCGGCGCCAATCATGGCTTGGCGATTCTGCTGCTGCGCGCGGGCGACGCCGAAGCCGCGCGGCGGCATTGGGCGATCGGCGCGCGCCGGCGGCCGGTCGCGATGGCGCCGTATTACGGCGAGGCCACGCCGATCGAGATGGTGCTGTTCGTCTCGGCGCTCGGGGGCAACATCGACACGGACCGGCTCATCGACAAACATGCGTTTTCGATCGCGACCGTCATCGCCGAGTTCTTCGACCCGCGCGACCCGCTGCCGGCGCATGCGATCATCTTCAACGCGGTCAGCGACGCGCACAAGTGCGCGCTCGGTCTCGCGTCGGTCGCCGCCGCCTGCGAACGGACGTCCGCGCCGGTCATCAATCACCCGCGTGTCATCGCGGGCACCGGGCGCGTCGAGGTCGCCGAACGCCTCGGACGACTGGACGGCGTGATCACCGCCGCGACCGCACGCTTCGCCCGCGAGGACCTAAGCGCGCCGTCCGCCGCCTGCATCCTGGCGCGCGCCGGGTTCGCGTTTCCGCTGTTGCTGCGCTCGCCTGGCTATCACATGGGGATGAATTTTTCGCGGGTGGAACGGCCCGAGGATCTCGCGGGCGCGCTGCACGCGCTTCCGGGTGATGAATTGTTCGTGATGAATTTTCTCGACGCGCGCGGCGCCGACGGCAAGATTCGCAAGTATCGCGCGATGATCGTCGATCGACGGCTGTATCCGCTGCATGCCGCCATCTCCACGCACTGGAACGTCCACTACTTCACCGCCGACATGGCAGATCGCCCCGAACATCGTGCTGAGGACGCCGCGTTTCTCGCAGACATGGAAGGTGCGCTCGGCGCGCGCACCGTCGCGGCGCTGGAACGCATCGCAAACGAGTTGCAGCTCGACTACGGCGGCATCGACTTCAGCGTCGATGCACGCGGGAACGTGCTGCTCTTCGAAGCCAACGCGACGATGGTGGTGCTGCCGCCCGATGACGATCCGCGCTGGGAGTACCGGCGCGCGCCGGTGCAACGCATCCTCGATGCCGTGCGCGCGATGCTGGTCGCTCGCGCGCGCGGCGAGGCAGCAGGTCGCTAAGCGGCGCTTGACTTGCGACGCCGCGTCGAGGTCTTGGCGGCCGGCGCGGCTGCGCCGGCTTCTTTCTTCTTCTCTTCGAGACTGGCGGCGAGCACGTCCATGAGGTTGACGACCTTCTCGCGCGAGACCGCCTTTTTCGCCGGCATGGGCAGCTCTTTTCCGGCGATGCGCGCGTCGATGATCTTCATCAACTCCTCGCGGTAGACGTTCTTGAACTTGGCGGGCTCGAACGCCTCGACGGTCATCGTGTCGATCAGCATCTTCGCCATCTTCATCTCGGGCTGCGGCAGTTGTTCTTCAGTGGGCAAGTCGAGCGTGGAAGTTTCGACGATCTCGTCGGCCCAATGCATCATCTGCAAAACGAGTGCTTCACCGATCGGTTTCACCGCGGCGATGTACTCTTTCGAACGCATGACCACGCGCGCGATCGCGACACGGTTGGATGACGCCAGCGCCTCGCGAAAAAGCGCATAGGCATGGCGGCCGGTCTTGGTCGGTTCGAGGTAGTAGGGCTTGTCGAAAAACATCGGATTGATGTGCGCGAGATCGACGAATTCCAAAATGTTGCAGGTCTGCGTGATCTCAGGTGAGACGCGGTCGAAGTCTTCGTCACGCAGCGTCACGTACTGCCCTTTTTCAAACTCGTAGCCTTTGACGATCTCGTCCCACGGCACTTCTTTGCCGTCCACGCTGCAGACGCGCTCGTACTTGATGCGTCCCTCGTCTTTTTCGTGCAGCATGTTGAACGAGAGATCGCTTGAGCGAATCGCGGTGAACAGTTTCACCGGTATCGTGACCAGACCGAAATTGATTGCTCCCGACCAAATCGCGTGTGCCATCAGTTCCCCCAGAGTGTTCGGGCCCTCTTGAGCGCCGGCTCGAGCCGCGCTGGCCGCCAGTGGCGGCCGGCCCAGAGATCGCCGTCCTTTTCGATGCGGCGCAGTGCATTCTTGATCGTCCAGCGCGAGAATGCCGTGGTTGGATTCTGCGTTCGGGAGGCCGCAAACTCCTCGACCTCCTCCCAGGCCAGCGTCATCGACACCGGCGCCTTGGGGCGGGCGCGGACGACGAAGGGCGGCACGATGGTCTTCCCTTTGCCGACCTGCACGTAGTCGAGGTAGACCGTCTTCGGCGAGCGCGCGGCGGTCATGCGCTGCAGCGTGGTCTGCTCGGGCAGCAGCAGCGCGACGTGACGCGACACGATCTCGGCGAACTGCTTGATCGGTTCGTAATCGTAGACCGGGTCGAGCGGCACGACGACGTGCATGCCGGTCGCGCCCGAGGTCTTCACGAGCGGGCTCATGCCGATCTCCGAGAGCGCGTCACGCAACCGAAGCGCGACCGTGGCGAGCGTCTTGAGCGTGCATCCTTCCCACGGGTCGAGATCGAAGAGCGCGAAATCCGGGTTATCGAGCGATTGCACGCGCGACGTCCACGCATGCAGCACGATCGCCGCCAGGTTGGCGCAGTAGACGAGCGTCGGCTCGTCGTTACAGACGATGTACTCGATGTGCGAGCGATGCTCGGCGTGCGAGGGCACGCGAACGGTGTTCACCCATTCCGGCGCGCCGCGCGGCACCTGTTTTTCGAAGAACGACTCGCCGTCGATGCCGTTGGGAAAGCGTTCGAGCGTCAGCGGCCGGTCACGCAGATGCGGCACGAGATAGCGCGCGACCCCGCGATAGTAGTCGATGAGATCACCCTTGGTGTAGCCGTCGGCGGGCCACAGCACCTTGTCGCGGTTGGAGACCGACAGCTTGCGGTGTGCAACTTCGACGATCTCACGCACCTCTTTGGCCACTACACCACCTCCTGGTGTTTGACGACGACGTCACGCGTCACGCTCTTGGCGTCTTTGTCGACGCGCAGCCCAAGAAAGACCGGATGACGCAGAATGCCGTCGCGCGTCCACTCGCCGTAGCGAACCTCCGCCACGAGCGTGGGCTTCACCCAATGCGTCGGCGCATTCGCGGGAACGTCACCGGCGAACGGAGAGCGTTCGACTTCCAGGGTTCGCAGGTGCTTGCTCATCTGCGCGAGCGTCTTGGTGTCGAAACCGGTGCCGACGTGGCCGACATAGTGCAACTGCTTGCCGTCGTAGAGTCCGAGGATCAGCGCGCCGAAACCCTTGCGGCTGCCGCGCGGCTCGGTGTAGCCGCCGATCACGCACTCGATGGCATGCGCGATCTTGATCTTCAACCAATCGCGGCTGCGGCGCATCTGATACGGCGAGCGGCGCTTCTTGGCGATGATGCCTTCGAGGTGTTTCTTGCGCGCCTGCTCGAAGAGCGCCGTGCCTCGGCCGACGATGTGTTTGGAATAGAGCACCAGCGCCTCGTCGGCGATCGATCGTTCTAGGAGCGCCTTGCGCTCTTCGAGCGGTTCTTTGCGAAGATCGCGTCCTTCGGCATAGAGCAGATCGAACGCGGCGAACGTCAGCGGCCCGGCGTCGGCCGCCGTGTTGCGTGCGCTCGGACGGCGGCGATTGAAGCTGCCCTGCAATCGCTGAAACGAGGATCGACCGGCCGCGTCGAGGCTGACGATCTCACCGTCGACGATGATCGGCGCCGATGTGAACGCCTGCGCGAGATCGGCGAGTTCCGGAAACTGCGGCAAGAAATCGAGTCCGTTGCGCGAGGTGAGCGAGAGTTTGCCGTGCTTGTCGACGGCGCATATCGCGCGATAGCCGTCCCATTTGATCTCGAAGAGCCAATCGTCGTCGTCGAAGGGCCGGTCGGTGAGCGTCGCGAGCATCGGCTGCGTGATCGTCGGAAACGGATCGGCGTGTGCCGGGTGCGGATCGCGCTTGACGGCGGATTTCTTCTTTCCCGATATCCACTGCGCGGCGCCCGGGTCGTTCTTGAGCGAGGCGAGCGTCTTCCCCGATCGTGCCGAGACGTCGTCAAGCTCGGGCATCGCGTGCGTGATCGCGTAGTCGTCGTGATCTTTGATCAGCAGCCACGGTTCGCCCGATTCCTCGTCGTTGCGCCGGTGAATCTTGACGAGTGAGAACAAACCGTGGAGCTTCTTGCCCTTCAACGAGAACTTGATCTTGCCGTGTGCGATCTCGTGCGCCGGATCGGTCCCTTCCGCGAGCGTGTAGGTGCCCTCGTCCCAGACGATGACTTCGCCCGCGCCGTAATTGCCCGGCGGGATGACCCCTTCGAAGGTGCGGTACTCCATCGGGTGATCCTCGACGTGCATCGCCAGGCGTTTGTCGGCGGGGAGCAGTGAGGGCCCCTTCGGCACCGCCCAGGACGCCAGCACCCCGTCGACTTCCAGGCGAAAATCGTAGTGCAGCCGGGTCGCGTGGTGTTTCTGAATGACGAAGCGCAGATGCTTGCCATGTGGGGCCTTGCGGCCCGCGGGTTCGGGAGTCTTCGAGAAATCGCGCTTACGCGCGTACGTCTTCAGGCTCACGACGGCAACGTTCGCGGGGGCCGCCCCGGCCACCGTCCGGCGGCAGGAGCCGGCGACCGTTGACGCACGGGGCGGGAGCGCTCCGTGCTAGAATCAGGGCGTCATGGATGCGCCCGCCGTCCTCGCCAAACTGCCGCTGAACCACCGGCTGGTCTATGACGTGGTTCAATCGAGCGGCGTCGGCCGTCACATCTCGATGGACGACGTGTATGCGATGGTCCGCGCGCGCAAACCGGGCATCGGCTTCACCACCGTCTACCGCGCGCTCGCGCGCCTGCGCGATGCCGGACTCGTCAGCGAGATTCACCTGCCGGGCGCCACGCGCGCCGTCTTCGAACCCGCCTCGCCGCCGCATGCGCATTTCCACTGCACGCTCTGCGGTCGCATCGAAGACGTCGATCTCAATCTTTCCGACGAACTCGCAGCCAAACTGGCGGGTGCATCAGGACGGCGCATTCGCAGCGTGCATCTCTCGCTCGACGGCACCTGCGCCTCATGCGCGAGTACGACCGCACCCGCGTAATCTGAACAACGCGCCCGATCGGCGCGACGCCCGTTGTCGATCCGGCACCTATGCGATGTGATCTGCCAGAGGAACGAACTGCGGCCCACCGACAGTCATACTGCGGCGAATTCGGACATTGCCTGGACATCGGTGGTTCAAATGCGTGCGGTAGGTTCGTCCGGATGGGAGTTCGCTCGGGCATCGCCCCAAAGGTACGCGCCGCGTTTGCCGTCGCACAGATAGGTAGTGCCCGGAAAAGTGTGTAAAAGTGGCGCCGCCCTCCTGCCGGGGGTCGGTGCCTCTGCGGTCCAATTCCAGCGCTATGAAGCGCAAGCGAAGGGACCCGATGGAATCTTTGAACCAGAAACTTACGCCTGAGCAAC
>DAHUXH010000019.1 GCA_027307235.1 Vulcanimicrobiota bacterium | reverse complement strand
GTTGGGGTAAAGGAAGATATCGGACAGAGTCCGTTTTCCGCGCTTCGCTTCACCGGGAATTTCCGTATCATTTAGCCATACTGAAAAGTCCGCTGTCACCTCTCCGAAGCCGCTACTGCGCGCGGATTGAAGCGGCAGAGGCTCCCATTCGGCTACGATGCTCGCAGAAGTATAGATATTGCCATCCCATTCGAAGTGATAAAACCTATAGCTCGCAGACTCGGTGTCGGCTAGCAGCACATTAAAGGCGCTATCTCCGCTTCCGTCGTGCCGCTGCAATGCAGCCGCCTCGATATACGTCGTCGAAGTATACGATTCTGGCCTATATTTAACGCTGCGCTCATGCTCGTGCTCGTGCCCCGTGAGGATTATGTCGGAGGTATCCTCTAGAACTCGAACGATTTTCTTAGACGCCGGATTCAGCCAATTGTACGGGTGATGAAATGCCGTTATTGTGAAGCATTCGCGTGCAAGACGATCCGCGACTTGCGAGGCCAGCACGAGAGACCCTGGCATCTCCTTTAATGAGGACAACAACGCCGAGTTTAGGCAGCGCACAACCACGCGCTCACCGGAACCCGCACTAAACTCATAGGCATAGGCTGCTACGTCTCCGGTGACCTTGCCGCCGTGAAGCATGCTATCTCGAAACGCAAAAAACTGCCGCTGGGGCCCGGCAAGAATTTCAAGTATACTCTCATCTATCTTCTCACTGGGACTTTGCAACACGGTCTTAAGGAGGGCGTCGCGTGCGGCATTTGCTTGACCGAAGTCTACGTCATGATTGCCAGGGACTAACGCAAAGCGCATGGCTCCGTCAAACGGCGCTGCGATACTAGATAAGAATGTCCTAACGAGATCGAATTGTTCCACATTTCCCGAAAAAGAGATATCGCCGCTTACGACGCACAAAATAAGGTCGGCTGCCTCATTTCGGCTACGAATCGCATCGGTGATAAGCCGCGCCCTAGCAAGAACCCCGTCTTCCGATGCTTGAACATGGAGATCGCTAAGATGTACGATAAGGAGTCGCACGCTTTACACCACCACTCTAAATGCGTTACAAGTCTTCCAAGGCGATACGTTCATTCGGCGAGGTGCCGCTCCATGCTTCCCCGCTGCATATTGTAGAGTGGAGCACGCTAACCACTACGCCACATCCTGGGGAGTCCCGATCGCTTTCGGCCTTTCGGCCCCCTTCAAGCGGAACGGTCCCATCAGTCGCTGGAATGCCTTGCAGTTTCTCACTGAGGCATTCAATGGCGTTCGTTGGGATAGGCCCTGAAACCGGAGCCACGGATAACTGTGGATTTCCGCCCAAATCGGGCAGTCAAAGCGGCCCGAGTTGAACCCAGTTGCTCGCCATCGAAACCGTCGGCGCTCCGGCCTTCATCTGATTCATCATCGCCGCATCTGGGCGAGCGCGGCGATGCGCAACGGTGCGATTTTCTTGTACTTGCTGCCGAAGAGACGATCTTCAACCAAGGGCGCGCTCGCGCAAGCGTGGGTTGTCGGGCGGCGCACCGGGGCGCATGCGCAGCGGTGGAAGTTCGATTGGCGAAAATCCGACGCGGTCCACGAGACTGGCCACCGGCATGTCGCGCGCTACAACCGGCCTCGCACTACCCTCGACGATGTCCTCAAGTTGTGGCATAGATACTCTTTTCTCAAAGAAGCTCGTGCCGCAGGGAAACGTCCTTGCCGCCTGGGTTGGGGGCACAGTGGACGACGAGAGGAGATGGTCAAGCACGCAGTGATCAAAAGGGCCCCGCTCCCTATTGCAAGTCGTGAACGCCGCGGACTCATGGTGAACGCGGGTTCATCGCGGCACGTTCAGCTATGCACCGACTATACGCCGCCTATCGACAGCGCGCCAAAAAGAGAAACGGCTCATGAGCCGATCGCCTCAAGCCTGTGATTTTGAAAGATTTTGGTTGAATCCGGCCCTGTCGGCGCGAGTTTGTTTCGCCATTTCTTATCGTTTGTCACCAGATTCAGTACTGCGGGTAATTCGGACATTGCCTGGACATCGGTGGTTCACATGCGTGCGGTAGGTTCGTCCGGATGGACGAGTGCGGGACTTCGACGGCTTCATTGTTGGTGGAATGCGGTGCGGTTCGCGCGTCGGCCGTGATTCGCACGCTGGAACGGTTCGGCGCTCCGGCGCTGCGTTTCGCGCATCGGTTCGGCACGCGTGTGGTTGTGCTCGCTGCCGGGCAGACGTACCGCGGCGCATCGCCTGCGCTTGCGCGCTTGAACATCGACGTCGACGACTGGCCCGCCTCACCCGCCGGGCTCTTCGTCGTGGAAGAGCGCACCGTCTACTTGCGTTCGCATAGCGCGATGACGGTCGCGCACGAATTCGGCCACGCGCTTGACTGCGCGCTCGGCGGCGGCGTCTATCGCTCGGGCATCGATCCGAAAGTGCGCGCCGCGTTCGCCGCCGCGCAAATGTTCGTCACGCCCTATGCTGCAACGGGCATCGACGAGTATTTTGCCGAGTGCATTCGAGCGTATGTCGAAGCGAACGATGCGGCATCACCGTGGCCTCGGGCGACGCGCGCTCGATTGGCGCGCATCGACCCGTTCATGTTCGGCTATGTGGAACGTCTGTTCACGCATGAGTTCGCGGCGGCGGCGTAGCCGCCACCGCGAACAGGAGACTGTCGTTATGGGCTCATGACCAGAACGGCGAACGAGCCGGGGTTGATCATGCGCTGCGGGCGCGCGCCGGCGGCTCCCGGAATCGTTTGAATGTCGGCGGTCACCAGGTACACGTCATGCGTGTTCGGGTTCAGCGCCATCGTGCGTGCGAATCGTTCCGACTTCGCCGTTTGGACAACCGAAAACGCATTGGGTCCGTCTTCGTGAATGACGCTCAGCGTGCCGTTGCCGCCGTTGGGCGCGAATGCGAGATTCGTGCTTGCGTCAAAGCGAGCGGCATCGGTTCCCGGTCCGGTCGGCAGCGTCGTGATCACCTTACCGCTGTCGGCATCGACCACCGCCATCATGTTGTCGCATGCAACGAACAACCGGCGATTCTGGCGATCCATCGCCAGGCCCGACGGCGACGTGCACGGCGCGAGCGGCCAGCGTGCCGTGACGGCAGCCTTGTTCGCGTCGATCGCCACGATCTCGTTGGTGTCCTCGATGTTGTCATACACCATGCCCTTGCCGTCGGCCACGGCGAACTCGGGCTTTCCGCCGAGCGGGATGGTGGCGGCGACGGTGTTGGTCGTCGCGTCGATGACCGTCGTATCGTTGCTGCCGCCGTTGAACGTGAACACGCGTTTCGACGCCGCATCGTAGAGAATCGCATCCGGGTTCTTGGCGTTGATGCTCACCTTCGCGGTCGTCTGCAGCGTCTTGAGATCGAAGACCGACACGCTGTTGTCACGTCCGTTGGACGTAAATCCCTTGCCCAAGTCCTGCGCGAGCGCGATGCCGTGGACGCCGGGCGTGTTGGGAATCTCCGCGATCAGCGAGCCCTTCACCGGATCGACGACCATGACGCGCGTCGAGCGCGAGATGAACAGCCGGTTGCCCACCGGATCGAACGTGAGGTAATCCCAGCCGCCGTCGCCGCCCAGCACGAAGCGGTGCGCGACATGGTACGCGGGCGTCGGCGCGGCGCTCGCGGGGAGCAGTGTGGCACCCAACAGCAGTGCGCATGCAATCAGTTTTGACATGATGTCCTTTCCGTTGCGAGTGGTGAGGCTATGGGGAATCTTCGAAGGTGATGCCGTCGGATGCGGCGGCTGCGGCGCTCTCTCCCAAGACCCGCAGCGTCGCGCCCTGCGCTCGCGCGAAGACAACCGCCCGGCCGACGCGATGCGCCGACTGAAAGGCCTGATGCAGCATATAGCCGATGTACCCCTGCTCCGAGCGATCGTCGATGGTGACATCGCGGCGCAGCAGCGCGACGCCGTCCGCCCCGAAACGCATCGCATCCGCGTCGCCGCGCTCGTCAAAAAATGCGATGCCTGAGCCGCCCAGACGCGCGCTCGCGCCCTCCCATCGCAGCGACGCGATGCCGTCGAAACGGGCGAACTCACGTCGCCATTGCGCAAGAACGCTCTCAGGCGGAACATCGTCGGTCTGCACGTAGACCGCCTTCCCGCGATCGTAGGCAAGCGTCGCCGCCCGTTTTGCGTCGCGCCCGTTTGGATCGACGATCAGTACCGCTGGAAACGGCAGCGCCACGGCGAGATCGTCGAGCGCGGCATTGCGCCCGCATTCGGCGATCGCGACGACGATCGAACCGGTGTTGGAGATTCCGTGGGTGGTGGCGATGCGTTCGACAACGACGTCATCTTGCGCGAACGGGTCATGCAGCGCATCGGCCGGTGCGCGCACCGCCGCGATGACCTCGCGCACCAGCGGCCGCGCGCGCGGAGCCTCATGCGATTGCGCGCTCGCTCCATTCGTCAATGCGCCGTACACGATCGCCCACGCGCCGAAGAGGGCGAGGGCGCCCCAGCCTATCCAGCCCCAGATGCGCATCGTGGTCGCGAACTGATCGCCCACAGCAATGCGATGAGCACGGCGTTGGCGACGAGTGAGCTGCCGCCGTACGAGACGAACGGCAGCGTGATGCCGGTGAGCGGAAACAGCCCGATGTTGCCGCCGACGATCACAAACACCTGAAAACCGAGCGTTGCAGCCAGACCTGTCGCGAGCAGTTTCGCGTAGAGGTCGGGCTGTTCACGCGCCACGCCGATCGCGCGGCGCACGAGCGCGAAATACGTCGCAATGACCAGCATGGCTCCGATCCAGCCGAACTCCTCGGCAATCGCCACGTAGACGTAATCGGTCGAGACATCCGGTATCAGCGTCGGAGTACCCAGTCCGAATCCGCTGCCGAACAGTCCGCCTGCCGCGAGCGCATAGTAAGCTTGCGAGGCCTGGAACCCCTTGCCGAGCGGATCGGCGAACGGGTTGAGCCACGTACCGACACGCGTGTGAACGTAGGCAAAGTGATGCATCGCGAACCACGCGACCAAGCCGAAGATCACGAGGCCGACGAGGACGATGTCAATGCGGCGCGTCGCCACGTAGAGCATCGTCGCGAAGACGAATAGCAGCAGAGCGGCCATCCCGAGGTCGCGCTGCAACACCAAAATCGCCATCGAGGCGCCCCACCCCAGGAACAGCGGGCCGAGGTACTTGGCGTTAGCGCGCAGCGACCACGGCGGTGCGGCCGCGATCACGTCGGCGGTCTCGGCAAGATACGCGGCGAGAAAGAATACGATGAACAGCTTGATGACTTCGACCGGCTCGAACTGCAGCGGACCGGCTTGTATCCAAAGTTTCGCACCGTTGACTTCGCGGCCGAACACAAGCAGCCCGAGAAACAGCAGAAACGACGCCACGATCCACAGGTATTTGAACGACGCCAGTTGCCGGAACCGCGCGAGCTGCGGCGCCAAGACGACGACGAGCGCGAGCGCGACGATCGCCCAGATCGCTTGCCGCTGCGCGAGTTGCGGCGCAATTCGCGCGACCACGGCGAGGCCAAGGCCGCCGAGCGCGACCGCGAGCGGCGGCAGATAGTCGTCGCGTTCAGTGTCGAGCGGTTGCACCAGCGCCCACGCGAGCGCCAGCAGAGCAATCGCCGCGAACACCCACCCTGGCGCGAGCAATGGCGAGGGCACGAGCGACAACGCGAACGCGCTGACACCGAGCGCGACCAGCATGGGCAACAAGCGCCGCGTTCCGAGCGCGAGCACGTTCATCCCAGATGCAGCAGCGCGCGCATCGCGTGCATGAGGCGCAGGAAAGCGTTCGAGCCGCCGTGCGGCGCAGGTTCGACGGTGTGCTCCACCGATGCGATGCGCACCACGATCAAGCCGTCGCCGCCGGTGTCGGTCAGAACCGCCGACGCGACGCGGCGCCGATCGGCGTCGCGCTGCGGGCGGCAATCCGCGAGAATCAATGCATCGCCTGTCTCGAGCGCCACCGTGCGGATCGACGGTTCGAGACGCGCTTGCGCGCCGATGGAGCGCAAGACGATGCGTGCGGCGTCAGGCTCGCCGACCGCATCCTCGGCGGTCAGTCCGACGATGCACGACGTACGCGCGAGCATCGCCACAGTCGTTCCGGCATGCGCCACGATCGCGCGGTGTCCGATCACGACGGCGGCGGTCAACGACGCCGTGGCCGGGACATAGTCTTCGTGCGCGGCGCTGCGCGCATACACGTCGGCATTGACGCGCTCGACGGCGGCGGCGAGCACGCGCACCCAGCGGTCGATGCCGGGCACGCCTCTCGCTCCGCTCACGCGAGCGCGCCGGTCGCATTCGCGATACAGGCGTGCAAGCACGTCGCGTGCGACGGGGATTCCATCGACCATTCCGGTTCCGCGCGCGACGGCCAGCAGGCGTACTCCGCCGATCAGCACCGTGTCCAGCGACGCCGCGCGATCACCGCGGATGGCTAGACCCATCGTTCGATCTCCCGCACGATCAAGCGCGTCGCACCGACGTCGATTTCGTCGTCGACGCGCACTTCGATCGCGCCGCTCACCGGCGCGCCGTTCAAGAACGTGCCGTTGCGGCTGCCCAGATCGCGCAAGAACGGCACGTCGTCTTCGACGTCGATGCGCGCATGCGCGCGACTGACCTCGACGTCGCTCAGGGCGAGCGCAGCGTCCTTGCCGCGGCCGATCACGAGCGGGCACAATCCCGCAAAGGTTCGCACCCCGCCGCGTTCGACGATGTCGAGCGTCACGCGCAGCGGTTCGACGACGGCGTGCTCGCGCGCGACGCGCCGTCGCGGCTGCGATGCGAGCAGCGCGATCGCGCCGAACGCCAGCATGACCTCAAGCGATCCGACGCGCAGATGAGCGGCTGCGTCGGTCATCCGCCGACCGCCTCCAATCGCAGTGACGTCTTGCCGATCGCGATCACATCGTCGGGTTCGAGCCGGCGCGATTCGACCTTCACCCCGTTGACGAGCGTACCGTTGGTGGAGTTGAGATCGTGAACGGTGGCGACGCCGTCTTCGAGTTCGATAATGGCATGATGGCGAGAGACCGCCGGATCGACCAGCATCACGTCACACTCCTCACTGCGGCCGATACGCGTCAGCTTCTGCAACGGATAGGTACCATATTCGGGCACGCCTTCGACCATGCGCAATTGCAGCGCGAGCGGACGCTTCGACGTCGAGCGCGTCTCCTCACCGTCGTCGAACGGCGCTACCTCAACGGTTCCCATAGGAATGCCGTTTTGCACGGACAGGCGCACTGAAGGCTCGCCGTCGGTAAATACGATCCCGACCTGGCCCGCGATCTCGCGCAGCATCTGCGCCCATTCGCGCTCGAGGTACGGCCGGTGTGATTCCAGCCGAACGAAATCTTGCGGGCCGACGCGCACGTCGTAGCGGCCGGGCGCGCTCATCTGCCCGTCGCTGCGCGCGGTCTTCGCCTCCATGGTGGCAACGAGCTTGCGCGCGATCTGCGCCGGTTCCAGGTCGCTCGGAAACGTTTTGGCAAAGGTGCGCTCGATGAACGACGCACACGTCTGCTCGATCCGCGCAAGCCAGCTCACGCCGGACGCTCCAAGCGCGCGATGTAGAAGCCGTCGCGTCCCTCGATGCCGGGCGGCACCAGCACGTCGCCCTGCTCGGTCAAGAACGGCTCGTACCGGTCCGGAATCAAACCGCGTTCGAAGCCGTTGGCGCGCACGAACGCATCGACGACCTCCCTCGTTTCGCGCGGGTCGGTGGAGCACACCGCGTAAACGAGCGCACCGCCCGCGAACACGCGCGCAGCCATGGCTTCGAGCAAGGCTCGCTGCGTCGCCGCCAGGCGCAGACCATCATCGGGTCGCTTCCTCCACCGCGCCTCCGGATGCCTGCCGACCACGCCGACGCCCGAGCAGGGCGCGTCGACGAGCACGCGGTCGAACCGCAGGCCCGGCGCAAGCTCGACTGCGGTTGCGTCGCCGACGACGACGGAGGCCGCCATGCCCGCCTCGATGAGCCGCTCGCCGAGCACACCTGCCTTGCGTTCGTCGCGTTCCAGACAGTGCAGGGTGCCGTCGCCCGCCATCCGGGCCCCGATCTGCAGCGCCTTGTTGCCGCGTCCGCTGCACACGTCGAGCACGGCTTCTCCCGGCTGCGGGTTCAACACGTCGACCGCCATCGCCGAAGATTCCGATTGCACCCACCAGCCGCCCGACGCCGCCGATTCGCGCGCGTGCAGCGCGCCGGGCTCGTCGACCAGCAGCGACTCCTCGACGAACGCCGACCTGCGCGCGTGCAATCCGGCGCCGGTGAAGGCGTCGAGCACGTCCTCGACGGGCGCGCGCATCCGGTTCACGGTCGCGCAGGCACGCGCCGGTTCATTGACCGCCGCGCAGATCGCTTCCAGTCTGCCTTCGCCGGCCTCGTCTGAGGCGAACATCACGCGCCACTGCCGGACGAGCCAGGTCGGCAGGGAATGGCGGGTTCCAAGGTAGGTGTCGTCGTCGTCGAAATGCTCGCGGGCCGGCTCCGGCGGCCGCTCGCGCAAGAAGCTGCGAAGTACGGCGTTGACCAGACCGGTCGTTCCACGGTGGCCGTAGCGTTTGGCGACGTTGACCCATTCGAAGACGGCGGCGTGCTCGTCGGCGCGGGTGTAGACGAGTTCGTAGACGGCCAAACGCAGCACTTCACGGATGGCGTGCGCGAGCGTCTTGACGCGGTCGCCGAGAAACGGCGCAAGATACCAGTCGAGTGCGCGGCGCATCTTGATCGCACCGTATGCCAGCTCCGTGGCGAACGCGCGGTCACGCGGTTCCAAATCGCTACGGCGCAGCCGGTAGTCCAACGCTTCCTGCGCGCCGCGCTCGAGCGCGTCGCCCGGCGACGGAAACACGTCGCGCACGACGAGCAGCGCGACTTCGCGCGCGTTCACGATTCGAGCATCTTGCGAAAGTTGATGCGGGCAAGATATTCCGTACCCGTTTCGCGGCTGTGATTGGGTGCGATGAGTTCCTCAATGCAGAGCGTTCCGTCGCCGGTCCGCACCAGCAGCGCGCCCCACGGAGCGCGAAACACCCCGCCGATCTGAACGTCGCGCGCCGGAAGGTCGGAGACCGACGCGCGCACGACCTTCACCACCGTGTCGTCGTCCAGCGACGCGCGCGCAAGCGGCTTGGGTGAAAGCGAACGCACGACGTTGACGATGCGGCGCGCCGGCCACGACCAATTGATACGCAAGTCGTCCTTTCGCAGCGGTTTGGTCACCGATGCTGCGCCGCGCTGCGGGTGCGATGTCAGTCTGCCTTCTTCTGCCAACGCGAGCGCGCGAACGAGCAACCGTGCGCCGGCCTCAGCGAGCCGGTCGTGCAAGGTGCCGTAATCGTCGGTCGCGAGAATGTCGACGCGCTCTTGCACCACGATGTTGCCGGTATCCATGCCCGCGTCCATCATCATGATCGAAACGCCGGTTTCGGTGTCACCGTTCGCAAGCGCGCTCTGAATCGGCGTCGCACCGCGATATTTCGGCAAGAGCGACGGATGCACGTTGAGCGCGCCCAGACGCGGTACGTCGAGAATGGCTTTCGGGAGTATCTTGCCGTACGAGGCGAGCACGATCAGATCGAGCGATCCTTTCGACATCTCTTCGACGACGGCGTCCAAGTGCATCGGCCGGTAGACGCGCACGCCGAGGTCCTGCGCGGCGAGGTTGACCGGCGTCGGGTGAAGCTTCTGCCCGCGCCCCGACGGACGATCCGGCTGCGTGATCACGCCGATCAGCGTCGTATGCTGCGCAACGACGCGAAGGCTGGGCACGGCGAATTCACTCGTGCCGAAAAATAATGTCTTCACGTGCTCCTAGGGTAGCGTCGAGGCTTCTTCAAGCGCCTCGTGCTCGTCTTCCGTGGTGGCTTCGCGCAAGTTCTTCACGCGATCGATGTAGAGCAGCCCGTTGAGGTGATCGATCTCATGCTGAAGGCAGCGAGCGAACAGGCCGTCGCCTTCCAGGCGAATCCGTTTTCCCTCGCGGTCGAGGCCGCTGACCGCGACGCGTTCGAAGCGCGTGATCTCACCGACATATCCGGGAACGGACAGACACCCCTCCGTGGACTCGATCTCACCGTCGGTCAGCTCGTATTTCGGATTGATGACGACGAAGGGACCGTGGTCGTCTTCCTCGTCCTGTAGGTCGATGGTGAAGATGCGTTTGGAGACGTTGATCTGCGGCGCGGCCAAACCGATGCCCGGCGCCGCGTACATCGTCGCGAACATGTCGTCGATCAACTGCTGAAACAGCGGATCGGCGATCTCGTCGGGTTTGACTTTTTTTGCGACTTTCCGAAGGGTCGGGTGACCGTCGGTGATGATCTCCCGGAGGTAGGCCATGGACCTGTAAATACGCCGAGGGGCATTTGTGCCCTACGAGCGAACCCACGAAAGGTACACGATGCTTGTCCCGGTCGCCATCGCCTGCGCCGCTAGTATCGTCGAGCTGCTTGCTGTGTGGCTCGGCTGGCCCTCGCTTGTCGCGCACGTCGCAAAGCCCATTCCGGCGCTGGCGCTTGCGTTCGCGAGCATGAACGTCGGAACCACGTCGACGCGGGCGCTCTCGCGCGGGCTGCTGCTCGCGGCCATCGGCGACATCGCGCTCGAACGCTCGAACGATCAAGCCCTGCTCGTCGGCCTGGCATGTTTTGCCGGGATGCATCTGTGTTATGTGTATGCCTTCGCGCGGATTGGAAGCGCGCGCGGCCTCGTGCGGCGCATCCCGCTGCTCGCGTTGCCCTACGCGGCGGCCGCCGCTGGTCTGGTGTGGTATCTGTGGCCGCATTTGGGAGGCTTTGCCGTCCCCACCGCCGCGTATGCGATCGTGCTCGCGGCGATGGCTGGCTTCGCGCTCAACACCATCGGAAAAGCGCCCGCCGCGATGGCCCAATCCATCGCCGCGGGCGGCGTCTTCTTCTTGATCTCGGATGCGGCGCTGGCCTTTGGGCACTTCGTGCCGGCGGCCGGCATCGCGCACCTGGATCTGAGCGTGCTCGTCACCTACTACGGCGCTCAGCTCCTGATCGCGACGGGAACCATCGGCGCCGCGACCCCGGCGACGACGAACGTCGAGTAGCGCGAACTACAGAATGTACGCGCTCAAATCCGCGCTTTGAACGACGTCCGCCAAACGCTCGCGCACGTAGGCGCCGTCGATGGTCACCGAGCCGGATTGTTCCGGCGCGTCGAAGCTCACGTCTTCAAGCACTTTTTCTAAGACCGTATGCAACCGGCGCGCACCGATGTTCTCGCTGCGTTCATTCACTTCCATCGCGTAGCGCGCGATCTGATCGATGCCGTCTTCGGTGAAGTCGAGCATGACATTCTCGGTGGCGAGCAGCGCCCGGTACTGCTGTGTGAGCGCGTTACGCGGCTGCGTCAGAATCGTTTTGAAGTCATCGGCCGTCAGTGACTCGAGCTCGACGCGAATCGGGAAGCGCCCTTGCAGTTCGGGGATGAGATCGGACGGCTTGCTGATGTGAAACGCGCCGGCAGCGATGAAGAGCACGTGATCGGTCTTGATCGCACCGTGCTTGGTATTCACCGTCGAACCTTCGACGATGGGAAGAATGTCGCGTTGCACGCCTTCGCGCGACACGTCCGGCCCGCCGCGCGCGCCTTCGCGTCCGGCGATCTTGTCGATCTCGTCGATGAAGACGATACCGTCCTCAGCGGCGCGGCGAATCGCTTCGCGTTTGACCGCGTCCATGTCGATCAGCTTGTTGGCTTCTTCTTGTTCGAAGATGCGCCGCGCCTCGGCGACCGTGACGCGCTTTTTCGAGCGGCGCTTGGGAAGGATGCCGCCCAGCATCTCGCCGATGTCGCCGCCTTGCATGCCGCCGTCCATGTTGCCGCCGATCATCCCGATTGGCAGCGACGGCGCTTCTTCGATTTCGATTTCGATCAAGCGCACATCGTAGAAACCGCGCTCGATCTCCTCGCGGGCTTGATCGCGCGTGCGTTGCGCGTCGGCGCTCGGCGTTGCGGCGGCGCTCTGCGCGGGCGTGGGGCTGGGCGCGTTGCCGAAAATGGAACCGAGCGTGGCGGCAAACGGATTGCCGCTCGGCGGTGACGGCGGCCGCGTTTCAGGATAGAGCGCGTCGATGATGCGCTCCACTGCTTGCCGTTGCGCGAGTTCCTTGACTTCCGTGCGGCGTTCATCGGTCACCATGCGCACCGCGTGCTCGACCAGATCGCGAATCATCGACTCGACGTCGCGCCCGACGTAGCCGACCTCGGTGTACTTGGTCGCTTCGACTTTGACAAACGGCGCGCCGGCGATGGCGGCCAGACGCCGCGCGATCTCGGTCTTGCCGACGCCGGTCGGACCGATCATCAAAATGTTTTTCGGCGTGATCTCATCGCGCAGGTCTTCGCGCACGCGCGCGCGCCGGTATCGATTGCGCATCGCGATCGCGACGGCGCGCTTGGCATTGCCCTGCCCCACGATGAAGCTGTCGAGTTCGCGGACGATCTGCCGGGGCGTCATCTCGGCCGCGTTCAAGGTCGCGGTCATGGAAGCACCTCCACCACGATGTCTTTGTTGGTGTAGATGCAGATCTCCGAAGCGATGTCGAGCGCGGCGCGCGCGATCTCTTCGGCAGAGAGGCCGGTCGAGCGCATCAACGCAGTCGCAGCCGCTTGCGCGTAGGGGCCGCCGCTGCCGATCGCAGCGATGCCCTCATCGGGCTCGATCACGTCCCCGGTACCGGAGAGCACGAAGAGATGGTCGGGCGTGGCGACGACGAGCAACGCCTCCAGGCGGCGCAGCGCCCGATCCTGACGCCAGTCCTTGGCCAACTCCACCGACGCGCGCGTGATGTCTTTGTACTCGTTGAACTTCTTCTCGAATTTCTCGAGCAAGGTGATGCCGTCGGCGGCTGAGCCGGCGAAGCCCGCGAGCACTTGCCCGCCCGCGATGCGGCGCACCTTGCGCGCCCCGTGCTTCATGATCGTCTTGTCAAAGGTGACCTGGCCGTCGCCCGCGATCGCGACGCGCCCATCGCGTCGCACGGCGAGAATCGTCGTCGATCGAATTCGCATATCGTACGTACCGTACCCATTCCGTCCGATCGGGGTTTCAGCGCCAAAGAAAAAGGGGAGCGGCGTATCCGCTCCCCTTTTCTTGGTTGTCCGCCCGGCGGACGTTGGTTGGTTTTTAGGGTGAGACGTTGCTCACCGGCGCCGAGATCGTGATGTCGGCCTGACCCGAGATACCCGACAACGGCGTGTTGCTGCCGTTGCTGTTCGGATACGACGCGCCGAACGCGTCGTAGTCGAACCCGATCAGGTAGGTCAGGACCGTATCCCCAGGCGACGCTGCGCCGAGCGCCGCGGTGTTCTGCGTCCCGGTGCAGATGGACGGACTCGGCGTCAGGGCATTGGGGCCCTGGCCGGCCGAGGAGTTCGGACCGTTGGCATCGCCGAGCGTGACCGTTCCGGCAGCCTTAATCACGATCGTGTAGTACACCGGGAAGGCGGTCGTGCCAAGGGCACCCTGGCAGTTCGGACCTCCGGTACCCGGACCGATGTCGATCAGTTCCAGGTATTCTTCCGTAACACCGGCCGGAAGGGCACCGCTCACGAACGACGCGCCGCCCTGGCCATCAAAAGTCAAGGCCGGTGCCGTGACCGTCGGCAGCGGTGCCGCCGAAGCCAGAGTCGCCGATTGCGTCACGGTCGTGAACGTCGGGTTGCCGTTGTTGTCGAAGCCCGTTGGGATCTGAACCGACATGTTGTAGGTTCCGGGGTTGGCCGTCACTTGAAATGCGGTCAGACCCAACTGGTTGCCCTGTGCTTGACCAAGCGGCGAGAGTCCGTCGCGGAATCCCATGCCGTTCTTGTGCTGGTCGAACGCAGGCGGTCCGCCCCACATCGTGTTACCGTTCCCGGTGGAATCGTACATCGGGAATGAGTAGGGCTCGAATGAGGCCGGGACACCGTTGATGGTGGAGTTGGCCGGTTGGAGACCCATACCGAACACGCCACCGCTCTGCCCAAACGTCGTGACGTTGGGTGAAATGCCACCTGCGCACGGCAACGTGCCATCACAGGTCGTTGTGCCCGGGTGAACCGTTTGAGACGTTCCTTCGATGGTCCCACCGGTAGCGATTTCCAGTTTGCTGGGACCGCTTGAACCGGTGCTGTATCCATCGGCACCGCTTCCGGCAGCACCGTTGGCTGCGGGAAGCGTGAACGCGCCGGTGATCGTCGGAGTGCTGACCAGCACCGCCGACAGACCGTTCGGCTGGCGCAGGGTTGAAACGACGTTCAGCCCTGTCGCCGTGCCAAAGAGATTCGCCGTTCCGACTTTGAACTGCAGCGTACTCTGACCAGGGGCCGCCGGATTGACGGTCTTGATCGGGATCACGTTGGAAGCCGACGAGCAGCCTGCCAGTATCGCCGATGCGGCGAGCCCGGCGAGGATGTGTTTTCTAAGGTTCAATCTATCCTCCGTCCGTTAGAGTCGCCGCTGGAAGTAGAATTGGAACGAGGTTCCAAGCCCAAATCCATGGACGTATGGCAGCGTGCGTGCACCTGACGGAGCAAATGCGTCGCGCGCGCCGGAGATGTAGGTGGACGTACCCGGAAATGCCGAGCTGAACTCACCGGTCAGCGGGCCACCGACGCCGGTCGACACCGGCTGCCAGGCCGTGTTCGATACTGGGATGCCGAAACGGTCATTGAACACGTTCACGATCTGCACGCCGTACGTGTTGACATGGTTCGCCGTATACTCGAGCGTTAAGTCGAGTTGCGCGTGCGGCTGCGTGTACTTCTGGCCGGCGATGACCGGCTCGTCGTACCCGCGCGTCGCTGCGATGTTCGGATCCAACAAACCGCCCGGATTCGCCGGGTCAACATAGTTTGATGCGTTGAACGAGTTCTGAGGGCCTGTCGGACCCGCATACGGCGTGTTGATGTTGTTCTGCGGGAGCGTGCTCAGCGAACCATTGATAAAGCCGAGCGTTGTCTGGCCGACACCGAACGGATAGCCGTTGTTCAGTTCGAGGGTCGGCGTCACGGCCCAACCGCTGGCGGTGTGGTACGTGAGGCCGATACGACCTGAGAGCGGCGGCAAGAAGCCGGCGTGGAACAGTTCCCCAGAATTGAAGAGGAACTGATTGATGATCGGAAGCGTGTCCGAACCCGCAACCGGCGGGACGTTCAAGAGCTCGTTGATGTAGTCGGCGGTCACAAAACCACTGAAGCCTGTGCGGCCTTCCGGAACGTCCGGAGTGGTAAGACCGAACTCGATGCCGGCGGTCTTTTCGATGCCGGCGGCGAGCGTCGAGAAGACCGACGCCGACACCTGACCGGTCACCGGATCCGGCGGGCCGTTCTGGAGCAGCGTGTTTTCCTCGACGTTGTAGCCGCGGCGCGTGAAGCCGGTCACCTTGACGCCCCAGCCGCGCAGTTGGCCTTTGGTGAACTGGTGCGTGTACGCGAGGTCGAAGTTCGTGAACGTCGGCGGACCGTAACCGCCGAGGTCCGGTGCGTCGAACTGCTGATCGCCCGCCCAGAACAGCTGCTGCGCGTAGGTGCTGCACTGGAAGAACATGCCAACCGCAGTCGGACCCTGCTGCGCACCCGCATAAGTCAGGTTGGGGTTGGCAGCGTATGCGTGCCCGTTGACGGTACCGGGGCCGTGCCAGCCGCTTCCGCAGCCCGGCAGCGCCGACGAGTCTTTCGGAGCTAACTGGGCCAGAACCGGATCGAAAGACGGCATGCGCCACGGCGTGCCCGAGGTTTGCGCAAAGAAGAAGTTCACCGAACGGCCGTAGGAGAACCGCAAGCCGTCGTTGGCGCCCATCTGATACGCAGCCGCGAAGCGCGGCTCAATGATGCGCGGCGTCAAGAACGCCGGACCGATCTTCGACGGTGTGACGTCCGACGGGTTGCCGAACGGATCCGACGAGAAGGGGTTGGTCGCGAATTTCTGGTTGTCGCCGTCAATGCGTGCGCCGATATCCAGATGCAGGCGATCGGTCGGCGAGAACTGGTCGCGCAGAGCAACGCCAAACTGTTGGAAGTCGGCGTTGCCGTAGCCGAGGCCGAACGTGGGAATGCGCGGGAGCGCCCCGTTCCACAAGCCGTTAGCAACCATTTGGTCATGGATATAGCAGCCCACCGGATCCGCGACGTTCTTCCGACCTTGGCACGGATTCGTGGCGGGACCGCCCGCGTTGGCGGAAAGCTGCGTCGGGTCTTTCGGGAGGAACCAGTCGTCGAGGATCGGGTACGTGGTCGCCACGTTGAGACCCGGAAAACGCGGATCGGCAGTTGGATTAGAGCCGTTGAACAGCAGGGTATTCGGCCCGAAACCAGCGTTCTGATCATCCCAGAACGGGAAGCCGTTCTCCCATTTGCCCTCGAGCGTGACCGTGTGCTTCGAGCCGAACGCGTGCGTGAGCGAGCCGAGATATCCGACCCGTCGACCACCCGTGTGCTGGACCTGAACCGCATCCGAACTGCGGATGGCTCTCGTGAAGCCTTCGTTCCCTTGGAACAGCCCCCAGTTGTAAAAGCTGACGTTCAGGAACGTCGTCGGGTTGAGGTTGCGCGTGTAGCCGAACTTCAAGAAGTCCAGCGGTTGGTTGTTGATCTCTTCAGCCTGCGTGAGCAGCCCGGCGTTTTGTCCGGGAACACCCGGCAAAATCGGCATCACGCTTTGGAAGAAGGCCTCGTTTTGGGTAAGCGGCGCACCGTTCGGCAGGGTGCCGACGATCATTTTCGGGTCGCCCGGGAACCTGGGGCTGAAGCGATTGAGGAAGAACGGATCGCTCGGGTAATATGCAGAGACTCCGAGTCCGCCGTAGTTGCCGAAGGCGTCGATCCCCGCCCAGCGCGTCAGGAATTGCAGCGACTGATCGTTGCCCTTGCCGAAGCGATAGACGAAGTTATTGATCAGGTCGTTTTGAACGATGTAACCCGCGCTCGCGTACAGCCCGAGATCCGCAGCCGCGAAGCCGGGAAGGTTGGCCTGTGGAACGTAGCGCGTCGACGTGTTCGAGAAGAAGTCCGAGAACCGGCCGTTCGGCGTCGCGATGCCGTATTGCAGCGCGAACTGGTGGTTGTACACCGGAGCGCCCGCCTCGAAGTCGATCAAGCCGGTGCCGGGGTACTGA